>NZ_CAXHZC010000014.1:0-20274 GCF_964021845.1 uncultured Arcticibacterium sp. | reverse complement strand
TCAGGGTATTTAGCACGAAAAAAGGCCATCTCATTTTTTAATATGAGACAGCCTCATCTTGTCTTAAAAGTTCTCACAATGGATTATATTCTAAAATCAGTCCAAAGCCGCCATACATTCTATCTCTACTTTTGCCCCTAAAGGTAGGGCTCCTTGTAAGGCACTTCTTGCTGGTTTATTTTCTGGGAAGTATTTGACATAAGCTGCACTCATGGCTCCAAACTCAGCCATGTCGGCTAGCATACAAGTACATTTGATAACCTTATTCATTGATGTACCGTTTGCTTCCAAAATAGCTTTAAGGTTTTCCATCGTTTGCATAGTTTCGGCTTCTATGCCGCCTTCTACCATTTGTCCATTTGGCAGAGCACCTATTTGACCAGAAACATAAAGTATATCTTCATAAGCCACTGCCTGCGAATACGGCCTGTTCAGTTTAGCAAACTCCTCTGTTTGTAAATAAGTCACTCCTTCCTTTTCAGGACGCTCACACGACCACATAGAAACTATTAAACCAATTACCACTAGCCACTTTTTCATTCTAAATATTCGTTTTAATTAAATCACTATTCTCTCTAAACTTTCTAAATATTCGGTTTTTACTTTCACGCCTAAACCAATTTCTTTTCCTAAATATATAGCTCCATTTTCGCTATAAGTCATACCCAATAAAACTGGGTCTTCTTTAAACATTAGTGGAGTGTCAAAATCAATATACTTTACACTTGAACTTGTCATTGCCAAATGAGCCGCGGCTGTAAAACCTATTCGAGATTCTAAGAAACCCCCTATTTGAAGAGCTACTCCTGCCTTTTCTGCCTCTTTTATAATTTTTAAAGCCTTAAATATCCCAGAAGACTTCCCCAGTTTGATATTGATGGCATCACAAGCTTTTAAAGCTATGAGCCTCATAGCATCATGATGATCTAAACAGGACTCATCTGCCATAATTGGGATTGGGCTCTCGTTTTTAACCTTTGGCAAAGCCATAAATTGCCACCTAGGTATAGGCTCTTCACAGTGCTGAATGTTATAAGATGCCAAAGCCTGTAGCGTTTCAATAGCTTCTGTCACTGTCCAACCTTGATTTGCATCTAAACGTAAAGGTATTTGCATTCCTACAGCTTCCCTAATGGCCTTAATTCGCTTAACATCTTCTTTTCCATTTTTACCAAGTTTTACTTTAATCACTTCAAAACCTCTCTCCTTAATATCTACAGCGTCTGCCGCCATATGAATAGCATCACCTATGCTGACAGTATAATCTGTTTTAAGTACTCGCGTTTTTTTAGCCCCTAAGAATTGGTAAAGCGGGAGTTTAGCTTCTTGCGAAGCAATATCATAAATGGCTATATCAAAGGCACTTTTAATGCTGGTGTTTCCATAAATAGTTCTATCCATTTCTGATGAGCAATGGGCTATATCTAGAGGATTTTGACCTTTTAATACACTAGCCAAATACTGACCAACCACAAAACAAGTATCGATACTTTCACCATTGATGGGCAAAAATGGACTACACTCTCCTATTCCTTCTAAACCTGTATTAGTATAAATTTTGACAATAATATTGTCGGCATACTTCATTTCGCCCAAAGAAATCACAAAAGGCTTTTTGAGTTTTATTGGAGATTTATAAATCTCAATTTTACTTATCTCCATCATTATCTTTTAAAGCACTGTACTCTTTCATAACCTCTAAAACCATATCAATAGGCAAAGCTTTTATTTCATGACCATCTCTTCCTACTGTGCTTTCTGCCGTAAAAAGTGAGTTATAAATAGCTTCTTGTGTAGCCTCAATGGTAGCAAGAAACAAGGGTGTCATAGCACCATTATCTAAAAAACTATTTTGTAAAATAGGGGATGAACTACTATTTGGAATTAAATTTTCTTTTGCGGTAGAGACCGCAATCACATAATCACCACTTCCATTAGAAGCTATTCCTCCTGTTTTGGCTAGACCCATAATCGCCCTTTTCGCCATTCGCTCCAAGTTTCTGGCATCCACAGGAGCATCAGTTATTACCACCATCATACAGGAGCCATCCACGTCATAAGTATAAGCTCTTGGATAATTATCTAAAGCCTTTGCTATAGGCACGCCGTTTAATTCAAAAACGCCACCAAAGTTAGTTTGTACCAGTACACCTACCGTATAGCCTCCTAACTTTTCAGGTATAAGCCTTGAAGATGTTCCTATACCTCCTTTATATTGAAAACAAATAGTCCCCGTACCCGCTCCCACATTGCCTTCTACTACCTTTCCTGTTTGGGCATTTTTAATGGCTTCTAAAACGTGCTCCTCCTTTACATGCCTTCCTCTTATGTCGTTAAGGTAACCGTCATTGGTTTCTCCCACCACAGCATTCACCGAACGGACGTTTTCATTGCCAGGCTGACTAAGTGTATTGCTTATTAAAGCATTTGTGGCTGCCGCCACGCTTAAAGTATTTGTAAGAACAATAGGCGTTTCTATATTTCCTAACTCTTTCACTTGGCTATATCCTGCAAGCTTTCCGTAGCCATTGCCTATATAAACAGCTGCTGGTAGTTTCCATTGATAAATATCCCCCTCATGCGGAAGTATGGCCGTAACGCCTGTTCTTATGCTGTCGCCAATAGCTAGGGTAGTGTGCCCTACTTTTACTCCCTTTACATCAGTAATAGCATTATACTTACCAGGTTTTAAAACACCTATCTCAATGCCATAATCTCTTAAACGAGGTTTCTGAGAAAAAGCGGAAATAGAAACTAATAAAAACAGTAGAAGTAAATACCGCATACTTTTGGGAAGTTTTTTCTTTGAAAATAGGCCGCTTTATGCAGAATGTCGTTTTCAAATAGAGCTATTTTAAAATTTAGCGAAAACTATCCAATAAAAAATAGAAGTAGTACAAATAAAGGTTTGTTGATTTATAACAAAAAAATCGGCTCGGAAACACTATCCAAGCCGATTCTATAATAAACCTTAACCCTAAACTATGAAAAAATATATCTTTAATCTCTTTTAACTGTTGGCTCATTTACGTTCAAAATCTTGAACTCTGTTCGCCTATTTAATTGATGTTTCCGTTCGCTACAATCCACTCCATCTGCACATCCATTAACTAACATTGTCTCTCCGTAACCACTTCCTAAAAGTCTACCTTCTGATATTCCTCTTTTAGATAAATAAGCTACTACAGCTTTTGCTCTGCTGTCAGATAATGCCTGATTAAAATCAGCTCCTGACCTGCTGTCTGTATGAGACCTAATTTCAATTGCCATGTTTGGATACTTTTTCAAAATTGGTAAAACCGTATTGTCAAGTTCCTTTCTGGCGTCTTTCCGAATGTCTGATTTACCATAGTTATAGTAAATGTTTTCGATTCTAAATATATCACCTTCAGCAATCATGCCAAGATTCTGTTCGTAGGTGGTATTCTCCTTTCTTTTTGCTTTTACTTTACCTATTTCTTCTGTATTTGTAGCATAATTATCTTTTACTGCCGACACCACATACTTCCCCTTTTTTATAGGCTGAAACTCGTATCTACCGTCTTTTCCTGTAATTACAGTCTCGGTAGACTCGTCTCTCGTGTTAGTCAAAACCACAGTGGCACCAGCAATTGGCTCGTTTGTTAATTCTGATCTAATTACTCCTTTAACTAGTGGTAATTTAGAGGCTATCAAGTTTATTTTAAGTTCTGCATGCCCTTCTTCTGTCACATACATATTCTCATACCCAACGGAGTTAGATTCGTAACCTTCCATGAAAGCATTAAAGTTAAAGTCTAAACCAGTTCCCATACATACATTGACCTCGCCCTTACCATCCGTTTTAAATAAATCTTGATTTACCCCGTTTTTGATAAGCCTTATTTCGGCACCGGGCAAAAGTTCATTTGTACTAGCGTCATAAACCGAAACTTTAAGCTCACGACACTTTCTACCAAATGCATAAATATCATCATCAGAGTAACCTGTTTTTCTGTTAGAAGCAAAGAATCCTGAATTTCTGGACCCGTCCGTAATTAAACTAAAATCATCTTTCTCTGAATTTATAGGTGTACCCAAGTTTTCTGGAAGTGAAACCGCTTTATCATTGTCTAACTCAACATAGAAAATATCTAAACCTCCCAAGCCAGCATGCCCATCAGATGCAAAATAAATATTGTCAAACTCGTCAATAAACGGAAACATTTCGTTCCCCTCCGAGTTAATATCTCTACCCATATTTTTAGGGTTGCCCCAGTTTCCGCCGTTATACTCCACCACATAAATGTCTGTGCCACCATAACCTCCAGGCATGTCAGAAACAAAATACAACTTCGTATTACCCATATTCAAAGATGGATGACCACAAGAGTACTCATCAGAGTTAAAAGGCAGCTCGTCTATATGGTCCCACTTATTTCCGTCAAACTTGGCAGAATAAAGCTTCAGCTTATTGATTCCATCTTCACTTTTCTCTGATTTGTTCCCGATGTAATTATTCCGTGTAAAAATGACCTGTTTTTGATCACTAAAGAATGTAACTGGGCCTTCATGATACTTAGAGTTTAACTTTTTACTAAAACCCTCTAAACCCTCGCTTAATGCAGAAATAGCTCCTCCACCTTTGCTACTTTTAGATAATGAAGCTACTGTTTTTCCTTTATAATTTATAGAAAGTTTTGTAGTGTCAGGGTATTCAAACAAATCCAAAAATGGTGTTTGATTATTCATGAACACTCGCTTTATAAACTTATCTTCTTCTCTAGCCGAAACAAATACCAGACCTTTACCAAAATAAACCGGACTAAAATCTGCTTGGCTAGAATTTATAGCGTCTAAATATTTTACTTGATATAAAGATGAATCACGTGCAAAAGATGACCTATCCATATAGGCCACTGTAAAGTTCTTAGCTCTTAAATCACTGCTTTGTCTTTCTCCATAAAGGGAGTAATATTTCTGAGACTCTCTATATTTAGAGTTACTAGCCAAAACTTGTGCAAAGTTCAGGTACTCTTTACTATCCAAAATACTTTCATGATTTTTGAAAAGAATCCTATAAACCCTTTCGGCATTAGTATGATCTTGCAGTTTTTTATAGCAAAATGCCAGTTTTGACAGGCCTTCGGGAAGATCCTCGTCATCTGACTTTGCACTTTCTACAAAAGCCTCGTAGTTCTTTATGGCTTCTACATAACTTAGTCTCTCAAAGTTACGATTACCCGCTTTTAGGCTAGCTTGCGAATATGACTGAAAAACTATTAGCGTAAAAAAGATTAATAGTCCAGCACATTTCTTCAACATGGACGTTCTTATATTCATTTTCCTATTAGGATTTGCACATTAACACTTATCCAAAAGCCGTGCCAAAGTCTTTTCCTAATAAGAAAATCCAGAATTACCTCCAGCTCTAAAACCTACAATATGTAACTTCTAAAACTTCAGAAGCACTTTTATTGGTTTTAAACTTTTCTGAAATTCTTTGCCCCACTAGCCAAACTATCTCTTTGTTGGAACATAATACCAGAACTTTTTCTTTCTCATAAACCGGTATTTTTTTATCAATCAGGTAGTCGGAAACCTTCTTTTTCCCTTTCATTCCGAAGGGTTGAAAAACATCTCCTTTTTGCCAATTTCTTAGTGTTAACGGATAAGATAATTTTGAAGCATCTAGAAAAGCATTGTCTGCATTCATCAAATCATTTTTGGAAGGAAATTCTAGGCATTCTTTAAATTTCAAAGTTCCAAAAGCAAAATTCACCTCTTTAGAATCAGCTTCAATGTCTATATTAATCTTTTCCTTAACCTGATTTAACAATGTCACTATCACTGTGTCACGGTCAATTAAAAGGCGATGACTAGCACTTAAAAATTGACTCCCACTTAAACTTTCTTTAGAGCCTAAAATAGAAATACTTACATCATAGTTAAAACCAAGTTCATCCAGCCAAAACTCTATTACAGCACTTTTCTTTTCATCGAAGAAAACCTCAAAATCAACGCAAATACTGTCCTTTGTAACCTCCAAACACTCCTTTTTAAAGGCTTCTAACTCGTTTTTGATATAATCTAGAGCACTATTTACCCTAGAGCTAGTGTGTTGAAAATTCTCAACCAATTTAGGATTTAACTTTTCTAATAATGGAATCACATGATGCCTCACATGATTTCTGTAGTACTTATCAGAAGCATTAGAACTGTCTTCTCGCCATGGCACCTTATTTTTCTCCACAAAAGCTCTAATATCGCTTTTCTTAGCGAACAACAAAGGTCGTATCAAATTGCCAGACTTTGGTAAAATCCCTTTAAGACCGCTTAAGCCCGTGCCGCGGGTCAAATTTAAAAGAGCCGTCTCTAGAGAATCTTGAGCATGATGAGCTGTAGCTACCCATTTAAGATCATGCTTCTTTAAAAGTTTCTCAAACCAAGGATAACGTAATTCTCTAGCAGCCATTTGAGTAGAAATCTTATGCTGACCAGCAAAACCTAAAGTGTCAAACTTTACAGTTTCAAAAGGAATCGCTCTTTGGCGGCAGTAAGTTCTTACCATTTCTTCATCCCCATCTGAATGTTCTCCTCTTAAAAAGAAATTACAATGAGCCACCACTATCTTAAATGTAGTAGTCTCAAAAAGCCTTAGCATACCCATAGAATCTACCCCACCACTTATGGCGAGTAAAATTCCATCAGAATCTGAAACTTTGACACTAGTCTTAAGGTATGTTAAAAAGGGAATATCCATGGTTTTATAGACCGTAATGCCACAAAATTACACTAATTTTGCGAAGCAATTTCTTAACAATTCTGCACTTGAGGTATATAGTTTTTGTATTTGTACTATTGAGCTCTAGCCAACTTTGGGCTCAGAAGCCACTAAACCCGGCTATTGACAGAGGTCCAAAATCTACTATCCAACTTATAAAAGCGGATTCGCTGATAGTGAATTCTGGCGAAAGTCAGATTAGAACATTCTATGGTGATGTGCAATTTCTGCATCGTGGAGTTTATATGAATTGTAGGCGAGCCATCCATAATTCGGGTACGAATAACCTGGTAGCCTACGGCAAAATAAAAATTAACCAAGGCGACACATTGACCATTACTGGCGATACCCTCTATTATGATGGTAATACAAGAATTGCCAAGATTCAAGGTAAAAGGGTCATCATGACCGATGATGAAATGACTTTGGAGTCTACCAAAATGAATTATAATCTGAATACGGATGTGGCCTACTACCCTACTCCAGGTGTGATTCATCAAGACTCCGTTCAGTTAAGTAGTAAAACTGGTTACTATAATACCACTACTAAAATTTTCAATTACTTCGGTGATGTGGAAATTCTCCACCCTGATTTTGTTCTTTGTACCGATTCATTAGACTATAACAGTTTAACAAAAAGAGCTGATTTCATATCTTACACCACTATAAACTCTCCTGATGGCAACCTTTCCGCCACCAGAGGATACTATTTCACAGACACACGAAAGTCAAAGTTTTACGGTCGCTCATTAGTGGAAAACGAAGAATACACCTTAGAGGCAGACACCCTAAACTTTGACATGCTAACGGAAGAGGGTTTTGGTGTGGGCAATGTTGCTTTCTTTAGCAAAAAAGACAGCATGTACTTAAATGGAGATTATGGGGAAAAGATAGCCTCGCTGAGGCTGACTAAAATGATTGGAAATACGCTCTTGCGTTCTGTTACAAGTGGAGACACACTATACTTAAGAGCCGATTTTATTTATGCCTACCAAAATATTGACGACGTTATAAAAAACACTTTAGCTATTGATAGCAGCCTGGTAACTAAAGACAGCCTTTTGACAGATTCTCTTCAAACCGTTTCTTTAAACGATAGCCTCTCCATAAAAGAAGGTTTGATAATGGACACTACATCAATTGACAGTGCGGCCTATTTAGATATTTCAGGCATTTCTATGCAAGGAGTAGACTCTGAAAACGCTACACAAACTAAAATTGTTGCTACTGAAAAAGATAGTACCCAAAATATCCTTCAAACTGACACTACAAATATTACTATTCCAAATACAGCTATAAAAGACACGGCAGAATCAGAAGTAGATAAAATTCAGTTCATAATAGCTCATGGCGATGTCAAAATCTATCGAAACGATTTCCAGTCAAAATGTGACTCGCTTAATTATAATCTAGTAGACTCCGTCATAACTTTTATCAGAGGCCCAATTATCTGGAGTGGCGATAGCCAATTAGAAGGTGATACCATCACAGCTAACATGGTCAATAATAAGATTAAGAACATGTTTCTCAATCAAAACAGCTTTGTGGTAGCTAAAGACTCTGTAGGGAATTTCAATCAGATTAAAGGCCGAGAAATTTTGGCCAATTTTGATGATGATACAAGCATCAAACAGGTGGATGTAGATGGAAACGGGGAAAGTATTTACTATACCCTTGACGATTACAACAAATTGATTGGACTAAATAAAGTACAATGCAGTAAAATGCGATTAAACTTCATGGACAGAAAAGTCAAAAGAATAGCTTTTATGGGAAGTGCGGAGTCAAAATTGATTCCTCCTTTTGAAATAAAAAGCGACCAACAGAAGCTACCAAACTTCTCCTGGAAAATTGACTCAAAACCCAGCAAAGAAGAGGTCCTTGGTTCAAATTTTGCTATAATTCCGGCGGACAACCTTCCAAAAATTGAGTAGTCAAACTCAGTAATTTAAAAAATATTGTTAAAAAACTAAAAAAAACTACTTAACGGACAACCTTTTGATTCTTTTCTACGTCTATTAAGGAAAGATTGAGATTTTTTTATATATTTTTGTAGAAACAAATTTTACTGAATGATTTAAAGTTTACCAAGGAAATGCAAATGTCTAAAAATATAAAACTGTTTTCCTGTGCAGTGCTAATGCTACTAGCCTCTTTTGGCTTGGCAAATGCACAAGGTAATCAGTCTAGGCTTAATATTGGTAAAAACCCGAGTCCAAGTAAAATATCTACACAGCCAGTAAGCTCTTACGTTAGTAAAGGCGTTCTCCCTTCCGAAATTTCAGTAAATAGTAACTCAGTAATTAATGAGTTTTACAAAGACCTTTTACTAAAAAACACTAATAAGGTAATTTCTCCGAAAGCAGTGTACGAAGCAGAAAGCCTCAGTAAGGATAAACTTTTTGTGGACCAAGAACTTTCCATATCTAATATCTATCCAAATCCAGCAAATGATTTTGCTTATTTAGATTACAAGCTTAATAGTTCAAAAAAAGCCGCTAAGATTTCTTTCTACAATATTTTAGGTGGCCAAATGGGTGATTTTAGTTTAGACTCATTTGATAACAAGCTTACTGTTCAAACAAGATCATGGGATAATGGAGTTTACTTTTATCAACTTATTTTGGACGGAAAAAAAGTAGCTACAAAAAAACTACTTGTTAGACACAACTAAGTGTTAATTCTCCTTAAATCAACAAGCATACATAATTATTAAGAAGGGCATGTCGTTCTACTATCGAAGCCTTTTATTACCTTTGCCGAATGAATTTCAAACACCTCCTAAAGCCGCTTTTTTTTCTAGTTGCTTTAGCCCTTTTCACTTCCTGTAACCGTGAGTTCACCAAACTTCAAAAGTCTGGAACTACAGAAAGTAAATATACCGCTGCCATAAAATATTATAATGAAGCAGACTACTTTCACGCCGGTTTACTTTTTGATGAAATAACTCCATTATTAAAAGGAGATTCTACTGCGGAGAAGTCGCAATTTTATAATGCCTATTGCAACTACTACCAAGGTCAGTTTCAGCTAAGTTCATATTTATTTAAAACCTTTTATGCTACTTATGCAAATAGCCCGTATGCTGAAGAGGCTTTCTATATGCATGCGTACTCTATGTTTAAGGACTCACCAAAGTTTAACTTAGACCAAAGCAGCACCTTAACGGCCATTGACGCTCTACAGACCTTTATAAACACATTTCCTAAGAGTCAGTATGCGGAGAGCTGTACACAAAACCTTATAGACCTTAGAGAGCGTTTAGAAAGAAAAGCCTATGAAAAAGCGGTACTTTATTATAACACCAGTGGGGTAACTATTGCTAACTATAAGGCAGCTGTAATCACCATTGATAATTTCAAAAGAGAATTCCCTGATTCTAGGTACAATGAAGAATTAGGCTACATTCAAGTTAAATCTGAATTTGAATTAGCAGAGAACTCTTTCTTTAGAAGACAACATGAACGTTATGAAAAAGCTATAAAATTTCATGAGGCTTTTGTAGATGCATATCCTTCAAGTAGCTACGCCAAAGAAATGGCCAAAATATATGAGGAAGCTCAAGCCGCTTTAGCCAAAGTTATAGAGCAAGAGGAAGAAATAGAGCGTTTGAAAGAAGAAGCAGCAGAAAGGAGATTAAAAAATGCTGAAGCTGCAAAAGAAGAAGCTCTTCTTACGCCCAAATTAAAATAAACAATCAAAGGGCAATTACAATAAAAATTGTATTTTTGCAATTCGTTTCACAAATAAAGAATAAAAAAACATGGCAGTTAATCCTTCAATAATTACAAGAGATACCGACAAATTGGCGGCCAAGACTGGTAATATATATAAGTCAGTGTTTATTGCTTCTAAAAGAGCAAGACAGATTGCTTTGAAAACCAAAGATGAATTAACATCTAAATTAGCTGAGTTTGCCTCTACTGTAGATAATCTTGAAGAAATATTTGAAAACAGAGAGCAAATTGAAATTTCTAAGTTTTATGAGCGTCAGCCTAAGCCTACTAGCATGTCTTTGGAAGAGTTTGAAAACGACGAAGTTATTTTCAGAGATAAGACAGAAGACAATTCTGAGTTAGCTTAAGTCATCCTTACGATATTTACAAAAAGCCTGCAATTTTATTAATTGCAGGCTTTTTTACGCTCTACCCTTTACATTTCAAATACCACAATACAAAGTATAGACATAAAAAAAAGCCCTAAGGGCTTTTATTTCTTACCTGCTTTAGGTGCTATGATAATGGTTAGCCTTTTACCTTCTAGTTTTGGTGGGGCTTCTGCTTTACCAAACTCCTCTACCTCTTCTAAAAATCTTCCGATTAATTCGTAACCTCTATCTTTAAAAACTATCTGTCTTCCTACAAAGTGTACAAAGGCTTTAACCTTAGAACCTTCTTGAAGGAAATTTTGAGCATGTTTCAACTTAAACTGGAAATCATGGTCATCAGTATTAGGACCGAATCTAATTTCCTTAATGACGGTTTTTTGCTGCTTGGCCTTAAGCTCTTTTTGTTTCTTTTTCTGCTCGTACTTGAACTTAGAGTAATCTAATACTCTACAAACAGGGGGCTTTGAATTAGGTACAATCTCAATTAGGTCCAACCCTTGCTCTCTTGCTAGTTCCTTTGCTTTATCTATTGGATAAACGCCTTGCTCTATGTTTTCACCTACTAATCTTACCTCCGGAACACGGATTCTATCATTAATTCGATGCTGGTCTTCTTGCCTTACCGGTCTTCTATAATTTTTCCTAAAGTGTTTTGCCATTCAGCAGTATATAATTGAGATTTAATATTTAAAACAAAGAAACCCCTTGTTTCTTAAAAATTTCTTTAAATTTTACCAAAAGTAGGCTTTGCGTTACTTTGCACCAAACTTCGGAATATTTTTATTTATTTCTTTATTGGCAAATAATACGAATTCCTCAAAAGAAAGTTGGCCAATATCACCTTCTCCTTTTTTTCTAACAGAAATTTTACGCTCTTGTTGTTCTTTTTCTCCAACAATTAGCATTAAAGGAATCTTATTCATTTCAGCATCACGAATTTTCCTTCCAATTTTCTCGTCTCTATGATCAACATAGCCTCTAATGTCTTGCTCTTGCAAGTCAAGGAAGAGTTCATTGGCATAATCCTCATATTTTTCAGATATAGGTAATATGGCAATTTGTTCGGGAGATAACCAAAGTGGGAAATTTCCAGCTGTGTTTTCAATTAGAATAGCTATAAAACGCTCCATAGAACCAAATGGTGCCCTATGTATCATTACAGGTCGGTGTTTTTGGTTATCTGCACCAACATATTCTAATTCGAATCGATTAGGTAACTGATAATCTACTTGGATAGTTCCCAGTTGCCATTTTCTACCTAAGGCATCTTTCACCATAAAGTCTAGCTTAGGGCCATAAAAAGCCGCTTCACCATACTCTATAACTGTTTCGAGGTTCTTCTCAGCAGAGGCATTAATAATGGCTTGCTCGGCCTTATCCCAGTCCTCGTCATTACCAATATACTTACTTCTATCTTCTTTACTTCTTAAAGAGATTTGAGCACTGAAATCATCAAAGCCCAAAGACTTGAAAACATAAAGCACAAGGTCTATAACCTTTTTAAATTCATTTTCTACCTGGTGGTTAGCACAGAAAATATGAGCATCATCTTGCGTAAAGCCTCTTACACGCGTTAAACCATGTAATTCACCCGACTGTTCATACCTATAAACCGTACCAAACTCAGCTAACCTTAGTGGAAGGTCCTTATAACTTCTGGGTCTAGTTTTGAAAATCTCACAGTGATGCGGGCAGTTCATTGGCTTTAGCATAAACTCCTCCCCTTCTTCTGGTGTTTTTATAGGTTGGAATGAATCCTCTCCATATTTTTCCCAGTGACCTGAGGTTTCATAAAGTTTTTTACTACCAATATGTGGCGTAACCACTGGTAAGTAACCTGCTTTTAATTGAGCTTTCTTCAAAAAGTTTTCAAGACGCTCACGTAGCATAGCACCCTTTGGTAACCATAATGGCAAACCTTTTCCTACTTTCTCAGAAAATGCAAACAAGTCAAGCTCCTGACCTAGTTTCCTATGGTCACGCTTTTTAGCTTCTTCTACCATGGTAAGGTATTCTTTCAGCTCACCTTGCTTAGGGAAAGTTATACCATAAATACGTGTTAACTGTTTATTTGACTGGTCTCC
Organism: uncultured Arcticibacterium sp.; assembly: GCF_964021845.1. Classification (NCBI taxonomy): domain Bacteria; kingdom Pseudomonadati; phylum Bacteroidota; class Cytophagia; order Cytophagales; family Leadbetterellaceae; genus Arcticibacterium; species uncultured Arcticibacterium sp. Next base: position 7,340 of record NZ_CAXHZC010000014.1, on the reverse strand, counting down.
TTTAAAAAAAGCACCCGCAACGTTTGTTATTTTCGCAGCTTTTATAAATCCTGTATTAGGAATATGTGGTCCTCTACATAAATCTGTAAAGTTACCTTGCTTATAAAACGTAATGCTACCATCCTCTAAACCTTCTAAAAGATCTAGTTTATACTCGTCATTCTTTTCTTCAAAATAAGACTTTGCATCAGCTTTTGACATAGGAATACGCTCAAACGTGTTCTTTTGCCTAGCTAATTCTATCATCTTAGCTTCAATCTTGCCAAAGTCATTTGATGAAATCGACTGTTCACCTGCATCTACATCATAGTAAAATCCATTCTCTACAGGTGGTCCTATCCAAAATTTAATGCCAGGATATAAAGCCTCTAATGCTTCTGCCATTAAGTGAGCAGAAGAGTGCCAAAACGTAGATTTCCCGTCCGTGTCTTTCCATGTTAAAAGTTGAACACTCGCGTCTTCATTGATAGGCCTGTTTGAGTCCCAAACTTCTCCATTTACTTTTGCAGAAAGTACGTTTCTTGCTAATCCCTCTGAAATTGAAAGAGCTACATCCATTGCAGATGCTCCCTTTTCAAACTCTTTTACACTCCCGTCTGGCAGCGAAATCTTAATCATAAATCTATTTTTATATATCTACCGAGCGATATATCCGCTCTACTAAACTTGTCATTCTTTGATAGGACGTTTCAAAGTCCTCATCTCCAGGAAAAACCCTTTGAGCTTTCAAATACAATTCTTGTGCCTGTTTATATCTTTGAAGGCGTTCTAAGCAATATCCTGCACGAAGGTAAATACTTTTTTCCTTTGAAGATTTATCTATGGCTAATTGAAATGTTTCAAAAGCTTTTGTAAAGTTTCCATACTGCATGTAAATATTGGCGATATCGCCATTTACAAAACTAGCTTTAGGAGATATTTCTAAAACCTTATTATAAACCCTTAAAGCACTATCTTGCTTGCCTAGGCGTTCCATTATTTTGCCTCTATTGTGCCAAAGACCTATATTTTCATCAGAGCCTTCTTGCAAAAATCCCCTTTCGGTAACCTGAACGGCCGAGTCTAACCGACCATCTGACTTTAAATATGCTTTGGCTAAATAGTCATATGACTCAGGGTTAGCCTTATCTAACAATAAAGCTTGCTGTAGCACATTTACTGCAGCTCCTAGGCTATCTTTCTTTAAAAACCAGCTTCCTTTTATTCTTAAGGCCTCTGCATTTTCTGGCATCACTTTAAGAGCCTCATCTATATATTGAGAAGCTAAATTAAGGCTATCTACCTCTAAATACAGTTTTGACAGATGTGTGTAAAATAGTGGCGACTCTAAACCTGCCCCTGCGGCTAATTCTGCTGTTAAAACACTTTCCTTTAACTGATTAAGCTTAAAAAGAATTTGAGATTTCAAAAACGTAAGTTGTTGATTGTTTGGTTCTAAACCACTTGCTTGTTCTACATCTTTTAAGGCCTCTTGGTGCCTACCTAATTTGTGAAAAATTTTGGCTCTTTTAAATAAAGCTTCTCCTGAAATAGGGTTGTCGGCTATCACACTATTTAACTTAGTGAGATTTAAGCTATCTTGATGAACAATGTTTATCTCGCCAATTTCAGCCAAGGCGGTGCCGTTCCTTTGGTTTTTGGCACAAGAAACAAATAATAAAACACCAATGAGTGGAAGGAAACGCAATTCTATTCTTAAAAATGAGCCACAAAGTTGTGAATTTTTTATGGCTGATTAAAGTAATTTCTAATAAGGTTTTTGATTAACCTCCACTGGCTATCTTAGTTAAATAAATGGTCTTTCTTATTTGAGTGAAACTAGCGGGTGTATCTTTCCTTTTTTTGCCAAAAAGGCCACGCTTTTTCTTTGTATTACTCTTTACCAAATTATCATTGACAGACATGGCTTCCATCTTGCTTTTACTCCCTTCTGCTATAAAATAATTTCCGTACCAAAACTGCACTTCAGAATAAGAAGGTAGGTAAGGCATATTTTTCACACCCTTCTCTTCATCAGACAGTTTATAAAGCAGAGGCTTTGTACCTATATTAAAATTATTAGCCGCTAAATCTCCTTTTAAACAATAAGAGACTGCCCCTCTTTCATTATAAGCTAAAGCTTGCTGAACTTGACCAGATAAATTATTGATGTCAATTCTGTTCGAGGTAATCAAATCGCCATCTGGAGTCAATTCCATTACAAAACCGGTAGGATAATGATACCCTCTAAATACTTGCCTTGTGGTGCTGTTTCCTCTTTGATTATAATACCCATACCTGCTTCCATAGCGGCTACGGCCATAACCTCCACCATATGGGGAGTTATAAGGATTATATGGGTCTTGTTCAGTTATTGACTGATACTGTGCTTTAAGAAAAACCCCTCCGAAAATGATGTTCCCATTTCCTTCCAGTGGTTTATTAGAAAGGAAATTATAAGACTTAAGAATTTCTTGAATGTTTTCGACCGACAAACTTCTGTTACCTTTAAGAAGCGATGTGAAAGAATAAGTTTTCATATCTCCCCCACCTGAAAGGTTATAAACATAAATGCCCTTATCTCCTATATTAGATTGATAGGTTCCTAAAACCACCTTTTTACCATTACTTAATCTAACTAGTTTTCCGTCCAAAGGAAACTTTCCACCTTTTTGCTTAATCTCCGTTTTAAAAAGAACCGTACCTGTGGTATCTAAAATAGCGTGTGTAACAAACGCATCTTTGATAAACTCCCCTTTTTTCTTCTTTTCATTAGAATAGCCTTTTTGTTTTACGGACCATAGGCTCTCTATTTGGCTCTTTTCTGGTAAATACTCAAACAAATTGACAGAAACAGAACCTAAAATGGTACTGTCTGCTTTGAGTTCTCCTATTTCCGTATTGAAATTATGTTCAAAAAATGCAGCCCCTTTGGCGTTAGCACCTGCCATTAAGACTTTGTCGTTAAGAAAAACATAATCTTGGTCTAAGAAATATTCGCGAAGCTCAAAACCATCTTGATTTACCTCACCAGATGATAAGTTAAACTGAAAAACTTGGTAATACATACCACTAGTTTCTGAGAAAAGCAGGCTTATGCGGTCATTGGCTACTGTATAGGCTTTAGGTTCGTCCTCGGCGTCTAGAAAAACTTCTCTTTCCCAAAGTTTATCCAAATTCTTATCAAACCTGAAAACAGCCGCTTTGGTAACATCCGTTTTTATAATGAGTATCAAACCCTGCTCTTCTAAAGGTATAAGCATTTGCCACGTAGGCCTTCCTAAAACCTCCACTTGAACGTTTTTCTCTAGCTGAGCAAAAACGGTACTGGTAGAAAGAAGTAAAAACAAAAAAAGGTATTTCATACAAGTGACAATATGGTTTTTGAAGCAAACCCTGCTTTATTATTATTTTTCAGACATTTCAATGATGATATGAAAGGCCTCTCTTGGTACTGGCTGAACAGACAAACGCTGTAGCTTTACCAAAGCAATATCTTTCAAACGTTCATCGTCCTTAATTTCTTGTAATGTAACCCCTCTTTGGAGTTTTTTTACGGGTTCCAAATCTACCACCACCCAGCGGTCATCATCTGTGGTGGGGTCTTGATAAAACTCTTTCACTACTTTGGCTATGCCTACTACGTCCTTTCCTTTATTAGAATGATAAAAAAGAACTAGGTCATCTATCTTCATCTCTTTCATATGCTTTCTGGCCGCATAATTCCTGACCCCATCCCAGTGGTCACGTCCTAATGTCACAAAATCATCCCATGAATAAGTGTCGGGTTCTGTCTTTACTAACCAATAGTTCATAATATGTTATTTTTTATATTCCAATAGATTATTAAGCTTCTAGTACCGTCAGCGAATCTCCTATTCTAATAAGGCCGTCTTCTAATATTTCTGCTGTGATACCTCCATGACCTCGCATAGCGTTATAGCCGCCTTCCCCTAAATTCTTCTCCATTCTGGAGCAGGGATGACAGTAACCTGTCATTTTTAGTTTTGCGGTGCCTAGTGTAAAAGTAAGGTCTTTTAAAGCCAAAAGGTTGGTTCCGGATATGACAACATTACGGCGAAGTTCCTGAGGATTGATAGTTTCTAATCCTAGAATATCGGCAACAGCTTTAATATGCTCTGCCTGAATTAAGGTTACTTGTCGTTTCTTGTTTTTGCCTTTGTAATGGTCTCCCTTTAAGCCTTTTGATGCCGTGGCAATAACCTCATTAGCCTCTTTGACAGCTACTGCTCTTTCTTCCCTTATACCTATCCATCTTACCTTACCCGATTTTGGGAAGCTTTTCATCAACTGCTTTATGTCCATGTTTTTGAATCTTTGGGTATGACTTGCACCATGCCGTTATTCCGCAAACCTCGCACTTGGGCGTTCTTGCCAAACAAGTATAACGACCGTGTAATATTAACCAGTGATGTGCTTTAGGAATAATTTCGTCAGAGAATTCTTTGACCAATTCTTTTTCTACCGTTAAAGGGGTTTTGGCCTTCAAAGAAACTAAACCTAAACGATGAGAAACTCTAAATACATGAGTATCTACCGCCATGGTTGGCAAATTATGTATGACAGAGGCTATTACATTGGCTGTTTTACGACCTACACCAGGAAGTTTAACCAGCTCATCTATAGTGCCAGGTACCACATCATTAAACTCGTCTATTAGCATTCTCCCTAAACCAACTAAGTGCTTGGCCTTATTATTAGGGTAAGAAATGCTTCTTATTATTTGAAAAACGTCTTCTTGTGTAGCTGCCGCCAAAGCGTTTGCATTAGGATAAGTATCAAATAGGTACGGTGTCACCATATTGACACGTTTATCGGTACATTGTGCTGAAAGCACCACAGCTACTATTAATTCGTAAGGATTGGTGTACTGTAACTCAGTTTCAGGGTTAGGTTGATGTTTTGAGAAATACTCAACAATACCTGCGTAACGTTCTTTCTTGGTCATTAATAGTAAATCTTAGGGCGTTTATCTTACGTTTTTTCTTCTGTTCTTTTCAAAGTCCTCCAATACAAAACCTCCAAGGCCATCTAAATTAGAATAGTAGGCTCTACCGTTATTTACTTTGGTAAAATCTCTTACAAATTGCTTTAAATAAGGGTCCGAAGCAATCATAAAAGTGGTGATAGGAATATTAAGCCTTCTTGCCTGTGCAGCAATAGTCAATGTCTTGTTTACAATTTTTCGGTCTAAGCCAAAAGCATTTTTATAATAATTGATACCTTCTTTAAGGCAAGTAGGTTTTCCATCGGTAATCATGAATACCTGCTTATTCTTGGTTTTTCTTCTTCTTAATAAGTCCATGGCTAGTTCTAAACCAGCCACTGTATTTGTATGATATGGCCCTACCTCTAAATAAGGTATGTCTTTTAATTTAATGGTCCAGGCATCATTTCCAAAAACTAGGATATCTAAATTATCCTTAGGGTAGCGTGTTTTGATAAGTTCGGCCATGGCTAGAGCTACCTTTTTTGCCGGTGTGATTCTATCTTCACCATATAATATCATGGAATGACTAATATCAATCATTAAAACAGTAGAAGTATTTAGATTAGTTTCTGTGTCTACCACTTCTAGGTCTTTCTCTGTTAATCTAAAATCATCACCCAAACCACTATTTACCTGAGCGTTTTTTAAACTCTCCGTCATACTGATTTGCTCTAAACTATCTCCAAACTGAAAAGGCCTTATATCGCTGCTTTTCTCCCCACCTTGCCCAGGAAACTTTGATTTATGATTTCCGCCACCTTTTGACCTTTTTAATTTACCAAAAATCTCATCTAGGCTACGCTTTCTTATGCTTTGTTCACTTTTGGGTGTCATGCTCATACCTCCACCGCCTTCTTGCTCTTCTTCCTTTATATAGCCATTATCCTTTAGGTCTTGAATAAAGTCTGCCATAGCGTAGGTATCATCCGTTATATTATAACGCCTATCCAGCTCATTCATGTAGTTCAGTGACTCGCTCACATCCCCCGCAAAAATTAGGAGTAGCTGCTGAAAGATGTCAAGCAGTTTTTCAAAACTAGCTCCACCCTTCATGTCTGGTTTAAAATCTGTAAAACGAAATCCTTTCATAATTGAATTAAAGATAGGTAAGAATAGGTAACCTTTAAATTAAAACGCAGCACCACCCTTTTTGGTTTTCATTCTATCAATTTATTAGTTTTTCGCACTAGAAAGTATATCCTAACCTAAAATAAGCCCATTTCTTCCTACACCTAAAATGAATATTAGTCCTTAGAAAAGGCTCTTTAGTACAGAATCACACCATTTAATCATTCAATTTCCGGAGAAACATTCCGTTTATCGAAAAGTCATGACCGTTTATCGAAAAACATGACGAACGTCATCTTTCACTATATATCTTTGAATTACTAAAGCACGGAGGAAATATCTAAACACTCTGATGCTTCTAAAGAAAAAGAAAAATGAAAAAAGTATTATTGTTAGTTTCGGTTTTGGTTTTTACTGCTCAAGCGGCTTACTCACTTGATGATAAGAATGGCGGAACAACAAACAATAGTGCAATAAGTGTTTCTAACTTTTCTTTAAATAAACTAGGTTCTCAAGTTAAAGTATCTTGGTTTTCTACAGAAGGTAGCGATTTTGAATCAATAGTTTTAGAGAAGGCAGAGAACATTGAAGATTTCAAGTCTTTACAATCTTTCAGTAGCTATAATTCTGCAAAGGCTCTCAGGTATATATCTGTAGACCTTAAGCCAGCGGTTGGTCAAAACAATTACAGACTTAAAATAGTGAACAAAGACGGTAGCGAAACTTATTCTGAAGTTATTTCAATAGGTGTAAGACCTGAAGTAGAAAAAGAAGTAGCCCCGGCTCCAGTTAAAAGGAAAGTTGAAAATAATAATTACGGTTTAGACTCTTTAAACTTATTCAGCTCTAGTCAAATGATTAACGCTGCATAAAACATTAACACTTGCTCGCTAAAACGCTTACTTAGAATACTTGCTCGCTAGAATGCTTACTTAGAATACTTGCTCGCTAGAATGCTTACTTAGAATACTTGCTCGCTAAAACGCTTACTTAAAATACTTGCTCGCTAGAACGCTTACTTAGAATACTTGCTCGCTAAAAACGCTTACTTAAAATACTTGCTCGCTAGAACGCTTACTTAGAATACTTGCTCGCTAAAACGCTTACTTAGAATATTTGCTCGCTAGAATGCTTACTTAGAACACTTGCTCGCTAGAATGCTTACTTAGAACACTTGCTCGCTAAAACGCTTACTTAGAACACTTGCTCGCTAAAACGCTTACTTAAAATACTTGCTCGCTAAAACGCTTACTTAGAATACTTGCTCGCTAAAACGCTTACT
>NZ_CAXHZC010000013.1:0-26637 GCF_964021845.1 uncultured Arcticibacterium sp. | reverse complement strand
CCCAAAATAAAATAAGTGGCGGTGCAAACGTAAGCTATAAAGCAGGAAACGCAGTAATGTTAGAGCCAGGTTTTAGTGCTGCATCAGGAACAGTTTTCAGTGCTAAAATTGAAAATGTGTGTGCGGATTGATAAGAAATGAAGTTAAATATGTTAAAAAGCCGCCTCATTTAAGGCGGCTTTTTACATAGTAAAGTCTTAGATATTATGGTTGTTTGTCCATGCCAAAGAAGTAGAGGTATAATTTTTGATAGGGAATAAGTCAATATTCAATATATTTGGATAACCCTAAGTAAAATTATTATAATGTCAGGCTTGTCGAAAAAAAGTATACTATCAGTAGTACTTCTATTACTTTGTGCTCACTTGAGTGCTCAGCCCGTTTTGCTTTCAAAGCAAATAAAATCCAGTAAGAATATTTCTTCTAAAGTGATGATTTTTGAAGATATCACTGGTGAAATGCTTTTAGAGGAGGTTATTCAAGAAGATTTTGTGAGCAATGAAGGAAGGAACAATTTTATTTTACCTTTTTCCAATCATGCGTTTTGGTTTAAAATGGAATTTGTAAAAGGAGAAGGAGTTTCTGATGATTGGACTATTTGGTTTACAAATGAACTTACCGAGAATCTTGAGTTTTATGAATATAGTATAGACGAGGGAAAGTTTATAGCTAGTGCGAAGTGGGATCTTTTAAGTTCGAGAACAAAGTTTTTTAAAGGGCAAGAGCCTTTTTTTGATTTCAAACTCAGGGATAGCACTACGGTTTATATTAGACTAAAATCACAAAGAGCTTTGACAGGGCTTTTTTCGGTAGGGCCTAGTGCTGCAAAATCCAAGGTTATAATGGATTTGTTTGGTCAACGGGCCTTTGTAAATGGACTTCTCATTTTTAGGCTTCTTTTGGTTTTAACGCTTGGTCTTTTTGTAATAAAAGATATCTCTTTTCGAGCATATTCGCTTTTAATTTTGATTAAGACTTTGGGCTACTGGGGTTTGATTAATGCCTTAACACCAGCTTTTGTAGAAAGCCCACTAGTGGCTCAAAAATTGAATTTCCTTTTTTATACGGGCACACCTATAGGAACAATCATTTTTTCATTGGCAGTTTTACCGTTTTTTGGGCTTCCGTCTTGGTTTAAGAAAGTATTATACTTTTTCCTATTTCTTACGGTCGGGGTTAATATTCTGGTTCAAGTAAATTATAGTTGGGAGTTTCTTCAAATAGGAGTAGGCGTTTCTGTTTTTTCGGGTGTATTCATTGTACTGGTTTTTGCTTATTCGGTCATGAAAGGGCTGCCTATTCAGAAATATTATGCCATTCCTTTTTTGCTCGGTTTAGTTAGTTACCTCCTGATGAATACAAGGATCCTTTTTCAAGTTCAAATTCCTTCGGTTTCAACAATTGCTTTCTTTTTGTTTGCCGCAGAGATATTCATATTTATATTCTTTTTAGGTAGAATATTTAGAGACTCTCAGATGAAGAATATTTTGGTTACACAAGAGCTTAAGAATAAGGAGTTTCAGTCGGAGAGGTTAAGAGAATTAGACGACCTGAAAACTAGTTTTTTTACTAATATTTCACATGAGTTAAAAACGCCATTAACACTGATTTCTGGTCCTATAGAAGAGCTTAAAAAGTCATATCCTAACGAGAAATTGCTTAAAATGATACGTCCAAACATTAATAGGCTTCAGCAGCTTATTAATCAGATTTTGGATATTCAGAAGTTAGAAGCAGGTAAACAAAACCCTCATATTATAAAAAGCGATTTAGCAAAGCATCTGAATAGGCATGTCTTATCTTTCGAGTCTTTAACAGCATCAAAGGGGATTGAATTAACTTTTAACCAAAATGAGCAAAGTTTTGAGGCACGTTATGATGAAGATAAGCTAAATAAAATAGTAGATAATTTGCTGTCTAATGCCGTAAAATATACAAATAAAGGTGGGCAGGTTGCTGTTAATGTATCCTACAGATATAAGCCAAAAGCATTTGAGATTTCAGTCTCGGATACGGGTTTTGGTATTTCAGAAGAAGATCTTCCTTATATTTTTGATAGGTTTTACCAAGTCAGTAATGCCAATTATCAAGGTTCTGGAGTAGGTCTGGCCTTGGTGAAAGAGCTGGTAAGTTTATTAAAGGGAACTATCGAAGTGGAAAGTGAGCTCGAAAAAGGAACCACTTTTAGCGTAAAATTACCAGCAGATGAGACTACTTGGCCAGATTATAAAGTGGAGCTAGCAGAAGAAAATGGAATAGCTACTAAAGAACTTAAAAGTGCGACTTATGATGAGCCCGTAGGACAAGCTGAAGATATGAACAAAGAGCTTGTTTTACTTGTAGAAGACAATGCTGATATGCAAGAATATATAAAAAGCTTATTAGAAAAGGAGTATAGAGTTATTCAGGCATTTAACGGCTTAGAGGGAGTAGAAAAAGCCAATAATGAGGTTCCCGATATTATAGTATGTGATTTGATGATGCCTGTAATGGATGGTTTTGAGTTTAGCAAGCAAATTAGGGCTAATGTAGCTTCAAGCCATGTACCTATTATTATGCTTACAGCCAAGTCATCCAAAGAAAGTAGACTAGAAAGCTTTGAAATAGGTATAGACAGGTACTTAACAAAACCTTTTGATGCTGATGAATTAAAAGGAGCTATTAAAAGTGGTTTAAAAAGTAGACAAGATTTAAAAGCTCTTTATACCCAAGGGAAGTTTGAGTCTCCAAGTATTGAAGAGAAAGTAGGTGATATAGAGCTTGCTTTTTATAAGTCTTTGAGAAGTTTTTTGGATGAAAATTATAAGAAATCAGCTTTAACAGTGGGTGATATTGCAAAATCAATGAGTATGAGTGATACGCAATTAAGGCGAAAACTGAAAACTGTAAGTACATATTCTCCAAATGAATACCTTCGGAAATTTAGATTGCAAAAGGCTGAAGTATTATTGAAAGTTCAACGGAAATCTGTGTCAGAAGCTGCTTTTGAAGTTGGTTTTGAAAACCTTTCATATTTCTCTAAAATCTTTCAACAAGAGTATGGGTGTTTACCTTCAGAGTTTATTTCTTCTGGTGAGGTATCATAAGGGTTTAAAGAAATAAGCTTTAATAACATGTTTCAATGCATTGATTATCATAAAAAAAAGTAAATGATTTTTTATAAAATTATCAAGGCTTATAAGTTTTGCTGGAAGTGTGCTTTCATAAATTTATTTTGTGCCAATTTGCTGCTTGCACAGTCTGGCTCTTTTGAGCATATATCTGTTTCAGAAGGACTTTCGCAAGGAATGGCTTTTGATATCTTACAAGATAAAGAAGGCTTTATTTGGGTGGCCACTAAATACGGTTTAAACAGATATGATGGTACCAATTTCAAAACTTTTCTTCATAGTAAAGACGAACCTTACAGTATAGCCACAAATCAAATAACAGCTTTATTACAAGATAGTAAAGGGAGGATTTGGATTGGTACAGGAGAAAAGAAGATTATAGTCTTCGAGCCTAAAACTCAACGGTTTTATTATTCAAACCTTGACCAAGGGCTGTCTAGTGACCTACCTAATAACCTGATAAATGCAATTTATGAAGATGATTATGGTAATGTTTGGTTTGGAAGTTCAGAAGGTCAAATTCTAAAAATTGAAACATCGGATAGAATAGACCAAAGCTTGGCAGGCTTAGAACCTGACATAAGTGCAGAGCTGAATATAATTTCTATAGAATCTGTTCTGGGCGAAGACTATGGTATTTATTCTTTTTCAAAAGATAGTGATGAGCAAATAATGGCTTTTTCAAATGGATATTACGCCAACATTAATATCAAAGAAAATACGGTATCTTATGTAGATATTCCTGAAAATAGCACTTATGATAGTAAAAACTATTTATTAACCTGCCTTTTCAAAAAGGGCGGCGAGAACCTTTTTTTAACCAATAAGAACGTTTTTAAAGTAGTTGATGGGCGGGTTCAGGTCATTGATGAATTTAACTTTAAGGAGGGTTATATAATAGATATGGATGCCTCTGGCGATGTATGGGGGATTAAGAACAATGCTATTTTTAAAACAACTCTTCCTGATATTCATAACATCTTTGAACCAACTAATTTTCAGGCGGAGGTAACAAAAAATGCCAGAATAAAACTAATAAGAAAGGACAGTCAAGGTAATTTTTGGCTAGCTACAAATGGCTACGGTATTGTGAAAATAAGGAATAAGAAGAAACGTGCTAGTAATTACTTAGAGCGTTGGTCTTCGTGGCAGGTTTACCTTGATTCTAAAGGCAATCTATATTCTTGGGATTTTAATAGGCTTTTTAAAAGTGAAAAGAGTGGACTGAAAGTTTCTGAAATATCACCAGGTGTTGCCCAAGGAGCTTTAATAGAAGCCAAAGATGGTACTTATTGGAAGCTGATCAGAAATCAAAAGGTAAGTCCTAATATATACCTAGAGCACTTGGATGAAAACTTTAAAAGTCTCAAAATATATGATTTTAAAAGAGCCGCAGGTATTCCTTATCTTAGGTTTTTAGAAGATCATAAAGGAAACTTGGTTTTTGTGGGTTTTAGTAATGAGCTTATTCGGTTTAACCCATCTACTGAACTCTTTAATTATTTTAATTTTTCGCAGAATTTCGTTTTTGGTTCTAGAGGAGCTTTACATATTTATGAAGATGTGTCGCGTAATATTTGGGTCTCTGGGGAGTCTGGTTTGTTAAAAATAACACCCAAGTCAGGGGCATATATATTTACTGGTTATAATAATAACCCTAATAATCCTGCAAGTATTCCGAGCGATTTTACTACCTGTGCAGTTGACTTCCCGGCAGACCCTGAAAACTTTTTGTTAATAGGAACGCATAGCAATGGAATACTCAAACTGCATAAGCATACCGAGGTTTTTGAGAGTATAAGTACAGAAGACGGTTTGCCGTCTAATAACGTAGCAGGGATTATTCCGGAGTCTGAAAAAAGAATTTGGTTAAGCTCAAATTTGGGTGTTGTAGTTTATGATTTAGAGCTAAAGCAATCAAAACTTTTTAATGCCAAAGACGGCTTAATTTCTGATGAATTTAACATGGGGTCTTTTTTTAAAGGAAAACATGGGCAGTTTGTTTTTGGAGGTATAAGAGGAGTAAGCGTTTTAGAACCTAGTGTTTTGAAAAAGACTAAAAGTGAGATAAATCTAAAATTTGTCGATCTAAAAATCAATAATAAAAGTATACGGCCTTTTGATGAATCAAACCTTTTAAAGGAGTCTATAGAGTACACACCTTTTGTGAAGCTATCTCATGATCAAAATAATATTGGTTTAGAGTTTACAGATTTAAATAAGGGTGTAAATAGGTTGAAATACAGGCTTTTAGGAGCAAGTGATTCATGGGTAGAAATGGGGCCAGGTGGAACTGTCAATTATACTATGCTACCGCCGGGGAACTATAGTTTTGAGTTAACAAGCTCTTCTTTAGATTTTGGAGAAGGACAAGAACCACTTGTTTTAAACTTTGAAATAAGCCCACCATGGTATTGGAATTGGATGAGTATTTTGGTCTATGCTTTAATAACAGCTTTTCTCATTTATCTTTTTTTAAGAGGGCAGCGTAAACAAATTAGGCTGGAACAGGAGGTGATATATAATGCCAAAGAAAAGCTAAGGCTTAGCGAGTTAGACGAATTAAAGTCAAACTTTTTTACCAATGTGTCTCACGAGTTAAAAACTCCATTGACGCTTATTGAAGGTCCAATTAATGAATTGAATAAAAAATATCCTGATGAAGGGCTTTTTAAGCTTATCAAACCAAATGTAAAAAGGCTGAGGCAGTTAATGTATCAGATTTTAGATGTTCAGAAACTAGAAGCCGGAAAAGTCAATTTTAATATTGAAAAGTCTGATTTAGCTAAGTATTTCAGGCTTCATATTTTTTCTTTTGAGTCTTTAGCTGCTTCGTACGGTATAAAAATGGAGTTCAAGCAAAACTTGGATGAATTTCATGCTTTTTTTGATAAGGATAAATTTGATAAAATTATTGATAACCTTATTTCTAATGCCATAAAGTACAATTTCAAAGGAGGTACAGTAAGGGTAAAAGTGGTATATAAAGAAAATCCAAAGCGACTTACGCTGAGTGTATCAGATACTGGACAAGGGATTTCGGAGACAGATTTGCCACAAATATTTGATAGATTTTTTCAAGTAAATCAAAATAATACTGAAGGTACAGGTGTTGGCCTTTCATTGGTCAAAGAGTTGGTTTCAGTTTTAAAAGGAACTATTGATGTAGAAAGTGTAGAAAAAGAAGGAACAACCTTTCTTATTTCTATGCCTATTGATCAGGAGACCTGGAAGGAGCATATTGTTGAAGAGGTTTTCGAAGAATCAATAGTGTCGAACCTCGGAGAGAAGGAAACAGAAAATGTGGTAAGAAATGAGGAAAAAGAACTCTTATTACTGGTAGAGGATAATCCTGATATGCAGGAATACCTTAAAATTCTTTTTCAAGATAGATATGATATTATTCAAGCTTTTAATGGGGCTGAGGGTATTGAAAAAGCAAACAAAGAGGTACCTGATTTGATAGTTTGTGATTTGATGATGCCTATTATGGATGGTTTTGAGTTTAGTAAAAGAATAAGAGCTAATGCCGCATCTAGCCACGTGCCAATCATTATGCTTACTGCCAAATCTTCCAAAGAAAGTAGATTAGAGAGTTTAGAAATTGGGATTGATCTTTATATGACAAAACCATTTGATACTGACGAACTAAGTAGTGCTATAAAAAGCTGCATCGATAATAGAAAAGCCCTTCGTGGAATTTTTAGAGGAGATGTCTTGAGCACAGAAGATGAAACCAAAGAAGAGGTGAATCTTTTGGAAAAGGAATTTATAAATAAAGTGAAAACATTCTTAGAACAGCACTATCATGATTCCAGTATGAATGTTGGGCTTATTTCAGATTACTTAGGAATGAGTGAAACACAATTAAGAAGAAAACTCAAAAGTATAAGCTCCTATTCACCTAATGAATACCTCAGGAAATTTAGACTAGAAAAAGCGGAATTTCTGCTTAAAGAAGGTGACAAAACGGTGTCTGAAATTGCATTTGAGGTGGGCTATGAAAGTCTTTCTTATTTTTCCAGAATTTTTCAGCAAGAGTATGGATGTTTGCCTTCGGAGTACGTTTCTGGCTAAATTTTGAGTGTTTTGCTCGAAATGAGTTAAAGATTGTCCGAAATACGTTAATGGATTGGTGAGCTAAAATTGATATTTGACTATCATTTATTAACCCTTTAGCTACATCATGGAAACACTTGTACTACCAGGAAGAAAAACTATAGAATCGGAACAAATAGTTTATTTGGAAAGTGATAGTAACTACACCATAATTCACCAAACTTCCCTTCCTCAAAAAATCATTACAGCCAAAAGCCTTTGCTATGTGCAGGAGGCTTTGGACCCCAAACACTTCATTCGCATCAACCGTCAGCAGGTGATAAATATTAATTGTATTACCAGTTTTTGGGAAGAGAAGGATACGGTCAATATTGAGATTTTCAATGGTGATTTATTCAAAACTTCTAGAAGGCGAACTTCCTCTTTCTTAAACTCTATAAGCCCCATAGAAATATGAAAAAATGTATTTTACCCCTTATAATTATTTTTTGCTTGGTTCAAACTTCCGTTTTTGCCACCACACGCTATGTAAAACCAACGGCCTCAGGAGCAGGAGATGGTAGCTCTTGGGCTAATGCCTCTGCTGATTTGCAAGCCATGATAAATGCTTCAGCTAGTGGAGACGAGGTGTGGGTTGCAGCTGGTGTTTATAAACCCTTGGCGGATGGCTCTGGGAATACTTCACCAACCGATAGTAGAAACAAGCTCTTTTATATGAGAGATGGTGTTAAGCTATACGGAGGTTATTCTGGAGCAGGAACCACCCGCGATTTCTCTACGTATAAAACCATACTCTCTGGTGATATTGATAATGATGACACCAACACTGATGGTAACTTTATCAATGAGTCCGTTTCCGATATACAAGGAGCTAATGCTTATCATGTATTAGTGTTTCCATCAACAGGAGAAACTACTGAAGTAGATGGTTTTATAATAACAGGAGGGAAAAACACAGGGAATAGCGGCTCTACTAGTACCACTACTTCAGCTGGTGGAAATTTTAACTCTTTTAGAGGTGCGGCATTATATTTCACAGGGGCAGCTCCACAAATAAGGAATTGTGTCATTAGTGGAAATAGTGGATATAGCGGCGTTTTATATCAGAATAATCAGAATACCTCTGGTGGGTGGACTACCAAACTTGAAAATTTAATTTGGGTAGGGAACTATGCCAATAGTGGTGTTTTGTACTTACACAGGGGACCAACAGAAATCACTAGTAATGTGTTTGCTTCAAATAGTGCTAGCAGTTCAGTTATTTACATTTCCAGTAACATGCCAAATGCTAATAGTATTACTTATGACCATATATCATTATTTAATAATACCCCTGGCCAATACTCCTACCTTTTTCTTTTACAGGGTGGAACTGTTCAAATTAAAAACTCAACTGTCTGGAAAGAAGTGCCAGCTAATAATGCAGTAATTTATAGTTCTGCTCATAGCTTGACAGTTTCTAATTCTTCTATTCAAGGTTCAGGAGGAAGTTCTGATTGGAACGGTGGCTTCGGAACTGATGGAGGTAATAATTTAGATTTAGCCCCTCAGTTTTCTAATGCAGGAAATATAGCTGGGGCTGACGCTAAGTATTTTACAAGTGATGATGGTCTCATACCTGGTTCTTGTTCGCCATTGCTAAATAATGCAGCTGCTGGCCTGATAAAAGACATTGCGAACCAAAGTCGTCCTAATGAGGGTCAAAATGACATAGGAGCTTATGAATTCCAAGGAGTGTCTACTCTACCATCTGATGCTACAGGGGTATCTTCAAGTAGTTACAGTATTACCTGCGGTCAATCTGTTACGCTAAGTGGAAGCTGTGGCACAGGAACTTTGACATGGTATAATCAAGCTTCTGGAGGATCAAGTATAGGTACAGGAACTGGTTTTGTGGCGTCTCCACTTGAAAACCCTACTATTTATTATGCCGCTTGTGAAACCAGTGCTACTTGCGTTAGTTTAAACCGAGTAGCCGTACCTTCCATTTCAGTCAGCTTACCTACTAATCCAACAGGTGTAGCAGCAAGTGAAAATGATACTTGTCCTAATACTGAAGTTGCCCTATCAGCTTCTTGTTCTGGAGGTACTTCACCAGAATGGTATGACGGCTCTATGTCGGTTATTGGAACTGGAAGTCCTTTTCAGGTCAGTCCAACAATTACCACTACATACGCTGTGAAATGTAAAAACGGAAGCTGTGTGAGTGACACGGAAGAGATTACGGTAAATGTATTAGGAAGGCCAACTGATGACAATGCAAGTCCAGGAAATATATGTGCAGGGCAGTCAGTTACTTACACGGCTAATTGTGCGGTAGGTACGGTAGAGTGGTATGACAGCTATACTGGGGGAAATCTCATTGCTACAGGAAATTCACACACTTTTACACCATCTCATGGAAGTTCTAATTATTATAGGATTTTTCCAGCATGTACAAATGGCACATGCACGAGTAATAGAGAATATGCCGACTCCTATTTTTATTTCGCCCCACCATCTGTGACAGTTTCCGAAACTGCACTTTGTGCATCAAATAATACGGAATTAACACTCACAGCCAACTGTACGTCTTATGCAGGAGGAACTGTAACTAATTGGTATGACGCTGCTAGTGGTGGCAATTTGTTAGGTACAGGGAACACGTTTAATCATACGCCTTCCAGTACCATTACCTATTATGCGGAGTGTGTGAGTAATAATTATAGCTGTAGTACGCCAAGAACGGCAACCGATGAAGTGGTGGTGGGTCAACCAGTAAGTACACCATCATCAGTTTCTGTAAATGACACAGAAGTATGTGTTAATTCTGATATCACCTTATCGGCGAGCTGTAGCTCTGGTACAGCAGTTTGGTATAGCAGTCCTTCTGGAGGCTCTTCTATAGGCAACGGGGGCAGTCTGGTATATAATGTAACTGCCACAAATACTTTTTATGTGGCATGTGAAGATGGAGGCTGCATTAGTAATAGAGTAGCCACAGCCGAAGTAACCGTGTTACCGAGTTCTAGCGGTATACCCATGAACCAAACGCTGAATAGCAATATTACTGGAACAGATACCAAGCAAGCCATAGAATACATCAATGCCTCTAATAAAATTATAAACCCAGCAAATGTGGTTTATGAGAGTGGCAAAGCCATCAATTTAGCCCCAGGTTTTGAGGTAGAAAACGGTTCTGTGTTTCTTGGTAAAGCAGATTTGGAGGCTTGTCCATAGTGTTTTTTTTCTCAAAGAAGTCAACCGTTTGATGAAACAAGGTGCTAGTCCTCTTAAAAGTTGTTTTTAGGGCTTTTTGCCTGAAATGCATTAATGGAATTGAGATGATAATTAGAGGTTTGTAATAAGGAAAAAATTGAATGTCAATATCAGATTTATGAAGAATAACAAACATTTTTACTTTCTGTCTATTATGGAAAAAGCCATTAAAAAATTGAGTATAGTATTATTATTGTTCTCATTGGTTAATAGTGTATTTGCCCAACAATTAGATATAACCATAAGTGAAATTTCTGGCAATAAGCTTCAAATGGTTCTTAATCAAGATGCCCATTTTCAGTTTTCGCAAGATTATATTCCCGACGAGTTTCAAAACAGTTTTGCGGTTGTTATAAAAGGTGTTTACAGTTCATCTCAATCAAACAGTTATGGAAACGCAACAGGGCCAGGTTACACTACTGTTGGCTCCAACACTGGTAATGTTATTGCTATGGGTAGTTATGGATCTAATATTGGACAGTTTGATCATACTTCAGATGAAATAATTGTTTTTAGTGCCTCAAGTACAATTAGCAATGGAGATATTCTAACGATTCCCGCCGGGACCTTCGTCCATAATGTGGATTCATATGGAGGAGCGGGCACTTTTAATGCAGGTCCATATACTGCCATAATTCCAGATGTTCCTTTTACTGGAGTGGCTGCTACAATGGTTAATGTAGCATCTCCCGAAATAAACTTAAAAGGAAACGGTCAAGATATAGCCGATGGTGATACCTCACCAGAAGTAGCAGATGATACCGATTTTGGAGTTGTGACTGTTGTAGGGGCATCTAATACCAATACCTTTACCATTGAAAATACGGGTAGCAGTAGTTTAACCTTAAGTGGAAGCCCTAAAGTAGACATTACTGGGACTCATGCGAGTGATTTTACCGTGATTGCTCAACCAAGCTCCCCTGTTTCTGCAGCAGGGAGTACCACTTTCCAGATTACTTTTGACCCAACAGCAGCGGGTTTAAGAGTAGCAACAGTGAGTATTGCCAATGATGATGCTGACGAAAATCCGTATACGTTTGATATAAGAGGAACGGGAAATGATATTACCTACACATCGATTCCTTACTACACTGGTTTCGAAAGTGGTGATTTAGACCCTGCATGGACTGCAACTAGTTCTGAACCAGGAATAAATATTGAAGTGATTGAAACTGGAACGCTTGTATGGAGTACGCAAATAGCATACTCGCATACGGGTACTTATTTTCTTGGAATGGATCATGGAGCTGGGGGGAATTATAATTTAAATCAAGCAGACTTACATCTTAACACCTCTGGTCAAACGGATTTAAGGTTAGATTTTTGGTGGGCGGAATGGAACGACGAAACAGAGCCTCAAGACGGCATGTATATTTCTGATGACGGGGGTACTTCATTTACAAAAGTTCTCGATCTCAATGGAACAAGTTATGCAGATTTAACTTGGACACATTTTGATATGAGTCTTGATAGTATTAACACCTTGTATGGATTGTCCTTTACTTCCACTTATATTGTTCGTTTTCAGCAATATGATAACCACAATTTTGCAGGAGGAAATGACGGTTTTCTTTTTGACGATATCACAGTTAAAACAGTCATTCCGGCTCCAGAAATAAACCTCAAAGGAAACGGTGTAAGCATAGTAAATGGGGATAATAGTCCTTCTGTTACCGACTCTACAGATTTTGGAAGTCACGGCGTTGCCTCAGGTAGCAATACTAATACTTTTACTATAGAAAATACAGGGTCGGCCACATTAAGCCTGACTGGAAGCCCAAGAGTAAGCATAAGTGGTCATACTGGTGATTTTATCGTAAGTTCACAACCCGCCTCAGCCTCTGTAGCAGCTTTAGGAAGCACTACTTTCCAAATTACTTTTGACCCTACGGCAACAGGTTTAAGACAAGCCACGGTTAGCATTGCCAATGATGATGCCGATGAAAATCCTTATACCTTCGTCATTCAGGGAACGGGTACTGAAACAGTAATTAATCCTTGTACCACTTCATTTTTCGAAAATTTTGAATTAAACGTAATACCTCCTGATTGGACTAATCTGGATCTGGATAATAATACTTCTAGCAATGGAAGACCGGCAAACTGGTATACCTTTGAACTTGATATAAGTGAAAGTAATAAGGCAGCGGTGTCTGATTCATGGTTTTCTCCTGCTTCTCAAGCAAACAATTGGCTCATTCTACCAAAAACTGTTTTGAACTGTGATACCAAACTAAGTTGGAAGTCTGCTCCGTTTGAAGGCCCTGCATTTGCAGATGGCTATGAAGTGAAGATTTCAACAATTGACAATAACCCTGCATCTTTTTCAACTGTATTAATGGATTTTGCTGAAGACGTAACAGCTGGAAGTGGTGTTTGGGGAACTGGAGTTCAACATCCAAACTTCTCGGGTAATAATGGAATACTTACAGAGTGGGAAATTGACTTATCGGCTTATACTGGACAAACGGTCTATATCGCCTTTCACCATAATTCTACTAACGATAATCTTATTCTACTTGATGATATCGGAATAGGACCATTGATATTGAACCCAGAAATCAATCTCAAAGGCAACGGTGTTTCTATATCAAATGGAGATGCCAGTCCACGAACAGCAGATGATACCGATTTTGGTAGTACGGCTGTAACGGGCGGAAATGTAATACGAACCTTTACCATAGAAAATACTGGAGATGGGGCATTGAATTTAACGGGAACCACCGATAAGGTTACTATTACTGGAACCCACTCTGGAGATTTTACGGTAACTGTTCAACCAACCTCTCCCGTGGCAGCCAGCAACGGTACAACAACTTTTTCCATAAGCTTTAACCCAACCGCAAGTGGAACAAGAAATGCTACTGTAAACATTGCTAATGATGATGCAGATGAAAGTCCTTATACTTTTGCTATTAGTGGAACGGGAACGGATTTCTGTACTCCTGTAACCAATTCTAATCAATTGTTAACCTGGACAGGTGCAAAAAACACCACTTGGAACGATGCATGTAACTGGTCACCGGTTTTGGTTCCAACGGAGACGAATGATGTGGTAATTCCATCTGCACCAGTAAACCAACCAACGCTAAGCGTAAACAATGCAGTAGTTAAAAGTGTAGAAGTGCAAAGCGGAGCTACATTTACCATAGCTAGCAGCGGGCAGCTGAGCATTAATGGATTTAGAGATATCGAAGGATTAGAAAATGTATCTTTTTTTAGTTACGGTACCGTAGAAAATAATGGAAAATTACTCATTGGAAATACGGGTTTAGTTGGTTTTAGAGGAATATCAAACTACAGTACTTTTAATAATAATGTAGGTAGTGAAATAAATATTGACAATACAACTGTAGCGGCAATAGATTTGGGTGGGACTTTTACCAATTCCGGTCAAATTCTTATAGGTGCCAATGGAAACATTGCAGGTTACAGTTTTAGTAGCACGCTCGGCTCATTTGTTAACAATGAGTGTGCTGTTTTATCTGCCAGCAAAGGAGGTGTCTATATCTCAGCCCAAAGTTCTTATTTAAACAAGGGGTATACATATTTTAAAGAAGATGTTTATGTAGGGATAGGTAGCTCAGTTTCAAATAAAGGTGTATTTAAGCACGGTGCAATGAGTTTTAGCGGTAGTGGAGTTTTTACGAATACCACAGATTCTTCAGTTGTAGTTAATGATAATCCAACGCCAATTTTTACCTACGGTGGTACGTATAACGGTACGGTAAATGGTATTTTCAAAGCTGATTCGGTTACCTCTGCAGGTACTTTTTCTGCTCCAAATACTTTTACACCCTCAGGTTTAGCATCAGGTTCTCAAACGCTTATCGCTAAAATTACTCCAAATGGAGGTGGCTGCACATATTTGGTGCCATTTGACTATGTGAATTGTATGGCCTCTGCAACTATTTCTTACACCGGAACTCCCTTTTGTACAAGTGCCTCGCCAGCTTCGGTGACACTTACTGGTACCACGGGAGGAGCATTTACATCTTCTCCGGCAGGATTGACCTTGAATAGTAGTTCTGGTCAAATAACGCCTTCTAGCAGTTCTGCAGGTACTTATACCGTTACGTATACCATTGCAGCATCAGGTGGTTGCCCTTCAGTGACCGCTACTACTGCAATCACTATAAACGCCTTAGAAGATGCCAGTTTCAGTTACGGCAGTGCTTCGTATTGTGTAAGTGCGGCAGACCCAACACCAACAGTTACAGGAGCAGCAGGTGGCACATTCAGCAGCACAGTAGGATTAAGCATTAATACAGGAACAGGAGCAATAGACGTATCTACAAGCACAGCAGGCACATATACAGTGACGTACACCACAGGAGGAACTTGTTCAAACAGTTCAACTGCAAGTGTAAGCATTACGGCACTAGATGATGCGAGCTTCAGTTATGGCAGTGCCTCGTATTGTTTAAGTGCGGCCGACCCAACACCAACAATTACAGGAGCAGCAGGTGGCACATTCAGCAGCACAGTAGGATTAAGCATTAATACAGGAACAGGAGCAATAGACGTATCTACAAGCACAGCAGGCACATATACAGTGACGTACACCACAGGAGGAACTTGTTCAAACAGTTCAACTGCAAGTGTAAGCATTACGGCACTTGATGATGCCAGCTTCAATTACGGTAGTTCCTCGTATTGTTTAAGTGCGTCAGACCCAACACCAACAATTACAGGAGCAGCAGGTGGCACATTCAGCAGCACATCAGGATTAATTATCAATGCTTCTACAGGAGCAATAGATGTTTCAGCAAGTACGCCTGGAGCATATACAGTGACGTACACCACGGGAGGAACCTGCTCAAATAGTTCAACCGCAAGTGTAAATATTACGGCACTAGATGATGCCAGTTTTAGTTACGGCAGTGCTTCGTATTGTTTAAGTGCAGCCGACCCAACACCAACAATTACAGGAGCAGCAGGAGGCACATTCAGCAGCACATCAGGATTAAGTATTAATTCGGGAACAGGAGCAATAGATGTTTCAGCTAGCACAGCAGGCACATATACCGTAACATATACTACAGAAGGAACCTGTTCAAACAGTTCAACCGCAAGTGTAAGCATAACGGCCTTAGATAATGCCAGTTTCAGTTACGGCAGTTCCTCGTATTGTGCAGATGCTTCCGACCCAACACCAACTATTACAGGCGTATCAGGAGGAACATTTAGTAGCACAGCAGGATTAAGTATCAATGCTGCTACGGGAGCAATAGATGCTTCAGCAAGCACAGCAGGCACATATACAGTGACGTACACCACAGGAGGAACTTGTTCAAACAGTTCAACTGCAAGTGTAAGCATTACGGCACTAGATGATGCCAGTTTCAGTTATGGCAGTGCTTCTTATTGTGTAAGTGCGGCCGACCCAACACCAACAATTACAGGCGTATCGGGAGGAAGCTTCAGCAGCACATCAGGATTAAGTATCAATGCTTCTACAGGAGCAATAGATGTTTCAGCAAGCACGCCGGGTACATATACCGTAACATATACCACAGGCGGAACCTGCTCAAATAGTTCAACCGCAAGTGTAAGTATTACGGCACTAGATGATGCCAGTTTCAGTTACGGCAGTGCCTCTTATTGTGTAAGTGCAGCCGACCCGACACCAACTATTACAGGAGTATCGGGAGGAAGCTTCAGCAGCACATCAGGATTAAGTATCAATGCTTCTACAGGAGCAATAGATGTTTCAGCAAGCACGCCGGGTACATATACCGTAACATATACCACAGGAGGAACCTGTTCAAACAGTTCAACAGCAAGTGTAAGTATTACGGCACTAGATGATGCCAGTTTCAGTTACGGCAGTGCTTCGTATTGTGTAAGTGCAGCCGACCCAACGCCAACAATTACAGGTGCATCAGGAGGAACCTTCAGCAGCACAGTAGGATTAAGTATTAATTCGGGAACAGGAGCAATAGATGTTTCAGCAAGCACGCCGGGTACATATACCGTAACATATACCACAGGAGGAACCTGTTCAAACAGTTCTAATACAAGCGTAACTATTAATGCATTACCAACAGTAAGCATCTCAGGGATAGATGACTTGACCTGTGGCACAGCCAGTGTCACGCGAACAGCGAGTGGCGGTGGAACTTACTCTTGGTCAAATGGTGATAATATAGCCACAGCGACCATCAATGCTGCTGGAACTTACACGGTCACAGTAACATCAGCAAATGGCTGCACAGCGACAGCGACGACGGTAGTTACTCAAGATGTAACGACACCATCAGCAACTATCACAGGAGCAGCAAACCTAAGTTGTGCGGTAACAAGTGTGACGAGAACAGCCTCCGGCGGCGGCACTTACTCTTGGTCAAATGGTGATAATACAGCCACAGCGACCATCAATGCTGCTGGAACTTACACGGTCACAGTATCATCAGCGAATGGTTGCACCGCCACCGCAACCACGGTAGTCACGCAGGATGTAACAGTTCCAAGTATAAGTATCACAGGAACAGATAGTTTAAGTTGTACTCAAAGTTCAGTGACAAGAACGGCAGTAGGCACAGGAACCTATCAATGGTCAAATGGTTTAGGAACCAACGCGACAGCAACTATGACAAGTGCCGGAACCTACACCGTTACACTAACAGCAGCCAATGGCTGTACAAACACAGCTACCACAGCAGTTGTTTTCAAAAATAATTTAGTAGTTACAGCTTCCAATGATGGCCCCTACCAAGACGGAGAGAACATAAACTTAATGGCAACGGGTGGGCCAAGCTATTCTTGGGCAGGTCCAAATGGCTTTACGAGTAGTTCTGTAAACCCAAGTATAGCCAATGCCACTGCGGCCAAAGCAGGAATTTACACCGTGACGGTGAATAATGGAAGCTGTACAGGTACCGCCACTACCAATGTGATAGTTTCTTGCAGCACACCGGGTATGAGTTATTACCTAGCTTATACAGACGGAGCAGAACCAGAAGTATTCTCGCCATTGATAGAGCAAATGGAAGTACAAGTATCAAACAGACCGATGACGGTACTAGCAGTACCAAATTGCGAGCTACCGGTCATAGAGAGTACAAGACTACAACTGTCAGGAACAGGGAATAATCATTTCTATATTGACAATGCACTTCCGTTCTCACTTTATGAAGTAAATGGTGTGGCGACAGGAGAGGCTTTTGAAGCCAACTATTACACGTTTATAGCCAGAGGTTTTGACCAAGGCAATTCGGAGGTAGGCACCGAAATAATTGGTCCAGATGAGCTGCACTTTTCAGTAGTTCGAGGCGATAGAGAAATCACAAGTCCAACGCTTTCAACCAACACCATTTGTGCAGGAACAAGTTTAACAGTTTCATCCACAGCCTCAGGAGTATTTAGTTTCAATGTAGGAAATATGTACCGAGCCTACCTTTCAGATGAAAACGGAAACTTTGGGAATCAGATATTGATAGGAAGTTCTTCAGACCCAACTAATATCTCATGTACTATTCCAAATAATCTACCAAGCGGAAATAATTACAAAGTTGTGGTTCGTTCGTCTTCACCAATGGTGTCTTCAGCGGTGTCGGCTAGTCTGTCCATTACTTCATCAAGTGTGAGTTTGTTATCACCAACGCATGACATTTTGAGCGGAACGCGAACCGAGCAAGCCACGCAAACGGTCAATGCCCAAAATAAAATAAGTGGCGGTGCAAACGTAAGCTATAAAGCAGGAAACGCAGTGATGTTAGAGCCAGGTTTTAGTGCTGCATCAGGAACTGTTTTCAGTGCTAAAATTGAAAATGTGTGTGCGGATTAAGTAACTGTTTCACCGTAAATAGAAACATGATTTTACGGTCTAAATAAATCATGTAAATCTCTTTAAAAATCATCAAAGCCTCTCAAAATTACCTTTTGGGAGGCTTTTGCCTGAAATGAGTTAAAGATTGTCCGAAATGCGTTAATGGTTTGATACTCGCTACAATAAATTTGCTTTCATAATAATTACTCAATTCATTATGAAAAACACTAATAGAAATGTTTTTAGCCATAGAGATTTATCTAAGGCTCTTTGGTCATTTATTTTGGTTTTACAAGCATTTTTTATTTTTCCAGTTAGCCATGTAAAAGCCCAGACACCTCAGTTTCTAGGAGACCTTAATTCCAGTACATTTACTAATTCAAGTTATCCCTCTTTATTTACATCAGTAGGGAATACGGTTTTCTTTAAAGCAAAAAGTCAGTTAGGAACTGAACTTTGGAAAACAAATGGCACAGCCGCTGGAACAGTAATGGTACGTGACATAAATCAGGCTACTGGCTCCTCATTCCAACAAAATACGGACAGCGATATCTCAGAAATGATCAGCTTCAATAATCTATTATTTTTTGTAGCAGATGATGATCATAATGGCAAGGAGCTTTGGAGATCAGATGGAACAACAAATGGAACCTATATGGTTATGAATATAAGGGCGAGCTCTGCAGATAGTGACCCTACTTCTCTGTATGTTCACAATAATCTACTCTATTTTTCTGCCAGAGGAACTGATGGTGAAAGACTTTGGAAATCCGATGGGACGGAAAGCGGGACTGTTTCAATAGCAGGAGATGGTTATAGACCCTCTGGTTTTGCCTCTTTAAATAATTATCTTATCTATGGTGCCTACCGATCTAATCCTCTAGTTGTGCCATCAGGAACTGGTAATAGAGAGTTGTTTGCTAGCGATGGCACAACCACATTTTTACTAGCAGATATTTGGAGTGGTATTGTAAGCTCTTCTCCTGGTGAGTTAACCGCCTTTAATAATGTGGTTTATTTTACAGGAAATGACGGCAGTACTTACGGTTCGGAGGTTTGGAAAACCAATGGAACCTCTGGAGGAACATCTAATTTTGTGGATATAAATCCTGGCTCAGACTGGAGCACTCCAAGAGGATACACTGAATTTTCAGGATACCTTTATTTTACTGCAGGAAATGGTACAGATGGCCGAGAGTTATATAGAACCGATGGTACGGTAGGTGGTACTACAAGAGTTAAAGATATACACCCTAGTGGTAGCTCAGATCCTATAGCATACACGGTTTTTAACGGCTCGCTATACTTTTTTGCTACTGATGGTACCAATACAGGGATTTGGAAAACCAATGGAACATCAGCAGGAACCTCATTTGTGAGCTCTGTTGACTATACCTTCTCCACTAAGTTTTATAAAACTAGCACAGCACTTTACTTTATGATTCAGGACTCACAAGACGAGCTATGGAAAACCAACGGAACCTCAGGAGGAACAAGCATGGTGGCGAGTTATAATGATATTGGTGATATTTATACACACAATGATAACATATATCTAAATATAAACGACGGTATAAATGGTTATGAACTTTGGAAATCGAATGGAACTTCTGCCGGAACAAGTTTATTGAAAAATATATACAGCGAGAACCTTGGCTCGAATCCAGGATTTTTTACCACCATCGGTAATAAATCTTTCTTTAGTGCAAATAGTGGAAGCGACTACGGTATTTATAGCACAGATGGAACTCTTGCAGGAACATCATTAATTAAAACTGTTGGTAATTATTATATTTCAACTCTTTTTAACTTTAATAATAACCTCCTTTTTTGGGGAGGAAATAGCTTTACAGGTTCTGAGTTATGGAAATCTGATGGAACAAATGCAGGAACAGTACAGGTCAAAGAATTAAAAAGTGGTAATCAATCGGGTGGACCATATGATTTTATCAAGTTTAATAATACAGCTTATTTCGCTGCAAACGGAGATAATGTTGGAATAGAATTATTTAAAACAGATGGAACTACCGCCGGTACTGAGATAGTATTGGATATTGTATCGGGTACCCAAAGTTCTTATCCTTCCGATTTTAAAATATTCAATAATGCTCTTTATTTTCAGGCGGGAGGTTATTCTAATAAAAATCTGTATAAGTCAGATGGTACAGCCGGAGGCACTTCATTAGTAAAAGATATCATTATTGATGATAAAATGATTGAACTGAACGGTAACCTTATAATTTCTGCTTATGATACGGGGTATAATAGAGAATTATGGAAAAGCGATGGGACTACAGGTG
This sequence comes from uncultured Arcticibacterium sp., assembly GCF_964021845.1. Taxonomy (NCBI): domain Bacteria; kingdom Pseudomonadati; phylum Bacteroidota; class Cytophagia; order Cytophagales; family Leadbetterellaceae; genus Arcticibacterium; species uncultured Arcticibacterium sp. Next base: position 6,139 of record NZ_CAXHZC010000013.1, on the reverse strand, counting down.
GAACTGTTTTATTAAAAGAAATAAATCCAACCAGTTCATCTGGTCTTACACATTTAACCAAAGTAGGAAATCAAGTTTTTTTTGTTGCAAATGATGGAATAAATGGCAAGGAACTATGGAAAACTGATGGTACTACTGCTGGAACAGTGTTAGTCAAAAACATTAATTCTGGCTCTAATGATTCAAACCCTTCAAACTTGATCGACTTCAATGGTACACTATTCTTTGTTGCCAATAGCTCCTCCACATCAGGCGTTTATGATTATGATTTATGGAAAAGTAATGGTACCTCAGCTGGTACTGTTAAAGTCTATGATTTAAACCTTAAGAGCTTTGTACCTAGTGTTGACAATTTTATTGTTCAAGGAAATAATCTTTATTTCTCTGGTAGTACTTCTATAACTTTTAAAAAATTATGGAAAACAGACGGTACTACTGCTGGCACTATGGAAGTAAGTACAGGTACTCATCAAAGCTACCTCAGCCCTACAAACATTGCGAAATTTGGGAGTAGTTTAGTTTTTGGAGGGTATCATGAACTGTATGGCCAAGAACCATTTATCTATCTTAGCCCTAATCTAAGTGTAGAACCAGAAATCAACCTGAAAGGGAATGGCGTTTCTATTTCAGACGGAGACACCAGCCCACGAACCGCCGATGATACCGATTTTGGTTTGCTAAGTGTGAGTTCTGGCACAGTAGTTAAAACCTTTACCATAGAAAATACAGGAGATGGGGCATTGAATTTAACGGGAACCTCCGATAAGGTTACTATTACTGGAACCCACTCTGGAGATTTTACGGTAACTGTTCAACCAACCTCTCCCGTAGCGGCCAGCAACGGTACAACAACCTTCTCTATAAGATTTGACCCAACCGCAAGTGGAACAAGAACTGCCACTGTAAATATTCCTAACAATGACTCAAATGAGAACCCTTATACATTTGCCATCAGTGGAACCGGAACGGGTTGTTCAAGCTTAGCATCCACCACAGAGCTCATGACTTGGACTGGAGCCTTTAATACGGCTTGGAATAATTCCTGCAACTGGTCACCAAACGGAATACCAACCGCAACTAACGACGTTACAATACCTTCTGCACCTAGCAATCAACCAACGCTCAATGTAAATAGTGGAGTAGCTAAAAGCGTAGAAGTACAGAGCGGGGCAACGTTTACCATAGCAAGTGGTGGACAGCTTACCATAAATGATTCTAAGTCTTTTACATCAGGAAGTGAAGCAGGTTTAAGCTCCTTTTTTAATGCAGGGACCGTAGAAAATAATGGGAAATTGATTTTGGGAAGCATAAGCTCAATAGGGGATTATGGCTTATGGAATGCTTCAACTTTTAATAATAATATAGAAGGAGAAATTCAAATAGACAACGCTTCTGATACCGATTTTTTAAATCAAATAGGAACATTTACCAATGCTGGTTTGATAACATCAGGAGCCAACTCATTCACAAGCATTAGTGCACTAGAGAATAGTGGAGATTTGATAAATGAATCAACTGGAAAAATTTCTCTTCAAAATTCCGTTTCTGCTTTGAAAAATACATCTACTGGGGAAATTGAAAACTATGGTACCATTCAGTCCGAAATACCAATTCCTGCAGATTTTAACAACGATGGACTCGTAACCAATTATCCTTGTGCTAGCCTTATTACCAAGGCGTTCTTCTATAATAATTCAGGAGCCACAGTCCTAAATAATGGCTTATTTATTGTTAATCAGGGAGTTGTTAATACCGGTTCTTTTACAAACGAGGGCGTGCTTCAATCAGATTCATTTAGTGGTACCATATTAAGTACGCAAACTTCTTCGGTGATTTTAAATGGTAGTTCTATGTTTGATGTAGGATACGCCGACCAATATGAAGATATTTTCGAATATGGAGGTGTTTTTGATGGAACCATACTAGGAATTTACAAAGATGATGCGGGTTTAAATTTAGCGGGTACTTTCACTGCACCAAATACATTCGTTCCTGATAATTCTTTACCAAGTGGCTTTCAAACGCTCTATGCCAAAATTCAACCTGCTGGAGGTGCCTGTACTTATATAGTTCCCTTTGGTTTTAGATTCGAAAAAACTCCTATTATTGGCGTGCAGCCTATTAATCTTTCAGTTTGTCAAGCATCTTCAGCTACTCTCTCTACAATAGCCTTTTATGCAGATAACTATCAATGGCAAGTAAATACGGGAGCAGGGTTTACCAATATTGCCAATAACTCAATTTACTCAGGAGCTACTAGTGCTAATCTTTCAATTTCGAATGTAACGGGATTAGAAGGTAACTTGTATCAGTGTTTCATTTCTTCGGCTTTTGGAGACACGCTTACTGTGGCGGTAGGCTTAGAAATTCAAGAAAAGGCAATTTTCGGATATTTTGAGCCTCTTTTTACGGGTTCAGATATTACCGATACAGTATCTACAGCATCACCTAATAATGTATATTTTGTCAAAACTTCAATTCCAAACGCTATTCTGGCAGACAGTATCGGGATTGTTTTTGCCGAGACAAGCTCGTCTCCATATCCAGCAAATGAGAAAATCAAATTTGCATTATACTCAAATAATGGGTCTGATCTACCTGGAGACTTGCTGGCCAGTTCGGTGGGTAATTCTAATGAGTCCACACCTCAAACCTTTGATGGAGAAAATAGTTTTCCATTGGCAAGTCCAATAAGCTTAGAACCAGGAGAGTACTGGATAGCCATAAATGCAAATCAAGTGTTTTTCCCTCCTTACAGTCCTTATGGTCCTGATGATTATACTAGGTCTCTTTCTTTACCCTTTGAAAATGCTTGGCCAGTTTCAGAGCCAGTTACGTCATCAAATGGAGGATATATGTATAATTTGTTCATCAAGGGTAATCTGAACTGTGAAGTGCCAATGCCTACAGGAGTAAATGTATCCCTTAGCTCTGTTTGTGCAGGAGGTAGTATTGATCTCACAGCGAACTGTGGTACAAATACAGTTAAATGGTATACCTCAGTTTCTGGAGGCTCTTCCATAGGTTCAGGTAGTCCATTTAGCTACCAACCTACTACTACTAGTACTTATTATGCGGTCTGTTTTGATGGTTCTGCTGAAAGTAATAGAGTGGCAACAAATCAGGTTGTTTATAACGCTTTAGAAAATGCGAGTTTTAATTATGGCAGTGCCTCGTATTGCATAAGTTCGGCCGACCCAATACCAACAATTACGGGTGTATCAGGTGGAACATTCAGCAGCACATCAGGATTAAGTATCAATGCAAGTACAGGTGAGATAGATGTATCAGCAAGCACAGTAGGTACATATATTGTAACATATACCACGGGAGGAACCTGTTCAAATAGTTCAACCGCAAGTGTAGGTATTACGGCACTAGATGATGCCAGCTTCAATTACGGTAGTTCCTCGTATTGTTTAAGTGCGTCCGATCCAACACCAACTATTACAGGCGTATCAGGTGGAACATTCAGCAGCACATCAGGATTAAGTATAAATGCAAGTACAGGTGAGATAGATGTATCAGCAAGTACAGCAGGCACTTATACAGTGACTTATACCACGGTAGGCACTTGTTCAAATAGCTCAACGGGCTCTGTAATAATTAATGCCTTACCAGTGATAGTTATAGCGGATTCAGATAATCTAACATGTACAATTACTAGTGTTTTAAGAACCGCCTCCGGTGGAACGACTTATTCTTGGTCAGGTCCCGATTCGTATTCAGCAGCCACGGCAGAAGCTAGTATCAATACTGCAGGAATTTATACAGTGACAGTTACAGGTGCAAATGGATGTACAGCATCAGCTACAACAGCCGTTACGCTTGATATTAGCGGTAACGAACCAGGTCTAGTTACGCCTGATATTATAGATGCATCTTGTCCGGCAAGTGCAGATGGAAGTGCCAGTGTAGCTATTTTTTATGAAGGTTTTGAGACTGTACAACCTTTCCCTGAGACTTACGATATGGATTTAGCCCAAATACCAGGTTTAACGCATCAATGGAAATATGAAAAAAAATCAGGGTTTACCAATGAACGATTAGTGATCTTTAAGGATAACACTATTAACCTTCCGATTCCAAACGGTAAGTATGCTTTAGCAATGGATAATGGAAACGGTAATGGTACAAATAATCTTACATTAACAGTTGATCTTTCGGCACAAATAGGCAAAGACAATCTGAAGTTTTCCTATTGGGTGTATGATGCTGGAGACGAAAGAGATTTTGTAGATGTAATTAGTGTGAGAGGAGATTCTACTCAGCCTTGGGTTATTTTGTCAGATTGGGGAGCTTTGTCCACCAATGGGGCATGGACCAGCCATGAAGAAGATTTAGATTTAGTTTTGACTAATGCTGGTCAATCACTTTCTGATAATACTCAAATAAGATTTACACAATCAGATAATTTCCCTATCAATACAGATGGCGTAGCCTTTGATGAAATAATGATAACAGAGGAGGGATTGAACTATGCTTGGTCAAATGGAGGAACAACAGCGGTAGTTTCAGATCTTACGCCTGGTACGTATTCTGTAAATGTCACAACTTCAGAAGGGTGTCCTGTGGTTACAGGCAGTGGTACTGTTTCCAATAAGGCCTTTGATAATGCTAGTTTTAGTTATTCGTCAAATAGCTTTTGTAAAGGAAGTTTAAATGATACAATCCCAACAATTATTGGTTTATCCGGCGGTTCTTTCTCTAGTACAGCAGGTTTGTCAATCAATTCTAGCTCGGGAGCCATAAATGTCTCTACAAGTACTCTGGGAACTTATACTGTTACATATACTACTGCAGGCCCTTGCCCAAATAGTTCAACTGCCACTATAACAATAAACGCATTAGACAATGCCAGCTTCAGTTACGGCAGTGCCTCTTATTGTGTAAGTGCAGCTGACCCGACACCAACAATTACAGGAGTATCAGGAGGAACATTTAGTAGCACAGCAGGATTAAGTATCAATGCTTCTACAGGAGCAATAGATGTATCAGCAAGCACAGTAGGCACATATACCGTAACATACACCACAGGCGGAACCTGTTCAAACAGTTCAACCGCAAGTGTAAGCATTACGGCATTAGACAATGCCAGCTTCAATTACAGCAGTACTTCGTATTGTTTAAGTGCGTCTGACCCGACACCAACTATTACAGGCGTATCAGGAGGAACATTTAGTAGCACAGCAGGATTAAGTATCAATGCTTCTACAGGAGCAATAGACGTATCCGCAAGTACAGTAGGCACATATACAGTGACGTACACCACAGGAGGAACCTGTTCAAACAGTTCAACCGCAAGTGTAAGCATTACGGCACTAGATGATGCCAGTTTTAGTTACGGCAGTGCTTCGTATTGTGTAAGTGCAGCCGACGCAACACCAACAATTACAGGTGTATCAGGGGGTACATTCAGCAGCACAGTAGGATTAAGCATTAGTTCAGGAACAGGAGCAATAGACGTATCAGTAAGCACGCCAGGCACATATACAGTGACGTACACCACAGGAGGAAGCTGTTCAAACAGTTCAACCGCAAGCGTAAGCATAAGGGCACTAGACGACGCTGGCTTTAATTATGCATCGGCCTCGTATTGTGCAGATGCTTCCGACCCAACACCAACAATTACAGGTGTATCAGGGGGTACATTCAGCAGCACAGCAGGATTAAGTATCAATGCTGCTACAGGAGCAATAGATGTATCAGCAAGTACAGCAGGTAGCTATTCAGTAACATATACCACAGGAGGAAGTTGTTCAAACAGTTCTAATACAAGCGTCACTATTAATGCATTACCAATAGCAAATATCACAGGTGCAGCGAACCTAACATGTGCTGTAACAAGTGTAACAAGAACAGCCTCAGGCGGCGGAACCTATTCATGGTCAAATGGCGATAATACGGCGATAGCGACTATCAATGCGGCAGGCACTTATACAGTTACAGTAACATCAGCGAATGGCTGCACCGCCACCGCAACGACGGTAGTTACGCAAGATGTAACAGTTCCAAGTATAAGTATCACAGGAACTGATAGTTTAAGTTGTACTCAAAATTCAGTGACAAGAACGGCAGTAGGTGCAGGAACCTATCAATGGTCAAATGGTTTAGGAACCAACGCGACAGCAACTATGAC
>NZ_CAXHZC010000012.1:0-31481 GCF_964021845.1 uncultured Arcticibacterium sp. | reverse complement strand
CTCCTGTGATATTGGCTATGCTGCTATAACCTATCGGTAGGTAATCTTCTAGCTCAACATTTGTGGCCGCATCTGGTCCTGCATTCGCTATTTGAATAGTGAATGTTACTTCATCACCGACGTTTGGTGTTGTAGTATTGACTGTTTTAGTGAGGCTTAAGTCCGCTTCTTGTTGGTTGATAGTGGCATTGGCCTCATCATCTTCGCTTTGGTCGCCATCATCATTGTCTGGTGTAGAGTCGCTGTCGTATTGGTCTACTTTGGTGACCTGCGTTGTATTCTTATACTCGTCGATTGCTCCTGTTGGGGCGTTTACTATCGCTGTGAATGTTAGCGTACTGTCAGTTCCTGCTTGTAGCGTGTCAATACTCCATACGATGCTGTCGTTTTGATAAATACCTGCTCCTGTGATATTGGCTATGCTGCTATAACCTATCGGTAGGTAATCTTCTAGCTCGATGTTTGTGGCAGGACCAGGCCCTGTGTTATTTAACAGAATGCTAAAAGTCACCTCCTCTCCTACATTTGGAGTGGAATTGTTAACTGTTTTGGTAAGTACTAAATCTGCACTACTAACTGGTGTGGAAGCAGTGTCAGATAGGTAGAATGGAGTTTCATTCGTACTAACATAAGCGGTATTGACTATAGGGTTACCACTGGCCATGTCTACTAGCAGAACATTGTAACTTATTACATAGGTGAAGGTTTCACCCGTTTCTAATATGCCGTCGTAAGAAATACTTTCTTGAGGTGAAGGAAGAGCTCCAGGTAAACCATTTGGCAGCGTATCCAATACTGTAACATTTGTCAAATTAACATTTCCAGTGTTTGTAATCACTATAGAATAATCTACTTGACTAGGGGTTGTCAATGGATTTTGACCTCCCGTTTGTGTTTTAGAAATAGTTAAACTTGGTGTTTGATTTATGTTTGAAATGGCCGAATCAGACTCTGGAATTGGCAATTCATTAGTTGTTACTACCGCTCTATTTACTAAAGCCTTTCCTGAATCTATTTCGGCTTGCGAAACATTATAATTAATAGTATAGGTAAACGTTTCTCCTACTTCAAGTATCGAATTGGTAGTCATACTCTCGGTAACACTACTTAGTGTCCCCAGACTTCCGTCTGGTAGCGTATCGCTTACCACAATATTTGTAAGGCTTTGATTACCAGTGTTGGTAACAACAATGGTGTAATCAATTTGACTTGGTGAAGTTACAGGAATTTGACCACCAGTTTGTGTCTTAGAAATAGTAAGGCTTGGTGATTGACTTATTGGCGTAGAAACGCTATCCACGCTCGGCTCTGGCAATTCCGTGGCAGTAACTATTCCATAATTTACTAGAATACCGCTGTCTATATCTGCTTGAGAAACACTATAGCTAATTTGATATGTGAACGTTTCTCCAATTTCCAGAATATTGTTATTGACAATACTCTCCACTTTTGAATTTATGGTACCTGCTCCTCCATTAGTGAGTGTATCTACCAATGTAATATTGGTTAAATCTTCATTTCCGGTATTCGCAATTACAATTTGATAATTTAAGAGACCCGGTGAAGTTATTGGATTTTGACCTCCGGTTTGCGTTTTCTCAATAGTAAGTGAAGGACGAAGAATATAAGGCGAACTGGTAGAGGTATTATTATCCAAGGCTGGGTCAAACTCATTTCCTGAAATTTTTCCCGTGTTAGCATATTCGCCTGAATCAAGAACCACCAATGCTATATTCAGCGTAGCACTATTTCCAAAAGCTAAATTTCCAATATTCCAATTAGGGTAAGCATAAGAACCTGCTGTGCTAGTTGCGTTTACAAAAGTATATCCTGAAGGAATAGAATCTAAAACTACAACACCTGTTCCAGGACTTGGTCCGAAATTTTTTGCCACTAATTTAAACGTAACAGTATCTCCTACATGAGGGGTTGGATTGTCTATCGTTTTATCAATAGCAAGATCTGCAACTGGAATTGGATAAGTAACTGCCGTAGAATCATTATCTGAAGGATCTGGATCTGGCTGACTTGCTGCGATAATAGCTGTATTGACGTACGAACCCGAAGCTTTAACATCAACTGTGAAAGTTAAGGTTTCAGTTTGTCCACTTGCCATAGTGCCAATAAACCAAGTAGGATCTATCCAAGTACCCGTAGTTAGGGTAGCTCCCGTTAAAACATATCCAGAAGGTAGATGATCTGTAACCTCTACCCCTGTGGCTTCACCTGGGCCATTATTTGTTGCAATAACTGTAAAAGTTACTTCATCTCCTACATACGGCGTAGGGTTGTCAACTATCTTAATTACGGCAAGATCCGCAACTGACAAACCAAAGTTATTTTGGCAATCTCCGCCACCGGAACGTGAAAAAGTGGCAGCGTGAGTACCTGTAGGTGAAGGAAGTGGCGTGGTCAAGCTATAGCCAGTAGGGATGGGCTGTGCTAACCTTACCAAATAATCTGTTGGAATTGGGTTGTTATAGTTTATACTAACATTATCAAAATACACTATATCGCCGTTGTTCATGTTTGCCGAACCCGAGGATATCATTCTGATGGTGGTGTTAGTAGACATATAAGCTGAAATGTCAAAAGTATCAGTTCCGGTATCATTACCATTTGCACCTGTATATCTTTTGAGCAATTGCCAGCTAGAAGGTGAAGCAGAAGTTGCAATTTGTAAATCTACATAATCGTCAACATCTAAATCAAGACCTACTTCTGTATACTTAATGGAAAGACTAGCGGCTAGAGCGTTGCCTAAATTTGCAGAACGATAAGCTCCGCTTTTAACATTAGAATTTGACCTTATTCGTAAACCATTCGCACTTGTGATGGTAATATTGTTTTGACTAAAATCCCCTGAATCACCAATTTTTGTCCAAGAAGTGGTCCAATTTGAAGAGCCATTGCTCTGATTTGGAGTAGTATTTGAATTAAATTGGTCAAGATAGTTTAAAGCATTACTTGGTGGGGTAATGATAAATTGATAAAGACCATTTGTTTGAGAATTCTTAGAGTCTATCAAAGGCTCGCCAATATCTATTATGCCGTTTTTGTTGTTATCTTGGTAAAGCCTTACGCCAACATTTGGAAATCCAGCATCACTATTATTAAATATTCCATCACTGTCATTATCCAAAAAGACAGTTCCGTTAATTTCATTTTTATATGGTGTGGAAGCACATGCTATATTTACCGTAACTAAAGCCACATCACAAACACCTGGATCTTCTGAGCTACATACTTGATATTCAAAAGTGTCTGTTCCTATGTAACCGGGATTTGGGGTATAAGTAACTGTGCCATTAGAATTTGCTTGGCTGGTACCATTACTAGGTTGAAGTAGGCCTCCTCCAGAAGTAGAGACAGTATTTGCCTTAGGCTTACCAATAATATCATTATTTAATACACTAATAACCACTGGTATATCTACCCCAGTATTCTTACTGTCATTAGACGCTACCAAATTGGCTAATATCCCAAGGTTATTATCTTTATCACAAACTCCTAAAACGTTGAAGCTTGTAGATTGAGTAAGTAATGATGACAGCGAATATGCTCCATTGAAATTAGAACCATCAATTTTAGTCAGGTAGCAAATTGGTGGATTTTTCCAATAGGTCAGCTCTACGTTATCAATCCAGAAAAAGTCATCAACAGCTGTAGAACCGTTTGTGATAAACTGTAGAGTATTTAATCCATTAGCATTATAAGAAGACAGTGGAATAGTTACATTATGGTAGTTAAGGTCTGTACCTACCGCACCACCATCATTCATAGTAAAAATAGTAGAACCATTTAGGCTAACCACTACGGTTTCGCTTTGTCTATTTAAACTTTGTCTTCTGTATGAAAACTTTAATTGGGCACCTAAAGCATCAGTGAATGCTAGCGACCTATTAATTCCTTTGTTAGCACCAGAAAGTCTTACTGCATTTCCTAATCCACCACTTGATACGTCTTTTATTATCCTAACATCTCCAGAAGTAAAGTTACTATTATCATTAACCTCACTCCATGAGCTACTCCAGCTAATTCCACCGTCATTACCAGTGAAACTTGCGGTAGAGTCAAAATCATCCTTAGCATTATTCCCATTTTTAGTACTGAAGGTATAGATACCATTTAAGTCTGTATAGGTAGACTCTGTTATACCCTCACCACCATCTATTGCACCATTACAGTTTGCATCTACATAAAGATCCACTTTAATTCCAGAAACTCCCGCTTCATTGGTGTAAGCTCCGTCGTCTGGCAAATTCTCCAGAAATACTTTCCCCTTTATTAAGTTCTCCGTTGGTTTTGCTAAACAATCTGAAATTCGAATTTTAACCAATGCTACATCACAAATACCTGGGTATTCAATAGAACAAATTCTATATTCAAACTCATCTAATCCTTGAAAGCCTGGGTTTGGCGTATAGGTAATACTGCCATTCGAATTTATAACAATAGTACCATTTGATGGTGGCTTCAAACCTAAAGTAACAATAGAGTTTGGGTTCGGTGTACACAAAAATCCATAGTCATTATTTTGAATATCTATTATTACTGGAGTGTCTGGTTCCGTGTCTTTTTGATCATCATTAGCAACAATTAATTGCTGAAGACATCTTGGTTCCATCACATAACCTACATCCATACCTGGAGTTCCTGTAGGTGCCCCATTTGGATTTTGTCCCCAAACAGCTGCTATCTTAGTACCATCACAAGTAAAAACGGCAAGTCCCGATTGATCTCTATCTGGGTCTAGAATTTTATAAGATTGTAAAGCCGCCACAGGAACAGCTATATCATATGGCATACCACATGGACTTATAGAGGCCGTTTTAGATGTTAAATTTCCATCATATTTAACATATAAAGTAGTAGCAGCCGTAGGTGTAACCCATACCGGATTATAGTTCCCAGAAAAGTCACTACTTCCAGGTGCCCAAGCAATACTCGCAAAAGAAGATAATCTAGTTTCTGGTATCATATTGAATGACCAGTCATATGCCGAGCCGTCATTGTCTGAATCAAATACAGCTACCGCTGTAAATGCATCTCCATTTCTACTTTTAAACTTATAACCTGAGGCTTCGCTTAAACTTAAAAAGTTTTCTCCTTTCGCTGGAATTGTGAAGCTACCCGCAGCCCCTGTACCTGCAGTCCAATCAATGATAATAGATGAAGCTAGATTATTAGTAAAGAATGCATAAACAGGTGCTGCAGGTAAAGTAGTATGGGCTGGAGAATAATAGACATCTCCGTAAAAGTTACCAGGTAATAAGGCAATATTCCTTGTTCCGTAAGATGAAATATCACCAAAAACAACATCAACTCCAAAATCTTTACTGGATGTTAAAATAGCTCCTGATTTTATGTCATTAGCTTGATTGACATCAGTATTTACACCTGGAGTGGAGGCCGTTCCGTCGTAAAACCACACTTCACCCTCATTTAAAACAGGAGAATTTATATCTACATTGCCATCAGCGTTATAATCTAAACTTATAACAGTATTATCTTCTGCTGCACGGGCAAATATACCAGTGTATTTAAATGCTACGGTGCCGCCTAAGATATTATCTTCCCCAAAAGGCACTACGAAAAACTTACCAAAACGGGTAATGTCAACCACGTTGGTCTTTAAATTTTGGACATCAAAATTATTACTACCCGCACCTTCACCAGCATCTCCTGAAATTTTCGAAATGGCTATATCACTAGAGCTTAATATTTTATCCTTTCCGTCATAGAAAATTTCACTAGGGTTTCTTGGATTATAATCAAACTGATTATCAATAAGAATATATCCCCCTGCAGGAATAATATCATCTGGATAACCTGGTGCCCAGCCATTATTAATATTTCCATCCCCCCAAACCTCCGTTGTGCTTTGTCCCGGAATAGCAATGTCACTTTCATAACCATCTTCCCAATGGTCATAGGTTATAATATTTCCTGGATAAGGAACCTTAATACTAACAACAGTTCTCGCTCTATTAGTTAAATAACTAACACTTCCTGCACTCCAAAGTGCTTCTCTTAATTCATTAGTGTTTTCCGGAAAGGGTAAATAAAACAATTTACTCTGAGTTGCTTCAGAACAAGGGTCGTTTATGCCTTCTTCTATAGTTATTGTTACAGTAGCTTCAGAACAACATAACGAAGAGCCAGAAGAACAGACACTATAGGTAAATGCATCCGTACCATAATAGTTACCATTCGGTAAATATGTTATTTCACCATTTGAACCAATCTGAATAAATCCATTACTTGGCTGAACCACAATGCTAACCTTACTAGAATCTGCATCCCCTAGATCATTATCCAGCACTGCAACTATTACTGGAGAACCTTGTACTCCAGAGCCATTATCATCATTGGCCTGTATATAAATAGTATTGATAGCATGATCTTTTGAACGTGGTCCATTACAACCTGTCGCTGTAGCTGTTACCACAGATTGGCCAATCCAACTTCCCAAGAAAGTCACCTCTCCGGTATTAACATTTATTGAATTTCCGAATGCCTTACTCGTAGCATCCAAATCATAAGTCATACCAGTTGAATTTGTAGAACTTGCTGTATAAATAACGCTTCCAGCACTCTGACATCTTGCGGAAGAATTGCCAAAAGCAAAAACTGGCTCTCCTACGGTTGGTGTTACCGTAACGGTATGGCTTGAAGATTTTGGACCATTACAGCCTTCCGCTACTACAACAATGGTGGAAGTTCCGCTCCAGCCGGCCACGTAATTTACCTGGCCAGTTGCTGTATTAATGGTGTTTCCTGCAACCTTGCTTAAACCATCCAATGAATATGTCAATGAAGTGGCATTGCTCGCAGTTGCCGAATATATTACAGTTCCTACTCCTTGGCATCTTGTAGACGAAGAGCCCACACCAAAAACTGGAGTTGTCACAGAAGGCGTACTTGAACTAGTATGTGTAGCTGTGGTAGGGCCATAGCAGCCAGAGGCGGCAGCAGTTACAACGCTATTTCCAATCCAGTTAGCCACATAAGTTACTCTACCAGTGGTAGCATTAATTGAATTCCCCGCGGTTAAGCTAGCATTATCTAAACTGTAAACTACTGAAGTCGAATGATTTGCTGTGGCAGAATAGGTCAAGCTATTTGCTCCTTGGCATCTAATGGAATTAGTCCCCAAAGCAAAAATTGGCGTTTCCACAGTTTTGTTAGTTGTAGCCGTATGAGTGGCCGTTTTAGGGCCGCTACATCCTGTTGCAGTTGCCGTAATGGTTGACTCCCCACTCCAAGCTGCCAAATAGGTAACTTCTCCTGTTAGAGAATTAATGGTATTTCCAGCAGCTGAACTAGTGGCATCTAGACTGTAGGACAAATCATCATAATTTGAAGCTGTGGCGGTGTAAGTCACCGTTCCGTCCGCCTCACATCTTGAGCTGCTAGCACCAAAAGAAAATACTGGCGTAGTAACAGAAGGTACCACTGTTACCACATGTGTAGCAGATAATGGACCTGAACAGCCCTGAGCTGTTACTGTTATGGTGGTGGTACCAAACCATCCTGCATCATAGCTAACTACCCCCGTACTAGAGTTAATGCTATTTCCAGCAGATAAACTTGTTGCATCTAAACTATATGATATACTTGAAGCATTTTCAGCTGTTGCTGTATAGCTAATGCTTGCAGTGCCTTGACAGCGAGTTGAACTTGCTCCATCAGCAAAAATTGGTGTTTCTACAGGTGGGATAGTTGTTACAGTATGTGCAGCAGATTTTGGTCCATTACAACCCGTTGCCGTGGCTGTAATTGTTGATACTCCATTCCAAACGGAAGTAAATGTAACCTCCCCTGTGGAAACGTTAATAATGTTTCCAGCACTTGAACTAGTAGCATCTAAGGTATAGCTCATTCCAGTGGAATTTGAAGCAGTTGCCGAATAACTTACGGTTTCAGAACCTTGGCATCTATTTGATGATGACCCCAAATTGAAGATAGGTGTAGCCACAGTTGGACCGACCGTTACGGAATGATTTGCAGATTTTGGTCCATCACAGCCTGTTGCCCTTGCTGTTATGGTGGTAGTTCCTGACCAGCCAGCCACATATGTAACTTCGCCTGTATTAACATCAATGGTATTTCCTGCAAGTATGCTTATAAAATTTAAAGAATAAGTGATACCTGTAGCATTGGTTGAGGTAGCAGTATAAGTAATAGTCCCTGCTCCTTGACATCTTGTGGATGAACTTCCTAACAAAAATATTGGCGTGGTAATAGGCGGAGAAGTAGAGGCTGTATGCGTAGAAGATACTGGTCCATTACAGCCATCTGCGGTAGCTGTAATAATAGCATCTCCGCTCCAAGATGGAGTATAATTAACTCTGCCTGTAGATGAATTTATAGTATTACCCGCCAAAAGACTGGTATTATCTAAGGAGTAAGTAATGTTTGTGGAATTTGCAGCAGTCGCAGAATAAGTGACATTGCCATTGCCCTGACATCTACTAGAAGTAGCACCTATGTCAAAAACAGGGGCTTGCACAGAAGCTACCGTTGTAACTGTATGTGTAGCACTTTTGGGTCCATTACAGCCCGCGGCCGTGGCGGTGATTACCGAGTTTCCTGCATATCCTGCAACAAATGTCACTTGCCCCGTTGAACTGTTTATTGAGTTCCCAGTACTTGTACTGGTTGCATCTAATGTATACGAAATGTCTGTTGCATTAGAAGCTGTTGCGGAATAAAGGGTTGTTTCAGAAGCTGAACACCTTGTAGAAGAGGTACCAGAATCAAAAACAGGTGTAGTCACAGATGCTGTAATAGTGACTTCATGTGATGAACTTGTAGGCCCATTACAGCCAGAAGCAGTAGCGGTAATAGTGGATATTCCAGTCCAAGCAGCAGTATAATTAACAGTTCCTGTAGAGCTGTTTATAGTGTTCCCCGCAGAAAGACTAGGCCCATCCAATGAATATAAAATGTTAGTAGAATTACTTGCCGTTGCAGTGTATGTAACACTACCACTCCCTTGACATCTGGTAGAAGTTAGACCAGCGGAAAAGACTGGTGTTCCTACAGTTTGATTTGTTGTAATTGTATGCGTTGCTGTTTTGGGTCCATCACAGCCTTCCGCAGTTACTGTTATAACTGAGGTTCCTGTGTAGGCCGCCAAAAAAGTTACCTCACCAGTGCTAGTATCAATTACATTTCCTGCTGCCAAGCTTGTAGCATCTAAAGAATAATACGTCAATGAATCATTTGCCACATTAGCCGAATAGATTATTGTTTCGGAACCTTCACACCTCACAGAAATGCTTCCAGCATCAAAAACGGGTGTAGTCACAGATGCTTGTATGGTTACAGAATGTGTAGCAATTAAAGGGCCTTCGCAACCAAAAGCTTCTGCGGTAATTACCGTTGTGCCAAACCAACCTGCCGCATAGCTAACAGCTCCAATGGTACTATCTATGGTGTTTCCACCAGAAATACTTGAGGCATCTAAGTAATACTTAATGGAGTCAGAATTAATGGCCGTAGCCGAATAAGTTACAACTTCAGCACCCTGACATCTATTAGAGCTAGAACCGCTATCAAAAACGGGTGCAAGCATTGTTTGATTAACTGTAATGGTATGTGTGGCTTGTTTCGGTCCGCCACACCCCTCGGCAGTTGCTGTTACAGTAGAAGTCCCAAACCAGGCTGGGTCAAAAGTAACTTCCCCGGTAGTGGTATCTATCGTGTTCCCTGCAGCTAAACTTGTAGCGTCTAATTGATAATATAGCAAAGTATCATTTGCTGCTGTAACATTATATGTTTGGCTGGCCGCTCCTTGGCATCTTTGCGAAACGCTGCCATCATCAAATACGGGTGTTTCTACAGACGCCTCAATAATTACGGTATGTGTGGCCGTTAAAGGACCACCGCAACCAAAAGCTTCTACTGTAATTGCTGTTGTGCCAAACCAACCTACGGCGTAGGTAACAGCTCCTGTAGTGCTATTAATGGTGTTTCCACCAGAAATACTTGAGGCATCTAAGTAATATTTTATCGAATCAGAATTAGTAGCCGTAGCCGAATAAGTTACAACTTCAGCACCCTGACATCTATTAGAGCTAGAACCGCTATCAAAAACGGGTGCAAGCATTGTTTGATTAACTGTAATGGTATGTGTGGCTTGTTTCGGTCCGCCACACCCCTCGGCAGTTGCTGTTACAGTAGAAGTCCCAAACCAGGCTGGGTCAAAAGTAACTTCCCCGGTAGTGGTATCTATCGTGTTCCCTGCAGCTAAACTTGTAGCGTCTAATTGATAATATAGCAAAGTATCATTTGCTGCTGTAACATTATATGTTTGGCTGGCCGCTCCTTGGCATCTTTGCGAAACGCTGCCATCATCAAATACGGGTGTTTCTACAGACGCCTCAATAATTACGGTATGTGTGGCCGTTAAAGGACCACCGCAACCAAAAGCTTCTACTGTAATTGCTGTTGTGCCAAACCAACCTACGGCGTAGGTAACAGCTCCTGTAGTGCTATTAATGGTGTTTCCACCAGAAATACTTGAGGCATCTAAGTAATATTTTATCGAATCTGCATTATTCGCTGTAGCAGTGTAGGTGACAGTTTCTGCAGCTTGGCATCTTTTAGAGTTAGAACCGTCTGTAAAAACAGGCGTATCTACCGTTTGTTCTATTGAAATAATATGATTGGCTTGTAAAGGTCCTCCACAGCCTTCTGCAGTAACCGTGATCGTAGAGTTGCCATACCATGCAGCATCAAAGGTCACCTCTCCAGAAATAGTATCAATGGAATTTCCCGCAGCTAAACTTGTAGCATCTAATTGATAATAAAGTAATGTATCATTAGCTGCCGTAGCATTATACGTTTGACTTCCTGACCCTTGACATCTTTGCGAGAAATTACCAAGATCAAAAATAGGTGCTTCTAATATACCTTGTGTAGTGGCAGTATGCGTAGTGGTTAAAGGACCTCCACAGCCAGTCACCTTTACTGTAATAACAGAAGAACCTACCCAAGCAGCATCATAAGTTACAGTACCGGTTGTTGAATCAATCGTATTAGCTCCAGCTAAACTTGCAGGATCTAAATAATAAGTAACCGTAGTGGCATTAGCTGCCGAAGCGGAGTATGTAACACTATTAGCCCCTTGACAACGTTTTGAACTTGTGCCAAAAGTAAAAGTAGGTGAGCCTAAAGGGCTTGCACAATTTTGATTTATAGAAACCGCACCAATTACCCAATCACTTATTTGACTGCTTGTTCCAGAAACTGAAACAGATGTTGCACCTGCTTTAGTACTTGCAGCTCCGGCAACGGTTGAATTAACACCAAAGTTCCACAAAGGCGTTTGACCGCTCCCAAGTGTTAAACTAAGATCGTTATTAACAAAATTTATAAGACTAAAAACTAAATCATTACTTGAAGAAACTATCGAAGTAGTAGCGGTATTAGAGTTCCCTTCGGCAAAGTTCAAATTGCTAAAAGGGGTAGATTGATCAACACCAACAAAAGTACTTACACCAATTGCAGCGTTGTCTGAACCCGATGAAACTACATCAACATCAAAAGTTCCAATACTTGGGTTTAACAAATACCATAACTCTACTCTCCCACTATTAGCATGCGTATATGAACCTAACTTGGTAAAAGCCGCTCCATTAAAAAGTACAGAACTAATAGTTTCGCTACTAGATTCTCCAGAAACTCCTACTAGCATTAATTGATTAGTGCCCCCCATATTAGCATACGAAATAGACACCGCCGAGGAGTTCCTTAGTGAATCTTCACTCACAGACCCACTTACTATCTGTGCAGATAGGTTTAAAACGTAAAATGTGGTTAAAAAGAAAACTAGGAAGCCAATGAAACTTCGTTTCACAAGACCACTCTTTTTCAAGCCTTTATGGTAAATGTTTCTCATCCAGTTTTTTATATGCACTCCTTTCAAAAGAAATGACACCTTAGTTATATTTTCTTACTGGAAAGCAGTTAGATATGAAGTTTTTTTTGCTTTCTAGTTTACTCTAAAACCAGTAAATTTTACAAAACCTGAAGCTCAAATGGTTCTTGAATTTCAATTGCTCCCTATAAAATCAGTTTTCGTATATAAAATATGCTAGTTTTTACAGCCAATATGCTTGTTCACAAAAACTATACCATTAAATAGAGTGAACATCCTCCCTTAGTTTGAAAAAGAAACATTCTCTTTCTCTATGAATACTCAAAAATGGTTTCATACAATAGCATTTTCACCAGAAATTTAACAACTAAACCTTTTATTATAAGTATATTAATCAACAAAACCCATAAGTCTCAAGAAATGAAAATCTTCTATCATATCAGCATAGAAACAGTAGTAATTAAGCCTTCTCCTGTACACCAAAAGGCTCTTTCCATAGACTAAAAACTACTCAAATCACAACACTGTATTAATTAAAGAACACCTTAATACCTATACGAATTACAAATCTTAAGTGGTATTTTAACAAGAAAACAGAAGGACGTATCGAGCTCATAATATCAATTATCCGCCCTTAATCAAGCTCATTTTTTACCTTAAAAAATAAGCCAGTAAATTTCTTTCTGATACGGCTGGGCTAAAACATTAATTTGAAATACTTCGAACATAAACAACACTATTATATGCTCAAAAAAAAGACCTCCCATAGCTGGAAGGTCTTCATTAAAATCTATACCAAACACTTAAACCTCTACCACAAGCTCTTTCATTAAATTGACAAGGTCTTTATCATTTACCTCCTTAATTCTATCAGCAAGGTCAAGGAATTCATTATAAATTCCATCCGCTTCTGTTTTCGCGATATTAAACCCTAGAATTGCTAATCTGTGCCTCAATGCATGCCTTCCACTTCTCGCTGTTAACACTATATCAGACTTATCTACACCTACAGATTGTGGTGTCATTATCTCATAGTTTTCTGCATTTTTCAAAAAACCGTCTTGATGAATCCCTGAAGAATGAGCAAATGCATTACGACCAACAATGGCCTTATTAGACTGCACTGGCATACGCATGGTGTCCTCTACCAATTTACTTAGCGGGTAAAGCATCTCACTCTTTATATTGGTATAACAGTCTAATTCCTTATGCACTTTTAACGTCATGGCTACTTCTTCTAAGGAAGTATTTCCAGCTCGTTCTCCAATACCATTTACAGTTACTTCAACTTGCCTAGCTCCTGCCTGAACACCTGCTATGGTATTTGCGGTAGCCATCCCTAAGTCATTATGACAATGCATTGACAAAATAGCCTTATCTACATTAGGAACATTATTCATTAAATAACTTATTCTTTCATGCATCACAGTTGGCAAAAGATACCCTGTAGTATCAGGCAAATTTACCACCGTAGCTCCAGCCTTTATTACAGCCTCCGTTAGGCGAGCTAAAAACTCCAAATCTGCTCTTCCTGCATCCTCCGCATAAAATTCAACATCATCCACAAAAGACTTGGCATATTTTACTGCCTCTACGCCTCTTTCTAGAATTTCATCCCGATTGCTATTAAACTTATGTTTTATGTGAATATCCGATGAGCCTATTCCTGTATGAATTCTTGGTCTTTTTGCATGCTTTAGAGCCTCAGCAGCCACCTCTATATCATTTTTTACAGCTCTTGTTAATCCGCAAACAGTGGCATTTTCTACAACTTTTGATACGGCTTGTACCGCCTTGAAGTCTCCTGGGCTTGAAACAGGAAAGCCCGCTTCAATGATATCCACACCTAACTCGTCGAGCTTTTTAGCAATCATCACCTTTTCGTCAATGTTTAATTGACATCCCGGAACTTGCTCTCCATCACGCAATGTGGTATCAAAAATATAAATCTGTTTGCTCATTTTTTATTATCCTTCCTTACTGTTTTCTTTTAATAGAACAGAACAAAAATAGGAGATACGGAAGGTCATTTATAATTTTACGGCTCATCTTAAGGCAAATAGGAATAATATGCCAAAACAGGGCTGAGATACTGAAATTTTATTCTAGCCTTATCCCTTAATATTCCTATTTTTACGTCGAAATTTACGCCAAAGACAATAACATAACAGTTTATGTACAAAAAAACCAAAATTGTAGCAACCGTAGGCCCAGCCTCAGAAAGTGAAGAAATGTTGCTTAAACTGGCAAACGCCGGAGTAAATGTATTTAGATTAAACTTCTCTCACGGAGACCACCCGGAGCATTTAACTAGATTAGAAAGAATTAGAAAGAACAATAAAGAGCACAATTTAAAGTGTGCCATCCTTCAAGATTTACAAGGCCCTAAAATCAGAGTTGGTGAAATGGAAGGCGGAAACGCTGGAGTGGAGCTTATCGAAGGAAACAAGTTTATCTTCACTAATGACACAGTCGTTGGAAACGCTGAAAGAGTAAGCACTCCTTATAAAGGCATGTACCAAGATGTGAAAGTGGGAGAGCGTATCCTTATGGATGACGGTAAACTTGAAGTAAAAGTAACTGCGATAGATAAAGACAAGCAAGAAGTAATTACAGAAGTAGTTTACGGCGGTTTGTTAAAGCAAAAGAAAGGTGTAAATCTTCCTAACACAGACATCTCTCAACCTTCTGTTACAGAAAAAGATTGGAAAGATTTAGAGTTTGGCCTTAAACATGATGTTGATTGGATTGCTCTTTCTTTTGTTAGAACCGCAAAAGAAATCATTGAGATAAAAGAATACATCAAAAGCAAAGGAAGCACAGCTAAGGTTATTGCCAAAATTGAGAAGCCAGAAGCTATCGAAAACATGGATTCTATCATTGAGGCAGTTGATGCTATCATGGTAGCCCGTGGTGATTTGGGTGTTGAGATGCCAGGTGAAGAAGTTCCAATTATCCAGAAAGAACTTGTAAGAAAATGTAACCTAGCGGCTAAGCCAGTTATTGTAGCTACGCAAATGCTAGAAAGTATGGTAGACAACCCTCGTGCTACTAGAGCGGAGATTGGTGATGTAGCCAATGCTGTTTGGGATGGTGCTGACGCTGTTATGCTTAGTGGCGAGTCTGCTGCTGGTAAATACCCTTTACTGGCTGTAGAGACCATGACAAAAACAATTCAGCAAGTAGAACTTAACGCTCAAAAAGAAGACCTTTACTTCAAATATCATACAAGAGTTACTGCCGCTGATTATGTCTCTGAAGATAAAGATAACGACAACGTTATCATGATGGGATGTAGGCTTGCAAGAGACCTTGACGTTAAAGCTATCATTGGGTATACCACTTCTGGTTATACCGCAGTAAGACTTTCTCATCACCGTCCTAAAGCTCATATTTTCATTTTCACTTCAAATCAGAAATTGCTTACTCAGTTAAGCCTTTACTCTGGTGTAGAAGTTTTCTCTTCTGAAAGAATGCCAAACAACCACGAGGACAACTTAGTGGATGCAGCCATGAATTTCTTAGTAGAAGAAGGAAAATTAGAAAAAGGAGACAAATTCATCAATACATTAAGTGTTCCTTTATTAGCAGACAATAGAACGAACACTGTTCGTTTAAGTGCCGTATAATAAAATATACTTCATTTTGCTTAAAAGCCCTGATTCGAAAGAGTCAGGGCTTTTTGATTTTCTAAGGTTTCCTGTAAACCCTCTAAGACTTTAATGAGATATTTTAGAAATGCAGAACGTGGTTTAAAGAAATCCGTAATTTTAAATAATAATTATCATTTTCGAATTAGCCTTTCATGAAACTCCTATCCATTCCTTTACTCCTACTGATACTCATTTCTTGTAATACTGACTTACAGAAAAACACCGAAGAGCTTCCAAAAATTGCCATTGCAGGTCTAGCTATTGAATCAAGTACTTTTTCTCCAGCTATCTCAGAGGAAGAAGCCTTTCACGCCAAATACGGCGATGAAGTTTTCACAAGATACCCTTTCTTCGCAGAGGATTCTTTACTAAGAAGTGCCGCAAATTGGTTCCCAACAGTTATTGGTAAATCTATCCCTGGTGGAGCAGTGAGTAAAAAGGCTTATGAATCTTTGGTAAACAAAACATTAGAAAGACTAAAAAAAGGAATGCCTTATGACGGCATTTTTTTTGATATTCACGGAGCCATGAGTGTTGTTGGTCTTGACGACCCAGAAGGAGATTTCATTATTAGAATAAGAGAAGTTATCGGCAAAGAACCCATTATTTCTACCTCCATGGATTTACATGGCAATGTATCTCCAAGGTTAGCAGAAAACACAGATTTAATAACCTGTTACAGAATGGCACCTCATGAAGACGCCATGGAAACAAAGAGAAGAGCCGTTACCAACTTATTAGACAGAATTAAGAGCGGAAAAGGAAAACCTAAATTTAAAGCGTGGATTCCTGTTCCAATTTTGCTTCCAGGAGAAAAAACAAGCACTAGAGTAGAGCCTGCTAAATCAATTTATGCAGAAGTAGACCCAATAACAAAACAAGAAGGTATTATAGACGCTGCCATTTGGGTTGGATATGCTTGGGCAGACGAGCCTAGAAATCATGCTGTGGTGATGGTTACAGGTGACGACAAGGAAAAAGTGAGCCAAGCAGCTGAAAAACTAGCTCAAAAATTTTGGGATGCTAGAAATGAATTTGACTTTGTTTCGTCCGTGGGTTCTCTTTCTGAAAGCCTTGATGCAGCTATCGAAAGCAACAAGCATCCATTTTTAATTAGTGACTCTGGCGACAACCCAACTGCTGGCGGTGCAGGTGACGTAACTTGGACTTTGAAAGAAATTTTGGACAGGCCAGAGTTCAAAAAAACAGATGGCCCAAGTTTAATTTATGCCTCTATTCCAGGTCCAGAACTAACTAAAGTTGCTCTCAAAGCTGGTGTTGGAGCAGAAATAGAAGCTTCAGTAGGTGCTGCGGTAGATAATAGATACGCTCCACCAATCAAATTAAAAGGAACTATAGAATCTATTAAAGAAGGGGATGTTAATGCTGGTGTAGAAGTTGTAGTAAAAGTAGGTTCTGTGCATGTGATAGTTACAGAAAAAAGAAAACCATATCACTACATCAAAGATTTTACAGACCTAAGCCTTAAACCTACAGAAACGGATATAGTAGTAGTAAAAATAGGCTATCTGGTACCAGAACTTTACGACATAAGAGCAGACTGGATTATGGCCTTAACACCTGGTGGCGTTAATCAAGACCTAGAACGATTAGATTATAAAAGAATCAAAAGACCAATGTTTCCACTAGACAAAGACATGGAGCAGCCAGACCTTTCGGCTCAGTTTATCCCTTCTTCAAACTAACTTTTACTTTGATTCAATATTGACCTAACAAAGGTGGTAAGCATCCAAAGTCCATTATCAAAGTGGTCATTGTTGTTTATCACCACATCAGCAGACTTTTTGGTAGGTTTTATAAATTTCTTGTACGTAGGTGTGACATGATTTTCCCACCTATAAAGTACGTCATCCATATCATAGCCGCGTACCTCATTGTCCCTTTTTATTCTGCGTTTGATTTTTATCTTTTCTCTCGCATCAATAAAAACTTTGATATCCAACAAGTCCGAAAGGCTCTTTTCATAAAACACAAAAAGTCCTTCCACCACTATTATTGGAGCAGGTTTATGCACCAACATTTCAGGAACCTTGTCCGGATTGTTAAAAGTATATTCAAGGTGATTTACAGTTTCACCTTCTATTAAGCTCTTAATGTGGCTTGCGTAAGACTCGAAATCAATACACTCAGGCAGGTCGTAGTTCTCGATATCATTCCCATCTCTAGGAATATGCTTATTCTCTTTATAGTAATTATCTTGAGAAATAAGACAAACCTCCTCTTCAGAAAATTCTTTTAATAGGCTCTTTAAGAAAAAAGTTTTACCTGAGGCACTTCCCCCAGTAATTCCTATAACAAAAGGTTTTTTTCGATGAGTATCGACCATTTTAAAAGCTAATTTCCAAAGATTATGATAAATGAAGTGTGAAAAGTAGAATTTACCCTACAAATCAGCCGCAAAATTAACAAATACCATTGGCTTTATTCTTCTCAGTCTACTTCTTTATAGATTGATATCAATTTTTCACCATTTGATTTCATATATCCACGGTACATTCCTTTGGTATTAAATGGCATTGCCACGTTTCCTTCCTTATCAATAGCAATAACTCCTCCAGAGCCACCAAGCTTTACAAGCTTATTCAGAACAACCTCTTCAGCCGCATCTACCAATGAAAGGCTTTTATAATCCATCAAAGCAGAAATGTCGTAAGCCACTACAGACCTTATAAAATATTCCCCATGACCAGTAGCCGAAACGGCACAAGTTGCATTATTGGCATAAGTGCCAGCTCCTATAATCGGGCTGTCTCCCACTCTATTCCATCTTTTATTTGTCATTCCCCCTGTAGAAGTACCCGCGGCCAAATTACCATCCATATCTAAAGCCACACAGCCCACCGTTCCAAATTTATAATCTTCTGGCACACTGTAATTCATAGATGACTTCTTATGTTCTTCCTCTGAATGATCTAGCTCTATAGAGTCTCTTTTAATAGCCCTTTGCAAAGACTTCCACCTTCTATCTGTATAAAAATAGCTACTATCAACCATGTCAAGTCCCTTCAATTTTGCAAATTCCTCTGCTCCTTTGCCTGCCAATAAAACATGTTCTGACTTTTCCATTACCGCCCTAGCAGCTTCTATCGGACTTTTGATATGACTTACTCCTGCCACAGCACCAGCACTGAGTGTTTTACCATCCATAATAGAAGCATCTAGTTCATTTCTTCCTTCATGCGTAAACACAGCACCAATCCCTGAATTAAACAAGGCAGACTTCTCCATAACCTGAATGGCTTTTACTACCGCATCCATAGCTGGCTTCCCCTCAGCTAGTTCTTTATAACCAGCCCGCAGAGCCTCGTCTAGCTTTTCTTGATAGGCTTTCTCCATTTCTGGGCTCAGGTTTTCTCTAGTAATAGTACCCGCCCCACCATGAATCACTAAAGCGAAGTTTTCCTGTGCCGTAACTTGACCAAGAATTAAATAAAACACCAACATTAATTTTTTCATCTTTACTTTGTTAATTAAATAAAATGCGGTCGGTTTTATCTTATGCAAAATATTCAAGAAAACAGTTTAAACGAAATTTCTATCTCAATTTTAGGTTGTGGTTGGCTAGGACTACCACTCGCTAAAAGTTTTGTCCTAAAAAAGTGGAATGTTTCAGGCAGCACCACCTCTAAAGACAAAATTAAAACGCTAGAAGAGCAGGGCGTAAAGCCATTTATCATTGATTTAGAAAATGGTATTTCACACGCAGCGTTTTTCAAATCAAAATACCTTGTAATTTGTTTTCCGCCTAGACTTAAAAAGAATGGGGAAGAAAACTTTCTACGACAAATAACCAAACTTGCCTCAATACTTAAAGAGCGTAAAAACATCAAAGTCATTTACACAAGCAGTACTTCTGTTTACCCTACCCAGAACAGGTCAATGAGCGAAACGGAAGCTGAGGAATCTAATGCACTTTTTAAAGCTGAAAAAATGCTGATGGAAAGCCTTCGGGAAAGATTGACCGTTTTAAGACTGAGCGGGCTTATGGGTTATGGCCGAATTCCTTGTAAATACTTCTCTGGCAAAAAAAACCTTACGAATGGAAATACACCAGTAAATTATATTTTTAGAGATGATGTAATAGGCGTAATTGAAGCAGTAATAGAAGCGGAGCTTTTCGGTCAAACTATTAACGTTACAGCACCCATGCACCCAAGCAGAAAGGAAGTTTTAGAAAACTGTGCAGAAAGAACGGAGTTTATAAAACCGGAATTTATGAAGCCTGAACAGCCGATTCCTTTTAAAATAATTAATGGAGAAAAACTTAAAAACTTGTTGAACTACGAATTCAAATATCCAAACCCCTTAGAATTTCCATACTAAGAATGCGAACACACATTCTTATGAAGTTTCCAGTTATAGAAATAGGCCACTGCCATAGAAATAGAGCTTAAAGAAACTATAAAGTGATTGTGTATAAACACATGAAGAAGGACCAAACAGAAAGAAGCTCCCAAAAGACCCAAAGGCAAAATATTATCATGATGACGATAATCCTTTAAAAGGACGAAAAAACCAATAACCAAACTGACGCCAATCATCATAAACTCTACCTCGTCAGTAAAGAAACTTGCTCCTAAAAAAGGCAGAGCTACCATAATAAAAGGCATGGCTAAACAGTGTATAGCACACAAAAAAGACAAGCTTAAACCTACTCTATGAAAAAGATGTGAGTGCCTTTCTATAAATTTCTTCATTCTTCTACTTGATTCTCAAATGCAACAAGGATGCAAAAGTAATCTAAATGCAACAATATTGCAAAAAGCATTGCTTTTCTTTTATTCAAAGAATAATCCTAAGCGTACTTAGAAAAATCTTTTAATAGTATGCTTGCATAACAATTTCAAAGTAGATAATTTTACAAGAGTATGCTTGCATACCCTTTAAACCATGGAATACAACAACCGACTTAACCGAAATATTGAAAAGGTAGATAAAATGCCAAAATTCATTAAGCCTTGGCTTCTTGACAAATCAATAGGTAGGGTGGTAAAATTTGTAGGTACGGCAGGAATAAATTTTGAAAAGATGACTTGCCATAAGGTCGTAATTTCACTTCAGAACAAAAAAAAGGTCCAAAATCATATTGGGCAAATACATGCTGCTGCCACCACACTTTTAGCTGAAACAGCTACCGGTATGGTGGTAGGCATGAACATTCCGGACGATAAGATACCATTGATGAAAGACTTGTCAATAAACTTTATCAGAAGGAGCTTAGGAAAACAGATGGCAGTGGCTTGGCTCGATGATGAGCAAATAGAGAAGATTAGAAATACCCCAAAGGGTGACTTAAGCGTTCCTATTAGAGTAACTGATGAAACAGGACAAGAGATTATTCAGGCAGTAATGAACTGGGCCTGGATACCAAAAAATAAATAGATAACTAATATCAAAACATGAATAGAAAAATAAACAAAGTAGCCGTATTAGGAGCAGGAATAATGGGAAGCAGAATTGCTCTTCATTTTGCCAATATAGGCTGTCAGGTTTTATTGCTTGATATGGTTCCTAGAGAGCCTAATGATGCCGAAAAAGCGAAAGGTTTGGGAACAGACTCTCCATTGGTGAGAAACAGAATTGTTACAGACATGTTTACAGCTGCTGTAAAAGGCAAGCCAAATTCTACCTATAACAAAGAGGTAGTTAAAAGAGTGTCTTTAGGAAACTTCGATGACGACATGTCCAAGATAAAGGATGTTGATTGGATAATTGAAGTAGTGGTAGAGCGTCTTGATATCAAAAAGATTATTTACGAAAAAGTAGAAGCTCACAGAAAACCCGGGACTCTAGTTAGCTCCAATACCTCTGGTATTCCTATACACCTTATGAGTGAAGGAAGAAGTGAAGATTTCCAAAAGAACTTTTGTGGAACACACTTTTTCAATCCTCCAAGATATCTGAGGCTTTTGGAAATCATTCCTGGTCCTAAAACAGACCCAGCTATTATTGATTTCTTAATGCATTACGGAGACCTTTATTTAGGTAAGCAAACCGTATTGTGCAAAGACACACCAGCATTTATTGCCAATCGCCTAGGTATTTACGCCATGGTACAGACTATTAGAACTGCGGCAGAGATGGGCTTAACTGTAGAGCAAGTTGATAAATTAACTGGTCCTGTAGTGGGAAGACCTAAATCAGGTTCTTTCAGGCTTTCTGATGTAGTAGGCCTTGACACTACCGTCAATGTTTGCAACAATCTAAAAGCAACACTAAAGAACGACGAATCTTCTGCTGCATTTGAGCTACCCGCAATCATGGCAAGCCTAATGGAAAAGAAATGGCTTGGAGATAAAACGGGTCAAGGTTTTTATAAAAAGACTAAAGAAAAAGGTAAAACAGTAATTCTAGCACTTGATTTTGATACGCTAGAGTACAGACCAACAGAAAAAGTAAAGTTTGAAACTTTAGGGGCTACCAAAAGTATTGACAGTTTAGCTGACAGATTTCCCGTGTTATTGGCAGGAAAAGATGCCGCCGGTGAATTCTACAGAAAAACACTAACAGATGCCTTCAAGTATGCTTCTTTTAGAATACCGGAAATAGCAGATGAACTATTCAGAGTTGATGATGCTATCAAAGCTGGTTTCGGCTGGCAAATGGGACTTTTTGAAACAGCTGATGCAGTAGGTGCCAAAAAGTTTGTAGAAATGGCGGAAGCTGAAGGCAACAAGCCTTCACAGTGGGTTTATGATATGTTAGCTGCTGGGAACGAGTCTTTCTATAAAATAGAAAATGGCAAACGACTTTATTATGATATTCCTAGCAAATCTTACTTAGTGATTCCAGGAACAGAATCATTCATTATTCTTGATAACATAAGAAAAACGAATGTGATTTGGAAAAACGCTGGGTCATCAATCTTCGATTTAGGAGATGGTATTGCAGGTGTAGAATTCCACTCTAAGATGAATACTTTTGGAGCAGAAGTGGTAGAAGGTCTGAATAAGGCCTACGCCGTGGCAGAAAAAGATTTTAGAGGCCTAGTGGTAGGTAACGATAGTCATGAGGCATTCTCAGCTGGAGCAAACCTTGCCATGCTATTCATGTATGCTATTGAGCAGGATTTTGATGAAATCAACATGATGATAGCTCAATTTCAGCAAACAATGATGAAGGCTAGATACTCACCTATCCCAGTGGTTACAGCAGCTCACACTTTAGCATTAGGTGGCGGAACTGAGCTTAACCTTCATGCTGATAAAGTGGTAGCCGCAGCAGAAACCTATATGGGACTTGTAGAAGTAGGTGTAGGTGTTATTCCTGGCGGTGGTGGAACTAAAGAGATGGCTCTTAGATGCTCTGACGCATACAAACCTGGTGACTCAGAATTAAATATTCTTCAAACTGCGTTTATGAATATTGCCCAGGCAAAAGTGTCTGGTTCTGCTCATGAAGCTATGGAAATGGGTTACCTGAAAGAAGGGAGAGACCAAATCGTTTTAAACAGGTCAAGACTCTTAGCTGAAGCGAAACAGGCAGCTGTAGAATTAGCCGAAAACGGTTACACGATGCCAAGCAAAAGAACAGATGTAAAAGTGCAAGGCAAAGCAGGTATTGCTCTTTTTAAAGCAGGTATCAAATCAATGAGGCTTGGAAATTACATTTCTGACCATGATGCATTAATTGTTGACAAGTTGGCCTATGTTATTTCTGGTGGAGATTTGAGCTATGCTCAAAACGTAACGGAAGATTATCTTCTCGACTTAGAAAGAGAGGCATTCTTAAGTCTTTGCGGTGAGCAAAAAACTTTAGAAAGAATGCAAGGTTTATTAACAACAGGTAAACCACCAAGGAATTAAATAGAACCGAGAAAAAGTCGATGATTTTTTATCTCTCAGTCTTAAAAAAATAAAAATATGAAAGCATACATAGTTAAAGGATATAGAACAGCCGTTGGAAAAGCTGGTCGTGGTGGATTTAGATTCAAACGCCCAGATGACTTGGCAGCAGAAAACATAAAATACCTACTAGCTCAGGTTCCGGAATTAGACCCAACACGAGTTGACGATCTAATTGTAGGAAATGCCGTTCCAGAAGCAGAGCAAGGAATGCAAATGGCAAGATACATTTCACTTTTATCAATGGGAAAAGCCGTACCCGGTGTAACTATTAATAGATATTGCGGCTCTGGTATTGAGGCTATTGCTATGGCAGCAGGTAAAATTAACGCTGGTATGGCAGACTGTATTATTGCAGGAGGAACGGAGTCTATGTCTATGGTACCTACTATGGGATGGAAGACTGCTTTAAACTATGACATCGCCAGTGACAACCCGGACTATTACCTAGGCATGGGTTTAACAGCGGAACAAGTAGCTCAAGATTTCAAAATTTCTAGAGAAGCTCAAGATGAGTTTTCTTACAAGTCTCACATGAAAGCCTTAAAGGCTCAAGCTGATGGCAAATTTGATGAGGAGATTGTACCTATTACGGTTACTGAAACCTATTTTGATGCAAGCTCTGGTAAAAAGAAAACCAAAGAGAGTATAATTAAAAAAGATGAAGGGCCTAGAGCGGGAACAAGTATTGAGGCATTGGCAAGGTTACGTCCTGTTTTTGCGGCAGGCGGAAGCGTTACGGCCGGAAACTCTTCTCAAACTTCAGATGGAGCTGCTTTTGTCATAGTAATGTCTGAAAAAATGGTTAAGGAATTAAACTTAGAGCCTGTAGCTCAAATGCTTGCCTATGCAGTTGCCGGTTGTGACCCAAGAATTATGGGGATGGGTCCAGTTTATGCTGTGCCAAAGGCTTTAGAACAAGCAAATATGAAGTTAAAGGATATTGACCAAGTGGAGCTAAACGAGGCCTTTGCGTCTCAAGCTTTAGCTGTTACTCAGGAACTAGGAATTGACCCAGCTATTCTTAATCCAAATGGTGGAGCTATTGCCCTAGGGCATGCATTAGGGTCTACAGGTGGTAGGCTAACGGTTCAAATATTAAATGAAATGAGAAGAAAAAATCAAAAATATGGTCTTGTTACTGCCTGTGTAGGCGGTGGACAAGGTGTAGCTGGTATTTACGAGCTCCTAAAGTAAGATTGATTGATTTACATAAATCCACAAGGCCTGGGAATTTCTTCTCAGGCCTTTCTTTTTGAATCTTATTTCACCAACTCTAGGTAACCTTTGTAGGTAAAAACGTCTGAATTTTCTTCTAGCCTATTAAACTGAACATTGATAAGATAGTAGTAGGTCCCTACTGAAAGTTCTTGGTCATTTATTCCTCTACCATCCCAACTTAAGCTTGAACCTTCTCCTTCTGCCACTAGTAAACCTTGTCTATTGTAAATTTCGTATTCAATAGATTTTATAAACGCAGGACAATCCATTGGCTCAAATGTATCATTTTTACCATCACCATTAGGAGAGAAAACATTTGGAAAAGATATCTTGTTGCAGTTATCCGCACAAACCATATTACTAGGCTCACTCTCCACATCCAAAACACTCACTGAGGTTACATAATAGCATCCCGCAAATCCATCTGTTGGATTTTTGACATGGTCGTATCTACTGGTTGTACCTTCAGTAATACCAATTTGTTCAAAGTTACCATCAGGAAATCTAGAATAGTATACGTTATATCGTATCAAATCTGTTCTACAATTAACCCCTCCCACACTTTCTGGCGTACTCCAGTTAAGTTTATTAGTAAAGGCGTTTGACCTACAAAAATCCTCTTGTGGAATATTCTCACAATCTAGCTGATCTAAGTTTATGACTAATGGGCATGGAGGTGTCCTATCCGCCGCCGAAAGACAGAATTCCTGAGAGTTGTTTTCTAAAATCCCAAAAACAGAGGCCTCATTCCCGTACATACCGCGAGTTGTTACTCTGTAACAATACTCAATATTATTTTCCATCACTATAGACTGGTCTCCATCGGCCAGAAAAGTATCTTCACCTTTATCTGTAAAACTGTAGGTGTTTGGTCCTGTAACGTCTACCTCAGCAATGACATTAAACACACCAGGGTTTTCCTTATCCTCTCTATAAACTAAATGCGTCTGATTATCATTTACCCATGGAGTATTCGCTTCCCAAGTTAAATTAATTTGTCTGTCGTCAGGAGTTCCTCGAAGCCTTACTGAAGTAGCTGCAGGAGCCTCACCCATTAACTTGTCTCCTTCGTAGTAAAATGCTAATTTATACTTGTAAACCAAATCAAGGGTATTTAATCCTGTATCAAAAAACAAGGTATCTGCTGCTTCGCCTAAAGTAGTATTAATGGTAGTAACTTCTACAAAACTGTCGCCTCCAAGTCCTTCTGTTCTAAAAAGTTTATAAGAATAAGGTCCTTTAAAATCACTGGTATCTAAACCTATTGGTTTTGACCATCTTACCATTACGCCACCGCTAGTACTGCTTGTTGACTCAATATCTACATGCGTAATCACCGGAACACGTTTCGGCAATTCACTTCCGATACAAAACTCGGTTGAAGGAGAACTTAGCATGGTGTTGAACTGAGAAACACCAACTTCTGCTACCAACCTGTAGCTATATATTTGCCCGTTTTCCGCATTATTATCAAGAAAGGTGGTATCACCCAAAGCTACCTCCCCTATTTTAACATACCTCCATGCATCAGGCATCCCTTGTACACAAATCCCTGGATTCAATCCACTACAGCCATCTTTTCTGTATACAAAAATTTTCCCTCCGCCAGTACATTCTGGATATTGCTGCCAAGTAAGTTTAACTCCTTCTTCTGTTTCTTCCCCGGTAAGTCCTTTTACCCTTTGGGGGTTAACATTTATTTTGACCGTTTTAATGTCTACCAACTGTGTTATAAACCTTCCTGGTAAATCCTCAACCTTAAAAAGCACATCGTAAGACTGCTCTCTCACATGAGCACAGTTTGTTTGCCATGTAAACTTCCCAGTAACTGGCGACACATTATTATCTCCTGAAGAAGTACTAAATTCTGCGGCCTCATCAGCCACAAACCTTTTAAAAGTGCCATCAGTTCCTAAGTTATAAACCCCTCCATTGGTGGTTATCTTCAAACTTTGGTCTTCGTCTTCGTCCGTTCCTAAAACTTCGAATTCAATCAAATCACCAGCCTCTACACAAAAATCGTTAGGTACTTCTAATTCTGGTCTTCTATTGTCTGTTTCTACCACAATAATCTGCATATCTCTTACAATCACACCTATTCTCGCATAGGTGCCATCAGGAGCCTTTCGCCACTCTTCTATGATAAAAGCTACATTATATTGACCTATTTTTTGTGGAGCATCCCAAATTAAATCTCCTGTTCTAGCATCAATTTTAAAAGTAGCAGGACCCGTATCTGCTTCATTTCTAATAGGTGCGTCTCCTACCAAACTTGGGTCAATGTATCCCTCAATTGGTCCGCCTATTCCATTTGCTTGCTCACTGTCTTCCATAGGGATAGTCAACTTGTAAGAAAGACTATCTCCGTCTATATCAAAAGCACCTGGATTATGAATAAACTTGACGCCAACTGCAGCAGAGTCAATTGGTATATTTAAAAGTACTGGCGTACTGTTTAAACCAAATGCTGAATTAATTAAAAGTGTAGTTTGTACAAAAAACGTAATATTATCAGAAGGCTGTGGTAGGTTTATGGTTGCTTCGTTTCTATTTGGTATTCCGCAACTTATCTTATAAAATCCTGCCCCAGGAAAAGTTACCGTAGTAACATAGGTATTTCTAACTGTAGTTGGACTAATAAGTACCTTCTCTCTCCTTGGTACTTTATAACTAACCACTCCATTATTCGAGAAGCCCGGATAAAAATCTACATCTTCTTGAGCTTCGTTAGCACTTTTCCCACCCACTTCATCAGTATATGTAGTAAGTGTTATCCTATAAGTCAAAGACGTGTTTGAAATTCTTTCTGCCGTAATTTCTCCCGCTCTAATGTGCGTTGCATAAGCCTGAGTACTCAGGAAAAAGAAAAGAGGAACTAATAAATACGATAAATATTTCTTCATGCAGTTTAAAGGAATCTTCATATATGTAGTATAAGTAACGCAATAGCGGCCCCAATATTCATATATCGGATGAATTCGAGATAGTTTTTTTTCAAATATATCAAAACAAATACATTTTCTACGCTAGTTTTAAACATGACCATACAATCGCTTAGAAACAGTCTAAAAATCAAAATTTGCTATTTCTAATTGATTTTTTTATTGGTTCTAAACTCTTTGGTACTTACTTTTGACATCGAATTTTGTACTATTCTAAGTATGAGAGGTTTCATTATTGACCAAAATAAATAATCATTATATGTCTTGGCTCACCAAAACATTAACTAGCTCAATCGGCAAAAAAGTACTCATGGCTCTGACGGGGCTTTTTCTTTGTACTTTCTTAATTATTCACTTGATTGGAAATCTTCAATTGTTCAAAGATGACGGAGGTTATGCATTTAATACCTACACGGTTTTCATGACAACCAACCCACTTATCAAAACAGTTTCCTATCTGCTTTACACATCTATCTTGTTTCATGCCTTTTGGGGGCTTTATCTGGAATTCCAAAATAGAAAAGCCAGACCTAAAAGTTATGCTATGTCAAAGAATCAAGGTTCTTTCGCAAGCAAAAAGATGGCTGTTTTAGGTACCATTGTATTGGTTTACTTAGCAGTTCATATGGGTGATTTCTGGTATGAATATAAATTTGGCCACTTGCCTTATGTAAGTTATACGGAAAACGTGGCTTCCGGAGCAATGAGCTCTATTGAGTCGCTTTCTTCTGATTACACACAAGAGGTTAAGTTACTTGAAACTATAAATGAAGCTGAAGGGACAAAAACTACGGTAGTAAAAGATTTGTATGCAGAGGCTGAAGCTTCTTTCTCAAATCCATTGCTTGTGTTATTCTATGTACTTTCAATGGCTGCTTTAGGGTTTCACCTATTGCATGGTTTCCAAAGCGGTTTTCAAACCCTTGGTCTTAACCACCCTAAATACACTCCATTAGTAAAAAAATTGGGAACATGGATTTTCGCAATTCTGATTCCATTGGCATTTGCTGTCATTCCAGTTTATTTTCTAATTAAATAATTTAAAAAGATAACAATCATGGCAAATTTTAAATTAGACGCCAAAGTTCCTGAAGGCCCACTAGCCGACAAATGGACTTCTTATAAGGATAAAATCAACCTGGTTAACCCTGCTAACAAACGTTCTATTGATGTTATAGTGGTGGGAACTGGTCTTGCTGGAGGTTCTGCGGC
The DNA here is from genome assembly GCF_964021845.1 of uncultured Arcticibacterium sp. Classification (NCBI taxonomy): domain Bacteria; kingdom Pseudomonadati; phylum Bacteroidota; class Cytophagia; order Cytophagales; family Leadbetterellaceae; genus Arcticibacterium; species uncultured Arcticibacterium sp. The sequence goes on along the minus strand of NZ_CAXHZC010000012.1, from coordinate 2,698 downwards.
AGCTACTCTAGCTGAGTTAGGATATAACGTAAAAGCATTTTGTTACCAAGATTCTCCACGACGAGCTCACTCTATAGCTGCTCAAGGGGGAATTAACGCCGCAAAAAACTACCAAGGTGATGGTGATTCAAATTATAGACTATTTTATGACACCGTTAAAGGTGGCGACTATAGATCAAGAGAGGCAAACGTACACAGGCTAGCTGAAGTATCTGGAAACATTATTGACCAGTGCGTAGCACAAGGAGTACCTTTCGCTAGAGATTATGGTGGGCTATTAGATAATCGCTCCTTTGGAGGAGTTTTAGTTTCTAGAACTTTTTATGCTAAAGGGCAAACTGGGCAGCAGCTTCTTTTAGGTGCTTATTCTGCCATGAACCGTCAAATCGCTCGTGGTAAAATCCAAATGCATAACCGTCATGAAATGCTTGACTTGGTTATAGTAGACGGTAAAGCAAGAGGTATTATAGCAAGAAACCTTATCACAGGTGAAATAGAAAGACATTCTGCTCACGCCGTGGTAATAGCCAGTGGTGGTTACGGAAACGTTTATTTCCTTTCTACTAATGCTATGGGTTCTAATGTAACAGCTGGTTGGAAAATACACAAAAAGGGGGCATTCTTTGCCAACCCATGTTATACACAAATTCACCCAACGTGTATTCCTCGTTCTGGTGACTATCAATCCAAATTGACATTAATGTCGGAGTCGTTAAGAAACGATGGTAGAATTTGGGTTCCTAAAAACATGGACGATGTGATGGCCATTAGAGAAGGTCGTCTTAAACCAACAGAAATCTCCGAAGAAAACAGAGATTATTACTTAGAAAGAAGATACCCTGCTTTTGGTAATTTAGTGCCTAGAGACGTAGCTTCTAGAGCAGCTAAAGAAAGATGTGATGCCGGATATGGTGTTAACCAAACAGGAGAAGCAGTTTACTTAGATTTTAAGTCTGCCATAGAAAGGTACGGTAAAGAGCAAGCCATGATTCATGGTTTGAAAGATGCCTCGATGGAAAAAATCATTGAGCTGGGTACAGAAGTAGTAAGGTCTAAATATGGTAATCTTTTCCAAATGTATGAGAAGATTGTAGACGAAGACCCATACACTACCCCAATGATGATATACCCTGCCACACACTATACTATGGGTGGCGTTTGGGTTGACTATAACTTGATGACTACTATTCCTGGCTGTTACTGTATTGGCGAAGCTAACTTCTCTGACCACGGTGCCAACAGATTAGGAGCATCTGCTCTTATGCAAGGTCTAGCTGATGGGTATTTTGTATTGCCTTACACCATTGGTCATTACTTATCTGACGATATTAGAACTGGCCCTATCTCTACTGATTCTCCTGAATTCGAAGAAGCTGAAAATTCCGTTAAAGAGAAACTTGAGTTCTTTGTGAATAATAAAGGAACTCACTCTGTAGATTATTACCACAAAAAGCTTGGTAAAATCATGTGGGATAAAGTAGGAATGGCAAGAAATAAAGAAGGTTTGACAGAGGCTATTGCTGAAATAAAAGCGATTAGAGAAGACTTCTGGAAAAATGTTAGTGTTCCTGGTGACGCTAGTGAGCTTAATCCGGAACTCGAAAAAGCCAGTAGGGTCGCCGATTTCTTAGAACTTGGTGAACTATTCGCAAAAGACGCTCTGGAAAGAAACGAATCTTGTGGAGGGCACTTCCGTGAAGATTATCAAACAGAGGACGGGGAAGCACTGCGTGATGATGAAAATTATGCTTACGTATCTGCCTGGGAATATAAAGGAGAACCATCAGAAGCTGTACTCCACAAAGAACAATTAGAATTTAAAGACATTGAGTTGAAAACTCGCTCATACAAATAACAAACTGACCATGGATTTAACACTGAAGATTTGGAGACAAAAAAATGCAGAGGACAAAGGTGGGATTGTAGATTATAAGGTCACTGAAATTTCTGATCATATGTCATTTCTTGAAATGATGGATGTCTTAAACGAACAATTAATAAATACTGGAGAAGAGCCTGTAGCATTTGATCATGATTGCCGTGAGGGTATTTGTGGTTCATGTTCTTTGCACATTAATGGTGAGCCTCATGGACCAGATAGTGGCACCACTACTTGCCAGCTTCACATGCGTCGTTTTAATGATGGCGATGAAATCTACATAGAACCTTTTAGAGCGAAAGCTTTTCCTGTAATAAAGGATTTGATAGTAGATAGAACATCTTTTGATAGAATTCAGCATGCTGGTGCTTACATTTCAGTAAACACTTCGGGAAATACTCAAGATGCTAATTCTATCCCTATTCCTAAAGCAGATGCCGATAAAGCCTTTGATGCTGCTACATGTATTGGATGTGGAGCGTGCGTAGCCTCTTGCAAGAATGCTTCTGCCATGCTTTTTGTTTCGGCTAAAATATCTCAATTTGCCCTGTTACCTCAAGGTAAAGTAGAAGCAGCAGAAAGAGCTAAAAATATGGTAACTCAAATGGATCTAGAAGGCTTTGGTAACTGTACCAATACTGGTGCTTGTGAAGTGGAGTGCCCTAAAGGTATTTCATTGGAGAATATTGCCAGAATGAATAGAGAATATCTTTCAGCAAGTTTAACTACTACTGAATAACATTAAATATATCCGATTGTAAAAGAAAAGAGGCTGTCTCAAAAGGGCAGTCTCTTTTTTTATGTTTAAATTTTTGTAAC
>NZ_CAXHZC010000011.1:0-94507 GCF_964021845.1 uncultured Arcticibacterium sp. | reverse complement strand
AATACTTGCTCGCTAAAACGCTTACTTAGAATACTTGCTCGCTAAAACGCTTACTTAGAATACTTGCTCGCTAGAATGCTTATTTTGACAGTAGAGAGGAGCATTAAAACTTAAGGGAACTTCCTCTATTTTAGAATATTAAGTTTTTCTAAAAACTCTGTTTTAGTTCTTCTGCTGATGGGAATTTCTCTTCCACCTGCTATTAGATTATTGTCATCTACGTCCTTTACCTTATTTAAATTGACAAGAAAAGAACGATGTACTCTAAAAAAGTCATCACCCAATTTCTCTCCCAGGCTCTTCATGGTAGCATGTACTATATGAACATTTGATTTAGTACAAATCTTAACATAGTCGCTAAGGTTCTCTACATACACTATATCATCTACCGAAAGCCTGATATGTTTCTTCTCCGATTTGATAAAAATGTCATTGTCAGCAACTTCGGTTTCTTTAGGATTGTGTTTCTCTAAAGACATCACTTTTGTGACAGCCGCGTTTAATCTATCTAGTTTAATAGGTTTGAGGATATAATCTACAATATCGTGCTGATAAGCTTCAAAAGCATAGGCTGAGCTAGAGGTGGTCATAATAACGGAAGGCGGATTTGCCAAACGCTTCAATAAATCAAAACCATTAAGCTCTCCCATTTCTACATCAAGCCATATTAGGTCAACGTCTATGGTTTCTAAAAAAACTAGAGCATCCTCTGCAGACTCAAAGGACTGTAAATGCTCTAAGGATTCATGTTTTTCACACAAATGCTCGAGCATTTTTCTAGCTAAGATATCATCTTCTACTACAATACTTCTTAATTTCACTTCATAGGCTTTTTTAGTGTGTCGTGTATTTATAGGCCTGAAAAATTTAGTTTTCTTCCAAAGCTAATAAAAAAGCATATCTCAATGAAACATCGTGCAAATAATCAAACCTTCCTGAAGCACCTCCGTGCCCAAAATCCATGTTAGTTTTTAGAAGTACCACATTGTCATCCGTTTTTAAGTCTCTCAACTTTGCGACCCATTTAGCGGGTTCAAAGTATTGCACTTGAGAATCATGTAGACCTGTGGTTACTAATAAATTAGGATATTTTTTAGCCTCAATATTTTCATAAGGAGAATAACTTTTAATGTATTCATAAGCTTCTTTCTCATTAGGATTCCCCCACTCGTCATACTCGTTAGTAGTTAATGGAATTTCCTCATCTAACATGGTATTGACCACATCTACAAAAGGAACATCAGCTATCAAACCATTATATAAATCTGGTGCCAAATTAGCCACAGCACCCATTAATAAACCTCCAGCAGAACCTCCATTGGCATAAAGATGCTTTGATGATGTATAACCTTCGGCAATCAAGAATTTACCACAATCAATAAAATCATTAAAGGTGTTCATCTTTTTCATCAGTTTCCCGTCAAGATACCAATGCCTTCCCATTTCTTGCCCTCCTCTAATATGAGCTATGGCAAAAGCAAAACCTCTATCTAAAAGACTCAAACGGCTGCTACTAAAAGAGGCATCCATACTGTAACCATAAGAACCGTAAGCGTACTCTAAAAGAGGAGAACTTCCATTCTTCTTAAAACCTTTCTTATAGACTATTGAAATAGGCACCTTTACGCCATCTCTTGCGGTAGCATAAAGTCTTTCTGTAACATATTCCGACTTATCATAGCCTCCCAAAACCTCTTGCTGCTTAAGTAAAGTTTTATCGCGACTATCCATATCATAATCAAAAACAGAGCTTGGCGTAATCATAGAGGTATACCTGTACCTCAATAATTTAGCATCGAACTCTCTGTTTCCTGCCAAACCTGCATCATAAGTGGCCTCATCAAATGAAATAAGATGCTCTTTTCCTGTACTAAGGTTTTGAACATTTAACTCCGTCAAACCATTTTTACGCTGCTGAATGACCAAATAGTTTTTAAACTCATCAATCCCTTCTATTAATACCTCTGTGTCATGAGCTTTATAAGATTTCCAATTTTCTTTGGTGGTAGCTGTAAGTGGTGATTCCATCAATTTGAAATTTTCTGCACCATCGGCATTTGTTCTAATGATGAAACGGTCTTCTAGTGCCGCTACATCATAAAGTACATCTTTTACTCTCGGCTGAAATACTTTAAAATCGGAATTTGCCTCATTAGCATTAATAAACCTAGCCTCCGAAGAAGTAGTAGCCATAGAGTAAATCCAAATCCACTCGCTGTTTTTACTCTTATAAACGCCTATATAATTTGATTTATCTTTCTCCTCATAAACAAGTTTGTCTTTCAACACGCCAGTACCGAGTTTATGGCTATATATTTTCTCCGAAAGGAGTGTTACAGGATTCTTAGCAGTATAAAATAGCGTAGAGTTATCATTTGCCCAGACAGGGTCACCCTCAGTATTGGCAATCTTATCTTTCAGAATCTCGCCAGTTTCTAAGTTTTTGATATATATGGTATACTCCCTTCTAGATATTTCATCTACCGCATAAGCCAAGAGTTTGTTATCTTCACTAATTGTCATGCCTGTTGCCGCAAAATATGCTTTACCTTCAGCCATGGCATCCACATCAAGTAGTATCTCTTCAGGAGCTTCCATACTTCCCTTCCTACGGCAATATTTATAGTACTCCTTACCTTCTTCTGTTCTGGAATAATAGTAATAGCCATTTTTAAGATAAGGCACACTTTCATCCTTCTCTTTTATTCTGCCTTTCATTTCATTAAAAAGCTCTGTTTGAAGGGCTTCCGTTTTACCCATCTTAATTTTCAAATAGGCATTTTCTGCTTCTAAATAGTCTACCACATTCTGACTATCAGGACCTTTGCCAAAATAATCATACATCCAGTAATAAGGATCAGCCACCGAATCTCCATGAATAGTTCTAATATGTTCTTTTTTCTCTGCTATGGGAGCTTTGGCGTCAGGCCATTGATAAGGCATTTTTTCAGATTTTGGTGTACAAGCCGTTAAAACGGCAAAAATAAGGATTAGGTTCTTCATGGTGCATCTTTAAAGTCATTATCCTAATAGATGGATACTCAAATATAAGCTAAGAAAAAGGTTTTTTATGCTCAAAGTATTGGCGAAATTGCCCCCGGTTTTGTCAAACGCTACAATGAAAAATTAAATGATAGTCATTACTCCGGTAAAAAACTCCTTAGAAACTACCAAGAAGACCATTCAGCATATTTATCAGGCCGAAGGTAATTTTGATTATTTTGTTTTTAATGATTTTAGCAATGAAGAAACTACCTCTTTTTTAGATGCCAAGGCAACAAAGCTTAATTTCAAGCATATTAACCTTGCGGAGCTAATTACTACTCCATCTCCTAACTATATAACGGTTTTGAGAATGGCTCAAAAAATGGCTTTAGAAAAGGATACCCATTTGTTATTAATAGAGTCTGATGTACTGGTAGAAAAGAACACTATTTCTGAATTGGCAAAGTTGGCCGAAAGTCTAGCAAACCCAGGCATGATTGGTTCGGTAACTGTTGACCAAAATGGGGATATTAACTTCCCTTATAAGCACATAAAGAAAAGTGATGGAGATTTGTTTGTCACCAAAAGAAGTTTGAGTTTTTGCTGCACTTTACTCACAAACAAATTCTTAAAAGCGTATGACTTTGAAACTTTAAACCCTGAAAAAGACTGGTTTGATGTAAGCATCACTAAAATGTCAAGGCAATTAGGCTTTCAGAACTACCTTTCCAATGCCCTTCCGGTTTTACACCTACCCCACTCTAGCAGGCCATGGAAAAATGAGAAATACTCTAATCCGATGAAATACTATTTCAAAAAGTACTTTCTCGGGCGAGATAAGATATAGTTAAAGGATTGGTATTTAATCTGACCAAAAATATAGGTTTCTAGTAAGGTCATTTGAGAATTTATTCTAGCTTTACTTCTCAAACCCTATATTAATAATGAAAAAAATAACGATTGCACTTTCGCTAGCCTTGCTAGTAAGTTTTAGTGAGCTGTCTGCTCAAAAACTCAAAAAAATCTTTAATGGCAAAAACTTAGATGGTTGGGTGATACCTCAGCCAAATAATGACAATTGGACGGTATCTGATGGGATTTTAATGGTCACAAGTGACGAAACTCGTAAAGGAGGAATACTGTGGACAGAAAAAGACTATGAAGACTTTATAGTAGAAGTAGAATACAAGAACGTAAGTGGCAACATAGATTCGGGTATTTTCTTGCGTTCCGATATTGACCAAATTCAAATTGGAATTTCTGGTTCATTAAAAAGGGACTTAACGGCTTCTCCGTATATACCAGGAAAAAGTTACCCTGTAGAAGCCAGTCTAAAAAGTCTCAAAAAAGATGACTGGAATACCATCAAAGTAAAGGTGGTAGGAGATACTTACACGGTATGGCTTAATAACGAAGAGGTACTTACTTACACATCAGAAGGGATGAAAAAAACAGGGCCAATAGGTATTCAACTACACCCTAACAGAGATATGAGCATTATGTATAGAAGCATTAAGGCTAGAGAGATTTAAACTTAAAAAGCTTATTAAACTTAAAAACCACCTCTTTGGGGTGGTTTTTGTATACTATTTCTACTGCTCCCCCCCTTGAATGTGTAACTATTAATAGAGGCATATAGCTTCATGTAAGACTGGAAGACTGTGCATTTCACTTCAAGGTGTTTTCTAACACTATGACTGAGGGGCTTTCTGTCAGCCATTTTTTGCTAATTCCTGTGGTATCGCCTTGAGCAAGAAACTGCACATTAGAACCTAGGGCTATGTCTATATCGCCATCGCCATCCATGTCTTCCGCATCCATCACCATCCATCTTCCTTTTGATGCTTCTGGAAATGTAGCCGCCTTAAAATTTAGATTTCCTTTATTTTCTAAATACACGAAGCTTTCTTGTGGATTACTCAAATAATCGGGGAAATAGGAAATCGAGGCTATATCTAAGTCGCCATCTTGGTCAAAATCACGCGGTATGGCTTTATATGCACCGTTTTGATGAAAGAAGTAAGCTTGCTCAAAATTGAATTTCCCGTCATTTAGAAATATATATACACCATGATAGGCCTTTAGAATTGGCGTTTTGTCGGCATTATCACCACAGACATACATGATATCATCAAAACCATCCTTATTAAAATCTGCTAGCTCCATATATTGTGAGCCATTTAGCGGCAAAAAAGTGAGTAGTCTAGTTTCCTTAAAGTTGCCATTTCCTTGATTTTCATAATAGAAAATAGCTTCATCCCCTTGAGCCATCAGAGCAAATATGTCTTTCAGCCCATCTCTGTTAATATCTTTAATGATGGCTTTGATGGCTCCTGGCTTATTGCTAAGTATTCTTGCTTTGTAAGTGCCATTGCCAATATTTTCATACCAAGCCAGTTTTCCTGTTAAATCGCCAAATTCACAGGCCACGATATCTTCCAAACCATCATTGTTCAAGTCTCCATATTCCATGGAAACGGGGCGTTGTAAATTTGAGATAAGCGGAGTGGTAGTCTCGTTTTTGTTGAAATTTAATTCCTGAACCGCACCATGCTTCAAGTCATTAGGATAAAAATTTCTACCTATCGTGGTTAAGAAAACGTCATCTTCTTTTTCTCGGTAATGAACAGCGGTATACTCCAAGGCAACAGTACGTTGATGTTCTAATTTAGTGTTGAGAAAAGTTAAAACATTTTTCCTGTTTTTTGCATCGCTAAAAACAAGTCCACGCTTGTCAGGCAATATTTTCACCATAGCGGTAATTGCAGGGCGGTTGGCAAAGGCTGCTTCCTTGTACTTAAAACGTTTTAGGCCCGTTGTAATGGTCTCATTTTGAAGAGCCTTCACATCGGATTCCTCTGCGTTTTCTGTGTAATAGGAAACGATTTTATCCCAATCTGCTCTGGCTAGTACAGGTTTTGTAGGGAAAATATTCGCTTTTTCTATGTTGGCCCTGTTCTCGGGTGGCCCAAAAAGGTTGTTCAGCTGCTTATCGCCATCATATATTCCTAATCTGTGTCCCATTGCCGGAAGCACATCTTCTAGCCAAATAGTTTTTGACAAGAATGTGGGAGAAACAAAAGCGTGGCAACTGCTGCAATGTATTTTCGCCAATTCTTTTCCTGAAAAATCCGTTGGGGCTATTTCAGTTGTAGTATCCTCTTTCTCATTTACACAAGAAAAAATCAAAGGTATGAAAGCAAGGATAAGGACTAAACTCCTTATAAAACCTCTTTTATGGTCTGCTTTATTTCCTAACGGATTATTCATGAGGTATGACATGAAAATGTTTGAAAGAGTTTCTTGCGAATAAGCTCTAAAAATAGAGAATAGAAAGCTCTTATTAAACAAAAACCACCTTTGAGGGTGGTTTTTGAAATAATTATAAGTGTAAAACACCTGCAAGCAGGTAAAGTCTTACTCGTAAAACTCTACTGCTCCCGTGTTAATATCGTACATAGCACCTACTATTTTAATCTCACCGTTCTTTTCCATTTCGGCTAGTACCGGACTGTCTTTTGTTATTTTTTCAATAGTCAACTGCACATTTTTAGCAGATACATTATCTACAAACTCCATATTTTTTGAGTTACGAATGCTTGGGTCTTTAGGCTCAGTAATGGCGTCCACAGCAGGCTTTATTTTAGCTAACATTCCTGTAAGGTTACCTAATTTGGCATCATCGCAGGCTCCTTTCACTGCTCCGCAGGCAGTGTGCCCTAATACTACTATTAGTTTGGTTCCTGCTAGCTTACATGCAAATTCCATGCTTCCAAGAATATCAGGATTCACAAAATTACCAGCTATACGTACACTGAAAATGTCGCCCAAACCTTGGTCAAAAACTAGCTCTGCAGAAACTCTAGAGTCAATACAGCTTAAGATTGTAGCAAACGGAAACTGTCCGTCACTGGTATCATTTACCTGCTCTAGTAAGTTTCTATTTGCTTTTAGGTTACCCTGAAATCTAGCATTTCCCTCTTTAAGATAGTCTAATGACTTTTGAGGTGTCATAGTAGCTTGGGTCTCTTTAGTATGTGCTTTCATATTATTTTATGTTCTTTAGTTTACTTATTTTTCTTTTAGTAATGAAAAGTTCCTTGTAACTCGGTGGATTGTGAATAATACCACTTTCTCTAATTAGCTCTATGCTAATATCTCTCTCCTTCGCTTTGATAACAAAATCTTCCAAAATTTCCACAATATCCCAATCTAGAAACTTTGTTTGCCTCACGTCTAACACTAGGTGCGAGTTATGCGGTAAATGTTCTAATTCATGTAAAATGGCCCCTTTATTAAAAAATGTAACCTCCTCGGCCAGCGTCATTTTTATTTTTCCGCCTTTATCATTTTCCTCTTTGTGTAAGAAATGTGAATTTTGGTAGCTTCTGAAAAGGATAACGATAACTCCAACGGCCAAACCTAAGCCTATTCCGAAAAGTAAATCGGTAAGGACTATTCCTAATATAGTGACTATAAATGGAACGAACTGCTGCCAGCCTAGATTAAACATTTTTTTAAATAATGCAGGCTTCGCTAATTTATACCCTACCACCAAAAGAACCGCCGCCAATACCGAAAGCGGAATCATATTGAGTAGTCCTGGGATTACTATCACAGAGGTAAGGAGTAAAAACCCATGAAGAATAGCCGACAGTTTAGTTTTTCCACCAGACTGTATATTAGCAGAACTACGGACAATCACCTGCGTGATAGGCAAACCACCTATTAATCCAGATATAATGTTACCCGTACCCTGAGCTAAAAGCTCTCTGTTGGTCGGCGTTACGTTCTTATGCGGGTCAAGTTTGTCAGTAGCTTCTACACTTAATAAAGTTTCTATACTTGCTACTAGGGCTATAGTAAAAGCCACTACCCACACTTGGTGGTCTGTTATGGCCGCAAAATTTGGAAAGCTAAACTGCCCTAAAAAAGAAGAAATATCATCCGGCACGGGTACACTAACAAGGTGTTTCCCACCTATAGAAAGGAGTTCGCTGCCTTTGGTTAAAACATAGAATAGAATACCTAAAGCCACTGCTACAAACGGGCCAGGAATAATCTGAAAAATTTTGGCTTTCTTACTCAAAACATTATCCCAAACTATCAGAATAGCCAAACTTATTATACCAACTAAAGCCGCTCCAGGGTGTATATTACCCAGCATGGTAAATAACTCTGAAAAGGTGTTACCACCATCAATTTCAAAAAACTCAAGGTCCCAAGCTGAGGCCTCGTCATAACCGAAGAAGTTAGGAATTTGCTTTAAAATAATGATAATACCTATACCAGTAAGCATTCCCTTAATAACAGAAGAAGGAAAATAGTGCCCTATAACTCCTGCTTTAAGAAATCCAAAAATCAATTGAATAATACCACCAAGTACCACTGCCACAAGAAAGTTCTCATAGCTTCCTAAGCTACCAATAGCTGTAAGCACTATGGCAGCTAAGCCAGCCGCTGGACCACTTACTCCTAATTTGGAACCACTCAAGGCACCCACCACTATACCACCAACAATACCGGCAATTAAACCTGAAAAAAGAGGAGCTCCACTAGCAAGTGCTATACCAAGACATAAAGGTAAGGCCACAAAGAAAACAACAACACTAGAGGGTATATCGCTTTTCAAATTAGAGAATAGCTTATTCATTATTTATAGAGTTTTATAAAAATCCTTGGCAAATATAATAACACTATTTAAAATGATAGTAATACTATCTAAAATAATAGTAATATTTATCCTTAAATTTGCCATCCCAAAAAAATTAGCCTTACTTAATTTTTTGAAAAGCATTAAAATGAGCGTAGAGATAAAAATATCCTTAAACGAGGGCCTATACTTAAAAGAGCCTCAGGACTCCAAACTTGGACGAAAAATCATCCAATACAGTATAATAATGATTGAGGAGTTTGGTTTTGAATCTTTTACTTTCAAGAAGTTAGCTCAGAAAATAAACTCTACGGAGGCTTCCATTTATCGCTATTTTGAGAATAAACACCTCCTGCTTATTTATCTGGTAAATTGGTACTGGGAGTGGGTAAGTTACCTTATCAGCATTAACACGCTTAATATAGATGACCCAAGAAAAAAACTAAAAATTATAATACATTCCTTTGTTTCTGCTTTTATAGAAAACCCAAATGTGGAATATGTGAATGAAAGTAAACTTCATAATATTGTAATCTCTGAAGGCGTGAAGGCATACCGTACCAAGGAGGTGGACAAAGAAAACTCTAAAGGCTTTTTTAGTGGCTATAAGAACCTTACCAACACGGTTTCGCAAGTAATATCAGAAATAAACCCCGACTTCAAATATCCTTTGGGACTGGCGGCAAACCTTTTTGAGATGTCAAACGATCATATTTATTTTGCCAATCACCTTCCCAGACTCACAGATATTTCTGTTCAAGAAAATGATTTCCATGAGGTAGAAACCATGATGAATTATTTTGCCGAGAAACTTCTGAGTGAATAGTTTAGAGCTTAAGTGCTCCACTTATAACTAACCTCCTAAAGCCATCCCATACATGTGCATTGGAAATTTTCCATATTAAAAAACTGACCTATTCCCATTTAAACGCTTCGCCACCAAAAATCTTTATTTAAAAGTATCCGCCACTTCTCTACCTCTTAATTTCCCAACAAAAAATCAAAAACTTCCACTCGGAGAATTAATGTAAGCTTTAAGCTAAACATCATACAAATTTCTTTATCACTTATATCTTATTTTTTCCAAAACTATGAGATAAACTAATTCAGTATGCAGAATTTTATATTGCAGTAGATTCCGTTTTCCAGCATAAAACACAATTCGTTTTGTCATAAAAAATCAAAGAATAATATGATTATTCAACACCTTTTGAAATCTTATTCTTAAATTTTGCCTTCTTATAATAAACATCAACAAATGACAAAATACCCTAAACTCCTAGAACCTTTAGATTTAGGCTTTACTACGCTAAAAAACCGTGTTTTAATGGGTTCCATGCATACTATGCTGGAAGATCTTCCTGGCGGGCATGAAAAACTGGCAGCCTTTTATAGAGAAAGGGCAAAAGGACAAGTGGCTCTCATAGTAACAGGTGGAATAGCCCCTAGCAAAGAAGGCTTGGCATTGCCTTTTGGCGAAGCATTAGATACCAAAGAAAAAGCAGAAGAGCATAAAATAGTAACGTCCGCAGTACATGAGGAAGGCGGAAAAATCTGTATGCAAATACTTCATGTAGGCCGTTACGGCTATACTGAAAATAATGTTTCTGCTAGTGATACCAAAGCACCTATTTCTCCTTTTCCTGCCAGAGGTTTAACAGGTGAAGAAGTAGAGAAAACCATTGAAGACTACGTCAATTGTGCCAAAATGGCTCAATACGCGAACTATGATGGCGTAGAAATCATGGGCTCTGAAGGCTATTTGATTAACCAATTCATAGTAAAGAAGGTAAATAAACGAACCGACAAATGGGGTGGTTCCTATGAAAATAGAATTCAGTTTCCATTAGAAATTATCAGAAGAACTAGGGCTGCCGTTGGCGATAACTTTATTATCATTTATCGTCTCTCCATGTTAGATTTAGTGAAAGACGGTAGTACTTGGGAAGAAGCAGTTCAGCTAGCAAAAGAAGTAGAAAAAGCAGGAGCTACTATTATTAATACAGGTATAGGCTGGCATGAGGCCCGTATTCCTACCATAGGTACAGTGGTGCCAAAAGGCGGTTTTGCATGGGTTACCAAAAGGATGATGGGCGAAGTAAATATTCCACTTGTAGCTACCAACCGTATTAATATGCCTGATGTGGCAGAAAATATATTGGAAGAAGGCTGTGCTGATATGGTCTCTATGGCAAGGCCTTTCCTTGCCGACCCTGAGTTGGTCTTAAAAGCCATTGAAAATAGACCTCAGGAAATCAATACTTGTATAGCATGTAATCAGGCTTGCCTTGACCATACCTTTACCATGCAAGTTTGCTCCTGTATAGTTAATCCAAGAGCATGTCATGAAACAGAACTAAATCATTTGCCGACGAAGACGAAAAAGAAAATAGCTGTAGTAGGTGCTGGACCAGCGGGTTTGGAGTTTTCCACTACTGCTGCCAAAAGAGGTCATGATGTAGATTTATTTGAAGCCGAACCTCAAATAGGTGGTCAGTTTAATATGGCCAAAGAGATTCCCGGTAAAGAGGAATACGCTCAAACGATTCGATATTTCGGTGAAATGCTAAAGAAGTATGGGGTTGATGTGAATTTAAATACCAAAGCCACTTTAGAAACGCTCTCAAATGCTAATTATGATGAAATCATTTTGGCGACAGGCGTTAGCCCAAGAAAAATAAAAATTGAAGGTGCAGAGCATCCTAAAGTATTAAACTACGCTGACGTTCTTTATAAAAAGAAACCGGTGGGAAAACGCGTGGCTATTCTAGGTGCAGGAGGAATTGGTTTTGATATGGCAGAATACCTTGCTCACGACATGTCGCACGACTCCGTAAGCCTAAATGTAGAAGATTACATGAAAGAATGGGGTGTAGATATGACGTATCAGCATGAAGGTGCCTTGGCAAAAGCTACCCAACCTCTACCCTCTCCTCGCGAGATTTATTTATTAAAGCGTTCGCCAGGAAAGCACGGCAAAGACCTTGGTAAAACCACTGGATGGATCCACCGCTCTAGTTTGGCCATGAAAAAGGTAAATCTTATTGGCGGAGCCAAATACCTAAAAATAGACGACGAAGGACTTCATATAGAAGTTGATGAGCAGGTGCAAATTATCCCTGTTGACCACGTGGTGGTTTGTGCTGGACAAGAGCCCCTGAGAGCCATGTTTGAAGAACTTAAGGCTTCTGGTAAATCGGTGCATTTGATTGGCGGAGCCAATATAGCTGCTCAATTAGATGCCAAACTTGCCATTAAAGAAGCTGCTGAACTAGCCACAAGCATTTAAATTTCACTTTAAACTCTTTGTCTCAAAAGACTCTATATACTTTATATGGAGTCTTTTTTATATGAAAACTATACTATTTGGTCATGATTTAGACGAAAAATTGCGACTTAATATGATTTGTCACCACTCATTAAGGTCAAATTAATATTAGTAAGTATAATTGTATAGAAAATACTTTTTGTCAATTCATTGACCCAATACAATCTGCTCTATTCAACCCAAAAAGAACTATGAAATACTTAAGTCTAATCACTCTCTTTGTTTTGGGGTTTTCTTGTAAACCAACGGAACAAAAAGCTCAACTCGTTGACTACGTCAATCCGCTAATTGGTACTGCCGCAGCTACTACCGAAAGTGCCATAGAGCATGGAGAAAACAAAGAGAATAATGCTCAGGTAGTTCCTTACGTTACCACCCCTTTTGGAATGACAAACTGGACACCTCAAACCAAAGACACGGAGAAAAAATGTTTGGCTCCCTACTATTATACCGACTCTCTTTTCCAAGGTTTTAGAGGTAGCCACTGGCTTAGCGGCTCCTGTGTACAGGATTATGGAAGCATGACCATTATGCCTATTTCAGGTTCCTTAAAATGGCTCCCAGAAGATAGAGCGAGCACTTTTAGCCATGACTCGGAAAAAGCGAATCCTTACGCTTATGAGGTTTATTTAAATGATTATGAGATAAAAGCAGAACTAACCGCTACTAAAAGAAGTGGTCTTTTCAAATTTACTTTTGAAAAAGAAGGCGAAGCTCATTTGGTGTTAAACCCAAACTCTGATGAAGGAGAAGGATTCGTTAAAATAAACAAAGAGACCAATGAAATAGTAGGTTATAACCCTGTACACAGAATATATCAAGGCTGGGGCGAGTCAGCTGGTTTTAGCGGCTATTTTGTAGCTCAAATAGAAAGAAATTTTGACAAAAGCGGTGTTTATACTGGTAACGAACTTTTGGAGAATCAACTGGAAATAAAGGACAAAAAAGACATAGGTGCTTATGTCTCCTTTTCTGCCGAAAAAAATGAAGTAGTATATGTTAAAATAGGTACCTCATTTGTCAGTATTGAGCAAGCTCGCAAAAACCTTGAAGCCGAAACTACCTCCCTTAATTTCAACCAAGCTAAAGAAAACCTTCAAGAAACATGGGAAGGTCTATTATCAAAAATTGAAGTAGAAGGCACTGTCAAAGACGACAAAGTGAAGTTTTACACGGCTTTGTACCATAGTTTTTTACAGCCAAGAACATATAATGATGTGGATGGCTCCTACCCTAGTTTTGCCGGAGGCACGCAAATACTTAACAGTGGAAAAGGTGATTACTTTAGTGACTACTCTATGTGGGATACTTATAGGGCTTCACATCCACTATTTAGTATTTTAAAACCCAAAGCCAGTGCTGATATGATGCAGAGTCTTTTCTCCATGGCAGAGCAAGGCGGCTGGTTGCCTATTTTCCCATGCTGGAACAGCTATACCAGTGCCATGATTGGCGACCACGCCATCACCACCATAGCTGATGCCTACATGAAAGACCTTATTTCCATTACAGATGAGCAGTACGCCTTCTTATTAAAAAATGCTTTTGAGTCGCCTGAAACCATCCAAGAATACAAAAACGGAAAAGGAAGAAGGGCTTTAGCCTCTTACTTAAAACATGGATACATTCCTTTAGAAGACAAAGTATTGGAATCTTTCCATAAAGGCGAGCAAGTTTCAAGAACCTTAGAATACTCGTTTGATGATTTTGCTTTGAGCCAAATTTCCAAGAAAAAAGGAGATTCTAAAAATGCTGAGATACTAAGAAAAAGAGCATTAAACTATGCTAATGTTTATAGCCCTGCAGACTCTACCGTTAAAGGAAAATTTGCTGACGGTAGTTTTACCGATAATTATAAAAAGTATGCTAGAATGCCTTATATAACTGAGGGTACACCTTATCAGTACACTTGGTATGTACCCCATGATATAGCTGGATTAATGGATATTATGGGTGGTGAGAATGAGTTTAATGCTAACCTAGATAGATTTCATGCAAAAGGGCAATACTGGCACGGAAACGAACCGGGGCATCAGATTCCATTTTTATACAACTACTCAGGGCAAGCATGGAAAACACAAAAACTAGTCTCAGACATTATGCGAAAAGAGTACAGTGCTGAAATAGGAGGATTAAGCGGAAATGATGATGCCGGTCAGATGTCGGCATGGTATGTATTTGCGGCTATGGGCTTTTATCCTGTAAGCCCTTCTGTGCCAGAATATGTAATTTCAGGGCCCAGATTTGACAAACTTACACTAAGCCTAGAAAGTGGCAACAAACTAGTTATTAATGCACCAGGTGCTAGTGAAGGTAAAATTTATATCAAATCACTCACCTATAATGGTAAGCAGATGGACAAGACTTTTTTGAGTCACTTTGATCTAATGAATGGCGGAGAACTAAACTTTGAAATGAGTGATGTTCCCAATAAAGAATGGGGTACAGCAGTTAACACAAGGCCTTTCTCACTAAAAAATGAATAGCGTTTAAGCTCTTACTAAGTCCATTTTTTTCAAAACCTCTTCCGCTTCCATAAGTTTGGCGTCACTCATTCTTCTATTAGAGCGAGAAAGATTTCTTGCTTCTTCTAATAATGACATGTATTTGGCGTAGAGTTTCTCTTCTTCTGTTTTCTTTTTGAAAATGCTAAACATATTTTTAAAATTTAATGGCAGATAAACCGCCGTCTACATGTATAATTTGACCAGTTACCCAACTGGATTTGTTGCTAAGTAAGAAAGCTGCCGCTTCGGTAATATCATTTACTGTACCTATTCTCTTTAATGGATTTTTCTCCGCCTGAGCTTCTTTTTTAATAGCCGTATTTATCAGCCTATTGGCCAGTGGCGTCTCTGTTAGTGACGGAGCTATAGCATTAACTCGTACACTGGGAGCTAACTCTGCTGCCAAAGCCCGTGTCAAGCCTTCTAAAGCCCCTTTAGATGCTGAAACTTGACTATGAAAACTAAAACCTTGCTGTACTGCAATGGTTGAAAAAAACAAGACCGAGGGTTTTTCAGACTTCTTAAGGCGAGGTAAAATTGACTTCAGAATCTCCGTTGCACCCACCACTTGAAGCTTATAATCCTCTACTAAATCTTCAGCACTAAATCGTGCAAAAGGTTTTAGATTAATACTACCCGGGCAATACGCAAAACCATCTAGAGTTTCAGGCAAAAAGTCCAAATCAAATGAATCGCTTAACACATCAAGCTTTTGATAAGTGACATTGTCAAAATCGTCCTTCTTGGTACCATTAAATGTACTGTAAACCGTATGCCCTTCTTTACTAAGCTTTGTTACCAAAGCCAGACCAATGCCTGAAGAACCACCTATTACCAGAAAACTTGACATCTTAAATATTTTGTTTAATCAAATGTACAGTTTATTAAACAATAAAACATCCTTGGTTCAATTTATTTTTACAATATTTTATTTTCTATTTAAAACCTGCCGTCTTTTTGTTTTCAATATCTAGCAATGTTTACCCATGCAATAGTTAATTTTCGATTATGAGAATTACTAAAGAATCACTAGTAGGGAAGGGAAAAGTAGAGAAGACCACGGTTTTGGAAAAAAACAAGCAGTGGACACGCTCGTTTGGTAAATCAGAATGGTCAGTTTAATATTAGATTGAAGCCAAAAGCAATATCTATCACCATGTTTCGTATTGCTATTGAAAAGCATAATCAACTGATGAATATGATAGTAAACTTCATTTTCTCTAGAAATGAGACAAACGACGTAAGGACTATCCGAAGATATTACCGCCTTGAAACCGAATGGTCTAATGTACTCTTTTTACCTATTGCTTAGACCGTGGTACACCCAAAAACAAAAGAAAGTATACTCTAAGGAGAAAGTGCCGAAAGCTAGAAAAAGTGTGATGGTGAGTTTTTAGTGTTAATAGAGGTCATAAATCATAGCATGATAGACCCCGTACATGTCCGAAAATCATATCTATACTCGAAACTAAATTAGGGTGCAAAGTATAGCACTGTGCTTAAGCCAGTAAATTCGGATTATGTACTCGACCTATCTAAAATAAATATGTTAAACGATATGGAATTAAATACTATTAATTATTAGCCAACTCACTCACGGCATTCCAAGCCATTAATCCCATGCCTATTTCAATTGCATTTTCGTCAATGTTAAATGTGGGTGTATGAACACCAGAAACTATTCCTTTGGCTTCATTTCTAGTGCCTAATCTGTAGAAACAAGAGTCTACTACCTGAGAATAGAATGCAAAGTCTTCCCCTGCCATCCATAGGTCAAGATCTACCACGTTCTCTTTACCCATATAAGCCTCCGCAGCTTTTCTTATTTTTCTAGTCAACTTAGGATTGTTTTCTAAGTAAGGATACCCTCTGATAACCTCAAATTTACATGTAGCTCCCATAGACTCCGCCATGGTCTCTGCCATTTTCTGGATAAGTCCTAGCCCTTTTTCACGCCATTCTTCATTCATGTTTCTAAACGTACCGTCAATCTTGACTTCGTTTGGAATAACATTGGTAGCACCTAAACCCACTATTTTACCAAAGGTCAAAACAGACGGATTTGTTGGTTTTCTATTTCTAGAGACTATTTGCTGCAATGCTACTATGATGTGAGAAGCCACTAAAATTGGGTCAATACACTGGTCTGGAGCAGCACCATGGCCACCCTGCCCTTTCACCGTCAAATAGATTTCGTCGGTACTGGCCATATACATACCTTCTCTAAAACCAATTTTACCCACAGGAATATTAGGAGCCACGTGCTGCCCAAGCATCCCATTAGGTTTTGGGTTTTCTAATACACCTTCTTTTATCATGATGGAAGCTCCACCTGGTGCTTTTTCTTCAGCCGGCTGAAAAACCAGTTTCACTGTTCCCTCAAAATCTTCCTTTAAGGAACTTAGAATCTTAGCTGTACCCAGCAAAGAGGTGGTATGCACATCATGCCCACAAGCGTGCATTACGCCTTCATTCTTTGATTTATAAGAAATATCGTTTGCTTCAAAAATCGGTAATGCATCCATGTCTGCACGTAAAGCCACTACTTTTTTTGAAGGGTTTCTTCCTTCAATCAAAGCTACCACACCAGTTCCCGCAATACCGTGCTCTGGTTTCAAACCCATTTCCGTCAATTTCTTAACCACAAAAGCAGATGTTTCATGTTCATGAAAAGAAAGCTCAGGGTTAGCATGTAAGTGCCTTCTGATGGCTATAGAGTCTTCAAATTGGTCGGCGGCCAGACCTTTTATTTTATCAATCAGATTCATATCTCTCATTTATTCCTTCGCAAAACTACTGGTTTTAAATCTCTAGCAGAATCAAATGCTGTATTCTTAGTTAAAAAAACTTCATTTTACTTACTTTGCTCAAATTTAGCATTTCGAAATGATAGTATTTATAATGGGGGTTAGCGGCTGTGGGAAATCTACAGTAGGAGAACTATTGGCAAAGGAGATAAACATTCCTTTTTATGACGGGGATGATTTCCATCCGCAAGCCAATATTGATAAAATGAGTGAAGGCACACCATTAAATGATGACGACCGCCAAGGCTGGTTAGAGTCTATCAATAAAAAAGCTCTTGCGTCAAAAAAGGGTGGCGTTTTTGCTTGCTCAGCCCTTAAAGAAAAGTATAGAGAAATATTATTTAAAAATACTGGTAACGACGCATACTTAGTTTACCTAGAAGGTTCTTTTGACCTAATAGATAGCCGTATGAAAGCCCGTAAAGACCACTTTATGCCACCAGGCTTACTAAAATCACAATTTGAAACACTAGAAGTACCGAATTATGGACTTCATATTTCTATTGACCAAAGTCCTGAAAACATTATCAAAGACATTACAGACCAAATGGAAAAACCAACACAAGAATTCGGATTAGTAGGATTAGGAGTTATGGGAAAGAGCCTTGCAAGAAATCTTGCAAACCATGGTTTTAACCTTGCTCTATATAACCGCTACCTAAAAGGAAGCGAAGAAAAAATAGCAGAGAAGTTTATAAATGAGTTTGATGAGCTAAAAACGGCTAAGGGTTTTGAAGATATGCGTGGCTTTGTTCAATCGCTAGAAAAGCCAAGAAGGGTCTTTCTAATGGTTAATGCCGGAAAGGTTACAGATTACGTTATCAGTGAACTTTCTGATTTATTAGACGAAGGTGATGTCATTATTGACGGAGGAAACTCACACTTTACTAATACAGAAAGACGTGGTGCTGAATTGTCCGAAAAAGGAATTCAGTTTATTGGTACTGGTGTTTCTGGTGGCGAAGAAGGTGCTTTAAAAGGACCATCTATCATGCCTAGCGGAGATAAAACCGCTTATGACAAAATTGCTCCATATTTAGAGGCTATCGCCGCAAAGGACAAAAATGGGAAAGGCTGCTGCACCTATGTAGGTAAAGGCGGCTCAGGTCATTATATAAAAATGGTGCATAACGGTATAGAATATGCTGAGATGCAACTCTTGGCTGAGGTATTTGCTGTACTGAGATATAATAATGGTTTAACCCCTGACGAAATTTCGACCATCTTAGAAGAGTGGAATAAAGGTGAGCTAAGCAGTTATTTATTAGAAATTACCTACAAACTTCTTAAAAAGAAAGAAGGTGATAAATACATGGTAGATATCATTCTTGACCAAGCTGGTAATAAAGGAACCGGTAGCTGGACCACGGAATCTATGGCTAGGCTAGGTATTCCAGCCACTATGATTTCTTCAGCTTTGTTTGCAAGGTACATTTCTGCTTTTAAAACTAAGCGAACTGAAATGACCGCTAAGTTTGACTTTAAAATTGAAAAGCAATCGAAAGTAGCAGTTGAGGATTTGAAAATGGCTTATTTACTAGCAAGATTGGTCAACCATCAGCAAGGTTTTGAACTAATAGCAGAAGCATCTTCAAGATATGAATGGGGTTTAAACCTTTCTGAAATTGCTAGAATTTGGACCAATGGCTGTATTATTCGCTCAGGTTTAATGGAGACTTTGATAGAAACTTTAAAAGAGAGCACCTCACTCCTACTAACTGAAAACAAAGACAAATTAGCCAACGAACTTAAAGCTTTAAGAAACATAGCCACAGCCGGCATTAATTCAGGTATTTCTATGCCTTGTCACTTATCTGCTTTAGACTATTTGAATGCTAATTTATATAATCACCCTACGGCAAATATTATTCAAGCTCAGCGTGATTTCTTTGGTGCTCATACTTATAAGCGTGTAGATGATGCCAGTGGGAAGTCTTACCACACTATTTGGGAGTAGATTTCGTAAATCAGAGTCCATAAAAAAGCCACGAAAATTTAAACTTTCGTGGCTTTTACTTTTAGTATAATTTCAAATTAAACTGCCTTAAACTTCCCAGGAACTGGAATTGGATAGAAACCATTTGCATCCGGAAGCGACTGAGGAAGTGTATCCCAAGTAAAGCTTTCTGGTGCCAAAGAAATCTCTGATTTAAGAGCTTCTTCCATCGTGATTTTTTGACCAGAATACGTTGCCATCCTTCCTAAAATAGAAGTCATGGTACTCATGGCTCCGTTATAAGCATCATTTACCGGAATATTATTGACAATATTATGGAAAAGAACATCATGCTCTACCTGATAAGCATTCTTATCTTCTCTGCCTCTATGTCTCCAAAGGCTGTTACCTTTTAGGTCCATTATTCTACCCTCCGTTGCTCGGCCTTTTGTACCTACCAAGTGTTCCGAAACATTGGCAACTGTACCAGGTTGGTGACGGCACTGACTGTCCAATATCATACCGTCGGCATATTCAAATTGTACCACATGGTGATCAAAAATCTCCCCGTATTCTTTTCCTTTTCGTACTTCTCTACCACCTATGCCAATAGCTTCCGTAGGATATCCTCCTTTAAACCAGTTGATAACATCAATATTATGAATGTGCTGCTCTGAAATATGGTCTCCACATAACCATACAAAGTAATACCAGTTTCTCATTTGGTACTCCATTTCGGTCATGCTGTCTTCACGTTTTTTGACCCAAACACCGTCATTATTCCAGTAACATCTTGCCGATACTATATCACCAATCATGCCTTGGTCTACAACTCTATCGTACGTCTCTAAATATGATTTTTGATAGTGTCTTTGAAGCCCTACCACTACTTTAAGATCTTTCTTTTTTGCAGCTTCAGCCGCATCCAGAACTCTTCTAATTCCAGGAGCATCAGTCGCCACAGGCTTCTCCATGAATACGTGCTTATTTTGGCGAACAGCCTCTTCAAAATGGATAGGTCTGAAACCTGGAGGAGTTGTCAATATTACTACATCCGCTAAAGCAATAGCCTTTTTATATGCATCAAATCCTACAAACTTGTTTTCTTCAGCTACCTGAACTCTTCCTGCTACTTCACCTTCTAACGCTCTACCAGAGGTCAATTTTGTATAGCAGTCGTCCAATCTATCTCGAAAAGCATCTGCCATGGCTACTAACTTTACATTTTCTTTTACAGATAATGCCTGGAATGCCGCTCCAGAACCTCTACCTCCACAACCTATAAGAGCGACTTTGACTTCGTCTGCTCCACTGTAAAAGGCAGATGACATTAATGGATTACTGATTAGAGCCGTACCTCCAGCTAACATGGCTGAGTTTTTAATAAAGGCTCTTCGATTTAAATCTTTCATTATTTCTTAGGGTATTTAATTGGTTGAATATTTAAAGCTAAAGAAAACAGACGGAAAATGGAAAATAGATAGTCCAACTGCCGTATTCCAACGCCTATTTGTCCTTAGGAGGGGGTGCAAAGTATTTTTCTATCTCAGCTTTCGATGGTTGTACGGCAGGTCTCAATAGTCTAAAACCTAAAAAAGGTGCGTCTGTAAGCCACCAATCCGACTTTGGTATCTGCGGGTCTGTTCTTTTCAATCTTTCAGTAGAACCTGTCCTTGCTGCCGAACGAAGTGCGTCTGCATCATCGTCCCAATTTCCTCCTTTTATAGTATGAGGATATAGGGTTACAGGTTCAAAATACGGGTCTTTCACTCCACTATTAAGCTCTGAATGAACATTTTCCTTGTATTGGTCAGACGTCCACTCAGATACATTGCCATACATATCATAAAGTCCCCATTGGTTTGGTTTCTTCTCTCCTACCAAAGCATAGGCTCCATCAGAGTTAGTATAAGACCATGCATAATCATCTAGCTGGCTAACGTCATCTCCAAAGTGCCATGCTGTGGTACTTCCTGCTCTAGCTGCATATTCCCACTCAGCTTCTGTCGGCAGTCTATAAAAAACACCAGTTTTTTTGTAGAGCCATTCACAAAAAGACCTAGCCGCATATTGCGTTACATTACAAACTGGGAAACCTCCATTTTTACCCTGCCCAAAAGACATTTCAACATAAGGCTTTGTGGGTCTAGAAATACCATCTAAAACTAAATTCTTGTCAATTTCCAGTTCAGCATTTTGATAAATCAAATACAAATCCCATGTGGTTTCATACTTCGCCATCCAAAAAGGGCTTACTTCTACTTTAACCTGTGGTCCTTCATTTTCGCTTCTTAAATCCTCATTTTCTGGGCTTCCAAAAAGAAATTCACCGCCAGGAATAGCCACCATATCAAAGCCTTCATGTGTATTTGGAATTTCTTGACGGTAGTTTGCTAAATCCTTTTGATTAGTTGTTAGCGTAAAAAGTAGAATAAAACTTAAAATAATCTTCATTTACAATTTTTCAATTTCGGGTTTCAATAGTCTAAAAGTCATTCTATGTAGGTAGGTTACGCCATGCTCTTTGATAGCTGCTCGGTGTTTTATGGTAGGATAACCTGCATTGGTTTCCCAACCATATTGCGGAAATTCTTTGGCGTAACTGTCCATAAGTTTATCTCTATACGTTTTAGCCAGAATACTAGCAGCAGCTATGCTTTGAAACTTTCCATCACCTTTTATTATGCAAGTATGCGGAATAGATAAGTAAGGAACAAATCTATTTCCATCAACCAAAAGATGCTCAGGTTTCACTGAAAGAAGCTTTACTGCCTTATGCATAGCTAAAATACTAGCTTGCAAAATGTTAATTTCGTCAATCTCTGTTTGTGAACAAATACCGACAGCGTAGGCTAATGCATCTTTTTCTATTATTTCTGCCATTTGCTCTCTAGCTTTCTTATCTAGCTGCTTAGAATCATTTAAGTCAACGTTGTCATAATCTCTAGGTAAAACAACAGCTGCCGCCACCACAGGACCAGCTAGACAGCCTCTTCCAGCCTCATCTAGCCCTGCTTCTATACAGTCTTTATTGAAATAGGGTTTGAGCATGTGTGCAAGTTAATTAAAGAACACAAAAAAGCAGTCTCTTTTAGGAGACTGCTTTAAGGTATATAATGTTCTTATCGACTATACGCCTAAATAAGATGGTGAAATCATAGAAACAGATTTAGCTTCTAAGAAAGACTCACCCATAAGGTATTGGTCTACTGCACGAGCAGCTTCACGCCCTTCTGATATAGCCCATACTACTAGTGACTGTCCTCTTCTCATATCACCCGCTGCAAAAATTTTCTCATTACTCGTTTGATATTTAGGAGCGTTAATATTACCTCTTTGGTCATACTCTACACCTAAGTCGTTTAACAAACCTTCTTGCTGAGGATGTAAGAAACCAGCTGCCAATAAAGCCAATTCGCAAGGAACTTCTTTCTCCGTTCCAGGAATCTCTTTCATGGTCATACGGCCATTATCTTTCACCCATTCAATATTCACCAACTTAAGAGCTTTCAGGTTTCCGTTTTCGTCACCTACAAACTCCTTTGTGTTTATTTGCCAATCTCTCTCACAGCCTTCTTTATGCGAAGTACTGGTACGCAGCTGCATAGGCCACATAGGCCATGGCGTGCTTTCCGCTCTCTCTTTAGGAGGCATTGGCATAATCTCTATTTGATAAATAGCCTCAGCACCATGACGGTTTGAAGTACCCACACAGTCAGAACCTGTATCTCCACCACCAATCACCACTACGTTTTTACCTTTGGCAGACAAATCGCCGTTTTGATATTTAGCTCCTTGATGGTCTACAGAAAAGTCAATATTGATACCTTTGGTATCCGCCACTCTTTTATTCTGCTGACTTAAGAATTCCATGGCAAAATGAACACCTTTTAGCTCTCTACCTGGAATATTCAAGTCTCTAGGAACTGTAGAACCTCCGGTTAAGACTACAGCATCAAAGTCTCTTTCCAATTGCTCCGAAGTGATATCTACACCAACATTTGTATTGGTTTTGAAAATAACACCTTCTTCTTCCATCACCGCAATTCTACGGTCTATGATGTCTTTATTCAATTTAAAATCTGGAATACCATATCTTACTAAGCCACCTATTTGGTCTGCTCTTTCAAATAAAGTTACCGTGTGACCCGCTTTATTAAGCTGAGCTGAAGCAGCCATTCCTGCAGGGCCTGAACCTACCACAGCAATGTTCTTCCCTGTTCTCACTGAAGGAGGACTAGCTACTACCCACCCTTCTTCATAAGCTCTTTCGATAATTGATTTCTCAATATACTCAATAGCTACAGGAGGTTTATTTATACCTAATACACAAGAAGACTCACATGGTGCAGGACAAATTCTTCCAGTAAATTCTGGGAAGTTATTTGTACTTGCTAAAATTTCGTAAGCCTGCTTCCAGTTTTCTTCATAAACGGCATCGTTAAACTCAGGAATAATATTCCCAAGTGGACAGCCATTATGACAAAAAGGTATTCCACAGTCCATGCATCTAGCTGCTTGTTCGTGGGTTTGCTCTTTGCTATATTTTTGCTCTACCTCTTGGTAGTCCTTTTTACGTTCATCTACACTTCTATACTTCGAAGCTTCTCTTTCAAATTCTAAAAAACCTGTTGGTTTTCCCATTATCGTTTTGTACTAATGTTCTAAATTGATTTCCTTATGCCGCTTTTGAAGCTTCTTTTTCACTTCTTTCAGCTAAAATACGCTTATAATCTCTTGGATATACTTTCACGAAGTTCTTAAATTCTTCTTTCAAGTTGTCCAATAAAGATTTAGCTACTTCGCTTCCAGTAGCCTTCAAATGCTTTGTAATCATACCTTCTAATAAGGCTTCATCATCTGTAGTAAGCCCTTCCAGGTCTACCATTTCTTTATTACACTTAGCATCAAATACTTTTTCCTTGTCATATACATAGGCTATTCCACCGCTCATACCAGCAGCAAAATTCCCACCTGTAGGTCCTAGTACAATTACAGTTCCACCTGTCATGTATTCACAACCGTGGTCGCCTATTCCTTCTACTACTACTCTAGCACCAGAGTTTCTTACCGCAAAACGCTCACCAGCTAAACCATTAATAAAGGCTTCACCAGATGTAGCACCGTAAAAAGAAACATTACCTACTGCCATGTTTTCCGACGCTTTGAAAGTAGCATTTCTGTCTGGGTAGACGATTAGCTCAGCTCCACAAAGACCTTTTCCAAAGTAATCATTAGAGTCTCCTTCAAGTTCTAATTTCAAACCTTTGGTAGAGAACGCCCCAAAAGACTGTCCTGAAGTACCTCTATATTTAAAGTGAATGGTACCTGCTGGCAAGCCTTCTCCCTTATAAATCTTAGATATTTCATGCGACAGCATAGCTCCGATAGTTCTATCAAGGTTATTGACCGTGTATTCTGCTTTTACAGCTTCTCCTTTTTCAAGGGCTGGTTTAGCATCTTTAATCATTTGCCTATCTAAAACCATAGAAATACCATGGTCTTGCTCCTCTTGCTTATATTCTGCTACTTCTGCAGCGATTGGCTCTTTATAAAGAATTTTAGAGAAATCTAAGTCTTTATACTTCCAATGCTTAACATCAGATCTTTTTTCTAGTTTCTGAACCTGGCCAACCATTTCGTTGACAGTTCTGAAACCTAATTCAGCCATTATCTCACGCATTTCCATAGCTAAGTAAGTAAACATGTTTACCACGTGCTCTGGCTTACCACTAAATAAAGCTCTTAGTTCTTTTCTTTGCGTAGCAATTCCTACTGGACAAGTATTCAAATGACATTTTCTCATTAAAATACAACCTGCCGCCACTAAAGCTGCAGTAGCTACTCCAAATTCTTCAGCACCTAATAAAGCAGCTATAGCAAGGTCTCTACCTGTTCTCAATTGACCATCAGCCTGAACCACAATTCTTCCTCTCAACTTGTTTTTAACAAGCGTTTGGTGAGTTTCTGCTAGACCAAGCTCCCAAGGAAGTCCGGCATGTCTTAATGAAGATAATGGAGAAGCTCCAGTACCACCATCATAACCTGCTATCAATACCACATCTGAGTGAGCTTTTGCTACACCCGTAGCAATGGTACCAACACCAGCCTCAGAAACTAATTTCACTGAAATACGTGCTTCTTCGTTGGCATTTTTAAGGTCATATATTAATTGAGCTAAATCCTCAATAGAATAGATATCATGGTGCGGTGGCGGAGAAATAAGTCCAACACCAGGAGTACTATGTCTAGTACGTCCAATCCAATCATCTACTTTATGGCCAGGAAGCTGTCCACCTTCACCAGGCTTGGCACCTTGAGCCATTTTTATTTGAATCTCTTTGGCATTTGATAAGTAGTAACTAGTTACTCCAAATCTACCTGAGGCTACTTGCTTAATATTTGAAGACATGCTGTCTCCATTTTCAAGTGGCGTATATCTTGTTTCATCTTCTCCACCTTCTCCTGAGTTAGAGCGAGCACCTATACGGTTCATCGCAATGGCCAAAGTGGTGTGAGCTTCCCAAGAAATAGAACCAAATGACATGGCTCCTGTAGCAAAACGTTTGAATATTTCTTCTACAGGCTCTACTTCGTCAATAGAAATTGACTCAGACTGCTTAAAACGCATCAAACCACGAAGCGTTAGGGCTTCTTTAGATTGGTCGTTTATTAGCTTAGAATACTTCTTGAATAATTTATAACCAGCATCTAAATCCTTGTCACCAAGTTTTGTTGACTGCTGAAGAAGGTGAATTGACTCTGGATTAAACATGTGTTTTTCACCACGCTGCTTCCATTGATAAACACCACCTACTTCTAATCTCTTAACAGAATCTTTTTCGATTTTTGGATATGCCACTCTGTGTCTTACAATAACCTCTTTGGCAATATCATTGATGCCTAAGCCACCAATTCTTGATACCGTTCCTGTGAAGTATTTATCAACAACAGTTTTGTTCAGACCTAAACATTCAAAAATCTGAGCTCCTTGGTAAGACTGTAATGTAGAAATCCCCATTTTAGAGAAAATCTTCAACAGCTCTTTGTCAACAGCTTTGATGTAGTTTTTATATAGTTCTTTATCCGTAAACTCTCCATCAATTTGACCTGAGGCATTCATTTTGGTCAATGTTTCGAAAGCCAAGTAAGAACAGATAGCGGAAGCTCCAAAACCTATTAAAGCTGCATAATGATGGGTTTCCCAAACATCTGCTGCTTCCACCACAATACTCGCCTGACCTCTTAAACCTTTACGTATTAAGTGATGGTGAATAGCTGATGTAGCTAATAATGAAGGAATGGCTGCATGCTCTGAATCTACTGCTCTATCAGATAAAACAAGAATTTCAAAACCGTCTTTTATAGCATCTTCAGCATAACGGCAAATTCTTTCAATAGCGAAAGCTAGTGCCTTCCCATGATCGTCTGAGCTAGTATAGAAATAAGTATTAATAGTTTTAGCTTGGAAACCATCATGATCAACAAAGCGAAGCTTATCAAACTCTTTCGGTGTTAAAACTGGCTGCTGCAGCTGAACTTGACGACAGTGCCTTGGCGACTCCGTCAAAATATTGTCGGCAGTTCCTACAAAGGATATCAAAGACATGATAGAACGCTCTCTGATAGAATCGATAGGTGGGTTAGTTACCTGAGCAAATAACTGCTTAAAATAAGAAGAAAGATGCTGACTTTGGCTAGATAAAATAGCCAAAGGAATATCTATACCCATGGAACCGATAGCCTCTTTACCTAATGAGGACATTGGCCCTAATATCATTCTCAAATCTTCTGAGGTATAACCTGCAGTAATTTGTCTTTTGATAAGTTTCTCAGAACTGTAATGAGTATATGGACGAATAGATTTTGGAAGCTTTTTGATATTAATCTTATGCTTTTCAATCCACTCTCCGTAAGGTTGTCTTGAGCAAATATCGGCTTTCAACTCTTCGTCAGGAATGATTCTTCCTTCCTCCATGTCTACCACAAACATTCTTCCTGGCTGAAGACGACCCTTCGATACTACGGTAGATTGGTCAATATCTAAGACACCCGCCTCAGATGCCATCACTACAGTGTCATCATTAAGTACCCAATACCTAGATGGTCTAAGACCGTTTCTATCTAAAGTGGCACCCACCATTTTACCATCCGTAAATGAAATAGAAGCCGGACCATCCCATGGCTCCATGATGGTAGCATGGTACTCATAGAATGCTTTTCTTACTGGATCCATGGCTTCGTTTCCGTCCCATGCTTCAGGCACCATCATCATCATTACATGAGGAAGTGACCTTCCTGAAAGATAAAGCAACTCTATGGCGTTATCTAGCATGGCAGAATCTGAATTACCTTTATCACAGATAGGCATTATCATCTCCATTTCTTCTTTTGTGAAGAATTCAGAGTAGAATGACTTTTCTGCTGCTCTAATCCAGTTTACGTTACCTTTTACGGTATTTATCTCTCCATTATGAGCGATAAATCTAAATGGTTGAGCTAGTTTCCAAGATGGAAAAGTATTGGTAGAGAAACGAGAGTGTACAATAGCAAAAGCTGAAACAACTCTAGAATCCTGTAAATCAGGGAAATAATATTTTAGTTGGTCTGTAGTTAACTGACCTTTATAAGAGATAGTACGACAAGATAAACTTGAAATGTAGAAAGTCTCTCTTACTCCTTTTACAGAGTCTCTAATGACGGCAGAAGCAAACTGCCTTAAAACGTATAACTTACGTTCAAAGATTAAGTCATCTTCTACTGCCTCTGGCATTTTGATAAACAACTGCTCAACCCATGGTTCAACTTTAAGAGAACCTTCGCCTAATGTATCATTAAGTGTAGGCACTTTCCTATATCCAAGAAGGTCAAAACCTAGCTCTTCAATTTTTCTGTTAAGTATCTCACGACACTCTTCTCTTGCTATTTCTTGAAAAGGGAAGAAAATTTGACCTACACCATACTCTCCGGAAGCTGGTAATTTAAAGCCTTTTTTTCTACACTCACTTACAAAAAATTCATGGGGAATTTGCAACAACAAACCTGCACCATCACCCGTATTAGGGTCACAACCGCAGGCTCCTCGGTGGTCCATTCTTTCTAGCATCTGTATGGCATCAGTTACAATACCATGTGATTTACGGCCTTTTAAATGAGCTCGGAAACCTATTCCGCAAGCGTCATGCTCAAACTCACTGCTGTAAAGACCCAAGTTTTCTTCTGTTTCAATCATTCCTTATAGTACTCCTGTTATAATAAATGTATTTTCGGGAAACTGCTTTGTATTAGCATTTAGATATGTTTCCCTTATGAGAGCTAAAACAGTGGTTGTATTTTTAGCTCTGCCTTGCAATATAATAACAAAAAAAGGTGAGATTGACAGGTAAACTCTGATTTTAGTACTCAGCAACCAATAAAATATCTTAATGTAAACTTAACATTAGAATAATCCAATTTAGAACCTTTCTAAGTACTATTTATACTTGTCTTGACAAGTTAGCACCTCCAATTTCACTCATTATGTCTCCAAAAAAGTGATAATTAGACGCCATTAAATAAAAAAAGGTAAGCAAATATGCTTACCTCTAAATACTGTCTTAGTGAATCCGATTACATTACAAAACCCAAACCCGCCGTTGTGTTTGACATTGGGTCTATGAGTATAAATGCTCCATTTGAAGGATTATCCGTATAGGTATCAGCGAATATCTCGCCAGCAGTTTTCAGATTAACCACACCAATTTCATTTAGCTTAATGTCGTTTCTTTCGTCAGACTCTGTTAAATGCTGCACATCTAATACAGAATCAATAGAAATTGATTTCGCTTTTTGAGTATTAACGCCATGCTGAAGAATATACGTTTTGCCCGCTGAAAGCGGTGTGCTGTCCATCCAACAGACGGTTGCTTTTAAAGCCTTTTTGCCTTCAGGCACCACATTAGAACGTGTTAACATGTTACCACGACTAATATCAATATCCGTATCTAAAGTTATTACCACAGAATCTCCAGCAATAGCTTTAGTTAAATCAGTCTCAAATTTTTGAATACTCTTTATGGTAGAACTTTGACCGCTAGGTAAAGCCGTAACTTCATCTCCTACCTCAAATTCACCACTGCTTATTCTTCCGGCATAGCCTCGGTAATCGTGATACTCTTCTGTTTTTGGTCTTACCACATACTGTACTCCCATTCTGGCAGGAATAGCATCAGCACCCGTTCTTACTTGCTTGTTTTCAATACTTTCTAAAATGTTCAACAATGAACCGCCATCATACCAAGCCATTTTATCAGACTTTGTAGTGATGTTATCTCCATAAAGCGATGACAAAGGAATGAAAGTAATTTTTTGACCTTCAAAACCTGCTTTTCCTACCGTGGTTTCAAAATCCTTTTTGATAGTTTCAAAACTATCTTCAGAATAATCTACCAAGTCCATTTTATTAACCGCAACTATTACATTTTCAATCCTTAATAACTGACTGATGTAATAATGTCTTTTTGTTTGCTCAGAAATACCATTCCTAGAGTCAATAAGTATGATAGAAACAGAGGCATTACTAGCTCCAGTAATCATATTACGTGTGTACTCAAAATGGCCTGGAGTATCAGCAATAATGTACTTACGTGTAGGTGTATTGAAGTAGATATGTGCCACATCAATAGTGATGCCTTGCTCACGCTCGGCTATCAAACCATCTGTCAAAAGAGAAAGGTCTGTAAAATCAAGTCCTTTTCTCTTAGAAGCAGTTTCTAAGGCTTCTATTTTATCTTTTGTAATAGATTTTGTTTCGTAAAGTAAACGGCCTATCAATGTGCTTTTACCATCATCTACCGAACCCGCCGTTGCTATCTTTAATATGTCCATTTTTTGTAAATTCTCTTCTTTCTTTAAAACTACTCCAGTTAGACTTGGAGACATTAGACGTAAGACAAAAGACTTGCTTCATCTAATTATTTAAATTTCGTTCTTATAATTTAAATTTTGAGTTTATCAAGGACTGGAGCACAACAAAGAAAAGTAGTCTTGTGTCTTAAGTCTTTGACTAATCTGCACTCTAAAAATATCCTTGTTGCTTACGTTTCTCCATCGCTGCTTCAGAACGTTTATCGTCTATTCTAGCACCTCTTTCTGAGATTTCCGCACTAAGAATTTCGTCGATGATGGAGTCTATATTATCTGCAGTTGACCTTACGGCAGCCGTACAGCTCATATCTCCTAAAGTTCTAAACCTTACAGATTCTTCGTAAACCTCCTCGTCATCTGTTTTATTAACAAATTCTGATTCAGACCAAATCAAACCATCTCTGTCAAATACTCTTCTTTTGTGAGCGAAATAAACAGATGGGATTTCTATTTGTTCTTCTTTAATATAATTCCAAACATCAAGCTCTGTCCAGTTAGAGATAGGGAAAACTCTTACATTTTCACCCATATCAATCTTTCCGTTCAGCATATCAAACATTTCTGGTCTTTGCTTTTTAGCATCCCATTGACCAAAATCATCTCTTACGGAGAATATTCTTTCTTTGGCTCTAGCCTTTTCCTCATCTCTCCTAGCACCACCCATGCAAGCGTCATACTTTCCGTTTTCAATGGCCTCTAAGAGCGTTACGGTTTGAAGAGCATTTCTACTGGCATATTTACCTGTTTCTTCTTTTACTTTTCCTTCGTCTATTGACTGCTGTACACTGCCAATCTGAAGGTCAAGGCCAAGTTCCTCTACAAGTTTATCTCTAAACTCAATAGTCTCTGGGAAGTTATGCCCCGTATCTACATGTAAAAGTGGAAAAGGAATTTTCCCTGGATAAAACGCCTTCTGAGCTAATCTAACAAGGGTAATGGAATCTTTACCACAAGAAAAAAGTAAAACAGGCTTCTCAAATTGAGCTGCCACCTCTCTCATGATATAAATGGCCTCATCTTCCAATTGTCTCGGAAAACTTCTATTGCTATCTTCTAAAATCATCGTAATATCTATACTATTAAAACTAAATTCTATATCTAAAACATGCTATTTAACTGCATGTAAACCACATTCTTTTTGAGACTCTTCCCAATACCATCTACCAGCTCTAGGGTGCTCCCCTTCTACAATTGCTCTGGTACATGGTCCACAACCAATGCTTACAAATCCTTTCTTATGAAGGCTGTTTTGCGGCACTTTATGCTCTTTTAAATAATCCTCCATTTGTTCAAAAGACCAATCTATCAATGGATTGAACTTGTGAACCTGATTACCTTCATCCCACTCCCACATTTTCATGTCGTTCCTGTTTTCAGACTGGTCGGCTCTTAAACCAGTAATCCAAACATCGGCTCCTTTTAAAGCACGTTTTAAAGGTGCTATTTTTCTTATGAAACAACATTCTTTTCTATCCTCCACAGAATTAAAGAAACTATTAAAGCCTTTTTCTTTAACCAAACTCTCCACCTGTGCTGTTTCAGGGAAGTAGGTGGTAAACTCTTTTTTATAACGGGCTTTGGTTTTATCCATCACCTCATAAGTTTCTTGAAAATGACGGCCAGTATCCAAAGTAAATACCTCTACAGGCAAATCTTTAGAGAAAATGGCATGTGTTATGGCCTGGTCTTCCTGTCCAAAGGAGCTTGAAAAAACTATGTTGGAATGGTTCTCCACCACCCAATTAAGTCTTTCTTCTAACGTTTTATTAAATAAATCTTCCATGTCTTTTTAAAAGAATATCCCTACTACGTTTATTAAACTGACCAGAATAACCACAACGGAAACTATAATCATTAAGATTTTTTGAGGGATAAATTTAACTAGATATGCTCCTAATGGAGCGGCAAAAATACCACCAATAATTAAGGCGGCAATAAGCTGCCAAGCTTTTGTGTCAACGAAGAGCATGAAAATGCCCGTACTAAAAAAGGCAACAAAAAACTCAGCTGTGTTAACGGTTCCTATCGTTTGTTTTGCTGGATTACCTTTACTCAAAAGATTTGAGGTAACTAAAGGTCCCCAACCTCCGCCACCTATGGCGTCAAAAAAGCCACCATATAGGCCAAGAATACCGAGGTTTTTATTAACAGGTATTTGAGGTTTTGCTTTAAAAGCTTTCATGAATATCATGACCCCTAAAAACACAAGATAACCTGATATATAAGGCTTTATAAACTCACCATCAATCACTTCCGAAATAACATAAGCTCCTATCATAGAACCTATTACACCAGTAATCACTATTCTAAAGAACATATTCTTGTCAATGTTCCCCAAGAATATATGTGACAAGCCTGATACTCCTGCTGTAAATACTTTGGCAGTATGAACACCTGCCGTGGCATAAGCTGGCGGTACTCCTACACTCATCATAAGTGAACTACAGGTGGCACCATAAGCCATACCTAAAGCCCCGTCAATTAACTGTGCAATGAAACCTACAAAAACGAAATAATAGAAAAGTGAATCCAGAGCGAAAGTAGATGCATCAAAATCTACGTAAACCCTATAAAATAAAACTGTAGCCAGCCCAACTTTCATTAAAACCATCAGAATAGCGATGGATTTAAATCTAATATTGTCGCTTAGCGAAAGAGCCAGTTTTTTCATTTAATTATGCTACTCTTTGATAAATGGATATTTGTTCTTTTAAATCCTCTCCAAAACCATTTTTTAGAGCATTTACTACGTCACCAATCACTATTACCGCCGGATTAGTCAATTCTTTCTCCTCGGAAAGCGAAACTAATTCACCAGCTTTTCCTATACCCATTTTCTCGTTTTGGGTAGAGGCATGTTCAATAATGGCCGCAGGTATATTTGACTTTCCTTGGTTTGAAAAAATGGCTTCAATCTCTGCCAATTTACTCATACCCATCAGGATTATAAGCGTACTGTTTGATTGCGAAGCCAATTCTATATCTCTACTTAGGCTACCGTCTTTTTTGTGACCTGTAATCACCCAGTAACCGTCTGCACTATTTCTATCTGTAAGTGGTATTCCTGAAAGACCAATCGAATTGACCGATGAAACACCCGGAATATATGAAGCAGAAATTCCTCTTTCTGTTACAAAATTTATCTCTTCTACTCCTCTTCCAAACACAAATGGGTCTCCACCTTTCAACCTAACCACATGTCCTTTTTGAAGAGCTTTCTCTACAATTAGCTCATTGATTTGGTCTTGTGAAATACCTCTCTTATGACCTCTTTTGCCTACGTAAACTAATTCAGCGGAATCAGCATATTCCAAAAGCTCTTTTGAAGCCAGATTATCATAAAGTACCACATCAGCACTTTTCAGTGCTTTTATAGCCTTTAAGGTAATCAGTTCAGGGTCACCTGGACCGGCTCCAACTAAAGTAAGTTTTGGTGCTAACATTAGGCCAATTTCAAATTTTGAGAATTTCTATACTTCATCGCATTTTCCAAAAATGTTTTTGCATCAGCTAAGTATTTATTCGCGAACTCTAGAGACGGCTCGTTTTTCTTGATTTGAAGTATTTGCTCCGCAATCAATCCACCAAACTCTTCTTTATAATTCTCATCAAAGTCTGCAATTACACCCATTTGTGTATTTGTCTTAACTCCTTTGTCAATTAAAAGTCCTTTTGCGGCATTAACCTGAGAAGAGTATGCGTGATAAATGGCATCTGCGTAACGTTTTTCTTCAATAGCAACTTTAGCATTATCTATTTTCTCTTCAGACTCGAAAAATAAAATACCTACTAAGTCAACAATTACAGAAGCACACTCTCCTACTCCAATCTCCGTTTTAAACTGCTCCTCACGACCCCAGTCAATAAAATCAGTCTCAACCAAAGTTGTAATATCAGCCAAAGGCTTCAAAATATCGTAGAAATATATCTTTCCTTGACGGTCATAGTAATCGTTAAAACGCTCTCCTTCCGTAGCGTTTTCGCCAAAATCTTTCAAGACATACCTTAAAACGTCTGGTCCTTTTTTACTTGGTACCTTTATTACCTTATCTGCTGCTCTGCCTTCGCCGTCTCCTATAGTTCCTCCACCTAAAAGCACTTGAAGAGCAGGAAGCACTCTTTTATCTTTAGTACGCATGCTACTACCATGAAAACCAATATTAGCCACACCATGCTGACCACAAGAGTTCATACAGCCAGAAATCTTAATCAGAATATCATTATTCTTTATAAGCTCCGGAAACTCGCTTTCAATAACCCCTTCTAAAACTTTAGTGATGGCTGTGCTATCAGAAATTGCCAAATTACAGGTATCTGTTCCTGGGCAGGCTGTGATGTTAACAACACTATTAGCACCAGCTTCTGCATAACCAAACTTTGCTAAAACAGAATAAACATAATCTAAATTAGCCTCAGGAATATTTCTAAAGAACAAACCTTGATTAATAGAGATACGCATGTCGTTCCCTATATACCCTTCTAAAGCATCCAGAAGACTTCTGGTTTCCGTAGTAGTTATATTACCTAAAGGAACTCTTACAAAAACGCCAAAAAGACCTTCTTGTTTTTGCTCTATTACGTTCGTTGCTTTCCAGTTCCCATATTTAGTCTTATCTGCTATTTCAATATCCCCTTCTGCTACTTTATACGCTAATTCGGGGGCATCAGTTGCTGTATTGATTTCAAAAACTTTGGACTTCAATGCGGCCCTCTCTTCTTCCAATAATTCCATGAAAGCTTCAAAACCAATCTTTGCTATAAGGAATTTCATTCTAGCCTTACTTCTACTGTTTCTTTCACCATGACGGTCAAAAACACGAAGAATAGACTCCGCCAAAGGAATAATCATATTCTCAGGCAAGAATTCATAAGCTACATCTGCCATTCTTGGCTGAGCACCTAAACCTCCACCTACTACAACTTTAAAACCACTTTGACCGTCTTTTACTTTGGCAATAAAACCAATATCATGCATGTAAGCTAAAGAAGTATCTTCATCCGTGTTTGAAAATGAAAACTTCATTTTACGTCCCATCTCTTGGCAGATTGGGTTTCTTAAAAAGTACTCAAAAGTAGCATGAGCATGAGCTGTCAAATCAAATGGCTCATCCTTATCAACACCTGAAGTCACAGAACCCGTTACGTTTCTAACTGTATTACCGCAAGCTTCTCTAAGCGTTACATTATCTTTTTCAAGCTCCGCCCATAACTCAGGAGTTCTGTCTAAGCTTACGTAATGAATCTGAATATCTTGACGTGTCGTAAAATGCATCATCCCTGTAGAGTACTCGTCAGAAACGGTACATATTCTTCTCCACTGGTCAAAAGTCATTTTACCATAAGGAAGTTTAATTCTGATCATCTGAACTCCTTCCTGACGCTGGCCATAAACACCTCTCGCCAAACGAAGACTTCTGAATTTATCATCATCAATTTTCCCTTCTTTAAACATTTGGATTTTTCTACCAAGATCCAAAATGTCTTTTTCCACTATTGGATTTTCTAATTCTGTTCTAAAGCTTTGCATTATTATGATTTCCTTTTATGAGAACTGAGTGCAAATATATTAATAGTCTACTAAACTAATAGACTTAGTAGGTTAAAAGTTCAAAAAAAGTGTTTAAATCTTATAAACAGCTCCTTCTATAGCCATTTCAACCCTATCAGACACTTTTTCTGCCTCTTCAAAATGACGGTCGGTAGTCTTGTACCTAGAAGAAAGGTGCCCCAAAATCATCTTTTTCACCTCGGCAGCTTCGGCAATTTTGGCAGCTTGTTCTGCTGTACTATGTTGAGTTTTCTCCGCTCTTGCTTCTAATTCTTTGGTAAAAGTAGCTTCATGATATACTAAATCAGAGGCTCCAATAATTGGTACTATTGCTGGATTATAAGCAGTATCTGAACAGTATGAAAACACTTTAGCGGGTTCTCCTTTTCTAGTATAATCTAATGACTTGAAAACCTCTTGACTTAATGGGTCTGTGACATCTTCACCATCTTTAAGAAGATTAATAAAAGCCACAGGGAAGTTTTCTGGTAACTTTTCAGGAATCAAATGCCTTCTCCCTTCTTTTTCCGTGATTTTGTATCCTGTACACGGAACTCTATGAATTAAGGGAATAGTTTCAATAGAAAATGTCTTATTCTCAAAGAGCATTTCCGATTTAGAATTATCAGTTTTAATAAAATTGAGCTCAAAGCCTAGTGAAGTATTTGCGGCGACAAACTGTACGTTCAAAATATCAAGAAGAGGCTCTGGCCCTATTAGTGTCATTGGTTCTTTTCGGCTGCTTAGGTTCATGCTAGAAAGTAAACCTATCAAACCAAAGTAATGGTCTCCATGCAAATGACTTATGCAAATAGTCTTAATTCGACTTACCTTGATTGATTTTTCTAGTAGCCTATACTGTGTCCCTTCTCCACAATCTATTAAAATATGCTCATTACTAAATGAGACTAAAAAAGCTGACGGATTTTTACCCACTTGGGGTGATGCTGAACCAATACCTAAAACAGTTAATTTCAAATGCTTTTCCTTTTTTTATTCCCCCATTTCTTTTAGAAATTGGTTCTCTAAGTCGTTCATAAAAATAGCCTCTTTGGCTTCGTGGAAGGTTGGTAAAAAAAGTACTCCTTCTACTTCTGTACGCTCTTCTCCTGTTAAAACGAGTAGACCATCGTATTCTTTTATTCTTTCATTCCATTTTTGAAGAATACCTAGGTCTGAAACGCCAAATTTGTAGGTAGCATAATCCACGATTACAGATAACTTCTCTAATGGAATTTCAGAAGTAAGAGCAGCTAATGTTTTACCCTTTTCTTCGAATATAACAGAAATAATTTCTTCAGAAATATCTAACTTAAAACTCATTCTTCTTTTGCATTTTTTAACTCCCAAATTTTGGCATCAACCAAAAACCTAAACCAGAACCCTTGTAAAAAGTGAAAAATCAAACCAGGCACTCCTTCTCTAAAACCACCTTTTAAAACAAAACGGTGAAAGAAATAAAGAAAAACTCTCAAAAAAGGAGGATAAGAATAGTACTTCATTCTTTGATATCTCCTCTTCTCCATTTCGTTCCCATCCTTTAAAGCTTGAACCCTTCCAGCTCCATGGTTACTCTGATAATCTATATAGTCTTGAGCTTCTAAAGTAGACCACTTATTGTGTCGTTCTGTAAAAACCGTTAAAGATTCGGTAATGATATCGATAACATTACCTTTAAGAACTATACTCTCCCCTTCTATAAGAAAATGCTGATCGTACTTCTTTAGTTCACACTGACCAAAACCCTTTCTAAAAATAATGCCATGGTATACTGGAAAGTGCCCACCTCTTTTAATCCATTTCCCTAAAAACATGGTTCTTCTTGAGGCCATAAAACCATTAATGTTTTCTGAAATCCCTTTGTCAAAATACCCTTTGAGTTCATCCAGCAATTCCGGCATAACTCTATGATCTGCATCTAAATTTAGAATGAAATCATTTTCTATTTCAAGATTATCAAAAGCCCAATTTCTTTGAATACTGTAGTTTTCAAAGGCGTTTTGTACTACTTTGACCGAAGGGTATTTCTTAAGTAGCGATAGTGTGTTATCTGTAGAAAAAGAATCTACCACATATATCTCCCCTACAAAATCATAAATGCTATTGAGGCATTCTTCAATATTCTTTTCTTCATTAAAAGTAAGAATTATGGCTGTAATTGGAAGTTTGTTACCTAAAGCAGTTTCAGTCATAGGGCAAAGATAATTTTTTGTTTTTCGCATTCGCATTCAAAGTCCTATATTTTTATTCCTAAATTTGCCTAAACACCGAAACTTAAAGTGCATAAATGCGGATTTTACTGATTCATCAGTTTCTTTGGTCACATTACAAAGCAGGAATTTTTCAGGAGCTAGAAAACATTGTCAAAGGGAAACCTGAAGACTCGCTTCACATTATTCAAACCGCGAAGTATGAAAAATCTCGCTTAGATTTTGGGGAAGCTGATACCTCTATCCATACGTACGAGTATGAACTACTTTATGATGATGTTTATGAAAACACAAAGTATCTTGACAGAGTAAAGCAAGTATTTAAAAGACTAAGGCTTTTAAAACCTACGGTTATTACACTACCTGGCTATTATGAACCTGCCATGGTGACAATACACTTTATAGCCAAACTGATGGGAATTAAGGTGGTACTGGCGGTGGACTCTACTGAATCAGACAATCCAAATAAGTGGTACGCTGAGCTCATTAAGAAAATCATTGTTTTTTTTGCTGATGGTTTTTTTTGTTATGGCAAGAAGTCTGCCGACTATATGCTAAAGCTTGGTGCTCCCGAAACTAAAATTTTGATGCGACGCAATTCGGTCAACAATAGGCTTGTTGCTGATATTCACATAAAACATAAAGAGTCTAAGGAGTTTAAAGAAGAAAGAAAAGGATACTCCAAGCACAATTTCATTTTTGTGGGACGTTTTCTGGATATCAAAAACCTTATCCGCCTTATAGAGTCTTACAAAAAATTGACACATGCTCAAGATTGGGGACTTATTCTTGTGGGCGATGGGCCATTGAAAAAAGATATCTTGGCAAAATATGGCAACTTGAAAGGCTTATTTATTTTACCGCCTCAAGAGTGGCATGGAGTTCCTAAAAAACTTGCACTTGCAGATATTCTTGTTTTACCAAGCTACTCCGAACCATGGGGTTTGGTTACTAATGAGGCTATGGTTTGCGAAATGCCAGTGATTGTCTCAGAACAATCAGGCTCTTCTGCTGATTTAGTAAGAATCAATGAAAATGGATTTACCTTCGATGCCTACGCTGAAAAGGAGCTAAAAGATGCCATGCAGTTCTTTGTAGACAAGCCCGAAAAAATAACTGAATTTGGATTAAAATCTAAAGAAATGATAGCGAGTTTTTCTCCTGAAAATGTGGCTAAAGAGATGTATGAGGGTTATTTAAAACTGCATAACGCTTAAATGAGATTGCTAAACTTCATATTAAAACACAGAGATGCATTTGCCATTAGCATGGTTTTCTGTAGTGGCCCGCTTAATTACGCCATAAGAGATGGAATAGGCCTTGCTCCTAACAGTACAGCTTTCTCTACATTATTCATGTTTGGGGCTATTTTTCTTGCACTTCCCTTTAGAAACTTCAAGTCACTCTACATAAATGACACCCCTTTAGTTTTTCTAGGTATATCTTTCTTGGTTATGGTCATACTTTATATGATTATTTACCCAGCATACAGATATATGTCTATTATGCTTTTCATTTACGACTACTTCGTCATCGGGATTGTTCTTTATTTCTATTTTTACCTTATGACTGTCCGGGAGTCCTATTTAAGAATGAACTTCTTAAAGATATGTATCGGCCTCTCTATTCTTGGTTCTGTAGGTCTTGTCTATTTTGTTATAAAGAACCCTAATTATTCTCTCGGACAGCGTTTCGCTATTTCTTATGGTGACTCTTCTGAAATGGAAGCAATGGGTAATCCACATATTTTTGGAAGGGGTGC
The DNA here is from genome assembly GCF_964021845.1 of uncultured Arcticibacterium sp. Classification (NCBI taxonomy): domain Bacteria; kingdom Pseudomonadati; phylum Bacteroidota; class Cytophagia; order Cytophagales; family Leadbetterellaceae; genus Arcticibacterium; species uncultured Arcticibacterium sp. Next base: position 54,866 of record NZ_CAXHZC010000011.1, on the reverse strand, counting down.
TTTTTTTGGAATTGTGGCTGGTTTCATTTACCTCAAATATGAAAGCAGGAAGCTTTGGAGGTATGCCACAACTTTCGCTTTGATATTCTTTTTTGCCGTTTTAATATTGGCTCAAGCCATGTCCTCCATCATCTCTGGCTTTCTTTTTGTCTGTTGCTTTATTTGGTTTAACCATAACGCTCGCACAATCTGGAATAAAATTAAATTTCTGTTTACCAAATGGTACGTATGGCTTATTGTAATTTTTATGTCAGTGAAGGGCATCGATTTCATTCGACAGAATGAAGCAATTCTTGATCTAGGTTATCGATTTGTCCAGCGAAGGCTAGAAAAGTTAGTTAATACTTTTATACCGGAAGAAGTAGATGATAAGTGGTATAGTAAAGGCTCCGTGCAGGTTGACCTATCCGCAGCAGGACGAGTGGAAATTCTCAACAGAATGGCAGAGGATTTAGCAGAGAATTTTGAAGAAGGGAGATACCTCAATCTAATTTTCGGTAATGGCTATTACGCTTTTTATGTAGATGTTCCAATCGTGGAGGTTTTTAATTCCTACGGCTTAGTCGGCTTTCTCTTATTTGGCGTCTTTTTCTACCTTATGTTAAAATATTGCTATATAGAAATCAGGAAACCCACCAGCATAATTAGCGAATTTGCAGCGTATGGTTTTATCTACTTTTTTGTTTTTACATTTACCAATGGGCTAATCATTGATTACAACAGGTGGACTTTCTTTGCTTTAGTTTGTAGATTTATGCCGGCCATAAATAACAGCATCATCAAACCGAAAACTACTTGAACTCAGCCAGAGTAAACAATTTTGACCTTATTAGACTTGTGGCAGCATTGCAAGTCCTAATTTATCACGCCCTTACTCATTTTAATCTAAACAGCGTTTATCAAGATAAAATAAAGGCAGTAATTTCTTACTTCCCCGGTGTTCCTATTTTCTTTACCATAAGTGGTTTTTTGATTTATAAATCAATTGAAAGGAATAGCCATGACCTAAAACGATACTTTAAAAACCGTTTGATTAGAATCTTCCCGGCCCTATTTATCTGCTTACTTTTTACGGTAATCTTACTTGCAAGCTCAAATGAATTAACATTTCCCGATTTCTTTTCAGCTTCATTTTGGTTGTGGATAGCTGCTCAGCTTAGTATTTTCCAATTTTATAAAATGCCTTCGCTAGCAACTTGGGGTGTAGGTCACCCTAACGGTAGCTTATGGTCTATTTCTGTAGAACTTCAGTATTACTTTTTCTTACCACTCTTATTCCTTTCCGTATTTAAATGGCGTAAAACAAAGCTTGTTCAAAACTTAACTTTCCTGTTTCTAGGTTTACTCTCCTTAGTTTATGCCAGCTATCAAAAAACTGTCATTTTAGAAAGCGAAATGGCAGGAAATATCATGGGTGTTATACTCTTTAACTATCTCTATTTCTTCTGTATTGGTATTTTGATTTATATAAATTTTGAATTTATTTCAAAGTTCCTTAAAAATAAAGGGCTTTTCTGGTTAGTTTTTTTTGTAAGCTATACGCTAATATTCAGAAATTGGCTGGGTCTTTTTGATAACATATATGAAGTATCGGCCTATGGATTTTTAGGAGCTACACTATTAGGTATAGCTACCATTTCTTTAACTTATACAGCTCCTTCATTAAGCAATAAATTATTACGCGGAAACGACATTTCCTATGGGATGTATATTTTCCATATGCCAATATTCAACTATTTCATAAATCAGCAAAAAGAAATTAGTTGGGAAAAACTCATCTTTATATGTGCCATAGTTATTTGTGTTGCTTATCTTTCATGGCGTTTCATTGAGAAAAAGATGTTACAGTTTAAAGTCTAGAAGAATCCCTATTTAAATAATATAACTTAAAACCTTTAATTTATGTCCTTTAGCTTATTATCCGATTATGATATTCACCTTTTCAAATCCGGAAAACACTACAAGCTTTACGAAAAACTAGGCTCTCATGTAGTTGATAACGATGGACAGAAAGGCACTTATTTTGCAGTTTGGGCTCCAAATGCAGAAAAAATTGCTGTAATAGGTGATTTTAATGGTTGGAATAAAACTTCAAACGAACTAAGCCCAAGATGGGATCAGTCTGGAATATGGGAGACATTCATCCCTGATATTGGCAATGGTCAAGTCTATAAGTATTTTATCAAATCTAATACAGGCGAAGAGCTTGAAAAGGCAGATCCTTTTGCTCTTATGTGGGAAAAACCACCTAAAACTGCCAGTATAGTTTGGGACACTTATTATGAGTGGAGTGATAAAAACTGGATGGATATAAGGAAAGACAAAAACTCTTTAGATTCTGCCTACTCTGTGTATGAAGTTCATTTAGGTTCTTGGAAAAGAGACCCTTCTGATAATGACAGAAGACTGAGCTATAGAGAAATAGCGAGAGACCTGGTTCCTTATGTGAAAGAGATGGGCTTTACGCATGTGGAGCTTATGCCGATAATGCATCACCCATACGAACCAAGCTGGGGATATCAAGTAACGGGATACTTTGCTGCTAGTAGCATTTTTGGCAATCCTCAAGACTTAATGTTCTTGATTGAAGAGCTTCATAAAAATGATATTGGTGTAATTTTAGACTGGGTCCCTTCTCATTTCCCTGGTGACGCAAATGGTTTATTCCGATTTGATGGAACCGCATTATATGAACACGAAAACCCACATGAAGGTTATCATCCTGACTGGAAAAGCTATATTTTCAACTACGGTAGGTTTGAAGTAAGGTCTTTCCTCATCAGTAACGCCCTTTTTTGGCTAGATAGATTTCATGTTGACGGTTTGAGGGTGGACGCTGTAGCTTCTATGCTTTACAGAGATTATTCAAGAAACGAAGGCGAATGGATACCTAATATACATGGTGGGCGTGAAAACCTTGAAGTTATATCCCTTCTAAAAGAAATTAATGAAGAAGTTTATGCTTCTTACCCAGGTACACAAACCATTGCCGAAGAATCAACAGCTTTCCCGGGTGTTTCAAGACCTACGTATAGTGGAGGTTTAGGCTTTGGTATGAAGTGGATGATGGGCTGGATGAATGACACTTTAGCCTACTTTGAAAAAGATTCAGCCTTCAGGAAATTTCACCAAAAAGACATTACTTTCAGTACAGTATATGCTTTTACGGAGAACTTTATGCTACCACTCTCTCATGATGAGGTAGTATATGGAAAAGGCTCTCTCTTAGACAAAATGCCCGGAGATGATTGGCAAAAATTTGCAAACTTAAGATTACTCTACACTTACATGTTTACACACCCTGGTGCTAAACTACTATTTATGGGAGGTGAATTTGGTCAAAAAGCAGAATGGGACTTTAAGAATAGCTTAGATTGGCATGAACTTGAGAATCCGCTGAATAAAGGAATGACAGAACTCATTAAAGGTTTAAACAACGTTTATAAGACAGAAAAGTCTTTGACCTTAAATCAGTTTAGTCATACTGCTTTCCAATGGATAGACACCACAGACGAAGAAAATTCTGTATTGTTTTATAAAAGAAAAACAGAAACAGAAGAGGTATATATAGTGCTAAATATGACCCCAGTGCCTAGACAGTCTTACCAACTCGGTGTAGACAATGCTGGTACCTATGAAGAAATACTTAACAGTGACAATGGACTCTATGGAGGTTCAGGAGTTGGGAATGGGTCTTTTAAAGCTAAAAAAGCTCCATATCACGGTCTAGAGTATTCAGTTACTTTAGATTTACCTCCTTTAGCGGGTATAATTTTCAAAGGAAAGTAACGTTAACATTTTATATCAAAAAACTGGTTCAAATTTTGAAAGCTCATTAATGAGCTTTTAAAATTTGTCTTATAGAATGTTACGAGTATTTATAATATCCCTTTGTATTTCTGTGTCCAATTTAACCTTCGGCCAAACGCTAGAAGAACTTGTAGATACCTACATTGAGAAAAAAGGAGGCAAAGTTACCTTGACTAGGCTAAACAGCATGAAGGAGGTAAAAAAAGTAGTTACAAACGACGTTACTTATCAAACTACTACCATTCAAAAAGGACCTGCATATAAATCAACACTTAGTTACGAAGGCATAGAAATAACTGCTTGTTATGATGGAAGACAAGGTTGGGCTACCAACCCCATTACTATGAAATACGAGGTGCTTTTAGAGGAGGACATGGGAGACCTGCTAAATACTATTGAAGATTTCCCTGACCCTATTTTCAAAAGCTATAAAAACCAATATGAACTATCAAAAGGAAGTGATACTCTTATTAACGGGATTCCATGCTACGCCCTATCAATTCTTAAGCCAGACCATATTTTCATGAAAAATAATATTGTCGGTAAAAAGGATTTTTATATCAACAAACAAAACTTCCAAATAGTAAAAAGCGTTGAATTTAACGCAAATGGCGAACTATCAATCTATTACTCTGACTACAAGGAGGTTGACGGTGTACAATATCCTCATAAACAGAAAGCGGAAATAAACGGCATTCCATCTTACACTTCTACTGTGGAAGAAATAGAATTAAACAAGCGTATTAACAGTGCCCTCTTTTCTTTAGAGCGACAGTAAATACTAGATTAAATCATCCAAGTAACTTCTAAAAACCTTATAGTCTGGTTTCATTTCTAAGGCTACTTTAGTTTTATCCAACAAGTCTTCCAAACGCTCTGGAACAGGCAAGCCATCACCAAGAACTTGTTCCATATCAGGAAGGAATTTAGCATAATGAGCTGTTGATAAGAAAACTCCAGAAACTGGCTCTTCAATAGTTTCCAAATATTTAGTTAAACCCAAATAGGCAATGGCAGTATGCGGACAAACCACATAATCATACAATTTCTTAACTTCTAATATTCCTTCTTTTGTTTCTTCATCTGTGTATGAATATCCAGAAACAGAAGCAGCTAAATCTTCAAATTCATCACCAAATAAAGCCTTCAATCTAGGGAAGTTACTAGGATTCCCTACATCCATAGCATTTGAAATAGTACTAATAGAAGGTTCAATAGCCTCATAGTTCCCTGATTTTAAATATTCAGGCACTACTTTATTAACATTAGTAGCCGCGACAAACCTATAAACGGGCATTCCCATCTTATGGGCAATAACCCCAGCACTTAAATTGCCAAAATTGCCGCTAGGCACACTAAATACTACAGGTAAATGCTTCTCCTTTAATCTAGAATAGGCATAAACAAAGTAGAATGCTTGAGGAATTAGCCTGGCAATATTAATTGAATTGGCTGAAGCCAAATTTAGCTTTTCTCTAAGTTCTTCATCTAAAAAGGCAGTCTTAACTAGTTTCTGGCAATCGTCAAAAGTTCCATCAACTTCAATAGCTTTAACATTCTCGCCAAGTGTGGTTAGCTGTTTCTCCTGAATATCACTTACTTTTCCGCTAGGGTATAAAATATGAACATCAATATTACTCTGACCATAAAAACCTTGAGCCACAGCTCCACCAGTATCACCAGAAGTGGCAACTAGGATATGTACTTTCCTATTCTTCTTTTCTAAAAAGTATGACATCACAGCGGCCATGAACCTTGCTCCAAAGTCTTTAAATGCCATAGAAGGGCCATGAAACAGTTCTAGACAGTATAAATCATCTCCTATATTTACAGAAGGAGCATCAAAATCCATAGAATTTTGAATAAGTCCTTCTAGATCTTCTGCTAGAATTTCATCTTTAAAAAAAGCATTAGCAATAACAAAGGCTATATCTTGAAAAGATAGACTTCCACAGGTTTCCCAAAATGTATCTGGTAGTACAGGAATTTCGTCTGGTAGATAAAGTCCATTATCCGGTGGTAATCCCTGAAAAATAGCTTCCTCTATTCCTACCGATGGGCTTGTCTTGTTTGTGCTAAAAAGTCTCATTGTATTCCCTAAACTGCTTTAATTCGCCGCAATTTTAGGAAAATTATCACCAAGAGACTAGAGAATTGACAGAAATGAGGATATTAAATTTAGCTTTGTAGCATGGAAAACTATCAGATGATTGCCAAGACTTTGGCTGGACTAGAAAACGAACTATTTGCGGAGCTAGAAAATCTAGGTGCAGTAAATATGCTAAAAAGAAAAAGAGCTGTGTCATTTGATGGTGATGACGCCTTAATGATGAAAGCTAATATGGCTTTAAGAACATCCATTAGCATTTTGATACCTATCATGGAATTTGAGGCAAATGACGAATATGAATTATACGACCAAGCGTTCGCTGTTCAATGGGAAGAAATATTTGGCTTAAGAGATACCTTTTCCCTCACCGCAACTGTTAGCGGCGAAATATTTACCCACTCTAAGTATGTAGCTCTAAAAACTAAAGATGCCATAGTAGATAGGTTTAGAAAGAAATTTAAAAGTAGACCAGATGTAGACACCGTAGATGCAGATTATCAGTTCAATGTCCATATTCAGTATAATAAATGCACCATTTCCTTAAACTCTTCAGGTGACTCACTTAATAAAAGGGGATACAGAACATTTTCAAACGAAGCTCCATTAAACGAAGTGCTGGCAGCAGGAATCATTTTAAAGTCCAGCTGGAATGGAAAGGATGACCTCTACGACCCTATGTCAGGTTCAGGTACATTTGGAATAGAGGCCGCTCTAATAGCCACTAACAGAGCCCCTGGCTTAAATCGAGGGTTTGGCTTTCAAAGGTGGTCAGATTACAACCAAGCTTTATTTTATGAAGTAAAAGAGAAACTTGAAGGGGACGTAAAAGAATCTGAAACCAATATCTATTGCAGAGATTTATTGACTGAAAACATTGACAACATCTCTACCAATGTAGAAAAAGCCAATTTAGAAGAAAACATTAAAGTTAGAAAAGAGGACTTTTTTAGATCAGAAAAAATAGGAGAAAAGGGAGTAGTTTTTCTTAATCCTCCCTATGGCGAAAGGCTTCAAATTGACGAAATCAATTCGTTTTATAAGAATATTGGCGACCAACTTAAGAAACACTACACCAATCATGAAGCTTGGATAATAAGCTCAAACTTAGAGGCTCTTAAATTCTTTGGACTAAAACCTGAATCTAGGCACCAAATGTTTAATGGTGGCCTAGAATGCAAGTTAAATCATTATAAACTCTATTAGCCTTTGGCTAATAGAGAAACAAAATCGTCAAATAAATACCTTGAATCATGAGGTCCTGGAGCGGCCTCAGGGTGATACTGTACAGAGAAGGCGGGCTTATCTTTAACTTTAAGCCCTTCTACCGTTTTATCGTTTAGGTTTATATGGGTAATTTCCACAGTATCAATGCCAGCTACTGCATCAGCACTTACTGCAAAACCATGGTTTTGAGAAGTTACCTCAGACTTTCCAGTTACCAAGTTTTTTACTGGGTGGTTTAATCCTCTATGCCCATTGTGCATCTTATATGTCTTAATTCCACAAGCTCTACTTAAAATTTGATGCCCAAGGCATATTCCAAACAATGGCCTTCCGGTTTCCAACATAGCTTTTACTGTATCTACGGCGTAATCCATTGCAGCTGGGTCGCCTGGACCATTTGAGATAAAGAAACCATCAGGATTCCATTTCATAATTTCTTTTAAGTCAGTCTTTGCATTAAAAACCTGCATATAGCAATCTCTTTCCGCAAAACTTCTTAAAATATTATTCTTACAGCCTAAATCAAGAACGGCCAGCTTATACTTGCTAGCTTCATTTCCAAAGAAGTAAGGTTCTTGGGTACTAACTGTACTTGATAACTCTAAGCCCTCCATAGAAGGGCACTTATCTAACTCACCTTTTAAAGCTACTAAGTCTTCAATCTCAGAGCTAATGATACAGTTCATTACTCCTGCATTTCTAATGTGACGTACTATCTGTCTGGTGTCCACGTCACAAATACCAACAATACCAGCATTCTCTAAATATTCCTGCAAAGAACCGTCAGCCGTATTTCTAGAATAATAGTTATCGGCATAGGCATTACATACCATTCCTTTAATTTTCACACTTGAAGATTCCTCTTCAGACTCCATTTTCACACCATAATTACCAATATGTGAAGTGGTGTTAATGATGACTTGTCCCGAATAAGAAGGGTCGGTATAGATTTCTTGATATCCCGTCATACCTGTATTAAAACAGATTTCTCCAGACGATGTACCTTTTTTTCCTAAAGCTTTCCCTTTAAATACAGTCCCGTCCTCTAGCATGAGGTATGCCCCATGTGCTTGCGTTTTTTCCATCAATGTTTAAGTAGATTTCCGATGAGTAGAATGAATTATCGGAGTGTAAAGTTAGAGGAAAATATGGAATTTTCCATTCTTGAAGATGTGAAAATGAAATAAGAAGGTGTTTTGCGTTAAACTAAAACTTAATTCAAGTAACTAGACTAAATGACAAACAATGTGCACCTATTTTTTTACTAAAAAATTTTACCACAATTCAGAATAAAAAAAGGAGGCTAGAAGCCCCCTCTTTTATTAAATATTATAAACTTTCTCCTATTTGATCTATTTCATCATCCTCATAGTTGCCTATCCCCTTTGGATTCTCTCCATATTCATTTGGTCCGTGATCGCTATCTGTACATAAGAGAACTATCATCCATATCGGCCCAACCAGAGGAATTAGTGATATAAAGTAAAACCAACCACTCTTACCAACGTCATGAAGTCTTCTAACCAAAACTGCAATGTTTGGTATCATTGCTCCAAAGACATATACAAGCAATAAAATGAAAGTATACTCTCCAAGTATTGAGCCCATCATTACAAGTATAAATGAGGTAAGCATGTGAAATAAAATAAACATCCAATATTCCTCTCTTCGAGCTCTGCCTTCAAAGTTGGCGTAATTTAATCTGAATGCGTCTAAAAAATAATTCATTTGTTTGGTGTATAAAGTTGCTCTACTCTTAAGGCTTTTCGATTACTCCCCGTTTTAATTGGAAACGGCTAACATATAACTATAAACTTTTTCCTATTTCGCTAATTTCATCTTCATTTGAATTTCCTTTACCTTTTGGGTTTGGTCCATAAGCATTCTCTCCATATTGGCTATCAGTACAGAAAAGTACCAGCAGCCAAAAAGCACCAACAAGTGGTATAAGTCCTATTAAAATGAAAGCACCGGGTTTACCAACATCATGAAGCCTTCTTAAAGTCATTCCTAAATTAGGAACGAATGTGAAAAGCATATAAAGCAAATAGATATAGCCACGTCCCATAACATCTTCCCCATCAAAAGTCATTCCTAAAGTATTATCCAACAGAGTTGTAATAAAAACGGCAATCATATTGAAGAGAAAAAACATCCAATATGCCTTTCTTCTTGCCCTACCTTCAAAATTGAAATAAGGTCTAAATGCATCTAAATAATAGTTCATATTAAAAAAAATAATTTACCCTACTGTTATGGATTTTCAGTAATTCCCTACGACATACTTTTGTCATCGCCCCATTAAATCATCTGTTTTTTCTTGATATTCAGATATTTATTAATCACTTGGATACTTAAATCATTTGGTTTTGCAATCAAAGATTGAATCCCATGCTTATTTAATTCTTTCGCAATTATTCGATTTTGGATTAGAAAATTCTTTGCCGTAATTTTTGAATAGACCCCCTTTAAATCTTTTGCTTCTTCTTCCACAAAAGTTCTAATAGCCGTATTTTCAAATGAAATTACTAAAACCAAATGCCGGCTAGATAAACCTTTCAAATAGCTCATGTTCCTTTGCATACTTTGAACAGTGTCAAAATTGGTAAATATTATTAAAAGGCTTCTTTGCAAGACCCTATATCTCACAAATTTATAAAGCTTTTCAAAATCAGTTTCTCCAGATGCCGCACTTATATTAAAAAGGCTCTCATTTATTGTTTTTAAATGTTGCGGTTCCCTTTTTGCCACCAAAATACTACAACCTTCTGATGAGAAGGTTATAATACCTGCTCTATCCTTGATATCCAAAATTGCTTTAGAAAGTCCAATACCTCCATTTATGGCGTAGTCTAACAACTGCTGCTCATTAAAACTGGACTTCATGTTTCTTCCCAAATCAAGTACACAATAAATATCTTGACTTTTTTCTTCTTGATATTGGTTAAGCATCAATGAACCTTGTTTAGCACTTGCTTTCCAATTAATGTGCCGAACATCATCCCCAGCTACATAATTCTTTATTTGTTCAAACTCTAAGCTTTGACCAATCTTCCGAATATAGGTCCCATTTGCTTCGTTATAGTGGTTTACCATGGCGAACAGCGGAAGTTTTTTTAACTGAAGAAAAGAAGGATAGGAACTAATACTCTGTTCCACATCGAAAGTCAATTTTCTACTTACTAAACCAAATGTAGAAAGTCGGGCTATTAAATAATGGTTACCCCATTGATAGTTGCCTCTCTGCTTCGGGCTTATGTGATAAGTAAATTCTAAACTACTGCCTGCTTCGATTACTAAATCTTTTTGCCAATCAAGTTTTTGCAACTGAACTGGTAAATCTTCATAGGCTTCCAGTAGTAATTTCTGAGAACTTAAATTCCTGTATCTAAGTATTACAGTATGAGTGTCACCATTACTTAGCCTAGTAGGCAATATTCTTTCGCACTCAAGAAGCCCTTTTTTAGAATAAAGCACGATACTGTCAAATAAGATACCCACACATAAAGCTAGAAGTAGAATAAAAGCTAGAAGATTAGCAAATAGCCAAACTAAACCCAAAGCATTTATAAAAACACTTACTAAAAGAATCCAGAAACTTCTTTTACTTAGGTAATATGTTTGAAAAAAACGCACTAGCGAGGAACTTCAATTGACTTAAATAAATCTTCTATAATTTCATGGGCGGTCAAGGCTTCAATTTCAGCTTCAGGTCTTAAAATCACCCGATGACCAAGTACCGCTAAACCGACACTTTTAATATCATCAGGCGTCACAAAGTCTCGTCCTCTAATTGCAGCAAAACCTTTTGCTGCATTCATTAAAGCTATTGCCGCTCTAGGAGATGCCCCTAAGTCTAAATGTCTGTGAGAACGACTATTTTGAACTATGGAACCTATAAATTGAAGTAAGTTGTCATCAATTCTTACAGATTTTACTGTAGCTCTTAAGGAAACTATTTCATCTCCAGAAATTATCTTACTTATTTCAGGAAGCAGTTCCACTAAACCATTGCTGTTAAACTTCCTTAGCATTCCTAACTCAGCGTCTGCATGAGGGTAATTAACAATTATTTTAAAGAGAAATCTATCTAACTGAGCTTCTGGCAGCCTATAGGTACCTTCTTGTTCCACAGGGTTTTGAGTCGCAACCACTATGAAAGGTTCTTTCATAGGATAAGTACAGCCATCTATAGTCACTTGCTTTTCTTCCATTAGTTCAAATAAAGCTGCCTGAGTTTTAGCTGGAGATCGGTTTATTTCATCAATGAGTATGTAGTTTTTAAAAATTGGCCCTGGTTTATATTCAAACTCCAAAGTCTTTGAGTTAAAAATAGAGGTTCCTAAAATATCAGAAGGCATCAGGTCGGGTGTAAACTGAATCCTTTGAAAAGAAATGTCCAAAGCTTTTGCTAACAATTTAGAACTAAGTGTTTTCCCCACACCAGGTACACCTTCCATTAGAATATGGCCATCACACAGCAATCCTATAAATAGCAATTCTAGAACTTTGTCCTGACCAAAAACTATCTTTCCAAGTTCTGACTTTATTTTTTCTAATGCCTCAGCTAGTTCACTGAGTTCAATACGATTCTCAAATATTGGTTTATCCTCTTCCATATTTAGTTTTTATAAAATTTCTGTACGTTTTGATACATCTTTATGAGCTCAGTATCTTTTAAATCTTTGCCATTTTTCACCGCTTCCATATCGCTTAAAACCCCCATTAAAACATGCTCTTTTCTACCTGTTTTATGAGACAACAGTTCTAGGTTATCCAGAGACACATCTTTTGCATAAAAATGATACTTATCTTTAAGGTCTTCGAGAAAATGAGCATGCATTTTACGAGCCATTAAAAGGTGATTTTGTTCATTCCAGTATAAACCCGTAATCACATTAACAAAATCCAAAGTTTGATTTTTAGCTTCTGGTAATACCTCAACCTCCTTTTGAATTCTTCGATAATAAAATAAAATGAAAAGTAAAACTGTGAAAATAAACGTATAGAAGGCTATTTTTAAAGAAGGATACTTGTGAATTGTATTTAAAACCTTAGACTGTTTTTTTTCAGAAGGCGAATTTCCTTTAAAATCTTTATAATAATCATCCCAAACAACGCCTCTATTTTTAATATCTACCAAGGTCATAAGCTGATTCAAAAACTTATAGTTTTTTTTATGAAGCAAAAAGTAATTACTAAAAACCAAAGGATTATTTGACAAATAGACCTCACCCTCCCCTATCTTAATTCTAACCATTTGAACATTTCCAAGGTCATCTTTTAGTATGGGAATCACATTATGATTTGAACTATCTATCCTATTCTTAAAATCAGATTGATTAATTGCCCAATGACCAGGGTAAGCATAGTTCTGAGGGAAAAACTTAAGAGACTCATCCCATACCTGTCCGGTTTTAGACTTAAGTAAAATTGGTGGAAACTTATAATCAATATTTTCACTACCAGCATTTGTTTGAAAAAGAGAGTCTAAAAGCTCCGCACCAAGATTGAATGAGGAGATTAGCCCCACATTGCCGGAACTTATATAATCTTTTAATCTTCTAATTTCATGATATTCTGGTATATAATATGGTGCTATTGCCACATATAAATTATTCTCTATATAACCATTGAAATTTTCATTCTCAGGTACTAAAGGTTGGTAATTATTGCGAAAGTTATCCTTCCTTAATTGCGAGTAAAAGAACTTAGTATCATAAGGTTTAAATGAGTTCTTACTTAAAGAAAAGCTTTTGTCTAACTTTTTTTGCCTAGAATACGGCTTAGTAAGGAGCCAATAGCTTATTACTACCCCTCCAATTAAGAACAAACCTATGTAAACCGTCCTTTTCAAAAAATAAGGCTTTTAAATATTTTCTCGATCCTATAAAAACCATCGCTATCTATTTTAAAATCGCCAAACCATAAATATTCATAATATTTTATACACTCTTTAATTTTAGCCATATCTTCATCTAACACTTTGTCTTCAATTGTCAATTCTGATATATAATCGTAATTAGTTTTATGACTCTCAAAAACTATAAAATCATTATTATTTAATTCTTTTAAAAGCCAAATAAAATACCATCGAATTGCTCTCTTGAAATCCTTTTCTTTAAGTGCTGAATTCACTTCATTAATATGATTAGACTCAAATATGTCTTCTTTAGAAATAATATTAGATTGAACAGAAGAAGTACCTATTTTTTTGTTGTTAGATTTAAAATTAAAATTTTGAAACATAAAGTAAATCATAAGCACCAAGACAATAGCTAGTAGGGACCAAGCCAAAATCTGAATAAAACTCCCCAAGCCATTTAGAGAAACTAATCGAGTTTCGAATTCAAACTTCCTTTCCTTCTTCGTTCCTACCTTTTCATCCTCAAACAGTTCATCAACGTACCAAAATCCCTTGGACGCTTTCACACTATCTACTTCACCTTTCATTATATACGGAGTTTCCTTCACATACTCATTAGAGTTTTGAGACCATCCAAGGAATGGGCATAATAGTAAGACTAAAGTATACAGTTTCTTAAGCATGGAAAACTCTTAAATATTTCGAATAACTCCAAACCACACTCTTATTTTTAGAAAAAATAAAAAAGTACCAAACCACAAAAATCGAAGATGACAAAAAAACTAAACCAAGTAAAAGCATTGGAAACAATCCCAAACTTATAAAACCTCCCTCGCCAAATCGAGTAACATAACTTTCTATGGCCGCTGCTATAATAGTAAAGGGAACGGTTCCTAGAAATATTAAAGCACTCTCTTTTAAGCCTTTGATAAAAGCCTTTTTTCTACTCAAAACACCGGGGAAAATAATTGACAAGCCTAAGATTAAGCCAGCCATTCCTTCCAAAATCAAGCCCATGAGCTCGAAAATCCCGTGAAGAAGAATCACAAAAAAAGCATCTGTTCCAAGATTATTCTCAAAGAAAATAGAGAAAAAAGAGCCTATCATCACACCATTACCAAACATGTGATAAACTGACCCAATGCCAAAAAAGAAACCAGATGTGTATAGTAAAAGACCTACGAAAAGATTATTACTGAGTATTTTCAAGAACATTCTTGAGGCATTTTCTTGATTATAAACACCGAAAGGCTTTCCTGATAGAATGTTATTTTCTGTCATTTCTACATACTCGCTTCCCATTACCCCAATCACAAAATCAGGTTCAAGAGAAGAACATATATACCCAAGACTACAGAAAATAAAGAAAAAACAACATGAGATATACAACGCTTTTATGTTCATCCCTATAATTACGGGTAAATCATCTGTCCAAAAATTTAATAAAGCGTTCTCTGACCTTTTAGGTTCAAAAAAGATAGATTTATAAATACGTATAGTTAGTTTATTTAAATAAGAAGTTAACTTGCTATGCGGATAGTTTGTTTTGGCATAAGCTAAATCATTCGCCAAATCAATAAAGTTGTTCGCTTTGTTCTCGATCTCAAGTTCCTCAGAAGTTTCAATTTCATCCCATCGATGTTTATACTTATGAATAAAACTACTCTCTCTCATTTAAGCTTCTAAATTAATTGTCTGGACCTAAAAGTAATATTAAATAGAAAAACACAATCTTCACATAGACTAAGTAGATTAATTTAGTTCATTTCTCTTTTCAACTACTTTTCAATCAAATATGCAACAAAAAACACTCGCTACACACCTAAATATAGGCCTTGATTTCAAGGTACTAGAATTGGGGCAAAGATTTGGTGCCTTCATCATTGATTGGTCCATCAAATGGCTCTATATACTTTTAGTTTCTACCATTACCAATATAGATATTCTTGGAGATAGTTATCTCCTAATTCTAATTTTATACTTTCCTTTTCTGTTTTACTCCTTTCTTTTTGAATGGTTAAACGAAGGACGTTCTCCTGGTAAAATGATATTACATGCACAAGTCATTAGTGCGACTGGGAAATTGGCCTCTATCTATCAAATTGCCATTAGGTGGATCTTTAACATGGTAGATATTTGGCTGATTGTCCTTCTAGGTTCGTTAATTGACAATGTGTTTTCTTTTGTTATTTTCGGCCCGCTTACCGGAGCTCTATTTATAGCTTTCACCAAGAATCATCAACGACTCGGTGACCTTGCGGCAAATACCCTAGTCGTTAGTTCAAAAGAGGAAGCGGTTGATATATATGACACTATCTACGCATACACCATTCAAAAAGAGGACTATATTCCCCAATTTCCAGAAATCATGCGTCTTCCCGACTCAGACATATCTAAAATTCAAAGTATAATGGAAAATAGCAACTTAAATGATAACTATGAAACCATCAATAAACTTGCAAATCATGTAAAAAGGATTCTGTCAATAAAATCTAAACTTTCTAATTCAGACTTTCTTACTGCACTTCTTTCTGATTACAACTATTACGCTAGAAAGCAGAATTAAAATTTGGGCAAAAAAAATGCCTGTTTCAAGTTGAAACAGGCATTTTTAATTTCTTAAAACTCGACTAAGCCTTAGGCTCCTCAACAGAAGCGTCATCAGCATCAGTATTCACTACCTCTACAGCTTCCGTTCCTGCTTCATTTTCTACTTTGTCAGTAGAAGCAGTTTTTTTACCACCTCTTCTTCTTCTTGTAGACTTACCTTCTGTTGCAGAAGCTTCTTCCTTATCAGCAAGTAAAGTCTCGTTAAAGTCAACTAATTCAATCAAGGCCATCTCTGCGTTATCACCATAACGAGTTCCTAACTTGATTATACGAGTATAACCACCATTTCTTTCAGCCACTTTCTCACTGATAGTTCCAAAAAGCTCCTTAACGGCTTCTTTATCCTGTAAGTAAGAAAAAACCGTTCTTCTAGAGTGCGTAGTATCATTCTTTGCTTTTGTAATAAGAGGTTCTGCATACTTTCTCAAAGCTTTCGCTTTAGCTAAAGTAGTAGCAATTCTCTTATTAAGAATTAAAGAATTCGCCATGTTGCTCAACATCGCAACTCTGTGGGATTTTGTTCTCCCTAAGTGATTAATTGTCTTTCCGTGTCTCATTTTCTAATTTAGTAAGTACCGGTAAAGGCTGAAATAACCGCGTCTATCAGCCCCACCTATTACGTTTGTTTATATTAAATTGCGATTATTATTCTTCGTCTAGCTTGTACTTCACGATATCCATTCCAAAGTGAAGGCCTTTTTCAGCTACAAGCTGCTCCAATTCTGTAAGAGACTTTTTACCAAAGTTTCTGAATTTCATCATATCAGCCACTTCCAATCTAGCTAAATCTCCTAAAGTTCTTATTTCAGCTGATTTCAAGCAGTTATAAGCTCTTACCGAAAGATCTAAATCTTGAAGGGATGTTTTAAGAAGCTTTCTCATGTGTAAGAACTCTTCATCAACCATATCATTGTCGTCATCACCTTTGGTATCGAATACCATGTTCTCATCAGTGAATTTCAAGAAATGCTGAATAAGAATATTCGATGCATCTTGAAGAGCCACCTCAGGGTGAATAGAACCGTCTGATTTGATTTCTAATAAAAGTTTTTCAAAGTCAGTTCTTTGCTCTACTCTTGTATTTTCAACGCTAAACTTAACGTTTTTAATAGGAGTATAGATAGAATCTACAGCTATGAAACCAATTGGTAAATCCGTGTTAGTTTGCTCCTCAGAAGGAACATAACCTCTACCTTTATCAACCACAATTTCAAACTCTATTTCCTTCTTAGAATCAAGACGGGCTATAACCATGTCTGGATTTAAGATTTCAAAACTTTGAGTAAACTTAGAAATATCACCAGCTGTAAGCTCAGTTTGGTTTTTTACCTTTACGGTTATTTTGTTATCTACATAATCTGATACCTTTTTAAATCTAACTTGCTTAAGATTCAAAATTATTTCAGTTACATCATCAACAACACCTTCAATTGATGAAAACTCATGAAGTACTCCTGGAAACCTTACAGCAGTAATTGCATATCCTTCAAGAGAAGAAAGCAAAATACGACGCAAAGCATTACCGATAGTTACTCCATAACCTCTCTCAAGTGGTTTAAACTCAAAAAAGCCATGGAAGTCGTCTGCTTTTTCCATCACGACTTTATCGGGCATTTGAAATGCTAATATTGACATACTATGGTGTGTTTTTTTCGTTAACGAAAGTAGATTTAGGGATTTCCTAAATCAAGAAATGCTAGTCACCCTAATATAAAGTGACTAGCTAATTATTTATTTATTGTACAACTCGACTACTGCCTGATCATTGAAGTTCTCAGGAACAAGGTCTCTTTCTGGGAAAGAGATGAATTTACCATTCATATCTGTACCATTCCACTCTAACCAACTATACTTAGTAGCTGAATTAAGGCTAAGACTCTCTACAATAGAATCCATTGCTTTTGACTTCTCTCTAACTCCAATCAGTTGCCCAGGCTTAACTGTATAAGACGGTATATTTAATACCTCACCATCTACAACAATGTGTTTGTGTGAAACTAATTGTCTTGCCGCTCTCCTTGTTGGAGCTATTCCCAGTCTGTATACTAAGTTATCTAATCTTGATTCACATAATTGAATTAAATTAGTACCTGTTCTACCTGGTCTAACAGCTGCTATCTGAAAGAAACGAGCAAATTGCTTTTCAAGCATACCATAAGTATACTTAACTTTTTGCTTTTCTTGAAGCTGAAGTGCGTATTCCGACTTCTTGCTTCTTCTTCCTTTACCGTGTTGTCCCGGAGGATAGTTCTTTTTTTGTAAGGCTTTGCTTGGTCCCATTATAGGTTCACCAAACTTTCTAGAAATCTTTGCCTTCGGACCTGTATATCTTGCCATTATTATATGTTACTGTTTAAAAAATACTTGGCCCCAATGTCCAAACCAGCATTTAATAAACAAGTGAAAAAATTAAACTCTTCTTCTTTTTGGAGGACGACAACCATTATGAGGTAATGGAGTCACATCTGTAATGCTAACCACTTCAATACCTACACTTTGAATAGTACGTATTGCTGATTCTCTTCCTGAACCTGGTCCCTTTACAAACACATCAGCCTTTCTCATCCCCGCATCGTAAGCCTTCTGGCAACAATCCTGAGATGCAGTTAATGCAGCGTAAGGCGTATTTTTCTTAGAACCACGGAATCCCATTTTACCTGCAGAAGCCCAAGATATTACTTGACCAGTACTGTTGGTTACAGAGATAATGATGTTGTTAAATGATGCTTTTACATGAACCTGACCATGAGGTTCCACCACTACAACTCTTTTTTTTGCTTTGTCTTTTCTTTTAGCTTGAGCCATTATTATTATTTTAAGCTATTCGGCGGGTAACAAACTGTTACCCCTGTTCTAGTTTTTTTTACTTAGTAGCTTTCTTCTTGTTCGCTACAGTCTTACGTCTCCCTTTACGGGTTCTTGAGTTATTTTTTGTTCTTTGACCTCTTAAAGGCAAACCTTTACGATGTCTAAGACCTCTATAACATCCGATATCCATCAAACGCTTAATACTCAATTGTACATCTGATCTTAATGCACCTTCCACCATGTATTCGTTGGTAATGACCGCTCGAATTGCATTGGCTTCATCATCAGACCATTCTCCAGCTTTCTTATCGCCAGAAACTTCTGCTTTTGCAAGTATCTTCTGTGAAGTACTACGACCAAGACCAAATATATAGGTCAAGGCAATCTCACCTCTTTTGTTATCCGGAATATCTACACCTGAAATCCTCATATCTTATTATCCTTGTCTTTGTTTAAATTTTGGATTCTTTTTGTTGATAACGTAAATCTTACCATGACGGCGAATTACTTTGCAATCAACACTACGCTTTTTTACTGATGCTTTGACTTTCATGCTCTGAAAATTTAGAGGGAAACACCCTCAGTATTATTTATATCTGTAAACAATTCTTGCTTTAGTTAAATCATACGGAGACATCTCCAATTTAACTTTATCTCCAGGTAAGATTCTAATGTAATGCATTCTCATCTTTCCTGATATATGAGCTACTACCTCATGCTTATTTTCAAGTTCCACTCGAAACATCGCATTTGATAATGCTTCACTAATAATTCCATCTACTTGTATATTAGCTTGTTTTGCCATATTTATACATAAAACATTTTTCGTTCTTTTAGCACCTCTTCGAGATACTCAAACGTGGTTAAAATATCATACCCTGTCTTTGTTACGAACACGGTATGTTCATAATGTGCGGCGGTCTTTTTGTCCTCAGTTCTAATAGTCCAACCATCATTTTCTTGGACAATATATCGTTTCCCTAGTGTTACCATAGGTTCTACCGCCAAGACCATTCCTTTCTGCATCCTTGGTCCATTCCCTCTTCTTCCGAAGTTAGGTACCTCAGGTGCTTCATGAAGACTTTTGCCTACTCCGTGACCTACAAGTTCACGAACCAAACCATAGCCCCTATCTTCATTATATGATTGTACAGCATAACTCAAATCTCCAATTCTATTACCTGGTTTAACCTTGGCAATTCCTTGATACAAGGATTCCTTTGTCGACTTAAGTAAGTCAGAAACATCATCGGTAGTTTCACCTATAACATAAGTATAAGCACTATCAGCATGATATCCATTCTTTAATACACCACAATCAATGGACACTATGTCACCATTTCTAAGAACTCTATTGCTCGGAATTCCGTGCACTACAACATCATTAACCGAAATACATAATGACGCTGGAAAACCTCCATAACCCTTAAAGGATGGGATACCCTTGTTATCTTTAATAAACTCTTCAGCTACTAAATCTAACTGCTTTGTAGTCATTCCTTCATCTAGAACCTTGGCTACTTCAGCATGAGTCTTTCCTAAAATCACACCATTCTGACGAATGATTTCTGCTTCTTCCTCAGATTTTAGTATAATTTTCCTTTGACTCATTTATTCCTTATTGAGAGACTACACCAGTTTGTCTATTTTGTAGACGTCCTGATTGCATTAAACCCTCATATCTCTTCATTAATAAATAACTCTCAATTTGCTGTAGTGTATCTAAAACTACACCTACTAGGATAAGTAAAGACGTTCCTCCAAAAAATTGAGCGAAAACATTACTTACGCCAAACAAACTAGCAACAGCAGGAAATACTGCAATAGCTGCTAATAATATAGAACCCGGTAAAGTTATTCTATCTAAAATTGCTGCTATATAATTAGCAGTGTTTACCCCCGGCTTAACACCTGGAATAAATCCTCCTCCTCTCTTCATATCATCTGCCATCTGATTAGGATTAATCGTGATAGCAGTATAAAAGAAAGTAAAAGCAATAATTAAGAATGCATAAAGAGCATTGTATTGCCAAGATGTAAAGTCAGAGAAAACAGTTTGAATGTTTGCCCAAAAATCACTTTTCTCAGCAAAGGCACTAGCTAATGCTGCAGGTACAAACATTAATGCTTGACCGAAAATAATAGGCATAACTCCAGAGATATTCACTTTTAAAGGTAAATATTGTCTCTGACCCGACACCATCTTATTTCCTACTATCTGCTTAGCATATTGAACTGGAACTCTTCTTACTGCTTGTGTTACTGCTACAGCAAACACTACAACCAAGAAGAGAATAATCATTTCAATAATGAAGAACAAAATCTGACCACCATTAGCTCTAGCACTAAATTCTTGAACTAAACCTGCTGGCAATCTAGAAATGATACCAATCATGATAATCATTGAGATTCCGTTACCCACACCTTTCTCTGTCATTCTTTCACCTAGCCAAACGCACATCATTGTACCAGCTACAAGCATAATAACAGATGAGAAATAAAATAAACCTTGACTTACTGTAATCGCTTCAGTAGGTATCGTAGTTCTTAGGTATGTAAAACCTTGCATTGCCGTTACAGCAATAGTCAACCAACGAGTTATTTGATTTATCTTCTTTCTTCCAGACTCTCCTTCTTTTTGCAGTTTACTAAAATAAGGCAATGCAAGCCCCATTAATTGTATTGCAATAGAAGCAGATATATAAGGCATAATACCTAAAGCCATGATGGAGGCATTACTAAATGCACCTCCAACCAAAGTATCAAGCAATCCCAATAATCCATTCCCGCCGGTTAGATCCTGCAATCTTGAAGGATCTACACCAGGTAACACAATAAATGACCCAATTCTGAAAATCACGATAATCATTATCGTATTAAGAATTCTATTTCTTAATTCCTCAATGGACCAAATATTCTTAAGAGTGGTTATAAGTTTATTCATTGCAAAGTACTTGCTAGCTTATTCTGGCCTTCCGCCGTTCAATTTATCTTGTAATTCTTTCAATTCTTCCCACTTGTCTGCTGCTGCTAAAGCTGCTTGCTCAGGCCAAGTAGTTGGATTATGAGAGGCGTATCTTGAACCTGCTTCATTTAAAATGTTTTGCAAATCGTCAACATTAGCTTCTGATAATTTCGCAAAGGTATCGAATCCTCCCGTAGAAAGCAATTCTGCTATTTTCGGTCCAATTCCTTCAACTTTCTTTAAATCATCACCTTTAGCTGATTTCTTAGCAGTTGCCTTTTTTGGAGCTTTTTCTTCTACCACTTTTATCGTAGCAGTTTTTTTCGATTCTTTCTTTGGTGTAACCTCGGCTGCTACCGCTGCTCCTAGTTTTTTCCCTTTTAAACTAATAGTAGCTTCTGGATTAAAAGTACCATCTACAACGGCCGAACCTCCTGCCTTTTCAATTGCTGCAATTGCAGACTTAGAGAAAGCATTTACTTTAACTTCTAAAGAAGCAGTAAGCTCCCCTCTACCTAAAATCTTAACAACATCAGACTTTTGAATCTGACCAGTATTATATAACAAGCCTAGATCAATAGACTTAGCTCCTGTACTATCTGCTAAACTCTGCAAAGAGTCTAAGTTGATAGCCTTATAAGCTACTCTATTAATGTTATTGAAACCAAATTTTGGAACTCTTCTTTGAAGAGGCATCTGTCCACCTTCAAAACCTCTTTTCTGAGAATACCCAGAACGAGACTTAGCTCCATTGTGACCTCTTTTAGCAGTTCCACCGCCACCAGAACCTTGGCCTCTACCTACTCTGCTGTTTTGTTTAACAGCACCTTTAGCAGGTTTTAAATTTTCTAATTTTATCATTTTAAAATTCTTTACGCAACCCTAAAAAGAGTTACTCGGTTTGCCCTATTATTTCTCTACTCTTACTAAATGTTGAACTTTGTTAATCATGCCTTGAATAGCTGGATTTAACTCTACTTCAACCGTGCGATTCATTTTCCCTAATCCTAAAGCTTGAATAGTAAGCTTTTGTCTTTTAGGTCTATCAATTGTACTCTTAATCTGAGTGATTTTTACGCTTGCCATTTTATTTTCTATTAAAATAAATTCTAATTATCCGTTGTAAACTTTGCTCAGTTTAACTCTTCTCTGTATTGCTACTTCATGAGGTGCTCTCATTTTTTGAAGTGCCGCAATAGTTGCCTTTACCACGTTATGAGGATTAGACGAACCTTTTGATTTAGCTAGTACATTATGAATACCAGCTGCTTCAAGTACCGCACGCATCGCACCACCAGCAATTACTCCTGTTCCAGGTGCTGCAGGTTTAACGAAAACATATCCACCTGAATATTTTCCGTGCATCTCGTGAGGCACAGTATCATTCACTATAGGAACTTTCACCATGTTTTTTCTGGCGTCATCCATTGCTTTAGAAATAGCATCTACTACTTCATTAGCTTTTCCTAAACCTTGTCCAACAGAACCTTCGCCGTCGCCTAAAACAACAATCGCTGAGAAACTAAATCTACGACCACCCTTAACCACTTTGGCTACACGGTTAATCGCAACTACTTTCTCTTTAAGCTCTGACTCGTTTACTTTTACTCCTTTGCTCATTATGATATAGTTCTGATATTAAAAATTAAGGCCACCAGCTCTGGCTCCGTCAGCTAAAGCTTTAACGTTACCGTGATACAAATATCCGCCTCTATCAAAAACACAAGCTGATATTCCATTTTCAACTGCCACTTTGGCTAAGCCTTCTCCTACTTTTTTGGCATTCTCAAGGTTAAGACCACTCAAACCTAAGCTCTTTGCCGAAGCGGCTGCTAATGTTTGACCTTTTACATCATCAATTAATTGAGCGTAAATATCTTTATTGGAACGGAATACAGATAATCTTGGTCTTTCGGCTGTGCCGTTAACCTTTCTTCTGATACTCCACTTAATCCTTTGCCTTCTTTTCGTTCTAAAAGTTGACATTATATTCTTTTTAAATCGTTATTCAATAATTTATTTCTTAGCAGCTGTCTTACCTGCTTTTCTACGTATTTGTTCTCCAACAAAACGAACACCTTTACCTTTGTAAGGTTCAATTTTCCTAAGGCCTCTTAATTTGGCAGCAACCAAACCAAGCAACTGCTTATCGCAACCTTCAAAAGTAACCATCGGGCTCTTACCCTTAACCATTTCGGTGGATACTTTAATTTCGGAAGGAACAACGAAATAAATATTGTGAGAGTAACCTAAAGATAAATCAAGAATATTTCCATTATTAGTAGCCTTGTATCCAACCCCTACTAATTCTAATTCTTTCTTGAAACCTTCAGATACACCTACAATTAAATTATTGATAAGTGATCTTGAAAGACCATGAAGAGCTTTGTGTCTCTTTTGTTCTGATGGACGAACCACTTTTAACTCTGAACCTTCGATAGAGATAGTCATATCCTTATCAATAGCCTGAGTAAGCTCGCCCTTAGGACCTTTTGCAGTAACAACATTATCGTTGCTTACTGATACAGTAACCCCAGCCGGGATTACTACTAATTTGTTTCCAATTCTTGACATTATTGTTTTGTTTAAGGCTTATTTCTAAGCGGTCAACTTTAAGTTATTATTAGTAGATATAACAAAGTACCTCTCCACCAATATTTAATGTACGAGCCTCCTTGTCGGTTATTATACCTTGAGAAGTTGACATTACTGCAATTCCTAGTCCATTTAAAACTCTTGGAAGAGAAGACGCTTTCGCATATTTCCTCAAACCTGGCTTAGAAGCCCTTCTTAAATCAACTATTGCAGATTCTTTAGTTTGTGAGTTATATTTTAAAGCTATTTTGATTTGACCCTGAGGACCTAAATCTTCAAATTTATAGCTCTGAATATATCCTTTGTCATAAAGTACTTTAGTGATTTCCTTCTTCATGTTTGAAGCAGGAATATCAACTACTCTATGTCTCGCACTTATAGCATTTCTAATCCTAGTTAGATAATCTGCTATTGGATCCGTTGTTACCATTCTTTTTAATATATATTATAGGATACCTTAGCCAACATTGAGGAGTATCACAGGCGTGACTTTCTCAATTGGGCTGCAAAGATAGTTATTTCTAAATTAATTCCAAATTTTTACCAAGAAGCTTTTGTAACTCCAGGTATAAGACCAGCACTGGCCATTTCTCTAAAGGTCACACGGTTTATTCCAAACTTACGCATATATCCTTTTGGTCTTCCAGTTAACTTACATCTGTTATGCAGACGAACCGGTGAAGAGTTCTTAGGAAGGGCATCTAAACCTTTCCAATCTCCAGCAGCTTTTAAAGCAGCTCTCTTATCTGCATAACGTGCTACTAGTTTCTCTCTTTTACGCTCTCTTGCTTTTATTGCCTCTCTTGCCATCTTTGATAGAAATTAATTATTACTTTTTTTAGAACTTGCGAAAGGCATACCCAAAGCTTTAAGTAATTCGTAGCTTTCTGCATCCGTTACAGCAGTAGTCACGAAAGTGATGTCCATACCTTGAATTTTCGCAATTTTATCAATTGAAATTTCTGGAAAAATAATTTGCTCTGTTACACCAAAAGTATAGTTACCTCTGCCGTCAAAACCTTTATCACTTATTCCTTGAAAGTCTCTTACTCTTGGAAGTGCTACAGATGTTAACCTGTCCATGAACTCATACATGATTTCACCACGCAAAGTTACCTTAGCACCAATTGGCATGTTCTCTCTTAACTTAAAGTTAGAAACCGCCTTCTTAGACAAAGTAGGTACAGCCTTTTGACCAGTAATAATTCCTAATTCTTCAACACTAGAGTCTACTAGTTTTTTATCACCAGTTGCTTCTCCAACACCTCTGTTTACTACGATCTTCTTAAGACTAGGTACTTGCATTATTGACTTATAAGAGAATTTCTCTCTCAATGCAGGTACTACCTCCTTAATGTATTGTTCTTTTAATCTTGCCATTTTCAAATGTGGATTTCCGACCCACGTTTATCTTTTAAATGAATTTGCCGCTTGACTTTGCAAAGCGTTGCAATTTTCCGTTTTCGTTAAGTTTTCTTCCAGTTCTAGTAGCATCACCACTTGAAGGATCTACTACCATAACATTACTGATATGAATAGTACCTTCCGTTTCCTGGATTTCACCCTGTGGGTTTTGAGCGTTTGGCTTAACATGTTTTTTTATCATGTTGACACCTTCCACTATAATTCTATCCTTAGCTACAATTACCTCAGTAACTTTGCCTTCTTTTCCTTTAGAATTACCCGCTATTACTTTCACTGTATCTCCAGTGCGTACATGACGTTTTTTCTGAGTACTCATAATTTCTTTCTTTACTAATTAATTATCCAAAAGCCTATTAAAGAACCTCTGGTGCTAATGAAACAATTTTCATAAACTGCTTCTCACGAAGTTCACGTGCCACCGGCCCGAAAATACGAGTTCCTCTTGGCTCATCATTATTAGTCAAAAGAACTACTGCATTCTCTTCAAAACGAATGTAAGTACCATCTTTACGCCTTACTTCCTTTTTGGTTCTCACCACAACCGCTCTAGAGACTGTACCTTTCTTCATATTAGAAGATGATAGAGCCTGCTTCACAGTAACTACTACCTTATCTCCAATACCAGCATATCTTTTCTTAGTACCGCCTAAAACGCGAATTACTAATACTTCTTTGGCACCGCTATTATCAGCTACATTCGCTCTTGATTCTTGCTGTAACATTATTCTATTATTTAAACTTTATTATAAAAAGACCTATAATTAAGAAGCTTATTTAGCTTTCTCAAGAACTTCTATAAGTCTCCAGTTTTTTGATTTACTCAAAGGTCTTGTTTCCATTATTTTAACAGTATCACCTATTCCGGCTTCACCATTTTCATCATGAAACATGATTTTCTTTGTTTTGAGCATGAACTTACCATACTTCGCATGCTTTACTTTACGAACAACCTGCATTACACCAGATTTGTCCATTTTGTTGCTTGTCACAACTCCTACACGCTCTTTTCTAACTTT
The DNA here is from genome assembly GCF_964021845.1 of uncultured Arcticibacterium sp. NCBI lineage: Bacteria > Pseudomonadati > Bacteroidota > Cytophagia > Cytophagales > Leadbetterellaceae > Arcticibacterium > uncultured Arcticibacterium sp. The sequence continues at coordinate 28,437 of NZ_CAXHZC010000011.1, read as the reverse complement.
TCTTTCCATTTTGATAACAGATTTGTGGTTCCACCACGTTATTCCTACTTCTGTACTATTAATTGAATTATCTAGCAGCTATTTCAGTTGACAACCTAGCTATCACTTTTCTAACCTCTGTAATTCGTCTTGGATTTTCAATAGGAGTAATCGCGTGTGCAAACTTCATCTTTTGCAACCTTTGTTTCTCCTCGGTCAATTGCTGAGCTAACTGCTCTGCACTTAAACCTTTCAAATCTACTTTTTTCATCTTCGTCTTTTTTATATTAGAATCAATGACTCCAAATATTTATCTATAATTAAGCTTGATAATCTCTTCTAACAACAAACTTCGTTGTCATAGGTAACTTTTGAGCGGCCAACCTAAGGGCTTCTTTAGCTACTTCAAGAGAAACTCCACCTGCTTCAAAAAGAACAGTACCTGGATAGATATTAGCCACCCAATACTCAGGTGCTCCTTTACCCTTACCCATACGAACCTCAAGAGGCTTTGCTGTAATAGGCTTATCAGGGAAAATTCTAATCCACACTTGTCCTTCACGCTTCATAGCACGTGTAACGGCAATACGAGCAGCTTCAATCTGGCGAGAGGTTATTCTACCTGGCTCTAATGACTTTATTGCGAATGAACCAAAAGCTATTTGATGACCTCTAGAGGCTAAACCTTTTATTCTTCCTTTTTGCTGCTTACGAAACTTAGTTCTTCTCGGTTGTAACATTACTATTCGTATTTATCTGAGGTGTATACCTCTTATCTTCTATTTCTATTTCCACCTGCGTCTCCGCCTCTTCTACCTCTTCCTCCGTCTTTTCTACCTCGGCCTCTATCGTTTCCTCTTCCACTTTCTTTACTTTCTTCGATAGCACCACTTGGTGTCAAGTCTCTCTTACCGTAAACCTCGCCTTTGAATACCCAAACTTTGATTCCGATAATACCATATACTGTAAGAGCTTCAGAGATTGCATAATCAATGTCAGCTCTAAGTGTATGAAGAGGTATTCTACCTTCTTTGTACATTTCAGTTCTCGCCATTTCAGCTCCACCCAATCTACCAGAAAGTTTAATTTTTATACCCTGAGCACCTACTCTACTTGCAGATTGAATAGATTGTTTCATTGCTCTTCTGTAAGAAATTCTAGCTTTAAGCTGTTGAGCAATAGTTTCACCAATCAACTTTGCATCCAATTCAGGTCTTTTGATTTCAAAAATATTTATTTGAATATCCTTTCCTGTTAATTTCTTAAGCTCTTCTCTTAACTTGTCAACTTCCGCACCTGCTTTACCAATAACAACACCTGGTCTAGCCGTATGAATCGTTAACGTAATCCTTTTAAGTGTTCTCTCGATAACAACTTTAGATATCGAACCCTTTTGAATACGGGCTTTGATGTACTTTCTTATTTTGTTGTCCTCTACTAGCTTGTCTGAAAAGTTCTTTCCACCATACCAGCTAGAGTCCCATCCTTTGATGTAACCAAGTCTAAGACCTATAGGATTTACTTTTTGTCCCATGTTTTGTAATCTAAATTAATTTCGGGGTATAAATTATTCCTCTGTTTTTACTTCTTCCTCAGCTGGGGCTTCTACTGGTGTTGCCACATTGTCAACAACCAAAGTCACGTGATGAGAACGTTTTCTAATTCTGTGAGCTCTACCTTGAGGGGCAGGTCTCAATCTCTTTAGCATTCTACCGCTATCCACAAAAATAGTTTTAACTACCAATTCTGCATCATCAATAGTAATCTCTGTGTTTTTTTCTTGCCAATTAGCAACCGCCGACATTAATACTTTCTTAAGTATTGGTGCTGCAGCCTGAGGCTGGTGGCTTAGAATTCCAAGTGCTTGACTAACTTTCTTTCCTCTAATAAGATCCGCTACCAATCTGGCTTTACGAGGTGAGGTTGGAAAATTGTTAAGTTTTGCTACTGCTTCCATTTTTATATTATTTTACCCAAGCGTTAAGAATTTCTCCTTATTATCTACGCCCTTTATCTTTTTTATTAATGTGCCCTCTAAAGTTTCTAGTAGGAGCAAATTCTCCTAATTTGTGACCTACCATATTGTCTGTTACATAAACTGGAATAAACTTGTTTCCATTATGTACCGCGAAGGTAAATCCGATAAAGTCAGGCGAAATCATTGATCTTCTAGACCATGTCTTTATTACTGACTTCTTACCTGAGGCAGCCATGTCGACTACTTTTTTCTCAAGGCGAAAATCTATATAAGGTCCTTTTTTTAGCGAACGAGCCATTATTTACTTCTTTTGGAGATTATTAAACGATTAGAATACTTGTTTTTAGATCTGGTCTTCTTTCCTTTTGCCATCACACCATTTCTAGATCTTGGATGACCTCCAGAAGAACGACCTTCACCACCACCCATTGGGTGATCAACTGGGTTCATAGCTACACCACGAACTCTAGGTCTTCTACCCAACCATCTGTTACGCCCTGCTTTACCAAGGTTAACGTTCATGTGGTCCGGATTAGATACTGACCCTACAGTGGCAACACAAGTACTTAAAACAAGTCTCATTTCACCAGAAGGCATTTTTAAAGTAACGTATTTACCGTCCTTTGCTAGAAGTTGTGCATATGTTCCAGCACTTCTAGATAACTGACCACCTTTTCCAGGAGTCAATTCAATATTGTGAATAATAGTACCTAATGGCATATTACCTACTCTCAAACAATTTCCAACTTCAGGGGCAACACTGTCACCAGCTTCAATCTTCTGTCCTACTTGAAGACCTTGAGGAGCAATAATATATCTCTTCTCACCATCTTCATATTTTACTAATGCAATTCTTGCAGAACGATTCGGGTCATACTCAATTGTAGCAACCTCTGCAACCATATCTCTCTTGTCTCTTTTAAAGTCAATGATACGGTATCTTCTTTTGTGACCACCTCCGATATATCTCGAGGTTCTGTGTCCTTCATTATTTCTACCACCAGTTTTCTTTACTACCCCAATAAGACTTCTCTCAGGTTTATTGGTAGTAATGTCGGAGAAATCAGGGGCAACCCTTTGTCTCTGACCCGGCGTAGTTGGTTTTAACTTCTTAACAGCCATTCTTCTTAATTTTGCAGCTTCCAAACGGAAGCTATACGTATTATTAAATATTTATTATAAATCAGCGTAGAAATCGATCAAGTCTCCTTCTTTCACTGTTACAATTGCTTTTTTAAATGTAGATGTACGTCCTGTTGACACCTTTGATTTTGACATTCTAGACTTTGTAGTTCCATACTGACGGATAGTAGCTACAGAAGCTACCGTTACACCATACATTTCTTCTACTTCTCTAGCAATATCAATTTTATTTGACCCCATTGATACCTCAAAAGTATATTTACCTTGAGAATTTAGTCCTTGAGACTTTTCTGTAATTAATGGTCTTTTTAAAACACTCATTTTTGTATAAGTTTTAAAACCCGAAAGGTTTTATTTCAAAATTGATTCTAAATGATTTAATGCATTTTCAGAAATCAAAATGCTTTCTGCATTTACTAAATCAAAGATGTTAACTTGATTCTTTTCTGTCACCATTGTCTTCGGAAGGTTTCTTGCAGAAAGGTATAAGTTATTCTCAATACCATCTACTACAAATAAACTCTTTCCTGAAACACCTACCGCATTAATAAATGCAGAGTAGTCTTTTGTTTTTGGTGTATCTAATGCAAAATCTTCAACCACAAAAACTTTTCCTTCAGCCGCTCTAGCAGAAAGGATAGACCTTTTAGCTAAAGTTTTCACTTTCTTGTTAAGTTTAAATCCGTAGTCTTTAGGACGAGGACCAAAAACTCTACCACCACCTACAAATATTGGTGATCTTTTAGAACCATGACGGGCTCCACCAGTACCTTTTTGTCTGTGTAGCTTCTTACCAGTGTAATTGATTTCAGCTCTTTCTTTAGACTTGTGAGTTCCTTGACGCTGATTAGCTAGATATTGCTTAACATCCATCCAGATAGCGTGCTCATTAGGCTCAATACCGAAAACCTCATCAGAAAGTGTTACTTTCTTGCCAGTCTCCTTACCGTCTTTGTTTATTATTTTTAATTCCATTTTAAGTTTCTGTTTTTTCGATGTCGTTAGAAGTCGACCTTATTTTATTTATGTAATGTTATCACAGAATTCTTAGGACCTGGTACCGAACCAGAAACAAGAATTAAGTTTTTGTCAGCCATAACCTTCATTACCTTAAGGTTTTGGATAGTAATATTAGTGTTACCCATTCTTCCACCCATCTTAAGGCCTTTAAAAACCCTACCTGGATAAGAACAAGCTCCAATAGCACCTGGGTGACGAGCTCTGTTATGCTGACCGTGAGTAGATTGACCCACACCACCAAATCCGTGCCTTTTAACAACACCCTGAAAACCCTTACCCTTAGTTTTTCCACTAACGTCTAAGAATTCGCCTTCGGCAAAAACATCATCAACATTAATGACGTCACCAAGATTAAACTGAGCTTCAAACTCTTTAAACTCAATCAACTTTCTCTTTGGAGTAGTGTTTGCTTTCTTAAAGTGACCTTGAAGTGCCTTTGAAGTACGCTTCTCTTTCTTTTCTCCGTAACCCAACTGTATAGCTTTATAGCCATCAGTCTCTTCAGTTCTTACCTGAGTTACTACACAAGGCCCAGCCTCAATAAGTGTACAAGGAACAGCAGCACCACCTTCAAAGATGGTCATCATGCCAATTTTTTTTCCAATAATTCCAGACATTGTCTTTTTATTTTCGCTTTTAAATTCTCTATTCTCTCAAACGGGCTGCAAAAATCGTTATTAATGCATTCCTATCCAAGGAAATAGGTTAAAAATTATACTATCAGAGGTTGAACTAACGTCAACTTAAACTTTGCGTCTCAAACCTTTACAGGTAAGGAGTCATTTTACTGAGGGTGACACCTTGTTGCCTTGCGACGATTCCCAAATTTTCATTTCACGCGAATCGGAGACTGTTTAAATACTTAAAAAGAATTCTTACATCTTTTTCTCACAGTCGGAATCAGAATGGTTTCGCGAGGATGCGACTTCATCTAATTCTTTAAAGAGAGATACTCTCCGTCGAATATGCCGCAAAGGTAGAATAAATTTTGATAAGAAAAAATATTAACTTAAGTATTTATAGCTTTTTTCAGTAAAGCCAATATTTTCAACCTTTTGGCAAAAGGACACGCACCTTCTCTAAAAGGAAGTTTTGCAGTGAGATAGTTAACGGACTCTATATTGGCGAAGAAAGGAAACGGCCATTGGTTTGGCCATTTTATGCACCTTAGGTAAAATCCCACCATGGCGATACTTATTATCAGGAAAGTACTGTGCCACATTCATAAGAACTTCGCAGTCGCAGTGTCCTTCATGATCTTTTAAGAATGCTAGGTTTTCTGGTGTGTCTAAATTATGAGAGCTAAGAAATGCTCTGGTGGTTCTGAAATCCATTTTACAAGGTTCCTCAGAAAGTTCGGTTTTCAAATAGGCAAACATTTCATTAAACATAGGTTCGCTAAAAGGTAAGTCCTCTAAAGTATCCTCCCCTACAATACTCTCTGAAATTGTTGACTTCGAATTAGTATCTTTCCATAAAATAAAGTTAAAAGCTAAACTTCCTATCAAGAGAATACTAGCTGCCATCTTAAAAACATTGACGGCTGAGAAGCTAAATGTTGATTTTTCCTCTACCTCCTCAAATACAAATGAAGCTATTTCATCTTTCACTTGTTTCGGTGGTTCCACTGCGTTTTCATTTGAAGTTAAAAAGAGAGAGCTTTCTATTTCTTCATACTCGGCTCTTAAAACCTCATTTTCCTCTAAAAGTAAATATAACGCTCGCTCCTTTTCTACAGGCAAAGCACCCATAGCCAAAAGTTCCAAATCACCAGTTTCAAATATATACTGTTCCATCACTCTTTCTAATCAAACTGTTTTCTTAAGGCCTTAATGGCTGCTCTCACTCGTGTCTTCAACGTCCCTAGAGGGATATCTAACTCCTCTGCTAAGTCTGCTTGAGTATATCCTTCAAAATAAATCTTTTGAATTAGTATTTTTAAATCAGGTTTTAATTCGGACACTAAACCCTTCAAACCTATACTATCTATCTTCATAACTGAACTATACTCCGAATCAGTCACTCTTACATTATCATCTCTTACGAAATTCTTTAATGTATGGTTTTTATAATCAGCTGAACGAATCCTATCAATGACAAGGTTCCGAGTCAAATTGGCCATCCAAGTGAAAAGTCTTCCCTTCTTTCTATCGTAACTGTCTATTTTATTCCATATCTTAATAAAAACCTCTTGAAGCATATCCGTTGCTTCACCTTCTTCACGGAGCATTCTTATTATAATTCCGTAAATGGCTCCAGAATAGTTTTGATATAAAATATTAAAACCGTTTCTATCTTTGTTTTTCAACAATTCCAGAAGGTCAGATTCCTCAATATGTAACTTTTTTGATTGGTTCATTTTACAGTCGCCAATATAGTGTGATAAATTCAAATAATATAAACGACCAAACATAAAAAAAGACGGAAAACAATATCTTCCGTCTTTCTACCAATCATTTATTCAACCACTCTTACGTGAACACCCAATGCTCACAGTAAAATGTTATGCATGCATAACACTTGCAAAATAAATAAAACATTCTTTTATAAACAAATAGATTCCAACAAATTAAATTTGTCGACCAAATCAAGAAATACAAAAACGAATGCATCCAAAAGAAGACGGTTTCAAGTTTCCCGCAGAATGGCTACAGCATAAAGCTACGTGGTTAAGTTTCCCTTGGAATAAAGAAACTTGGGAAGACAGACTGCCGAGAGTGTACCCCTCCTACTTTCAATTCATCAAAGAAATATCGGAAGTAGAGCAGGTAAATATAAATGTGGGGAATAGTCAGGTTAAAACCATAATTGAAAAGCAACTGGCTTTCCATAATCTAGATAATAGTAATATCCTATTACATGACTTCCCTACCAATGACTCTTGGTGCCGAGACCACGGACCAAGCTTTGTGGTCAACACTACCACTAAAGAAAAACGAATTGTGGATTGGCAGTACAATGCTTGGGGAGGTAAATACCCTCCTTTTAATGATGATAATCAAATACCTATAAGAGTAGCAGAACTACTTAACCTCAAAACATACAAGCCTGGTATTGTCATGGAGGGCGGCTCTATTGAGGTAAATGGTGCAGGGAGTCTTTTGACTAGTAAATCTTGCCTTTTAAATAAAAATCGTAATCCTCATTTAAACCAAAAGGAAATAGAAACTTATTTAATGAATTTTTATGGTGTAGAGCAAATTCTTTGGATAGAAGACGGTATAGTGGGAGACGACACAGACGGACACGTGGACGACACCACGAGATTTATTAACGAAAATACGGTATTGACTGTAATGGAATCGGACAGGTTAGATGACAATTATGGAATCCTAAAAGAAAACTTAGAACAGCTAAAAATGATGAAGCTCCTAAATGGTGAGAGCTTAAATATTATAGAGCTACCCATGCCCTCTCCCGTTATTGATAATGGGCTTCGACTTCCTGCTTCTTACGCCAATTTTTACATCTGTAATCAGAAGGTTTTAGTTCCAATATATAACTGCCAACAGGATGATGTAGCATTAGAAATAATAGGTAAATGCTTTCCAAATAGAAAAGTGGTTGGAATTGATTCTACCGAAATAATTTGGGGTTTAGGTAGTTTACATTGTCTATCTCAACAAGAACCTGAAGTATAATATTTGTTAAAAACGATTCTTTTTGGCAATAAATACCGACTTTTGCGGCTTATTTATTACAGACTTATCTCTGGCACTTATTTTATGCCCATTAGCAGACATTTATATTACTTCTTATTTCTTTTAGCACTAATTTCTTGCAAAACCGAGCAATTACCTACTCTCACAGAAAAAACTGTGAGCAGTACTTCAATAAGTGAACCTATACTCACTTTGGGCATAGAGAAATTTGATACTACTTCTTTTGATAAGATTTTAGACACTTACTTAATTACGGACTCTAGCAATTTTGATGATGTTATTGATGAAATACTGTTTCAAAAAAGAGTATTTGCTTTAGCTTCTGAACAAGGCTATACTAAAGATGAAGCAATTAATGAGGAATTCAATTCTTACCTTAAAATAGTAGCTCAAAGCTTTATAGTGGATTCTGCTTTAACAAATAACTTAGCTCGTATCACGTATAACAGAATGAAAAAAGAGATTAACGCCTCTCATCTGTTAATACCGATATCTGAGTTTGCAAACCCTAAAGACACATTACTGGCTTTTGATAGGATTAGCCTTATTCGTGACATGTACCTTCAAGGAGTTCCTTTTGACTCCCTAGCTCGTGTTTATTCAGGTGATGCCAATACCAAAGGAATTGGTGGTGAAATGGGTTGGTTTTCTGCTTTACAGCTTTTATATCCTTTAGAAAATGCAGCTTACAATACTTCCGTAGATTCTGTATCTCAAGTTATCCGGACCAAAGCAGGTTATCACCTTCTGAAAGTAAATGGTACTAGAAATTTTAGCGGAAGGCTCTTTACAAAACACCTCTTAAAAGTAGTACCAAAAGAAAGTACTCCCGACTTCATTGCTTTTCAAAAAAACAGCATTGACTCTTTATATTCCTTAATAAAAAAAGGAGCAAATTTTGAGACCCTCTGTCAAACAAATTCAGACGACATTTACTCCAAAGACAATAGCGGGCTACTTGAACCTTTCTCTGTGGGTAGTAGAAAAGAGAAGGCTTTCGAAAAAATGGCTTTTTCTCTTAAAGTAGACGAAGTTTCAGAACCAGTCAAAACTGAAGTTGGTTGGCATATAATAAAACTGGTAAAGAAAGAACCTTTAAATTCATTTGAAGAAATAGAACCCACTATCTTAAAGAAAGTAACCACTGATTCTAGGGGTGAGTATTTAAAGAAACTAAGTTTTAAAAAATATGCACCAAAACTTAATATTAAAGAAAATAAGGCTGTCTTAGAGGAAGTTATTCAAACTGCTAATCAGGACATTCTAGAAAAAAATTGGAAAGTCAACAAAAACGGAATTGCTCTAAAGATCTTACTTACCGTAGCTGGTGATGATTTTACTAACCTTGACTTTTACAGGTACGCAGAAGACAAACAAACCTTCGAAAAAGAAGTAGAAGGATTTACACCAGACATGTATATCAGGTCTTTCTACAAAGACTTTAAAACGTCAAAAGTGGAAGAGGCTATTGTAAACAATCTTTCTAAATGGAATAGCGACTTTAAACTAATGTCACTTGCTTACAAAGAAAATCTGGTTAACAGCAGCTACCTAAACAAAGAAATTTATGAAAAATCTGTGTTAGATAGTCTAGGCTTAAAAAATTACTATAACAATCACCTTGCCAGCTACCAACTCCCTAAAAGAGCCAAAGCCCTTATTTTAAAATCAAAAAATAAAGCCCTTTTAGATAAGTATTTTGAAACAACTAAAGGAGAAGGCCCGTATAGACTAAAAAGAGGTATTCTTCCTGCTTACTTTGACAAAAACGTTTCTATCTTAAGCGAGGATGTGAAACGAAAGCTAGTGGGCCTAACGGTTATAATGCAAAACAACCCTAATTACGTGGTGGAAATAGGTGGTCATAGGGATGTAAATGAAGAAGTGGAAGCCTCTTATTTACGCATACAAGAAGTTGTTAATTTTCTAAAGAAAAACGGTTTGAGAATCACTCAAATTAGAGAATACGACTACGGAACGTCTCATTTATCAGACCGTTTTGATTGGACCCAAAATCAAAGAGTGAGTTTTCAATTTTTTACTACTCAAAAAATTGACGTAGCTCGTACTATTAAACTAGAGAATGACAGCTTGACTGTAACAGAAGGCGAATTTTATAAGGGAGAAAATGTTATGGTGGATGCTACTGCATGGGAAACAGGCTCTTTTGAAGCAGAATTTGACGATGAATTTTATAGAATTGAAATTGACAAAGTAAGTCCGGCTAGGACAAAAACTTATCGTGAAGCCTTTGGTTCTGTAGTTTCTGATTATCAAAATGAGCTAAAAGAGCAACTTAGCAAAGAATTAGCCGTTAAATATCCAGCCCAACTCAACCGAAAAGAATTATTAAAACTTTATACTGATCACAAGAAAAAGAATCTGTAAAATTACATTTATGTTAAAGAAAGTACTCCTTTTATTACTACTTCCATTTTTAGGGCATTCGCAGATGGTAGGCGTCAATTTGGATAAAATTATAGCCAAGGTTGATAACTATTATATCTTACGCTCAGAAGTAGAGAACCTTTTGGTTCGATCACAGCAGCAAGGTCAGGCATTAGACAAGTGTCAAGCTCTAGAGTCTCTAGCTGTTCAGAAGTTATTAGTAGCTAAAGCTGAAATTGACTCGGTAATAGTAGAGCCAGTCATGGTAGAAAGCCAGCTTGATTCCAGAATGGCTGAAATGGTTAGAATTTATGGGAATGAGCAAAACATTGTAGAGCAGTTTAATAAGTCTCTAGAGACCTTAAAAAGTGAAGTAAGAAAGCAAGTTAGTGAGCAGCTTACAGCCCAACAAATGCAAGAAACTATTACGGAAGGCTTAACTGTTACTCCGCATGAGGTTAAAAAGTTTATCTCTGCAATTCCTAAAGACAGTTTACCTACCATTCCCTCTGAAGTGGAAGTTGGTCAGTTGGTAAGACTTGCAAAACTTACTGTTTCTCAAAAAGGAGAGTTAGTTACCCGCCTGAACGATATTAGAAAGCGAATAGAAGCGGGAGAAAAATTTGAAAAATTAGCAGAAGAATACTCTGAAGATCAAGGTTCAAAAACCTACGGTGGAGACTTGGGATGGGCAAAAAGAGGGCAAATGGTTCCTCAATTTGAAGCTACAGCCATGAGACTTAAGCCTAATGAAATGAGTGAAGTAGTAGAAAGTGATTTTGGTTTTCACCTAATCCAGCTTTTAGAAATAAGAGGTCAAGAATATCACGCTAGACATATTCTACTAAGACCAGAATATAGCAGGTTAGACATGACTGATGCTACTAATTTCTTAGATAGTTTAAGAAATTTTATAGTGATGGACAGTATCAAATTTGAAAATGCTGTGGCTCAATTTAGCGAAGATGAAAACAGCAAATACACTGGCGGTAGCCTGACAGACCCAAACACAGGTAGTAATAAAATGGCTTTGGATCTTTCTATGGAGCCTAATTTGTATTTCACTATTGATACTATGAAGGTTGGTTCTGTTACCAAACCACTACCTTACCGTAGCCCAGATGGTAAAACTGGAATGAGATTACTTTACCTCAAGAAAAAATATGCACCTCATACCATCAATATTAAAGATGATTATGAAAAAATCAGAGAATTTGCTCTGATGAACAAAAGAAATGTTGAAATTGAAAAGTGGTTTGGCGATGCAATCAAAGAGGTATATATAAAAATTGACCCAGACTACAACGTTTGTAGATTATTCGAACAATAAACCCTTAAAATGGCAAAAATAGATTTCAAATCTGATGTAGAAGCGGCAGACGCTTTAAAGATAGCATACGAGAAGCTAAGCAAAGAAATAGGACAAGTTATAGTTGGACAAGAGGAAACCGTAAGACTACTTCTTACAGCGATATTTTGTCAAGGGCATTGCTTACTTGTAGGTGTTCCTGGTTTGGCTAAAACTTTACTTATTCAAACCATATCTGATGCTTTAGATTTAGACTTTAATAGAATTCAGTTTACACCAGATTTGATGCCTTCGGATATTGTAGGTTCTGAGACCCTAGATAATGAAAGGAATTTTCGATTTATAAAAGGACCTGTTTTTGCTAATATCATTTTGGCTGATGAAATAAACAGAACTCCTCCAAAAACGCAGTCAGCTCTTTTAGAGTCTATGCAGGAGTATTCTGTAACAGTAGCTGGTCAAAAGCACCAATTAGAAAAGCCATTCTTTGTTTTGGCTACGCAAAACCCGATTGAACAAGAAGGTACGTACCCACTTCCAGAGGCACAGTTAGACCGTTTTATGTTTATGGTCTATTTAGATTATCCATCTTATGATCAAGAACTGGCTATTGTAAAAAGTACAACTTCTGATAAGAAGAAAACAGTTAAAGAAGTAATTACAGCAGAAGAAATACTTTACTTCCAACAGTTAGTAAGGAGGGTACCCGTGGCAGATAATGTTATAGAGTATGCTGTGAATTTGGTACAGCAAACAAGACCGCAAACAGAAAGAGCCTCAGAAATTGCAAACAACTTTTTAGATTGGGGAGCAGGACCTAGAGCCTCTCAAAACTTGATATTGGCAGCAAAATGTAATGCACTAATAAACGGCAAATACTCTCCAGATATTGAAGATGTAAAAGCCGTTTCAACAGCCGTACTTCGCCACAGAATCGTTAGAAACTTTAAGGCTGAAGCCGAAGGCGTTTCAGTACAAAATATTATAGGGAAGATGCTTTAAGCCTTTCTACTTTTAAGAAAACTTTCTAATTTATCTAAAGACATGGCATTAAAAGTCATGTCTTTTGTCAATCCAGCCTTTCTGGCCACAGCTACTCCATAATGCATATCTTGGAAGCCCTCTATCTTATGAGCATCAGGATTAATTGAAAGCATCACTCCTTTCTCCAAACAATATGGAATCCATCTCCAATCAATGTCCAAACGATATGGGCTGGCATTGATCTCCATTATTACCTTATTGACAGCACAAGCATCTATAATTTTCTTGAAATCTAAAGGATACCCTTTTCTTGAAAGTAACAACCTACCTGTGGGGTGACCCAAAATAGTAGTAAAAGGGTTTTCTACAGCCTTTAAGATTCTATCAGTAGCTTTCTCAATACTCATATCAAGATTAGCATGAACAGAGGCTACCACATAATCAAAAGTGGCTAAAATCTCACGCTCATAATCTAAACCACCATCGCTAAGTATATCTGACTCAATACCCTTTAAAACTTTAAAGGGAGTCATTTCTTCGTTTATCTCATCTATTTCTGCTTGTTGCTGTACTACTCTTCCAGCAGTCAGACCTCCTGCGTATGTAGCCGTTTGAGAATGGTCTGCAATACCAAAATAATCTAAGCCTAAATCTCTACAGGCTTCCGACATTTCTTTCAATGTGTTCTTACCATCAGAATATTTCGAATGATTATGCAAACTTCCCTTTAAAGCATCCCAAGAAATAAGGTCATCATTTGAGTTTTCTTTTATCCAATCAAACTCAGACAAACCTTCTCGCATTTCAGGGAGTATATAATTTGAGCCAAAACCAGCATAATATGCCTCAGAGGTATCAAATATATTTGACTTCACATAATGATAAAAGTTCTGTTGCCCTTCGGGCAAAACAATTTTCAAATGGTCTTCAGAGGCATTACAAATTAATTTTTCTCTTTCGTAAGTATCTGCTGACTCAAACTGAATTTCTATCAAAATTTGATTCTCGCCATAGGTACCACGCCAAATAAAAGGTGAAGAGGCTTTCATGTTTTCTACAAAGCCTTCTGGCAGCTTCGACTTATTAGTAAAATCACCTTCAACTAAGAAAGATAAGGCATCAATAGTTTCTAACTTACGAGGAATAGCCCCTACCTCTTCCACCTTGCCATAAATACCTGAAAGCTCTGTTAAAATTACAGCAGAAAGCTCAGCCGCTTGATTCATTCTTAACTTCCCTGACTGCTGACGTAGAAACAAAAGAGACTCCAATATCTTCTCTTGGGTCTTTAATCCAAAGCCTTTTGTTTCAGCTATTTTACCACTTTCACAGGCTATTTGGAGTTCGTTTAGGTTATCAATTCCTAACTCTTCCCACAAGGTCTTTATTTTTTTGACACCTATGCCTTTGACCTTAAACATTTCCAAAACCCCTTCTGGCGTCTTGTCTATTAATTCTTGTAATTCTGTGGTAATTCCAGTAGCCACTATTTGAAGAATGTTAGCAGCCATGGATTTCCCAACACCTCTAATCTTCATCAATTCTTCTTCGGGCATACTAAAGAGGTCATCTTCTAACCTGTCTAGATTAAAAGCCGTCCCTCCATAAATTTTTGCTCTCGTTTCATCTTCACCATGAAGAATCATTAGCTTACTGGTAAGCTCTATTACATCAGAAATTTCCTTGTTACTCATTTTACTTAGGGTGTTTTGCAATTATTTTTTGTCCAAAATCATTCTTATCTTGAGACTAAACATCGCAAAGAAAAGTGTCATAAAAGGACTAATAATATTGAAGAAAGCATAGGGGATATAAGCCATGGTGTCTACACCAAGTACATTTGACTGGTAAGCTCCGCAGGTATTCCATGGTACTAAAACAGAAGTTACGGTTCCACTATCTTCTAAAGTTCTACTTAAGTTTTCAGGAGCAAGACCTTTTTCTTTGAAAGCATTTTTAAACATTTTGCCGGGTACCACAATGGCTAAATATTGGTCTGATGCCGTAAGGTTTAACGCTAAACAACTGGCAACTGTACTCGCAAACAAACCAAATACACTTTTGGCCGCTTTCAGCAAAGAACTAGAAATCTTATCTAAAGCACCTATGGCCTCCATAAAACCACCAAATGTCATAGCACATAAGATTAACCAAATGGTATTTAACATACCTGCCATTCCTTTTGATTTGAATAAATCTACTAACTCAGCATTTGAGGTATCTATACCCGCAGGGCCTGATATGGCATTAATAATTCCTTTGTATGCCGCCACAAAAGACATTTGACCTTCTCCTGAAATTTTGACAACAATATCTGGCTGAAATACTAGGGCTAATAGTGCTCCCCCCATAGTTCCTACAAAGAGTGCAATTAAGGGCTCCGTTTTCCTAACAATTAGGAAAATAACCAAGGCTGGTACTAAAAACAACCAACCATTAATATCAAAAGTAGTGGTAATAGCCTCCTGCATTTGAGACACATCTACATTGCCTTTTGAGCTTTGCATTAAGCCAATAATTGTAAAAAGAATTATGGTTATCACTATACTAGGAACGGTAGTAAATAGCATATACTTTATGTGTGTAAAGAGGTCTGTCCCTGCCATAGCTGGAGCCAAGTTAGTGGTATCAGACATTGGCGAAAGCTTATCGCCAAAATATGCTCCTGAAATAACAGCACCTGCCACCATGCCTAATGAAAAGCCCAAAGAGCCCCCAATAGCAATTAGAGCTATACCTACCGTGGCCGTGGTGGTCCAGGAACTTCCGGTAGCCACAGATATTATAGAACATATAACCACACAGGCAGGTAAAAAAATAGAAGGGCTCAATATTTCTAATCCATAATAAATCATGGCAGGTATAATTCCGCTAATAAGCCAAGTTCCTGAAAGTGCTCCCACAAAAAGTAAAATCAAAATAGCTCCTGAAGTAGTTTCAATATTACTGGCTACATTCCCAAGCATTTTTTCAAACGATATCTTTTTTGTAAAACCAATTATTGCAGCAACTGCTCCACCCAAAAGTAATGCAAATTGATTTGACCCTGAAAGGGCATTATCTCCAAAAACGTAAACATTAAAACCTAAAATAGCCACCAGAATGACGACGGGAATCAAGGATTGAAAGAGTGAAATAGAGGTTTGGGGCTTGGTCATTTATTTGTTGATTAGAATTAAATTCAAATATATACCTTATTAGGCTTTAATTTCCTTTAAACGTATTTTGACAAGTTTTAAATTTCTAAAAACAAAGTGTTAAATGTAAGTTCTAGAGCAATTATTTCCCCATTAAATTAAAATCACTTTACTTTGTGCAAAATTTTACGCCCATGATTACTTTGATTGTTTGCTAACACCAGCTCTTTTGGTGTTCTATTTTCCCTGAAAAATTTCTTCAATTTCTGAAAGAACAATCATTTCTATGTCAAATTACATTCAATTATTTAAAGACGCCCTCAAAGGCGACGAAGAAAGAGACTATACCTCTTTAAGCATTAACAAGGGCATTTTCTTATTATCAGTACCTATGGTAATAGAGATGTTTTTTGAAGCATCTTTTGCTTTAGCAGATGCATTTTTTGTGGCACGCTATGTAGGTACTTTAGGCGTAGCAGCAGTAGGGCTTACGGAATCCGTTCTTACCATTATATACTCCATGGCATGGGGTTTAAGCAGTGCAGCGGCGGCAGTATTAGCCAGACGAATTGGTGAAAAAGATAACCAGAAAGCTGGCTTGGCCTTAGCTAATGTTATTTTAATATCCGTTTCGCTAGGTTTAATCATAGCCAGTTTCGGATATTATTTTTCTACGGACATACTCCGCCTTATGGGTGGTTCCGAAGAACTAGTTCAAGAAGGCCACTGGTACACAAGAATCCAATTTCTTAGTTCGCCTATCATTATACTTTTATTTACTTTAAGTGGATCTTTAAGGGGGGCTGGTAGTGCATCCCTAGCTATGAAGTCTGTAATTATTGCCAATGTGCTAAACATAGCTCTTGACTATTTGTTCATTCCAGTAATGGGCTTGGGTATTAAGGGAGCTGCCATAGCAACTATGATTGGTAGAACGGTAGGTGTTTTATACCAACTTTATATTCTTACCAATGCCAGTAGTAAACTTCAATTAATACTGAAAGGCTTTATACCAAAAAAGACGATAATTGTCAATGTCTTAAAAATAGCCGCTGGAAGTACTGGTCAATTTTTGATTCAATCTGCGAGCTGGGTATTTATGGTAAGAATCCTATCGATTTATGGTAGCGAGGTTATTGCGGGCTATACCATAGCTCTAAGAATAATCATCTTTACCATTTTACCTTCTTGGGGTTTAGCTAATTCTGGTGCCACCCTTGTAGGTCAAAACCTAGGAGCCGGTAAAGCGGAAAGAGCTGTCAAATCGGCTTGGACTATCGCTTATATGAATATGGCCTTTATGACGTTCATTGCCATTTTCTTCTTTCTGTTTGCCAAGCCCTTTATTATGTTTTTTGACAACACGCCCCAGGTAGTAGAAACAGGTGTTAGTTGTTTGAAAATACTAGCCTCGGGCTATATTATTTTTGCTTTGGGTATGGTCATTACCCAAGCTATTAATGGTGCTGGCGATACGCTCCCTCCTACTATTTTTAATTTAGTATGCTTTTGGTTTATTCAAATTCCGCTTGCTTACTACTTAGCAGAAAAAGTAGGTTGGAGAGAAACTGGAGTTTTTGTATCCATTGTCGTTGCCGATTTTATACTTGCCATATCTGCAGTAGTTTATTTTAAGACAAACCGCTGGCAAAAAAAGAAAGTCTAAAACAAAAAAGGAGCTTTTACCTGAGTAAAAGCTCCTTTAATAGTTGTTTAGAATATCCTATCTGTTAATCACAAACCTTTTAGACTGTACGCCTTCTTCTGTTTTTAATTTAACAATGTAAGAACCCGCATCATACGTTTGTGTATCAATTCTATGCTCTAAAGCATTATCTTCTAAGTCTAAATCTCTATCATAAACCTTCACACCATTTATCTGGAATATTTCTACTTTAGCTTTTGTGGCTTGAGCCATTCTTGCTTTCACATCTATGTGATTAACCGTAGGGTTAGGAGATAAAGTCATATCGAATAGAGCAGCTTCTGAAGCTAAAGCTTTTGGTGCTGGTTTTTGTATTGATAAATTATCAATAGCCCAGCCCCAACCATTTACCCATTGGTCAGCATATAGCCTAAACCTTAAAAGCATTTCCGAACCTGCAGCAGCAGGTAACAAGGCATCATAAATATTAATTTCTCTAGTTCTGTACAAAGCTGGTGATGGGATTCCGTTGGAAGTCGGTACTTCTGCATCTGCTGGAGTTAGAGAGCCATTAAATAATTCAGACCATGCGTTATCAGCGTTAGAATCATAACCATCAGTTAATGAAAACCAAGAGCCTCCGTAATCTAAAGAACCTTCCACTATTACATAATCCCAAAACCCTTCATCACCATATTCAACACCAGCCTCACCACCTTCTACCATTACTATTTCATCAAAGCTAATGGTTGCCGAATCTGTGCTAATTAAAATAGGGTGTCTGTAAAGTGCTATGGCATTATAATCAAAAGGTAGTGCAACTGTTCCAAATACAGGGTCATATAAACCTAAACCATTCTTATAAGGGCTTTCAGTCTGTAAAGCTCCATTAGATAAGCCAGATGGTGTCAATATATTAAAGCCCGTAGTAGCAAAAGCATCATCATCTTCCTCAAAATCATAGAAATTTTCTGAAATAGTTTCTAAAAGCGTGGTCGCTACAAACTCATAAACGTCAGAAACCACTGGACTGTCAAAGCTTGTTCCTCCCGTAGTTGTAGGAATAGTGGTAATGTTCCCTGCTTTATCAATGGCTGTCATACTCAATGTTACCACGTCGTTATCTTCCAATGCAGGAATCCCTTCAGGCATAATGTAGGCTATATCATCAGCCCCACCTTGAGAAAACTCAGCATCAGTAGCAGCATTATACTTTCTTAAACCAAAAGGAGCCTGGTCTACTCCATTTATTGTATAATTTACATAAACGGTATCTACACCAGCTTGAAAATCATCTTCTACATTAGCTACAAAGTTCACTGCGTTTCCAGAAGAAATAATAGTAGGAGGATAATACTCTATTACCGGACCAGCTTCGTCAGGTCTTCCTACTTCAAATAGCCAATAAAGCTCTGGGGCATTCGGTGGGCTACTCATATTATTTCCTAAATTATCCGAAGCTGTTATAAAGTAAAAGATGAAAGAAGTTGGGTCTGTAATTGGAATAACAGCAGAATAACTATTGCCATCTCCTTTAACTAAAGGAATTTGAGTAGGATTAAGAAGACCAGCGTCTCTATCCTCGATTGTACCTGTTTCAGAATCAATAGATACATAGTTTAAGATAGCAGAACCTTCTACTAAAGTAGTATCCGAAAAAATAGTAACATTGATAGGGACTTCTGTAGCTGAAGCAATATCCTTAACTGGCGAATGAATAATGGATGAACTTTTCCATCCCATATCCGTGAAAATATCCATCACTATTGGCCCCACATCATAATTAATCTCTCTAATTCCCGCAGTAGGAGTCATTAAAGAGTTTATGGTTCCTGCCGGATATGTATTATCATCTAAGTGAAAAATACTTGACCCTGAATCAAAAATTGTAGGAGCGTATAAACTGATTTTATCTCCATTATTTTTTTCAATTGCCATAGGCGAATTGAAAAACAGATTTTCAGAAATAAGCTCATTTCTCAATGCAGTTGATGGATTTGGAAATAGCGTAGTATCAACCACATTCTGGTCTTTCTCGTTTTGAACGAAAGTGTCAAAAATTACCGGAATGTCAGTACCTAATCCATAATAACCTTGGGTACCTTCTACACCTAAAGAACCTACAAAACCTAAACCATGACATAACTCATGTAAAACCACTGAAGTAAAATCAAACTGTCCTACGGCTGGTGTTCCTGTGGTACCATAGTACCAGTTTTGTGCAGAACTAAAACGAGCTACAATATCGAAATCTTCAGGTGAGTTAAGTTCTTGACCACTCATTTTTTCTGCTAATGCAATAGGATACCAAGTATTAGCTTTTTCGGCTCCTGAAAAATTCCTGTAATAAGTTCCTGGACTTGCGGAACCCAAAACACTAGGCCCAAGGTCTTGCCACAATGCAATCACATTAATCTCTACTTCTGAATTTAAAAGCTCAGACCAAATATCCACTGCTCTCTGAAAAGCTTCTTGAGCTACTTCTGGCATTTCTGGGTCATAGAGTACATCAAATTTAGCAGCATTGGTAGCTGCTGGTCTTAACCTATTCTTTGCCGCAATGGCTTGTTTAATTTCAATAGGAATATCTCTAAAGGTATTTTCATCAATGTGGCTCGCAGGACAAACCACTTCATTACCTTTCTTCCATTCCATTTTGGCTTTAAATTCTCTATCGGTAAACTTTTGCTGACCAAAAGCTGTAAGAGAAATAAATCCGATTAAAACAGATAAAACTTTTCTTTTCATATTTGTAGTACAGGATAGGTTATATTGGTAAATATAAATGATATTTCACCGTTTGATTGGCTACAATAGCATTTATTTCATGACTTTTATGCCACTTCTTAATTCTAATACGTAATCGGCAGGCAAAAGGTATGACTTCTCCGAAAGATATTCTTAAAAAATATTGGCAATATGATTCCTTTAGACCACTTCAGTTTGAAATAATTTCTTCTGTTTTAGAGAAAAAAGACACCTTAGCACTAATGCCAACTGGTGGTGGTAAGTCTTTATGTTTTCAAGTTCCAGGTTTGATTTTAGACGGTGTGAGTATAGTAATTACACCTCTCATTGCCCTGATGAAAGACCAAGTAAGTCAGCTTAAAAATAGAGGCATTCGAGCTGCTGCCATTTATTCTGGCATGCATAAAAGTGACATTGACAGAACCTTGGATAATTTTGTTCTAGGCGATTACAAGTTCCTTTACGTCTCTCCCGAAAGGTTATTAACAGAGATGATGATAGAAAGAACCAAGAGGATGAACGTAAGCCTTTTGGTAATAGATGAAGCCCATTGCATTTCTAAATGGGGACATGATTTTAGACCCTCCTATTTAAAAATCCAGGAGTTTAAGCAATATTGCCCAAAAGCAAGACTCATTGCATTAACCGCCACTGCCACCAAAGAGACTCAAGAGGATATTTTAAAACAACTTCAAATTAAAAAGCCTGAGGTTTTTAAAATGAGCTTCAAACGAAGCAACCTTGCCATTTACGCTCATGAATCAAACAGCAAAAATTTAGAACTGGCTGGTTTACTTGCTAAGACTAAAGGCTCTAGCATAGTTTACGGCAAAACCCGAAAAGACACCCAAGAAGTCGCTTTCTTCCTTAAAAATTGTGGCATATCTTCTGATTTTTACCACGCTGGCCTGTCAAATGAACTTCGTTTCAAAAAACAGGAGGACTGGATTCAGAATAAAACACAAGTTATAGTGAGTACTAATGCCTTTGGAATGGGGATTGACAAATCTGACGTTCGCTCAGTCTTTCACCTTCACATTCCTGAAAATATGGAGTCTTACTATCAAGAGATTGGCAGGGCAGGAAGAGATGGGGCAGCATCTTCTGTATTTCTATTATATAATGGTCAAGACATTGAAAAGTTAAAATTTAATTTAGAACAGGCTTTTCCTCCGATGGAGGCCATAATAAAACTCTACCAATCGCTTTGTAATTTTTATAAGCTGGCATATGGTTCGGTACCAGAGCAATATTATGAGTTTGACGCTTTTCACTTTCAAAGCACCTTTGGGCTAAAGGCTATCCCGACCTACTACGGCTTAAAAATGCTTGAAAATCAAGGCATTATTGAAATGAATGATTCTTACCAAGCTCCGTCTAAATTCCAGTTTTTGGTAAGTAGTTTTGAGCTGGGAGAGCTTCAAGAGAAAAATAGAGATTTAGAAAAATTCACCCAAACATTGCTCCGCATTTACGGTGGCGAGCTCTTTCTAAATCCATCAATCATTTCTGAAAGTGAAATATCTAAAGCCTATGGAGCCGGGAAAATAATAGTAGAACGAATGCTTAGAAGGCTAGAAAAGCTAAACATTGGTAGCTATTTCCAGCAATCTGGCAAGCCGACAATAAGCTTTCTTGGTAAAAGGTACGATGCAGAAAAATTACCTCTAAACCATTCTGAAATAGCCCGTAAAAAGAAAAGTGAAAAAGCAGCTATTGAAAGAATGATTAGTTACGTATCAGGCTATAGAAGGTGTAGAATGACACAGCTGCAAGATTACTTTGGGGAAGAAAATGCCATAGACTGCGACGAATGTGATATCTGTCAAAGCAAACAAAAGGATATCCTACGAATTCAAAACATTGAAAAGTTAGGAGCCGAACTAGCAAAACAACTTCCTAAACAGCTTACAGAATTAACTTTTGACTCAAATGTCAATATTGAAGAAATAGTGCACCACTTTGTAGACCGAAACTATTGGATACTACAAAATGGTGTGTTGAAAGTCAGGTAGTTTTCTTTGCTTTATTAATTTTTGAGTTTGCAAAACCACTTCTCAGCCTAAAAAGAGAATCAGAATCTATATAATTGCCAAAGGTAAATCTCTTATACTCCCTTTTTAGTATTTTTGTTTTTATTACGAAATAGCTAAGACTGTGAATAGAAACGAAAAGAAAATAGCTCTCAATAAGCAGATAAACGATTTCACGGAAGACTTGAAATCAAAAGCCGGTGGATTTAAAAATCTTGGTAAAGATGCTCTAGTTATAGGCGGAATTATAGTGGCTGGTTATTCGCTAATGAAACTTTTCACTGAAGATGAGGACGAAACCCAAGAAATATCAACTGAAGCAGAAAGCCCTTCTATATTCTCATCAGCCTTAAAAGGTGCTGCTTCTAGCATATTATTGGCAGTGGCTAAAAGTAAACTAACAGATTATTTAGAAGGTTTAAACGAAGAAGAGAGTGAGCAAGATTCTTAATAACATAAAGGGTTTAAAGCACAAAGGTTTGGCTATTCTTATTGACCCAGATAAGGTTAATGAAGCTTCTCTAAACGACCTTATTATAAATGCCATTCGAGCTAAAGTGGACCTCTTTCTGGTGGGAGGAAGTCTTATTAGCTCTGACAACATGGATATGGTACTTTCTAAATTAAACGATGTAAAAAACATCCCAAACGTACTTTTCCCTGGAAACAGCCTACATGTAAATAGTAAATCTGACGGTATTTTATTGCTTTCTCTTTTGTCTGGTAGAAACCCTGATTTCTTGATAGGTCAGCATGTATTGTCGGCTCCAGCTCTTAAAAGGTCTAATTTAGAAATTTTGCCAACGGCCTATTTATTGGTAGATGGTGGAAAGCAAACTACTGCTTCTTACATAAGCAACACTACGCCTATTCCTAATGACAAGGCGGATATAGCAGTGGCTACGGCTATGGCTGGCGAAATGTTAGGTCTTAAATTAACCTATTTAGATGCTGGCAGTGGAGCTCAGACCCCTGTAAGCTTAGAAATGATAGAGGCCGTGAAGGCCAATATAGAAACCCCACTTATAGTAGGTGGTGGCATCAATACTATAGAAAAAGCTAAAAGTGCTTATCAAGCCGGTGCAGATATAATAGTGGTAGGAAATGCCACCGAAAAAGACCCAAATTTCATCATGGAATTAGGGGCTTTGAAAAAGGAACTTTCGACCCAAAAGACTATTTGATGTATCAGGTGTTTTTAGGCATCGGTTCTAATTTAGGGGATAGAGAAACTTCTATTTCAAACGCTATAGATAATATAGGAAGAAGTTTAGGCAAAGTTATAAAAGTAGCCCCTACCATTTCTACAAAAGCATGGGGCAAAACAGATTCGCCCGATTACCTTAATACTGTTGTCCAAATTGAAACAGAACTTCTTCCTCTTGAGTTAATTGAGAAGGTTTTAGCTTTAGAAGCAAAACTAGGACGTACCAGAACAGAAAAGTGGGCTAGTAGAGTGATTGATATTGACATCCTGTATTTTAATAACTGGTATTTCAATACACCGAATTTGGTAGTACCCCACCCCTATATTTCGGAGAGAGTTTTTGTTTTAGAGCCTTTGGCCAATATTGCTCCTGATTTTGTGCATCCAATTCATTGTAAAACCAATTTAGAACTTCTAAATACTTTGACTAGTGGAAATTAGAAGAGCAAAAAAGGAAGATATTAAGCCTATCATAGCCATGTGGGCTACGGATAAAAACTCCATTAGATTAGAAAAGAACGAGCCTGAATTATCGCCCAACTATCTGGAAGCATTTAACACTATTTCTGAAGATGCTAATCAATATTTGATGGTGATAGAAGATAATGGAGAAGTGGTAGGAAGCTTACATCTCAGCATTATACAATACCTCTTTAGACATGCTAGAAAAGTGGCATTGCTAGAAGCCGTTATAGTTAAAGAAGTAAGAAGAGGTCATGGAATAGGAGAGCAACTTATTCAATGGGCAGTGGCTAAATCAAAGGAAAGAGGTGCTTGTTTAATTGAACTAACCTCTAATAAAAACAGAGACAAAGCCCACTCATTTTATAAAAAACTGGGTTTTGCCCAATCACATGAAGGCTTTAAGCTAAAATTGACGTAGATTAGAAACATGCCAAATTCCAAACTAGCTGTAAAATCTGAGTTACACCCCAGAAACAAGCATAACGAAGGATATAATTTCACCGTTTTAACAGAAGTTCTCCCAGAATTAAAGGAGCATGTTTTTGTCAATAAATACGATTCAGAAACCATAGACTTCTCAAACCCTGAAGCTGTAAAACTACTCAATAAGGCTTTGCTGCAAAGCCATTATTATGTTGATTACTGGGATATTCCAAATGGCTATTTATGCCCTCCAGTACCCGGAAGAGCCGATTATATACATTATATAGCAGATTTAATTGGAGCTGATGATGATAAGCAAATCAAATGTCTTGATGTAGGAACAGGGGCAAATTGCATCTACCCCATTATCGGCGTAGCGGAATATAACTGGCGTTTTGTGGCAACAGATATTGACGAAGAAGCTCTGGAAGTGGCTTTTAAAATTGTCAATAATAACGATGCACTAAGAGGTAGAATAGAACTTAGACGTCAGATAAATCCTAGATTTATATTTAGAGAGGTACTTGGCGTTGATGAGTACTTTGATGTAAGTATATGCAATCCACCTTTTCATGCTTCAGAAAAAGAAGCAAGACTAGGAAGTTTACGAAAGACGAAAAACCTTGGTAACAAAAAGCCTCTACTCAACTTTGGCGGACAAAGCAACGAACTCTGGTGTGAAGGTGGTGAAAAAGCTTTTTTGACTAACATGATTTACGAAAGTAGGCATTTCACTAGGCAAGTAGGTTGGTTTACTTCTTTGGTTTCTAAAAAAGATAATATCAGGCCATTAAAAAAGCTCCTAACTAAGTTAGAAGCTAAAGAGGTTAAAGTCATAGAAATGGCGACTGGTAATAAAATCAGCCGAGTATTGGCTTGGCGATATTGACAACGTTGGTTCTTTTTCCATTTTAAGAATCAAAAAATTGTACTTTAGCAGGTAATAGCCTTAAAAACAGAAAATTACCTATTGAAATATGATTTCAAGACTCGGAGAAAAGTTCACGGATATATTTCGTAAGAACATGCCAGATGCATTCGTTTTTGCACTGGTCTTAACCCTAATAACATCAATTACTGCCTTTTTCTGGGTGGAAGCCACCCCTCTTAAAATCATTCAATCTTGGTATGATGGTTTCTGGTCTATGCTTGCCTTTGGTATGCAAATGGTCTTATTAATCATAACAGGTTACAGTATTGCTCTATCGCCTTTTTCATCTAGAGCTATAGATAAAGTGGCCAATTACATTTCAACACCTAAGCAAGTTTACTTTATCACAGTTGTATTTGGTATGCTGGCTGGTCTAGTAAGTTGGGGCTGGGTAATTATTGCTGCTTTACTGGGCAGAGAATTAGCTTTAAGGGTAAGAGGAGTAAATTATGCTTACTTAATTGCATGTGTTTACTTTTCTTCTATTTCTTGGGTATCAGGTTTGTCTAGCTCAGTCCCCCTCCTTTTAAATACAGAAAAAAACTTTCTAATAGAAGCTGGAATACTGGATAAGATACTACCAACATCATTAACACTAGGCTCTACTATTAACATGTGCATGATAGCACTGTTTGTTCTTTTAGGACCATTTCTAATGCTTTGGCTTGCACCAAAAAAAGAAAAAGGCATAGACATAATTGATGAATTAGGAAAAGAAGAACAAGCACTCAATAAAAGCATTTCGCAAGAAGCCGAAGACCTAAAGCTACCAGAAAAGTCATTTTCAGACTTCATGAATAATACTTTTATCATTCAATATATCATTGTTTTCATGGGGCTCTCCTATGTTGTTTATCATTTTTATACTAAGGGATTAGACCTTAATCTGAACATTATGATATTCTTCTTCATAATGCTAGGAATGCTATTGCATAAAACCCCCATGAGATATAGCATCTCCATGAAAAGGTCTTCCACCAATATCTCAAGTATTTTATATCAATACCCTTTTTATGCCGGCATAATGGGAATCATGACCTATTCTGGACTAGGAGATGCTTTAGGACAGGCCATTGCAAATATTGCAACATCAGATAACTACCCTTTTTACGCTTATGTCTTGGGCGGTATTGTGAACTTTGCTATTCCTTCTGGTGGCGGTGAATTTGCGGTTATAGGGCCATCCATCATAGAGGCTGTGAATCAAATCGGGGCAGGCTTATCTGAGGCTCAATTGACAGAAATGACTGCAAGGGCTTCTCTATCTTTGGCCTATGGCGAAGCTTTAACTAATCTGCTTCAACCATTTTTCTTATTGATAGTGGTGCCTATTATGGGTGCGGGATTAAAGATTCAGGCCAGAGATGTCATGGGATATTTGGCCATCCCTTTTCTAATATACTTTGTTCTGCAAATTCTAATGGTTCTTTACCTTCCTATTTAATTAGAGGTAAAGGTCAAGGATATGCCAAAGGTTAAACAGTTTAGTTTACGATATTAAGCTTGGTTCTTACGCTCTATATCACTCAAGTTTTCCATTTTCTTATTTCTTAAGAAGCCATTGATGTCTTCAAAGTGTTCTTTGATGCGTTTATTCCCAAACTCAAACACCTTTGTGGCTAAACCATCTAAGAAATCTCTATCGTGAGAAATTAGAATTACCGTTCCTTCAAACGCTAAAAGAGCGTCTTTAAGAATATCTTTTGTTCTTAAATCTAGGTGATTAGTAGGCTCATCCAAAATCAAAAGATTGACTGGTTCTAAAAGCAATTTTATCATGGCAAGCCTTGTTCTCTCACCACCAGACAGAGCCTTCACCTTCTTGTTCAAATCATCACCACTAAACAAAAACGCACCTAAAAGGTCTTTAATTTTAGAGCGAATCTCCCCTACCGCTACATTATCAACGGTATCAAAAACAGAAAGCTCACCATCTAACATGGAAGCTTGATTTTGAGCGAAATAGCCTATTTGGCAGTTATGCCCTACTTTTAGTTCTCCGTCATATTCTATCTCTCCCATGATGGCTTTGACCATGGTTGATTTTCCTTCCCCATTTTTACCCACAAAAGCCAGTTTTTGACCTCTTTCTATGGTTATATTGGCATCTTTGAAAATCAGATTATCGCCATAAGACTTACTGACTTGGTCAGCTATGACAGGGTAATTTCCAGAACGGGGTGCCGCAGGAAATTTAATACTAATACCAGAAGTGTCAATTTCGTCAACCTCCACAATCTCCATTTTCTCTAACATCTTCACCCTAGACTGCACCTGAAGTGTTTTGGAATATGTTCCCTTAAAACGGTCTATAAAACCTTGAATATCGGCAATCTCCTTTTGCTGGTCATTAAACTGTTTTTGCTGCTGCTCTAATCTTTCCTTCCTTAGCTGCAAATAGTGGCTGTAGTTTACTTTATAATCGTAAATTTTGCCCTGGGTCACCTCAATAGTTCTATTAGTAATATTATCAACAAAAGCCCTATCGTGAGAAATCACAATAACTCCTTTAGCACTATTTATCAGGAAATCTTCTAACCACTGAATAGACTCAATATCCATGTGGTTGGTAGGTTCATCTAAAAGTATCAAATCTGGCTTTTGAAGAAGTATTTTAGCCAATTCAATTCTCATTCTCCAACCTCCACTAAATTCGCTGGTTGGCCTAGTAAAGTCTGACCGCATGAAACCTAAACCTTGAAGCGTTTTCTCTATTTCGGCGTCATAGTTTACCTCTTCTATAGAATAATACTTCTCACTTATATCAGAAACCTTTTCAATAATGGCCATGTATTCGTCCGACTCATAATCTGTTCTGGTTTCTAGCTGTCCATTCAGCTCGTCCATTTCTGTTTTAAGCTTTAGTATTTCCGAAAAAGCTTTAGACGTTTCCTCAAAAACGGTACTGGTATCGTCTGTTAATAAATGCTGCGGTAAATAAGCAATCACGGCGTCATTTGGAGTAGAAATCTTACCGCGAGTTGGTTTATCTACTCCCGCAATAATCTTAAGAAGCGTTGACTTACCCGCTCCATTTTTACCCATAAGGGCTATTCGGTCAGTTTCATTGACATTGAAAGTGACATCACTAAAAAGTGTTCTTCCACTAAACTCTACCGCTACATTATCTATCGAAATCATATATTCCTGCTTTTGAAGCCGCAAAGGTAGAGAGACCTTTTTCATTATGATAGGGTCTGATGATAAATATCGGGGATTGTTGTTTTTGATTAGAAAACTTGTTCTTAACATCATAGTGTTCTTACGAAGACTTCTAATTCTCTGCTGTCCTGCCACCTGCCTGTCGGCAGACAGGGACGGGCAATCATTTTTGTTTGGGCAAAAACGAACCAAAAACCATTAACCAAATAAACTTGTACAATTG
>NZ_CAXHZC010000010.1:0-152503 GCF_964021845.1 uncultured Arcticibacterium sp. | reverse complement strand
AAGAACTCCAAGCCACTGTCATGGCCGCAGGTCTTTCTATATCTCCAAAAATGATGGGTGGCTTCACACATCGGCTGCCGTAACTCTGCACCCAACCATTGGCAGAGAATACAAAACCATTTAGCAATTCTCCAAAATACTCCACCATGTCGTTTCTTTCAAATTCGCCATGTACCAGCACATCTAAGCCCAGTTCCTCCTGCCACTTGATAACTTCGGCAGTATGTAGCTTTATTTCGGTTTCATAGTTTTCTGCAGTAATGATTCCTTTCTTCAAATTAGCCCTGAGTTTTCTAATTTCCTTGGTTTGCGGAAAAGAACCAATGGTGGTGGTAGGAAATTCAGGAAGATTTAAGTGAGACTTTTGTAAGTTTTTACGCTCTTCAAAAACCGCATTTCTTTTTAGTTCTTTGTCTGTTATTGCCAGACTTCGCTTTTTTACTGCAAGCTTATGGATTTTGGAAGAAATGCTTCTGCCTGTAATAGAAGCTGTGTTTTTGGCTAAAAGATGAGAATTAGGGGCTGCGAGAATGGTTGCTATTTCGTCTAGCTCAATTAGTTTTTGCGTAGCAAAAGCAAGCCAGTCTTTAATTTCTGGGTCAATGGTTGTTTCGTTTTCTAAATCAACGGGTACATGAATAAGCGAGCAGGACGGAGCAATCATGACTCTTTCTTCACCAAGTAGCTTCACTGTTTTTTGTACAATTTGAATAGCTTTTTCATAATCTGCTTTCCAGATATTTCTTCCATCAATTATCCCGAGTGACAATTTTAGGTCAGGACCAACCTTGCCAAGGATATTGTCTAGTTGCTCAGGAGCTCGTTTCAGGTCAATGTGCAGGGTGTCTACTGGAAGATTTAAAGCGGCTAGTGCATTATCTTCAATGCCCTCGAAATAAGTGCTCAGTATGATTTTTAAATCGGGAAGCTCATTGTTTATTTTATGATAAACCGTTCTGTAAGTTTCTTTTTGGAAGAAATTTAAATCTAGTCCTAGAAACGGTTCATCTATTTGAACATATGCTGCACCTGCTTTTTGGAGTTTATTCAGCAGTTCTAAATAAACTGGCAAAAGTCTATCAATAAGGCTGAGGGCATTAAAGTCGGCATTTTTTACTTTACCTAAAAGCAGATAGGAGATAGGCCCTATCAATACAGGCTTGGTTATTATTCCTGCATTCTTTGCCTCTATAAATTCATCAATAACCTTGGCGTCATTCAAATGGAAGGTCTGAAAAGCTTGAAATTCGGGGACTATGTAATGGTAGTTAGTGTCAAACCATTTAGTCATTTCGCAGGCTTTCAGGTTTTGACTCTCCGACTGAAAACCTCTTGCCATGGCAAAATATAAGTCTGTTTTGTTGAGGTCTTTGAACCGCTCTGGAATAGTTCCAAACATGAGGCTATGGTCTAAAACTTGATCATAGAAAGAGAAATCGTTTGAGGGAATAAGGTCAATACCTTTTTCTTTTTGAAGTTGCCAGTTGGCCAGCCTAATGGTTTTGCCTGTTTCTAAAAGTTCACTTTTAGAAATTTTACCAGACCAGTACTTTTCACAAGCTCTTTTGAGCTGTCTTTGATTTCCTATTCGTGGAAATCCTAAATTGTTTTTAAGCATACTTTTGAATTTTTAAAAATGTTCATTGAGTACACTTTCCGCTAAAGAAGTAAGTACACGAAAATGAGCATTTTCGTATACCTGACTCTATGCCTTAGTCGTGAAAGCATGTTGTCAATAGCAGGTGGCAAGTATCTCGACTTCCAGTTTTTTAGGCCGGTTACGGTTGCACGACAGTTCATGAGTTTCACATGATTCCTTTTTAAGTCTGCCTCTCAGCAGAAACCAAATGCTATATCTAATTCGCGTCAAAATTAGTAATCTAAAAAGATAAAACAACTGTAGTTTGTAAAATATGTAGATTATATACCTGCAATTTAAGTAATTGATAGATATAATATCTTAAAGCGTTTTGCATAATAGACGAATTGGGTATTTCGATATTTTCTTAATGAGTAGAATTTATTATTTAAAATAATTCTAAATAAGCTTGGAGTGTAAAAAGAACACTTATACATTTGTCTCATTATTTATAATAAGACTAAATAAAAACAAATGCCAAGAGTTTCCTTTTTCCTATTGCTTCTATTACCATTTACAGGGCTAGCACAGCTAGATAGCCTTCTGGAGAAAGACTTGGAGCAGGTAGTGGTAACGGCTACTAAAAGTGAACGTCAATTGAACTCGCTACCTATGCCGGTTACGGTAATTGAGAAAAAGCAAATTCAGCAAATGGGCTCTCTTAGGCTTAATGAAGTTTTGGCAGAACAAACAGGCCTTTTTGTAGTAAACGACCACGGAAATGGCGTTCAGTTACAAGGTTTTAATCCAGATTATACGCTAATATTAGTAGACGGTGAGCCTTTAATTGGGAGAACGGCTGGTACATTGGAGTTGAGCAGATTGGCCGTAGGAAATATCAAACAAATAGAAATAGTAAAAGGGCCTTCATCTAGCCTTTATGGTTCTGAGGCTTTAGCAGGCGTAATAAATATTATAACAGAGCAGCCAAACAAAATAGGAGGGGATGTTTATGCTAGGTATGGAAGCAATAATACCTTGGACTTGTCTGCTTTGGCTAACTATAAGAAAGATAAACTAGGCTTTTCAATATTCGCTAATCGTTACTCATCGGGAGGTTATGACCTTACACCAGAAACCGTAGGGAATACCGTTTCGCCTTTTGATAATTACACCATTCAGCCAAGGTTAAACTATGATTTCAGCGATAAAACTAAGCTGAAACTATCTGGGAGGTTATTTGAAGAGTCACAGTCTGGCAGTTATGAAATTGAAGAAACGGATGGCTCTGCGTTAATTGCCCAGACTGGTTCTGTTAATGACAAGAATTTTAATGCCAGTTTAAAGCATAAGTTTTCAAGTACCGTAGGTTTGACCGCGAGGTTATATGGCTCATCTTATAAAACAGAATCACTGCTGACTTATGATAGCGATAATAGTGTCTATGACGAATCATATTTTAATCAGACCTTCTTTAGGCCAGAGGCTATTCTTGATTTCTCTTTTGCAGAAAAACATTTCTTTCTTTTTGGTGCCGGAATGGTGAATGAGACCGTAGAAGCCACTCGGTATGATGAACTCAAAAAGTTTAACACCAAGTATGTTTTTGGTCAGTATGAATTCTATGGCTTCGATAAATTTCAGGTAAATGTAGGTGGCCGTTATGATGCTCACTCGGCTTATAAAAATCAGTTTTCGCCTAAGCTAGCTGCCATGTATAAGCTTAATTCTCAATTGAAACTAAGAGGCTCGGTAGGGGTAGGCTATAAGGCTCCTGACTTCAGACAGCTGTACCTTAATTTTACCAATGCCGTGGCAGGTTACAGTGTTTTTGGCTCGCAGGAAGTAGAAGCAAATATTGCTGAAATGCAAACACAAGGTCAAATAGCTACTATTTTCACAGACCCATCCACATTTGGGCTACTAAATCCAGAAAGCTCTTTAGCGAGCAATATTGGCTTACTTTTCACCAGCAATCAGGGGAGAACAGCCACTTTGAACATTTTTAGAAATGACGTAAGTAACCTTATTGAAAGTTTTCCTGTAGCTCAGAAAACTAATGGACAGAATGTCTATAGCTACAGAAATATAGCGGAGGTATTCACACAGGGTGTGGAGCTTAATGCTAATCAAAATTTCAATGTTTCCTTCGGCGGATACCTTAAAGTTAGTGCTGGATATCAATACCTAGAGGCCAAAGACAAATCTGTACTTACTGAAATATCTGAGGGAAGTTTGTATAGACGTAACCCGGAAACCCTCGAAACCGAAAGAGTAAGTCGCCGTGACTACGGTGGCTTACTTAATAGGTCAAAACACTCTGCCAACCTCAAGTTTTTCTATGAAACGGATGACAAGCTAGGTTTTAACATACGCGGAATCTACAGAGGGAGGTACGGCTTTAGTGACCAAAACGGCAATGCCATTATTGATATAGATGACGAATATGCACCAGGTTTTTTAGTAGTAAATACGTCGCTTTCAAAAGCTATTAAAAACTGGACAGCACAAACGGGAATTGATAATGTACTGAACTTTAAAAATGCTCAATATCAGCCTGGGCAAGCTGGAAGGCAGTTTTGGGTACGAATGAGGTATGCTATCTAGAAGGATTTAAACAAAAAGTAAAATAAATAAAAATGAAAAAAATAGGGCAATTAGTCATGCTATTGGTATGTCCATTATTAACACAGGCTCATGGTTATTGGTTTGAGCTAGAGCAGTCAGAAAACGCCGCAATAGGCGAACCCGTACAGATTCACCTTTACTATGGGGAGTATGCTTCGCAAATAAGGGAAGTAGGAAGCCGACTGGATAAAATGGCTGATATAAAAGTGACGGTGATATCTCCCGATGGAGAAGAGTTAGAAGTGAATATGACACAGACGAATACCCGATGGGAGGGTTCGTATACGCCAAAGAGTGAGGGCTATTATCAAGTACTTGGTTTAAATGATACCAGAGAGGTGCAAGACTGGCATAAGCATAAACTAGGAATTACAAGGCCAATTCAATACCTAAGAACGGGTTTTAGTATTGGAGAAAATCAATCGGCAGCAGACCAGCTACTTTACCTAGATACTTTCTGTAAAATCAATGCCAATAATGTGGAGCTATATGCCATGAAAGATGGTAAACCAATGAATAAAACTAAAATAAGAGTGGTGAATCCTGAGGGCTGGCTGCAAGATAAGTTTTCAAATCAAATTGGTTTTGTAAGCGTAGAGCCTAATAGAAAAGGTCTTTACCTGGCAGAAGTCGAGTGGATAGAAGAAGTGCCAGGTACTTTCAAAGGGAAAGCTTACGAAACTATACGTCATAAATGTGATATGACATTTGTAATCAATTAATTAAGAGTAAAAATTCAAACTATATAATTTCAATGAACACGATTAAATTTCTAACTATTTGTACACTTTTTTTAGGTCTGGCTTCTTGCGAAAAGGAAGATGATGTAGTAGCATCAGAGCCAGTGGTTTCTGAAACTGTAAGTGATTTGGCAGCCAACCCGTCAGACGCTCCTACAGGTCACTATACTTTTTTTAGTTTTGAAGATGGTATTTTAAGTACTGCAGATTCTGCTAGCACTTCATGGGATTTGGCTTTTAAAAGCACCAGTATTATTGTTAATGGTGGGGTATCTGGGCCGGGTTCTGCAGAAGCTGGTGTGGCAGATGGTATTTATGCCGACTTTTCAGAGGTTCCGGCTACTTTGACCATGAAATCTGACGATGCCGAGGGACTTGCCATTCCCTCAGGTTCAGGTAATGGATGGTATAACTATAACTCTACCAATCATGAAGTTTCGCCTGTGGCAGGAAAAGTGATTTTTGTAAAAACCTCTTCTGGAAACTATGCCAAAGTAGAAGTACTAAGTTATTACAAAGGTGCACCTGCTACTTATGACGGGACATCTCCTGGTCGTTACTATACTTTTAGATACGTTTATCAGCCAGACGGCTCCACCAAATTTGAATAAATTATGTGTCAAAAAAGCTCATTAAATATTATCAGTAAATCCGCTTATGGTTATGTTGGCTATTGCAATGGCTGCGATAGATATAACCTAGTTTTTGAAAATATTTTCATTCTGTTAAAGGAGGAAGAAATTCGAGGTTTGGGGGCTATTGTGGATGTAGAATATGGCACATACATTATGGAGAAACCCGTAGGAAGAGGTAAAACTATAAGTTTCCAAACACCCCTTGCTAATACCTTTTTTGCCTTTACAGCATGCGAGTATGAGGAGTTTAAAAGAATGATAAATGAGTCTGTGCTGATGCTGGAAGTAAACGAGATAATTAATCAAAAATAGAACAATGAAAAACCTTTTCTTATTATTAGGATTGTGCCTTTCTTTTGTAGTTTCTGCTCAAAAATCAGCAGATATAGAGGCTATCAAAGGGCAGTGTGGCTGCATGAATATTACATTTAAATATGCGGAGACTTTTGCACCTGATACCGCTTATGAGTTTCATGATAGGTACTTAGAGCATGCTACAGAGTATGTGTTTGTGGTGGAAGAGTCTGCTAATAAAGTGGTTATTCAGCACCTTTTAGCTATAAATGACACCATGGTGGTGAAGCACTGGCGTGAAGACTGGACATACAGAGACCCACATTTACTTTCGTTTAACACAGCCAATGATTTTAGATATAGCAATATCTCTAATTCAAACTTTAAGAATGGATGGACACAAAAAGTCTATGGTACGCAAGATGAATTAAGGTATGCTGGTACGGGAGAGTGGGCTCATATAAATGGTAAGTCGGTATGGGAAAGTACAGCAGATGCGGCTCTGCCTAGAAGAGAGTATTCTCACAGAAAAGATTATAACGTCATGAAAAGAGGAAATCGAATTCATGTTACAGATAAAGGGTACCTTCATGAGCAAGATAACGACAAGATTATTAGAGCGGAAGGCAAAGAGGATGTCTTATTAGCTTCTGAAAAAGGTTATAATGATTACGTACGCACAGATATGAGTAAATGTGCTGCCACTAAGGCATGGTGGGAAAAGAACAAGGGATACTGGCAAGATGTTAGAGCTGCTTGGGATAAAGTAGAAAATGAGCATAAAAGCTTCACTATTAAATCAAAAGTAGATGACCAGCGTCTTGGAAGCTTCTTTTATAATATCAATAAAGAGAATCTTAGCTCCGCTGAGAATAAGAAAAAACTTGATGCCGTTTTAAAGGACTTTATTGTCTTTGAAAAAGGAATCTAATTGTTTGTAAGGTCAAATTGGATTTAGAATCGTAATGCCGGAGAAGTGAGCGTTTGAGTGTTCTTTTTCTTCGGCTTTTACTTACCAAATTCATTTTGGCCTTACTCAAAACCCAAAAAATCAATAAAAAATGGAAAAACTTTTATCTCTAATAAGTTTAATAATACTGCCTGCCGTAGTTTTTTCTCAAGGAATTATTTCGGGCAAAGTGAAGACGTCTGATGGTGAGCCGGCGTCATTTGTGAATG
Source organism: uncultured Arcticibacterium sp. (assembly GCF_964021845.1). Classification (NCBI taxonomy): domain Bacteria; kingdom Pseudomonadati; phylum Bacteroidota; class Cytophagia; order Cytophagales; family Leadbetterellaceae; genus Arcticibacterium; species uncultured Arcticibacterium sp. The sequence goes on along the minus strand of NZ_CAXHZC010000010.1, from coordinate 145,448 downwards.
TTACCCTCAAAGGGAGTACAAGGGGGGCAACAGCCAATGAAGAAGGGGACTATGAAATCAAAGATGTGAAAGCTGGTACTTACACAGTGATAGCTAGTTTTGTTGGTTTGAAACAGCAAACCAAAGACTTATCAATTTCTGATGGTGAAAGGGTAATTGTTAATTTTATTTTGGAAGAAGATGCCAATGAATTAAAAGAAGTATTGGTCACGGCTAATCCTGGTAAATACGTGACGGATTATCCTTCCGTTTCCTTACGTTTACGAACTCCGCTGCTAGAAGTGGCACAAAACATTCAGGTTATAACCAACCAAACTCTACAAGATCAGCAGATTTTTGATATGCGAGAGGGAGTAATCAGGAATGTGAGTGGTGCTACCATGTCTGAACACTGGGAAACCTATGCCCGAATCGTAATGCGTGGGTCCAGGGTGGCATCTTTTAGAAATGGAATGAACGTAACCGAAACTTGGGGGCCACTTACTGAGGATATGAGTATGGTGGAGCGGATAGAATTTGTGAAAGGGCCTGCTGGCTTTATGATGGCTGCAGGCGAGCCAAGTGGTTTTTATAATGTGGTAACTAAGAAACCTACAGGCTATAAAAAAGCAGAATTGGGAATGACTGTAGGCAGTTTCGGTACCTACCGAAATACACTAGATTTTGATGGTTTACTAAGTAAAGATGGTAAACTTCAGTATCGCCTTAACTTGATGGGTCAAATGAAAGGTACGCAAAAACAATTCGAGTACAATAATAGAGTTTCTGTAGCACCAGTTATCAAATATCAAATTAACCCTAGCACTTCTTTAACGGCTGAGTATAATTATCAGTTTGTTAAAATGTCTCCAATAGGCTCTAACTATATATATTCTCCAAATGGTCTAGGAGACCTCCCAGGCAGTGCTAGTACGCTAGAGAATAATATGTCGCCTACTACTATAAATGACCAGTCGGCCTTAATTACGTTTTCTCATAGTATAAACGAAAACTGGAAATTCACAGGACAGCTTTCTTACTTACATTTTGACCAAGTAGGTAGTAGCCTTTGGCCTTCTGGCTTTAATGGTGATACTTTATTACGTGCGGAGTCTAACTGGGATATTCTAGGACAAACCAGAGTGGGGCAGTTTTTTGTAAATGGTGATGCTTATACAGGAAACCTTCAGCACCGTATTTTGGCAGGACTGGATATGGGAGATAAAGACTTCTATCACGACTGGAGTCAAAGTGGAGCCATAGAAGGTAGTACAGGGTTTAATGTTTATAATCCTGTTTATGGAACAGTTCCGGCTTCAAGTTATACGGTTTTTGACCGTGAATTAGATGTACGCCAGAGAGGTGTTCATTACAGTAATTTGTATACGGCGTATTACCTTCAAGACGAAATGAGGTTTTTAGATAATAAAGTAAGGCTAACACTAGCAGGAAGGTATACTACCACCAGAGATGGTGACCCTTACTCTGGAGAAACGGAAGCTGGGAAATTTACACCAAGAGTAGGTTTATCTTATTCTTTAAATGAAAATACAAGTTTATATGCTGTATATGATGAGGCATTTGTCCCGCAAGCTGGAGCATCTTTTGACAATGTAAAATTTGACCCAATAACAGGGGCAAATAAAGAGATTGGTATTAAGAAAGAAATGTTAAATGGAAGATGGACGGCGAGTTTGGCAGCTTATCAAATTACCAAGAATAACGTTTTGACTTCAGATCCTGAGCATCAGTATTTCTCTATTCAGTTAGGTCAAACAAAAACCTCTGGACTGGAATTTGACCTGAGGGGGCAACTATTTACCGGTTTAGATGTAACCATGAATTATGCTTACACAGATGCCAAAATCTCGAAAGATACAGAAAGTGACATGGTAGACCGTCAACTCCCTGGGACGGATAAACACATTGCAAACGCTTGGTTTTCGTATTCTGCCACTGGTGGTTCTTTAGAAGGTTTCGGTTTATCTCTTGGAGCATCTCATGCTTCTGGGCGTTCTACATGGTATGCCGCTTATGATTCTTCTATTGACCCTACTATGCCTTCTTATACTAAGTTTGATGGGGCTATTTCTTATCAGTTTGATAAGTTTGGCATAGCATTAAATGTAAATAACCTATTTAATGCCGATGTAATTTCGGGGGCTTATTATACATGGAGTGAGTTTTACTATTGGCAAGCAGAAGCAAACCGAAACGCACGCTTAAGTATTCGTTATAAGTTTTAGGGAAATACTAATTCATGAAATTTAAAAAGCAAATTGGAAAAGTACACCTCTGGCTCGGTTTAAGCACCGGGCTAGTGGTGTTTATAATCAGTATTACTGGGAGCTTTTATGCTTTCCAAAAAGAGATTTTAGATGCCACAGAAGACTTTCGATTTAGTAAGGTAGAAGATAGGGATGTGCTGCCTCCTTCTGTTTTCGAAAAGATTTCTAAAACCCAATATCCAGACCATCATTTGCATGCCATAAATTACCCGGGAGAGGGTAGGAGCGTAGAAACCATTTATTATGCGTTTGAGCCAGTGGAGTATTATTTTTCGGTATATCATAATCCATACACCGGTGCCATAATTGAGACTAAAGACCACGAAGCATCTTTTTTTCATTGGATTCTTGATGGGCACTACTATTTGTGGCTACCACCAGAAATTGGGCAGCCAGTTACCTCTTACAGTACTTTGTTGTTTTTGCTGATGGTAATTTCAGGAATTGTTCTTTGGTGGCCTAAGAATAAGTCAGCGGCCAAACAACGCTTTTGGTTCCGTTGGAAAGATTCCACAAAGTGGCGAAGAAAAAACTATGATTTACATAATATCCTGGGGTTTTATTCTTGTGTTTTTGCGGTGATTTTGGTTACCACGGGTATTGTTTTTGGTATCCAGTGGTTTGCTAATGCTTATTATAAAACCTTGGGTGGAGACAAAGACCTATTATACATCACACCTTCCTCTACAGCTTTTTCAGGCAAAATTACGGAAAGGCCAGCCATAGATTTAGTATGGGATAAAATGCTTCAAGAATATCCTGATGCGGTCTCTTTGGAAGTCCATACACCAGAGTCTGACACTTCGGCTATTGCAGCCAATGCCAATTATAAAGAAGACATGTATTGGAGCACAGACTATAGGTATTTTGACCAATACACCATGGAGGAGGTTTCTGTTAATCATGTTTATGGAAGGTTAAAAGATGCTGGCGTGGCCGAAAAGTTAATGCGTATGAACTATGATATCCATGTGGGTGCCATTTTTGGCTTACCAGGTAAGATTCTGGCCTTTATTATTTCTATCTTATGTGCTAGTTTACCTGTAACTGGTTTTTTAGTGTGGCTTGGTAAAAAGAAGAAGAACAGTATTGAACAGTAAGTCTTAGAAAATGTATTTCACATGATTAAAATTCAGGTTAAGAATCAAAACGTAGCACCGGAAAGGTTAGAAGCATTAAAACAAGAATTGGCCAATATTGGTGTAAATTCTTTTGGGGTAGACTGCCTCACAAATGACATTACCCTTATCAAACACTGTAATCTTAAAGAATGCGATTTAAGGTGTGCCTTAGAAAAGGCAGGTTTTAAGGATTTGTGCTTACGCATCAAAGCTTAGTTTTGTCCATCTTCCCACGAATTACCGCCTTTTCCACCTCAGAATCTGTTAATAAAAGAGCTTTCTCATAAGATGTAAGGGCTTTGTCTGATTTACCCATTTCTTTGAGCAATTGTGCTTTGAAGCTATGGTACAAATAGTACTTATCTAGCTCCTTGATTTTAGCTAGTTCTTTTAAAGCTTTCTCTGCTCCGTGAATTTGGTAAAAAGGAATAACACGGTTAAATGCTACTATGGGCGATTTATTGCTTTGGTAAAGGAGGTCGTAAAGTGTTAAAATACTTTGCCAGTTGGTCTCTTTAAAATTAACAGCCCTGCAGTGCTCATAAGCTATAGCCGCCTCTATGTGGTAAGAGCTTATGCTGTCTCCTTTACTGGCCATGTTTAAGTATTGAATTCCGAGGTTTATTAAGTCCTTATTCCATAAACTTCTATCTTGTTGTTCTAGCAAAATAATATTACCCTCAGGATTTAACCTACTATCTTCTCTAGCGGTATGAAAACACATCAAAGCCAATAGTGCCTGCCCTTCATGACTTCTAGTGAGCTCGTTATCATTTATAAGTTTGCCAAGCATAATGGCATTATGAATGAGGTCTTTTCGTATTAAGTCTTTACTATTGCTGGAATTATACCCTTCATTAAAGAGAAGATATATAGCATTGAGAACTTTTAGTGTTCTCTCCTTTAGCTCTTCGCTTGCAGGAAGTTCAAATTTGGTTTTATGCTCTCGGAAGTAGTTTTTTGCTCTGTAAAGCCGTTTTGAAATGGTATCATCTGAAGTGAGAAATGCTTTTGCTATTTCTGGTGTGCTAAATCCGCAAAGTGTTTTTAAAATCAAGGCTATTTGACTTTCAGGGCTAATTTCTGGAGAGCAGCAGATATACATCATTTTGAGTTGCTGGTCTTCAATGAGTTCTTCTTTCCAGTAGTTTTCAAGACTTACATTTAAGGTATACTCTGAGTTTAGGAGTTGTCTTTTATTATCGGTAAAGTCAAAACTTTCAGTGTGTTTGTTCTTCCTTATTTGGTCAATGGCCTTGTTCTTAGCCACCCTAAATAGCCAAGCCTCAGGTTTCTCAGGTATACCTTTTAGTTTCCAAGTGTTTAGAGCCTGAATCAAGGTGTCTTGAACCACATCTTCGGCCAGGGTTAAATTGGCAGCACCAAAAATATTGGTCAATATAGAAACCATCTTCCCAGATTCTTGTCTGAAAAGATGGTCTGTTAACTGTTCAATATTTGTGTTAGAAGTATTGATGACGGTCTTTTACATATTCATTACCTGAATTTCTCTCACTTCCACATTGCCATCTTTAAATTCTAAAACGGGACAATCATTGGCGATTTTTACGGCAGCATCGTAATCGTCAGCTTTGCAAATAAGGTAACCACCTACCATTTCTTTGCCTTCCATATATGGGCCATCAGAAGCCACTTTATCTTTCCCTGCTATTGTTTTTCCAGTTTGATGTAAAGGTTCAGCCCCTAGCATTAAACCTTTCTCTGACAGGCCGCCCATCCAAGTAAACCATTTTTGCATATGAGCCTGTTGTTCTTCCGGAGAATACGTTTCTAAAGTAGAATCGCCGCCTCTAAATAATAATAAGTAAGTGTTCATGATTGTTATTTTTTAGTTTTAAACATCTTTCGGAGTTATGACGAGCTCAGATGCTTTATTTGGACAAGAATTTGAAATTATTTTCTAAAATAATTTAGTGTGTTAGTAGTTAGAGTTTTATGAGTGCTGTTTTGGTTTTTAAACTTGAAATACCATAAAAAATAAATTTTGTCATCCAATAAATGTAAAGAGATTTAAAAGCTAGCGTCCAAAACTCTGAAACTAAATTGTCATAATCAGCTTTTCTCAGCATTTTTGCTACATGAAATTAAGCGTTGTAATTCCAGCCTATAATGAGGCGGAATCTATTCCAGAAACACTGAGCTCTTTGTATAGTTCTTTGTCAAAGCATGAGATTGACCATGAAATATGGGTGACTAATGATAATTCTAAAGACAATACCATTGAGGTCTTAACTGAACTTCAAAAGGAAATACCAACGCTAGTTTTTGAAACTAATGAAGGCCCGAATGGCTTTGGCTATGCTGTGAGGTATGGTTTAGAGCGTTTTTCTGGAGATTGCGTAGCTGTATTTATGGCGGATATGTCAGACGACCCAGAAGATTTAGTGAAGTATTATAAAACCATGCAGCAAAAAAATGTAGACTGCGTTTTTGGTAGCAGATGGATTAAAGGTGGTAAGGTGATAGACTACCCAAAACATAAGAAGGTAATAAATAGAGTGGCTAATTTTATTGTCAAAATGTTGATGAGAATTGATTATAATGACACCACTAACGCCTTTAAACTCTATAAAAGAGAAACCATGGATGGGCTTAAGCCTTTTATGTCGCCTCACTTTAATTTAACTATTGAGCTACCGCTTAAAGCTATGGTGAGAGGTTATTCTTACGCGGTAGTACCAAACAGTTGGACGAATAGAAAGTATGGAGAGTCAAAATTGAAAATAAAAGAAATGGGTAGCCGTTATTTCTTCATTTTGATGTACTGTTTTATTGAAAAGTACTTTTCTCGAGGCGACTACATGAAAAAAAATTAAAGAAGGATAAACCTACAATAGTATATGCAGTTTTTAAATCCAGGGCTTTTATGGGGTTTGTTGGTGCTAGCGGTGCCGGTGATTATTCACCTGTTTAATTTCCGTAGAACTAAGAAAGTGTATTTTACTAATGTAGCTTTTCTTAAGAAAGTAGAAACCGAAACTTCTTCTTTCAGGAAGCTGAAACAATGGCTCATTATGGCAGCCAGAATGCTCTTTTTGGCAGCTTTAGTTTTGGCTTTTGCCCAGCCGTTTTTACCTGCTCAAAATAGTTTAAGTGCAAACAGTACAGCCAAGGGTATCAATGGCCTTTACTTGGACAATTCGCTCAGTATGCAAAACACCACAGACAATAAACGCTTTATTGATTTGGCGGTGGTTAAGATTGACGAGTTATTGGCTTTATTTAAAAATCAGCAAAATATTCAGCTCACTACCAATGATTTTTCAGGGGAAGATCAATTTGCCAATAGTGCTACCAAAGTACGAGACCGCCTTACAGGAGTAAGGTTTTCGCCAGAAGCTAGAAGCCTTACATCTGTTTATAAAAGACAGATGAGAATGGCAGAAAAAGAAGCCTCTAAAGAGGGGAATAATTTCTTCTGGTTTTCTGATTTTCAAAAGAGCACCGTAGGCGATTTGTTAAATCTAGAGACTGATAGTAGCAATCAAGTTTATTTAGTGCCCGTTCAGGGAGACGTTTCAAAAAACGTTTTTGTAGATTCTGTATGGCTTTCTTCGCCATTTATTCGAGAGATGCAAAATGCTTTATTGAACGTTAAAGTATATAATTCTGGGAATGAAGCTATTGAAAAAATGCCTGTTAAACTGATGATAGATGGGGTGCAAACTTCTACTTCATCTGTTTCTGTAAGTCCAGAAAGTTATGCTACTGCTAGTTTTAACTTCACTGTTAGAAGTAAGGGGCAGCACATGGGGTCGGTAAGCTTCGACGACCAACCAATCACTTTTGATAATGAGCAGTATTTTGTGGTGGATGTTTCTCCTGCTATTAGTATTTTGCACCTTTTTGAACAAAAATCGGCTTCGGATTATATTGCTAAATTATATGATGACGACAGTCTATTTAATTTTGAGCAGTACAGCATTCGTAATGTCAACCTAGCCAAAGTTAGTGGAGCGGATTTAGTGGTGGTAGAGGGCTTAAATAAAATAGGGGAGAATCTTAAAAGTTCGCTTATAGATTTTGTAAAAGGCGGCGGAAGTTTGTTTTTAATACCTGGAGAAAATCCTGATTTATTGACGTATCAAGAATTGGTTTCTTCTTTAGGCTTAAATACTTTGACTGCGGCAAGAGATTCTATAGCTGTAAGCAAGCAGGTGGAATTAGAGGTGCCGGATAAGAATATGCCATTTTTTGCGGATGTTTTTGAGCAATCTATTTCAGCTGCGGTAGTGAATTTGCCAAAGGCACAAGCTACCATTTCTTGGACGGGTTTAGGAGATAAATTATTGAGTTTAAAAAGTGGGAAGGCTTTTCTGGGTAAAACGGATTTTGGAAACGGTTCGCTATATCTTTTAGCTTCGCCATTAAACATGACCTACGGCAATTTTCCAGAGCATGCTTTATTTGTTCCCACACTGTTCAAAGTGGCGGCATTAAGCATCAAACCGCAGCAATTAGCCTATAATTTCAATGCGGGTACTTTGGTGATTCCTTTTGCGGATGCTCCCAAAAATGCTGTTTATAGCCTAAAGAAAGACGATTTTGAGATATTGCCAATTCAGCAAGTACGTGGCAATAAATTACTTTTAGAATTACCCTCTTCAGTAGAGTTATCGGAGAGTCAAGAATTAGAATCGGGCTTTTATGAATTACAAGTAGATGGTGTGAAACACTCCATTTTAGGTTTAAACCATGATTCAAAAGAATCAAGAATGGGAAATTATACGCCAGAAGAACTTAGAACCATTTTTGAAAAGCAGCCAAACGTTACCGTTTTTGACAATATTAAAGATGGAGACTTTGTAAGTACGTTTGCGGAGCAAAATTTCGGGGTTCAGTTATGGAAATACTTTTTATATGCTGCTCTAGCTTTTCTATTGGTTGAGGTGCTGTTAGTTCGGTTTATGAAAGGTTAGGGTTTCTAAGTCGTGGAATAAGCATCGGCGTTTTCTTTTTATAGTCCTCGTATTTTTGACCGTAAAGTTTCAAGAGCTTTTTCTCTTCCCAGTAAATTCCTATCAAAATATAAATGGTATTGGCCGTACAAAAGGCTAAGTTTTGATACGTGTTGCTAAAAAGAAACCATCCCCAGAAAATCATCAATGTCGCCGTGTACATCGGGTGTCTCATTTTGGCAAGTAAGCCATGTGTATTGAAAGGCTCCACCTTAGCATCTTCTGGTTTTAGGCCAAAAAAAAGGCTCATGTCATAAAGAGCGAGAGTTTTTCTTAAAACAGCTAATCCCATACCTGCCATAACACCACCTGCTAACCTTACTTCTCTATAGTTTGTCCATATTTCAGGGCTTTTGGAAGTTAGCTGGAAGAATAATAATGGAAGAGGGATTAATACCGCAAAAATCACATAGAGTAGTCGGTATCTTTTGAAGAGAAAGGTGAGGTGTTTTTCCACCATATTTTTCATGGCAGAGCTTGCTAGCAGGCTGTGCAAAAGTCCATAGCCTAACCACCCAAGGAAAACTATAAGTACTGGAAACGAAAAAAGTGCCAATTTCAGAATCTTTAAGACCTGAAATTAGCACTTTTTTGTTAAAGCAAAATATTAGGAGTTTTTAGTCTCTACTTACTCGGCTGGCTCCGCTTGTGTTAGAACGAAGCTGCTTAACCTTTCCAAAATCTGCATGGCTGGCTCCTGAGGCATCTACATAAGCTCTGCCTACTTCAGCTCTTTTTGCCTCAAATCTGCTAGCTCCTGATATGTCCATATCGATTTCCGCTACACTACCTCTGATTTCCATGTGAGAGGCACCTGAGCCATCTACGCTCATTTTTCTAGCCTCTATGTCTAGTTTGGCATTGGAGGCTCCAGAGATATCAATGTCTAAGTTGTCAATGTTTTCAAAAGACAAGACTTTTATTTTAGATGCTCCAGAGATATCTAATGACTCTAAGTTAGGCATGGTAATGTAAGCAATCACCTTTCCTCTATTTTCAAAGAACCTATCTTCAAAATCGATGTCAAGTTCTCCACCATCCACTCTTACGTCTAGGTCATCTATGTCTCTTTCTCTTTCGGCCATAAATTCAATACCGTAATCGTCTCCTTGGCGAATTAAGACCCTAAAAGAGCCGCCCACTTCTATGCCCTCAAAATCTGTGAAGTCATAAGTTCGTTTATGTTCGCCTCTTATTCTATCAAACTCCTCGTCGTCATTGTTGAAGTTATGATTGTCACGTTTGTTGATAGCTTCTTTGGCATCGTCGTCAAGAATTTCACAGCCTTCACATTCTAATTTTCCATTCTTGTTTAAAGTAAAGATAAGAGCGTCAAAATCGTCAGAGCTAAGTCCATATTTAGATTTCAATGACCAGCTGTTTGATAGTAAGTTACGGGCAAACTCATTGCTTAAATGTACCTTTTGACCGACAGGTATCTTTAAATCAATATGTACCTTTTGGTTTCTAAAGCCTGATTCAGGGTTCAGTCTAGCTCTTTCATCAAAAATAAGAAGAGAGTCTTTTTGAATGACATTGTAAATCAATTTTTCTGCATTTGCTTTGGCCACACTACGTGTACTTCCAGATGCTGAATACCTTTTTTCTAAGGTAATATTATTGTCGTAAGACTCTAAGATTCTTACCTGACTGTTAAAATCGAAGTCGTTTTCGCTAAAGTTGTTTTTCGTGTCTAAGTATATCACATCACTCGAAAAAACGTAATTTTCTTTCTGTGTAACAGAGGCGTTTTTGGCATAATTCATAGAGTACTTCCCGCCATAAATTGCCAAACCTACAATGCCTAAAACCCATAAGCCTAGTCCTGTTAACCAGAAATTTCGATTTCCTATTCTGTTGTTTGATATTAAGAATACTCCGGATATAAGCACACCAACTGCTGGCAATGCTGTGGCTAAGAAAAGGAAAATTCCCGCGGACGGGTCCAGGTCTCTAGTGAAAAGTCCTAAATCGTCGCCACTGTTAAACCAGCTGTGGTCGCTAGTTAGCCCAAAGAATGCAGCTGTACCCACTATGGCACCTACGGTCAAACTTAAGCCAAGTATAGAAAGGAAAATACCCATTAACACTCTGAAGACTGGACCAAGTTTTGAGAGCAATTGGCCAATCCCTTGGAAAAGTTTACCAAGAATTCTAAAAGGAAGTAATAAGATAGTGGCAAAAGGGCTTTCGTTCCTTGGCGTTATTCCTGAAGACTTATCGCTAAGCTTTTTCTTGATATTGCTGTCAATATTTTCAATGGTGACCGCTTGGCCTTTCATTTCCATTTTTTGTGTAAGGCTTTCAGCAATTGGTGAAGCTACCCAGAGAACTAAGTAAGCAATTAGACCAACGCCAAAGAAAGCGACACCAACCACAAATACTATTCTTATTATAGCTACATCCAGTCCAAAGTAAGAGGCAAGCCCACTGGCTACACCAGCAACTACTTTTTTATCACCATTTCTGTAAAACTTCTTTATGTTTTCCTGCTCTTTTAATTCGTCACTAGCAGGAATAGCTATCCAGCAAATGATATAGGCTATTATAAATACACCGCCTACACCAGACTCTATAAGACCTAATGCGGCTACTAGAAAAATTACTCTAAACCATACCACATCTACATTAAAGTGATTTGCTAAGCCAGATAAAACACCTGCTAGAGCTTTTCGTTTATTATCCCTGAAAAGCCTCTTTGGAGCCTTTCTTTCTTCTTTGGTTTCTGTGCTTTTTGGAGCTTCTTGAGCAAATGACTCTGCTTCTTCCTCCTCAATCGCTTGAAAATCTGCCACAGTACCCATGCTGGCCATAACTCTGGCCACATCTTCTGTACCTATAACCGGTAGTTCGTCTGCTTTGTTTTTGCCAATGAACTTTTCAGCTATTCTAGCTTCTATATCGGCAACTATTTCTTCGCTGCTTTCATAGCTAGAAAAGTAACTTTGAATGGAGCTTAAGTAATTGCTCAGGGTTTCGTAGGCTTCTTCTTCAATGTTGAAGACCACTCCTGCTATATTTATTTGTATTGTTTTTTTCATAACCAATTAATTGATAACCAGTAAATGGTGCTTATTTCTTCTTTGATGTGATAGTTTTTACAGATGCCGAAAGGCCTTGCCATGTTCCTTCCAATGCTACTAAGGATTCTGTCCCAGCATCGGTAAGGATGTAGTATTTTCGTGGCGGTCCAGAAATGGACTCTACCCATTTATACTCAAGTAAACCTGCATTTTTAAGTCTAGTAAGTAGGGGGTATAGCGTGCCTTCTACCACCATCATTTTGGCTTCAATAAGCTCGTCTAATATTTCTGAAGCGTAAACCTCCCCTCGTGAAATAATATGCAGGATGCAGTATTCTAAAATACCTTTTCGCATCTGCACTTTGGCATTTTCTATTTTCATTCGTTTTTGATTTTAAAAGAGTGAAGCTTAGTAGCCTCACCCCTGAGAATTGTTTTTAGCTTTTTCATAATTGTGATACAAACATAATGGAAGGTACTTTGCAATGCAAGATACTAGGCGGATTATTTTTCTATTTTGATGATAATCGGCTAATCCATGGTTTGAGAGGTTCAAAAATTATAGTAAAAACTTTTACCAGCGTATATTTATGGCATTAACCCTATCGTATGAAATATATAAACCTGACCATTCTTTCTTTATTATTCTTGTCGTCCTGTACTACTTCCAAAAGGGCGGTGTCGCTATTTAATGGTGCATCACTCTCTGGATGGCATATTGATGTTCCAGCAATGGACAAAGACAAAGACGCACGAAACCCCTTTCTAGTACGTAATGGTATGCTAGTTACTTTAGGTACACCAGGAGGACATTTGATTACAGATGCATCTTTTTCTAACTATAGAATGGAGTTAGAGTATAGGTTTGTGGGTGAGCCTGGAAATTGCGGAGCTTTAGTACATGTATCAAAACCTCGAAGGCTTTATGCTATGTTTCCGCAGTCGGTGGAGGTACAACTGATGCATAAAAATGCTGGTGATTTTTGGTGCATTGGTGAAAATATAGAAGTACCTAATATGGAGGCCAGAAGAGGTCCTAAAGAAAATTGGGGTGTTGATGGTAAGAAAAACAGAAGAATCCCAAACTTAACCGGCAACATGGAAAACGAACTAGGCGAATGGAATTTCATGCAAATAGAATGTTTTGAAGACCAGGTTAAAGTTTGGCTTAATGGAAAAATGGTCAATCACGGTTTTAATGCCACGGCTACAAGCGGAAGTTTTGCTTTGCAGTCGGAAGGTTCAGAAGTGGAGTTTAGAAAAGTGATGTACCATTCAATAAAAAAACTGTCTAAAGACTGATATAGTATTCAAAAGTTGATTCCTCTAAAGTATACGTATATACATTGAGAGATAGTTAGAAATACCATTTTATAGGGTGTGATTTTAGGTCTAGAACCAAGGTCGCCAATACTTTTTTTTAAACGAAGTGTGAAAAAAGCCTCTTAAGTGTTTTTGTCGGTACGGTTATTGTAAAATTAGCTCTTATATAAATGCCTTAATCGGCAGCATTTGAATCTAATTTCTATAATCCCATGAAGATAGTGTCTAACTATTTATTAATTACCGTTATGCTTTTTGTGGCTAGTAGTACATCTTTTGCCCAAGATGTATCTATGGTAGTACCAAATTATCAATTTGCAGGAGAAATCTCTGAGATGAATTTACCTAAAAGGGCTGGTGAGTCATTAGAGAGCTTTAGTGTGGGTAATGTTCAGGTTACTTGTATTAATGGAGATTTCAGAATTACAAATATTACAAATATCAAAAGTGACCTTTATATGGGAGGCTTATGCAATGCCGCCAATAAGGGTACTAAAGAAGATTTGGTAGTATATGTTATGAAAATCAGAAACGAGGGTGCTGAACATAAGGGTGATGTATTGGCGTCTTTCCCATTAAATTATGATAAAAACCAAAGTCAAAGTGGTGAGTGGGGCCCCTGGGAGTTTGATACCGATAAAAGGCAACCCGTTTTACTTTTCATTTATTACGACAATATGAAAAAGATGGTGCTTGGAGTGTCAGATAGAAACTGGGCTAAGAAGATGGCAGAAGAAGAGGATGATATAATACGAGATTTAACATCTTCAGAATTAGACGGTATCGATGTTATATATTGGGACCCTTCTACTAAACAAAACAGGTTGGCAAATGCATGGGAAAAAGAGCGAACTATGAAAGAGTTTATGCAAAAGAGCGAACTAAAGGTACTGGAAGAAGGAACTTTGAATAAATAATATATAAAAGACCAGGGGTTTGTCTTATTAAACCCTTTGTCTTCTAATTCTACTTAAAGTGGAGCTATTCATCTGCAAATAAGACGCAATAAACTTGTCACTTACTCTGTGACTTAAATTCGGGAAAGACTCTAAGAATAAGCCATATCGGTCTATTCCTTTTCTGTATCTCATATAGATATCTGTCCTTTTTTCTTGACGTATTACAGTTTCTCTTAAGATTAAGAATGCTAGTCTATTAATAAAAGGTAGTTTTAAACTATACTCTTTAAGAGTTTCTTTGTTTAATACCAATGCCTTAACAGGCTCTAATGCTTGTGTAAAGCACTTAGATTTTTGAATTTCTAAAAGGCTGTTATTGGCAAAATAGAAATCTCCTTCTTTTACAAATTGAATGGTGTTATCTTCATTCTTGTGTTCGTCGTAGGTGAAAAACTCTCTAGCTAAACCTTTATTTATATAGATTATATTTTCTGACATTTCTCCTTGTTGTACCAAGAAGGAGTGCTTTGGGTAATTTATGGGTTTGAAAAGTCTTATTATCTCAATAATTTCTTCATTATTGAAATGGAATTTTTCTGCCAATATTGTATGTAAAGAGTTCATGGCTCATTCTTTAAAGTTGATATTTTTTTATAATAGGTTAGATAGGTAGAGCTAGCTCTCTCAGTAAATTACATGGATATTTATTTATAATTGTCAATGATAAATATATACAATTGTCAACAATTACTGTGCTAGTATTTGATTTTTTGGACGTTTGACAGCTTTCTCGGGATGAAATTATTGTTTAGGCTATAGTAGACCTGTCTAAGTGATTGAGCGGTAGCGTTTAAGTATAAACGTATTTTTTTTTCGATAATTACATGAAATAGTTAGAACAAAATTTAAGACTTTTAGAGTAGGCTTTGCCAAAGATAAAAAGTAGCATAAGCTTCCCATCCTTTCCATGGTATAGCCATTTTCTGGACTTCTTCGATAGTTGGTTTTTCTGTTTTATTTAGACTTTTTTTTAAAGCATTTTGCAAACCGACGTCTGCTACTGGAAAGGCTTCTTTGTAGCCGAGGCACCGCATTAAGGTGTAGTTGGCAGACCAATCTCCTATTCCCTTAAGTTTTGTCAATTCAGTTTTAGCTTTTTTGAAATCTAGAAGGCCAAGAGATTGTTTTGATAGCTTACTCCCTTCTATGGCTTCCGCCACTATTCTAATATACTTTACTTTCTGACTAGAAAATTTCATGACTTTAAAATCATCATCAGAAATTTCCAAAATTTTACTTGGTTTAGGGAAGGCGTAATAGGTTTTCATTTCAGAAGTGAAACGCTCACCTACTTTTTCAACCAAAGCCTTTTTACAGCTATACGCAAAAGGAAGATTAATTTGCTGGCCAATTATGCTCCATGAAAGAGCTTCAAAAAGGTCAGGACATTTGACAATTCTCAAGCCATGGAAGTCTTTAATAAGAGGTGCTAAAATGGTGTCATTTTTTACCTGTTCGTAGAAAGAGTTCAGGTCAGTATCAAGGTCAAACCATGAAATTACATAAGCTTTTATTTCTGATTTTTGAGCTTCAGTAGCTTGTTCATTAACAAATTTTATTTGCAGACTTTCAGAGGAAAAGGTGATTTGAGTTAATAACTGTATTTGGTCAACTACAAATAATTTAAGAATAGTATTATTGTCCAATACCTCAAAAGTGATTTCGTTTTTTGAACGCCTCAAGTATTGAAAAAGGTGTTTCTGTGAAAAAGGTTTAGGTAGCGGAATAGATATCATAATTGAAGATATTTTGGTATAAAGGCTTTGTCTAGGTTACCTCCTGTTAAAACTATAGCTACTTTTTTACCCTTAAATTGCTCTTTATTTTTTATTAAAGCGGCAAAAGAAACTGCGGCTGATGGTTCTATTATTATTTCCAAATGCTTATAAATAAGATTTAGAGCCTCTAAAATTTCTTCTTCACTTACTAAGAAAACATCTTTAACGTGTGCTCTTATTATTTCTAGTGTTCTTTCACTGAGATGCGTTTGAAGACCATCTGCTATTGTCTTTACATAAGGAGCATGTTCTACATTTCCGCTCTTGAAAGAAAGGATGGCGTCGGCTGCACCCTCGGGTTCAGCCGCATAAACAGTACATTTATTACTGAAATAAGAAGCAGAAAGCCCGGTGCCGCTTAGTAAGCCCCCACCACCCACGGGAGGAATTATAGTATCTATATCAGGTATTACTTCTAAAATTTCTTTTGCCACTGTAGCCTGACCCAGAATTACATTATGATTGTCAAAAGGATGTATAAAAATAGCTCCATGCTCTTTTACTATTTTGTCAGCAGCATTTTGCCTTTCATGTGGGGTGTTTTTGCAGAAGATAACTTCAGCACCTAGCTCCTTAACTTTTTGTATTTTAATGTTTGGGGCGGTCTCTGGCATCACCACCCAAGTCTTAGCTTTTCTAATATTCCCGGCATAGGCCACAGCTTGAGCATGGTTTCCTGAAGAATGCGTTACCAAACCCTTCTCAATTTCTTCTTGACTTAAAAGCAAAATGGCGTTTAGTCCACCGCGAGCTTTGAATGCTCCTATCTTCTGTTCATTTTCACATTTAAAATATACCTCTAAACCTAGAAGGTTATTGATGTTCTCGTTTTTAAGTAGAGAGGTTTTATTAATATAAGGCTTAATTCTTTCATGAGAATCAATCAGTTCTTGTTTACTCGGGATAGCGTAAAGAGGCATGTCATGGTATTATTGGTTTCTGAAATTACTGAGTTTTATAAGCTTATTTCTTTTTTTTTAATTGAAAAGTAGAATCTGTCAGTAAAGCCTTCCTTAAATCATATTTTCTTATGCTATTGAAATGTAGATGCTTTGGCTTAATAAACTAGCTTATGTGATGGTTGTTAGCATAGTATTGCTATTTGAGCTATGTTTTTGTTACTACCCTGTGAATACTGTACCTATGCAGGAAAATATTGTATATGGTAGAAGTAGTTTGCCCTCTAAGCTATTTGAAAATTAAGGAAGAAGCTGAATTTGATATGGCTTCAGATAAAAATATTTGTTCTTTATTAAGAACCTTAGCCAGTTCTTGTCAAGGTGGGGCGTTTTTGGAGCTAGGTACGGGTACTGGTCTCTCTACTAGTTTTATTCTTGACGGAATGAGAAAAGATGCTAAATTGACTTCTATAGATAATGAGGAAGTACTTCTAAGGATTGCTCAAAAGTATCTTGGTTCAGATAGTAGACTGACTTTGATAAATAGTGATGGAGGAGAATGGTTAAGACAAAATTTGAATAAAAAGTATGACTATATTTTTGCCGATACTTGGCATGGAAAGTATCTAATGCTAGAAGAAACTTTAAACATGCTGAACGAAGGAGGCTTTTATATTATTGATGACATTTTGCCACAAGATAGTTGGCCAAAAGCCCATTTTGAGAAAACCTCTAGATTGTTAGAAACACTACAGGAAAGGGATGATTTAGTGATGACCCATTTAGATTGGGGTAGCGGCGTAGTAATAGCTGTAAAAAAGAAACCCCGAACTCTTTAAAAGTTCGGGGTTTTAGATTATTTGGTAGTGCTAAGCTTTCACTTTTATCTTTTGGCCTACCTTAACAGTGTTGTTAGACATACCATTAAGTTTCTTTATTTGCTCTATAGAATAACCATATTTCTTAGAAATAGCCCACAGTGTATCCCCTGCTTGTACGGTGTGTACCAAAATAGTACCGTCGTCAGCTACTTTTACATTATCATAAACTCTTTCAGTAATGGTAGTGTAGTAAGCTAGTCTTTGACCTTTTTGAATATTATTAGACCTTAAATTGTTCCAGTCTTTAAGTTGAGAAATGCTGGTTCCGTAAGCTCTAGCAATATGTGTTAAGTTGTCACCTCTTTTTACAAAGTGGTATCTTTTAACTGTTTTGCTAACATTGGTATAAGAAGGCTCAACTTTCTTTTCAGACGTAGAAGCTATCTTATTTGACTGACTTACCACCTTAACATTAGTTCTTTCTTCGGGAGGTGTTGTAGTGTTTTTGGCAAGCACAGGTTTGTTGTCTTGCTTCGTTACAGTTTTTACAGGCTCTATTGCATCATAAACTCTTGTAGATTCGGTTTTGTAAAAAACTAAACGCTGCCCTTTCTGAATAGTATTAGAGCGAAGCTTGTTCCACCTCTTAAGGTCAGAAACTCTTACGCCATTTCTAGAGGCTATTTTTCCTAAATAATCTCCAGAACGCACTCTGTAATATTTCTTTACCGTTTTCTTTTCAATATGGTAAGTACCTTTTGAGTCAGTAATAGAGGCAATGTCATCACTTGGGTCAGACAATACCGAAGCTAAATCTATGATACAATCCTTGTTTTCCTCAAAATATGCATATGTGTTTTGAGGAATTTTTATCTCCAGATTTCTAGCATAAGAAGGAATGTCGTTACTAGTGAAATGTGGGTTAAGCCTTTTGATAGTGTTTAAGTCGAGGTAGTTTAACTCAGCAAATTTCTCCAAATTTAACGGACCATCTAATAGCAAATTTTCAGTTGCTAAAGGATACATAGTTTTTTCAGGGTCTGGGAAAATACCGTGCTCAGCAGAGTAGTTCATCAAATAGTTTAGAGCAGCCCACTGAGGTACATAAGCTCTGGTATCTCTATGAATGTAATTATGTAAATCCCAATAATCTGTTTTTCCCGATCTTCTGATAGCTCTCCTTAAATTTCCCGGGCCTGTATTATATGATGCAAGTGCAAGTTCCCAATCGTGAAAATAGTTATGCAACCACGTAAGGTATCTGAAAGATGCATCAGTGGATTTCTCAATGTGCATCCTTTCATCCATATAATCGTTAATTTTTAGACCATACTCTCTAGCCGTAGGAGACATAAATTGCCATAAGCCCACTGCTTTCGCATGAGACATGATGGTAGGTTCTAAACCAGACTCTAATAAAGCCAAGTATTTCATCTCATCAGGAATACCGTGCTGTGCTAAATATCTTTCAAAAACAGGGAAATAAAATTCCTTTTTTTCAAGCATTTCTTTTACAAAACTAGGACGCTTGTAAAGGAAGTAATCAATGTATTTTTTTACGTGCTCATTATACGGCATCGGCATAATGTTTTCTAGTCCTTCTACTCTAGCTGCAATAATATCGTCATCAGCAGGAATAATTTGGAATACAGCACTGTCTCTTTTGTCTACTACAGTTACTGAACCAGGGAAAACAGCTTTGGCTTGTTTTTGAACAGTATCAGGATTTGAGACCCTAATTTCTTTGTCTGGTTTGTTGCCAATGACAATTTGTCTGACAGGAACAATCGCATTTTTAATAGAATCCGATTGAGTAAAACCGAGGTTTGTTGTAAGTAGCGTTACTACTGCAGCAAGTGCAATTGTATTAATTTTGGGCATAGAAAATTTTGTTATATCCTTTCAGGAACACGTTATTATTAGGAAGCTTTGTCAAATGTATGTTTGTAAATTCAAAAAATCAATAATATTCAATGATTTAACGTCAATGAATAGATGTTTAGTGAATCTTCTAATGATCTTTTATGGTTTTTTATCGAAAATGCTTAAAAATAAGCTTTTATAAAGAAAATGCAACAGTACATAATTTGCCTGCTGCATTAACTAAACGCCGAGAAAAAAAAAGAAATTAATCGTCTCCGTTTGCTGCTTTTTCGATGTTCTCTTTAACGTCTTTAGTGGCGTCTTTGAACTCTTTAATCCCTTTTCCTAAGCCTTTGGCTAATTCAGGTAACTTTTTAGCACCAAAAAACAATAATATAACAAAGACAATTACGAATATCTCTGTTCCTCCAAGATTCCCTAAGAATAATAATGTAGCTAATTCCATGATATTTTCGATATATAGTATAAACAAAGTTAAATAAAAGATACGTAAAAGTGGAAGAAATAGTCGTTAATTGATGTCTTTATTCATTTTCCACAACTCAAATTTTTCCACTTCCTCTCTCATATTTTGCAAAACAAATGTAAGTAAGGCAATGTCATCTGCATAACCAAGAAATGGTAAGAAATCAGGCAATAGATCAATAGGAGATAGAAAATAGACAAGACTTGCAATCATGATGATCAAATTTTTCAATTCTATGTCACGATATTCTCCCGAAGCGTAGGCTTTTACCAAACTTCCTATGCTTACCACTTTAGTTCTGATGGAATCAAATACGCCACCCACACCTAAATCTTTAGACTTGTTCAATACATTTCTTAAAAGAGCCAAAAGACTCTTTGAATTCTTTGAAATTCGGCTGGCTTTGCCTAAAGAACTTTTGTAAAAAATAGAATTGAGAACTCTTGAAATTAAGTCGTCGGTTTGCTTATTTGAACTCATTAAGATTGCTTTTTGATGCTAAAACAATGGTAAGTGGTAAAAAATTACATTTTACGCTACTTTTCTCAAAAATAGCGTAGATACTTTTGGTTTAAGTCCATTGGAACAATATTTTTGTTGCACAATCAGGGATATACCCGTTTGGAAATAATATTATAATCGTGTGATTCTCAAATGGAAGGAGGATTACTAAGAAAATACAAATTAAATGAAAGTAACTGTAATAGGTGCTGGTGCAGTAGGTTCTACTGCCGCTGATGTGATTGCTCGCAGAGAAGTAGCTGACGAGGTGGTTTTATTAGACATTAAAGAGGGGATAGCAGAAGGGAAAGCAATGGACCTAATGCAGACGTCTTCTATTGAAGGTTTTGACACAACTATAGTTGGGTCTACAAACGATTATGCTAAGACAGCAAAGTCTGACGTAATTGTGGTTACTTCTGGTATTCCTAGAAAGCCAGGTATGAGCCGTGAAGATTTAATTGGAATAAATGCGGGTATCGTTAGAACTGTAGTTACAGCTGCTTTAGAAGTTTCTCCTAAGGCGGTTATTCTTATTGTTTCTAACCCAATGGATACAATGACTTACCTTACTTACCAAATAGCTCAAGAAATGGGGATTTCTAAGAAAAGAGTTCTTGGTATGGGTGGTGCTTTGGATTCTGCTCGTTTCCGTTACAGATTGGGAGAAGCCATGAACATGTCTACCAATGACGTGAGCGGAATGGTGATAGGTGGTCATGGTGACGCTACTATGATTCCTTTAACTAGACTTGCTACATGGAATGGTCTTCCTGTTAGTAGATTTATCAAATCTGAGGACTTAGCTGAAGTAGCTGCCAAAACTAAAGTAGGCGGTGCTACGTTGACAGGTCTTTTAGGAACTTCTGCATGGTACGCTCCAGGAGCGGCAATTTGCCAAGTGGTAGAAGCTATCTTGAGAGATGAGCAAAGAATTATCCCTTCTTGTGTTTATCTTAACGGAGAGTACGGCCAAAAAGACATCTGTATTGGTGTTCCTGTAGTGTTAGGAAAAGGTGGATGGCAAAAAATTGTCAATGTAAGATTGAGCAATGAAGAGAAAGCCGCTTTTGAAGCATCTGCAGCAGCAGTAAGAAATATGAATGAAGCCTTGAAAGGTCTTTAAGAAATATTTTGTCAAATATTTAAAGCCACGGTTCCAAAAGGAGTCGTGGCTTTTTTGTGTATTCAATGTTACGTTTAAACTCCCCAAGCGGTCAAAACTAAATTTCGGCCAGTATCGGCATTTCTGTGTTCACAAAGATAAATCCCCTGCCAAGTTCCAGTGTTTAGCTTTCCATTACTTATCGGAATCTGGACGGAACTGCCAAATATGGATGCTTTAATATGAGCTGGCATATCATCTGAGCCTTCATAATTATGCTCGTAGTATGGAGCATTTTCCGGTACCATGACATTGATATGTCTTTCAAAATCTCCCCTTACAGAAGCATCCCAGTTTTCATTTAAAGTTAGTGATGCTGAGGTATGTTTAATGAAAACTTGAAGAACACCAGCTTTTATTTGGCTAATCTCCGGCATGTTTTTTAAAACAATGTCGGTAATCAGATGAAAACCTCTAGCGTAAGCCCTTAAAGTAATTTCTTCTTGAAAGACCTTCATAAGGCAAATTCGGTAACAGCTTCTATAAACTCTTTTGGTTTGGTGGCATGCACCCAGTGGTTTGCTCCATCTATAACTATTAGTTGGGCGTTGGTATAGGTTTTTTGAATTAGCTCAAAATCACCGTCTTTAATATAGCTAGACTCAGAGCCTTTGATAAATAAAACAGGCTTGTCAATATTTTTACTACTTTCAATTTCCTCACCAACGTTCTCCAATTCACTGTTTAGCGTAGGGATATTTATTCGCCATGCAAAACCATCATCCATTCTGTAGATGTTTTTCAAGATAAACTGTCTTTCTCCTGGGTCAGAAACATATTCTGAGAATATCTCTTCCGCTTCTTTCCTGCTTTTCAAAGTGTCAATATTGATAGCATTTAAACCTTCCATGATGTGCTCATGATGGGTAGGGTAGAACTTAGGAGCTATATCTACAATGATTAGTTTCTCATAGTTATCATATTTTTGAGCATATTGAAGTACTGTTTTTCCTCCCATAGAATGTCCCAGAATCACAGGGTTTTCTAAACCTTCGGCATCAATAAATTCTGCCAAATCATCCGCCATTACTTGGTAGTTATGCTCAGATGAAGAAGGCGACTGCCCATGATTTCTGGCATCTAAAATAAATACAGAGAAGCCTTGGGTGGCCAAATACTTACTTACCGTGAACAGGTTATCAGACGAACCCAGAAACCCGTGAAGAATGATTAAGGGCTTACCTTCGCCCACTTTTCTAGAAAATAACTTCATGCTTTTTTACTTTGGTCGCAATTTACTTTTTCAATATTAAAATAGAACCTGCTTTTGCTGTAAAATTATTCTTTGACATGAAAAAGACTCGATTCGTCTATTCTAGACTGTCTCTATTTGAAAACCGAATAAATGACTTTAATTTGCTTGTTCTCAAACCTATTGAAACCTTAAAATGAAATTTAAAAGACTACCCTACTTGGGTTTAGTGGCGTTTATGCTTTCTGCTAGTTTATTGACAGATTGTAAAAAGCCTCAAAGTACTTCTGTTACCCATACTAATGATGAGCAGAATTTAGTGGAAAGCCCAAGTTTTACAAAAGAAGGCTACCCAATTATTAAACTGCCAGAGGAGGCCGATACCACCAAAGCTTATTGGCAAGGTGTTGATTTGACCCCTCAGGCACCAGTTTTACCATTATCCGTCTCAGATGAGCAAAAACGTTTTGTTTTGATGGATGGTTATAAGATGGAACCTGTTTTGGCTGAGCCTCAAATAGAGCAACCTGGTGCTATTTCCTTTGACGGTAACGGAAGAATGTATGTTTTAGAATTGCGAAGCTACATGCTCACTGCAGATTCTGAAGGTACATTAGAACCTACCAGTGGAATATCAAGATGGGAAGACAAAGACAATGATGGCGTTTACGAAACAGGAGGAATGTTTGTTGATAAACTTGTCTTTCCGCGTTTTGTTTTGCCCTTCGGGCCAAATGCTATTCTAACCATGGAGTCTAACCAAGACGTGATTTATAAATTTACAGATACGGACGGTGATGGCAAAGCAGACAAGAAAGAAGCATTTGCAGATAACTTTGGACGTTCTGGAAATGTAGAGCATCAGCAGGCATTCCTTTATTGGGGTATGGATAATTGGCTTTACAGCACTGTTAACGCTTTTAGAATTAGATGGACACCAGAGGGCGTTTTAAGAGAAAGTACGGGAAATAATAATGGGCAGTGGGGTGTCACCCATGACGACGACGGTAAAATGTGGTTTCAGGGTGGAGCAAGTGGAATTCCTTCGCATTTTCAATATCCCATTCACCTAGGTGATTATAGTGTTAAACGAGATGTGGAATTGCAGGAGGGTTTTGATATACCTTATGGTGAGCCTATGTATATAGCCGATATGCAAGGTGGTATGGCTGCTGTTCGTGAAAATGAAGGCTCACTAAATAGAGTGACGGGTGCCGCCGGAAATGATATTTACAGAGGTGATAGATTACCAAAAGACCTATACGGTCAATACTTTTATGGCGAGCCTGTGGCTAGAATAGTGAGGCAAGTTAATGAAGTAAGAAAAGGAGGGATAAGCGAACTTCAAAATGTATATCAGAAAGAAGAAGCAGAGTTTATACGCTCTACTGACCCGCTTTTTAGACCAGTAGATATGACCACAGCTCCTGATGGTAGCATGTACATCACAGATATGTACCATGGTATAATTCAGGAAGGGCAGTGGACACCGAAAGGCTCGTATTTAAGAGCAAAAATTGAGCAGTATCAGTTAGATAAAGTCATAGGATTAGGGAGAATATGGCGACTATCTCATGAAGAAATAGAGCGAGACAAAACACAGCCTAGAATGTTTGAGGAGAGCTCTGCCGACCTTGTAAAACATTTATCACATGCAAATGGTTGGTGGAGAGATAAAGCTCAACAACTTTTGGTTTTAAGACAAGATAAGTCTGTAGTACCTGCTTTGGAGAAAATAGTACGCGGTAACTTTAAGTTAGAACCTCGTTTTCATGCACTTTGGGTATTAGAAGGTTTAGGTGCTTTAAAGCCAGACTTAGTAAGAGAAATGATGGCCGACCCACATTTCAGAATGCGTAATATGGCTATCTATGTTTCAGAATCACTTTATAAAAAAGGTAATAAGAGTTTTGCTGCCGATTATATCAAAATGACCAATGACGTAAATGTAGAAGTGAAAGTGAGGGCTCTCATGACTGGTCAACTGTTCAAAATACCGGGAATTTTAGAGGCTGCTAAGTTAACAATGGCGTCAGATAATTCTCCAGGGATAGCAATGGTGGCAGAAAATATCATCAATCCTCCTGAAACGCAGTACTCTTATTTTGGGAAGAAAGATCCAAACCATTCGGAGGAAGAAAAAGTAAGGATAGCTGAAGGACAAAAGATTTATCAAGAGTTATGTTCGCAATGTCATGGAGCAGAGGGTCGTGGAACACCCGTAGGTGATGGCCTCATGGCTCCGTCTTTTGTGAGCAATTCAAATCTAAAGGGGCATTCTGACTATGTAGTCAAAACTATTTTGAGAGGTTTGACAGGAGAGATAGAAAACAAATCTTATGAAGGCGTAATCATGGTGCCTATGGCAGAAAACTCTGATGATTGGGTGGCTTCTGTGGCATCTTTTATTCGTTTTTCGTTTGATAATAATGCTTCGCTGGTTACTACGGAAGATGTAGCAAGGGTCAGAAAGGCTACCGAGGACCAGAAAAGTGCCTACCAATATGATGCACTTAAAGCGTCTGTTCCAGAAGAATTAGAATTAGGAGCCGACTGGAAAGTAACGGCAAGTCATGCAGTGCCAGTGGTAAAAGGAGGTACAGGTAAGCCACTTGGAGCTTTGACTTTTGAAGGTTGGTCTACGGGCGTTCCGCAAACTCCTGATATGTGGTTTCAAATAGAGTTTCCAGAGGCTATTTTAGTTTCTGAAGTTCAATTTACCTCGCAGGGTATTCGTCAGGGCTCTTGGCGAGACAGAATTCCTCCTATTAAAACGCATCCGCGTCAATTAATTATAGAAACATCAAAAGACGGGAAAAAATGGACGGAGGTATTTAAAGGGCCAGGGGCTGAAAGCCCAAACATGATTCGCCTAAAAGAATCAGAAGGGAAATTCTTAAGAATGAAACAAACTGGCAGCCACGAAAAAGGCACCTGGGCCATGAGTGAAATGAAGCTGTTTGGGAAGAGGAGGGTGTAGCGGCTTCATTCTCAGAAAATTTAGGCTCTCTGGTTTACATCAGAGGGCTTATTTTTTTTTGTCATTTTGGACTAGATACCAAGACTTGGTATATTTAATTATAAATAGAAAATAACATGGGAAAAAATACATCGGTGCTTCTAGGACAGTATTTTCAAGATTTCATAGCCGAAGAGGTAGCGTCTGGTAGGTATAATTCTGCTAGTGAAGTGGTTAGGGATGCTCTGAGAGGACTTGATAGGGAAAGGAAAGGGAAGCAAAAGTTGTTTGAATTATTAGAAGAAGCTGATAATGGCGAATTTACTGAATTTGATTCTGAGGAATTCAAAAAGAGAATGCATGAAAAATATGTAGCTGTTGATGCTGAAAATTGAACTAAGTTCTCCTGCGGAGAATGATTTAGAGGAAATATGGTTTTATACCTATTCTACATGGTCTGAGAGCCAAGCAAATCATTATCATGATACTTTGATAAAGTTTATTTCCAGATTTATAAACAATAATACCAAACCTAAAACCTTTCATTTTGGAGGAAAAAAGTTTAATTATTTCAAATTTGAGAAACATGTAATCTTCTACATTCTTGTGGATGATAAGATTAGGATACTTCGAATTCTGCATGAAGCTATGGACTTTACCCGGCATTTGTGATTGTCTAATTCTCGACCGTTTAAGCTAAATGTTAAAGAACTAACGACAAAACAAAATCATCCAAATCCCAAAAAACATAAGAATCCCGATACTGACAGTCTGTACAAATGTACATTTGTGCATATTCTTTAAAATGCCTATTTTTATTCTATGAGCAGATTAAGCATTGAAGTTTCTACGGAGCAGCATCGGCAAATAAAGGCTTTGGCGGTGTTACAGGGGAAATCTATTAAAGATTTTATACTGGAAAGACTTTTTTCTGGTAACCATTCTGAAGATACAGCTTGGCAGGAGTTAGAAACGGTATTGCTCCATAGGGTAGAAAATGCCAAAAGTACAGGCAAAACATTAGAGCAAATTAGCCAAGAAGTTCTTACGAAGAATAAAACAGCATGACTGCCGACTAAGAGCTTTCTGTGGATGCAGAAAATGACTGGCGGTTAATTATGGAATATACGCTGGATGAGTTTGGCGAAGACCAAGTACATAAATACACTAAAGGGCTTAGTTTATGCTTGAAAGCCCTCTCCATACAGCAAGGCTATTTTAAAAAAGTTAAAATAGCTCAGCATCAAATATTTTTAAAGCACTGTCAAAAGCATTATGTTTTTGCTCTAGAAAGGAAAGGCAAACCAATGCTAGTTTTGGCTATTTTTCATGAAAGAATGAATCTCATGCAGCGATTAAAAGATAGATTGCAGTAATTATGAATCACCAGCCCATCAAACCAAAATCAACCCAAACAAATCATGGTTAAGACATTTTGGAATAATGAGGGGCTGAGGGGGAGTTTGTTTGGGGTAACTGATTTAGAACCAACTCTAGATCAAAGACTTCAGGCTAAAAATAATTTCATTCTTTGGGTAGATGGCCTGGATTCAAGAGTTTTCAATTTTATAGATAGAAAATGATAGCAGCGGCTAAAATAAATGATATTAAAGAATACTCCATTAGCAGTAGCGAGTTAATGATCGTCAATTTGAACAAACAGCTTTTTCATGGGGAAAGGCTTGTTTCTTCAGATGCTATCATGATAGGAAGTATACTAGATGGATTCTTGATTTATGGAGAAGAAAGTGATTATAAAACTAGGCTATTAAACCTAAATTCAAATAAAGTTAAGGTAGTTGGATTATACTCATTTTTTCGAAGTTCTTTTGAGGGAAAACTCCTTATTGCTTCAGAGTTAATCCTTCCTAAGTATGAAAGAACTATTGTTAAATTTGATTTTCAAAATCAGGTCATTCACAAAATCTTATTCGAGATACCTTATTACAAGGTACTGTGGGCCAGCAAGTCCTTATTGGTTATTAAAAATAATGAAAGCTTTGATGCTACATCTTTCTTCTTATACAATCATCAAACCGAAACTACCCTCTGGCAGTTTGACAGCAGCGAGCTTGGCATAGAGAAAATCAGCAAGATTATGGGGGTGTTTGGAGAGGTGCTGGTGGTGGTGGGTCTTTACGAAAACCCAGACCCACGGTATTCTGACCAATATGAGCTTTTTATGGGCTTTGACATAAACACTGGCAGTTTACTTTGGCAACAGAAAGAAGTACTCATAAATGAAAAAACGTCTCCATTAGGCGGGCTTAGTTTTAATCTTCAATTTCAGAATGATGGCCTTATGTTAGAGGCTCTGCTCGGTGAGTATTACTGGACTTTAAATTCGCAATCAGGCGAGATTACAGCTGTTTCTATCAAAGACCAATTAGACGATATAGGGCTTTGGGTGGCTATGTCTTCCGCTATTTCGGCCACACATTTATATTTTAGAGCACAGGTGCATGCTTTAGGAGGCTTCGCCAAATGTATTGGTTCTTTTGATTTAGAAACTAAGAAAATAGATTGGTTTCATACTTTTGAAGAATTTAACCAAACAGGAGCCGCAGTAAAAAATAACCAACCAAAGGTCGGCGGCAACAAAATCTACGCTCTAGATACCAACAACACCCTCCATATTTTTGAGAGAGAGTAATAGTCTATACCATGATTTGTTTGAGTTTGACGATTACCTTATAACTTTATTGATATAAAATGAAAAAAACTAAAATCATAAAAGTCAAAAACTATTCTTTACTTAAAAATGACCTTTACTATGATAATGGTAAAGACCTTTTTTTAAATGATGTTATAATTGGAAAAGACGTATTTGCTCATAGAAAAAGTTCTGAATACATAATAGGTTTCAAGAATGTTGATGGAGTAAAATCATCATATATTGTTAGGGGTGGAATTGGTTTTGATTTTGAAGATGGATTCTACCCAAATTATATAGTTGGCACTTCAGCCTTTCTTAGAAATAAGCTTTCGGGTGATAACAAGAGGTGGTCGTATTTCATGTATGATTTTAAAGAAAATACCTCTAATAGCTACTCAGAAGGTTATTACTTTTTAGGTTATCCAGTTCGTGAAAATGATAATTTGTTTCATGTTGATGAAGACCTGAAAACTATTAAAAACCTCCACCTCCCCACCGAAACCACCCTCTGGCAGTTTGACAGCAGCGAGCTGGGCATAGAGAAAATCAGCAAGATTATGGGGGTGTTTGGAGAGGTGCTGGTGGTTTTTGGGCATAAAAATACAGCTCAAGAAAGCTATTTGTCTTCTGTTCCAGACCTTCCCATATTTTTTGGTATTTCTGTGGCGAATGGCTCATTGCTGTGGCAGCAAGACGTGGTTTTTATGTCTGGTAAAAATGAAAGAGATACCCATTGTAGAATAAGTTTACCTTTTCTAAACAACGAAACAGGTAAAGTAATCATTTTTGAAGCTGGTCAATACATAGAAATGGATGCCCTTACAGGTGAAATTTGTATATGGCAAAACCTTCATGAAAATCCGCTCAGCCTAAATGGCTTATCCATGGATCCATTCTTTTTTGACCCATGTCAGGTTGATGAAAGCTTCATTTACTTTAGAACCGGTATTGGTGAAAGTAGCCGTAGGGCTGGTGTAGGGGTTTTTGACAGGAAAAAACAAGAATTAGTTGCTCTAGAAGTATTGACGGATGATTCAGGAAATCCAGTAGAAATGGGACCCTTAAAAGTTCAAGCTACCAAAGATGAAATTTACGCATTAGACCTAAAGCAAACCCTCCACATTTTTGAGAGAGAGTAATAGTCTATACCATGATTTGTTTGATTTTGATGATTACCTTGATTTTTGCTTCTTGGCGTGACATTAATGCTAAATCAATTATATTTTAGCGGTTTTGGTATTCAAAATTAGAACATGACTCACACCACTTACAAATACTCCGACGAAACTTCTAAAATAATTGGAGCAGCCATGAAGGTACATTCTGCATTAGGAAATGGTTTTCAGGAAGTAATTTATCAGCGTGCTTTAGCGATAGAGCCGGACATTGAAAACATTCCTTTTCAGCGAGAATTTGAAATGCCTATTCATTATCGTGAGGAGCATATTGGTACCAGAAGGGTTGATTTTCTTATTTATAATAATATTTCTGTGGAATTAAAAGCGGTGATTGAGCTGCAAGATGTCCATTTGGCTCAAGCAAAGAATTACTTGGAGGCATGTAATCTATAAGTAGGATTACTCATTAATTTTGGAGAAAGAAGCTTAAAGTTTAAACGCTTAGGAAATAAAAAATTTAAAGCATCAAACCAAAATCAGCCCAATCATGGTAAAGACATTTTGGGATAATGAGGGGCTGAGGGGGAGTTTGTGGAATGATTTGCCTGTTATTCCTAGCTTAGAAGAAAGAGCAGCAAAGTTGATTGACTTCAAAGCCCTCGTATTAAATAAGGCATCAAGTTTATACAATTTTATAGAGATTAAGTAATGGAATACCGAACTATCAAGGACGTCTTATTAATTAATGTTTTTAAAGGAGAATTGCTCTACTTGACAATGTCTGGGGAAATATTTTTAGGAGAGCTCCTTATTGAAGAAAATGCTGAAATATTAGCCTTCTTAGATTCAAATGAGTTTTTGTTTTTTGGGAAAAAAGGGGAAAGTTTAACTTTCTGTAAGAGCATTTTGGGAGAAAGTAGAACATTTTCGTTGAATGGCTTTTCGCCACGGTTTGAAACGCTCCAGGAAGATAGATATTTAGGCCTACAATATGACTTATCAGACTATTCAACACAAGTAGCAAAGTATAATATAAAGGAAAGAGCAATTGTTAAAATTCTTTTTGATAATAGAGATATTAAAATCTTGTTTGCAGATAATGAAATTGCAGTTCTAAAAGACAACCAAAAAGGTCCGAACGAGTTTACTTTTTACAATCATCAAACCGAAACCACCCTCTGGCAGTTTGACAGCAGCGAGCTGGGCATAGAGAAAATCAGCAAGATTATGGGGGTGTTTGGAGAGGTGCTGGTGGTTTTTGGGCATAAAAATACAGCTCAAGAAAGCTATTTGTCTTCTGTTCCAGACCTTCCCATATTTTTTGGTATTTCTGTGGCGAATGGCTCATTGCTGTGGCAGCAAGACGTGGTTTTTATGTCTGGTAAAAATGAAAGAGATACCCATTGTAGAATAAGTTTACCTTTTCTAAACAACGAAACAGGTAAAGTAATCATTTTTGAAGCTGGTCAATACATAGAAATGGATGCCCTTACAGGTGAAATTTGTATATGGCAAAACCTTCATGAAAATCCGCTCAGCCTAAATGGCTTATCCATGGATCCATTCTTTTTTGACCCATGTCAGGTTGATGAAAGCTTCATTTACTTTAGAACCGGTATTGGTGAAAGTAGCCGTAGGGCTGGTGTAGGGGTTTTTGACAGGAAAAAACAAGAATTAGTTGCTCTAGAAGTATTGACGGATGATTCAGGAAATCCAGTAGAAATGGGACCCTTAAAAGTTCAAGCTACCAAAGATGAAATTTACGCATTAGACCTAAAGCAAACCCTCCACATTTTTGAGAGAGAGTAATAGTCTATACCATGATTTGTTTGATTTTGATGATTACTGGCTTTCTTCTTTCTATTTAAAGACTTTTAAAAATGTTTTCTAAATAGTGGAGTTACTATAAATCTCTTAGGTTATTAATTAGCCCTTCTATTTTCAGAGTTTCGTCTAAATTGTTTGGATCTTTTATTTCGAAGGAAAAACTTCCGGTGAGTTGGTTATTTGAGTCGTTAGTTATTAAAAGCTTTCCAAAGTTCTCTTTTTCGGATTCTTTATAAGTATCTCCGTCTCCAATTCTTAGATAAGAAATATTTTCCGATTTCTCTTTGGAATAATTTGATGTAAGGTGCATGTAGTAAGAATTGTCTGACCCATTTAGAGCTGTTCTATACCACAGGAAAATATCAATTTCTTTTTTAGAAAAATCAACATTTTGAAATTCAAGGAAACTTGTGTCACTACAAAATTTAGCCTCATTAACTCTTATGCTGACAGGGCTTTCGGAGCAAGCTTCAAAAGATACTCCTAGGTTGTCTTTTTTACAAGATAATGAAAATAGGAGGAGCAGGCCAATACAGAGAGTTGTGATAGACTTTGTCATTATTCTGCAGTATTTACATCTATCCCCAACTCCCCAAGCTGCTCATTAGAAATAGCTGATGGCGAATCTATCATGACGTCTCTACCACTGTTATTTTTAGGGAATGCTATGAAATCTCTGATAGACTCCACGCCACCAAAAAGCGAACAAAGTCTGTCAAAGCCAAAAGCAATACCTGCATGCGGAGGTGCTCCGTATTCAAAAGCACTCATCAAGAATCCAAACTGAGCTTCGGCCTCTTCTGGGGTAAAACCTAATAGGTCAAACATCCTTTGCTGAAGCGGTTTCTCAAAAATCCTAACAGAACCACCGCCTACTTCCGTACCGTTTATCACCATGTCGTATGCATTTGCTCGCACAGCCCCAGGGTCAGAGTTTATTAAGTCCATGTCCTCAGGTTTTGGACTGGTAAACGGATGGTGCATGGCATGCCATCTGTTAGATTCCTCATCAAACTCTAACAGCGGGAAATCTAAAACCCATAGCACAGAAAACTTATTAGGGTCACGCAGTCCTAGCCTTTGACCCATTTCTAAACGTAGCTCGTTTAGTTGCTTTCTTACGGTATTGGTTTCGCCAGAAAGCATTAAAATCATGTCGCCTGGTTTGGCGTCAAATCTTTCTAAAATAGCTTTTTTATCTTCTTCAGAGTAAAATTTATCTGCCGACGATTTGGTGCTGCCATCTTCATTATATTTCAGATAAACCATGCCTTTGGCACCCACTTGCGGTCTTTTTACCCATTCGGTAAGTTTATCCACTTCTTTTCTGGTGTAGCTGGCACAGCCCGTAGCGTTAATTCCTACTACTAATTCCGCGGCATCAAAAATCCCGAAGCCTTTGTTTTGAACCAAGTCATTAAGCTCTACAAACTTCATGTCAAAACGCGTATCTGGCTTATCAGAACCATAAAATTTCATGGCGTCCGCATAGTCCATTCTTGGCACTTCGGCTAGGTCTATATTCTTCACCACCTTGAAAAGGTGACGTATCAAACCTTCAAACATATTCAAGATATCCTCTTGCTCCACAAAAGACATTTCACAGTCTATTTGCGTAAATTCAGGCTGGCGGTCGGCTCTTAAATCTTCGTCTCTAAAGCATTTCACTATTTGGTAATAACGGTCAAAACCCGATACCATCAATAGCTGTTTAAAAGTCTGTGGCGACTGCGGCAAAGCGTAAAACTCGCCTTGGTTCATTCTACTAGGCACCACAAAATCACGAGCACCTTCTGGTGTCGATTTTATCAAAACAGGCGTTTCCACCTCTATAAAGTCTTTATTATCAAGAAAACTACGTGTAGCACTTCCTATTTTATGACGTAACCTAAGTTTTTCTCTTACCGGATTCCTTCTTAAATCTAGGTAACGGTATTTCATTCTTAGCTCATCGCCACCGTCTGTTTTATCTTCTATTAAAAATGGAGGAAGCTTGGCAGGGTTAAGCACTTTGATGTCTTCTACCAAAAGCTCTATGTCACCCGTTGCCATTTTATCGTTTTTGGCTTCTCTTTCAGTTACTTTTCCGGTGATTTGTAACACAAACTCCCTTCCTACACCACGCAGGCTTTCTATAACCGCCTCGGTAGATACGCCTTCTTCCACTATCAGCTGTGTAATTCCGTACCTATCTCTCAAATCTACCCATAACATGCCACCTTTATCTCTGGTTTTTTGCACCCAGCCACATAGCGTTACAGTTTCATTGACGTTTGAGATTCTTAATTCTCCACAAGTATGCGTTCTTAACATTAGTCTGATATAAATTTTGGCTTGCAAAATTAAGGAATTGCCTTTTGAAGGACTACATTTTTCAGCTATTCCTACGTTTTCTTATTGATTTGCCAAACAGGCCTCTATTTGGGCTTTGGCATCTGCCAATATTGCCTCCGGCATCAAACCGTTCGGTTCAATAGGTTTTAAAGAAGTATAAACCATAGGTGTAAAAGATGTCAATGGAAAAACACCTGTAGGGTTAAAAACACCAGTACCTTTTATAGCCAAAGGAACTACCAGAGCATTTGGGCATCTTTTCAAAAGTACCGCCACACCACCTATTTGAAAATCTTTGAGTTTGCCAGTTTTAGAGCGAGTTCCTTCAGGGAAAATAGCGGCAGAAAAATTATTCTCATGTACGTATTTACCCAGCTTCGCAATCTCCACTACGGCTTTTTTACCGTCTTTACGGTCAATTAGAGCCGCTTTGCTCTTCCTTAGATTATATGAAATGCTAGGAATGCCTTTGGCCAATTCTTTTTTAGAAACAAACAAAGGAGTGTGCTTACGCCAATACCAGATAATACCCGGGATGTCAAACATGCTGCTGTGGTTGGCAATAAAAAGGATGGGTCTATCGGTAGGGAGTGGGTGTGTTTTGATGGCCTTGGTAGTAGAGCCAGTCAATAGCCAACCTTTGACTATAAAGAAGTTAAGTCCGTTAACTGACCATTGGTGGGCTTTCTGCCCAAAAGCGTTATAACATATCCACTGTAAGCCGTGAAAGAAAATAAGAACGATGGCAAAATATGCGAGGTAAACAACGCTCAATATATAGTCTATTGCTTTTTTCATGCTTTTAAAAAGAGTAAGCACAAAGATAATTTTTTGACATGACTTATATCATGCTTCGGCTCATCTAATATTACTTATCTTTGTAATACAATTTACCTCAATATTCGTAGGTTATTTTGTTAATATTTGAATCAATTGCAGAAAATCACTATATTCTGAGAATTAAGTGATGAACTATAAAAATATATAATATATGAATTTACCGGCTTCACGTATTGAAGTAATGAATTTTATAGGACAAAAAATGGACGACATCATTGGTGAGTTCTTAAAGCCTATAGATTCTAACTGGCAGCCGTCTGATTTTCTTCCAGAGTCAGACTCTCCAGACTTCTTACCAGATATTAAACTCTTGCAAGAAGAGTGTAAAGAACTGCCTTATGATTATATGGCGGTTTTAATAGGAGATACCATAACAGAAGAAGCTCTTCCTACTTATGAAGCGTGGCTCATGGGTTTAGATGGTGTAGACTCTGTAAACGACCCACAAGGCTGGGCCAAATGGGTAAGATGGTGGACCGCAGAAGAAAACCGCCATGGAGATTTGCTTAACAAGTACTTATACCTTTCTGGTAGAGTAAACATGAAGCAAATGGAAACCTCTACACAATATTTGATAGCAGACGGCTACGATATTGGCACAGGTGCTGACCCTTACAAAAACTTCATTTACACGTCTTTTCAGGAATTAGCTACCAATATTTCGCACAGGAGAACGGCATCGCTTTCAAAAAGCTATGGCAATAAAACCCTCTCTAAAATGTGTGGTGTTATTGCAGCAGACGAAATGAGGCATTACAGGGCTTACAAGTCTTTTGTGAATAGAATATTTGAGATAGACCCATCAGAAATGATGATTGCTTTTGAAGATATGATGCGTAAGAAGATAGTGATGCCAGCTCACTTTTTGAGAGAGTCAGGGGTTAAAATGGGCGATACTTTTGCTCATTTTTCTGATGCCGCTCAGCGTTTGGGTGTGTACACCACTATAGATTATATAGAGATTATGGAAGGCTTAATAGCAGACTGGAAGATTGAGAATATTACCAATATTACAGAGCAAGCAGAAAAGGCGAGAGATTACGTGGTTAAGCTGCCTGCTAGATTGAGGAGATTGGCAGAAAGAAGTAAAGTACCGCAGCTAGAATATGAATTCAGCTGGATTAGTAGATAATCTAAATTCTAGTTTATAAATAATCAATAAGGAAGTAACGCTTAAACGCGTTACTTTTTTTATGCTTTAGAAATAATGAACTAGCTTTATCTTATGAGGAATTTTAAATTATTGAGCCTAGTTCTTTTGATAAGTGTTGCTTGTCAAGCTCAGAACTGGAATAAGGTAGACAGCGTTACCCCAAATTCGAACGTAACAGACACCGTTTGGCGAAGTGGGCCAGTTCTGATTTCGGATTACCTTACAAATCCGTCAAATAACAAGTTTGGTGTGGTGGCTAAATATGACTCTACCAATAATAGAGGAATCTTTATATCTCTTAATGAGCCTGATGACTATACTAATGAAGATGGCGATAGTACACGTGTGGGTTTGGTACTAGATGCTGGTGAGAGCCATGCAGCTTTGGTGGCAAATAATTATGCAAATTTTCATGAGTCGGTAGCAAATACGGATGTTCACAATAGTACTTCGGAGTTTAACTATTTTAGAGGTTTTTATGAAGGCTATGGTTTTAGAGACGGAGGGGCCATGGAAAGAGCTGCTACCTTAAGGCTTTCAGGGGCATTTGGTAATAATGGCAGAGCCTATTCTAATAATCAGTATGACCTTTTAAATCTTCGTTTTTTTACTTCCAGTACACCAGATAACCTTGCCACTATCACTAACTTCTATGCCGTTAGAATGGAGGATTTTAGAGGGGTAAATGTGGATATGATAGAAAATGGCTGGGGTATATACATGAAGCCAAACGTGTTGGATAATTTCTTCGGAGGTAAAGTAGGCATTGGTGTCGATAGCCCTACGGCAGCACTAAGCATTGTTTCTGATACTTTAAATCCTTTAAGTTTATCAGGTTTAAAAGTGGATACCGCAGGAACAGACCTTTCGCTAATGAGTGTGGATGCAGCCGGAGTGGTTCACTCTAAATCTTTGCAGTCGCTTAATGAGAACTTTATGGAAGTGTTGGCCGCCATTACTTTAGATAATGATACTTTTCTCTACGTGCATAAAGGCGGCGATGTAATTTATACTCTGCCTGCGGCAAATACCAGAACAGGAAAGACTTGGAAAATTGTGAATATTGGTTCCGGGTCCATCACCTTCTCTGAATCTTATTATGAAGGAAATGAAACTAGAGACACACTGACTAATAAGGCTGGAGCCTACAGCATAGAACTCTTTTCAGACGGGACTAACTACATAGCTATTAAATGATGGATAAAGTTTTAGACTTTTTCGCAAAGCCTTATTTGGCGGTACTATTCAGCATTCTTATTCTTGGTTTATGCATTATGCCAAGTGAGAAATTACCGGGAGAAGATGTAAACGATAAACTAGCTCATTTTGTGGCCTTTGCTGGTATCTCATTTCTCTGGATGTGGGTTTCTGAAAATTACCTAAAAGTGATAGTTCTTTCTGCTCTTTTTGGTTTAGTCATTGAAGTTATTCAAGGATTATTACCAGAGTCATTTCATCGTTCTTATGATTTGATGGATGCCTTAGCAGATTCGGTTGGCGTACTTATTGGGGCGGTTTTATATTATGTCATAATTAAATTATTAGGCATAAAAAAAGGGAGCTAGGCTCCCTTTTAATAGTGTAGTGTTAGGTTATTTTCCTTCTACCCATTCTACCATTTCATTGTAAACAGCCTCAGAAGAACCTAAGAAACCGGTGCTTTTATGTTTGATGTTTCCGTCTTTATCTATGCAGAACTTAGCAGGAATACCCTCTACGCCATAGGCCAATGCTGTACTATTATTGATATCTAAAGGAGGGTTTAAATATTGATATCCTCTTTTGTCTACGAAGTTCTGAACATGGCTTTTCCATTGTTCTGGAGCTACTCTTTCAAAAGTATTTACGAAAAGAAATACAACATCTGCGTTGTCAGCATATTTGTCCTGAGCCTGTTTCATTCCAGGGAATGAACGAATGCATGGTCCACACCAGGTGGCCCAAAAGTCAATAATTACTGTTTTTCCACGCATGTCTGAAAGCTTCACTTGCTCACCTTTCAAATTTACTAAATCAAAATCTGGGGCTGGCGAACCTTCCATTCCTCCCGATTGCCTATCTATAGTTTCGATAAAAATCTTAGCGAAGTAATGGTCTTGACCTTCTGCTACTAACTTGGCTTTTAAGTCGGTTAAATAAGCTCCGTCAAGCTCTGGTGTTAGAAAGTTATTAGCTGCAATAATACCAGAGAGCGAAGTCCCTAAATCAGATATTAATGGTTTTATAGTTTCTCTATTATTATTCAAAGCCATTTGGTATTGACCTCTTAATTCTTCTTGTGCTTTTGGATTTTTTGCATTCTGGAAATCCGTTTCTAAGGATTGGCGAAGCTTTCCGAAGTTTTGAACCTCGGTCATTATTTTATTGAATGTATCAATGTTTTTAGAACCCGTTACGGTGTACTCGGGCATTTTATCTGGCGATGCCAAGCCATCTGCTACAATATCTAAGGTTTCGCCACCATCTAGAATTAAACCAATAACCTGCTGGCCTTCCATGTTTATTTGATAAATGCCAGGCTCAGGGATGGTAGTGTTAAAAGAAAATTTTAGTTCTGAGCTAACGGCTGAAGAGTCTACTCTGGTAGGGATATTTCTTTCGCTCATTCGCTCTAAATAAACTTTATCTACCAGGTTGTTTTTTAAAGTTCCGTTAATAACGAGAGGAAGACTATTGCTAGCTGTCCCTTCTATAGAGGAGTCGGGGTTTTTTTGCGAGTTGCAGGAAAAACTAAAAAGGGTCAAAAAAAATAATGTCCCAGATATTGTTTTGGCTAAGCGGGTTTTAATTGTCATTGCTTCTAAATAATTATGTCTGTAAATAGTCTTTATACCTTTGACTAACGTAATTTCTATGATTTCACAAAAGTAACGTTTTTTTCGAGTGCTTTGTTCTCTTCATTTGGCAGAGAATTGCCGTAAGGAAGGGTTTTAGTATATCTAAGAAAAGTTTCTGTATAACTATCTAAACTTTATGGTTCAATATTTTTAGGAAAAATAAAAAGAGAGACAGGTTGGGTTCAAGATGTTGTATATTTGTTAGATATTTATCTAACTATTTCATAATAGAAAAGACCCTATTTGGTATAGTTAATTCCTTTAGTAGGAGCGTTAAAACAGTAATTGAAATTTTTAGCTCTAGTGTTTAAAATAGGAACATAGATTTTTTATAAAATGTTACTTTTTGATAAAATTAGAGTCTAACTAGCGATTTAAAAATCTTGTATCATAATGAATATTATAAAAACGATAGTTTTTTTTATACTGACGTGTCAATCATTTTCTGTTTTAGCGGTCACCAAAACTTATGTAGGTGCCTCAGGTGGAGATTGGGGCGTAGCGGCTAGCTGGACACCTGCAGGTATTCCTGGGCCTAGTGATTATGCTATTATTCCTGCCGGTATTACGGTAACAGTAAGCGGTAATCAAACAGGAACTCACGTAGGGTTTATAGAGATTCGTGGAACTCTGGATTTGACAAATAATGGAAAATTAACCGTTGTTGATGGAGTACATATTGTAAGTGGTGGTGGAGCTGTTGGGAATGGTAACTCTGACCAATTAAGGGTGAATAATATTACCTATTCAGGAAATGAAATAACGGCTATTCCTGAAGGAACCACTGGAAATAGTGGAGCTTATCCAGTAACTTTGGCAGGATTTGAACTTTATGTTCAGGGTGAGAGTGTACAATTAAAATGGCAGACTTCGGAAGAATTGAATTTTAGTAAATTTGAGGTTGAAAAATCAAGTAATGCCGTGAGTTTTGAGCGGATTGGAAACCAAAATAGTCTAGGAATACAAATTTATTCTTTTGTAGACGAGAATCCTTTTGTGGGCAATAATTATTACCGCCTAAAAATGGTGGATTTAGATGGAACTTTTGATTATTCGAAAATCATTACTATCAACTATGAAGGAGAAGATGCATTAATAGTTTATCCGAACCCTTCAGAGTCTAGCGTGATCAATGTTTCAGGATTGTATGATTCAGAAGAAGTAATGTTATATAGACTGAATGGTCAGAGAGTAGAATTTGATTTTTTAGAAAGTAATAATGGACAATTGCAAATTACTCCTAAAGAGAAGGTTAAGGCAGAAACGTTGATTCTGAGGTCAAACCTTAACCGTTCAACACGTGTTTTTACATTTTAAAAGTTAGTTTATGTTAGTAAAGAAAAAATATAAAAAACCCCGACTTAATAAATTAGGAGAGGTTAAATCAATAACGCTTAAGACAGGCTCTGTCTCAGATTTTGGTTCTAATCAGTTCCAACCATAAAAAGATGAGTATCACATGATACCCATCTTTCCCATTTGGTAATCTCTCATGGCTTGCATTATTTCTGTGGTGGTATTCATCACAAAAGGGCCTTGACTAACCACAGGTTCGTCTAAAGGCTTTCCATAAGCTATGACAAATCTGCTGTTTTCTTGAGCTTCTATTTCAATATCTTCTCCTTTGTTGGCAAAATCTACTAGTTGATTATTAATAGCAAGCTTTCCATTAACCAATATTTCTCCGTTTAATACATAGAAAAGGATATTCTCATTTTTAGCTATTTTGAAATATTGCTTCCCAGCTTTATGTGCTACTACATTTAGAATGGTCAACTCTGTTATTGACTTGGCTGGACCCTTTTTCTCATCTACCTCTCCAGAAATGACCTGTGTTTTAATTAAGCCATCTTCAGAAATGACAAGTGGAATTTCCTCTTTTTGAAACCCTTGGTAATTAGGGGCTGTCATTTTTAGTTTTCCAGGGAGGTTCATCCATAGCTGAATGATTTCCATTTTACCACCATTTTCCCGCATGGTTTCTGGAATGTTTTCAGAATGAACAATTCCTCTACCAGCAGTCATCCATTGTACTCCACCCGGGTTTATAACTGATTTGAAACCTTGGCTGTCCGCATGTTCTATAGAACCCTCATATATAAAAGTTAGCGTTTCAAAACCACGATGTGGATGTGGGCCAAAAGGCAAACCCTGGTTATAGGGCTCAAACTCATGAGGCCCATGATGATGTAATAGTAAAAAGGGGTCTATGCTCGCAAAATCATTATTTGGCAATGGCTGATGCATGTAATGCTCGCCTATTTTCTGTCTACCGTTGCTTAATATTCTTTTGATTTCTTTTTTCATTGCTTAACATTTAAAATGTCATAGGAACCTCAATAGCTAATACTTTACTATCTACAGAGGCTTTCACATCAACCGTGTCAAATTCCCAAATTCCAAACCCATCTCTTTTAGAAAGTTTCTGCTTATCAATCTCGAGTTTACCTTCCAAAACGAAGAAATAAGTACCATTTCCTTTTTTATTCAACGTATACGGAATGTTCTTTCCAAGCTCAATGTCTGCCATAGAAAACCAAGCATCTTGATTTATTTTAACGCCTAGGTCTGAGCTACTACTAGGAGAAACCACTTTTTGGAATCGGTTCAAACGCTCTTCTAAAGGGAATTCTTGTTGGTCGTAATTTGGTTTTATGTTTTGCTCTTTTGGGAAAACCCAAATCTGAAGAAACTTAACAGGTAATTTGCTGTTG
The DNA here is from genome assembly GCF_964021845.1 of uncultured Arcticibacterium sp. NCBI lineage: Bacteria > Pseudomonadati > Bacteroidota > Cytophagia > Cytophagales > Leadbetterellaceae > Arcticibacterium > uncultured Arcticibacterium sp. Next base: position 104,632 of record NZ_CAXHZC010000010.1, on the reverse strand, counting down.
TTATTCTTCTCGGAATGCTCTACGCCAGTTCCTGCAGACATAATCTGCACTTCGCCAGTTTTTATAACCGCTTTATTTCCTATACTATCTTGATGCTCTAATTCACCTTCTAGCGGAATAGAGACTATCTCCATATTACTGTGCGGGTGCTTTGAAAAGCCCATACCTCCAGCTACATGGTCGTCATTTAAAACTCGTAATGCTCCAAAGTGCATTCTTTCAGGATTATTATATCCTGCAAAACTAAAACTGTGATATGAGTTTAGCCAACCGTGATTGGCGTGTCCTCTGCTATCGGATGCGTGATATATGCTGTTCATTGTTATACTTATTTGTATTTAATGTTATAACATATATATTGAAAATAAGTTCAATTTGTTCTAAAAGCTAAAGGCAATAGAGACACCACAATTCCAGTTTCTTTTTGGTGATGGATTGTAATATCTGCTTCCAAAAGCGTTGATGTCATTTCCTAAGCTGTAATCTTGGTCTAAAAGGTTTTCTCCTCCAGCGTAAATTTTTAAAAGCCATGAGTCAATATTCTTCTGCCAGCCTATTCTTGAGTTGAGTAAGAAATACTTTTCAGAATAAACCGTATTGGCATTGTTGAGCGGGATCTCATCTGTGAAGTTCAAATTGTTGTTCCAGAATATACCAGAAGAATGGGCATAGTCTACAGAGAAGTTAAAGGTCTTTTTAGGTACAGATGGAATTAGATTTCCGTCAAAAATAGTCTCGTTGTCAGAGAATTCTAGGTACTTATAATCTTTTAAGTCGGCTGAGAAAAGTAGATTTATTTTAGAACTTTCGTCAACTATTTTTTCATAGTTGACCAATAATTCTAGCCCATTTTGGCTTGCTTTACCAGCGTTTGTAAATACATCTTCATCATTGATACTCCCTCTTACTATGGCATCATTTAACTGAAGAGAATAGGCATTAAATTGATATGAAAAACCTTCTTTGGCTCCTTTAATCCCGATTTCATAGTTGGTGCCAGTTTCTGCATTTAGCTTGTCAATAGTGGCTAAAGGATTAAAAATAGTCACAAACTCCTGCACGGTAGGAGGAGAGAAACCTTTGCCAATACTTCCGAAAACAGAGAAAGAAGGTGCAAAAGATTTTAACACAGAAAACCTTGGCATTACTGGCACACCGCTAGATTCGCTTTTGACCGACAGGCCGCCCTCACGTTCATAATCATAGCTTTGTTTGTTCAAGCTTAAGCCAGCAGTTAAGAATACTTTGGAAGGTAATTCAGCTTCTAGCTGGGCGAAAACAGAGCCTTGAAAAGCATCCACAGCTTCTATGTATTGTACGTCACCTGTAACACCGCCATTATTATCATAGACCTCAAAATCAGAAGTAGTTTTTTGATATTCTAAACCTATGACTGCTTTAGTTTTTATGCGATTTTCAGAAAGAACTATGACATTTTTATTTCTTGCTCCAATAGACTTTTGGTCACGCTTTTCAAAATTAGTTATAAACGGGTTTTGGAGTTTTGTGGCGTTCCCAAATAAAGAAATGGTAGAAGTGAATCTGTCATTAAATTTAAATTCTTGCGACACGCCTAAGGAGAATAACTTTTGATAAATGGCGGCATTCTGTTCTTCAGAACTAGGTGTGAAGTTGGTTGCCTGTCTCGCCCATCTTGGGTTTTCATTTTTCTGGTCTAAGTTTAAGCCGCCTGGGGTTTGATAATATAAGTCGGCATAAAAACTGTTTAGATGTAGCGTATATTCATCGGTCAAATAAAGGCTTGTTCTATAGTTTAAAACATCTCTTCGCAGTTTAGAATGGTCTCTGTAGCCTTCTGTTCTGGCGTGGGAGTAACCTAGAAATGTATTCGCTTTTTCTGATGCCGAGCTAAAATTGATACTTCTGTTTTGGGTATTGTAAGAGCCAAAGTGAGTTTTGACTTCAAGTTTGTTTCTTTTTTGTTCTACAACTTGGGCTGACTTACCGTCAAGTAATATTACGCCGCCCATTCCAGCTCCATAAATACTAGCTGATGGCCCTTTTAACAGTTCCATGCTGCCTACACTGTTTATGTCTAGTAGGTTGAAATATGAAACGCCGTTAGCATCTGTGAACGGAATTTCGTTCCAGTAAACCTTTACATTTCTTACGCCAAAGGGCGAACGAACAGAGCTACCTCTAATGGATATTCTATAACTACCCGGTGACCTTTCTTCCATTCTCACACCCGGGTATTGATTTAAGATTGGCAGGATACCGTTATTGTCAAATCTTTCAATGCTTTTTGGCTCAATGACATTGACAGGAGCCGCAACTTCAGTAACACTTCTTTGAGCTTCAAAGGCGGTGACGGTAACTTGATTTAAGTTTTGGGTGCTGTCTACCTGAGCGAAGGAGAATTGCCCAAATAGAATAAAAAGGATAGTGATGTTATACTTCATAGTTGAATATTGAATAGACTGCTTGATTTTGCAAATTTAAGGAAATCATGGGAGCTAGGGCATAAAAAAAGGCGAACCGAAGCTCGCCTTTTACTTAATCTAAATATGTACTATTTCTTTTTCCAGCTGTCTCTCATGCCTACAGTCTGGTTGAAAACTAGTTTGTCAGCTGTACTGTCTTTGTCAAGAACGTAATAGCCCTTTCTGATAAACTGAAATTTGTCTTCCAGTTTAGCATCTTTTAAACTCGGCTCGCCATAAGCTGTAAGAATCTCTAAAGAGTTTTCATTTAAGATTTCTCTAAAGTCACCGTCATAGCCAGCCACATCTTCTTCTTTGAAAAGTCTGTCATAAACACGTAGTTCTAAGGGTACATTGTTCTTTTGGCTCACCCAGTGAATTACACCCTTGCATTTTACGCCCGAAGTATCTTGCCCACTTTTACTGTTTTCTATAAAGCTACATTTCAGTTCTAATATCTCGCCGTTTTCGTCTTTGACAACGTCGTCACATTGAATAATGTAAGCACCTTTAAGTCTTACTACCCCACCTGGCTTAAGTCGGAAGTATTTTTTAGGGGCATCTTCTAAGAAATCAGATTTTTCAATAAAAATTTCTTTATCAAAAGGCACCATACGGCTGCCGCTATTTTCGTCTTCAGGGTTGTTGTCAATTTCACAATCCTCCGTTTCGCCTTCAGGGAAATTAGTAATGGTAACTTTTAAAGGGTCAGTTACTGCCATTACCCTGGAAGAAATCTTATTAAGATGGTCTTTGATGAAGAACTCTAACAAACTTGCGTCAATCATATTGTCGCGTTTTGCTATACCTATTCTATCACAAAAATCTCTTATTGATTTTGGCGTATAGCCTCTTCTTCTTAAACCAGAAATAGTTGGCATTCTTGGATCATCCCAGCCACTCACATGGTTTTCTTCTACCAAAAGTTTCAGCTTTCGCTTACTCATTAAAGTATAACCAAGGTTCAAACGAGCAAACTCATACTGTTTTGAAGGGAAAATCTCTAATTTTTCAATAAACCAATCATACAATTCTCTGTGAGGTACAAACTCAAGTGTACAAACAGAATGGGTTATTTCTTCTATAGAGTCAGACTGGCCATGAGCTAAATCATACATAGGATAAATGCACCATTTGTCGCCCGTACGGTGATGTTTGGCAAATTTGATTCTATAAATAATAGGGTCACGCATGAGCATATTGGTAGAGGCCATGTCAATCTTGGCTCTTAATGCTTTGCTGCCTTCAGCATGTTTTCCATCACGCATTTCTCTAAAAAGCGTAAGATTTTCTTCTATGCTTCTGTCTCGAAACGGACTGTTGGTTCCAGGAGTAGTAGGTGTTCCTTTTTGAGCGGCTAGCTCTTCAGATGTGCTGTCGTCCACATATGCTAAACCTAAGTTTATTAACTTTTCTGCATACTCATAAAGTGTATCAAAATAGTCTGAAGCGTAATGCTCACTAGCCCAGTTAAAGCCTAACCACTTTACGTCTTCTTTTATAGAATCAACGTATTCGGTGTCTTCGGTTACTGGATTGGTATCATCAAAACGCAAATTGGTTTTTCCGCCATAAGACTCTGCTAAACCAAAGTTTAAACAAATGGATTTTGCGTGACCAATGTGTAAATAACCATTAGGTTCTGGAGGGAATCTGGTCAGAATAGATTTATGCTTTCCAGCGGCTAAATCTTTCTCTACAATCTCCTCAATAAAGTTTAAGCTTTTTTCTTTTTCCTCGTTTGCCATTGTGTTTTCTCCTTGCTTACTTCTCTAAAATACGAGAGTATGCATTATTTGGTCTTTAACTTTAAAATTAAAGCCTAATTTTGACTTTATAAGGCGGCAAAATTACTTAAGATTTCCTTAAAACATGTCTATTTCTGATACGTATTTCACTATTTCCGAACCATCGGTAAGTTTATTTAAAGATAAAGGGAGTAAGTTCTATGGTTTTGCCTTTCCGGTGGCTGATGAAGACGAGGTGAAAATGTATTTAGACGAAACTAAAAAGCTTCATCCAAAGGCACGACATCACTGTTATGCGTACAGGTTGGGCACTACAGACGATAACTTTAGAGCCAATGACGACGGAGAGCCGTCGGGCTCTGCTGGTAAGCCAATTTTGAATGTGCTGCTGTCGCAAAACCTAAGAAATGTTTTTATAGTGGTGGTGAGGTATTTTGGCGGGACCCTTTTAGGAGTTCCAGGTCTTATCAATGCCTATAAAATGGCAAGCATGGAAGCTCTTGAAGAGGCCACTTTAGAAGAGAAAACTATCAATGAGCACCTTAAACTAGCTTTTAAAATTCAATACATGAATGAAGTCATGCGAATTATTAAGAATTATGACTTGAATATTATTTCGCAAGATTATACAGACCGATACATTTTAAATATTGAAGTGAGACTATCACTTTTAGAGGAGGTTAAGGAAGCTATTTTGGATTTGAGGTTTGTGGAGCTGGAGTGATTCGGAATCTTATGAACCTATTTTCGTTAATTGCGTCATTACGATGACGGTATTTAGCTAAATTGCGTCAGTTGACTGCATTTAGTTCAAAGTTCAGATTCGGGTATGATTATTGATTACGTTTAAGAAAGAAAACGAATAATAATTCATCGATGAAAAATCTACTTTTGGCCTTTCTTATAATTTTCACTTTTTCATGTACTAAAGATGGCGATACCGAAATAACGCCAGGTCAAACCGGTGATTTGAATATTGTTGGTACTTGGGAGTCAGATTACGTATTCACAGTTAGTCAAAAAAGTGGTGCAAACGCACTTAACTCTACCATAAACTCACCAGACGGAAGTGTAGTTACATTTAATAGTGATGGCACATTTACTATGAATAAGTTTTCCATAGGAGATTATGGTTTTGATTCATTTAAAGCTGGGACTATAAACGGTACGTTTCTGGTTAAGGCAAATAAGGTGACTTTAACCACTGATGCTGGGGTTAAACATAGTTTTACCGCTAGCGTGTCAAAGGTTACTGAGATGGAAATGAACTTGACGAAAGAGCTAATAAAAGAAAGTTTAGAGTCAAGTAAAGCTGCTCTTACGGATACAGAATATCAGGCCAAAAGCTCCGCTATATCGGTATATGAGCGTTATGACCAATCTGGTTATTTTACAAAAAAGTAATTTTTTGAGTAGCCTAAAACTTGTTATAAATAAATACTCTTTCTTGATGAAATTCACTCGCACTTTTTTCCTTTTAAGTATCCTTTCATTATTAATGTTTGGCTGTGGAGGAGATGCTGATGAACCTACACCTGTTATAGACGTAACAGGTAAGTGGCAATTAGACTTTATTTATACCAATAGGGAAAAAGTGGGAGAAGAGCCCTTGCAAGCATCTATTAACCCACTTTATGGAAAATACCTTACGCTTAACGCTGATGGCTCTTGCAGTTTAACAGAGTTAGGCTTGAGCGATGCAAGTTTTGATTTTTTAACGAGCAGCAGCTTTTCAGGAAGCTACAGTTTAGATGGTGATATCTTAGAAATTCAGGTTGATAATGCTGGAAATACCCAATACGAAATATTCAAAGTGAAAGCAGTTAACGCTGAAGAACTAAAATTAGACCAAGATAAATCTTTGATTCTAACGGGTCTAGAAAAAAATAAGGTTTGGCTTTCAGATGAAGCGTATAATGATAGCTTTCAATTCATAGACCAATATCAGGAGTATGATGTGGAGGTTGAGTTTTTGAAGGAGTAAGGACGGATGTATTTAAATTTTATTGATTGAATCAACAAAAAAACCTCGCAGAGAAATCTCCACGAGGTCCAATTATAAGGCTTAGCCAAATATTGAAAAAAGCCTAAGCCATCTCTTCAAAAGTTCTATTTACAAAGTCTGTCAAGCTACCACCTGAAAGCATACCTTGAGAAAGAAGAGCTAAATCGTGCAATTGTTTTGCGTACGTTTGTCTTCTGTCTTCACCTTTCATTTTAAGCATTTTAGCTATGATTGGGCTGTTTCCGTTCACCACTAAATTATACATAGTAGGCATATTACCCATCATGCCAGCTTGACCGTTCAGCTTGTTCATGTCCATATATCTACGCATAAACTCAGGCTGTACTATGCTCACAGGAGCGTCGTCAGCAGGAAGTGCTTCTATCTGAACCACATTGTTTCCGGCCAATTCTTTGAAAAGACCTTCTACTTTTTCTTTCTCTTTGTCGCCAAGAACAGACTCGGTAGTTAAACCTTTGTCTACCAGTTTGTCAAAAGAATCTCCATCTACACGTTTGAAGCTAACTTTTTCAAGTTTTTGCTCCATGGTATTAATGAAGTGAGGGTCTAATACATCATCTAAGATTAATACATCAAACTCACGTTTCTTAGCTCCTTTTATAAAGGCGTCTTGCTTATCTGCATCAGTGGTATAAAGAAGAATGGTATTTTCGTCTTTATCTTTTTGAAGAGCCTCAACCTTAGTTTTGTATTCTTCGGCTGTGAAATACTCGTTTTCAGTATTTTTGAACAATAAGAAGTTTTGAGCTCTGTCGTAGAATTTATCGTCAGAGATAATTCCGTACTTCACAAATAGGCCAATGCTATCCCATTTTTCTTCAAAAGCCTTGCGGTCATTATTGAAAAGTTCGCCAAGTTTGTCAGCTACTTTTTTCGTGATATGGCTATTGATTTTCTTAACGTTTCCGTCTGCCTGAAGGTAACTTCTAGACACGTTTAACGGAATGTCTGGCGAGTCAATAACACCATGAAGTAATTGTAAGAATTCAGGAACGATGTCTTTTACGTTATCGGTAATAAACACCTGGCGGCTGTATAATTGGATGCCTTCTCTGCTTAATTGGAAATCCTGCTTGATTTTCGGGAAGTAAAGTACTCCGGTCAAATTGAAAGGGTAATCTACATTCAGGTGAATCCAGAAAAGAGGATCTTCGCCCATTGGATATAGCTCCTTATAAAAGGCTATATAGTCTTCGTCTTTAAGATCTGATGGAGACTTAATCCAGATTGGTGCCGGGTTATTGATAACCTCTTCTTTAAACTCAATTTCTACTGGAAGGAATTTACCGTATTTATTAAGAATACCTTCAATTTTGCTTTCCTCTAAAAACTCTTCAGAGTCTTCTGCTATATGAAGAATGATGTCAGTACCTCTTTCAGCTTTTTCAATGTCCGAGATTTCATACTCCGTAGTACCATCACATAACCATTTTACAGCTGGAGCATCTTGGTAAGATTTTGTGTGAATTTCTACTTCTTTGGCTACCATGTAGGCTGAGTAAAAACCAAGTCCAAACTGACCAATGATAGGATTTTTGTCGTCTACATCTTTATATTTTTCTAAGAAGTCTTTTGCTCCAGAGAAAGCTATTTGGTTAATGTACTTTTTAACCTCATCAGCTGTCATTCCTAAACCTTTGTCAGAAATAGTGATGGTTTTAGCTTCTTTATCTACCGCTACCTTAATTTTAAGTTCGCCTAGCTCGCCATCAAACTTACCCATGGAAGAGAGCTTTTTGATTTTCTGAGTGGCATCTACAGCATTAGAAACTAATTCTCTTAGGAAAATCTCATTGTCAGAGTATAAAAACTTCTTGATTATCGGAAAGATGTTTTCCGTATTAATGGAAATACTACCTTTTTCAGTTGACATGTTATCTTATATTTTTGTTTTGAACATTCTTTTTTTATTTGCCTTACGGCACAAAGAGGTGAACAAAGTATATTCCAATTGGCAAAAGGCTGACAGATTGACAGTTTTGGAGCTATTATAGACAAAATAGAATTACATTTAGTCTGCTGATTCTATTAAGTTCTACATCCAGAGTATTGAAATAATTTGAATTTTCATGCATAAAATAAAACTACTTTTTTCTCTGCTTTGCGTTTTTTTGTTCCTAACACAGGCTTGCGTTGATACTTATTCGGTTAGTATAGAGGGGAGTAAAAAGTACTTGATAGTAGAAGGAACCATCACTAATGTTTCTGACCAAAGGCAAATTGTAAAGATTTTTGAAACGGACGACCAAAGTGACTTCGTAAGCACGGAGTTTTCTAAAACTATTTTTTCTATTGATAATGAGGCTATTCCTTTGGAGAATATAATGGTAGAAGTTTATGAAAATGAGTCTATTGTTTATCAAATGATAGAAAAGGCTCCTGGGGTTTATGAAATGCCGTCTGGCTTTTTTGCGGAGGTGGGTAACACTTATCAATTAAAGTTTACTACCACAGATGGCCTTAAATATGAATCAAGTGTAGAGGAGATGCTGCCAGTGGCTGAGATTACAAATTTTGAGGTGAAATATAATGAAGAGGGAATAACAAAGCCGCGACTGTATAATCTTAAAATTCCTACACATGATTATTATTTAGATTTTGATGACCCTGCTGAGGAGGTTAATTTTTATAGTTGGTCATGGACAGATTATGAAGTTCAAAACATTTGTCATACCTGCCAGCAAGGCCGTTTTTTTACAAAAGAAGAATTAGGGACAGCTACTGGTGAATGTGTTACAGATGATGCATTGCACCCAAATAATATCTATGATTATTATTGCCAGGGTTTCTGTTGGGAGCTATTTGAGGGAGAAGATATTCAGATTTTTTCAGATGTATTTACCAATGGACAAAGCCAAAAAGGGAAGTTAGTGGCTCAGGTGCCAGCTTTTCAGTCTAATAGCTGTTTGGTAACCATTCAGCAAAAGTCATTGACCGCCGGAGCTTTTAGGTATTTAAAACTGATAGAAGATCAATCTATTAAGTCAGGTTCTTTGGCAGATACGCCACCTGCTCCTATTCGTAGTAATGTGGTTAACATAAACCAAAAGGAGGAGCTTGTTTTAGGCTACTTCTCAGCTTCTGCTGTTAAAGAAGTTAGGCACATGCTAAATAGAGAAGGTATTACAGGGATTAGAAAAGATAACCTTTTTAGTATTCTTAATAACAGAGACCCAGTGCCTGAGACAGACGGAGATTTTCGCTTTCCAATTCCTTTAGCACCTTGTGTAGCATCTGAAACCAGAACGCCAGTAGCACCTCGAAATTGGCAGTTTGGCATATAAATTATGAAGAAAATAGTTTACATACTGTTGTTTATCATTGGTGGGTTTAATGTCAATGCACAGCTTTTTTGTTCAGGGCAAGTTTTAGATTCATTGACTAATTTACCATTAGAAGGAGCTTCTATTGTTCTTAATCATCAGGGTAAAAATAGCGGCGTAAAGTCTGATGCCGAGGGTAAGTTTTACATTAAACTACCTTATGCCGATAACGCTGTTCAGGTTAGGTATACCGGATATATAGCCAAATGGATTTACCTGAAGAAAGGTGTTTCATTGATAGATGGGATGATTAAAATGGAGGAGGTCTCAAATACTTTAGAACAGGTAATAGTTTCTACCAAGGGTTTTGACCAAAATGTAAGAAAACCTGTTTTAGGTGCGAATAGCATCAATATGAAAACACTTGAGAAGATTCCTGCGGCCTTTGGTGAGGTAGACCTTTTTAGAAGTATTCAAATGTTACCTGGGGTAACCAGTGTAGGCGAGGCCTCCAATGGCGTAAATATTAGAGGAGGCACTACAGACCAAAACTTAATTTTGATTGATGATACGCCCGTTTTTAATCCTACACATATGTTTGGTTTGTTTTCTGTAACACCTCCAGACGCTGTAAGAAACCTAGATTTATACAAAGGGAATGTGCCTGCAAGGTATGGAGGTAGAGCCGCGTCTGTAATGGATGTTTCACTTCTGAATCCAGATTTGACTAGGTTTAAAGCAAAAGGAGGAATTAGCCTCATTTCTGAGAAATTAATGCTCAATGTACCTATTGTCAAAGATAGATTCGGCGTTTATGTGGCAGGTAGAGGCTCTAACCATGATGTAATTCTACCTATTATTTCAGATGAACTTGAGAGTATCAAAACTAAATTTGGGGAGTTGGTCGGTAAGGCTTTTTGGCGTGTCAATGATAAAAATACGTTTACGGCCATGGGTTATTATAGCTCAGACTATTTTGAAACAGATTTATTGGCAAACTTGCCCAATGTGGTAGGTACCACCACCTATTTTCAGCATAATACGCTAAACGGAAGTGCTAAATGGTCTCACATTTTTAATGAGAAACTAGACCTGCAAGCGTCTGTTATAGTAGCAGATTACAAGCCAAATATTGCTACCAAAGAAGCGGAGACAGGCAATCCTATAAAATTGGAGTCGGGGATTTTGCAGAAGCAAATTAAAACGAACCTTTACTATCAAACAGAAAAGCACAAAACGGAAGGAGGTCTTATTTTTACAAATTATGCACTCAACCCTGGTCGCCTAAATCCTGGAGTCAGCACCAGTGTAAATGAGATTCAAACACCCTCAGAAAAAGGAAACGAACTGGCGGCATACATAGACGATGAGTTTGCGATTAGTGATGATTTGGCCATATCGATGGGCTTGAGATATAGCTATTTTTATAACTACGGAGCAGCGGAGGTTCGTTCTTATAGAGTTGGAGAGCCAAGGGATGATTTTTCTGTAGAGCAAGTAACTTCTTATGGTATAGGTGAAAAGATAGAGAATTATGGAGGTTTGGAACCTAGGTTTGGTTTACGCTATTCCATTAGTCCCAAACGCTCTTTGAAATTCGGCTATAATCTGATGAGACAGTATCTTCAAATAGTGTCAAACACCACCACGCCTATTCCTACTTCTAGATGGAAAACAGTCGACACCAATATTAAGCCTCAAGTAAGTAACCTTTTTACTGCGGGTTATTACCACGCTTTTGAAGATGATATTTACGAAGCTACTTTAGAAGCATATTACAGAAGCACACAGAATATAATGGATTATAAGCCGGGGGCGGATTTTCTGCTTCAGCAGTTTCCAGAAACTCAATTAGTGCAAGGGCAAAGCAAAGCCTATGGCCTAGAGCTCATGGTGTCAAAGAAAAAAGGAGTGTTAACTGGCTGGGCAAACTATACGTATGCTAGAACTTTCAATAGGGTTGATGCTAGTGTCAATGCCTCGGAACTTGTAAATGGGGGAGATTGGTATGCGGCTAATTATGATAAGCCACACACCTTTAATACTTCGCTAGATTTTAATGTAGATGAGCATAATTCCTTCTCTTTTAACTTTGTTTACAGTACAGGCAGGCCCTATACGCAGCCAGTTGGTTTTGTGAGTTATTTGAATAGTCTATACCCATTTTATGATCAAAGAAATAATGAGAGAGTTCCTGATTATCACCGTCTAGACTTCTCATGGAACATTTATAACCCTTCTATGAAAAAAAGAAGGTGGCAGGGCAGATGGGCTTTTTCTGTCTATAATTTATATGCTCATAAAAATGTCTATTCGGTTTATTTTAAGACCGAGGATAGTCAAACAAAAGCCTATAAACTTCAAATTTTAGGAGCACCTATAGTGTCATTAGCATATAATTTTACATTCGAGTAGACATTTTATCTACAAAAGGTGTCTTTTAATCTGAACGTGGCAGACAAATTGTTCGTTAAAAGTGAAATGAAAATTTAAACAAATGGAAAAGCAGTTTTTACAACATATCTACGAAAAGCATCAAAAAACTGAAGCTGTGCCACAAACCAAGAAAATAGGGGAGTGGGCTACTGAGGTTTTTCATCTTTTATTTCCAGAGCAAGCGAAAGATTTCTTCCCTAGTATTGATGAGATAGAGGGTGAAATATGGAATTTGGGGAATGAATTAAAAATCATGCTGAATGCCACAGATAAATGCAAAGATTGTGATAACGACGAAAGAGCAAATACCTTCAAAGAGTCTCTTCCTGAACTTTTCAGGGTACTAAGTACCGATGTTAAGGCGATAATGGCGGGTGACCCTGCTGCTACCAGTGAGTTTGAAATAATTAGAGCTTACCCGGGCTTTCAGGCCATTTCTTTTTATAGATTGGCTCATTTACTTTTAAAAATGGAAATCCCTTTGATTCCTAGAATATTGACAGAGTTTTCACACTCTAAAACAGGAATTGACATACACCCAGGTGCAGAGATAGGAGAGCACTTTTTCATTGACCACGGCTCTGGAGTGGTGATTGGCGGGACTTCCGTTATTGGGGAGAGTGTGAAAATTTATCAAGGTGTAACTCTAGGAGCACTAAGTGTGGATAAAGCTTTGGCAAATGTCAAAAGACACCCAACGGTAGAAAACGGTACGGTAATTTATGCCAATGCCACCATTTTAGGAGGTGAAACTGTGATAGGTGCAAATAGTATTATAGGAGGTAATGTTTGGCTTACGAAAAGTGTACCTGCCAACAGTATAGTGTATCATAAACCAGAAATAGAAGTTAAAGAAAGAGAATTAGCATAATATGGCTACGATTATAGATTTAGTAGGAAACACTCCTTTAGTAGAGCTAAAAAGGCTCAATCCGCATTATAAAAACAGGGATAATCCAAAGGTTAAGATTTACGCAAAATTAGAGGGGGATAACCCTGGAGGTTCTGTGAAAGATAGGGCAGCTTTGAACATGATTCAGTCTGCTATGGAGCGTGGAGATATTAAGCCGGGTGATAAGTTAATAGAAGCTACTAGCGGAAATACTGGGATAGCTTTGGCCATGATAGCTTGTCAATTTGATTTGGACATTGAGCTGGTAATGCCAAAGAATAGTACGGTAGAGCGTGCCAAAACAATGGAAGCCTATGGGGCAAAAGTAACACTATTAGATGGCATTGAAACTTGCCGAGATTATGCGGACGAAAAAGGTAAAGAGGAGGGCTACTTTCAGTTCAATCAATTTGCTAATCCTGACAATTACCTAGCACATTATAAAACTACGGGTCCAGAAATCTGGAGAGATTCGGATGGTAAGGTGACGCATTTTGTAAGTGCAATGGGGACTACGGGCACCATTATGGGTACTTCCATGTATTTGAAAGAGCAAAATGCTAATATTCAAATAGTGGGCTGTCAGCCAACAGAAGGCTCTTCTATTCCAGGAATTAGACGCTGGCCAAAGGAGTATTTACCAAAAATATTTGACGAATCTCGTGTCGATAGAGTTTTTGATATTTCTACGGAAGTAGCAGCTAATACGGCTAGAGATTTAGCTAAAGTAGAATCAATTTTCGCTGGAATGAGTAGCGGAGGTGCGGCTTCCGCGGCCATTAAACTAGCTGGAGAATTAGAGCACGGCAATATCGTTTTTATAGTTTGTGACCGTGGAGATCGTTATTTGAGCAGTGATTTGTATAGTTAATTGACGGAAAATATTTGTTAGATTTGATTATGGACTTACAAACTTCAAAAATAGAATTAGTCAAAGAAATCTTGAATATTGAGAATCCATCATTAATTCAGAGAGTTTATGATTTACTAAAATCTGAAAAGGAAGAAGTGGGCTTTCACTTGACGGAGGTAGAGAAAAAGGAGATTCAGATAGGCCTGGAGCAGTTAGATAAAGGTATGCGAGTGCCTGCTAGAGAATTTTTGAAAAAGTTCTCTTAGGTGAAATACAGAGTTTACTTTTCTGAATTTGCGGCAAAGAAACTTGATAGACTGGTTCCATATCTTGAAAAGGAATGGGGTGTACCAGAAAAAAAATAATTTCCTTGAAAAGCTTAATAATTCACTGGATAAGCTTGAAACATTCCCGAAATCATCTATAAAAAGTACTCATTTTAAGGGAGTTTATAAATGTATAGTTACGTCAAGAGTCAGCTATTTTTATAAAATTAAGGGCAGGGATGTTGAAATTATCACTTTGACAGACAACCGCCAAAACCCCAAAAATCATGCACGAAGAACTAATAGCACTTTTCAATAAACAATAAAACATGCAAGCATTACATTTAGTAGCTCCCAATACTTTAGAATTGGTGGAGTTAGAAACGCCACAACCAACAAGAAAGGGTCAGGTGTTAATTAAGATGGCGTATTCGCCAATAAACCCTGCCGACTTAGCTTTTTTGACAGGGCAATATGGAATTCAGAAGCCTTTTCCGGTAGTGCCTGGTTTTGAGGGTAGCGGAGAGGTGATAGCATCGGGCGGAGGTTTTTATGCCAATTACCTTAAAGGGAAAAAGGTGGCCTGTGTGGCGTCAGAGCAAGGCGATGGAACCTATGCAGAATACATGTTAACCGATGCTACCAAATGTGTGGTATTAGGTGACAATGTGGCTTTGGAGCAAGGGGCGATGTCTTTTGTGAATCCGTTAACGGCTATAGAATTGTCAGAAACGGCACTCAGAGGCGGTTATAAGGGAATTGTAATGTCGGCGGCTGCTAGTGCTTTAAGTGCCATGGTACAGTATCAGGCAGAAAAAAAAGGATTGTCCTTTGCGGGTGTGGTGCGTAGAAAAGAGCAGGTAGATAAATTACAAGCTCGTGGAGTAGATTATATAGCTAATTCTTCAGAAGAAGGTTGGCAAAAAGGACTGGCAGACTGGGCAAAACCGCAGGGTAAGATGCTCTTTTTAGATGCTATTGGTGGAGGGAAATTACCAAGTCAGATTTTAGGAACACTCCCTATTATGTCAAAAATGGTGATTTATGGAAAGCTTGATTTGGAGAATGATAATATTATTGACGGAAGAGATTTCATTTTCAAAGAATACGAAGTTTCGGGTTATTGGCTAAGTAAGACTGCTTCCAGAAAAAGCTTTTTACAGTCTTTAAAAGACACCAGAAAAGTGCAAGCCATGCTGAAAGATGGCTTTGAAACAGATATAAATGCGAAGTTCAACTTAAAAGATTTCGCGACAGCTATAGGAACATATACTTCTCAAATGTCTGCGGGGAAGGTTTTGTTTGAGTTGTAAATTGACTCAAAACTAAATCCCCAAAACATAGAAGCGTTTTGGGGATTTTTTACTGAAAGGGCTACGCCCAAGCACCAATCACAGCACCCATAATCATCAAAATGATTACTTGGTAGCCGGCGTCTATCAACCATAGTTTAAGGCTTTTTCCTTGGTAAAGGATATTGATGGCGGCACCTGTTGCTACAAACATTAGACCTACGTATAAGCCATGCATTAAGCCTACTTGCCAGTCTATTTCACTAGCTTCATGCCCTCTTAGTAGAATCGCCATTCCTAATGACATGATTAGCATCATTACTAAGCTCCCACCAAAGGTTTTTAATAAGTTGGAGTTTTTAAATTCCTCGTCTGAGATGCCTACGCCTTCTTGCCAAGCTTTGATAAAAAGCAAAGGGCTGTACCAAAGAGAGCCAAAGGCAAAAGAAGCGATAGCTCCCACAAGGACAGCTAGAAAATTGATGTTTGAGAAATCCATAATAGTTTAGGTTAAGGGTTTAGATTGTACCGCGATAATTATTCTACGGTATATAAAGCACCATCGAATATACGTTAATTTAGAAAAAATAGAAAGAGTGAGAGTTATAAGCTTTATACTAATGGTACTTCTTTTTTCATGTGAAAAGGAAACATTTAATAAAATACAGGTTGGGAATTGGGGAACTGAACATGCAAGTCTTACAGTAAATCAACTCTCCTGGTATTTTGAGTTTGACTGTGCTAATGTTACGGTACAAGAACCGGTAACATTTTCAGATGGTAAGTTTGAAACGGATGCTCTTTACTATAGAGAGTCTGGGGTTCAGCTTGATGATCCAGACTTTTACAAGGCTATTCCTTCAAAAGTTTCTGGCAGTCTTTTGTCAAATGATAAGTTAGAGTTGACTATGCTTGTGGGCCCAGATTTAGAGAATTATGGCACTTACACCTTTGTTTATGACCAAGAAGGAAACGTGTATAAGTGTCCTTGATTTACTTTGGTCTGTATTTTAATTGAAGTCCATGTAAGAAGTTTCTAAGATATTGGTCATTCATCTTACGAAACTGATTTTGTTTCGGGTTTCTAAGAAATGCACTTAATTCGTGTTCACTTAATCTAGTATCTACTAGCTGAAAAACTTGAAGCATATCGCCAGACTGTAAATTCAATGCTATTTTGAGCTTTCTAAGAATATCATTGTTACTTAAATAACGCTCTGGTTTAGGCGAAGGTCCATCTTTCTTTCCTCTGTTTTTGGTAATGAAACCGTTTAAGAAAGTAGCCAATAGCAAATCATCAATTGGTTGAAAATCCTCATCTTCCTCTTTTTTTAGCCAATCGCTGACCATGGCTCTGCTAGCACGGTATTCTGCCAGTTTAAACACCTCCATCATTTGGTCGTCAGATAGTTTGAAGGTGTATCGCAGTCTTCTTAAAATATCGTTGTTTGTCATGATGCCATTGCGTTTTCTACCTCTTCTACAGTTTTAGGAATCTTATCACCTAGTATTTGATGGCCATTCTCAGTAACCAGCACATCATCTTCTATTCTAATTCCACCAAAGTCATAATAGGCCTTCAGTTTATCATAGTTAATATGCTCGGCAAACATCTTCTCCGCCTTCCATGATTCTATCAATTCAGGAATAAAGTAAAGTCCTGGTTCTACGGTTATAACAAAATTCGCTTCCAGTTTTTTCGCAAGTCTAAGTGATTTTAAACCTAACTGTGTACTTCTCTCTAAATCTTCGCCATAACCTACTAAATCTTCACCAAGGTCTTCCATGTCATGCACATCCATCCCAATCTGATGGCCCAAACCATGTGGCATAAATAAGCCGCCCATGCCTTGTTCTGCTAGTTCATCTGTATTTCCTGATACCAAACCCAATTCTTTCAAACGGCGTAACATCAATTTATTAGAATCAATATGCACGTCACGATACATAACGCCAGCTTTTAAAGAAGCAATGGAGTTTTCTTCCATTTCTAGCACAATGTTGTAAATCTCTTTTTGCTTGTCAGAGAATTTTCCTGAAACCGGAGCCGTTCTGGTGATGTCGCCCGAGTATAGCATTTCATTTTCTGCACCAGAATCATTTAATACCAGCCTGTTACCAGTCATGGTATTGTTATGTCCATGGTTGTGGAGTGTTTGACCATTGATGGAGAAAATGGCAGGATATGCCAAATAGCTATTGTTTGCTTTGGCGGTTCTATAAAGTTCAGCTACTACTTCATATTCCTTTTTACCTTCGGCAATGTTTCGCATGGCGTTAATGTGCATTTCTCTTGAAATGTTCACTGCATGAGTCATTTGGGCTATTTCTTCCTCAGATTTATAAGAACGAAGGTTTATTACAGCTTTCACCAATTCTGAAGAGACATTTGGTTTAACTTGTTTGGCTCCTAAGCCCAACCATTCCATTAATTGAAGTTTATTGTCAAATCTGTACGGTGGTAAAAAATGTACTTTTCTTCCCTTGGCTTGAGCCATTGAAAGAATATCTGCAATTTTAGAACTTGGTCTTATATCTTTAACACCTACTTTGGCGGCTTTGGAAGCAATAGTCTCTAACTGGCCTACCCATATTATATCTTCAACCGTGAATTCGTCACCAAAAAGAACTTCTTCGCCAGACTCGGTATCGATTATAGCATTTAATCCAGGCTGATTAATACCAAAGAAGTACATAAAGCTGCTGTCTTGCCTATATCTAAAATGGTTGTCAGGGTAGTTTAAAGGGGCTTCATTGGTACCCATCAAAAGGATAAGTCCTGATTTTAGGGAAGATTTCAGTTTGGCTCTTCTATCAATATATGTTTGGGCAGGGAAAAATTTCATGTCTTTCTAATTGTTGATATGCAAATCTACTTATTACTCTTAAAACAAAGATATTTTAGGCGAATTGCTTTCTCTTTAAATGCGTTCCAGGCTGATTTTTAACTTTCTGGAGGGGTTTTGAAAAACTTTACTAATTTATTTGCTGTGAGTATTGCATAAAATTAATAAGTCACTTACTTTTGCACTCCGATTTGAAACAAACATGTTTGTTTTTTATCATGAGGGTCCCATAGCTCAGCTGGATAGAGCATCTGCCTTCTAAGCAGACGGTCGAACGTTCGAATCGTTCTGGGATCACAAAATAAAAGCCTCATAATCAATGGATTGTGAGGCTTTTTCTTTTACTGCTAGTTTCGTTCAAAAGGCTGGTTTAAACATAGTTTAAACATTTTCTGAATTATTTTTTTCGGTTTCAATTTCTTCTCTTCCAAAGAAAAGTAAGATGCTATCCTTGTGAATAGGCCAGTACTTCTCTAAAAGGAAGAATCCTAGAAAACTGAGGACTCCAATAATCAGAATTATTAGACCAAAGTTATGACTGGGCTTAGATTTCTGATATTCGCTTACACGTGTTGGTACTGGCGAGTAGGACTGAGGGCTAGAGTAAACATTACTCAGTCTAGGTTCAAAGTTAGTTTCTCGAGATTTCGTTTCGTTAAGAATGCCCCTGTTCGTAGATGGAGTACTCTGGAATGGATTAGTTTCAAATTCAAACATTAGCGTGTGGTTTTAAGGGTGTGTATAAAAACGGTGTAGACATCTTCAATGGTTTGGATTTGAATCTCTTTAGAATCTCCATAAATGTCTTTATAAGGTATGAGTTTCCCTTTGTAGGTAACTAGTGCCTTTTTCAGGAGATCGTTCTCATAAAAGGAAACCTTAGCCCTTAATACTTCAATTTCTTTAAGAAGTGTTTGATTACTTTTTGAGTCGTGTCTTTTACAAGCAATGATTTCAGTATACTCTGATAATGTCATCCCAAACTTTTCAGCTTCTAGTGCTAAGTCCATTTTTAATTGGGCGTCGCATTTAAAACCTAATGTTACTTTGTTTTTTGCTTGAACTAGGGCATCTACATCTAGTGGGCGTCCAGTTCTAATTGTGTTTTGCATTTGTGTGGTGTTTAGTGTTTCTAGTTTTCGTTTTGGATTTCTTTTATGGTTTTGCGTTTGTTTTCTGCTAGCCAATCGACTAGTTCCTCCCGCTTAAATTTTAAGGATCGCCCTATTTTTTTGTGGGGAACCTTTCTTTGTGAGGTATACCTATAGAGGGTGTTTTTTGGAATTTGAAGATACTCTGAGGCCTCGTCTATTGACATGATTGACCTTTCCTCTTTTTCTCTGCTAAGTGAGTTATATAAGAGGTTTCTTTTTAGAATTTGAGCT
The DNA here is from genome assembly GCF_964021845.1 of uncultured Arcticibacterium sp. Lineage (NCBI taxonomy): Bacteria > Pseudomonadati > Bacteroidota > Cytophagia > Cytophagales > Leadbetterellaceae > Arcticibacterium > uncultured Arcticibacterium sp. Next base: position 85,181 of record NZ_CAXHZC010000010.1, on the reverse strand, counting down.
ATAATTTCTTCAAGCTCTTCTGCTGTGGTTACGATTACTTTCGTCATGTTTATTTGGTTGTGTGGAATGCAAATATTAGAAGAAAATCGGCAGAAAAAGTCATGGCGGGGGGGAGCTACCCCCCCAACATTTTAAAGTTTTTTATTTTATCGATGATGTGTTCGCCGTTAAGTAGTTCGAAATGATTGATTAAGAACTCTTTATCTTTTTTGTTTAAAGAGTTTGCGTTTAGCTTTCTATAAATCTCCGAGTCCTTGATTTTGCTGCTATTGAGGTTTTTGGATGTGAGAAATTGTATGAATTCTGCTTTCACCGTGTTGTCTATATTAGTACATTTTGCTGAGGTTAGGAGAAGATTTATTGCAATAACCTGTCTATTCAAGGTGAACTCCTTTGATTTGACTATTTCTTCTTTTGGTGTATAGTTTTCAACAGCACAATGAAAAGATTCATTGTGATAGGCATCAAGTAAATATCTTGTATATTTTTCGAGAAACTTTTCCATTTGTTCATCAATCCCCGTGTATCGTTCATCACTTAGAACTTGGATGTAACTTTCTTCTTTTTGGTCGTAATTACTTAGTAATTCAGTTAAGTCTTTAGAGAAAGGGTTATCGAGTTCGGAAAGGGTGGATGCTTTGTGGTTACCCAGTATCTTGTCAAGATTAAAAGAATGTTTTTCAATGTTGTTAAAGATTTCAGAAAATTTGTTCGCTGATATTTTATTCAGTTTCTGACACATTAATAATGGAGAATCTAAAGCAAAATTTTCATGTGCTTGCTCCACTATTTTGGAGTGGTTTATACCTTTTTTTGCTTTGAAAATGTAGCTGTCTTTAAAGAAGCCAAATTCTTCTTGATAAATGGTTTCATAATGACTGTCTAAGGTTGGAAAACGAAATCTAAGAAACTCGATTAATGTTTTAGTGTTAAGGACCTTGGTTAAAACATCTTGTCCTGTTTCATCTTTCTTTAAATCCCCTATCAATTCATTTACTAAGAATTCGTATGCTTGTTCCTTTTCATTCTCAGAGGCAGATTCATCCAGTTTGCTAAATGATTTACAGTCCTCGTAATATTTAAAAAGGAGATCTTTCTCTTCTGTAGTTAGGAAATCAAAGTTTTCGGTAGTGCTTAATACAAAAGCCCATGAAAAGGCATTGTGCATAGTGGTTGTAATTTAATAGGGTTTACTGCAGATTAGATTAATATAGGTTTATAGGTATTGACGAGGGAAGGAAGTGTTATTGAGAGGCTTGTTGAGCTTTTTTGAAATTTTCAATACTTGTTCTAGAGTACATAAAGGCATTTCCTTTTTTTACAAATTTCAATTTACCACTAACTCTGATATGAGCCAAATCACAGTCTTGCATTTTGAGTTCTTTTTTTGTTTCTTGACTAGTTAAATACTTTTCCTCTCGATAAGATTGGTTTTGCATAGTTGAATCTTTTCATGAAATCGTAGTAACGAAAGAATTTGGTAGTATCAAATATTGAGATTTTTGTTTTATGCTGTTAACGTAAGACTGGTTCCGGTAATATTTATAAAGGAATAAATTCATCAATTATTACCTTTTCATAATTTCTAACAAATAGTCATCAGGGCTGTCATAGAGTCTTTCATATCCACTTGTTTGGCGAATTTCTAGTATGTATTTTGCTCCTCCCTCGGCATATTCACTAATTATGGTAAGTAACTTTCTTGAGTTTAAAAAATCTTCCGACTTTTCCGCTTCGATTTTACCTATTGCCATTAATAGTAGTGCATGAGCAATAGATTCTGAACCATTAATGATCATTTGATATTGGAATGAAGACTGATGAGGAAGATCAGTATCAACCTCTCTTTTGTCATTTATTAAACCAATTACAGCTGCCCAGGCATAGACTTGCCAGTATTTTGAGAAGAATTTGTCATTTCTTGTAGTTAAGGATTCCTGTTTACGAGAAAACATATTTCTTATTTGTGCTACGTTATTTCCATAATGAACATTTCTTCTACTAATTTCTGAAAAAAGTTTTTCCATTTATTTTATAGTTTTGATATAGGTTTTTCTATTGGTTCTTGACGCAGGCCCATCTTTATCAATTAAATCATTTTTTAATTCATAGTATTTAATAATCTTGGCTTTAGAAATGTATTTTAGTCTATCATCTCCTTTAAGAGAGTTGTAGTCTTTTGACATGACAATTATTTGTTTAAACGAATCGGTGAGGTTTTCGGTTAAAGATAAGGTGTTATCATCATCAAACTGAGAGGTCGGGGCATCAGCCAATAAGGGGAAAGACCGATTCATTTTCTTTTCACTTAAAGAAAGAAATGCATTAGCAACAGCTAATTTCTGAGCGGTTAACTCAGCAGTGTTTAAATTGGAAAGTGACTTTTTTGTCAGTTTATCGATTACCCTTACACCTTGATCTATTCTTATTTCTCCCTGATTATTGCCACCCAAATATTTTGAATACAAGATGTTGCTTTCAATATTTATCTCGTCCATTAATTTTTCGAGAGCGGCATTTTTAAGATTAGCAAGGACTGAGTTTATTAAACTTATATATTTTTCTGCAGTTGATTCTGCTGTTTCATCCTCATCTCCCAAAAATATGTCTTTAGCTTTTTGAGCAGAGAGGGCTTCTATATCATCATCCAGAGTTTTCTTGTCACTCTCGTATCTAATTATACGCTTTTCTAAATCAGTTTTACTGGAGCTTAAACTTCTTATTTTATTCAATATTTGTTCAGCGGTTGATGAATTTCTCGTGATTTCAGTAACTTTTTCAACCCCTGATTCAGATAATAAATTTGCAATTTCAGCCAGCTTTTTCTTTCGCTTAGATATAAGCTTTTCTATATCATCATCATTTGTTTTGGCTTCTTCTGCGATTAATGGAAGTTCTGCAATTAGATTTCTTTTAAACCTATTTAATTCTGTATAGTTATCGGAAAGTATTTTTTGAGCTTGATTATTTTTGAAATCTTCCATTCTCAATTCAAGTGCAGCATAAGCGGGGGTATTTTCTTCCACTGAGCGTTCACAGATATAACAGACATGATTGTCAAGCATTTGCTGAACATATTCAGGTCCAGGGAGTGTTATAGGGACTGGGTTTTCGGATTTTTGGAATGATTTAATCTCCTCGCTTAATAAGTTTAAATTATCTACGGACGCATTAATCAAATTGTCGCATTTATGAAGCATCCACTTTGAAATAAATTGTTCTTTACCATAGACTCCTAGAGATTCAATTTTATCATTACAAGTTTTAATTTCATAATCTAACTTTGTCATCTTTCTCTGTAAATCAGAATATTTACCATATCCTTTAAGTTTTTCTTCTTCTTTGAAGATTAAATCAATAAGATCAGAAAGTTCGTTCTTCATATCAACTATTCGACCTCCATAAGAGGATGAACGAGTTGTTTTTAAATCAATATCATCAAGTAATTGTTTTTGGTCCTTTGTTAACTTTCTTTTCTTTTTGAATTCGGTATCTATTTTTTTATTTATGCTGCTTACCGACTGTTTTGTTATTTCAACAAGGTTTTCATAAATGGGGAAATACGAAATTTCCTTTATTGCATAATTCAGAGTATTTGGATTGCTGAAATCATATAATTCATCTACGGTTTCACCTTGGAACCACATGAATTTCCTAATACTCACAGGGAATAATTTATCCAAAAACCACTTATGCTCGCCTTTTTCAAGATATATAGTTTCTCCGTCCTTTACATACGAAATATCAAGGTTTGGTTTATCAATTGGGAAAACATCATCAGTCCCTTTTCTAAACAACATTTCTTTAATGAAACGGTATTCGATAAGTTCATTTGTGTTTCCTTCTTGACTCTTGTGATACTCTGCTGAAAGTGTAATATCAATAACTGTTTTTAAGTTGGCATCTACTTCGGCATTTGAAATGACATAGTCTGGCAACACTATAACTTTATCTGCTGATTTCCATTCTTTTTTTGTAGTGTCTTTTGTTGTATCGACATAGATTTGATTGAAGAATGTCCAATGAAAGGCATTAAATAAATGAGACTTTCCGGCAGAATTCTTTGCTGAAACGATGTTTAGCCCTTCTTCAAAATTAAATACATTCTCACTGACATAACAAAAGAAATTACTAATTCGTACTTTTTTTATAATCATGATTTGGTTTTAAAATGATTAATTAAGAAATTTTCAAATTGTCTTCTAGCATTGTCTCGTAAATCGGAATCTGATTTAAATTCTAATAAGACGTCAAATGCTTTATTTATTAGATTTGTATCTAATTTATTAAATTTGATTTTGTTCGTGAATTCATCTTGTGTTAGAATCCTAGAAAATTCCTCCCGGAGCGTGTCGTTTAAGGTTTTCATATTATTTGTAATTATCTAATTCTTGGTTGGCTAAATCATAAATATCAATGCCTAATTCGTAAGAGATGTCTTCAATACTCCTTAGTGATTCGTCTTTATTCTCACTTAAAACGGCGAAATTGACTAATCTTCTCAACTCGGACAAGAGTATATTTTTTTCTATTTTATGTAGTTGATTATCTGTTGAAGTGTGCTCTATTTTAGGCTTAACTATTAAGTCATAAATGACGGCATTCTCTTTTCCTTTAAAATTCCTAAGAACTCTACCTCGCCTTTGTATGTATTGGCGTGGATTACCTGTAGACGAACAAAATATGGCATATTTAGTCTGTGGGATATCAACACCTTCGTCTAGACATTTCATGGCCAAAAGAGCGTCAAGCTTGCCGGAAGAAAAAAGTTTTAAAATTTGATCTCGGTTATTAGTTTCACCGGTAAATTTGGCCAGTTTCAATTTGAATAGGTTATATAACTTTTGAGTATACAGGTCTATTAACCTTTCATCTTCAAACTCGTTGTCAGTATTTGGTAAATCATAATCTGAGTAGTCTCCTTCTATACCCTCTGGAACATAGATAAATGCATTTTTAAATGCATTTGACCCAATTTTTTTCACAATAGAAACTAAAGCCCCAATTTTTTGATTTGCCTTGTGAATAACACTTTTTCTTTTTATTAATAGACTATTTACATAATCAGACTCTATATATTTGCCTGTATTTGAATCAATGAACTTAGCTAATTTTTTGGTTATTTTTAGATATTCTTCTTGTTCAACTCTTTCAAGATCCACAATAATTGGATAGTAATAATAACGGCATAAGAAACCGTTTTCTATAGCAGTTTTCATATCATACTCAAAAGTGTATTTTTCTGCCGAGGTGTTAAAATAATTAGCTATAATTGAATTTCCTTTCTCATCAAATTGCCTTTCAGGCGTAGCTGACAATCCAATTCTTAATTCTAGGTAATTGGGTAAAACTTTTAAAAAACCAGGAGCAGCAAGGTTATGAGCCTCATCTGCTATTAAAGTTATTTTATGGAAGTCCTTGTTAAAATAATCCTTGAGTATTGTTTGGAATGAAATCCCCTTGAAAGTTGCATAAGTGGTAACAATAGCATAATTCTCATCTCTATCAAGAACGACACTCTTTCCGATTTGGGACAATTCAGCTCTCCATGAATTGTTTGAACTACAACATAAAATGGTGTTTCCAAAGTTAAATTTAACTTTAACTTCATTTAGCCATTGATTTGCTAGAGCTGTAGTTGGAACTAGAACGATAAATTTATAAAATGTATTTTTTTTATATTCATTTAAAATACAATTAAGTGAGGTCAAGGTTTTACCGGTACCAGTGGCCATCGCAAACATTCCTTTATAATCATTTGCAACCCAACTGTCGTAGGCATCAACTTGATAAAGTCGTGGACCTTCTGAATAAGGGAATTTAGGCGTTCTTCTAATTAAATCAATGTCATTAAAAAGCTTAGCAATTGTTTTTTTGAGTTTGGCATTTGAAATTAAGCTTGCTTTCTTTTTGAGTAATTGTTCTTCCTGAACTAGTAATTCATTTATGTCTTTCTTGCCAAATTTATCTTTAAGAACAACTTCAATGTCGTTTACTGAGAGATACTCTACATCTTGATCTTTCTCTTCGAAATAGTGGTCAATTAGTTTTAATTGCTTTTTGATAAGTTTATTTGACCTGCCATTTTCCCAACTCAGAAAAGCTTCAAGTTGTTCTATGTTTTCAGATAGACCATAATAAGTAAAATTACAAGATGCTTGATAGCCGACAGTATCTTGCCCGTCGCTGAAAACCCCTGATTTATAATGTGATATTCCCTTACCGTTTTTCGGTTTAATTACTTTAATTTCAATTCGTTTTTCAGCAATTAAATAAGCTAAACATTCAAAAAAGTGAGTGTCATATTCATCCAACACTATACCGAGCGAAACCACATCCGTTAGATCAAAAACTTTGTTTCCTCCTGAACCATTTTCTGAATTCTGAATCGCTTCTTTATCTTTTGATGAAAGTAAATGGTTGATGACCATTTTCATTTTACCTCCCTTACTTATAAATGTTGCAAAGCCAACAGAAAGGAGATTGATAGCGGAAGAACTAAAATAACCTAGTAGTAAATTAAACTCATTGCTATTGGCTAGTCCATCCAAATAGAATTGTAACGGCTCATTTTCGGAACCAGTTTTATAATCTCTATCTAATGACCAATCGCAATCTTTGAGCATGGTTTAAGTAAGGTTAAATGAGTTGTTTGATTTTGTTTACTACGATTTCAATATCTTCTTGACTATTAAATTTGCCAAGAGAAAAACGCAATGAAGCATATGCATCATCATCACTTAAACCCATAGCTTTTAAAACGTGTGAGGGTTCTATGACGGCAGCTGAACAGGCTGAACCATTGGAAACTGCTATGTTTCTCATTCTACCAATTAAGACATTGGCATCTTGGCCTTTAAAACATATGTTAGTTGTGTTATAAGCTCTTTTTTCTAAATCACCATTTAGTGTTGTATTTGGTAGTCTTAATAACTTGGATTCCAAGTCATCTCGTAATTCAGAGATGCTTTGTTGATTCTGTGTCATCTCTTGACCGGCTATTTCACAAGCTTTCCCTAGAGCAATTATTCCGGGTACATTCAAAGTACCACTTCTTAATCCTTGTTCATGACCACCGCCATGAATTTGAGATGTTAGTTTGACTTTAGGGTTTGCGTGCCTAACATATAATGCTCCAACTCCCTTTGGTGCATACATTTTATGGCCGCTAATACATAATAAATCAACACCTAGAACATCAACATCAACAGCTATTTTACCAACCGCTTGGGTAGCATCAGACATAAATAAGACATCATTTTTATGGGCTAGAGAAGCGATTTCTGTGATAGGTTGAATAACACCTGTTTCGTTGTTGACGTACATTACAGAGACTAGAATAGTGTCTTCTCTTATGGCCTTTTCTAGTTGCAACAAATTTACTAACCCGTTTTTTTGAACAGGTAAATAAGTTACTTCAAAGCCTTTTCTTTCTAAGTCGTGGCAGGTATCTAAAACGGCTTTATGCTCTGTTTTAAGTGTGATGATATGTTTCCCTTTGTTGGAGTAACTTTCGGCTACTCCTTTAATAGCAATATTTATGGCTTCTGTGGCACCACTAGTAAAAATCAGCTCTTTAGGATCTGCGTTTATGAATTCTGCTATAACTCCTCTAGATTCTTTAACCTTTTCATTTACAGTTTGGCCAAAATGATGGGTACTACTTGAATTGGCAAAGTTATCCTTTAAAAAGGGCATCATTGTATCAAGCACCCTTGTGTCGATGGGGGTGGTGGAATTGTAGTCGAAGTATATTATCCCAGTTCTTAAATCCATTTCCTAAATAAAACAAGCCGCACATCCTTCATCTTCGGCATCATCCAAGATGTCAACTAAGTAAGGCGATTTGACTTTTGACTTCCTTTTCATTCTTTTAACATACTCTTCCTTAATGGCCGCCATTCTTTTGGGTTTAATCAATTCTTCTAGGCTTTCGTGTTGACCCCAAGTGTATCCGTCCTTCTCGTAATCCATGGCTTTTATATACAATTCAGGGTGCTGTTCATAAAGCCAAACCCACTCTATTTTTTGTTGGAAAAAGCAAAAGAAACAGCCTGAACGACTTCTGGCATATTGGCCTTTATTGCCATCAATTTCAAAGTCAATTTTATTGTAATAGGCAGGAACCCCCACACCGCTCTCTTCCAGAATTCTGAAGATGTCATCCCTCACCAAGACTTCTTCATTTTCTAAAAGATGAAAAGATTCTTCCTTAGCTAAAGGGTAATCGGTAGTTTTTAAGTAATCAAAAGTCAAATAATTAAAAGCCTTAACATTAGCATCAAGTAGGGTATTTAGTTTTTGTTCTAGTGTAAAGCTAGTGTCTATTTTCTTTAGAATGGTTTGGTTAGCTTTCTCCTGATTTTTACCAAAATCAATATTCTTTGAAAGAGCCCGAAGTTGTTCCATATTTTGATTGGATAATAACTTTGCTACTACATCTTGACTCCAAATGTTTTTCCGAAATGGAAAAATGGATTGAATATTTTTCTTGGTAGAAATGTAGCCCTCTCTAGCTTCATCGCCCCTTATGCCTACATAAGAAACAACAGGGTCTGTACCTACGTAATTTTCGAAGGGTTCCAGTTTGAGTTTCTTTGTACACCAACGTGCATTTGCTGAAGGCAAAAAACCTCCATACATTTTTAAGAAATGGTCAAATGGGTCTTCAGAGCTGTTCATTGCTCCCTGTAAAAGATTGATTTTAATTCCAAGGTATACTTCAAGGTTTCTTATGAGTTGATAGGTCTCCTCTAGTTCTTTACCCGTATCGCAAGAGTAAAACTCTAAGTCAATTGCAGGATACTTAGTCTTGACATAAATAGCTAGAGCAGCACTGTCTTTTCCTCCCGATATGCCTAGTACGTGTCTTACTTTGCTCATTGTAACAATTCTTTAAGTAGGTTCAAGACGGCAGCGATATTCGATGTATTGTCTTTACCCAATTTATTTTTCAATTCGATTTTCAATAGCTCAATTTCTTTACTCTTATTTTTTGGAACCCTTACTACTTTAGGGTCTATCTTACTAAAGAATGAATCGATCTTAACTCCAATAACATCTTCTTCGTTTTCGTCTATATCCGTTTTTGATATGCTTGTCAAACTATCTAAAGCTAAAACCATAGATTTAAAATGTTCATAAAGCTTTATTTCATCAGCGTCAGAAAACATTTCAAGTGTTTTGCCGGTAACGGCTTGTGCCATGGAATTTAACCAAGCTTTTTTGTCATCTAATGGAGAGTCAAGTCGTTGGACAAAGGTCTTTTGATTGCTCAAAAGCATATGTTTTTTCAATTTAGAAAAACGCTTTTGTAAGTATCCTTTATAATCGTCAAAGTCTACAGATTTGCCGACAAATTCATGACAAATGAATTCTTCAAATCTCTTCAAAAGTTCATCATACGAGGTTCTTAATTCTCTAACTGCTTCTTGGAGGTTAGTTGTGTAACTTTGAAGTTTAGAGCTGTCCTTTTGTAATGCCGAAAGTGTTATTCCCAATGCTTCTGGAAAAGCTTCAAAGAATGTTTCTTCGGGGTCTTTACTTTTTAAAATCGCTTTACGAATTTTTAAAGCTGAAGGAGATAGTCTCTTTGTGTTTTTTGTGTAATCTGGTAATTGTTTGTAAAAAACTATGAATGGCTTAATCGTTTCTATGAAAGAATTATTGTCAAAGCTTTGTTCGGTAGACTGATTTAAAAATGTTCGGTAGCTATTGAAGATGTCAAGTTTCACACCTTCAATGTCAAAAGTTTTGATGGAGTACTTTTCTGGATATTTAGCAATTAGCTCTAAGTTTTCTTCAGTCAAGTTTGGGATATAACTTTCATCATTAAAAACCGCAAAATCGTCTCGTTTCAAAAATAGAAAAGTTGGAATCCAGAAATCAATCATTCCTTGCTTAAGCTTGAAGGGTCTTTTGCTAAGCATTTCTGCCAATTCTGAAACCTTCAATTGTTCTGATTTTGCACTTTCTAAGAAGTCTTCAGATGCTTTCCAAAGTTTATTGAAAGATGATTTTTTGTCAATTGAAATAATGTTTAAAGAATCTTCTCGAATAGGTGAAATCCCATTTTCTTTGAGAAGAGAAAGGTAAATAGTTTTTTCTGGCGGAAATTTGGAGTCTTCGAAACCTAAATTTTCTTTGTCCCAATTATTGGCCAATGCCTTGAAATAATTTCTTTTGGCTGTGTGAATGGAGGAAGAAATTTTATGCTTATTGACTAGCTCATTTTTGAAAACAGGCGTTGCGTTATAAACAATACCACAAACTTGAGAAAGTAATTTATTGAAATCTTTCTTCTCTCTAATCTCCTTTTCTTCTCCGTTAAAATACCATTTAACATCTTTACTCCCAGAATAAATACTATCTGTGATATAGTGATTTAACAAGCGTATTTGAGACTCAACAATATTTTCGAGTTCTCTTTTTGCAACCTTATCCTCTTTGTTTTCTTCAATGACATTTTGAATTTTCTCAATTTCAAAAAGTAAATTCTTGATCTCAGCAGAGTTTTTGAAAAAACAGTAAATGATGGCTTCCTCTTGCTGCTTGGATTTGTTTTGAATGTCATTTACCTTAAGTTTGCTATTGAAAACTAGATTTACAAAACCATCAATTTCACCCTCGGGTAATGGAGGTGTTGAGATTGGATAATCAGAGATTTTAAATTCGAAGTACCTAGGTGTACCTGTTGAAAATGAATATTGTTTAGCAATTACAGGTCTGAATTGAATATGCTTATTTAATAGGGTGGTTATATCAGTAACCTCCGAGATTTTATTGCCTGCTTCAATTAAGGCTGTTTGAATATCTAAATCCGTACCTTCGAAAAGAATAAATCTCTTACTATGAGCTCGGTAACGGATGATGTTTTTTGATTCAAGTTTTTTTATAATATTTTTTGAATCAGAAACTCCACAAGCTGTTTCGAGATAATTAACCAAAAAGTTTAAATCTAATATAGAGCCACTAGCTGAGAAAATATTAAGTAGCCCAATAGTTTTAACGGCTTTTATGTAATCATTTATTGACGAATCATAGGCCCTTTCCACTTCTTCAATAGCAGAACGTAAAGAACTCCATGATGCAAAGTCTGGGTTGTATTTTGATGTTAAAAATGAATAGAAATTAAAATTCAGATAATCATAAACATTCGATAAATTATAAAACGGATTTTCTTGCTTATCGAATTTTGTTAGACCTGTGTGATCTGATGATTCAAGGAAAGAAAATAATGAGCGTTCATTCTGTCCAAACCTTTGTAATGAAAGAGTAAGGATATTAGCTGATAGAATGTCTAAAGGGTATAGTTTAGTAGCTATGTCATTTAAGAAAGCCTTATTAAAGTTGAAAGCTTTTGTATCTATAGCTAATTGCAAACATTTGTCAATAGCAGTTTTTGATGTTTTATTTTCAAAATTTTCTGCAACATATTCCGAAGCTAAATACAAAAGCTGCTCAACGGGTTCATTAAATGTAATCTCGCGAAATCGTCCTTTAACCTTGGTCCATTCTTGTTTTTGAGTAGTGCTAAGTGAGTAAGCGTAAGATTCTAAACTTTGGTGAAGTGTTGTGATTAATACAATGTTATGCTTTGGATTGTTACAAAATTCGGCAAGTTGTTGAATAAAATATAGTTCATATTCAGGGTTGTTTTTACTGGCATATTCCAAAAACTTACCGAACTCATCAATCAAGATAAATAAAACCTTATTACTCTTTTCAATAAAATGGTATCTATTGAATATTTCGGAAAGGATATTTTCCTGTTTGTTTTTAGTGGTTTGGACTTCAAAAATATCCGCAAACTCCTCAATGATTGAAGTGTAAGAGCCGATGATTTTTATGAAGTCAACTTGAGGATCTGTAATGAAATTGGGGTCGAAATAACGTTTTGTTCCCCTCAGACTCTGTTCAAAAGCCAATAGGAAAGAGGACTTTCCTGTACCGTATGTCCCGACGACATTAAAGGAACGTATCCCTATTTTAAAATCATTTACGATTTGGCTAACAACCTGTCTAGCATTGGGAGTAGGAATATAATTAAAATCCCTATCAGAATCTCTTATGATATTAACCGATGTAGTGAAATTATTTGCCATAGTATTTGTCTAAAATTGAGTAAGCGTCGGATTTGTTTTTGAATTGTAATTCCTTAATTCCCGCTTGGTCTGTAAATGTAATATCTTTATTCTCGTTAACTATTTCGGCTATCTTTAGAAGTAGGCCAGAACGATTTAGTGAGAAAATGGAGCCTGGGCTATCGAGGTCAAACTCTAAAGAATTTAAGCTGATAGATTTTCCATAATTTGGGTTATCAAGTATGGCATATAAAACAACGGCTTCGGAAAGGTTATCTCTTTCATTGTTTTCAACGCAGAATTGCTCTTCCTTGCCTTTTCCCGTAGTTTTTAAAAGTTCTATTTCCGAAAGTATTCCCGAATAACTATCCTCTATATTTTTACTCTGAATGTCATTTTTATAAAGGTTAGCAAAAACAATAAAGTCTTTCGCTACTGTATTTTCATTCAAATTTAAGTCAGGGTTACTCTCTGCAATTCTTTTAAGGTAGTTAACAAAGGTTTCTTTGTTAAAGAAAAGCTTCTCTTTTCTAAACTCATTGAAAATGATGCTGTAGATAGAGGCAAAACGATTTTTAACAAGTTGATAATGTAGAAGCCATAAACTAGCTTCATCCTCTAAAAACGGGTCATAGCCAGTCTCATCATTAAAAAGGCGTTGTCCGAATTCAGTAGGATTATCTTTTATGTCAATGATATTGAAAGCTTTCAGCCAAAAACGAATTGAAGAAACCATGTTTTTCCCAACGCCTAGCTTAACCACAGCTTCTGCGTCATTAAAAGCTCGATTGTCTACTACATAGTCGAAGCCCTTCTTAAGCCAAAGTTGCCTACACTGAAAGGAGTCATGTCCTGAGAATGTGAATTTTGTTATTTCTGAGTGGTCTAAAGTCATTCGTTGATATAAAATCTGATTGTTATCTATTTAGTTCAAAGTAACCAATTTTTCCAAGGATAGTTGGCTATTTTTTTTGAATTTCTTAGCTTATGGTTTCCCTTAAGTGCTCATAAACCATCACCATAGCTAGAGTGTCTAATTCACAGTATTTTAATAATGCTGATTTGATTTTTTCTCGTTCTTCATCTGACATGTCTGTATATTGTGTTAAACCGTAGGCGGTCATTGCCGCACCGCCATTATTAATATCTTCAATATCACTTACTCTTTCAAAGTCCTCATCCCAATCCTGAAATGGTTTCTCCAATGACTTATAAGGGTCTACGACTTTACCATCCTCTATTGTAAGCCACACCTTTTCTGAAGAGAAGTTAAAAGAATTCATCTCAATATCACTTATAGGTTTGGAGTATTTGGTTTTTATAAATTGGCTGGTTTCGAGAATCGCTGGTAAAATGGCTTTAATGGAATTGCTGCCTTTTGTAAGTGGGTTATAGTAGTAAGCCTTAATAACCTCGCATAAATCTATCATACCTCTCGAAGGCTCCCATATTTCATCTTTATAATCTTTACTTTTGGGCGGAGTAGTCAATGATTTGATGAATGTAATTAACTCATTTTTGTCAGTTTCATTAGATTGATCTAGTTGAATTTTCAGTTGATTAAGTGTAGAATTCTCATAGGGTGAGAATTGAAAAACAGTTCCAGTATTTTGCTCTAATGCCATTTTTAGTTCTCTGACAAACTCGAAGTTTGGAAACACTCCAGCATCTAAATTTATATACTCATTGGCGTGTTCTATTTTTCCGTTCTCATGGTAAATATGATGTGAGAATTGGAAAACAACTTTCTCATAAGGCTTCTGTCCTGCATAAAAAGGTAAAGCAGAAGTGGATGCCTCAAAATCGATAAAGTTTAATGGGAAAGTCCAAGAATCTATTTCTGCCTTTAGAGAATCTTTTAACACCTCAGGTTCAAGGTCATTATCAACAGCTTTGTGCTTTTGAATAAGTTGTCTTTCATAGGACGACATCCCATTTAAAATTAGTTTAGATTCTGTTTTAGGTCTTAATAGTTCGTCATCAATATCTTCCAGTTTCAAAAGACCTAATTCTTGAAGTTTATTTCGTTTCGTATAATGCAAGTTCCAGATTTCAAATGCATGTGGCTTTTTAAAATCAGCTTTATTCCAATCCATCTTTTTCGCAAAACATTCTTTAAACCCAGACCGTAAGTTTTCGATGTCTTCCTTAGTTTTAAATTCACAGGCTTTACATGCCTGAAAATTTAAATCGTGATCAAAAAAACGGTCGTCCTGATACGCCTTTGCAAAAAACTTAATGGAATCTTCAAAAGCACAATCCTTTATAATTCTGTGGTTCCCAGATTCGATACCTTCTATAAGGCTTGAAACATTAACTGTAGATAAAACAGATTCTTCCTCAGGCTTGTTGAGTTTAAACAACCTAGGTTCTACACCAGTACGATTGTCAGAAGATTTAGTAATTCTAAATAGTTGATTTAAACCATCTAAGGAGGTGGTTTTGTCCTTATCGGCTAACATTAGAAATGGTATTACTTTAAATTCAGGAAATGCTTTCTCTATTACATACTTCTGGAAAGCTACATCGAATAAATAGGGTGCCCAGGAAGTATCTAATCCACCTTTTTTGCCAACAAACTCAAATTCACAATCAGAAGAATTAAAAGATTTAGATTTGACTTCAATGAGGTTGATTTGTTTTCCTTTTTTTTCTAAAATATCAACTCTAATAAATAAGTTATCGAACAGAAAAGCAGCTTCAAAAATGACTACATCTACACGTTGGAGAAGTTTGTTGGTCGCTTCTACCTTTTCTTCATAATCATACGAACTATGTGACTTTTTATCCTCAATCAAAATACCATCAGGATAATGTAGTTTCGCCAATTCCTCCACTTGAAAACCTCCAGAAGCCAAGGCCTCCAAAAATGGGTTGTCATTTTTCTGATTAGCGTATTCCTTCTTTTTGGTATAATAAAGTTTATTTGGACATTCTAAGCCTAGTTTAAAACGGGATTTAGTGAGTAGTCTCATGCATTTTCGAGTTTTAGTATTTTCCTTCTGCATGATTTGAAGAAATAGATTTTGACAATTCAGTTACATCAATCCTTTTACTGTAAAAGCGTATGTTATTAATTATTTCCATTAGGCTTTTTTCTGCTTCTTTGTCTGAGCCCTTAAAGCTCAAAAAAGAAAGTCGATAGATCTTTTCTCCTTTACAGAAATCGGCATAAAACTGTTTTTCGTTTTGGCTATCATCTTTTGCTAATGTTGGATTTACAATGTTCCATAAGTTTATAAGAAGTCCATTTTTATTTGTGAATGCATTCTGGATATTAATTGCCTGGTTGAATGTTTCGGCCAGATAATCACTCTCCCATTTCATGTAGTTTATTAGTATCTCTTTATTCTCTTTTCCGAAATCTTGACTTTGACCAGTCACGTACTCAAATAAATTACCATTGATACCTACTCTTGGGTAATTAGATAAATTAATATCTCCTACAAGGTTCATGGTGAAAGGGGTTTCCGAATTATTATAAATTAGGAATCCTTCTTTCGTTTTTATGGCACCTATATCGTCTTGAGCATTGACATAGCCAAAGATTAAGAGTAGAGCAGTAGTTAAGAAGAAGTGTTTCATTTTTGATGGGTTATGGTTGACTTAGTAGTCTATTCTTTTTTGTGCCACTCTCCCTATCTTTCATTCTTTCAACTCTAGTTTTCTTAGCAATCTTTTCTAGTTCAGATTTGTAGTTTTCGTAAGGAGAAGAACTACGAGAATGAGCACCAATAGGTGTATATTGTAGAGTAAGTTCATCCTTAGATTTAATATTTCTGTTTTTAAATAATCCAAATCCATTATGACTGTTAATTCTGTAATAGTTCGTGTAAATGGCTCGTTCGTGGTTATCTTCTCTTATAATTGACAAGTTTACCTTGTAATTAAAGTTTTCCGCGAAGTAACTTGACAGCTTTTTATGTAAATCATTAATACTCTTGAACTGCTTCTTAGGGTCGAAGCCTATAAAAGTAAGATCAAAGGTTGTTTTTAGTTTGCTGGGCATTAGATTCTTAAATATACTTTTCAGGTTTTCAAAGTTTACATCATTTGAGAAGAGATAATTATCTGAAATTATCATGGCATTCAATGGTATTTGATAGTCTGAAAGTAAAGACCAGTCCCGTTGGCTAGTGTCAAGTCTTTTTTCATCTTTTAACAAGATTAGTGAGGCTTGGTAATATTTACTTGAAGAAATAGTAAAGCAGCCCCAAGTTGAAGGGTTAGTTTCCTCTTCTTCCATGAAAAAAAGCTTTGGTATGGCTGATTCATAGAAGTCTTTATTATTAAAGCTTTTTGTGAAAGTTAAATCTATGGTAAATGAGGATAGTCTTTGTGCTATTTGACGAGCTATTACCCGCTTTTCAGGGTCATCATATAAATCGATTGGATCAAAGTCTAGAATTAGCTTATTCGCACTGCTTTGGTCACAAATGAATTTTTTAAGGATATAATGTTCATCACTATCATCGCTTAGCAATAAGAAATTTTCGAGGAATTGATAATTGAGGTATACTAGCATACTAGTTTAAATTTGAATTGCCTCTCTTTATTTTTAATAACTCCAATTCTAGGCTAGATGCTTCATCAAAGAAACCGGGGTAGAAGTTCTCTGAGAGGCTACCATCTTTGTTAAACTTAATGGGCTTAACGGCATTACTTTCTGTTTCGTCATTATTAAATTTTCTAAAATTATAGATAATGGCATCTTCAGCTTTGAATGCCTTTTTAGCAATAAGATATTGCATTTTCCTTATAAAGTATTCACTGTGAGTCTCCACTATTATTTGAATATTGTCTGTTTGATAACATTCAATAATCATTTCTGCAAGTTTTGATTGTAAAGCTGGATGTAGGTTAGTTTCAGGTTCTTCAATAATAACAATTGAAGAATTCCCAAAGGGGTCACCATATTTAGGATTGGCAGCGTTATTTGTTATTAATAAGCCCATTTTTAAAATAATTGGAACTATTTGAGAAATACCATAACCCAAATCTGCTAGCTCCTCTTTAAGCCCATTTTTTAAAAAGATTATTTTTGAAGTGCTGCTGTCTTCAGATATTTCGATTTGAATTTCATTTGCAACATTAAAGAGTTCTAAATATTTATTGATAAATGTAATGGCATCTTTAGAAAGCTGTGTTTTATGAATTTGAACGAGTAATTCTTGCAAGAAAGAGTTAGAATTATTGATTATAATTCGCTCAACCTGATATCTTACTGAAGGTATATATTCAATACTCTTAAAAATGGAAGAAAGGGTACTGAACCCATTTGTTATGCTTTGAAAAAAATATTTGTCAAAAAAAATGTCAGCCTTTTGAAATGCAGAATTAGTTTTCGGTTTTAGTAATAAATTAGAGTTTTCAAATGATTTTATTCCATATTCCTCTACCTCATAAACCTCTAAAATTTCTGGAATATATTCACATAGTTTTTCTAGAAAGGTAGTTTTAAAAAAGTTGCTTTTAAAGGCAATGCCTTTACTCATGCTTGTAAAAGACGTGAATTCAGAAAATGTTCTATCTTCCTCCTTGAAAATAAAGTCCTCCAAAATTTTTATTTCTATTCCACGCAACTTTTTATAAAAATCAGAAAACGGCAAATTAATTTTATTCCAAAAAATATTGTTTTTAAGGATTATTTGTTCTCTTTCTGTGTCGCTAAGAAGGAAGTTATCTTTCATCTGGTCCGCTCTTTCTCCATGAAATAGAAAGCAATAGTTAAATAAGGGCAGTTTATCATGAAAGTTTAATGAGTCAGAAAGAATTCTAGCTCGATAAATAGAACTAGATTTAAAACTGTCAATGTACTCTGCATGCCAAGCCGTGGGAGCTAGTCGGTCATAGAAAACCTTAAGTTCCAAAATGTCTTTCTCTAGAAGACTAAGGTTTTTTTTTAACTCTTCCGTGAATAGATGTTCTTGTGCTACACCATCAAACATGAAAGGTTCAATTAGATTTTCTTTGTTACTTTGAAGCCTTTCAAGCTCAAGATATTTTGGAATTTCACTTTTAAAA
This sequence comes from uncultured Arcticibacterium sp., assembly GCF_964021845.1. Taxonomy (NCBI): domain Bacteria; kingdom Pseudomonadati; phylum Bacteroidota; class Cytophagia; order Cytophagales; family Leadbetterellaceae; genus Arcticibacterium; species uncultured Arcticibacterium sp. Next base: position 67,074 of record NZ_CAXHZC010000010.1, on the reverse strand, counting down.
AAGTCTAATAATTTGGTATAGCAAATTCTAAGTTCACCTTTAGCGAGGTCATAATGTAAATGATTTTCGTTAGTGGTAGGTTCAACTATTTGGAATGAAATTAAGCTAGCATTTTGTATGGAATTGTTATTTAATTTATAATTAATTCTCAGAATACAGTGATGGAATTGTGAGATAAATTTAAAAGGTAGTTCAAAAATGAATATATCACTTTCTGAGTTTCTATTTTTTATTTTTCCGAAATTACCAAGATGTAGTTGGTTTGGAATGTCTAGCTCCTCTATGGAGTAAGTATTTATGCCTTCATCAAAGTCTCGTTTAATGCCTGAAAAGCTTTCTTTAAGTGTTAGAATGGCTTTAGTTAAACTACTTTTTCCACTACTATTTTCTCCAATTAATATTGTAATGGGTTTTAGATTAAAACGACACATGTCATTAAAAATCCTAAAATTCTTTACTCCGAAATAATTTAAATGTGCCATTGTATATAATTAAAACCTCCAAGTTAATACTTCATTTTTTGCCCTTGTTACGGCAGTATAGAGCCAAGGGTGGTCATAGGGGTGCAGTTTTTCTGATGTAAAAAGAACACGACTCCACTCACTACCCTGTGCCTTGTTACAGGTCATAGCGTAGGCATAGCTAAGCTTCATAGCGTTCATATAAGGGTCGTCATTTACTCTTTCCGATTGTCGAAAAGTACCATTGTGTTTCATTCTATTGTGCTTTAAATTTTTAAGGCTTTGGCTATCAATGCTTGCTGTATTGTTTAAAAGTGAATCTAAGAATATTTTCGTTTTTACTAAGGTCTTCTCTCCTGAATTTTCAAATTGAATGGTAGCATCTTTGAATCTTATGCCTGCAATTTCTTCAGTATTCGAGCTTAAAGATTTTATTAATCCTATATCTCCATTTACAAAAGTTTGTTGGTCTTTTTGGATATTATTTCGAAGCATTACCACTTCACCAACCTCCAGTGTTTGATAAAAGCCTAGACGCTTTCTAATAAGTTGATTGTATCTTTCAACTTGTTCGTTTGTTTTAGCAATCAGCATGACTTCATTTAGCTCTTCGACATCAAAAAAGGTCATGAAGTAATCAATGGCTAGGTCTTCGTTTCTAAGTCTCTCAGGTTTAATGCTGTAAACACTTTGAGCATAATCTTTAGCTCGTTTTATTTCTAGGGCCAAACTTAGTACGGGTGAGTCTGAAGCTTGCCTTACCACTTCGTTTAATTCTATTTCTTGGCATTTCAGCTTAAAATTCTCTCTTAAGGCTTTCTTAGAAAGAGCCATAGAGCTCTTTTCATGAATAGGTTGAAGTTGATAGCTGTCCCCCAAGAAAATTATTTGATTATACTTGTTTCCGTTAAACACAAACTTTAGTAGATCTAGTAACAGAGGGTTTTGTGAAATATATTCACCAGTTGATGGATTTAGGGCGGGTATCATGGAAGCTTCGTCCACTATAAAAATTGTAGGAGTATCAGACTCATTTTCTTTAAAGTTGAATTTTACCCTTCCATCATCTAAAGTTTCAGGGGTATAAATTAAATGATGGATGGTATGAGCCATGTGGTTTGTCTTATCGCTCAAAATAGAGGCTGCTTTAGCTGTGGGGGATAGTAGATGAAAAGGCTTGTTTTTCTCGGAAAGGTAGTCTACCAAAGCTTTGGTCAAGGTAGTTTTACCAGTTCCTGCAGAACCTTTCAATATAAAAACTTGGTCTTCCTTATTATCCAAGAAGTTTTCAATCTCGTACAAAGCCTTTGCTTGGCATGTGGTTGGTTGAATGTCGAGGCATTTAAAGATATTAGAGCTTGTCGTTGTCTTTACCATAGTTTTTGCGTTTTTCTTGATACAAAATTGGGCTGTATTTGGAGTTGGCACAACCATCAACTACATTTATATCGTAGTTGATAAAGCAAAATGTCAAAAAAAGGAAGTAGTGTTGTTAAATTGAATCGCCTATTCGCTATTCATAAGCTCTTACGCTCTATGAATAGTTATAGTGGGAGTGAATTAGCTGCGGAGTTGGTTAGTTTAGGGTTTAGTACAAATGAACGTTTAGTAGCACTTGATATACAAGAGTTACGAAATCTCGGTGCTGAAATCCCTGGGCATAGGTTTGTTAAATACTGTTATAAGAAACCATTTTCATTATTAGAGAGCTTGGAAGGTGTGGATACTGCGAACTTTAATGAAATACTTGCTTATCTCAGACAATTTTCGCGTGACAGTTTACCAAGAGATCAAGTGGATAAGCTTCTTATTTACTTTGAGCAAATGGTTCGAAATCCTGAATTAGAAGAAAACCCTTATATACAGTATGAGAAGGTAGAGCTCAAGAATATTGAAAAGCTTGATAAGTTCTACCGCTACATTGTAGAGAAGCGTGTAATTGATATTGATTACAAGTATTTCGAATGGGAATTAGTTAGCAAAACCATTGTGCCAGTACTGCTGAAAGAGTATAATAATCGATGGACATTAATGGCTTTTGATAAGGAGAAAGAGAGCTATCAAAACTTCCCATTAGACAGGATAATTAATGAACGGTTGAGTAGTGTATCATTAGCAGGAGAAAGTGGCTTTGACGCAGTCCGACATTTTAAAGATGTTATAGGGGTCTCAGTGCCTGTAGATGTTGAGAAAGAAGTTATTGTTCTAAAAGTAGGCAAGCCAAGAGCTCACTATGTAAATACCAAGCCATGGCATCGTTCCCAACTTCTGGTTGAAGAGCAGGATGAGTACATGATTTTTCAGTTAAGTATTGTACCTAATTTAGAGTTTTGGGCAAAAGTGATGGAGCATATAGAGGATATAGAGGTCATGGAACCTGCTAATTTACGAGAAACCTTTTTAGAGAAAGTAGAAAAGGTTTATGCTAGGCTGATTGCAAATTAATTTGAAGTATTAGCGTACTAACGGAATGAATTAAATCCTTCGTTAGGAAGAATTAACCTAAATTAATTTGGGTTAATTTAGGGTTAATTCAAATTAACCAGAATCCTATGAAATTAAATCAATTACCGAAGGTAGAGTATCAATCGCTTAACCCTCGACAAAAAGAAACCTATAACTTTCAGAAGGTTTCAGCTATTTTGGCTGATTATGGATTTGCGACAATTAAGCTCAACGATGATTGGGCGAATGCTGATTTCATAGCACAACATATTGACGAAGATAAGTATCTCAAGGTACAGTTAAAAGGTAGACTGACTTTTGATAAGAAGTATCTGGGTAAGGATTTGTACATCTGTTTTCCTTACGAAAATCATTGGTATGTTTATAACCATGACAACTTACTCGAGGAGTTTTTAGGCAAAGGGAAACTTAGTGGAACTTCCTCTTGGGATGAGAAAGGCTTGTATCATTTCCCCAAATTATCAAAAGATATTCTTATAGAAATAGACGGTTTTAAGCTTTAATTAGGTAGGAAAAAGTAATCAAAAGCCCTTTTATATATTTGAAAGGAGATAGCGGATTCCTGTAAACTACTAAGTGTAGTGATAATTAATATAAGGTCACAGCTGCTTTTAATCTTTCTTTGACAGTTTGGGCGAGACTCTCTGGTTGAATGACAACAACGCTGTCTGCGTAGGACAGAATTAATCTTTCCAGTTCATAATTTATAATGACTTCTAGCCTCACTTCAAGTGTTTGGTTTTCTAGCCAACTAGATTTTTGTGAGCCATGTATGGGTTTTGTTTCCATGTACTTTCCAGTTTTTCCAGTAAAATGTAGAATAACATTTTCTAGGAGCCCTTCAACTGGCTTAGTTACACCGATTATGTCGTCAAAATATTCTGACCAGTTGATTTTAGTATTTTCGTGGTATTTAGATTTTGTTTCGACAATAGAAGAAATACGGTCAATGGCTAGATTCCAATTATATATTTGTCTTTCAGGGTTATATCCAAATAAGAACCAGCGATTATTATATTGTTTTAAAAAGTAGGGGTGAATAATTATGTCAAAAGGTAATTCATTCTCAAAAGGCTGATAACTGATGGAAAGTACTTTTTTATAGAAAATGGCATTATGCAATGTTCCCAAGTACTCAATACCTTTGAGATAATGGTTATTGTCAAATTCTATAATAGTAGGAGAAGTTTGTTCAGGAGATATACCCTGTTGTAGTTTGGGTACTAGTTCATGAATCCATTCAAATTGAGGCATTCCTTTGAATTGTGTCAGAATATCAACCGCAGATTTCAACTGGTTGATTTCAATCTCATTGAGCGGCATATTGTTTATAGAAAAAGAGCTGTCTACATATGTGTAATAAACTTTTTTCCCATCACGAAGCTTATTTAGTTCTATGCTCCAACCTTCCTCACTTTCCATAAAAGAAATATCATCGAATATCTGTCTGCGACTGATGCCATTCGATTTAGGATCCCTTTCTAAAAGGATACTCTCACATTCAGCTATTAAATCATCTATAAAGTACTTTTTCCCAGGATTCCTGAAGCAGTTATCAAGTACTTTGTAGCGAATAAGAGCATTTTTATTAGTAGCCATAGTCTATTTTACTGCTGTGCAGATTGGCTGCATAGCTAGTGTTTTAGTTTGCATTACAATTAACTGTGTCTCATAGGACACAAAGTTAAGAGGAAACAATTATTTTCGTGCAGTTGTACTGCACAGTTGAAGTATTACTTTGCATATTGTTCTTTGAAAACCTGCTGCACGATATTGAATTGTGCCAACTGGAAGCTCTCTTCGGATAGTTTCAAATCGGTTGGTGTTCCGGATTAATCTGGGATGAATGTTTCTTGGTTATTGTTAGTTACTCAGTTTAAGTTAGATACTTAGGAAATTGAGATGAGTTCTAATTAATTTTTATGAAATATTATTATTATTAAAATGGGGAGTGTTTCTTCATAAACAAAGAATAACGCAGCAGGTTTCATTGGACTATTATTACAATTATGAAACTAGATCCAATACATATCAAGGGAATTAAGGATGGCTTTGCAAAAATGCAATCTAGAGAAGATTTGCTAGACTTATTAAATTTAGCAAAGCCTTTTGTTTACGGTACTAAATCTGTTCCATTTGAACTAAAGCAGCTAACCTGGTATGCCAACCCGAAACACGGGGGAAAGCGTTATTCTGAATTTAAGATAAAGAAAAAATCGGGAGGAGAGCGTAGTATACATACTCCAGTTAACGGCTTGAAGTCTTTGCAAAGTACTCTGAGTTTTGTCTTGCAATGCGTTTTTGACCCTCATAAGGGAGCAATGGGATTTGTTAGAGATAAGTCCATTGTGGATAATGCTAAATTGCATGTAGGTAGCAGATATGTGTATAATATAGATCTAAAGGACTTCTTCTCTGCGATAGATCAGGCTAGGGTATGGAAGTGTTTGCAATTAAAACCTTTTAACCTTATCGATGTTGCTACCAGTTTTAAAGAACAAACGCCAAAGCGAAAAACAGGAATAAGAAAATATATTACAGAAAAAGGGGAACAGATTTTTTATAAAATTGAAGGAAACTCACTATTCTTTGTTGATGATAAAAAAGGTAACTATAAAAAATATAAAGAACGTCTCACAGCTCATTTAATAAGACCAGAAACAAATATCCTTCAATACTTCTTTAACAAGGATAAAGAAAAGTTAAGTGCAGCTCAAGCAAAACTTAGGGAATATACTCGTCTAGTAGATGAAATTATTTTAGAGGATGTTAATAGATGTGTTGGGACCTCCGCCAATTTAAAGGAGATAAATCGACTTGTAATCTCACGTTTATCTTTGGCTAATATGATTGCTTCGATATGTTGCACAGATATGGAGGTTGAGCGGAAAAGTGCAGAAGGCGAATGGATTAAAGTTAAAAGGAACGTGCTGCCTCAAGGTGCTCCAACATCACCTGTCTTAACAAACGTTATTTGTCAGAGGCTTGATTATTTACTATCTGCGGTTGCAAAGCGTTTTGGTCTGAAGTATTCAAGATATGCAGATGATATCACCTTTAGCTCCATGCATAATGTTTATCAAAAAGAAGGAGACTTTCTTAAAGAGCTTCATAGAATTATAGCTGAGCAAGGCTTTCATATAAAAGAAAGTAAAACCCGTTTACAAAAGGATGGTTATCGTAAAGAAGTAACTGGTTTATTGGTAAATGAGAATGTGAATGTGCAGAAGAGGTATATTAAGCAAATCAGGCTGTGGTTATACTATTGGGAAAGATATGGTTATGGTAGAGCTTATGGTTTTTTTCTAGAGCAATATCTAAAAGACAAAGAAGCCGCGAGGAAAGGCAGACCTGAGATGACAAGTATTATTTCAGGTAAACTGGATTACTTGAAAATGGTAAAGGGTGGAGAAAATGCATTGTATCTGAAGTTGAAGGAGAGGTTTGATGTTTTGGTTGGAACCAAAGTTGAGGAAAAGACTACTATTGGAACTTATGATATAGATTTAAATGAAACAGAGATTTCAGGGGAAATGGAAAATGGAATCATTGTCTATATTAATCCAAAGGGTTCTCAAAAGGGAGATGTCAAGTTAAAAAGAAAGATCATAATAGATAAGGGTAAAAGCTTGCCTCATGAAGAATTTTTGGACAATCACGAAGGAAAGCAAGCGGAAATTGACTTGTCCAAGCACAAACCAATAGATGTGACTCGTTTTTTATTAAGTTTTAGATCAAGTGAAGGATTGAAGTTTCTTACCCACGATTATGACAAAGCAGATTCAGTTTTTAATTACTTAACAGTATTAGATATTGCAAAAAAAGAATTTAACCAGTTGTCTTCTCAATTTGTTATTCCAGGTCGCCTTTATAAAAGAATCGAACAGTTTGCTTTTGGCGATCCTAGTAAAAAATGGTGGTTTAACAAAGTTCAGTACAACCTAAATTGGCGATCTCCCGAACTGTTAAGTTGGTTAAAAGTAAACCCTAACACGCATCCAATTAAAAGTGAAAATTTTGAAACAAGTTTTATTACTCCTTTCAAAAAAAGTATTGAAATAAAAGCTCCGGAACTAGAATATATTTTTAAAAATAAATTGGCCGAAAACTTAGCCTCAAAGTATCTGTCATTTGATATAGAATTAATTAATTTAAATAAAGCTAGTTTTTATACAAATGTCGATGCATTACAAGTTGGTATTTCTTACATTTTTAAAGCCATTAAACAACGTTTTGATAATGGCAATAAAATTAAAGTGGAGTTTCAGCGTAAGGCGGATGCAGAAGGGAGGAAAAGAATTATTAAAATAGTTCATGTTGGCTCAGAATGTAATAAACCTTTGGAGAAAAACGAACTTTTTCAAGGAGATTTACTAGAAGCTGAGAAGGCATTCTTTGGTATTTGTGATTGGTCAATAATTTCTAAGTCAACGGACAATTCAATTAATAAGATAAATATATTATTTGATATTAATTCTGACAGAATTGTTAAAGAGAAAATAGATGACTCTTTGATTGAAGGATTTACTCATGTCTTAACTTTTTATGCTTAAATAATGATATACCTGATTGATGATAATAAATATGAGCAGATGTCGAAAAACTATAAGATTGACTATACCTCAACCTTGCAGTCATTTTCAAACCATGTTACATGGCTCCAAACCGTTCCGACTAAGGACATTCAAATTGTAATAGCAAATGCATCATGCATTTTAATACATGATTCGTTAGATGCTAAAGAAGACAAAGAAAGATTGGTTGCATTGGCTAAGAGTAGGGAAATACCCTTTTGTGTCTTTAGTAACGGATTTACCGCTACTGTTTTTGAAGGCGAATCTATCAGGGAAATTAAGAAAGATAGGTTTTATAATAATTTGGTAATTTTAGTTGAACGTTTCGTCTCCACCAATAAAGTTAATTTAAGGCATCTTTCTTTGGGTCAAAATTATGAGGTTGAAAAGGCGTCAATAATTCAGGATAGACTAATAAATGGAACTTTACTTAATTATAAGGAAAATTTCAATTACGAAGTAGCATTTCCAAGTGGCAGTATTGAATATAAAGATCTAATAGAACTCGTATATTTAAGTGATGCAGCTGATGACTTTTCTGATTTTGAGGATAAGCATAACTCAAAAGAAACTACTGCTCAATTAATGAGAAGTGTAATTACCTCTATGGTAAAAAATGTAAAAAGTAAATATGATGAATAATATCCTTGTTATAGAACATGCTTCTTCAGGCATTTCAGCACGATTAAAATGTGATAAGCTTGAATATAACAATCAATCAAAAGATGAAGATATTCATCAGTGGCTTATTAGCAATAAACATCTTTTAAGTGCGGTTAAGGTATTGATAATTTCTGTGAGGTTAGGGAATGAAGATGCGGAATTCATGGGGCTTTACATAGGATTACACATTAGGTTGACTAAAGAACTAAAGGAGGGGTGTTTGCTACCAATATTATTTATCACTGACGACTCTAAGGAGGATATTCTATCTAACCAAATCAAAAATCATAAAGAAAAGTCTGGCCTTCTACTTTTCACGAAAGGGTCTTATTTATTATCTGCCTTTTCTTTAGAGGATTATATTGCAAAGCCTTTATCGCTTCTTGATGAACAAACTCTTTTAGCAACTGTCATCCCAAGCCTCAATATACAGAATACCAAAGACCTAGGTCATCAATTAGCAAATGATTGGGGGGCATTTCGTTTGGCGAAATTTGCTGGATATAGCTTAAAAAAAGAGAAACCGTCCTCTTTGTATTTTAAATATAAAGATTCACTAACAAATAATGATATAGGCCCAAATGCAAGTACGAACATTGGCCTATGTAAACAAGCCTGTAAAGCATTGCTTATCGATGATAATTCAGATTCAGGATGGAGTGAGATACTTGGTTACATTATAAAGAATAAGATTGTTAGGATTGGTCAAAAAACAACGCTTGATGTAATTAAGACATTTGATGAAGCTATGAAGTTTGAGCGTTTTGCTGATTATGACGTTGTGTTCCTTGATCTTAGGTTACTAAAGGAGGAAGATAGAGCAAATGAAGTAAATGATTTATCTGATTTAACAGGCACGAAAATCCTTCGTAAGATTAAGGATATTAATAGTGGAATTCAAGTTGTTATTTTTACAGCATCTAATAAAGTTTGGAATATAGAGAAGCTGCTTGAGTTAGGGGCCAATGGTTATTATATTAAGGAGAGCCCTGAATACACCCAAAATGATACGTTTTCAAAAGAAAATTATGATGAATTGCTTATTACTATTAAAAAGTCACTCAGCCTTAAGTTTTTGAGACGGGTAGCTAAAATTCACAAAAAGTGCTTACAATTTATTCTAAATGATCGATCTCATAGGTTTGTAGAATACCAGAATTTTTATGACAGGACAAAGGCCTCTTTTGAGATAGCCGAACAGTTACTTAATAAGGTAACTATAGATGAAAAATATTTAAACCTAGCTTTTCTAACATACTTCCAAATTGTAGAGGACTATGTTAGTCAGGAGGAGAATTTTAAGTATGTATCCAAGACCGAGTGCTATGTAGGCAATTCTAGGGTTCGTGTTGTAGATAATTCAACGGGAAATTTGATTTGGAAGCTTACTTTTAAGAGAGACCGCTTTGATGGGGATTACTTCGAAGTATTTGATGAAGTTAAAGCGACTGAAATTTCAATACAAACGCTCGCTAAGGTCTCATTCGTTTTAGCTTTTAGTTTTAATCAAAACACCTCTTTTTTGAAACATTGGGGTTATCTAAATAGTATAAGAAACACGAAAGCAGGTCACGGTGGAGATAATGGATACGTTAACATTAAAAACATTGAGGAAATACTTGAAGTAATTGAATTATTGTTTTCGTAGTTATTTGATTTCAATCTATATGCTTTTATCTAAAATAGATAAATGGAACAAAGCGAATTTGAAAATCATGAGTTTTTAAAATAACTATTGCAGCTTTTAAGGTATGACAAAGCAGTTGAAAAACGAATACGGTTCTGGACTGATTTCTAATGTATACGTTGCTAAGTATGTTGTGACGTTATTCAAATGTAATGCTAAATAGAGAGCCATAGATTTTCATTTTGGTTTCTGAATTAAGGTAAGAACTAAAAGGCTTTAAAAGAATAGCTTGCCATATTACCATTGATCTTTTCGGGATTAGAGTCCTAATGACGTCGTTTTACTGTGCAGGAAGACTGCACATCTGTTGCAGATATTTGTATCAAGATTAAAACAAGGCATGAAAATATTCAACTACATTAAGGGTTTCAACTTAAGTCTGGATCAGGAAACGGCTTTAACTAATTTGGAGTCATTTTTAGGTGGTTCTGACAAAATATTTATCTTAAAGGGTTATGCTGGTAGCGGTAAAACTACCATTCTGAAGTGCCTGATAGATTATTTAGAATCTGATGAAAAAGAAGTTGAAGTAATAGCACCAACAGGAAGAGCGGCAAAGGTGTTGCGAGATAAAACACTTAAGGGGACTACTATCCATCGAGGCATTTATAACTTCGACAAGCTTATTCCGATAGAGGTAGAAAATGAAGATGTGGCTAATAAGTCATTTCATTTTTATTTCCCAATAGCTGAAAAAGCAATTACAAACAGGGTTATTATAGTTGACGAGGCATCTATGATATCCAATATGCGAAGTCAGCACGAACTCTTTACTTTTGGCACTGGAAAATTATTGGATGATTTGTTGACTTATGCCAATATTCACAACACGAATAATAAAATAATATTTGTAGGAGATCCTGCACAATTACCTCCCGTTACCGATAATAAATCTTTAGCCTTAGATGCCTCTTTTTTTAGAGCGATAGGTCTTCCTACACAAGAGATTGAAATGACTGGTGTTTTTAGGCAAGAAAGAGAGAATTTGATATTTAGCAACTCCATCAAGATTAGGGAAGTGTTAGAGGAGAGTCAAAGGAATACACTAAGTTTTGATTTTGACGACTCAGAGTTTCTGCATTTGGCTGATGAAATGGGACCTTCAAAGTATGTGAGTTTGTTTCCAAAACCTAAGATAGGAGATAGTGTTATTCTATCGTACTCAAATAATCAAGCTTTTTCAAACAATTTGGCCATTAGAGAAAAGGTTTTCCCTAATCAAGAGGAAATAACAAAAGGTGATATTTTAATATTGAACAATAACAACTACCATACTTATGAAATAGATTTATTCAATGGAGATATGATGGAAGTTGTTGGAGTTTCTAACAAATTAGAAACACTATCTGCCCCTGTTTGGGTAAATGATGGTCAGCAACAAACTCGAAAAAACGTTTCTCTTGCTTTTAGAGATGTTCAAGTTCAGGTGCCACATTATAAAGGGACTATAAATTGTAAAATTATAGACTCATTTCTAAATAGTGGAGCAAGCTCACTTAGTGTAACAGAGCTTAAAGCCTTATATATAAACTTTGTAATGCGTTTTAAGGAAAAGCAGAAATTAAGAAAGGAGCAAGGGATGCCATCCTTTTCAGAAGGTTCTGTGGAGTTTAAGGCTGCCCTTAAAGTAGATCCTTATTTTAATGCATTGAAAGTGAAGTATGGTTATGCGATCACATGCCACAAAGCTCAAGGAAGTGAATGGGATACTGTTTTTGTAGACTTTAGGAGTAGGGTTGGCTTGAATGATGATTGTTTAAGGTGGTCTTATACCGCAATAACTAGGGCGGAAAAAGTATGCTACAGTATTCATGCTCCAAATTTTGATGTTTTTGGGAAGATAAAATTTGAGGAGACAGGTATAATTAATGCATATCCAAAGGATGCTTTTCAATTTCCAAATAACCTGATTTCTGCTTTTCACTCGGAAGGAGGCCATCCATGTAAGGTGCTGAAGTATAACCAAGTATTAAATGACTTGAAAGACACCCCTTTTGAACTTGTTAAAGTTGTTTCGCAAGAATGGTTGGAAATTTATTATCTATTGTACCAGGGTGTTGAGTTCAGAGTACAAGGAACACATGGGAAAAACGGAATCTTTAATCCATTTACGGTAGTAAACAGTGACAAAGAAGATATAGACCACTTGCTAAGTATTTTTAATAAGAGTTTGCAATCAGATTTTGAAGTAAACTATACTCCAACGAGTGAGAGTGCCGATAAGCTTTATAAAAATGTTTGTTTGGCTATGCAAGGTGTTGATATTGAAATAACTAATATAGTGGAATTTATACCGCAGTATTTTATTAAGTATAACTTTAAATCAAAAGAACAGTTTGGTTATATGCAGTTTTATTTTAATAAAAATATGCAATTCACTAAAGCTGTGGTTAAGGTTCTCAATACTTCAAGTTTTCCTGAATTAAACGAGTTAATTTCTAAATTTTAAGCTATGTCATTTAAGGAGGTTACTGAACTTAGAAAGTCTGGAAAGTTAAAAGAGGCTTATATTATGGCCAAATCAGAGCTTGATGAAGCACTGTCTCCCTGTATAATGACAGAAGAATTGACGGGTGATGAAATAAATATTGAGGCGGATTTACTGTGGCCTAAAAGGAGTCTCTCTTGGGTTCTTTTCGAATATTTGAAACAGTCATACTTAGTGGGGAAGTTTGCTAACTTCATTAAAACGCTTAAGGAAATTCAGGAATTAGCTTTACCTGATACCGAAGATTTATTTTTCGAACAATTAACTTGGCAGGTTGGGAAAATGGGGTTTAGCTTAGCAAAAAGCGATTCTATTGAGCATAAAAAAGGGATACAGTTATTCGAAGCTATTCGACCATTTTCATTAGCAAAGGGTTCAGAAGCCTATAGTTTTTTATTTAAGGCATTGCATAAATTACTAAAGGAAACGGAAAGCTATATTCAATTTGTTAATTGGTGGGGTTTTGAAAATTTTAGGCAAGAGGATTTTCAAAAGGAAAAAATGCCAAACGGTAAAGAGGTTATGGCAGTAGTAGAGCAAGGTTATATTGCTTACGCGAAACATTTGTTGCCTAAAAGAGCAATTACGGGTGAGTTAGTTTTTGATAACGCTAGTGCTGAAGCTTTTTTGCCCACATTGTCGAAAGTGATAACAGACTATCCTGATTATCAGTATCCCGCCTATTTCAATGCTAAATTATTATTAGCATTAGGTGAAAATGACAAAATTCTAGAGTCTTTGTTACCTTTTGCCAAGAAAAAACGCAATGACTTTTGGGTATGGGAGATTCTTGCCGAAGTATTTTCAAATGAGCCAGAAAAAGTGTTTGCGTGCTATTGTAAAGCATTGTCATGTAAAGCACCAGAAGAAATGCTAGTAAAGCTAAGGCAAAAAATGACAAGGATTTTAGTGTCAAAAAAGCTATACCGCGAAGCACGAACTGAAATAGATTTATTGGTCAATTCTAGAAGAGAACATGGCTTTAAAATACCTGAAGAGGTAAGTAATTGGCAAGCTACAGAATGGTATGAGAATGCCATATCCGCAAAGAATAACTTTAGATTTTATAAAGCTCATTTGTCAATGGCTGAGTCCCTTTTATTTAGTGACACCCTAGAGGAGCTGATAATCGTTGAATTTGTGAACACTCATAAAAAGATACTCAACTTCATAGCCTCAGAAGAGAAGTTTGGCTTTTTTAAATATGACCGTTTTTTAAATGATGTTGAAGTTGGTGATATATTAAAAGTTCGATTTCAAGGAGGTTCCAATGAAGCTATGTATCGCATCTTTACCGCGGTCAAAGAAGATGATGCAGCTTTTCGAGAGAAATTCATGAAAGAGGTATCGGGAATTGTAAACATTCCGTCAGGTAAAGCTTTTGGTTTTATTGATGATGTATTCATTCATCCTACATTAGTTTCAAAGTATAACCTAAAAGAGGGCTTACCGTTTACGGGAAGAGCGATGAAAACCTACAACTCAGGCAAAAAAAAGTGGGGTTGTAAGCTTGTTTAGAGCACTATTCCAAAATATACTAGTTTGGGGGTTATGTGTTTTTATCTTTAAATGTTAGTCGTTTCACAACTTCAAACTAGCCTCATACAACACTTCATTCTCGAAGCTATCCAAGTATACTTGAGTAATTGACTCCGTTTTGTGTGTCCCACCATGTTTGATATTACATATGTTGATTGGCCGAGACGCTTTAGCGTAGTGGCGAAAATGTGTCTGGCTGTGTAAGTTGTCAATGATGTGATGATGCCTGTTCTCTGGTGTTGATAGAAAAGCTAGATAGTTTTATGGTTTTTCAGTAAACATTTTCTCCAACTACTAACTTTCAGAAAGTCTCAGCTTTTTTTGCTGATTATGGATTTGCTACAATTAAGCTAAATGACGATTCGACAATGGCTGATTTCATTGCACAACACATGGATGGGGAGCTCTCTCTCAAGGTACAGTTAAATGGTAGACTGACTTTTGTTAAGAAGTATCTGGGTAAGGATTTGTACATTTGTTTTCCTTACGAAAATCATTGGTATGTTTATAACCATGACAACTTACTCGAGGAGTTTTTAGGCAAAGGGAAACTTAGCGGAACTTCCTCTTGGGATGAGAAAGGCTTGTATCATTTCCCCAAATTGAGTGAAGAGCTGATTGGGGTTTTGAGAGAGTGGCGTTTGTAGATCATCTAGTTAGGGATATATCAGCCGGGCTGATATATGCTCAGTTTTTTACTTATAAGAAGTGCCGCGTTGTTTAGGTGGTGTATAACCATTTCTTGTTTTTCGGGAGTGCATCTGTATTCTGGTAAGAAAACACTTATACCCGCAATTACCTGATTGTTTAGAATTATTGGGACAGCAAAACCCATTAAGTGGTTGTGGCTAAATTTAGTTTCGGCTATACCTTTCTCTTTGATTATTTTTAGTTGTTCGTAAAGCTCTTCTTTGTTGGTGGCTTCTGGCCAGAGATGTTCTTTTGGTAAGCCATGGTATCCAAGAAAGCGATCTAGTTCTTTCATAGATAGGCTAGAGAGTAATAGGCGGCCACTAGCGGTTTCGTAAACGTTTTTTTCTGAACGAATTTGTACTTGAATGTCTTGGGTTGAGTTAACAGAGTGTAGAATAAGGCGTTTATAGTTTTTCATTACTCCTAAGACACAAGATTCATTTAAGCTTAAGGTGAGGTCTTCCATGACTCCTTTGGCGGCTTGAACTAAGTCTTTTTCATATGCGACGCTATTAGTTAATTGGAAAGCCATAGCTCCAAGCTTGTATCCTCTTTTTTTTCCAAGGTGTTCGAGGTAGTTTTTGTAAACCAAGGTGTTCATGATGTTGGCTGTTGTCGATTGATTAAGACCAAGCTCGGTTGATACCTCTGTGAGAGAGACTGCTTGTCCGTTTCTCTTTGATACTAATTCAAGGATGTCGAACGCTTTAATTATAACCTGTACCATAAAGATATTTTATATACTACAATAATGTGATTGTAAAATTAAGAGTACTTTTTGTAAAACAAATATTTTTGGTATTTTTTTTCAACTTGCTTATTATTTAAGGTTTGTGTATAGATAATTTATTATTAGTTAATTATGTAATATTCTTAACTGTATTTTATGTTATGAATCTATATTTATTACAACAAATAAGAAAATATATCCTAAACAGTAGGAGGTTATTTTGATATGATATATACTTGCAATGTGAGAGTATAAAGAGAGCTAAGTAAATTGTTTAAATTATCAAACTATGAAAGAAAGGTTTATTTTTAGAGGTTTTTTGTTGCTTCTGATCTGTGTTTCCTTTGGGTCGACTAGGGCATGGGCTCAGCAGATTACAGGTAAAGTCGTGGGTGAAGATGGAGATGCTTTGCCAGGGGTTAGTGTACTTGTAAAGGGTACAGTAACTGGTACTACAACTGATGCACTAGGGGTGTATGAACTTGAAAGCGTGCCTAGGGGGCAAACTTTGATTTTTAGTTATATTGGATATACTAGTGAAGAAGTTTTAGTTGCTTCTCAAAGTATTATTGATGTGACTTTAGTTGCTGATTTTACAAGTTTAGGAGAAGTGATTGTGGTAGGGTACGGAACGCAGAAAAAGAAAGATTTGACAGGTTCGATAGCCTCGGCTGACTTAGAGGCTTTTCAAGAATCTCCAAACGTTAGTATTTTGCAGTCACTGAAGGGGGCATTACCTGGTTTGACCATTGGGCAAACCAATCAGGCCGGACAAGAAGCGTCTATTAATATAAGAGGAACAAGTACTCTGAATGGGAATACCTCGCCATTAATAATAGTGGACGGGTTGATATTTAATGGTCGTTTTTCAGACATTAATCCAAGTGATGTATCAAGTGTGGATGTATTAAAAGATCCAAGTAGTAAAGCCATATATGGGTCACAGGCAGCTAATGGTGTTATATTGGTGACAACAAAAACAGGGAAAACTAATCAGAAGCCATCTATTACTTATTCTGGAAGTTATGCAACATCTTCACCTACAATTAATTCTTCTCTTTTAGATAGGGAGGCATATTTGCAAAAAGTAAGAGATATAAATTATTATAATTCTTATACAAAAGAGTCTGGGTATTTAGAGCCTAATCCGGATTGGGACTTTATTAATTCGGACATGAATCCTCCTTTACTAGCTGGTATAGCTGCAGGTAATGATTATGATTGGTTTGGTAACTTAACGCAGCCTGCCCTAATTACTAATCACAATGTCGGTGTTTCGGGTGGTTCTGATAAAACTACATATTTTCTCTCTGCAGGTTACACTGGAGAAAAGGGTTTTGTTAAAAATGATGATTATCAAAGAATTACGACTCGTTTAAATTTGGATACTGAGGTGACTAAATGGTTGACGGTGGGGGCTAATACATCGGCCACTTTTACAGATTTTTCTGGCGATGCACCTAGAGTTGCAAGTATATCAATTACTTCACCACTTGTTTTGCCTAGAGATGAGAATGGAGTGTTTATTACTAATCCAGTCGGCGATAATAACGTAAACGCCTTCCTTGATGCGACAAATGATAATTTTGAAACGCAAAGCAGGATAGTGGGTAATTTTTATGCTATTGCAAAATTGTCGGCTGTTCCTGGGCTTAGTTATAGAGTTAACTTTGGAAATAATGTTAAATTCTTCAAAGATTTTGGCTCAAGTATATACGGTTCAGGTTTTACAGGTCTGGCATATAAAAACAACTCTTTTCAATATGAGCAAACTTTAGATAATATATTAAGTTATGTTAAGACTTTTGGGAAGCATAACGTCAATGCAACTGCGGTTTATGGTTATAATACGGCTAGGTATGAGCGTACAGCTGCTAGTGGTAGTGGTTTTTCAGACTTGGATCTATCATATAATAATTTAGCCTTAGCAGAAATTCGGAACATAGAATCAAGTGCTTGGGATGAGGCTTTGCTGTATCAATTAGCCAGTGCAGCATATAACTATGATGGAAAGTACTTGTTGAAAGCAACGGTTAGAAGAGATGGGTTTAGTGGATTTTCGCAGAATAACAAAACAGCCATTTTCCCTTCTTTAGGAATGGGTTGGGTGCTTTCAGAGGAATCTTTTTTCAATATTCCAGCAGTCAACTTCTTGAAAATACGTGGTAGCTATGGTGAAAATGGTAATAAAGTAGCACGTTATAGTTCATTAGCAGTAGTGGAAGCAGGAGAAGCGTCAAAATACGTTTTTGGAGATGGTGGAACTACACTTATAGGTAGAACTGTAAGCACCTTGGCAAACTCTGATTTAAAATGGGAAAGAACAAAAGGCGTTAATATAGGAGCAGACTTTGCTATTCTTAATAATAGAGTGGACGGAAATATTGAATACTATAATTCCAATACTTACGATTTGTTGTGGTCAAAGATTCTGCCTCAAACCTCCGGGTTTTCTCAGGTGTTAAGTAATGTTGGTCAGCTGAATAATACTGGATTCGAATTTATGGTTCATGGTCGAGTGTTAGAAGGTAAAAAGTTAAGTTGGGATATGACTCTTAACTTTTCGAGAAATCGAAATAAAGTGGTGAGTCTACTAGGTCAGGATTTAGATAATGATGGAAAAGAAGATGACCTGATAGCCAGTGGTTTATTTATTGGCCAACCAATAGGAACCATTTACGATTATCAAGTGGATGGGATCCACCAAGTAGGAGAGGAACTTCCGGCGGGTTTTGAACCAGGAAGTTATAAAGTGATTGACCAAAATAATGATGGTAAATTTTCGCCTGCTGACGATAGAGTTATTTTAGGTAATGCGGAGCCAGCTTATTCATTTGGTATTCAAAACACGATTGGTTATGACCAATTTACCTTACGATTTTTCTTAAACTCTATTCAGGGTGGTAAGAATGGCTACATGAAGTCAAATTATTTTTCAGGAGGAGGTAGCCGAGGGAATGCTACGAATTCAAATTGGTTTGATTTTTATGATTATTGGTCACCAAGAAATCCAGACGCTGAATATCCTACCCCTTGGGTTGGTTCACCAGTAGGAGGAAGGGCTTATTATCAACGAAACTTTGTCAGACTTCAGGATATTTCACTCGCCTATAATTTCAGCGATAAATTAACCGAGAAGTTAAAAGTCCAGAACTTAAAGCTTTATGCTAGTGGTAAAAATCTATTAACACTGACCCAATGGGATGGGTGGGATCCTGAGACTGGTGTAGGAATAGATTCTAGAAATCCATATCCAGTAATGAAGTCTTACTCTTTTGGTCTTGAAATTTCATTTTAGATAAGTTCATTATGAACTATCATTTAACTGACGTTTAAATATTAAAAATATGAAAACTCGTATACTAAAAATAAGTTTAGTAAGCATGTTAATGATGCTAAACATAGGCTGTAAAGAAGATGCCTTTTTAAAAGAAATACCTCTTGATTTCTATAGTCCAGGAAATTCGTATGTGAATGAAGCTAACTTTGAAGCTGCCCTAGTCGATCTTTATTCCAAGGTTAGGTATGTTCAAGGTGTTAAAGCGAATGCACAAGAGTATATCCAATTTTTGGGGACAGATATTGGATATAATGCCCGTCTGGATAATAATAGATTGGGAGACTATAATACAGTGGTTACTCCCCAAAACTCCGTTACTGCCTTTCATTGGAATAATTATTATAAAATAATTTCTAATGCCAATACCATTATTGCAAGATTACCTGAGTCAGAAGTTTCAGAAGCGAAACAAGCACTTATTGCTAGCGAGGCTAAACTTTTTAGAGCTTGGGCTTATCGTTTTTTGGTACATATTTATGGAGGAGTTCCTTTAGTGTTGGAAGAGGCTAGTTCTCCAAAGAGTGATTTTGTTAGAGCTTCGAAAGAAGAAATTTTTGCTCAAATTATAAGTGATGCAACAGATGCTGCCAATAACTTGCCTAATGTCGATGGTGTGTCAGATGGAAGGCTAAGTAAAGCTGTGGCAAATCACCTCTTGGCGGAAACTTATTTAACCTTAAAGGAGTATGATAAGGCGATTGCGGCAGCAAGTGAAGTTATTGATCGGTCTAATTTATCTTTAATGACCGAGCGTTTTGGGAGTCTTAAAGATATGCCGGGTGATGTATTTTATGATTTATTTCGAGTGGGAAATCAAAATCGTTCATCTGGAAACACGGAGGCAATTTGGGTTGCCCAGTATGAAGTTGATATACCTGGCGGTGGGATGACGTCGACAGGTTCTGCTGAAAACAAGCTGGAAAGAGTAGTTGCCCCAGCTTCATGGACTTTGAAGGATCCCAATGGAGATGCTGCTTCATTGAATAGTGCACCAAGATCTACTTTAAATGAAGGAGGTAGAGGAGCTTCATTTTTAAGAACTACTGACTATTATTTATATGATATCTGGGGTTTAGATCCAGATGCAGATAATAGGGTAGTAGATAATCCTGATATTAGGACCTCAAAATATAATATAGTTCGTGATTTTATTTATGCGAATCCAGACTCAGACTTTTTTGGAAAGAGTATGCTTGATTTCCCTACGGAACAGTGGGTTGCACAGAGCTGGAGATGGTATCCTATTCCTTCAAAAGTTACCACACCAGGTCAACATCCATCGGGTTTAATTGACGATCCTGTAACCTTGACTTTGAAATCAACGGCTGGGGCTACTTATAGAGATGATTATCTTATTAGGCTTCCTGAAACTTATCTTATTAGAGCAGAGGCTTATTTCTTGAAAGGGCAATCGGCGGAAGCTGCAGCAGATATCAACGTAATTCGTGCAAGAGCAAATGCGGAATTGGTTGAGCCAGGTGAAGTAAGTTTAGAATATATTTTAGATGAAAGAGCAAGAGAGTTGGTTTTCGAAGAAAATCGTCGTTTAACATTGGTTAGAATGGGGAAACTGGTAGAAAGGGTGAGGAAATATAACCCTTTAAATGGGGATGATATTAACGACTACAATAATTTATACCCAATACCTTTTTCTGAAATCGAAGCAAATAAAGACGCTACTTTAGAGCAGAATCCAGGTTACTAATCTAAAGTGTTATCTGAAATTATATAAAATAATTAAAATGTTTAATTGTATTTCGGCACTCCTTTTTATCTTATTGATTTCTTTACAGACTATCTGTAAAGGGCAATCGGAAACAGAAATCCTACTTTATCCATCGGGAGTGCCGAATGCAATAAATATAGACAGACCAGAGAAAATGACTTTTAATTCAGAGGGCCAGCTTATTGCATTGTCTTCTGTTTTAAACCCAAGGCTTTTGCTCTACCGTCCTAATAGTCCCAATGGGGCAAGTGTTATACTTTGCCCTGGCGGCGGCTATAGGAATTTGAATATTGAAAATGTTAGGTTTATTGCTCAGCGATTAAATGAAATGGGAGTTACTGCTTTCATTTTAACTTATCGATTACCAGCAGATGGTTTAATGGTGGATCCCTCGATTGGTTCACTTCAAGATGTTCAGCAAGCTTTGAGGGTAGTCCGAGGAAGAGCCTCTGAATGGAACTTAAAGAGAGATAAAGTTGGCCTTTGGGGTTCATCCGCTGGTGGGCATTTAGCTGCTATGGCAGCTACCCATTGGAATGTTTCCTACGAAAAGGGCAAAGATACTATAGACCTAAGACCTGACTTTCTAATCTTAGCTTGGCCTGTAGTGACTTTTCGAGGCACGTATGTGCATAAGGGTTCACGGAGAAACCTTCTAGGTGAAAACCTGAATGAAGAGTTGCTTGCAGACTTCTCACCAAATGAACAGGTAAATGTTAATACACCACCTACCTTTTTGGTACATGCTGGAGAAGACCCTGGGGTGTCTGTTTCAAACAGTATACTTTTTTATCAGGCATTAAAAGAGAATAGGGTACCTGCTGAGTTACATATTTATGAAGAAAATGTACACGGTTTTGGAGTTGCCCCAGAAGTTGAGAATTCATGGATGTCTGAATTGAGACACTGGTTTGGCAAGAGGGGGTTGGAATAAAAATGAGCTCTTTATTGAGTTTAAAACAAAGAATATTAAAAAAAAAGAAACAATGAACATATTAAAATACTTGTCAATAACGAGTTTGATGGTTGGTGCTTTCTCCTGCGACTCTTCATCAAACAATGGAGAATGGAAGAGTTTAGGTCAATTAGAGACTAGAGACGCAAAAGAAATTGAATCAAGCACTTGGTCAATTGGGGGAGAAACCATGGATCGAGATTATACAGATTATCAGTCATACAAAGAGTATTTGGGGCCTCTAGGGGCTAAACGTATACGCCTTCAGGGTGGCTGGGCCAGAACAGAAAAAGTTAAAGGTGAGTATGATTTTGAATGGCTAGATAAAGTTATCCCAGATGCCGCAGAAAGAGGAGTGTCACCATGGGTAGAACTATCTTATGGAAATCCTATTTATGAGGGTGGAGGCGAAGCAAAATTAGCAGGCCTTATTCCTATGGGTGAAGAGGCACTTACGGCGTGGGATAATTGGACTAGAGCTATGGTTAATCGTTATAAAAGTCATGTTCCCGAGTGGGAAATTTGGAATGAACCAGACATAAACAAGACGCATACTGGAAGGCAACTTGGGGAGTTTTACCTAAGAACTGCAAAAATTGTAAAAGAAGAACAACCAGAAGCACGTCTGATTGCATTGGGTATGGCAAGTGTTACGAAACTTGACTTTGTTAGGGATTTTATGGACTACCTAAAAGAAAATGATGGACTTCAATTCATTGATGTTTTCTCATACCATGGGTATACGCCAAATCCGAGTACATCGTACCCTAAAATTGAAATATTGAGAGAGTTGGTATGGTCTTATAATTCAGATATTGAATTTATGCAAGGAGAGAATGGTGCTCCTTCTACACCTAAAGAGGTAACAATAGGTGCTTTACGTCAATATGACTGGACTGAATTATCGCAAGCTAAATGGAACTTACGTCGAATGATGGGCGATCATGGACGTGGAATAGCGACAAACTTGTTTACTATCAGTGATATGCATTATGCGGCAGGCGATCATATGGTAGGGGTAAATACCAAAGGGATTTTGAAAACAAACCCTGATAAAACAATTGAAAGGCCAAAAATGTCATACAAAGCTGCCCAACATGCTTTTTCGCTTTTTGACAGTCAAATAGAATTATTAAAAAATGAAAAACCAATTACTGACCAAGATAGCGTGTCCATATTTCAATATCGCCATAAGAAAAATGGAGGAACAATAACCAGCTTATGGAGTAACGAAGGGCGACCAGCTGAGGAATACCAATCCAAAGTGGCAACGGTGACCCTTGAAAATGCTTCTTTCGAGAAACCAGTATTGGTGGAATTAATCTCTGGTAATGTATTGGAAATTCCTGAAGCAAACTGGAAAAAGGATGGTATGCAATACGTTTTTTCAGGTATACCAATTCCAGACTACCCAGTCTTAATAGCAGAAAAAGCAACATTATTGTTGAAGTAATAAAATGGAAAATATCTCAAGGAAAATACTATGGTTTATGGTTTTGGTTCTGCTCAGCCAAAACGCATCCGCCCAAAGTGCGGACACAAGTATTCCATTTTATTTTCCTAGATGGGAGGAGCCAAGCTTTAAGAAGCAAGTTTTTGACATTCGCTCATATACTGGAAATAAAGTTGACAAGGAAGGTTATATAACTAAGGCCATAGCTCGAGCAATAGAAGATTGTCATCAATCTGGCGGGGGGATAGTGTTGATTCCAGAAGGTGTGTGGCTTACAGGTCCTATTCATCTAAAAAGTAATGTAAACCTTCACATAGAAGAGGATGCTGAAGTGCGGTTTAGCCAAAACTTTGAAGATTATCTTCCTGTGGTTTTAATTCAAAGAGGAGGCTTTTTCTGTTATAATTATTCGCCAATGATTTATGCCAAAGACTGCGAAAATATTGCAATAACTGGAAAAGGAACGCTTAATGGGCAAGGTCAGGTTTGGTGGCCTTGGAAAAACAAGCAGCCAGGAATGACGGAACTGTTTAAAATGGGAAAGTCAAGAGTACCAATTAAGGAGAGAGTGTTTGGTACAGAGGATGATGGCGTAAGACCACCTTTCATACAATTTTTAGAATGTAAGAATATATTGTTAGAAGGCTTTACCATGAGGGACGGCTCTTCATGGAATTTGCATCCTGTTTTTTGTGAAAACCTAATAGTTAGGGGTATTAGTATCATTTCACATGGGCCTAATAATGATGGTATCGATCCCGATGGCTGTAAAAACGTGCTCATTGAAGATTGCTTCCTTGACGTAGGTGATGATGCTATTTGTATTAAGTCCGGTCGTGATGAAGAAGCTTGGGAGATAGGTAGACCGAGCGAAAACATTGTCGTTCGTGGTTGCCATGTACTGTCGGGGCATGGAGGTTTTGTAATTGGAAGTGAAATGTCTGCTGGGGTTAAAAATGTGTTAGTCGAAGATTGCGACTTTTCGGGCACAGATAGAGGAATACGGTTTAAGTCTCGCCTTGGTAGAGGAGGAGTGGTAGAAAATGTTTGGGTTAGAAATATTAGAATGGATTCGATTAAAAATGAAGCGATTGTTTTTAACCTTCTATATGATAGCGAACCAATAGAAAGAGAAATGGCCTATAATCGGAGAACGCGTAATCAATTAAACGATGCACCAGTTTTTAGAAAATTTCATCTTAAAAATATTGAATGTAAAAAAGCCAAAACGGCCATTAAAATTCAAGGTCTTCCGGGAGGTCAATTCCTTTCAGATATTGAGTTAAAGGATATAAAAATAAATAGTTTTCAAGGAGTAATTTGTTCAAACGCAAACGAGATTGTTTTTGAGAATAATAATATTGAATCTGAAAATGGGATGAATTATCACCTTGAAGACTGTCAAAACATAAATATTTCAGAGGAAGTAAAACGCGGAGAAGAATTTATAAGTATAAGCGGCTTAATCCAAGGTGTTCAGGTGAATTATAAAGGTAAAAAGCCGTCCATAAACTTCAGAGATGATTTAATGAAACAGGAAGTGAAAATCCAACTGTGGGAATAGTATTGTTTTAGAAAACGAAAGAAAAAGAATAATAGAAATATGCAGAATAGTTGTTATCAAAGAATAAAGAAGGTGTCGTTGGATTTTGTAGAATCTATGAAGATTGGTCATACGCCTGGGGTTTATAGTAAGGAACCTAATGAAGGTGAGAGTTTCTACGGCTCTTACCATGCAGCACATGTGCTTGATTTATTTGGTGAATTGTCTAGGTATTCTGAAAAGGACTTAGATAGGTGGGCTTCACAGTTTACACGTCGTCAAACAGAGCAGGGTTATTTCTCTAAACATGAATCAGACAAAAAGCGAATTAGGTCCATTGAAGAAATGGAGCCGGCATGGCATTATACAAGAGGAAATATATGGGCGTTAAGGGTTTTAGGTCGTAAAGCCGAAAAGGAATTAAGTTTTTTAGAGCCTTTATTAAATGCTGAAAAATTATATGACTGGGTAAAGCATTATAATTGGGAAAACTCTTGGTCTGCTGGAAATCAGGTTTTAGCAGCCGCTACGGCTCTTTTTGCACATCGAGACTGGTTTGGAGGTTCTGAAGTTAATGATTTAATGGAGAAAGGGATGTACAAAGCCTTAGAGGAGTTACAAGATCCGGAAACAGGTTTTTGGGGGACTCAATTTGGTGCAGATTTACCAAATGGACTTTTTGGAACTATACATGTAGTGCCCATATACTTTGCTCTAGGTTGGCCATTAAAACATTTAGAGCGATGTGTTGACTCCACACTGGCTTGTCAATTACCAGACGGCTCATTTTGGCCCGGAGGGTCTGACTGTCCTGACTTTGATGGAGCATATCAACTAGTTAATCTGATGGCTTTGACAGATTACCGAAGAGAAGATGTGGAGGTGGCTTGTCGCAAATACTTAGCTCATGCTTTGCAGCATGAAAGCGAAGATGGAGTAGGTTGGTTATTGCATAGAAAAGATAGTGAACTAGCAGATTGGGTTCCTCGTCCTCACTGGATTTGGAAAGAGGGAGATAAGATGGCATCTGCAGAGCTTCGAGATGAAGACCCAAATCGAGAGAAAATTATGTTAGGATCATGGTTTTATCCTCTTTCCATTGCTCTGGTGAGTGAATTCTTAGGAGATACCGGTTATGAAGGAAATTATCAGTATAACGCTAATTCATTGCATGTTTGCAATGTTTTCAACGGGGCATTAAATAACGAAAATAAAGACACATAATTATGGAAAGTAATAGAAGGGTATTTCTGAAATCTTTAGCTGTTCTTCCCTTGCCTGCATCTCTTATTGGTCGGGGAGAAGAAGGGGTTGTTACGATTTTTAAAAATGATAAAATTGAATTAGAAAAGATTGGTAATGTTGAAATCAAAAAGCCTAAAGACATTCAATCTTCTCCTTTCGGAATTGGTTGTGAGACCCTAGACCGTAAACTTTGGGAACCGAAAGAGGTATATCCTTGGATGGATGATTTATCTGTTAAATGGGCAAGATTACAAACTGGTTGGAACCGCGTTGAAGCTGTTAAGAATAAGTATGAATGGAAATGGTTAGATGAAAGTGTAGATGGTTTAATTCAGCGTGGTTTCCAACCTTTTTTTAACGTGGGGTATGGAAACCTCCATTATACGGAGAGTGAAAGGGGCTCTCATCCAATGCTTACTCAAGAAGCCAAAGATGGCTGGGTTCGTTTTGTGAAAGCTTTGGCTAAACGCTATAAAGGGAAAGTTCAATACTTTGAAATTTGGAATGAACCAAATCTAAAAGGCTTTTGGAGGCCAGGGGAAGTTGATGCTAGTTTGTATGTCGATTTAGTGAAGCTTACAGGACCAATAATTCGTAAGAATTGTCCAGATGCTAGGTTAATTGGTGGAGTGACTTCTAGGATTCCCTTCACGTTCATTAAAGCTATGTTCGAAGCAGGTTTGGGTAATGAAATAGACATTTTTTCTTTTCATCCCTATGGCACAGTTCCAGAAAGTTACACCGATAGAATAAAGGCTTTAAAAACTTTTATTACAAAGTACAATCCTAAACTCAAATTATGGCAAGGTGAAAATGGCTTTGCCTCCGATCCCAATAGTACAGGTTTTGCCGGAGAAGGCCCCTATACCGAAAATATACAGGCGAAAATTATGCTAAGACGCCTACTGACAGATTGCTCATTAGGCATAGACATGACACTTTGGTTTTTAATTATTGATTTACATGATTACCCAAAGGGGTCAGGGAAAATAAACTACAAAGGGATATTAAGAGCCAAGCCTACTATAAGCCCAAAAGTTGCTTTTAAAGCACTGCAATACCTTGGTAGTCTAATACATGGAGATGTAAATGTTCATAATTCCATTATACAAGTTATTGACGGGAAAGGAGTACTAGGAGAAAAGGAATATGTGGCTTACGGGAATGGAGTTGGCAAAACACTTCAATCGGTTAGCTCTACTACATTAAATACCACGAATGGGCTAGTACTTGCCTTTTGGTCAACTGAAAAAGCAGCGGATAACTATGAGGATAGAAAGGCTCATATTATTTTATGGGATTGGGAAGGAAGTGGATTTGAAGATCCTGTTTTAATTGATCCCTTAAAAGGTGAAATATTCGCTCTCAAAGAACATGAAAAGGTTTATGATAACGATAAGCACAGGTTAAGTCATGAGGCTCAATTGTTGAGAAATCTCCCTTTACGTGATTATCCTTTGCTAATAATGGAGAAGAAAGAAGTCGTTTGATGGAAAAGGAAACGAATACCAGACTTATTGTAATAAATGAATTATAAAATACTTGTTGTTTTAATTCTAGCTAATGTCTTAGTGCCAACTTGGTGTGCACTTGGCTCAGAACAAAGCATTCGCTCAACGGCTAAGCTTAGTGAGCATTTGGACAATAGTGGTTTTATCGTAGATTCAGGTACTTGGGATGTATACGCTCAAGGAGCGAAAGGAGACGGAAAAACAAAGGATACTGAAGCTATCCAAGAGGCAATAAATCTTTGTCATTCAGCGGGAGGAGGTCGAGTTTACTTACATAACGGCAAATTCTTATCTGGAACCATTTATTTAAAGAGCAACGTGACACTGCACATCGAGTCTGGTGCAATGCTGTTGGGTAGTGATCAGGTAGACGATTACCCAATAACACCTTCGAAATATCCTTCCTATTCAGGAGATTTTGTTACGAATAAAACGCTCATTTATGCCGAGGATGCCCATAATATTTCAATTATTGGGAATGGCATCATTGATGGCCGAGGAGACGATTTTGATGGCCCGTATCTATTTCCTTCTTTTAGTGGAAGACCTAGAATTATTCATTTTCGAGGCTGCGAGGATATTCAGATTAGAGATATAACTTTAAAAAACTCCGGCTCATGGGTACAGTCTTATCAATCATGTAAAAACATGATCATTGATGGAATTACGGTTGATAGTCGTGAAAATGTAGACATTGAAAAGCCAAGGTTCTATGCCCAAAGGGGACGAAATACCGATGGACTAGATCTGGTAGATTGCGAAAAGGTTCGAATCTCTAACTGTTATATTAATAGTGGAGATGATGGAATTTGTCTTAAAAGCTTTTCTCCAGATCAAGCTTGCCGAGATATTACAATTACAAATTGTATAGTGAGTACAAATGCCTCAGGAATTAAAATTGGGACAGAAACTAGTGGCACATTTGAGGATATTACCATCACAAATTGTACAATATATGATACCCGGATAGATGCACTTAGTATCATGACTGTAGATGGGGCACGAATCGAACGTATAAGTATGTCCAATATATCATTACGAAATATAAAAGGTTCCGCAATATTTATTCGCCAGGGAAACCGCAACCGTCCTTATCGTAAGGATGCAGAAATAAACAAACCTCATTTGAAAGATATTTTGATTGAAAATATTCAGGGCTCGGGTATCTCTTCTAATCAAGGCTGTTCGATAACAGGTTTAAAAACGGCATTGGTAGAGAATGTTGTTTTGAGAAATATAAACCTAGACTTTGAAGGTGGGAAATTGGCAGATGAGAGTTTGCGAACTATTCCCGAAAAAGAAGACGCTTATCCTAATGGTTTAACTTTTGGGACTTTACCTGCATATGGTTTTTATATTCGTCATGTCAAAAATATTGTTTTAGACAATGTTCAACTTTCCTATGATAAAGAGGACCAAAGACCCGCTGTGATTTGTGAGAACACCGAATCATTACGTATAAATAGTTTAAGGGCGGAGTCATCTCTAAAAACACCTGCGGTGATTAGTTTGATTGGTTCAAGGGAAGTTACTATCAGTAACTCTGAATCAATGGGTACTGGTAGAGTATTTTTATCTGTCAACGGGCAGGAGTCTAATGACATAAATTTGATAAACAATAGACTTAAAGGAATGCAGCATAAATATGTGCTTGGAGATTCCGCAACGAAATCTATTGTAAATGAATTTGGAACAATTGAAAAATGAAATATCTCAGTAAAATGAAACATAAATTCCTTGTTATATTAATATTGACTGTTGTTTTAGCACCTATAAAAAGGGTGTTTGCTTCAGGTCAAAGTTGGGATTTCGATTCTAAGTCTACTGATGGAGATGGAGTGAATGAAAATAATTTTTCTCTTGATTCAGGCACTTGGGATGTATATGACTACGGTGCCAAAGGTGATGGGAAAACCTTGGATACTGAGGCTATCCAAAAAGCAATAGATCTATGCCATAAAGCAGGCGGAGGTCGTGTTTACTTACATAATGGTATATTTTATTCGGCTACCATTTACTTGAAAAGTCATGTGACGCTGTACGTGGAGGCTGGTGCTACATTATTAGGAAGCGGAGATGCAGAGGATTATGCAAATACTGCATCTGATTACCCTACTTATGATGGCGATTACACAAGTAAAGCACTTATCTACGCCGAAAATGTAATCAACATTACCATTGAAGGTCGTGGTACTATTGACGGAAATGGGCATGTCATAGACAAGCGAAAATTGACCGATGCTTATCAGTATCCTTCCTTTCAGCATCGCCCTCGGATTATTCATATGCGAGGAGTTGAAAATATACAGATTAGGGATATCACCCTAAAAAACTCTGCATCCTGGGTGCAAACCTATCAACAATGTAGAAATTTGGTAATAGACGGTATTACCGTGGACAGTAGAGAGAATAAGGATATAGAGCAAGCTAACCGCGAGCATTCCGTAAAGCATCGAAATACTGATGGGCTTGATATTGTTGATTGCGAACTGGTTAGGATAGCGAACTGCTACATTAACGCTGGAGATGACGGGATTGTCTTAAAGAGTTTTTCACCTGATAAGGCATGCAGAGATATAGTGATAACTAATTGTGTATTAAGTTCAGGGGCGAGTGGTATAAAAATAGGGACAGAAACGACGGGTCGCTTTGAGGACATTCTCGTGCAGAATTGTGTGGTTTTCGATACTTATGGAGAAGGGATAGCGATAATGACAGCAGATGGTGCCATTATCCAGAGGGTTAATATCTCAAATATCACTTTGAGGAATATCAAACGTCAGGCTATTTTTATTCGGTTGAGTAGTAGGAATAAGAAATTTGGTACCCATACGGTCACCAACTCGCCAGTTCTAAAAGATATCATTATTCACAATATTAAAGGGACTAGGTTGTCACCATTAGGCTGTTCCATTACTGGATTAGTAGATACTCCTTTGGAAAATATAGTGCTAAGCAATCTTGATCTTGAATTTGAAGGAGGACTGACGGACGTAGATCCTAATCATCAGGTACCTGTCAAACCAAATGGCTCTCCAGTGGGTGGTATGTTCGGAAACTACTTGCCTAGTTATGGTTTTTTTGTTCGGAATGTGAAAAACCTTAGGCTAGACCAAGTTCAGCTGCGATTTGCTCAGGATGACGTTCGTCCTGCTATGATTTGCGACAATGTTGAATTACTAAATATAAATGGATTGAAGGCTCAATCTATTCAAAAAACATCCGCACTAATTAAACTTGTTAATGCAAAAGAAGTTTCAATTTCTCAGAGTAGGTTGACTGGGAATGGGGCCGTTTTTCTGGAGGTAAAAGGGGAGCAGTCTAGAGACATAAATCTTGTCAATAATAATCTTAAAGGAGTAGAACAGAAGTACGTGATCGAGCAACCTTTATTGAAGGGGATTGTGCAAGAATTTGGAACCATCGAAAAGTAAAATTGAAAGTAACTTATTGAAATGAAATGAAAAGAATTATTAATATAAAAACAACGGTACTGATGTTCGGATTGGCTATTACGCTATCCGCATGGAGTTTATCTCAGCCATCTATTTTTTTGATAGGAGATAGTATCTCCATTCAATATGGACCATATCTAGAAAAGTACTTAGAAGGTTCGGTAGAATTTGACCGTAAAAGGGATGATGGAAGAGCCGAGAAAAACCTGGACATTCCTGTAGGTGCCAATGGTGGAGACTCTAGGATGGTTTTGGCCTATTTAAAGAAGAAAACACAAGAACCTGATTTTCAACCAGATTTTTTAGTACTAAACTGTGGATTACATGATATTAAACACAATCCTAAAACAGGAGTAATTCAAGTAACCGAACAGGAGTATAGAAACAACTTACTAGGCATTATAGAGGTGTTGAAAAAGAAAGAGATTGGCTTGATTTGGATACGAACCACAGCTGTGGTAGACTCTATTCATAATAACAAGTCTAAGTCAATTAGAAGGTATGCTGCTGATGTAAGTACTTATAATGGCATAGCTGATGAAATTTTCACGGCACAGGACATTCCAATGATAGATCTGTTTGGTTTTACTAAGAAATTAGGTATTGAGCAGTTTAAAGATCATGTACATTATAATGATGAAACAAGAGCATTACAAGCAGCCTTTTTAGCAGGTTCTATACAGAATCATTTAAGAGGTTCAATAACAATAGAAAACGATTAAAATATGAGTTCTTTAGTAACCCTAGATTATATAGCTATAGTACTGTACCTCGTCTTGATGGCAGGGATTGGGCTGTTTTTTAAATGGTATGTGAAAGATGTCAACGCTTATACAAAAGGCTCAGGTGCCTTGCCATGGGTAGCCGCTGGAATAAGCAATTTTATGGCCTTGTTCAGCACTTTTATTTTTGTGGCATACGCTGGTATTTCTTACGAATACGGTTTAGTTTCGGTAACAGTGCTAACAAGTACAGTACCTGCATGTATTATTGCAGCACTAATATTTGCCAAAAGATGGCGTCGTTCTAATGTTTCAACACCCATAGAATATCTTGAAACTCGCTTTAATTCTTCACTGCGTCAAACTGTTGGTTGGGTGGGGATATTTATGAGGATTTTAGATAATACTGTGCGTCTATACGCTATTGGTATTTTTCTTACGGCGGTTACGCCATTGTCGTTACCAATGGCCATGGTTGTTTCCTCCATTATTGTCATTGCCTTTACCATATATGGTGGCTTATGGGCAGTTTCCATTATGGGAACGGTGCAGTTCATTATACTTCTCTTTACATCTATTATGTTATTCTGGCTTTCTTTAGATCATATCGGAGGCTTCGAGGCAATCTCAGAGAAACTACCAGATCATTTAAATTGGTTTAATGGACCTAAAGGCCAGTTTTTCTGGCTCGCAATTTATTACCTGATGATCATCATTAAATACAACGAGAATTGGACGTTTATTCAAAGATTTTACTCCGTTAGGGATGAAAAGGAAGCTGAAAAGGTAGGCTATCTGAGTGCTGCTTTGTTTCTAGTAACGCCCATTATTTTTCTGGTACCTCCTATGGTTGCCAAAATTCTAATGCCTGAGTTGCCAGATAAAGAAATGGCTTACGTAGCTATTTCAAGCTTTTTATTGCCTCCAGGTCTAATGGGTGTGATGATTGCTTCTATGTTTGCGGCTACTATGTCATCACTAAATTCGGAGTACAATGTCATAGCCAGTGTTTTATCAAAAGATGTATATCAGCGACTTATAAATAATGACGCCACCGACAAACAACTTCTTTTGATTGCTAAGATAGCTTCTGTTTTGGTTGGTTTACTTGTTTTGTTTGGGGCCTTGTTTATTCAAGATTTTGGAGGAGCTTTTGAAGCCAATAAATTATTTACAGGAATCTTCGCGATTCCAATAGGTATCCCCCTGGTGCTTGGTATTTTAAGTAAAAGACCTACTTCAAAGGGAGCTATGCTCACCGTTATTATTGGAGCCTTGGTCGGTATAGTTTTGAACTCTATGCCGCAATATTTTTCTTGGGAAATGGCAACGACCATTGAAGTAATAGTTTGTCTTCTTATTTTCTATTCTTCTGGCTTAAAAGCGTCTACTAATCCTAAGTATGTAGCACGTGTTGAAGGCTTTTTTAGGCTTCTGAATACTCCTATTACAGATAAACCAACTGTTGATAGAAAATTTGAAAATGCTCTGAAATACTTGTATGCCATTTCACTTCTATTTGCTGCCCTTCTTTTTATTGGAATGGGGCTAATTTACTATACAGAACTTAGTGGCATGTTATCTATAGTTTCGGGTATGGTTTGTCTTTTTATTGGTGGAGTGATGTGGTGGTTAAAGAACAAAAAAGATAAAACAAGGGAGGAGTCTTAAAGAAAAGGTAATAATAGAATTATAAGTAATGTCAATACTTGAAAAGAGCAAGTATGATTTAATAATTGAAATAGAATAAAATGGATAAACTTAAAAATAAGACAGTATTTATCACTGGTGCATCAAGTGGTATAGGGAGGGCAACAGCTCAATTATTGTTAGAAAAGGGAGCAAATGTCTTCGACTTTAGCCGAAGTAGACAACTTTCAAATGAAATGACGCATGAAAACTTACGCTCGTTTAAGGGAGATGTTACTGTAGAAGCCGATGTTATAGCAGGTTTTAAAGCGTGTATGGAAGCATTTGGTTCGGTGGATGCCCTACTTAATAATGCAGGAGTAGGGAGTGTTTCTCCTGATATGTCAACTATAGAATTAGATGTATTTGACCAGATGATGGATGTAAACGTCAAAGGGGTTTTCTTATGTAACAGGGAAGCACTAAAGGTGATGAAAGAAAAGCAATCAGGGCATATTATTACGGTGATATCAATGGCTGGTCAGCGTACTAACCCTAATGCACCAATCTACTGTTCTTCTAAGTTTGGAGCACGAGGCTTAAGTAGTGGCTTGGCAGATCAAGTATTAAAGTTAGGAATCAAAGTAACAGATGTAAACCCAGGGCCTACAGATAGCGATTATTGGGGAGACAGAAAGGTGCCAAGGGAGAAATTCCTGAAACCAGAAGATGTGGCTAATGTAATCTTGTTTGTGCTAAGTCAGCCTGATTATGTGGTAATAAGAGAAATCAATTTTGACAACATGAAATTTTTGGCATAATGAAAACGGAATTACACACGACCGAAGTTACCAAGGCTTCTCCATTTCCAATTTCGGTAAGTGAAATGAGAGAAAGGTATTTGAAACTATATACAGGTGCCGTAAATGATGTATTACGTTTTAATTATAAAATGCACACATCCAGTTTACCTTCACACTTTGCTCCATTAAGAGAGAGTATGAAAGTGGCAGGCTTGGCTTTCACGGTAAAAGGAGGGCCAGATATTACCACAGAAGGCGAGTTTGAAATGAGAGCTGAAATGCTTGAGGCACTCCATGAAGATACTGTGGTTGTATGGGATTGTACAGGAGATATAGTGACTTCACAATGGGGGGAGGTCATGTCAATGGCAGCAGCCAAATTAGGTTGCAGAGGTGCTATTGTGAATGGTATACGTGACACAAAGGCAATTTTAGATTTAGGTTTTCCTGTCTTTCATCAATTCAAATCGAATACAGGTATGTTGGGGCGTTTTAGAATGTACCATTATCAAAAACCTATCTTAATGGGTGAGGTAGTGGTAACACCTGGAGATTGGGTTTTTGGTGATTTGGATGGTGTCATTTCTATTCCGAAGGCTATAGCTTATGATGTTCTTTTGGCTACAGAAGAAATACTAAATAAGGAAGTTGAAATTAGAGAAATGGTTGAAAGTGGAATGAAACCAACTGAGGTTGTGAAAAACGGCGGATATTTCTAAAATGGCAATATTTTTAAGTACATCTGAGAAAAGAGCTATTCTAAAATCTGTTGAAACAGAGAGTGAATTGTTATTCTCTTTCTATCTAGCTTTAGAAAATCGTGTAAATCAACGTGTTTCTTGGGGCAGTCTCCTTGGACCAAATGCTAGCACTATTTGGTGGCACACGGCAGCAGAGTATTTATCGGATGCTGCTATGCTTTACGCATTGAAACCAAATTCAGCATTGAAGGAATGGCTAAAGCGTCACTGTCTGGAAATTGTTAGAAAATCGGAATACGATTGGGTTGGTCCAGGTTTTAGAAATCATTCCGAACCTTATATTGGTAATCTAGAAACAGCACATTTATGCTGGGGGGTAGCTGCTACTTATGACTTGGCTAAAGATATTTTCACAAGTTCAGAAAAGGAAGAAATTGAACTTGCTTTGCGTGAGAAAGGGCTGGAATTGTGCAGGAAATGGTTAGAAAATAATAATCATTTGGCCAATTGGCGGAGTGTGTTGTTTAGCGGTGCTATGGTAGCGGCTGTAGTTTTGGAAGATGAAAAAAACGTTAGGGAGCTTTTACCAGAATTTAAATTATGCCTAGACGCTCTTCAGGATGATGGTTCTTATGGAGAGTCTCTGCAGTACGGTAATTACCTATGGATAGCTCAGACTTTTGCAAAAGAAGCTGTTTTGAGGAAATATCCAGAGTTCTTGAATGCTGAAAATGTAAGCCAATCTATATATCACAAGTCTTCTGTCAATTGGTTTGCTACTAGTATGTTGTATAGTAAGCCTTTGGTGACTTGGGGAAGTGAGCCTAGAGCCAGAGCTGTTAACTTTAATGATAGTGCGGCTATATTTAGACCATCTGCCGACGTATTACTTTCTATTGCAGTCAGAACTAAGGATAGTAAGGAGGCTGGTTTGGCATATTGGATGTTTGAAAAATATTACCAGCCTGTTCCTAAGCAAGGACCTCATGATCTCGCTGCATTTGGGATGGTAAATGATTGGGGGTTTTTGACACTGCCTTTCTTAACTTATTCCTTAAAAAGTCTTTCTCCAGAAAGAGCCAAGTTGGCTTTAACTACGCGGTTCTCAAATGGAAATCGATTTGCAAGAGATGCATGGGAAGGGAAGACCGTTTTAGCCACTAATGGTGGTAGTGAGCCACTCCATGGGTTAGGGCATCTTCATGGAGATTTAAATAGCTTTATTTTAGTTCATAATCAAGAAAGGCTTTTGGTAGACCCAGGGCATTCATGTTATAGGAATCTTATTCACGGCCTTGAAAGCAGCTCTCAAACGCATAATACGTGCACATTTTTAATAGAGAAAGAATCTTTAGGGCTGCAAGAAGACATGGCTAAAGCCTCACTTTTAGAGCAAAAAAGTGTTTTCCCTAGACGCAGGATTTCAAATGGCAAAGGTGCTGAGAAAATACAAAGAGGTGATAGGAGTCTAATATGTTCAAGAGACGGAGCTGTGTCTGTATTAGGGGCTGAGGTTGGTAGTGCCTATGGAAAACCTATAAAGAGTTTCTCAAGGTTATGGGTTTTAGCTGGTAGTCATACTCTTTTTATTATTGATGAAGTTAAGGCAGACTATCCTGTAACGACTGTATGGAACTGGGTGGTTAACAACAAGGATAGAAACACTAAATGGGAAAGCCAGGGAAACTCATTAACCGTGGAAAAAGGGAATGCGGCTATGAGGCTTATGCATGGCGGTAACACGAACACAGCTTTTCCTGTATTTGGCTTCCTTCATGATTCCTACCATACAGAACCCAATCAATTGGGAGAGGGTAGGTCTGGTGACAGCCTGATATTTAGATTTACCGAAAATGAGAAAAGAAAAAATAGAAGGGTTGTTCATACAATTGCACTGGATGAACCCGAAAAATTAGGCCAATGGTCTTTTAAAACTAATGACAATGTCCATTCGATTGGAAATGGTTTAGAGAGTTGGCGATTAGAAACTCCCGATGACGGCTCTTTAACTATTGTTTCTGGTTCAGGAGAAGAATGGAAAGTGAAAAGTGTGAAGACAGAATACGAACTCAAAAGAATAAAATAATATGCTTTTTTTAGGAATAGATCATCCAGCTGTGGCAGCAAAAGATGTTGAAGAATTGGCTAATTGGTATTGCACCAATTTAGGGTATACCAAATGGTTTCGTCACGAAAAACCAGTTTGGATGCTAAAAGCTCCAGATAATTCCCTTTTAGAGATTATGCCTATAGATGAAAGCGAAAGACCGAAAAGAACTACATGGACGCCTGGATGGTCACACATTGCCATAAGAGTGAGTGATATAAAAAAAGCTATAGAAGTATTAGATGAGGCAGGGGTTCTATGGGGAGGAGAATTGGCCAATGCAATCGGCGGAGGTCAAGTGCGTAACTTTTTCGACCCAGAAGGGAATATGCTGCAAATTTTAGAGAGAAAGGGTCTATAGGCTGATTGTAGTGTAGTATGTTTTGGCTTGTTAGTGAGCCTGTTATGTAAATTATTAAACCTTAATGTAAAGAGAAAGCTCATGAAGATGAACGCATTGTACTATGGAGGACAGCGAAGCTTCCAAATAAAAGAAACAGAGAAAAGTGCTTTAGGAAAAAGTGAAGTGAGATTGAAGATGGCCTATGTTGGTGTTTGTGGAACAGATGTGCACATTTACCATGGAAACATGGACACACGTGTTAAAATACCTCAAGTAATTGGACATGAAGTTTCAGGAGTGGTGGAGGAGTTAGGTGAGGGTGTAATTGGTTGGAAAATTGGAGATAGAGTTACTGTTCGTCCGCTGCATCCTGGAGTCGAATCACCTATTGATAATGGGTTTAAACATATTGGTCAAAACCTTAAGTTTATTGGTATTGATACCCCAGGGGGAATGCAAGAATACTGGAATGTTCCCTCATTTACGCTTCATCATTTACCAGACAATCTTTCTTTAAAATTAGGAGCAATGATTGAGCCTCTGGCTGTGGCGTGTCATGATGTCCGTTTGGGAGAGGTTAAATCTGGCGAATACGCCGTTGTTATCGGTGGAGGGCCGATTGGTTTATTAATAGCTTTGGTAGCAAGGCAAAAGGGGGCAAATGTGTTAATCTCTGAAGTAAATAAAAGTCGATTGGCCTTTATAAAATCATTGGGTTTTGAATGTGTAAACCCCATTGAGGCAGATTTAGTAAAAAGTGTGGCAGATTTCACAAAAGGAGCCATGGCTGATGTAGTTTTTGAAGTTTCAGGTGTACAAGCAGGAGTTTCAGTAATGACAGATTTGCCAAGAGTTAGGGGAAGAATAGTAATGGTAGCTATTCATGCGGAGCAAAAGTCGGTAGATCTCTTTCGTTTTTTTTGGAGAGAGATAAAGTTGATAGGTGCAAGAGTATATGAGCCCCAAGATTTTGAAGAAGCAATAGAGTTAGCTGCAAGTGGTAATTTACCTTTAGAGGAAATGATTACACAAGTATCTCCTCTTTCGGAGGCAGAAGACGTGTTCAAAACGATAGATAGTAATCCCGCAGGGATGAAGTATCTACTTGAAATTTAAATAATTACAAAAGTAAAGAGCAATGAATATATTTGAATCATTTAGTTTAAAAGGAAAAACAGCTTTAGTAACGGGCTGTAAACGAGGAATAGGAAAAGGGATGACCTTGGCATTGGCGGAAGCTGGTGCAAATATCATTGGAGTATCTGCTACCCTTGAATTAGAAGGGAGTACTGTAGAAAATGAAGTTAAAGCCCTAGGAAGAGAATTTTCTGCCTATCAGTGTGACTTTAAAGATCGTACAGCCCTCTATGGTTTTATTGAAAAGGTAAAATCAGAACATAAGCAAATTGATATTTTAATTAATAATGCTGGAAACATACTCAGGAAGCCTGCAGCAGAGCACCCAGATGAGTATTGGGATGAAATTATAGAGATAAATCTTAATTCTCAGTTTATTCTGGCACGAGAGTTTGGCAAAGAGATGATTGAACGTGGAGAGGGTAAGATAGTTTTCACGGCATCTCTTTTAACTTTCCAAGGTGGTATTACTGTCCCGGGGTATGCATCAAGTAAAGGAGCTATTGGGAGTTTAGTGAAAGCTTTGGCAAATGAATGGGCTGCCAAAGGCGTAAATGTAAATGCTATAGCTCCTGGCTATATAGCTACAGATAATACTGCAGCCTTAAGAAATGATGAGGAACGAAGTGCTTCTATTCTTTCCCGTATTCCAGCTGGAAGATGGGGTAAGCCGGAGGATTTTAAAGGAGTAGTGGTTTTTCTATCTTCACCAGCTGGAGCTTATGTGCATGGTAGTATAGTGACTGTAGATGGGGGCTGGATGGGCAGGTAATAGTATTATCATTTGCTAATACACCTTCATGAAATAACTATTTCTAAGGCCAAGTTTCATTTGTTTAGAGAGGGATGTATAAATGTTGAGAACGTTTCATTATGGATGTTTGGTAAGAAGTTTAATATATTAGGTAACTTTTAGAAACGCTCTCTGATAAATAAATAATTTCAACCTAGGGATTAAATAAACCAGAACACTATTAAGATGGATATTGATAGAAGAACTTTCATACAAAGCTTAGGACTGGGGCTGCCTATTATTAATAGTAATAAAAGTGATTTTTTTATTCCTTTTAATGAAGAAACAGAGGAGTTTAAGAAGAATTTCAACTCTATAAAAGATAGAGTTTGGCTAGGAAAGGAGTTTTGGAGTATTCCTTTGGAAGATTGGAGTGTACGAGATGGAAAAGTTGTTTTTGATGGCTCCTTCAATGGTTCACGGACACATTTTTTAACAAAGAAATTGAGTAAAGATGATGGCTCTTTTCTTGTAAAAGCAAAATGTGGGGTATTGAAAATAGAATCGGAAAATGCTTCGGTTGGTTTTTCTTTAGGTATTTTAGATAGACAAACTGATAAGGAAAGTACGGTTTCAAATTGTTATTTTGGTGAGGGTATAGAACTTGGGGTTGCTCTAAATAAGGTATTATTTATTGGATCAAGAAAATATCAAATTGATGGAGAATTTAATTTTGATGATTTTGAAATTATTGTAAGTGGTGAAACTAATAAGGGTCAGACATCAATTAAGCTAGAAGTTCTTGATAAAGAAGGGAAAAAATACTCTTTAATAGAAAATGTTTCCGAAAATTTGGAAGGACTAATTTGCCTGCACCATCAGCTTTCCGGAAGCTCATTTTGGTGGGATCAACTATATATATCAGGGCAGAAGATTGTTAATGAAAAAGAAGAAGTAGGGCCAGTTGTATGGTGTATGTATACGCTTTCTGAGGGTGATTTAAAGCTGACCGCTCAATTAATGCCGATTGGACAAACTGATAGTCAGAATGTCCATCTAGAAATCTTTAGAAATAATCAATGGCAGCGGATAGGAACATCAAAGGTAGATGTAAGGGCTTTTATTGCCCGTTTTAGTATAAATGAGTGGGGTTTTCAAGAGGATATTAACTATAGAGTTCTCTACAAAATTGATGGCATAAATGAAGAGTATACAGGAACAATAAGAAGAGAGCCAACAAATGGAAAGTTAATATTAGGTGCTCTAACATGCCAAAATGATATGGGGTTTCCATATAGACCATTAGTCGAAAATCTGGAAAATAAGAATCCAGATATGTTGTATTTTTCGGGAGATCAGATTTATGAAGGCAACGGAGGATATCCTATCAAAAGATTTCCTGAAGATAAGGCTATTTTAAGTTACTTAGGTAAGTGGTTTATGTTCGGTTTGGCTTTTGGTAATATCATGAAAGATAGGCCAACTATATGTACACCTGACGATCATGATGTCTTTCAAGGGAACCTCTGGGGAGAGGGAGGAGAACATGTTAGTTTGGAAGAGTGGGCTGCGAGAAAAGATGCGAGAGGAGGGTATGTGCAAAGTACTCTTATGGTAAATGTAGTTCACCTTACTCAATGTTCTCATTTACCTAACCCAATTGTGAAGGAGATGCTTCCCTCGGGAATAAGTACTTGGTTTACCGGGTTGAAGTATGGTCGAATTAGTTTTGCTATAGTTAGTGACCGACTTTTTAAGT
Source organism: uncultured Arcticibacterium sp. (assembly GCF_964021845.1). Classification (NCBI taxonomy): domain Bacteria; kingdom Pseudomonadati; phylum Bacteroidota; class Cytophagia; order Cytophagales; family Leadbetterellaceae; genus Arcticibacterium; species uncultured Arcticibacterium sp. The sequence goes on along the minus strand of NZ_CAXHZC010000010.1, from coordinate 26,611 downwards.
CTGGTCCAGAAATGATCAGAAAAGGAGTTGGTAGAATTGACCATGTTAGATTTAAGTTAGAAAAGGATGAGGTAGAATCAGACGAGCTTTCATTAATGGGCAATTTGCAGACTGCTTTTATGGAGGATTGGATAGTTGATTGGGATAATGCTGATATGAAGGTTATGCTTAGCCAAACCATATTTGCGAATGTAGCTACACATCATGGCCCAAAACAGAAGTTTTTGCAAGGCGATATGGACTCTGGGGGGTGGCCAAAAAGACAAAGAGATGAAATATTGAGAATAATGAGAAAGGCTGAAGTCTTTCATATAAATGGTGACCAACATTTACCTTTTATTGTGAAATATGGAATTGAGAGGCCAAAAGATGGAGGTTGGGCTTTTTGTACGCCAGCTATAGCAACTGGATATCCTCGATGGTCTAAACCTGACCAAGTAAATATTCCACATATTGAAAGACCCATTCACAATTTAGCAAATACAGGTCTTTATAAAGATGTATTTGGTAATGAGAATTTTGTTTTCGCAGTCGGTAATCCAGCGGAGGAATTTGACTTTGAGCTAAATCGATATAGGAAAGCTAATTTGAAAGCTTCTGGATTTGGGCTGGTTACTTTTAGTAATGTTAAGCGAGAAATAAAGATGGAAGCCTTTCGCTTTTTAGCGTCCTCGACCGAGGAAAAAACTTATCCGGGATGGCCGCTGACTATTCATCAGTCTGAAAATGATGGAAGACAAGCCTTGGGATACCTACCTCTGATAAAGTCTAAGAATAAAAACCAGATCCTAAAGGTTTTTGTTTCGGATAGAAATGAAATTGTTCATAGTATTCGAATACAAGGTTATGAGCATAGACCTAGGGTCTATGAAAATACTAGCTATAGAATTGAACTAGGTGAAAAAGAGACGCTCCAAATTAAAGATAATGTTGAAATAAGTCGAGATTCTAGTGAAACGTTATTTTTTTAAGAGACCCTTATTAAGATCTAGTTTATAAGTTGAAATGGATGTGGAAGAACTTTAAACTTACAACTTCAAACTACGCTCATACAAGACTTTATTTTTGAAGCTGTTAAGATATACATCGAATGATTTCCAGTTTTTTTACTTCAGTTTGTCTTATTGCTCTTTTTACCGTTTAATTGTTTTAACGTAAAATTGAGTAGATAGTGAATAGGTTCTTGTTCAAATAGCCGTCAACGACAGTCTCTAGCGTTTTAAAGCAGACACCCATCGCATAGGTTTACATCCTCCAAATTCTAAACCCTTATTGTGTAGCAACCACGAATGATGGTACCAGTACCATGTCGATTTTTTTTGTCGACAGAAAAAGTGCACAAAGCTTCGAATTAGCCTTATTGTAGAAATAATTGAAAAATTTCAAGAGTCGATGTGGGGTTTGTCCAAATAATTGTGCCTTTATTAATATATAACCCTTGACGAATCATAAGATGAAACCCAATACAGAGCAAAAATTAATAAAGCCGAGTTTAAAGAAGGTATCTAGTAATGAGATAGAGTTTAATCAAGAGGTTATTCTGACAAAGACTTTCCGAGAATCTGCTAGTGATGGATTTGAGTTAATGTTTAGATATTATTATGCCGCACTGTGTAGTAATGCTATTCGCATAGTTTATGATCGAGAAACGGCAGAAGATATTGTTTCTGATGTTTTTGAAGACTTTTGGGAGAGGCGTTGTAATATGGAGATGAAAACTTCCTACAAAGCTTATTTATATCAGTCTGTCAGAAATAAGTCATTGAATTATTTAAGAAGAAGTGTAAATAAAAACTATTTGGTAGAAGAAATTAATGAAGAGGTTCTGAACAAAAGGATTCAGACGACGCCAGAGGATATTATAAACTTCCACGAACTTATACAACATTTAGAAAAGGCAATAGGAGACCTACCCAAGCAATCTAGAAGAGCTTTTCAGCTGAATAGGTTAGATGGTAAACGGTATGTTGAAATTGCAGATGAATTGAATATTACAGTTAGTGCAGTTGAAAGGTTAATAGGTAGAGCTTTGAAAAAATTAAAAGAAGCATTAATCAAAGATGCATATTTAGGGGTAATGCTTGTATTAATAGTTAACTAAATAAAGAATTCATTAAAAGAATGGAAAAGTCGATTTCAAGAAAAATGCTTTTTAAATTTTTCGAAGGAAAGCATACTAGTTTCGAAGCTGGTATGATTCAGGAGTGGTTAAAATTGGATGAGAACAAGGAATTATATTTTGCGTATATGCATGAGTGGGAAGTTCTTAACCCACAAGTGATTGTTGATATAGAATCTCGATTACTAGGTTTGAAAAATAAAGTAGAAGGTGGAAATGTTGAGGAGAAAGAAGAGAGTTCAATTGGTGATAATAATGTGAAAACTAGCTTCTTTTTGAAAGTGGCAGCCGCAATTACCGCTATTCTTCTTACAGGGGGCTATTTAGTATTTAATCGACTTAATGATGTGACAAATATCTCTGACTATAGTACCAACGTGGAAAATGCAAGATTGGTCTCAGGAGAGATTTTTGAAAAACAGAACTTAGGAAGTACTCCTTTACTAGTGAATCTACCAGATGGCTCATCAATACTATTACAACCCAAAACTCGAATTAGTTATAATCCTAAAACTTTTGGGATTGACCGTAGAGAATTAATAATGGAAGGAGAAGCGTTTTTTGAGGTTCATAAGGATAAGGAACGCCCATTTTTAGTGTATGCTAATGATATGATAGCTAAGGTTTTAGGTACTAGTTTTACTATAAGGACGAATCAGGAATCAAATACAGCTGAAGTTTTTGTGAAGTCAGGGAAAGTCTCAGTTTTCACCCAGGAGGACTTTAATAAGAAGGAAAAGATAGAGGGGAAGGAATTGCAAGGTGTTATACTTGAACCGGCCCAAAAATTAGAAGTAGGAGGTAAGAAACAGGATAATTTAAAACCTGAACAAGTAGAACAAAGTGATTTCTTGGAGGAGATAGAGGTCATTAATTTCAACTTTAACGAGGTAAGAGCAGAAGATGTCTTCAATACACTTGAAAAGGCTTATAATATTAAAATTGTTTATGATAAAGATAAGTGGTCTTCTTTTAGGTTAACCGCTCACTTAGGTGATGAGCCATTGCGAGAAAAGCTTAAACTAATTTGTTTAGCCTTGGAAACTTCATTTGAGGAAATAGATGATAAGATTTTGATAAAGACTAAAAAATAATTTTTAAACCCTATTTGAAATGAACTCTCCCTAAAAAAAAGAGCCCTGGAATAATTAATTCCAAGACTCAACGCCTAGCTGTAATTGGTCTTACAGTTAGGCATATTTAAGAAAATTTGGTCATCCCTTAAACATTTACAAGTTATGCAAAAAATATATCCTAGAACAAGGATACTCATTAATATCATGAGAATTTCAGTAATACAACTAATCCTGGTCTTGTGCTTTCTGACAGGCTCTTTTGCCAACGAAGGCTACTCACAGGATGTTTTAGAACAGAAAATATCCCTTAAAGTAGATAAAAGGCCTATTAGGCTTATTTTTAGTGAGATAGAGAAGCTTAGTGAAATAAAATTCATATATAGTTCTGATTTGATAAATGCAAATCAGAAAGTTAGTGCCCATTATACAAACAGAACAGTAGCTGAGATATTAAGTGGAGTTTTGTCGGGTTTAAGGCTTAATTACGCTGTTTCAGGAAATCAGGTAGTTATTAAAAGGGATAGAGAAGATCCGAGGTTAAACAAAGAAGAAAAATCGTCTTCAGTTAATAAAATTCAAGGTCGAGTTTTAGATGAAAATGGAGAAGGTTTTATTGGGGTTACTGTCAGGGTGAAAGGGACTACAATTGGTACTTCTACAAATGGAAATGGTGATTTCTCAATAGAGGCCAATCCGGGTGATGAACTCGTTTTTAGTTTCGTTGGATACGAAGAAACTACGCTAGTTCTTGGTAATGCTACCAGGATTGAAGTTACCATGAAGTCTGATTTGAATGCTCTGGACGAGATTGTCGTTATTGGATATGGTACGGTAAAAAAGAGTGATTTAACAGGTTCAGTTTCCTCGATAAAATCTGAAGATGTTAATGCTTTTCCAACCGCAAATGTAATGCAGTCTTTGTCAGGCCGAGCTTCAGGCGTTCAAGTTAAACAAAATACCGGAGCACCAGGATCGGGTGTAAGTGTACGGATTAGAGGTACTAATTCAATTCAAGGTAGCAATGAGCCCTTGTATGTTATTGATGGATTTCCAGTTAGTTCTCAGCCGCTGGGAATTAATAATACCGATATTGAGAGTATTGAAATCCTGAAGGATGCTTCGGCAATAGCCATTTATGGCTCAAGAGGTGCTAATGGAGTCGTCCTTATCACAACCAAGTCAGGCAAGGAAGGTACTATGAAAGTGGATTATGAGTCTAGTTTTGGTATTCAAAAATTGAATAAAAAGATAGATTTAATGAATGCTACTGAGTATGCCAAGTTTTATAACATCTTAAGTGAGAATGAAGGAAATGAGCCATATTATACGCAAGAGCAAATTGATAGTTTTGGTGAAGGCTTTGATTGGCAGGACTTTATCTATCAAGACGCACCAATTCAAAATCATTCATTGAATATTAGTGGAGGAAACTCAAAAACTCAGTTTTCGGTTTCAGGGAGTTTCTTTGGTCAAAATGGTATAATTAAGGGTAGTGATTATAAGCGTTATTCATTACGAACTAACATTAGTCATAATATTAGTAATAAAGTTAAGGCTTCTTTTTCAACGACATTGTCCAAAGTCAAAACCTCAAGACAAAATTCAGGAGGTTCGATACAAGGGCAGTCGTTGATAAGTGCGTCACTAGTGGCGGCACCTACACTTAGTCCGTATAATGATGATGGTTCTTACAGCGTCCTTAAGACTCCATTACCTGTGATTGTTGTAAACCCTTTGAACTTTATTAATGAAACTATAGATAATGGGACTGCAAACAATGTGCTTGCGAACGGCTCCTTGTCTTATGAGCCAGTTGAAGGTTTAATTTTTAAGGTTTATGGTGGAATTGAAAACAGCGATGTACGAAATGATTACTATCGAACCATTAATTTCTTTAATGCACAGAGTTATGGTAGTGTCTCTACAACCCAATTTACAAGTTTAGTAAATGAAAATACTATTAGCTATAATAAATCATTTGGGACAAAACATAGTATTTCTGCGGTAGGTGGGTTTACTTATCAGGACTTTTTGAATACCTCTTTAAGCGGTTCAGGTAGTGGCTTTTTGAGTGATGCAACAGAAACTTATAACTTAGGGTCTGCTACGATACCGGGTATTCCAGGTTCTGGATATTCCGAATCTGTTCTATTGTCTTATTTAGGTAGGCTTAATTATAATTTCGATAATCGTTTTCTGGCAACGGTAAGTTTTCGTTCAGATGGATCGTCTAAATATAGCGAAGGAAATAAGTGGGGTTTTTTCCCATCAGGTGCCTTGGCATGGAGATTGAAAAACGAAGCTTTTATTGAAAATATAGAATTTATTTCAGATTTAAAACTAAGAGCAAGTTGGGGTAAGACTGGTTCACAAGCCATTGGAGCCTATGCTACTCTCAATCAATTATCTTCTGGAAAAACGGTATTTGGGGATGCCTTATATAACACGTTTGCCCCCAGTACTACGCTCCCAGGAGAACTTAAGTGGGAAACTACCGAGCAGACTGATATCGGAATTGATCTAGCTATTTTAAATAATCGTATTCAAGTATCTGCTGATTATTATAATAAAAACACCCATGACTTGCTTAATTCTGTTCAGTTACCTAGTTCAACAGGATTTAGAAATACAATACAAAACGTCGGTATAATTCAGAACAAAGGGTTTGAGTTTTCTGCAGACGCGATTGTTACTGATGGTGATTTTAAATGGGATTTAAATGGAAATATTGCCTTCAATAAATCCAAAATAGTTAAACTTTATGGTGGCCAGGAGATATTAACAGGAAATGTTAATGTATTGGTGCTTAACGATGATATCTCAATTCTTCGAGAAGGAGAGCCATTAGGGTCGTTTTATGGGTATCAGGAAGATGGTTATGACGAAAACGGACATATACAATACAAGGATATCAATGGCGATGGAGCTATTAACCTAAATGATAAAGTTATTCTTGGTAATCCTAACCCTAAATTTATCTATGGATTGAATTCTTTCATGTCATATAAAGGGTTTGAGCTTACGTTGTTTATGCAGGGTTCCCAAGGTAATGACCTTGCCAATATTAGTGGTATAGGAAATACATTGCATTATAGTTGGGGCATGAATATGCTGAAAGATGCTCTTACCGATCACTGGACACCTGAAAATACTGATGCGAAATATCCGGCTATCGGAATGTTTCAATCTTTTAACTTTTCCAATAGGTTTATTGAAGATGGCTCATTCTTAAGGCTTCGTAATGTTGAAATAGGATATAATTTTCCAGTTGAGAAATGGAAAATGTCTGGTATACGAAATGCCAAAATATATGTGAGTGGTCAAAATCTATTAACGTTAACGAAATATTCGTGGTGGGATCCAGAAGTTAATTCACAGGGAGGAAGTAGTTCTGTAACTCAAGGGATAGACTTTTCTACCTATCCTGGGGCTAAGTCTCATGTAGTTGGTCTTCGAATAGGTTTTTAAATTTTAAATTAACATTACTATGAAAAATTTTGTTTTAAATATATGTATTCTTCTATTTCTAACTTCATGTGAAGATGTTTTGAAAGAGCTGCCGAAATCAATTGCCGAGGAAACATTCTATAATACTGAAGCAGAGATAGAATCGGCAATAGCTGCTATCTATGCTCCTCTTCATAACGTATATAGTTCAGAATTTATACCCTTGTTAGAGTCTTCGACTGATTATCAAAAGGGTGGAGGTAGCTATGCACCGAATAGTGAATTTCAAGGATTGAATAGTACTAATATGAATAGATCTGGGACGAAATGGGATTATTTTTACTTAGCAATTCGGAATGCCAATTTAGTTATTACCAATGTTGAAAAGAATGAAGTCATAAGCCAAGAACTGAAAACGAGTTCTATCGCTGAAGCTCGATTTATGAGAGGAATGGTCTATTTTCAATTAGCCAAATGTTGGGGAGGAGTAGTTTTGAGAACAGAGGACAACATGGATGAAATAAATGTCCCACGTACTACTGAAGAAGAAATTTATAAGTTAATTAAGGAGGATCTTTTGTACGCTGAAGTTAATCTTCCAGATAACTATCCAGTCGCGGGAAGGGCATCTAAATGGGCTGCAAAAACAGTGCTGGCAGATGTCTACTTTTATACTGGAAGTCATTCTGAAGCGGCTGAAAAAGCAAATGAAGTTATACAGTCGGGTAAATTCTCTTTAATTGAAGTCGTAGAGGCAGATGATTTTTCAAATGTTTTTGGTCCTAATGTGGTCACATCTCCAGAAGAAATATTATACATAAAGTATAATACGGAACAGACATGGTCTTATCCATTCTTTACCCACGCTATAGGGAGTCCTTATTTAACAGCTAATGGTTACGGTGGTGCATTATGGAGTGAAGAGCATAACCCCGTTTATGCAAACTGGGATGAAAATGATCTTAGGAAGTCGTATGGTTGGTACAAGACTACTTTAGCTTTTGGAACAAACACAATTTTGAATAAAAAGTTTTCAGATGCCATCAATCCACGCCCTACGAATGATTATCCTTTATATCGTTATGCCGACATTCTTTTGCTTTACGCTGAAGCTTCCTGTGAAGCTGCAGGTAAGCCAACAGAGGAAGGTTTGCTTGCACTTAACCAAGTTCATCGTAGAGCATACGGTTATACTCCCTTGCTAACATCAGCGGCTGATTTTAATCTTTCAGATTATACTAAAGATTCGTTTATTGAATTGGTTCGAAAAGAACGTGGATATGAGACACAGTCCGAAGGTAAGCGATGGTTTGATTTAAAGAGAACTGGGGAACCTGAAAAGTACATTAAGCCGGCAACAGGGAAAAGTGTTGCAGAAAAGCACTTGCTATGGCCTATACCAGTATCTGAGATGAATTACAATGAAGCGTTAGATCCTGCTGTAGATCAAAATCCAGGGTACTAATCACTTAAATGAGCCTTGTGATTTTCTCAAAGGCTTGGTTTAAGTATAATGTTTTTTATAAATATGATTTGCTATCAGAGAATGAGAACATATAAAGTTTTTAGAGGTTTGAGTGGGCTTAGGTTGTTTCTGTACTTGTATTCTGTATTGCAGTTGACTTTGTTTTTTAGTCCAAAATATTCATACGCATCAGAATTACCTAGTACGGTTATCGGTATGTATGAATGGTCTACTCAAAATCTGAACGTAAAACACTTCAGGAATGGTGAATCCATTCCTGAAGCTAAAACTGATTCGGAGTGGAATATGGCTGCTCAAAATGGAACACCTGCTTGGTGTTATTATAATAATGATCCAACGAATGGAGAAAAATATGGTGTGCTTTACAACTGGTTTGCAGTAAATGATCCTAGAGGTATTGCTCCTGAAGGATGGAATATTCCTGGTAGAGAGGAAGTTCAAAGTTTAATTAGTGAACTTGGCGAAGGAGGTGGAGCAACGCTTAAAGGTAAATATGGATGGCCATCAAAGGAGTCTGATAAAAGAGGATTTAATGCTCTTCCGGCAGGTGTACGTTCTATTGGTGGTTTTTTCCATGACAAAGGCAAGTACGCTAACTTTTGGAGTACAACATCCAAGAATTCTGACAATTCCCTTTATTTCAGCCTAGGTCATAAGCATGATAATATTGATACAACTGGAATCTTTAATTTCTTAAGAAAAGGTGCTGGTATGTCGGTGAGATGTGTTAAAAGAGTCTCTTATAGCCAGGAGTTTAAAGTGTTACCTGACAATGTGCCGAATGAAGGTTTGATGTTTGTTGATCATGAATCCAGAAATCGTTCTGGGCATTATGGCTCAGCACTCACTACTTGTAAGAACGGGGATATTATTGCTTTTTATACGAATGTTTCAGGTAGCATATTTAATGGGCATGGAATCGCAGGTTGGTCAGAGTATAAAAGATCAACTGATGGAGGTAAAACTTGGGGAGAGCCAGTTGTTTTGGAGTATTCAAAAAGGATGTGGGACTTGAATAACGTGGCTAACGATAAGTTGAATCCAGGTCAGCTTTATGTCGCCTCATTTGTGAGAGCGGTGATAACCGCTCCAAATGGAACATTGATTGCCCATTTGTCTCGGCAGATGGGTAGTGCTAGGGATAATTATGATGGTTTTAAAACACCTGTTTATATCTTAAGTTATGATAATGGTAAGACTTGGACCGAACCGCGTGAAGTTGATGAAATAGCATCTCCCAAGCAGCTTAGTTTAACCAATGATGATGGTGCGTCATTTGTTTATGATGGTGTAATTTATACAGTGTTTATTGGCGAATACGGGACTGGGGAGTATTGTTTATATGCATCAAAAGATAATGGTGAGAGTTTTTCTAAAATAAGCCAAGGCTTGTTTAAACATAGAAAACACAAAAGCAATTATTACTATATGACAGCCCAAGCTTTAGATGATGGTCGGATTGTGGTCTATTCTTATAACATGGATGACGAACATCATTTCCCCTATGTTGTCAGTAGTGATGAGGGGAGAACTTGGAGTGATGTAAGAACAACTTACATGGCTAAACGTGTAAGAGATGCTCAAATGAGCGAAAAAGTAGGTGACTATTATTTTATGGTTGGTCGGAGTGGAAGTTTTGGGAATGATCCTATGAATCTAGTTCTATATGCCTCTACTAATGGAATCGAATGGGATAATGGGAAATACCTTAAAAAGATACAAAAAACACTAGACTCGTATTCTGCTATAGAGGTTGTTAGGGGCAATGGTAAAACTCGTTCTTCTAAGGTGTTAATTCAGGCATCAGTAGGATATGGGGTTGGTAGCAATGTTAATGTCAAGCATTGGTGGGTTGAGAATATAAAATAGAACTCATTTTTATTTTCAGTTTGTAGTTTGTGAAAAGTTAATTTGACACGAAATGGTTTTAAATGTGTTTTGGAGTATTAAGAATAGCTACATGGTTATACTTATAACCCTGTTGTTTGCTAGTTTATTAAGTTGCTCATTTGAAAAGACTCGTGTTACAGAAAACCCATTTGACCCATTATCATTTAAAGAGTTCGTAGAGCCTGATTTTCCATTTTTTAGTACATACATAGATGCCCGAAAGATTGGAGTGGGCTTTCCTGAAAATAATGTAGTCTCGAGAGGCTTGGTAATACTTTTAGATGATAGTTCATATGTCTGTTTTGATCGAGACTTATTAAGGTGGTCGGTAGCTTGGACTGGGGAGGGATTAACAAAAAGTATGTTACCTGAGGTGTCTTATAGGGATTTTTTTAATAAAAAAAATTCTGTTCCATTAGTCGCTGGAAAGCCAGATCTTGCCAATGGTATATATCCAGGCTGGTCAAGAGGGAAACGTATTTTTAATGAGGTTCGTCCAAAGGGACAATATAGTGAGGGCTTTACTTGGGGAGCACTACAAAAGAGTTATGGGCACTGGAACGGGGTTTACGTATATGGGAGTAAGGTAGTGCTGTCTTACGATATTTCTGGTACCGAAATTTTTGAAATGCCAGGGAGTGTAAGGCATGGAGATGAAACCATATATACTAGGGCATTAGAGGTCGGAGCATCTGAGGATACTTTATTCTTAAATGCTACAGAATTGATAGGAGGAATAGATGAAAAGAGTGATGGAGAGAATAGTTATATTTATTATGGTGAAAAGAGAGACTCTGTTGTTGCTGTTAGTGTTGTGAGTGAAGGATCGCTCAGTAAGCCATTAGTTGCTGTAACAGAAGGTCGACACCTAAGTGTCTCATTTCCTCCATCTAATTTAAATCGGAAGGCTACCGTGTTTTTATGGAAAGGTGCAGTGAAAGATTTAGAAAAGTTCCATTTTGTAAGAGATACTACCCGTGTAGGAATGCCAATGTTCAATGAGGGCGGGAGCATGAGGTGGAATGACGAGGTTCTAACTAAAGGAAAATTAGGGGTGGACACAGCATCCTTTGTAACTGATTTGCTTACGCTCCCTATTCCTAATCCTTGGAAGAGAAATATTCGGGTAATGGACATCGCTTTTATGGATAACAATAAAGCGGCAGTTACAACATTTGAAGGGGATGTATGGATTTTGAGCGGTATTGACGACAAATTGGAAAGTTTGACTTGGAGGCGTTTCGCTTCAGGATTGTATGAACCCATGAGTATCGAGGTTTATAAAGAGGATATTTATGTGTATGGGAAAGAGGGCATTATACGTTTACATGATTTGAATGGCGATGGCGAGGCAGATTACTATGAAAATTTTAGTGATGTGATGCAGCAATCGGCAGAATCTTACGAATGGGCGTCTGACATGGTTATCTCAGAAAAACATAGTATTATTATTTCCAAAGGCGGAGGGTTAACAGCAAGACCAGGTATAACTAAGACTATGACTGAGGGTTTTCGAGCTGGTTCGAATCATGCAGGTGTTGTAATGAGAATTTCTCTTGATGGCAAGCAATCTGAGGTTTTGGCCTCAGGGTTCCGAGCTCCTTATTTAGGATTTGACCCAATTTCCGGAGCACTAACTGCTACAGATCAACAAGGGAATTATGTGCCAAGCACACCAATTTATGTTATTGATAGTGGAGACTATTTTGGAGTACCTGCTACAAAACATCGAGAGGATAGTCCGGACCCCAAGCGTCCGCTGAGCTGGATTCCTCATCGCGTTGATCGCTCTCCTGGAAGTCAGGTATGGGTTACAAGCGATAAAATGGGGCCTTTAAACCAATCACTGCTCCATTTTTCTTTTGGTCGTCCAGGGCTCTTTAAAGTGTTAATTGATTCTACATCCAAGGGACTTCAAGGTGGTGTTGTGTCAATTAATTCTTACTATTCAACCCCAGTTATCAAAGGGGAAATTGGCCCTCTTGATGGACAATTATATATGGCGGGGTTTAATCTTTTTGGTAGTAGTTCAAAAGGAATAAGTGCAATCCAAAGGTTAAGATATACCGGAAAAAATAGTTACATACCTAACGGAATTAAGACTGGGAAGCAAGGAATTATGTTGTCATTTGATTCGCAATTAGATGCTATAGAGGCATTCAATCTTTTTAATTACCGAGTAAAGCGTTGGAATTATAAACGAACAAAGCACTATGGTTCCGGGCATTTCACTATGGATGGAGAAGCAGGAGAGGAAGTCTTACCTGTAGTTGGCTCTTACCTATCTGCTGATAAAAAGAGTGTGCTCTTGCTTATCCTGGATATAAAGGAAGTTGATCAAATGGAGGTTTTATACACATTAAAAGCAAGTGATGGTACTTTATTAAATGATGGCGTTTGGTTAAGTGTGAACTATGTAGAAAGTTTAGATCTGGAATTGTTTGGTTTTGAGGGTGTTGATTTGAGTAAGCTTGATTTAAATGGAGTGGAAATGTCTTCTTTAATGAAGTATGATCCACCTATTACCAGGGATAGGGGGAAGGAACTATTTGAAAAAATGGGATGTCTTGGGTGTCATTCTCCAGGTACTGAAACTGCAGGGATGTATGGTCCGCCTTTTAAAGGCTTGTATGGCTCAGAAAGAAAAATGACCGATGGCTCGACAATTCAGGCTGATGACTCCTATTTAAGAGAGTCTATTTTGGAACCTGAGAAGAAGATAGTTGAGGGATATGAGGCCGAAATGCCTTCGTTTCAGGGAATATTGTCAGAGCCTGATATTGACGCTCTATTATTATATATTATGTATTTAAAATATTAAGAAGAGGACGGTAGGCCTAGTACGTGTTTACATATAAAAAAAGATTTTTGGTCTTAGACCTTTTCTAAATAATTACTTATGGAAAATTTCAAAAATATTATTTGTTACCTCGGGTTTTATAAACAACATCAGTGTAGAATTACGATATCAACATTCCTAGTTGCAATCTTAGCTTTGGGAGAATCTATTGCCCAGGATGTGAAGAATACACCAGCAATGTATTCTTCAGAGCCACAGCTATTGCAAGAGGGGCAATTGCTCTTTGAAAAAAACTGTTCTTCTTGTCATAACTTTTCTCAAAGGAGTATTGGTCCTGGGTTGCAATACACAACTTCTACTTTATCTAAAAAGTGGTTGAGTGAGTTTATTATGGATGCTCCAAAAGTGATAACTTCGGGAGATGCTCGAGCTGCCAAATTGTATTCCGAATACAATCAAATGATGCCTTCTTTTAGCTGGCTAGATTCAACTCAAGTTGAAGCTATTTTGGCTTTTATGAGTAAAAGACAAAAAAGTTTTGCTATTCAGAAAGAACTGACTTCAGCCTCAATAAAAGATCCAATACCCGAGAAAGTTACTTTGTTGGAAGAACGTTTGCATTTGCAATATCACTCTACAGCTCCACGTACCGACACTAAGGCCGCTTGGGCTAGGTTAAATAAAATGGATAAGCTGAAAGGAGACCCAGAAAGGCAATTTATTGTTGATCAACGAGGGGTCTTATACGAGATTAAAGGTAAAGATTGGTATGTAGCTCTCAATATAGAAAGCTTAAAACCAAATTTTGTTTCTTCACCTGGTATGGGTACAGGTTTTGGGAGTTTTGCTTTTCATCCAAATTTCAATAAAAATGGTTTGTTGTATACTACACATGCCGAAAGCAACAGTAGCCTTAAAGGAGACTTGACTCTGGCTGATTCAATAAAAGTGGGCCTTCAATGGGTACTAACAGAATGGAAAATTAAGGACTCCTCTAAATTACCATTTGTAGGTGAAGAACGTGAGGTGCTACGTATTGACTTGTTAACAACCTCTCACGGCGTACAGGAAATAACATTTAATCCTTTTAAAGAGGATTGGGAGGAAGACTACGGTTTACTATATATCTGTGTTGGTGATGGAGGTTCAACAGAAAAAAAAGGGTATTATCAGCTTTGTGCCGATAATACGGGAGTTTCGGGTTCTATTTTGCGAATTGATCCAATGGGGCGAAATAGTAAAAATGGACGCTATGGGATTCCTAAAAGCAATCCTTATTTAGGAAGTCAGAATACTAAGGTTTTTCAAGAAATATTTTGTTTGGGTTTCCGAAACCCTAATCGAATCAGCTGGACTCCAGGTGGAGCAATGCTTATTAATGATATTGGTCAATCTAACATTGAAGAAATAAACCTTGGTATAGCTGGGGCTGACTATGGGTGGCCATATAGAGAAGGGCGTTTCTTAGTAGATCCCAAAGGGGATATTAATGAAGTATATAAGTTGCCAAACGATGAAGAAAAAGGGAGGTATACCTATCCAATACTTGAATATGACCATGACGAAGGGAATGCAATTTCGGGAGGGTTCGTTTACAATGGCTTGTTAGTACCTGCCTTGAAAAATAAATATGTTTTTTCTGATATAACTAATGGTCGTGTGTTTCTCCTAGAAATGGAGGAGTTATTGTTGGGGGAGAAGGGTGCTATGAAAGAGATCGAGATTTTGGTAGATGGTGAACAAACTACTTTTCAGGATATTGTTGGGACAGCCAAGCCAGACTCACGGCTAGGACTAGGAATAGATGGCGAGCTATATTTCTTTACTAAAGCTGACGGTAGATTGTATAAAGTGGTTGGGTTTGATTAGAAATTAATGAAACAAAGAAAAGGGCTAATTGTAATACTTAAAATCAGATAGCTTTTAAGCGAGAATACAAAACTTGACTTAATAATACTTTAACCTAAACCCCAAGTCAGACATATCACTATAATTATGAAAAAACGGATTGTCTTTTTATTATATATTATATTTTTTTTATCAATTGATTCGGTAGAGGGGGCGACAATATTTTTTGGGGGGAGAACTTTTGAGAATTCAAACGATGCTACCTATCAAAATGATTCGTCTTTGGCTGTTGTTCAAACGGGAAAAGTCGGTGAATTTCTTACATTTTCAGGCTTTATTAAATATGATATGTTTTGGGATATACGGCAAACAGTTAATGCTCGTGAAGCTCTAGTTACATTATATCCTCAGGATGTTCTTTTTGATGGAAATGGAAGAGATGTCAATTTGAAAGCTAGTTTTAATATGCTTTCTATACATAGTAGAATTAGATGTAATATTGAAGGACCTGCATTTTTGGGAGCTCGTTCGAGTGGAATAATGGAAGCGGATTTTTATGGAAATGAAAATAAAAGCTTTAGCGACTTGAATGGTTTAAGATTATTTAATGCTTATATGAAATTTAATTGGCGTACAACGCAACTATTGATAGGTCAGGATTGGCACCCAATGTCTACCCAAGGTTTTTTTCCAAAAGTAGTTTCATTTAGTGCTGGTGCTCCTTTTCATCCTATGTCAAGAAACCCACAGGTCACGGTACAGCAGAAAATGGGTGAATTGAAGGTAATTGGAAGTTTACTGGCTCAAAGGGATTTTACTGGTACAGGGCCTGAAGGGCCAGGGTCGCATTATTTACGTAATTCGGGCTTACCTAATCTTCATTTACAAGTTCAGTATGGTGGGGATACTTCTACTTTTAGGAGTGGAATCGGATTAGATTATAAAAAAATAGTGCCCGAATTGTTTACATCAAATGAAGCTGGTGACATATTTTCAACGAAAAATGCACTATCTAGCGTGTCTGCTATTGCTTTTATAGGTTCTTCATTAAAATCATTGACATTCAAATTGCAAGGTGTATATGCTCAAAATGCGTACGATCAGTTAATGATTGGTGGTTATGCTGTAAGTAGAATAATAAATGCAGAAACTGGAGAAAAGTTATTTGCAAATTTAAATACAGCTTCTATTTGGACGGATTTAGAATTAAAACTTAAAAAAATAAATTTTGGATTATTTGGTGGATTTACCGAGAACTTGGGTTCACAGAAAATTATAGAAGGTGCAATGTATTCAAGAGGCGAAAATATCAAAAGTGTAACTCGAATTTCCCCAAGGTTGGTTTACAGCCCAGGGGCTGTAAGTGTTTCATTAGAAGGAGAGTTTACAACCGCTAATTATGGTAAACCTAATAGTAACAATAAAGGTCAGGTTACAGATACTCAGGCTGTTTCTAATTTTAGGTCGCTAGTATCCATGAAATATTCTTTTTAAACGTAAATGTCAGGCTAAAGCAAGGCCGATATTAAACCAGTATTTTTAATGTCTTTTTTGGAGTCTAATGTAATGCATTGGTAGATAGGATATAAAATTGGATATTCGAATCAGTCAATTTAGAAGTGAAAACTTCATAGCACTAAGAAGACGTTATTAGTCCTTGAATCAGGGAATTGAGTTATAAAATAATTTCCTCTACAACTTCAAACTAGCCTCATACAAAACCTCATTCTCGAAGCTATCTAAGTAAACCTGGGTTATTGCCTCAGTCTTGTGTCCCATCATGTTTGATATTACTGCTGTTGATTGTCCGAGTCGTTTTAATGTCGTGGCGAAACTGTGTCTGGCGGTATAAGTTGTGAGTGAAGTTGTGATTCCCGCTCGCTCAGCTAGGACTTTTAGGTCTTTATTAATCTGGGTTCCTACTTTTTGAATTCTATTGGCAATTGATTTTGGTTCTATATGTCTCGCTTTGTCTAGTACGGGGAATATGTAATCGTTACTCTCTTTATATTCATTATATCTTTGGAATATGTCTAAGGCTTGAGGCACAAGCTGAACATTCAGAAGTTTTTTCGTTTTACTCCTTGTATAGCTGAGGAAAGACTTTCCTTCTATGGTGTAAACTTGGGAAACTTCGATTTTTGCAAAATCCATGAAGTTCATGCCAGAGCAATAGTAACTAAACATAAAGAAGTCTTGGGCTAGTTTTTCCTTCGGATGTGTGATCTCTAAAGCTTCCAGTTTTTTTACTTCGGTTTGGCTTATTGCTCTTTTGTCCGTTTCATTTTTTAAATGTGAAATTGAGTAGTTAGTGAATGGGTTCTTGTCTTTATTTAAATAGCCGTCAACGATAGCCTTATTAATTGTAGAGCGTAGGGTTCGAAAGTAAACACTCATAGTATTTGGCTTCCAGCCAAGAACTCTAAAATGTTGTTCTAGTTTTTTTAGAAAAGAAGGAGTGATGCTGGTGAGGCTTATATCTTTCTTTTTTAGAAATATTGTAAGAACTCTTTTTAAGTCTTTGTAAACTTTGGAGTTGCCAATTCTTCCAGCATCTTCTAAATCTTTTTTGATACTATCTATGTAAACAAGTATGGTAGTAGATTGCTTTTTGTTGGTAATGTGTTTTTGAATTTCTTCCAAACTTTTATGTTCATCTTCTGTTTCTAGAGCGTACAGTTTTTTGGTTGCCTCAGATTTCTTGTGCTCTATAAGAATTGAAAGTTCTCTGAATTGAGGATGTTTTCGTTTTGGCAAACATTTGACCTTATCCCATAAGTTAGCGTGGCAAGAGTGGCCGAGTGAGGAGTACCTCGTTTTACGATCTTTTGTTATTCTGAGCATTATAGGATGCTCTCCATTTCGTAAAATTTTTGATGCGAATAGGACTACTTTTATCGAGGCCATTTGTTTAGCTATTTAATCTTGGTTTAAACATAGTTTAAACAAATGTAGCAATTTGTGACAATATCCGACAATTGTTGAAAAATACATTTTTTGTTAAACTTCTTATTTGTAGAATCTTACGTAAAATTGGCAAGTATTGATAAGTGAAAATTAACTGCCTTCTAAGCAGACGGTCGAACGTTCGAATCGTTCTGGGATCACAAAAAAGCTCAACCGTATGGTTGGGCTTTTTTCGTTTTAAGAAAATTTAAGAGGCAGAGGAACGTTCGAATAGTTTGCGGACTGCTAGTCTATTTTTTTGGTTTAGAGTTCTAGTTAGACTTACCAGAGAATAAGTAATGCACCATAGATATGATGCACTACTTAAATCGTGTATTTTAATGGTCTTCGCTGCTCTCGGGACCTAGTAAGGCTATTCTATATGGAGTGTTTCCTACTTTTATATTTTCCTTATTCGAAAAATTTGAAAGCAGGATTTTTAATATTTCCCCTTTCATAGGTTGGGTAACATAGATAAACCTTTCAGTCAGTTCTATTTGAGGCTTTTGTGTTGAAGCACTCTCGGTCGAATTAATAATTGTTCCCTCTTTTAATAGTGAAGAAGTGCTTAAATCAAAAAGTTTGAAGTCTCCCGAATGGAGCAATACTCCTAGTTTAGAGCTGTTATAGCTTATTTTACATTGCATAATGTCAGTACTCTCAAAAATTGGGCTCACAGAATCAGTGTTTACATCAATTAAGTAAGCTCCTTTAGCGGCAGTGTACCCTACAAATTTTCCCGGAGTAGAAGTTTCTAAAATGCTTCCAAACCATGCGGTATCAAAATCTTCCGGATGTGGAATAAGCTTTTGTTCGCCACTACTTTCAACTACAAGTACGCCACTAGCCGAGCCGAAAACGGCATAATTGCCGTCGGTGGCATTACCATGTATCCCTTGTGTAGCTATTTGAGAGTTGTGTAAGGTATTACCTTGCTTGTCAATTATTTTCACTCTTTCTGGTAGTGCACCTGCAATGCTGTTGTCTTTTTCTGTTACAGCATAGGTTCCGTTAGAAAAAATAGCCATTGCTCCATGATGCTTGAGTAAGCCGGCATTTATGGTTTTCATCTTCACGCCTGTACTTTGAATTTCTGATTCACTTGCCAAGGAAAGGGTGCCGTCTCCATCATTGAAAATTAGTATTTCATCATTTTTACTTTTAAAGTGAGTTGGTTGTAATGACTCACCTACCATAGCTCCAAACTTAGGGGTTCCTCTTACATCTACATGGTTTCCATGAAATTCAAACCCACTGTCAAAGAATTCTATGAAGTTGTTTTCTCTGTGAACTATGCCTACAAACCTACCAGCGTCCGATTTGTATAAAGCTGATTTTGGAAATTTGGCATCGAAACTCGTAACCATTCCACTAAGAGGAGCCACTAAATATAAGGAGTTTTCGACTTCATCAGAAACTAAGAGACGGAGGTATTTATGTTCTTCAGTTAAGTTATCTGGTTCTATTTCATGTTCGTTTTCGGTGCACGAGAGGATAGTGAAAGAGATAAAGAGAAGTATTGTAAAGTGTTTGAATTGTATTTTTTTCATTTTATTTGACATGTTTGGGTACTACATCATTTTACTAGAGTGTTGCCTAGCTTTCATTAAAGATGTTTTAGAATAACTTGAAATTAGACTGATTTAATAAGTAGGAGGGCCTCTGGCAGAATTAAAAAAGACTAAACTAGAAGCTGGATTTTCCAGTTCTTTTTCAAATTCAAAAGTGAGATGATAATGTTTGAAATAGAAAGATGTCTTACACCATATTTGTGTTAGTTTTTGGTGAACTTGGCACCAATCGCAATTAGGAACCTTAATTTTAAAGTGTACTCGATGATTGCAATTCTTGGATTCTTGACAAGAACCTGCTTGGATATAGTTTGAATTGTTAGAAAAGTGTTCTGACTCATGCCTGTGAAGCCATAAGGATACCATACTCATGCTATAGAATAGCAGCAGGAAAAGGGGTTTTGGCTCGAAAATTCTTCTTGGCATCAAACTATTTGCAACAGTGTTGCAAATATAGAAGTTGTATTTTCTCAAATGCAACAATGTTGCAAGAAAGTTCTATTGGATTTTTTGCAAGGAATAGGAGTGAAGCATATTCTAATAGTCAATGTATGGTTTGGAAGGTGTCCAGTCATTGGTAGTGTGAAAAACTATTTGACCTCTTTTGGCAATTGGAGATATTATTTCATCATTTTCAGTTTGAGGAATTCTATAATCTTGTGTTTACAGCTTTACTTTTAGCCTATTCGTCTATTCTGACCTTGATAGTTCACTTTTTAAATATTTCTTTTTGTTTTTCAAAGGCCTATATTTGCTTAGAGTGTTAAAACACTTCTTCAACCTATTACTATGAATGTTAAAATAAAATTTGTCTTATTGGCCTTTGGCCTATGCCTTAGTATAGCCGTTTTTGAATCGTGTAATTCTTCTGAAGCTGCTGATACTACTATTCCTGATCAAGTCGATTTTAATTTCCATATCAGACCTATTCTTTCTGATAGATGTTTTAAATGCCATGGTCCAGATGCTAACACTCGTGAAGCAGATTTGCGACTAGATACACCCGAAGGAGCTTTCGCTGCATTGAAAGACTCACCCGATGCTCATGCATTAGTCGCGGGCAAGCCTGAGTTATCAGCAGTTTATCAGCGTATAATAACTAGCGATAGCACGGAGATGATGCCGCCGATAGAGTCAAATTTGAAATTAAGTCAATTTGAAATTGAACTTATAAAAAAGTGGATAGAGCAAGGTGCGGAGTATAAGCCACACTGGGCGTTCATTGTTCCAGAAAAAACAGAATTGCCGAAGGCGGATAAAGATTGGGTTCAAAATGAGCTTGACTATTTTGTTTACGCCAAAATGAAAGAAAACAATCTTTCACCTAGCGATAAGGCCACCAAAGAGCAATTATTAAAACGAGTTTACATTGATTTAATAGGTTTGCCTCCAAGCATTGAAGCACAGGAAAGTTTTTTGGCAGACGATTCAGAGTTTGCCTTTGAAAAGGTGGTAGATGAATTATTGCAAAGTAAACATTATGGAGAAAGAATGGCTCTTCCTTGGTTAGATGTAGCCAGGTATGCAGATTCTCACGGCTATCAAGATGATGGACTACGAACTATGTGGCCATGGAGAGACTGGGTGATTCATGCCTTCAATGAGAATTATTCTTACGACAAGTTTTTGCAGTGGCAACTTGCCGGTGATTTGATTGAGAAACCTTCAAAGGAGTCTATTTTGGCTACCGGCTTTAATAGAAACCATAAAATTACGCAAGAAGGCGGCGTGATTGACGAAGAATATAGGATAGAATATGTAACAGATAGGGTAAATACTTTCGGGAAAAGTTTCTTGGCTTTGACTTTTGAGTGTGCTCACTGTCATGACCATAAATATGATCCCATTTCGCAGAAAGAGTATTACAGTTCTTTTGCGTTTTTTAATCAAGTGCCAGAGAAAGGACTGGTAGGAGATATTACCTTAGCTTCATTGGCTGACCCGCCCAAAATGCAAATCACAAATGAAGAAGTTGATGATATTTTTAAGTTCATCAATAAAAAAGACACGGCCAAATTAGAGGTGATGGTCATGAAAGACCAAGCCGAGTTGCGACCTACCCACTTACTAGAAAGAGGAAACTATGATGCTTTGGGAGAGGTAGTACCTTTTGGTTTACCAAAAAGCATCATGGATTTTGACACTACTAAGTTTGCCCAAAATAGATTTGGCTTGTCAGAATGGCTGATTGACGATAGTAACCCATTGACCTCTAGAGTCTATGTTAATAGAATTTGGCAGCAGTTTTTCGGAATGGGAATAGTAAGAACTACAGGTGATTTTGGTATGCAAGGCGACCTGCCGTCGCATCCTCAATTATTAGATTGGTTGGCAGTTGATTTTAAAGAAAATGGCTGGAATATTAAAAGGTTGGTAAAGCAAATAGTGATGTCCGCCACTTATCAACAATCTTCTAAAGTGGAGAAGAAGCACCTTAATACAGACCCCACAAATATTTATTTAGCAAGAAGTAGTCGAGAACGTGTATCGGCAGAGTTAGTTAAAGATTTAGTACTGTCAAGCTCGGGTTTGTTAAATGAAGAAATAGGCGGTTCTAGTATCAAGGCCTATCAGCCAGACGGTATTTGGGAAGGAGCTACCTCAGGGAGAGGGGTTTTAGCTAAGTATGTGCAAGACCACGGTGATGATTTGTATAGAAGAGGAATGTACGTTTTTATTAAAAGGACTGTGCCGCCACCATCTATGCTGATTTTTGATTCTAGTAACAGAGACCAATGCGAGGTTCAAAGAATTACAACGAACACCCCGTTGCAGGCACTGGCTATGCTAAATAACCCTACGGTTCTGGAGGCTTCAAGAGTATTATCTGAAAAACTGGTAGATAAAGAAGTAGAGAATAAATTAGAAACGGCCTTCCGCATGATTCTTTGTAGAGTAGCGGAAAGTGAGGAATTAGAGCTTTTTGAAGACTACTATAATGAGGAGTTGGCCTATTTCAAAGAAAACCCAGCAAAGGCTAATAAAATTCTACAGGCTGGAGAGTATAAAAGTAATATTGAAGTGAAAACAGTTGAGAAAGCGGCATTGATGGCCTGCATTCAGCTAATGTATAATATGGAGGAGGCCATTACTAAAGTATAGATTATGGATAAGGATTTCTTTAATAACAGAATGAACGTAAACCGGAGGCATTTCTTAGGAAAAGCCGCCGCTGGAATTGGTGGGATAGCTCTTGGCTCTTTACTGATGCCAGACCTATTCAAAGGAGGCAAAGGCCTTACAGAAGGTTTACCAGTAGGTATACCGCATTTTGCTCCTAAAGCCAAAAGGGTAATCTATCTCTTTCAAAATGGTGCACCTAGCCAGTTGGAGAGTTTTGATTATAAGCCAAAGCTCAATAAAATGGCAGGGCAAGATTTGCCGGAATCTATCAGAAATGGTCAAAGGCTAACTGGTATGACCTCTGGTCAAAGCAAGTTTCCCTTGGTAGGTTCCTATTATGATTTTAAACAATATGGTAAATCAGGAGCGTGGATAAGCGACTTGTTTCCTAATATTGCCAATATAGCGGATGACCTATGTATAGTGCGTTCTATGCATACAGAGGCCATAAACCATGACCCGGCCCTTACTTTTATGCAGACGGGTTCTCAGATTGGTAACAGACCAAGTATGGGTGCTTGGATGAGCTATGGCTTGGGGAGTGAAAATCAAAATTTACCAGCATTCACAGTTTTACTTTCTAGAGGAAGAGGAAATGGGCAAGGCGTTTATTCTAAACTCTGGACAAATGGCTTTCTAGATTCTACCCATCAAGGCGTACTTTTTAGCAGTGGAGAAGACCCAATTTTATATTTGAACGATCCAGACGCCATGAGTAAGGCATCTCGTAGAAAGATGCTAGATAAATTAGCGGAGCTTAACCACATGGGTTTTGATAAAAATGGTGACCCAGAAGTGCAAGCCAAAGTACAGCAGTACGAAATGGCTTACCGTATGCAAACCGCCGTTCCAGAATTAACAGACCTTTCAAAAGAATCTGACGCCACTATAAAAATGTACGGGCCTGAGTGCTTAGTTCCTGGTACTTATGCGGCCAATGCTCTGTTGGCTAGAAAGCTTTCGGAATCGGGCGTTCGTTTTGTGCAGCTTTACCATCAAGGATGGGACCAGCACGGAAACTTACCAAATGAAATGGCCTTACAAGCAGAAGAGGTAGATAGAGCCTCAGCAGCACTGGTAACAGACCTGAAACAGCGAGGAATGTTGGATGAGACTTTGGTGATTTGGGGAGGAGAGTTTGGAAGAACTAACTACTGCCAAGGAGGTTTTACAGAAGATAATTATGGTAGGGACCATCACCCTAGAGCTTACAGTATCTGGATGGCTGGTGGAGGTATTAAGCCAGGAATGGTTTATGGAGAAACCGATGATTTAGGATATAACATAATTAAGGACCCAGTGCATGTCAATGATTTTCATGCAACAGTAATGAATCAGATGGGTTTAGACCACGAGCAATTAACCTATAAGCACCTCGGCAGGAGATACCGACTGACAGATGTTGCCGGAAAGGTTATTAATGATATTATTGCTTAAAACAAACGAGTGTTTGGTAAATGAATAAAGTTCAGAAAGTAGGTTCGTCCATATTGATATTGCTCAATGTGATGCTCGTTTTTTTATTGATTTTTGAGTCAAAAGTAGATTTGCCGCTGCTTTTTGCTCCTTTGGGTAGGGTGCATCCTTTGTTTTTGCATTTCCCTATTGGAGTGTTCTTTGTGGCTGCTTTTCTGCACTTGGGTTCAAAGCTTTTCAAAGAAACCAAACTTGACGAACTCCTTCAGTTTCTTTTTCTTATTTCTGCCTTTACTGCAGCCTTAACAGCACTTTTTGGGTTTTTCTTAGGACAAGAGGCTGGTTATGCTGCTGAGCAATTAAAGTGGCATAAATGGCTGGGAATTCTTACAAGTCTCATACTTTGGGTAGCTTATTTATCTCTAGAGAAATCATGGAAATTTAGTAAGCCACTTACGGTGGTTTCTGCCCTAGTTATATTGATTACGGGCCATTTGGGTGGCGAAATTACACATGGAGCTAACTATGTTTTTGCTCCGCTTCAAAAAGAAACGGAAAAAGCTTTTGACCCCAAAGGACCTATTTTTTCAGAAGCTATCAACCCTATTTTAGAAGCAAAATGCCTTTCCTGTCATAATGATAAAAAAATGAAAGGAGAGCTTAATATGGCTTCGCTTTCTAAGATTATGAAAGGCGGTGAAGATGGGCCACTTTGGTTGGCGGGCGATGCTTTGAATAGTCACATAATACAAAGTGCGAAGCTACCACTTGAAGATAAGAAACACATGCCGCCTAAAGGCAAACCTCAGTTGACTCCACTAGAAATTGCAATTCTAGAGCAATGGATTAACCAAGGTGCTAAAACAGATTTAAGTATAGCAGAACTTTCCGAAGGTGACTCGCTTCGTCAAATGGTGATGAAACAATACGGTGGCGGAAAAGAAGAAAAGGTTTATGAGTTTTCTGCAGCTTCTGAAAGTACTTTGGCAGAGGTAAAAACGCCATTTTGTACCGTAGAGGCCTTGGCATTAAATTCTCCTGCTTTAAAAGCCAGTTTTTATGTAACAGAAAGGTATGACCCAGCTACCCTGGAAAATCTTAAAAAGGTTTCAGGGCAATTGGTTGAGTTGAATCTCGCTAAAATGCCTGTTTCAGATGAAGATTTAGACCTGATTTCTAGTTTTGAAAATCTCGAAAAACTAGTGTTAAACAGTTCCGACGTTACAGGTGAAAATTTAGAGGCCTTGTCAAAACTCAAAAATCTGACGAGCCTAAGTTTAAGCGGCTGTGTTTTAGAAGAAGGAAGTTTAGATAAGCTTGCAAATTTCCCTGCACTTGAGCAGCTTTTTGTCTGGAATACGGGCTTAGATGTTGCTGAAGTTGACGCTTTTGAAAAGTCAAATAAGAAGGTTGTTGTCTCAAGAGGTTTTGTACCTACTGATGAAGACATGCTGAAAATTAATCCTCCGTCCTTGGTTAATAAATCTCCTGTGCTTAAAGCAGGTGAAAAGGTTCAGCTTAAGCATGGATTACCAAATGTTCAAATTAGATATACCACGGATGGAAGTAAAATAGACTCTGTAAGTGGAGATATCTATGAAAACGAAATTTCGGTTGAAGGATTCGCTAAAATAAAAACGGTAGCTACCAAGGAAGGTTGGTATGTGTCAGACCAAAAAGACTTTACTTTCTTTAGAGGTAATTATAAGGCTGATAGTGCTTGGTTACTAGCACCAACTCATAGCCAATATCCTGGTGTTGGCAGTAGTACGGTTATTGACCAAAAACAGGGCGATAAGGCCAACTTTAAAGATTTCGCCTGGCTAGGTTATAAGGGTAGTAATGCGGAAATTTTACTTAAAATAAACGCCAAAGACAAGGTCAAAGGTTTGACAGTGAGTTATTTGAAAAATGTTGGGAGTTATATCATGCCGCCGCAAGAAATTCAAGTGTGGGCCGGAAATGATAGAAACTCTTTAAAACTAATAGCGAGTAAGAGTCCTGAGGCTTTAAAAGAGCAAGGAAGCGTAACCTATGAGGGAGTGAATTTTGCGATGGATAAGTCTTATAAATACTTCAAAATAGTAGGCAAGCCAATAAACAAATTGCCTAAATGGCATGGTGGGGCAGGGCAGGAAGGCTGGCTGTTTATTGACGAAATCTATTTGTACTAATCCTTTTTGGTTCTAAGAATCCAAGAAGCTAATAAACTACCGAAGAGCCCAATTGGCAAAATTTCCAATATGGTCATGGCAAACTTAATTAAGGGGTTCTCATAGTGTTTCATAGAGATTTCTATCTCGGTTAATGCTTTTGATAGTTCCTCTGGAGAAAGGTTCGTTTTGCTTAAATCGTTTCTATACATATCGGCTATTCTATCATTAAACTCAGGGTTAAGGCCAGATATTATCATCCAAGCTGCTGTATAAATCAATGCACTAATAATGGCAATTAAAGCACCGGTTTCCAGTGCTTGTTTAAAAGTGATTTCTCCACCTAGGCCTTTGGCTTTACGTTCTTTTATTCCCCAAAAAATAAGAGCCAAGGCTACAAACATACTGATGTAGCCAATAGTTTGAGATGAGGCCAAAGAGGATTCTTTGGAAAGTATAATGGGAGAAAATACCGCCATAAGTGCGGATTGAATTCCTCCAGAAATGAAGCCGAATTTTAAAGCAGATTGGTTCATGATTTTATGGTTGAAGTGAATTGCCTTTATAAGGAGTCTATAGAAAGATAAGGAATTCGGACCTTATCTGCAACTACCAAATATCAATAATGCTAGATACTAAAAAGAGGCTGTCTCATATTAAAAAATGAGATGGCCTTTTTTGGTGCTAAATACCCTGAGTTTTGTCTGGGTATAGTATGTAAGATGCAAAAAGTGGA
>NZ_CAXHZC010000009.1:0-155704 GCF_964021845.1 uncultured Arcticibacterium sp. | reverse complement strand
AAGCATCGCTGAAAAATATGGTGCAGGCCGCTCAGAATTTGAGATTGAGAAATTTAAATTAGAATATATTAGAGCCATAAGGACTCCTTGTGGCTCTATTGTTTCCTCGCATAAGCGGTTTTATAGAATACTATAGCTTATTTTATTTTGACTTCATTTCTTTATTTCATAAAGTTATTAAACGATACTACTTTGGTTTTCCTTTCTATACCATATATCTTAATGTCGCCAATGACAAAATCTGAAAAAGAATAAGCCTCTCCGTTATTTGTACTTATTCTAGTCCAATGGTAAAAATTTCACGGTATCACATCCCGTCCCCATACCATGGGATACTTGCTTCCTTTGAAATACTCGACACATTTAATATCATCGAAAGCTATCTTACTTAACTGATTTTTCTTTCTTAAAACAACGCACCTCTTTCCGTAATCTATTGCAAAACTCTTATGTTTATCGTTAACATAATATTGAATCTGTAAAGCAATATGAAAAGGCACGAAAATAGAATAAAAACACACTGGAACGAAATACACATAAAGTGGACACCCCCTTTCCTCAAACATAAAAAAAAACACCCATGCCAAAGATGACTAGCAGAATCAAATAATACCCTCTGGACTGTTTAATAGGGAACATTGCCTTTTCAAGTGTGAAATTGTGTTCTGTTGGCATTATAATTAGGTAATCAGTCAAAATCCAAAACTCACCCCTCCGCCCTCAAAAGCAGCGATATCACAAAGTCATATTCGTTCTTTTCATCTTTTCCATAAAAACGGGAATCTACGGTCTCCCAGCCTTTTAATAAATTGAGCTCAAAGAAAGCGTCACCTTCTGGTTCGGCGTGTACCGTGGTTAGGTGAATTCTGTTGGCATCTGCCAGTGCTTGGGTGTAAATATTGGCTCCGCCTATTACAAAAAGCTCTTCATTCCCGTCTAAACTCATTGCCAACGTGTATGCTTCCTCCAAAGAATGAACCACATGGCAGCCTTCTATTTCTAGTTCCTTATTTCTGGTAACTATAATATTATGCCGCTTTGGTAATGGCCGCCCAATAGAATCATAGGTCTTACGACCCATAATAATACTATGCCCAGAAGTAAGCCTTTTGAAGTTCTTTAGGTCTTCCGACAATCGCCAAATAAGCGTATTATCTTTCCCGATGACATTGTTTTCTGCCACGGCAATGATTAAGGAGATATTTCTTTCTTGATTTTCCACGGTGCCAATTTAGTAAAATTGCTCCCGAGGTTTTTAAAATGCTCTCAAAATACCAATAGAAAACATTGATTTGAACTCTAATTCTCCATCAGAAAGGTTTTGAGCCACTGGCAGCTGCCCATTGATACTAAAATTAAACCGTGGCGTATATATCTCTACACCCACATTTGCGGCGGCAAGCCAGCCACCTGTCAATTCGTTTTTGATACCATGCTCTTGATTCATGCCAGATTGCTCATAATAAACACCAAGTAAAGGAAGAATGGTCCAGTTAGCCGTGTACATGGTTCTGAAAAATGTACCCGCTACTACGCTCCTATTGGCAAATCGGTAACCTTCTTTATTAGTACCATTCAGCTGATAAGTGGCATTCATATTAAAGCCCATTTTTTTATGCTGCAAGGTATAAATAGCCTGCAAAGGAAAATCCCAGCTACCGGTACCTAATTGAAAGTTGGCATTGGCCACTTGGGTAGCGTCATAAGCGTCAAATTCAAACTTCCCTAAAGGAGCTTTTACGCCACCTCCTAAAAGTAATTGATGATTAAAGTCACCCGTCCAAAGCGAGTCCATGGATGTATTTACCACATTATAATGAAGTAAGACACGGGCATCTCCAAAGCCCTCGTCTCTTTTAGAAACGCCATCATAGCTTAAGACTTGTTCGTTAAATTGGTATGGCAAAAAAACCAAAAGTTGTATATTTTTTACGGGATAGGCTCTTAATCTTAACTCTGCCGTTTTGAAGCTTTCTTCGCTTCCTAAAAATTTGCTACTAATGTGTGATTGATAGCTTTTTGAGAAATATCTCAAACCTACCAGTTGTTGATTCATATTGGGCATTATGCCCATAAAAGAGCCTCCATTGGCACAGCCGCATATATCGCAGGCCATACTTACTCCACTAGAAGCTAGAAGTATAAAAAGTAAAAGTAATTTTCTCATGGTGCTGCAAATGCTGTATTTGAGATAAAAGTAGGGTCGTTTAATGTGGCCAAGAAGGCTATTAAATCCGACTTCTCTGTTTCTGTTAATGGAATACCTAAAACTCCATTTTTCTTTAATTCTGGGTCCAGTGTTTCTGAATCGTTCACTCCGCTGGCATAATGCTCTATTACCTGTTTTAGCGTAAGAAACTGCCCGTCATGCATATAGGGGGCGGTGTAACCCACATTTCTCAAACTCGGTACTTTAAACTTATAATTATCCGCCGCATTTTCTGTAATAATGGCTCTGCCAAAATCTGGGTCTCTAACATAAATCTGTAAGCCGTTATTTCTGAAGCTACCGTCTGTGAAAAGGTCAGTCCCATGGCATGAAGCACACTTGGTTTTAAAAATGGAAAGTCCTGAAATTTCCTGGTCTGTAAATTCACCTCCTGCCTCGTTTCTGACATACTTATCATACTTGGAATTGGCAGAAACTAGGCTATTCATAAATTGGCTTAAAGCTTTAAGAAAACCCTCTGTAGTTATTTCTTCTGAGCCATAGGCTGCCTTAAACATTTCTGGATAGTCTTCTGTAGCCCTCAGTTTTTCAAGCACATTACCTAATTCCTCATCCATTTCTACAGGATTAACAATAGGTGCCACAGAGAAAAAGTCTAAATCAAAAACTCCCCCATCCCAAAAGAACAAATCCATAAAGGCGGTATTCTGAATAGCAGGAGCGTTTCTGGTACCAATCTTATCATCTATGCCATGACTGATGGAGTGGCCGTGATGCGTAAAGGCATAAGGCTGACTATGGCATTCGGCACAGCTAATGGTACCGTCTCTAGAGAGCTTCCCATCATAAAACAGCTTTCGGCCTAGCTCAAAGCCCTCATCAGTTACTGGGTTCTTTGAAAAGTCATAAGAAGGTTGCGGAAAATTCTCTGGCTGATAAAACAATTTTTCTCCAGTTTCTTCCACAGGGTTAAGTACTGTTGATGGCTCATCACAAGCCACCAACAGTGTACTTAAAACAGCTAAATAGATTAGCTTTTTCATATTTTAGTGTACGTGGTCTAAAGCAAATCCAGACACATAATTAGCAGACACGCTAGTACCCACCATTGGGTTATGAATAGCTGGAGTTTCCATCAATGAAATAGTATTAGCACCATCCATCACTTTGGTAACATCAAAAATCACATGTAACTGCGGTGAGCTTGACTCACTTACACTTACGTCATGAAGGTGAAGGTCTATTTGTTTAAGGTTGTTAGGCGTTACCGCATCCTTTCCACCAAAACCACCAATGTGTATGGCAAAGTTTTCAGTTCCTCTATTATCAATACCCGGAGCTGTTCCTTCCATTTTAAAGAAGATATAGCCCATATTCCAGCTCCAGTACATGTTATCATCACCATAAGAGGCCACATCCAAAACACCTGTACGGGCAGCTACGTCTGAAATACTTTTAAGACTATCTACACCTACCGTAAAAGTCAAATGACTATAAGTTCCGCTAGGTACTTCTGGTAAATCAATGAATTGAGAGCCAGCATCAGATTCTTTCACCAAGAAATACTGGTCTGGAAAAGAAACCATCTCTCCCATATCAGACATCAGACTAACGTTAGATATAAAATAATTTAAAGTACTTAGGGTGTACTCTTCGCCACTGGCATTTGTAGCCTTAGTAGTTCCTAATTCAATGTCCGTAGCACCAAATCTGTTATCAAATTCTATTTGAACTGTGTTGGTAGCGTTTGGGTCATCTCCCATGGCATCATCATCACATGAGGTAGCAAAAATTGATAAGCCTAAAAGGCCAATATATAGTTTGTTAGAAATTTTCATTTCAAATGTTATTCTTAAAATTTAGTAAATAGTTGAACAGACGTATGTAGCATTTCAATGCATGAAGTGCCATACGGTCAATAAAAACGCGAAATAATTAAGAAATAACCTGCGGAGGATGGAAAACAGAGAAAGCTAGTTCGCTTCCGTTTAGCTGCTGATGCCTGGCAATAGGCTTTTGTAATTCTGAGAAAACTATGGAATCAGAAAACTGCCAATCTGAATGGTCAGAAAGGCATTCAAAACCCAAAAGTTTATCAACGAAAGTTGCCGTAGCCTCGTTTTCGTCATGCTCTTGTGTCGCTTTTATTTGTTTCGCTAAATAACACTGCCCATCACAGTTAAGCTCTGGTCGCTCTTTATTGACACAAAAGTTCTCAATGATAAAGTCTTTGCGAAGCTCATAATTAAAGAAGATAGCAGGTACTACCATTGCCTTTACCAGAAGTAAAGTCAATAAGCTAAGTGCCCCTATTTTTCTTAAATTTTGCATTGATTAAGAATTACGCTGCAAAGATAAAACGTAAACTTTTAAAAAAACTGATATCTCTCACTTTATCTTGGCTTTTTATAAAGAGGCACTGTGCTGCATGGTTCCCCAAACATTAAGCTCTTTACTACCGGCTGAAGTTTTCTAGAAACCTCTACATAAACCTCCGCTGGCACCTCTACTTTACTACAGCCCTTTACCACTACTCTGGCGTCACGGTACTGTTTAAAATCTAATTTAAGTAAAGCCTCCTGATAAAGTTTCACTTCTAACTCTTTCAATGAACCCTTTACCACGCAGTTGGCTACTGGCTCTAATTTTAAAGTCAAAAGCATATACGCCCAAGTAGGAATTATGACATCTTCAGAACAAGTAATGGCTACATTCTTGCCTTCGTACGCACTCCAATCATGCTCTTTCAGGAAAGTTCTAAAATCCTTCTCTTTCAAAATCATGTTCATGAAAAGATTGTCTTTCAAATCATACACCACACGCTCACCAGGATGATAGTATTCTTCCAAGTCTAAACTAACCAAGCCACTGGCGGCTACCCTATTGATGATTTCTTCTGCCATGTATTAAGAACCTTCTTCTGGGTCAGAAAGTTTTGTTTCGTCGGATTCTTCGGCTGTTTCAATAATTTCGTTATCAAAAACTTCTTCTATGATTACAGGAGGAGCCAGATTAATAGAAACTCTTTCAAAATACTTCAAAGCCAAAGCATAATTCCAGTGCTTCAAGACAAACTTACTGAGTACAAAAAGTTGCTGAAAAACCGCCATTAGCACTATGGTAAGTGTAGAGGTCATGCCAATGTATTTATCTAAAAGCAGATAAACGAAAAGAATGGCTAAGCCGATGGCTATAGTAGCCCAAAAATATAGAAGCGGTTGTTTCTGTCTAAAAACATAATAGAAAGCCTCCCAAAAAGCCTTTACAATACCTAAGCGAGGTTCTTTGTACATAAAAACCTTGGCGTAAAAACTTATACAAAGGCCGTAAGTCATTAAAACTATCAGGAACAAACTTGGTGGAGTTAACCAAAGTACATAACCTCTTTCTGTACTTCCGTTGGCAATAGACGCAAATATAAAATAGACAAAACCACTAACTAGGAAGAACACAAAAAGTAAAATCCCTATTAGAATTAAAAGCATAAAATACTTAGGAAACAGAGAGGCTGATTTCTTAAAAAAACGGCCGACAGAAAACTTTTCCTTAGCAGTAGCCAGTTGGTCAATAACTCCTCCAGAAAAGAAGGTATAAACAATAGAACCCACAAGACCCATCAAAAAACCATACTTTAAAACTGGTTTAAACGCCTTACCAGAAGCATGTATAAAATCACTAAAAAGCATAAAACTAAAGTCAGGCACTAGCTCATTTAATATCATGCTATGAGCTGCTTCCTTTTCTAATATCTGATAGAATAAGAATAA
The DNA here is from genome assembly GCF_964021845.1 of uncultured Arcticibacterium sp. Taxonomy (NCBI): domain Bacteria; kingdom Pseudomonadati; phylum Bacteroidota; class Cytophagia; order Cytophagales; family Leadbetterellaceae; genus Arcticibacterium; species uncultured Arcticibacterium sp. Next base: position 149,767 of record NZ_CAXHZC010000009.1, on the reverse strand, counting down.
AGGAAAAGCTGTAATCAAAAGGCCGACCAAATACATAAAAAGATGTACCGACCAATTCTTTTTTACTACTTCATAAGATGCTCCTAAAATTGATTTCATTGTAATTTCTTATTCTCCTTATGGCGGTTTAAATCACGTTTGGTCTTTTTCTCCAAATTCTTCTTTAGAGCATCTGTCAGGTCTATTCCCGTTTGGTTTGCAAGGCAAATCAACACAAAAAGAACATCCGCCATCTCGTCTGCCAAGTCTTTATCTTTATCAGATTCCTTTTCAGACTGCTCTCCATAACGGCGTGCCATAATACTTGCTAACTCCCCTACCTCTTCTGTAAGAATAGCGGTATTAGTAAGTTCATTAAAATAACGCACTCCTATGGTGTTAATCCATTCGTCTACTATTTCTTGCGACTCTTTTATGGTCATTTCTTCATTAAGATTTAAGACAAAAGACTTTTTTTTCCTGTAAATCCGTGCCTAATCCGTGGAATCCGTGTGCTATATACTTTCTAGCATCTACTATCCCTCAAGAGGTAAGACTGTTCTCCCGGTCTGCCGACAGGCAGGGACTTCGCTCCTCGCCTATCGGCGAGCAGGACTCTTACATTTAAGCCTCTACCTTACCCCAGCCTAAGGTTCCAATCATCCAATTTGGCAATGGCTTCCTCATGCCTCTTTTTTTAAGGTCAATTGAGATATTTAATTTCTTAAAAACAGGTACTTTATGGGTTTCTACAAATTCCAAAAGTGTTCCGTCTGGGTCGGCGATATAAGAAAACCTTCCACCTGCGTCACTCATACCAAAATATCCACCACTATCTACCGTAAAAGGAAAACCGCTATCTGCTGCTTTCTTTTTAAAGGCATCCATGTCTAAACAGTCAAAACAAAGGTGAATGAAACCTAAATCTCCCCAGCTTCTGTCTTTCATTATGGTATTTACTCCACCATCCACAGCCTGAATTAATTCTATTTCGATATTTCCAAAAAGCTTATAAAAAGCTCCATCAGCAGTTTCTGATTTTTTCAGTAGCACTCTCCTAACTTTTCTATCGCCACCTTTCAGGTCTTTTAAATCAGAGAATACACCTGTTTTATCATAAACTACTTCCGCTATTCCCAAGGTGTCTTTGTATAGTGCTAGAGATTTTTCCATGTCACTAACTCCTATGATAGCACCTAAAACACCACCAGTGTTGTTAGATTTTTTCTTGAACCAAGAGTCGTCAGATACAATCTGAAGCTGATTTCCATAAGGGTCTTTTATCCAAGCAATGGCTTCGCCTGCAGGAGATTCAGCGGTTTTTAAACCCAAGTCTGTAGCTAATTTAGAAACATCAGATGACTTGATTTTAGCCGCATAAATACCCAAATCGCCAATGGCCGGCTGCTCTGGTGGAGCTATTGGCAATGGGTCTTTTGATTCCCAAATTTCTGCACCGCCACCACCTGCTATATTAACTGCTAAAATAGCTCGTCTTTCTCTAACTATTCCATTGGTATGTGGAGTCATTAACTCAGCTCTGGCCACATCGTCAAAAACAGGCACATTTAAGCCTAAATGCTTATTATACCATGAAAAAGCTGCTCCAGCATCTGGTACTCCAATCCCTATTTGCTGAATACCTGTCAATAAATTCGCCATCTATATATTTCAATTTTTAAATTCAAATGGCAATTAAATCACTATTCTTATTAAAATGAAGCCTATCAATTATTATCATTCTATTTCATGTTATTTTTGGGCATCAAAATACTTTAGAAGCTATGAATTGGTACGAAATTGAAAATATTGACGAAGTAGATTCCCCTTCCTTGGTTTTATACGAATCGCGAATGGATTCCAATATCCAAAAGATGATTTCTATGGTAAATGGCAAGACGGAAAGGCTTATGCCACATGTCAAAACCAACAAAACGCCAGAAGTAGTCAAAAGAATGGTGGATGCCGGAATTTTCAATTTTAAAGCCTCTACCATTTCAGAAGCAGAGATAGCGGCACAAGCAGGAGCTCATGAGGTTTTGATAGCTCATCAATTGGTTGGGCCTAAAGTTAAACGTTTCATAAAGCTTATTGCCACTTACCCAAAAACTAAAGTCTCCACCATTATTGACAACCTTGATTCTTTAGAAGAATTAAATTCTTTGGCAGCCGCCCAAAACATAATTATAGATTTCTATATCGACCTCAATAATGGTATGGATAGGTCAGGCATCAAGTTTGGTAATGACTTAGACAATTTGATAGCTCAGATTCCAGGTGCGAAGAACTTAGATTTTAAAGGGCTTCATATTTATGATGGGCATTTGCATCAAAAATCATTTGACGAAAGAAACAGCAAAGTTGAAGAAGGTTTTGTGGAAGTAGAAAAACTATTAGCAGAACTTGAAACCAAGGTCAAGGGCATCAAATTGATTGCCGGAGGTACACCTACTTTCACTTCTCATATAAAAAATAAACATAGAATAGCTAGTCCTGGCACTTGCGTTTTTTGGGACTGGGGCTATAATGAAATCCTTGAAGAGCAAAACTTTGATGCGGCAGCATTATTAGTTACCCGAGTTATTTCTAAACCTACGGAGGGCATTGTTACCCTTGACCTTGGTCATAAATCTGTCGCTCCAGAAAACAGCATTGATAAGCGAGTGAAGTTTATAAACCTTGACAACTATGAACTGCTTTCACAAAGTGAGGAGCATGGTGTTCTGAAAGTTGAAAATTGGGAAAGCATAAAAGTAGGTGACGTTTTTTACGGAATTCCATATCATATTTGTCCTACCGTAAACTTGCACGACGAACTTTCTGTTATAAAAGACAATCGCAAAGTTGAAACTTGGCAAATAACTGCCAGAAGGAGAAAAATTAATATTTAGACATGGAAATCACACCGGATAACAAGCTAAAAAGACTAGAAGTAGTAGGAGACAAAATATTAATCAAGCCTAAAAACCATTCAGGAAAAACCAACTCTGGCCTGTTTTTACCGCCTACCGTAACCGAAAAAGAAGAAGTAAGAAGCGGTTTTGTGGTAAAAGTGGGGCCGGGCTATCCATTACCAAACCCTACCGAAGACGAACCATGGAAAGCCACGGAAGAAAAAGTAAAATACATGCCGCTTCAGGCCGAAGAAGGTGACGTAGCCATTTATTTACAAAGGCATGCGATAGAGATTCAGTACGAAGGCGAGAAATATGTGATAGTACCGCAAAGCTCTATTTTGATGCTAGAACGCTCCGAGGACTTATTCTAAACCAAGTGTAAAATCGGCTTCTTCAATCATTCCTGCTGGTGTAAAAACACCTTCTAGGCGGTATAACACTTCACCATTTGGTTTTAAGAAAAGATAAGTTGGGTAAGAATTAATATTATAGCGTTTTGCCACTTTTGCCCCTTCTGGGCTTTGAATATTGACCTTATAATTTACAAACGCTTCATTATATTTTTCACCCACAGCTTCTTGATTGAAAACCTCAGCCTCCATTTTCTTGCAGGGGCCGCACCATGTTGCAAATAGGTCCACGAAAATTATCTTATCCGCCTTTACAGCTTCTTCTTTAATTGACTCAAAAGAATAAGTTTCGCCCAGCTTAAAATCAATTCCAGTATTAAAAAAACTAAAACTTATCGTCAAGAGAACAAAAGGAATAAATGCTGCAAAAGTTATATATTTTTTCATTTGATATTTTTAAAGGCTTGTTTCAATGTAACTGTTTCTAGGTTTTCCTTTTTTGCAATTTTTATAGCCTGCTTCATTGCTTTTTTCGCATCCCTAGTTCTCCCTACTTTTTTTAGTAAAAATGCATACGTTTCCCAGTTGGCAGGGGTTTCATCTAGTTTGATGGCAAATGCAGACCAGGTAATAGCATTTTTAAAGTCTATTTCATCGCTGGCCATTTCATAATAGCCCCTAGCAAAATCATTAAGCTGAAAAGAAGCTGCTTTGGAAGCTCCATTTTCTAAGCCCGCCAACATCATTTGATATCTACCAGATGATTCTGATATTCCTTTTTCTTTTGCCGTAACTTTAAAAGCCTCTATTGTACTTTTGGTATGTTCTTCAAAATCCTCTAAACTTTTGCCCATTATTTGTGTAGCCTCCTCTTGAGCAATGAGCTTAAAATGCTTAAAATTTCTGGTGAGCTTGGCATAGTCATACCTAAACTGTCTTTCCTCTGCAAAAGCCGCTTGCATGCTGTAAGATGTTCCATGAACAGCATCAATCAAAACATCAAAAAGCTCGTCATCTCTATTTTCAACAGCCTCCCTAAAAGTAAATTTTTTAGCGTTTGAAATTCCTTTCAAAACATATTTCTGTTGAGATTCTGTCAATTTCATAAACTTTGACAATGACTTAGCTAGGATATGAAAGCCCTTTGAACTTACGGAGCTTACGTTATCAGAAATAAGGGAAAGCACTTTTTCCGTTTGAAATTCGCTTTCAGGTACTACCTCTAAATATTTTGCGAGTACTTTGGGCTGTGAGCCTTCCTCATAACTTTTTCGTTTTAAGTATTCATAAAGAAACTCTACATTATCATTCCCTTTTTCATAAACACTATCCAAACTTCTTATAGGGACAAAGTCTTCAAACTTCCTTTTGGCTTTGTTCGCCTCAGCCAGTAAATTTCTCACCGACTGAAAACCGATTACCTTATGAACTATTTCTCCCTCAGTGTTTACAAATAGGTAAGTAGGGAATTCCTGAACGCCGTAATGCCGTACTAACTTCTTGCCTTCCTCTACTTCCGTATCAATTTTGAAATTGACAAAGTCTTCATTAAACATGACTCCTACTTCCGCCTTTGTAAAAACAGTATTTTCCATGGCTTTGCATGGTCCGCACCATTCGGCGTAAAAATCAATGAAAATCATTTTCTCATGCTCATGAGCCGCTCCTTTTGCCTCTGTAAATGTGGCGTAGCTAAACACTATTGATTGGCCTTTGGCCGACCAAAAAAGCGAAAAAACAAGGACGAATAGTAGAAAGATCTTTCTCAACATGATGGAAAGTTAATGCATTTTTCAATTTAACGAAATACTTCCATGTTTCACTTTTCGGAATCTGTTAAAATGCCATAAATGATACGAACTAAAATCGGCAAATTGCCCTTTTACTAGTACCTTTACAGTAAATTTTAAGAGAGAAAAATTCATGTTGAGACCTTATCTAGGAGAGATTGGCCGATTACTAACCATTTTGGCATTTATTAGTTCTTTATTGGCCACTTATGCCTACTGGCAGGCCTCGCAAGAAAACGAAAGTAAACCATTTTGGAAAAAATATGGTAATGGGATTTTCCTAGGGCATACCGTTTTTGTGATAGGAATTTGCCTCACACTCTTTACCATAATTTTCAATCATTATTTTGAATACCATTATGCATGGGACAATACTTCTCTTAGTTTGCCCTTAGGCTATGCTATCTCCTGCTTTTGGCAAGACCAAGAAGGAAGCTTTCTCCTCTGGATATTCTGGAACGCCATCGTTGGCTGCGTTCTTATTTTGCAATTCAGAAGTAAATCTAAGCACGTGGCTTTAGGCTCACCTAGTATGATGATTGTTTCTGGAATTCAATTATTTTTAACCTCCATGATTCTAGGAGTGGTTTTCTTTTCCGAATGGAAATTAGGAAGTTCTCCTTTCTTAACTCTTCAAGAGGCCAATCCTACAGCTCCTGTCTGGACTTTAGACCCTGATTTTGTTCCGAAAGACGGAAATGGCTTAAATCCATTACTTCAGAATTACTGGATGGTAATACATCCTCCTACCTTGTTTTTAGGCTTTGCTCTTACCATGGTTCCTTTTGCATTTGCCATATCCTCTCTTTGGAAAAAGGACTATACAGGTTGGTTAAACCTAACATTGCCTTGGGCTTTACTGGCCTCAGTAGTCTTAGGAACCGGTATTATGATGGGTGGCGTTTGGGCTTATGAAACATTAAATTTTGGAGGTTATTGGAACTGGGACCCTGTGGAAAACGCTGTTTACGTTCCTTGGATAGTGCTAGTTGCTGCTTTTCATACACTTATTTTTGCCAGAAAAAGCACCTCTGCTTTAAAATACTCCTACATCTTACTTATAGCACAGTTTATCTTAATTCTATACTCTACTTTCCTAACTCGTAGTGGGATTCTTGGTAATTCATCTGTTCACTCTTTTACGGATTTAGGGCTATCAGGTCAACTTTTGCTTTATCTCCTTACCTTCTTATTTGGAGCGATAATCTTGGCCGCCATCAGATGGAAAGATTTGCCTACCGACGATAAAGAAGCATCTGTGTACTCTTCGGAGTTTTGGATATTTATGGGTGTCATAACTTTGAGTTTAGCTGCCTTTCAGGTAATTATTACTACGTCAATTCCGGTTTATAATAGCCTTGCCACAGCAATGGGAATAGACTTGAATATGGCTTTGCCATCAAATCAAATAGCACATTACACCACTTTTCAGATGTGGTTGTTTGTAGTTGCTGTTATTTTAATGGGCATAGCCCAATATTTCTGGTGGAGAAAAATAAAAGGTGAAAGTTTCAAAGCTTTAAGCACTCCGCTTTTAGTTTCAATGGTCATATCTATGCTTGTCATTCTCCTTACCAAAGTAGATGACTGGAAGTACGTTATTTTGGTAACGGGCTCTGTCTTCTCTATCGTGGCAAATGGCTCCATTCTGATTGACCTTTTTAAAGGAAAAATAAAAGTAGCTGGGGGAGCCATCAGCCATATTGGCGTAGCCTTAATGTTATTGGGAATCATGTTTTCTTCGGCTTATGAGAAAACTGTTTCTATTAACACTACCCAAACAGAACTGTTCTCTGACTCTGAAAAAGAAAGTAGAGAAAACGTATTGTTATGGCTAAATAGACCTTATGAGTTACCAGAGTTCTCACTTACTTATAAGGGCCAGTTTGTTGATGTTAGAGAGGTGCCCGGCTTTATAGAAAAACGTTTCATTCAGCCAATCATCGGTTCAGGTTATAAAGGGATTGCTAGAGCCGATATTGTGGATGGTTCTGATACGCTTAGGTATCGTTCTGACACTGTAGAATACGAAGCGGAGAATACCTATTATCAAATAGCTTACGAACTTAAAAACGGCGAAAAATACAATCTTTACCCAAGGTATCAGATAAACCAAAAAATGGGTAACGTGGCTTCTCCCGATATTAAGCATTTCTGGAACAAAGATGTTTACTCGCATGTAAACTACGTTCAAAACGAAGAAGAACGTGAGTGGACCATTCCTATGGATTATAACGTAGCACTAAGAGACACTTTCTTTTTAAATGACTATGTGGCTATTCTGGATGATGTAATTGGCGTTAGAGAGGTAGATGGTATGGCTTTAAAACCAGGTGACGCAGCAGCTATGGCAAATTTGAGAATACTCGAAAGAGACGGTGAAAAGTTACTTAGACCAACCTTTGTTATAAAGGATAATCAAGTGTGGAGTAAGCCAGTGGTGAGTAATGAACTTGGTTTACGAGTACAGCTAAATCAGATAGACCCAGTAACGGGTAATTTCACTTTTGGCATATCACGTAGCGAAAGAGAGTACATAGTCTTAAAGGCCATAGAAAAGCCTTTAATCAATCTTCTTTGGATAGGAATCATACTTCTGATTATCGGCATTCTATTCTCGTCTTACAGGCGATTTAAGATTGCGATGAAGTAGTTAAATCTTAATTATTTTTCTAACTATTTTCTCATCGTCCACCTTAAAAACTAGAAAGTATTCTCCCGATAGTAAACTATTAAGCTTGAGCTCAATTTCAGAATCTTTAACGGCTCCTAGGTTCTGCATTTCATGTACTCTTCCATTCATATCTATCAAACTATAGGAAACATTGTGAGTGTCATGAAAATCAAAAAGTAGTTTGCAAGACGTTAATATTGGATTGGGGTAAACTAAAATATCATTACCTAATTCAGGTTCATCACCTAATATCAAGACTTGAATTTTAGCAGAACCAAATACATTTCCTTCTCCGCAGGTGTTAACGACTGAGCCTAATTCATAAGTAGTTGTCTCATCTGCCTCAACTAAATGGGCGATATTTAGGAAATTCGACACTCCAGTTTCACCGTTTGTGAAAGAATAATTAAATGGTGGACTAGAAGTGAAATTAATATACAATGTAGCAGAACCTCCCAGACCAACTATCGTATCACCCGATAAAGTTGCCGTTGGAAATTCGTCGTTTGCTTCATATACATAGCGAGTGGGGGTACTTGTTACGCAGCCACCGTTAGTGATAGAAGCATAATATTCACCAATTTTTTCCGCTTTAAAAAAGTTCAGTTCTTCGCCAGGTATTAATTCGTCATTGTAATACCAATAATACTTATAATCCGGACTTGACACCACTTGAAGCATATGGAATCCTCCATTCTCACAAATACCAAGACTATCAATCCCTGGGGATAAGCTATTACTAATAGAGCCTGCCATTAATTCAATTGGTTTGGATACTAGCTCACAATTATCAGATGTAGTATATTCTAAATGATAAACTCCAGGTTTATTTACTAAAACATCTACACTATTATATTGAATTAGAGAGTCGTCTTTAAACCATCTCATATTTTTATAAGAGTAATTTACAAACAACCGAATCCATGAAGAATTATCGCACAGTATTCTATTTGAAGTAGAAACATTTATATTCGGAACTCCTCTATCTGAAATTTCGAATTCCTCTTTTAAAACACAACCATTTTCTTTCCCTATATACACCTCATAAATTCCGAGATTGGTGGCTTCAAAGGCTTCTTCTATACCAACCAATTCATTTTGATGAATCCAATTATAAGAGTCGCCTTTAGTGGCATTTAACACTCTCCCTATATTACAGTTTTCTCTAAAAAAAGTAAATCTATCCAAAGCTAGGGTGTCATTTTCAATAAATTCTACGCCAAACTCTTTTGAAGAAAGTATACAGGATTCTTGTTTCGGATTGACAAAATTAACCTGATACTTCCCTGGTTCATCTATCACCAGTTTATTTTCGCCATCGGGGTAAGTAGTCTTTTGCAAAACTCCATCCAAGTATAATTCGCGTTTCCAACCATAAAAAGACTCAGGTCCAATGTATCTAGCCAATCCCACACTGGAACCAGCACAGAGTTGAACCACGTCATCTTCAGAAACTGCTAAGAATTTATTATATTCTAAAAGGGTATAATCAGATTCTAAGTTATCGGTATTAACAACCTCTATTTCATTGGAATAATTGACGCAAGCTCCTCCCGAAACTTTCAATCTATATCTCCCACTTTCAACACTACTTAGATAAGACGTAATTGCTCCAGGAACATCCTTACCATTCCTTTGCCATTGAAATGAGAGTTGATTTTTTATTAAAGAACTAAGGGCATACTCGTTAAACCTAAATTCATTTGACTCGCATATGTAGTATTTCCCATTGTCTAATATGCCATTTCCATATACTACAGCTATCTCTGGCGACACTTGTGAATCACCAAATTGAATCCGAATGGTATCATCTGAATAGGCACTACAAGAACCTTGTATAGCTTCAAGCGTATAGTTTCCATTCTCCAATACCCTCAAAACCGTACCATCTTCTCCTTCTATTGGTAGGCCATTTCTGTTCCATTGAAAGCCCGTGTAATTGAATCTGGAAGTTGAGCTTATACTTACATCTGTACCCTTACAGAAATAGTGATTTCTGTATCTGCTATCCAAAGAAGGCTTCGGAATGGAATCTCGTTTAACAGTTACCTTATTACTTTCAAATATACAACCTTGATTTTCGCCTATTATTGAATAAACACCCTCGTCCCAAGCTTCAACTCTAACTAAGCCTTCTTCTACCCCGTCAATTACTTCATCATCCTTTTTCCAAAGAAAATCATCTATTCTTGAAGATGCCGCTAAGGGTGTAAAGAATCCTGAACAATGAGTATAATTACCTGTTTCAGATCTTACTTCTAAATACGATTCTATTATAGACAGCTTTGGACTAACCCTAGTAAGACTTCCATCTTCGCTTTGAATAATTACATATTCAGTAAAATCTGGCAAATCGTATTTAAAAAAAGAATCACTTGCTTTGACACTACCAATTAGTTCTTTGGCGAATCTTCCGACCTGTGCATATATATTAAACTTAGTGTCCTTTTCTATTTGGGCTGGGAATTTTAGATTAAAAACAGTTTCCTCATAGGAGCAGAAATTAGTTTTATCTACAGAAATCAAACTATTATTGCACCCAATAACTGATGAAACTCCAGACCCTTCAAATAATAAATATTCCTCATCTTCTTCCCCCTCCTCACCCCACAAAATAATTTTCAGATAAGGGTTTTTCGAAAAATTACGATAATGAACACCCAAATTTATAATTTCAGATAAAACCCCATAATAAGAAGTCGGATAATGTAGGGAAGATATTTGACCCTCAAAATTATGTTCAATCTTAAATCCATTTGATGGCCTTTCGCCCTCTAGAAAAATATAGACTTCCTCTCCTTCACAAATTGACGACAGAAACGTCAGTTTTACTTTCGGTCCATCTTCAACTGTAACATTAACTGTATCCGTTATGCTACAACTTCCAAAATTAGTTACTAATGTATAGTTACCCTGTTCTTCCTTTGAAATGTTCTTTATTAATAAAGCAGAGCTATCTATTCCTTCACCTTTCGAAGTCGTCCAACTATAATCAAGTTCAAAGGAATTAGAAGTGCTAAGAGAAAGTGGATCCCCAACAAATAAATTAGTTGTACCTGTAACTTTTCCAATTCTTTCTGGTACAATCTGCTCTGAATACGAGATGCAACCTAGGTGGTTAACTAAAGTATTATAACTATTAGTATCGGTTATACTCACCTCCAATTCATTACTTATGCCATTATCTATAAGTTCTCCATTTTTAACCCAATTAAAACTATTCCCAGAAGGGACCTCAGGTGATAACCTAAAAACTTCACAATCCTGAGACTTTATTTCAATCCCAATACTTTCTAAACTAGGCTTTATTAAACTTAAAGTATCCGAATAAGTAAGGCAATCGTTTGATTCTGAAACAAAATTATAAATGCCCTCCTCCGTTAAAGTAATCCTCAACTTTAAATGTCCGCCAGGTGGATGCGATAAATATGGCAAACCATTTCTATATAGAGTTGTTTTAAGTAATCGTCCTTCATTGAATGAGACTTCCACCGTTTGTTTGTCACATAAAGCTAGCTCGGTATAACTTCCTTCAGATTTTCTACCATTAATACCCATTTTAGATTTGCTTGATGCCAGATTATATACTTTACTGGCACTAGAACAATTTTCGTCAGAATACTCTAATCTTATTTTCGGGACACTAATTCCATAACGATCATAATTGACAACATTTATAGATGAATAAATGAGTCTTCCATCAGTTTCGTCATATATATCTAATTTATTCTTTGCATTATCAGTATCCAAATTTTCTATAGAAACTGTAGTAATCTTACAAGGTTGATAGGCTACAACCGCCGTTGGTGCTTCAATACTACTACCTAGTAGAAAATATTTAGGCTTTTGCACATAGGTACAATAATCAGAATAGACCTTCTTAGATGAATACAGCCCAGATTCTAATATTTCAAAGGTTTTCGAATTTGAAAGCACTTTTTCATTAGCCTTATACCAATCTGTTCTCGTAGGAGAATATAACGAATAACTATTTTCCGCACATATTAAAACAGTATCCTTTCCTTCAATAGAAACCTGTTTATCCAAGTAAAATTCTAACTCATTATTAACAGTGTATCCATTCTCTTTGATTACAACTACAGGTTTCGAAAAGCCTATACAAGAAGCTATACTTGCTTTTAATTGGTATATACCTTCACTTCCAGGGATAATACCGCTACCATAATCATTAGCCACTGGAAATCCATTTTTGGTCCAAGTATATTCAATTTCCGAACTAGCAAAATTCACGTTAGTATTTCCATAAATATATTCGTAAATCTCTGATGATTCACACAAATGAATGGTATCTTCTCTTGTAGTAACATTAATAATTTCTGTCTCCTCTATATTAAAATATCCTATTTTATAAAGACAATTTCCAGTAACTACTTCGACAAGAAAAGAACCATTTCCTGAGATATTATATTGCCTTTCTTTTCCTTCACTAAGTAAAGAATCGTTCTTTAAAAACCTGTAAGTCGTCTGATCATTTGTAGGGCCCAAAACCTTAAAGCTAGTTTGCGATTCCTTACAAACAACCCTTTCGGTTATTCTTGGCGGAGTGTAGAAGCTAGAAGTATAATTATATGTATCGTTTATCCTTAACTCGTAAGTCTCATCACATTGAGCCCAAGAAGAATATGAAATTGAAGTTAATACGCTGAGCAGAAATAAAAAGTTAAGTTTAACTTTCATTAAAACAAGTTTTATCTGTTAAGTGGTTATTAAAACCTTAAAGTATAGAGTTAATCTTTTAATTCTAAAACAAGTTTATACTAAATCAAAACTAGGTCAACTCTAATAAAAATAGGAACCCCAGCTTAATTCAGGTAGCAGGCTAAACTCTACACCCCCTAAAAAGGAAAAAACCCCGGGAAACCCAGGGCCTTTCTCAACTTTATAGCCATGAAAACTAAATCTTTGACTAAGCTAATTCTAGCTTCAAGTCGTTTATCTTTTTTCTAATTGAAGTGTCTATTTGAGTATCACCTACTCTTAGTACATATCCTCCAATCAGTTCTTTATCAATTTTTTCTTCTAATTCTACTGTCTTACCGCTTGCATCTTTAACAATCTTAATAAATTCTTCTTTCTGCTTAGCCGTTAAAGGTTCTACTGTAGTAACGATAGCCTGCTCTATATTATTAAGCTGAACATACAGTTTTTGAAATTCGGCAGCGATAGGCTTTATAAGACTTTCTCTGTTTTTCCTAGTTAAGACGTCAAATATTGAATAAGTCACAGGATTAACGCGAGATTCGAAAATATTTTTCAAAATCGTCCTTTTCTTGTCATGTCTCACAATAGGATTTGACATTACAGCCTCAAATTCACTATTCTGGTCACAAACTTCAGTAAAAAGTTTCATGTCATTATTGACATCCTCTACCACTTTTTGTTCAATCGCAAAGTCAATTAAAGCCTTTGCATATCTGTAAGCTACTACCGCGTCTGACATTTTTATTATTTATCTAAACCCGACTCATTCTCAACAAAACTAATAAGTCTGGCTTAATATCTAGTTATTACTACTTAATATTATCCGAAGAAATTATTTAGCGAGGGTAAACCTTAATTAAGATTTGCTTCACCTATTAATTCCGTCACTAAATTAGAATGAGCATCTTTAGAAGTTAACTCTCTCTTAATCACTTTCTCAGCAATTTCAATTGACAAAGAAGCTACTTCTTTCTTTAAATCTGAAATCATAGCCGTTCTGTCTTGAGCCAAAGTAGCTCTAGCATCTGACATAATCTTGTTTGCTTCAGAGCTTGCTTTATCCTTAGCATCAGAAACCATTCTGTTTGTAGTTTCTTTTGCATCTTTTATCATCTGATCTCTTTCAGCTCTAGCTTCTGCCAATAATTTCTCGTTATCAGATTTAAGCTTTGCCATTTCTGCTCTAGTCTCTTCCGCCATTTTAAGAGCAGAACTAATTTCTTCTTCTCTCTCACTAAGGGCAGATAAAATACCTTTCCAAGCAAATTTCTTTAAAACAAAGAAAAGCGTAAGGAAAATAAGAGCTTGCCAAGCTATAAGACCAACACCGGGAGTTAATAATTCCATGATATATCTAAAAAATTAATCTTTTTAAAATAAAAAGTTTTGCTCTGACACCTAATGTGAACAGAGCAAAACGATTGTTGCAAATTATCCAAGAACGGCCAAAAGACCTACAACCACACCAAATAAGGCTACAGCCTCAATAAGTGCAGCAATGATAATCATCATTGACTGGATTTTACCTGCAGCTTCAGGTTGACGAGCAACCCCTTCCATAGCAGATCCACCAATTTTACCAATTCCGATTCCAGCAGCGATTGCAGAAAGACCAGCACCTACAGCACCACCCATTGCAGCTAAGCCAGCACCTGATTCAGTAGCAGCTTGTAAAAGAATGTTTAACAAAGACATTTGTAAAACGATTTATAGTTAATAAAAAAATAAATACTAATTAATGATCGTGATGCTCTTCAATAGCACTTCCGATATACATTGACGACAGTAAAGTAAATATATAAGCCTGAATAAAAGCAACTAATATCTCAATAAGAGACATAAAAGTACCTATGGCCCAAACTCCACCGCCTACGGCATAATTCTTAAACAAGAAAATTAAGCCTATAAAACTTAACAGGATAATGTGTCCACCTGTAATGTTTGCAAAAAGACGAATAGTTAAAGATGCTGGTTTCATTAAAACACCAATACCCTCAATTATCCAAAACAATGGTTTTAACCATCCTGGAACACCAGGAGGTGCCACTAAGTGCATCCAATAGTTTTTGTTCGCTTTAACGTGAACCATAACAAAGGTAAAAATGGCTAGTGTTAAAGTAACTGAAATGTTACCTGACAGGTTAGCCGCACCCGGTGTTAAACCAATAAGATTATTAATTAAGATAAAGAAAAACAAAGTCAACATATAAGGTAAGTATTTCTCATACTTAGGACCTATATTAGGTTTAACTACTTCATCTTTGATAGTAAGAATAACAGGCTCGAAAAAAGACTGAATTCCGCTTGGTGCTTTTCCTCTATTCTTTTTGTAACCCTTACCTACCGCTAAGAAAATTGCAATTAAGATTATAGCACTCAAGAAAAGTGAAGCTACGTTTTTGGTTATTGAAAAGTCCCATACTGTAGCGTGATGGTCGTTTACTAAACCTATTTTTTCATGATGATTGACATAAGGACCATAAACGCCATGGTCGTCAAATTTAGCTGAAGAGAAAATATCTAAGCCATGCTCTTGCGTGTAAAGGATAACTGGCAGTGGCAATTTCACTCCATGAGCAAATTCCCAACCATGCTCGTCAAGAATATGGTGCATTATCATGCCACCCATATCAAAGGCTTCTTCTGCATGATCTTCATGCCTCTCTACAAAATCTCCTTCTCCCCCCTCATGTGTGGCTTCCTCATGCTGAGCAAACGAAATAAATACAGAAAAAACTGATAATGAAACAGTTAAGAGTAACTTTTTAAACATTGCTTAGGTCTTCTTTTTGATGACTTTTTCTAGTACCTGCTAAAATCGCCGCAAGTTACGATATAAACCGAAAGTTTCAAACAAGGTGAAAAATAAATATAGTACAAAAAAGTTCAAAACGAAAAGCTTTACATTTTCCACACCAACATATAGGAAGACTGTCACAAAAATAACACACGCCAAAAACCTAACAATAACCGTAGATAGATAAAACTGTATGAATTTATCCCCTTTATCCCTCATTCCTTGTTTAGAGATAATAATAAACAGATAAGAAACTGCCCCAAAGAAAGCCAGCATAACATATTTCTTTGGATGTAAGTAAGCTAAAGGACCAAAATGGTCAGCTAGGAAAAATGCAATTAAAATAGCGGTATACAGTAGAATTGTTTTGAGCATAAAACCACATTGGGTTATTTATTCTTTTAAGACCGCAAATTACAAAACATACGGAAGTATATAGAGAATATCAACTCCTAAGAAATCTACAATGGAAATATATTCTAGAAACTGAATAGTAATATTTCAAGTACAAGTACAAAAGTTATCCACATTTATCTAATAACTAATAGGACTAAAATAAGATGCAAATTTCACACAATCTTTTTCAAAAAATAAAATAGTTTTTTTGCTAGCCTTTAGCCACTTCAATTCACTAAGTTTGTATCCTTTTCTCCAAAGAAAAGCAACTTTTTTAACCAACTATCTAAACGAAATTGAACCCCGAAACAGCAGAGAATGAAGCAGGAGTAGTTTGGGCAAATTGCCTTAAGGTGATTCGTCAACATACTTCAGACCAAAGTTTTAAGACTTGGTTTGAACCGGTAATGCCATATAAGTTAAATGGTAAAAAATTAATCATTCAGGTGCCTAGCCAGTTCTTTTATGAGTGGCTAGAAGACAATTATGTAGAATTATTAAGAAAGGCTTTAGACTATTCTATCGGTACGGATGGTCAATTGGAGTACTCCATAGTAGTAGATAGAGGCGATAAGGTAAATAACAAACCTCCACAATCTCAATCTGTAGGAACAAACAACAATAGTAATAATAACTATAAAGGTAATAACAGCGGCAATGGCAACAACAACGCTCCCAAATACCAGCGAAACGACTATAGAAATCAAAATTCAGAACCAAAAGGACTTAAAAGTCCATTTGAACTTAGAGATTTAAACGCCTTACAATCTGATTCTTTCTTAAATAGGAGTTATTCCTTTGACAATTTTATAGAAGGAGACTGCAATAGACTAGCGAGAGCTGCAAGTTTTGCAGTAGCAGAAAAACCAAGTGTAACTTCCTTTAACCCACTTATGATTTATGGTGGCGTAGGTCTTGGTAAAACTCACTTAGTACAAGCCATTGGAAATTTCATTAAGAACAACAGCCTTAGCGAGAAATTTGTACTCTATGTGTCTTCTGAAAAGTTTACGAGTCAATTTATTAACTCGATAAAGAACAACAGCCTTCAAGACTTCATGTCTTTTTATATGCAGGTTGATGTTTTAATAATAGATGATGTTCAGTTTTTGTCCGGAAAAGAAAAGACGCAAGAAACATTCTTTCATATTTTCAACCACTTGCACCAGTCAGGTAAGCAAATAGTAATGACTTCTGATAGGCCTCCTAGAGACTTAGAAGGAATGGAAGACAGATTGCTTTCAAGATTTAAATGGGGACTTACAGCCGACTTACAAAGCCCTGATTTAGAAACCCGGATTGCTATTATTCAGAAAAAACTTCAACAAGAAGGTATTGAAATTGATTTCGAGGTCATTGAATACCTGGCACATAGCATTGACTCCAATGTTAGAGAACTGGAAGGAGTGATGATTTCTTTGATAGCTCAAGCCTCATTGACTCAAAAAACGATTGACCTAGAATTAGCGAAAAGAACACTGAATCATATTGTAACGGAATCTGAAAAGGAAGTTAATATTGATACCATCATTGGTGTTGTTACTGAGCATTTTCAGGTTAGAATAGCTGATTTAAAAAGCAAAAGTAGATTAAGAAGTATTGTTATTCCACGTCAGGTGGCTATGTATTTGGCAAAAGAAATGACAAACCTCTCTTTAAAATCAATTGGTTATCACTTTGGCGGTAGAGACCATAGTACGGTTATTCATGCTATTCAAACTGTAAATGACTTGATGGATACCGATAAGGAAATGAACAATACTGTTCACAAACTTTCTCAGAAATTTAAGAAGTAAGAAGCTTTTGGTGAACCGCTAATACCTGAGGTATTAAAAGGTTGTTTTCGTTTTCAATGATGAAATCAGAAATTTCTTTGAAATATTCAGGGCTAAACTGATTTTTCATAATAGCCTTAATTTCTTCTTTTGATCTTTCTGTGTCTCTTTCTAAAATTCTAGCCAGCCGTATTTCTTCAGATGCACTTACATAGATAATCTTATCCAAATCAGCCCCTTTTTTCATAATGGCAGCTTCTTTTAAAACGTAAGGTTTATCACTATGACCTTCCATCCACAGTCTAGCATGCTTTTTAACCGCAGGATGAACAATCTCATTTAATGCAGTTAATAAGCTAGAATTTTTAAAAACAGCTTTTTTTACAAATGGTACATTATATTGACCATCTAAATACGAGTCTTCCCCTAAAAGGTCAATAATTTTAGATTTAACAACCTCATCACGTGAAATAAGCTTTTTTGCTTCTTCATCGGCATAATATACCGGCACACCTAAAGTTTCAAAAATTAAGCAAACCGTACTTTTTCCAGAACCAATTCCGCCTGTTATTCCAACTCTAAGCATTTTTCAATTCGGAATAGGTTCTAATCTTTTTAACAAAATAGGTAAAAACGATAGAAATAGGATAAAGATATTTCCCTGACTTCGGCCTACCTTTTGATGTTTTAATTAAATATGGGAGCATAGCATAAAAACTAAAGTGAGCTCTAAAAATAGCCCAAAAATCTAAAAACTTAAATTCTAATAGAAGCTTCACTCCCGAAACACCATCTAATATCAATCTTATAAAAATCACCTGAATGGCTCTCCAGAAAGGCAAATTCTTAGCTAACATTGCTAAACTGTTTCTATAATTCAGAAAGGTCTTTTGAGGGTTACTCTTATTTAATGTTCCTCCACCAAGGTGATAGACTTTTGACTCAGAAACAAAACCAACCCTATAACCAGCGTTCTTTATTCGCCAGCATAAATCAATTTCTTCCATGTGTGCAAAAAACCTTTCATCAAAACCACCTAAGTCATGAAAGACATTTGCGTCTATTACTAAGCAAGCTCCTGTAGCCCAAAAAATATCAATCTTCGCATCATATTGACCTAAGTCTTTTTCACAATGGTCAAAGATTCTTCCTCTGCAGAAAGGATAACCCCATTTATCTAAAAAGCCACCAGCAGCTCCAGCATATTCAAAAGTATCTTTCTTTAAATATGAAAGTATTTTTGGCTGACAAGCCACCAAATCAGAAGATGATTTCAAGCTATCAATAAGTGGTTTTAACCAGTTCTCTGACACCTCTACATCCGAATTTAACAGCACATAATAATCAGCCGAAATCTGCTTTAAAGCTCTATTGTAACCACCAGCAAAACCACTATTCTCTTTTAGAGAGAGTAGTTTAATGTTTGGAAAGTTCTCTTCCGTAAAAGATATAGAATCATCAGAGCTACCATTATCTGCCAGCCAAATATCAGTATCTTTAGTATGCTCTAAAACCGAAGGTAGAAAGGTTTTTAGATGCTCTTTGCCATTAAAGTTTAGTATGACTACAGCAGTATTCAAGGGGCTTATTTGTTAAACATCGAGCCCAAGTCCATGCCGGGAATATTCGGCATCATGCCTGATGTAGCATTTTGAAGCTCTGCTTTAGATTTAACTTCTACATTTTCCAATGCTTTATTGGCTGCTGCCACAATAAGGTCTTGAAGTATTTCTATTTCATCTTTATTTATCAATTCAGGTTCAATAACCACGCTTTGAAGTTCTTTTTTACCATTTACAGTAACTTTCACCATACCGGCACCAGACTCTCCTTCGGCTGTAATATCTCCTAATTTGCTTTGGGCTTCCTCCATTTTAGATTGGAGTTCTTTTACTTTGCCCATCATCCCAGCCATATCAAACATTCCCATAGTATTTACACATTAAATGAACTGTAAATTTAGCGATATGAAAGGGATAATTAAAATGTATTTACTTCAATAAGGTAAGTATACCATTTCTACTAAACGCTTCACCAGCTAAACTGATACCGCTAATTTTATAAGTATAGTTTCCGCTAGGTACAGGCTCGTTAGACTTTGGACTTGTTCCATCCCAACCTCTTCCATCTAAGTCATCTTTATAAAGAATAGAACCCCATCTATCAAAAATCGTGATGGTTCCACTTTCTACAAATTTAGACTTGATTTCATACCTTTCGTTTTCTCCGTCTCCATTTGGACTAAACGCCGATGGAATAAAAATATCTGCAGGAATAGGCATCTCTACTGTATTACTGTAAGAAACAATAGCATAATCAGTTAAATACTGAGATTCAACAACTTGCTGAGCCGTTATCCTAAATTTAATAGTAGGTTCAGTAGCATTGGAGATTAAATAACCTACTCCTTTCGTCAAATCATTTGTCCAGAATTCAGGCAAGAATGCTCCAAAATCTTCATTGTAACTTTCAATAGTATATTTTGCATCTGTCGACGTAATAATAGTATTCGGGAAAGTAAAGTCAGTCCAGTTCAAGGTATTTCCTTCGTAAGAAAGGAAAACAGTACAAAACTCTGGTGACAAATCGGACTTGATTCCACAGGCGTCTTCCAGCTGATATTTGTAGCAATACTTGCCAGAGCTTGGAATAACTGCAATATCAGTAAAAGTATTACCCGTAGACTTACCAATACTGACAAAATCAGCATCAGATGGACTCTTATGAAAAAAATGGTATTGCGAAATATCCGATTGATCTAATACCACCAACTTAATCGCCGAATCATCATTTCCCATATAAGTCGCTTGAATCAAACCATTAGGTATGATTTTTGTGGACCCTGTCAAAGGGTCAACATCTAGCTTATCAGAAGCAATTGTTACAAATTCAGTATTGCCATTAATCTCTATGGCATACCTCGCTGTAACTTGATAATTATATACTTCACTACACTCTAAATTAAGGTCTTCAAAGTAATCATCAAGATTAGAAAATAAAGGTAAAGAGTTAAGACAATCATCGCAGCCTTCCACATCTTTCAATAATTCTAACTGCTGAGGTGTTCCCGAAGGATTACTTGGAAGAACCCATCTAATGGTAGCATCTGAAGAACTAGACTGGGTAGCAGAAAGTGTTAAATCACAAACTATGTTAGACGGCACCTCATTACCGCATGGGTCTAAAGTAAGTACCCTATAACAATACTTAGAATCCTCTTTTAAACCAGTTACCGCATAGGTATCACTTGTGGCTACACCTTGATTACTCCAAGTATAGTTACTGCCCAAATCTTCGGCCACCTGCACCGTAAAAACACCATCTGAACTAAAATTTTTAAAGGAAATATTAGCTCCACCATTTGAAGATGTGAGACCATTAATAATAGGTGTATTTATAACATTTGGATCTTTTATTTCTGGATTTGTAACACATATCTCATAGTTATTTCTGATATAAGAGCCAGTAACTGCAATTCTAGCTAAAACGCCTGAATATGTATGTGTTTCTTCAAAAGGAAGGGTTCCCGTGCTTACATCTACTATTTTTTCTGTGCCATCACCCCATTCTATCTTATATCTATTATGCTTATTTGCCTCGTTTTCTTCTATTTTAATTGTAACAGAGGTACCATCACAGCTAAATATATTTGCTACGGGTGGGTCAACTCTAATAACCTCGGCAGCTCGTGGCCCACAACTAATGTATTTCTGCCCATTTATTTCTGCTATTTGCAAAACCCAATGCCCACCAGGTGTAAGAATTTTTGAAGAGTTCCAAGAGCCGCCAGTAAACGCAGCATACTCTCCTGTAAAACCAGCTGCGGTTATATCAATATCATCTGAAAAATCATATACATACTGAACCGAAGAAGGGAAAGCAGGAACCACCCCATCGTCTAAATACCTTACTGCTACTTCTCTATTAGGGTCGTCAGGTTCAGAGCACCTACTGCTTGAAACAGTGAAGGTTCCACCCCTAATAAAACCAGGAGGAGCAGTGGTGCATGCCGCCGGTTTAGGTGGCGTATTTTGAGCGTAAGCATTTTTTATAGAAAGAGTACTCATTAGGGTCAAAAGACACATAATGAAAAGATTCTTAGATTGCATTTTATTCATTCTCGTTAATTGCATAAGCTAATCAGTGAACACTAAAAAACAATAATCATGCCCAAACACAATTCTAACTTTAACAGATAACTCTGGACACTTTCTAAATTTATTTAAGATAAGGCAAAAATTGGAATTCCTTGACACTAAAACATAAAAATGACTAAATATCAGGCGATTAGATTTTAAATTGAATTTACATCTCAATTATTTTGTTTCTTCTCTCATAAGACGAAAGTCCCTTTAAAAAAGTAACATATCTTTGCAAGAATTATTTACAAGCAATAGCTTAATGACGAAAATTAAATTAGATAGTATAGAAGAAGCCATTAATGACATAGCCTTAGGCAAGGTGGTAATAGTGGTAGACGACGAGGATAGAGAAAACGAAGGTGACTTTATATGTGCGGCGGAGAAAATCACCCCTGAATTAGTCAACTTTATGGTAAAAGAAGGTAGAGGGCTGATGTGTGTACCCCTTACCAAAGAAAGGTGTGAAGAACTTGGCTTAGAAATGATGGTGGGTAAGAACACCGCTTCTCATGAAACACCATTTACAGTATCTGTTGACTTGCTTGGCTACGGATGTACCACTGGAATTTCAGCATCTGACAGGTCAAAAACTATTTTTGCCTTAGCAGATAAAAAAACCAAACCTTCTGAACTAGGCAGGCCCGGGCATATTTTTCCTTTAAGAGCGGCAAAAGGCGGAGTCTTAAGAAGAGCAGGACATACAGAAGCTGCTATTGATCTTGCTGTAATGGCAGGCTTAAAACCTGCAGGTGTTTTAATTGAAATCTTGAATGAAGATGGCACTATGTCAAGGCTTCCTGATTTAAGAATACTAGCCGATAAGTTCGATTTAAAACTAGTTTCTATCAAAGACATGATAGAATATAGATTAAGTAATGAAAGCTTAATTGAAAGGGAAATTGGCGTAGCCATGCCAACAGAATGGGGTAATTTTGATTTATTGGCGTATCGCCAAACAGACAACAATCAGCTTCATTTGGCGTTAAAAAAAGGTACCTGGGAAGAGGGCGAACCTGTAATGGTAAGAGTACACTCTTCTTGTGTTACTGGTGATATATTTGGCTCGTGTAGATGTGACTGTGGAGCCCAACTTCATGCAGCAATGCAAATGGTAGAAAAAGAAGGAAAAGGTTTGGTACTTTATATGAATCAAGAAGGCAGGGGAATTGGCCTTTTAAATAAACTAAAAGCCTACAAACTTCAAGAACAAGGTAGAGATACTGTAGAAGCTAACGAAGACTTAGGCTTTAAACCTGACCAAAGAGATTACGGCGTAGGTGCTCAGATTTTGCGTGACCTTGATATTTCAAAAATAAGATTGATATCCAACAATCCTAAAAAGAGAGCAGGACTTATGGGCTATGGATTAGAGATAGTAGAATCAATTCCTGTAGAAATAACTCCCAACGTGCATAATGAGGTGTATTTGAAAACAAAAAGAGATAAATTAGGGCATACTATTCTTGATAAATGAAAATAACTAGAAAGATAAAAATTAGGCTAAAAAAGTTCCTTCTTAAGTCTACTATTTACTTTTTATCTATTAGCATAGGTTTAGTTCTTGTCTTTAAATTTGTTCCTGTTCTTATTACCATAACCATGCTGGGGCAATGGGTAAAAGGGGGCGAATTACATTATAACTGGGAGCCTATTGAAAATTTGTCTCCTGAAATGCCTATTGCGGTGGTAGCCGCTGAAGATCAGCTTTTCCCAGAGCACCATGGGTTTGACTTTAAGTCAATCAAAAAAGCAATAAAGGCAAATCAGAAAACAGAAAAGCTAAGAGGTGGCAGTACTATCTCTCAGCAAACCGCTAAAAACGTTTTTCTTTGGCAAGGACGCAGTTGGATAAGAAAAGGTCTTGAAACTTATTTCACATTTTTGATTGAACTTATTTGGGGTAAAAAAAGGATACTCGAGGTTTACCTTAACGTATCTGAAATGGGGCCTCAAACTTTTGGAGCCGAAGCTGCCGCACAAAGGTATTTCAAAATTCCTGCGGCTAAACTTAGCCGAAACAGAGCTGCACGAATTGCTGCCATTTTGCCTAGTCCAAGAAAATGGAAAGCCGTAAATTCAGGTTCCTATGTAAATAAAAGAACCGCCCATATTGAAAGGCAAATTCGCCAACTTGGCGGACCTGCTTATTTGAAAGAAATAAACTTATAATATGCTTGTATTTGATGCTCATCTAGATTTATCCATGAATGCCATGGAGTGGAACAGAGACTTAAGACTTCCGCTTGCGGAGCTTAATGCAAGAGAATACGGCATGACAGATAAACCAGACCGAGCTAAAGCCACTGTTTCTTTTCCTGAAATGCATAAAGGAAATATAGCCCTAGCCGTAGGAACCCTGATAGCACGATATGTAAAACCAGACTCGGAAATACCGGGTTGGTTTAGCCAAGAGCAAGCTTGGGCTCAAATTCAAGGTCAATTGGCATGGTACAAAACCATGGAAAACACTGGTCATTTAAAACCTATATCAAGCCAGAAAGACCTTATTGAGCATATTCTTCATTGGGAAAAAGACAAATCACCTGTTGGCTATGTTCTTTCACTGGAAGGGGCTGACTCCATTATTGATGTTCATCATTTAGAGAGACTTCATGCTCAAGGTTTAAGGGCCATTGGCCTTTCACATTACGGACCTGGCGTTCACGCTTTTGGTACTGATTCTGAAGGAGATTTACCACAAAAAGGAAAAGATCTTTTAAAAAAAATAGAAGAACTAGGAATTATTCTAGACGTAACACACCTTTCAGATAAATGCTTTTACCAAGCTCTTGATATTTTCAATGGTCCTGTTTGGGCGAGCCATCATTTATGCAGGAGCTTAAGTCCTCATAATCGTCAGTTAAGTGACGAGATGATTGGCTTACTATTAGAAAGAGATGCTATGATAGGCATGGCCTTAGATGCTTGGATGGTGGTAACAGGATGGGTGCGTGGCGAAAGTACTCCTGAAAGTATGGGAGTAAATATTGACAGCGTCATTAATCATGTGCAGCACATTGCTTCATTGGCTGGAAGCACTAAAAACATCATGATAGGCTCCGACCTTGATGGAGCATTTGGAACAGAACAAACGCCTATAGAAATTCAAAGCATTGCCAACCTTCAAGATTTTATTCCTGCTTTAAAGAAAAGAGGGTTTACCGAAAGTGATATAGAAGGAATTATGTGGCAAAATGGTGTTAACTTTTTGAAGAAAAACCTTAAATAAAAAAAGCGAAGTACGCAATGCACTCCGCTCTTCAATATATTAAACAGCCAACTTATTTTTTAGCTGCTCTTTCTTTTACTGTTTCATAAATCATCACTTGGTTAGATGCAATCTTAGAGAAACCTCTCACGTCATCTCCAGACCAAGCATTGTTCATTTCGCCGTAGCTACCGAAAACGTCAGACATTAAATCAAAATCAGATTTAATTCCTAATAATTCAAATCTGTAAGGAGCCAGTTTAACACGTACATCACCAGTTACATGAGCTTGTGTTGACTCAAAGAATGCTTCTATATCTCTCATGACAGGATCGTTAAATTGACCTTCATGCAGCTGAATGCCATACCATTCGGCTTGGTTTTGTTTCCAATACTGCTGCCACTTAGTTAAGACATGTTTTTCTAAAAGATGGTGAGCTTTGATAGTGATTAATGGAGCAGCGGCTTCAAACCCTACTCTGCCTTTTATTCCGATAATGGTATCTCCTACGTGCGTATCTCTACCGATTCCGTAAGGTGTGGCCAATAAGTGCAGCTTTCTAATGGCGTCTACAGGGTTTTCAAAAGTTTCTCCGTCCACACCTTTCAGCTCTCCTTTGACAAAACTTAGTTTAATCTCTTTCTCACCAGACTCTGTTCTTGGATTTGGGAAAGCACTTTCTGGTAAATTGTCATAAGAATTCAGTGTTTCTTTCCCTCCTACTGAAGTCCCCCAAAGACCTTGATTTATAGAATATGTAGATTTATGCCACTCTCTCACTACACCTTTTGACTTCAAAAAATCAATTTCCGCTTCACGCGAAAGTTTCATATCCCTAATTGGAGTGATAATTTCCGCGTTTGGTACGATAGTTCTAAATGCCATATCAAACCTAACCTGGTCGTTTCCTGCACCCGTGCTCCCATGAGCTATGGCTGTTGCATTAAGGCTCTTTGCATATTCTGCTACCGCAACCGCTTGAAAAATACGCTCCGCACTTACAGAAAGTGGGTAAGTATTATTTTTCAAAACGTTTCCAAAAACCAAATACTTGATACAGTCTTGGTAATACTTGTCTGCTACACGAGATGTATGATGACTTTTTACGCCTAATTCATAGGCTTTCTTTTCTATATCCGCAATCTCTTCATCTGAAAAGCCTCCGGTATCCACCAATACAGAGTGCACCTCCATACCTTTTTCTTCCCCTAAGTATTTTACACAAAACGAGGTATCTAAACCTCCACTATAAGCCAGTACTACTTTTTTCATTGATTTTTTGTTTCCTTAAACGTGCCGCAAAAATAGGGATAAATCCTTATTCAAGCTTAGATTCTGTTGCTCAAAACTTTGATAGCCTTTTACCTAGGAACCGTGAAATACATTATAGAGGCTATGACACTAAAGACAATATTCGGCAGCCATACTGCCAGAAGTGGATCCATATTGCCAGATTCAGCTATTCCTTTTGACATAATGTAAAACAGTATGTAAACAAAAGCCAAGACAAAGCCAATCGCAATTTGTAATCCTACACCTCCACGCCTTTTTCTTGCCGAAACTATCAAGCCCATTAATGATAATATAATGGCGGCAAAAGGCGTAGCAAATCTTTGATACAATTCTATCTGAAAGGGTTCTATCCCTTCTGAACCCCTAGTTTCTAATAACTTAATTTGCTCTTGAAGGTCGTCTATTGTATAGGTCTCTTGAATGCTTTGATTACTCTCAAAATCTTTTGGGAACATACTTATCGTAGAATCTGTATGACTACGATTCACTATGATATTATCTTTCATAATACCCAGCTCCCTGATTTTATAATCATAAATTCGCCATTGCTCTAGGGTATCTACCCACATGGCTCTTCTAGCAGAAAGCTTTTCTACTAATTCGTTCCCTTCAAACTTTTCAATTGTAAAATCGAAAGCTGTTTTTGACTGGTTGTTATAGCTGGAAAAATAGACATAAGTATCTGGAGCTACTGTTAAATGAAAGTCTCTGTCAGAAAAGAAAAAACGCTCATGAAGATATTCGTTTTCAAATGCTATTCTGGTGGCATTTGCCTTTGGCAACACCCAACCCATCATAAAAAAAGAAAACAACCCTACAATGAATGCTCCTATGACATACGGAATCATTAACCTTCTAAAGCTAATTCCAGCCGTAAGCATAGCTACAATTTCTGTATGAGCAGCCATTTTTGCAGTAAAAAAAACGGTAGAAATAAATATCATTAAAGGGCTAATGTAGTTTGCCCAATAAGGTGCTAAGTTCAAATAATATTCTAATAAGACTTTTTTACCAGGAGCTTCACTCCGAACAAAATCATCATTATGATCACCATAATCAATAACAAGAACAATTAGCACAATGATCAAAACTGAAAACACGTAAGTGCTTAAAAACTTTTTGATCAAATATTTATCTAAAATTTTCAACTGTTACCTTATTAAAACCTGTATGTTCTTTGAAACCTCAGCACTAATTCTTAGGGTTTGACCTTCTTCAATTTCAATTTCCAGAGACTTATCAAATTCACTAACCTCAATGACTTCAATTTTTAAGCCTAGTTTTAGGCCGAGCTTATCAAGGTGCTGTAGGAAAGGAGCCGAATCTTCTGAAACGCCCATAATTATCAAAGTTTTCCCTTTTTCTACTTCAGATAGTTTGTGTGTTTGAGAAATAGGCAAGTTACCTTTTTCATCCGGTATGGGGTCTCCATGTGGGTCAAACTTAGGAAAGCCTAAAAAGTTATCTAGCCTGTCTGTTAATTCTGACGACTTAATATGCTCTAGTTGCTCCGCCAAATCATGAATTTCATCCCATTTGAAGCCAAGTTTCTCCACTAAAAAAACTTCCCAAAGTCTGTGCTTTCTAATAACCCTAAGAGCTATTTGCTTACCTTCTTCAGTAAGGTTTACACCTTGATACTTTTTATAATTTACAAAACCCTTTTCAGCCAGTTTTTTGACCATGTCTGTAACGGATGCGGCACGCGTTTGTGTCACCTCTGCTAACTCATTGGTACTAACAGCCTCTCCATTTTTCTGCTCAGATAAATGGTAAATAGCTTTAAGATAATTTTCTTCGGTAAACGAAGTCATAGGATACATTATAGTGCGAAAAGCAAAACTAATCCAAATAGCACGGAATGAAAATTGATTAGCCTTAATTCATATAATTACCATACCAGAAAACCGTTTTCAATAGATAAACTAATTAAACCTATGAAAAAGTATTTCAGTCTATTCATACTTCTTGCTGCCTGTACCACCACTAAGAATATAGAACCAAATCAGGAAATTGAGATTAAAGAAGAAAGCACCCAAGAATTTATAATAAACGGTAAAACAAATTCTATTCGACTTTCGAAAATAGAGGATAGCAGGTGCCCTGAAAACGTAGTTTGCGTGTGGGCTGGAGAGGCTGTTGTAACTTTTGACCTGCTTATAAATAAACAACCCTATAGCAACCTACAATTATGTTTACAATGCGACCAAGAGACTGGAATACCCCAAGAACTAAACATAGAGAATCAAACCATTACGTTGGTGGCCGTAAATCCTTTTCCAAACACCGAGAACGTTGAAAAAGAGCAAATAGCCATCTTTAAAGTGAATTAATATTAGTGAAAAGGAGTTATACATATCCAAATTCATACGAATTGCGTTTAGCACAAAATAACCTAAATGAAAGAATCAGAAATTAAGTTTTTAGAGGGTCCAAAATCTAGATGGGCTGAATTTAAGATGGCCTTTGAGGTCTTTGCCGAGTTTATCAAAGGATTTAGAAATCTACACTTTATAGGGCCCGCTGTAACGGTTTTTGGCTCCGCCAGATTTAAAGAAGATAACCCACACTATATAAAAGCCAGAAAATTATCTGGTGAAATAGCTAAAACTGGTTTCACTATTTTGACGGGAGGTGGGCCTGGAATTATGGAAGCCGCCAATAGAGGTGCAAAAGACGTGGGTGGAAAATCGGTAGGAATTAATATCATTCTTCCACACGAGCAATACCCAAATCCTTACTTAGATAAATGGGTTGATTTAAAATACTTTTTTGTAAGGAAAACCCTTCTGATTAAATACTCTTATGCTTTTGTGATTTGCCCAGGAGGCTTTGGTACATTAGACGAATTCTTTGAGGCTATGACTCTAATTCAAACGGGCAAAATCAAGGAATTCCCAATAGTGGTTTTTGGCAAAGAGTTTCACGAACATATAGCAAAGCATGTTCAAAAGATGATTGACGAAAAAACTATTTCGCCAAAAGACAAAGAAATGTTTCTGGTTACAGACGACATTCAAGAGGCTGTAGAGCATATCAAAAAGCACACCATTGTGCCTTTTAAATTAAAATACTCTCCTAGTCCTATTTTTGGAGAGCACTCTTAATAATAGAAAGAGAATCCGTCATATACAGATTCTTACTTTTCCTTTTTAAGCAAGATTAAGCTTAGTCAATATACCTCTTATTGATAGGCCCATAACTATCTATGCGTCTATCTCTAAGGTATGGCCATGTGGTGCGGTAATACTCGGTAACTTCAGAATCTATTTCCTGTACATGTACTTCTTCTTTATCATGAGAGGCTAAGTAAAGTAATCTCCCATGTGGGTTAGCTACAAAAGAACCTCCCCAAAACTGCTGTTCGGCTTCCTGCCCTACTCTGTTAACAGAGACTACATGAACGCCGTTTGCTATTGCATGGCTCCGTTGAATGGTTTGCCAAGCTTCATATTGTTCTTTATTGATGACCTCACTTTCCTCTGTGGTATCCCAGCCTATTGCCGTAGGATAAAACAAAATCTCTGCACCCATTAAGGAGGTAATTCTGGCGGCTTCTGGGTACCATTGGTCCCAGCAAATTAGTACGCCAATTTTACCAAATTTGGTATCCCACACTTTATAACCTAAATCACCAGGAGTAAAGTAATATTTCTCATAGTAGCCAGGGTCGTCTGGTATGTGCATTTTACGATACTTCCCTAAATAGGCTCCATCAGCATCAATAACCGCTGTGGTGTTGTGATAAAGACCTTTAGCCCTTTTTTCAAAAAGCGAAGCAATGATTACAACGCCCAACTCTTTAGCTACAGCCTGAAAACGCTCTGTGGTAGGGCCTGGAATAGCTTCCGCTAAATTGAAATTTTCAGGTGTCTCTACATCACAAAAATATAAAGAGGTAAAAAGCTCTTGCAAACAAACGATGTTAGCTCCCTTTTCGGCCGCCTCTCTCGTTTTCTCTATTGCTTTTTGAATATTGGTTTCTACATCAGAAACACAACTCATCTGCACCAAACCTACGTTTACTTTCATTTCTGCTTTATTGATAAAAGAATTAGGACAAAAGACGTAAGACTTCTTTGAAAATTGAAATCATAAAGGAACTTTTGTTTTCTAGAAAATAATATAAAAATGGAAAGCCTATCAATACAAATCATCAATGCTCAAAATCCGCTCTATAAAGATGAACTAAAACTAAGAGACGAAATTTTAAGAAAACCCATTAATCTTAAGATTGAAGATGATGATTTGAGTGATGAAGTTAATCAAATTCATTTTGTAGCTCTTTTAGATAATGAATTAGTGGGTGTAGTGGTTTTAAAAAAGGAAGACCAGATTGGAAAACTCCGACAAATGGCGGTCAATCCAGAAATCCAAGGAAAACAGATTGGTAGAAAACTGGTAGATACTTTAGAAGCTTACGCCAAAGAGAATGGTATAAAGGAAATAAATCTGCACGCTCGCCATTATGCTGCCGGTTTTTATGAAAAGTTGGGCTACGCCAATACTTCCAAACCCGCTTTTGAAGAAGTAGGTATGAAACATTTTGAGATGGCAAAGGCTCTTTAATTGAAAACCTCGTTTCCCACAGTGCACCATTTCGGTTTCATTACTTTTACATACGTACTTTTTAAGAACCTATGAAAACGCTCTCCCTAAGTATTCTTTATTTTTGCTTATTTACTGGCTGCTCTAAAAACTACTTGCGAAGCTATCAGGGAACACCCTATACTGACGAACAATATTTAACTGGCGTTCAAAGTATACCAGGAAAAGTTCAATGCGAATACTATGACAAAGGCGGAGCAAGCATAGCCTATTATGACACCGACAACTCTAACTCAGGAAGTGGCGGACTCAACCCAAAAGATGAAACTTATCTAAATGAATTTAGAATAAACGAAGCCGTGGACATTTCATACACCAAAACAGATGGTATTGACGATAACCCACACAATTTAGTTACGCCAAAAATGGAACAGCTTTATGTAGGATGGACGGAGGCGGGAGAATGGACAAATTATACCATTGAAGTTCAAAAAAAAGGCTTATATCAAATTGGGCTGATGTACACGGCTAATCAAAATGCCGAAATTTCTTTAGCTATTAACGGTGTCAATAAGTCTGGCGTTTTGCGTATCCCTTCTACCTACGCCGAGGCTGATACCATTGACTGGCGACAGTGGCATCACTGGAATTACCTTAAAAGCATAGCGATTATTGAGCTCAAAAAAGGAACACAAATCCTTACGCTTAGAACAGTCTCCGCTGGTCAAATGAATTTTGACTATTTGAATTTTGTGAGGCTGAATTAGAGTTTTCTCTACTCTCAACTCTAATTAGTACTTTTCAAACTTGAATTATTTAATTCCACAAATGGTAAAAAAAGACAATGTTTATCTCTTTTCTGAAAAAAACAGAGAATACAAAATCATCCGTGAATTATCGCAAAGCGAAGTTGAAAAAATAGAATATGCCAATGAGGTTCTACATGAGTTTCTTTATTTTGAACGTCGTTTTGAGGTAATCAACAGGAACTATAAAGAATATCATGAGACAGTTTATAGATACTCAAAAAACAGAAAAGATGGTATTAAAATAAACAAAGAGTACATGAATGAAACCTTTGTAGAAATTAACAGAACCTTTATTAACTTCATAAGTTCTTTGAAATCTTATTCTGAGCACTTGGATATAAAACTTGCTAATAAATATCCCAATAAAGAAGAATACCTTAATTTTAAAAAGGCCGTAAGTCTAATCTACGACAACAATTTCTCATATAAATTTCTCTCCATATTAAGAGATTATGCGATACATTACAATTTCCCAATCCAAATAGTACGAATTAAAGGAAATAGAATTGAGGACTCAGAAGATTTTACCAAAGAGCTTATTATTGAATTTGAAAAAGAAAAACTCCTAAAAAACCCTCGAATGAAAAAGAAATTAGGTAAAGATTTAGAAAAATATAACAACTTCTTCCCTGTCCAATTTATAGTGCATGACATTAAAAAAATATTCATTCAGTTATTTAACGAATTCTTAAAAGTGGAGAAAACATTTTATCAAGAGCAAGCCAATTTGTTTCAAAAATTCTTGTCTGAGAATATTAATACAGACACCACTTGCTATGGAAAAATAACGAAAAAAGGAGACACTGATTTTATTTATGAAACAATCGTAATTCAAGAAAACATAGTAAAACGACTTAATGAATTATTAAATGAATCTCCGTTTAAAAACTAATTGAAAACCTCTTCCCTAGCTCCTCCAAACTTTCTACCACCTTATCATTAAGTGGCAATCCGGTTTTAAGACGCTCTGTTCTGAAGTTACGCTCTTGGTCTCCTGGAATTTGGACTTTTTCGCCATCAATGGCAGGTGCAGCACGGAATCTGTTTATCCAAATATCCATGTGCTCTTTAAAATCTGCGGCTGGTCTAAAGCCATCAATTCGCATAGCACCTAAAAAGTGCCCTGTACCTTTACCTACTTGCTCCGCGGCCATGCCATGAAAACCTGCTGTGGCAAATGGCGGCACCCAAGGTCCAAAATTTGCACCTGAAAGTACGCCCGAAAATATATCAACTATAGACCCTAAACCATAACCTTTATGACTTCCATGCTCTCTATCTCCACCTAGCGGCAATAAACCACCACCCTCTTTCACTGCATTATTATTATCTGTAAGTTTCCCATGAGAATCTTGTACCCAACCCATAGGAGCAGGTTTCCCCTCTCTTTGAAGAATTTCCATTTTGCCATAAGCTACTGCCGTTGATGCAAAATCTGCTAAGAAAGCAGGTTGCTCATTGGCCGGTATGGCCACTGAAATAGGGTTAGTTCCTAATAATTTTTCCTTTGAAAAGGTTGGCACTACTAATGGGGCAGCATTAGTCATAGCCCAACCTATCATGTCTTTTTCTAAAGCCAATGACGAGTGATAACCCGCTACCCCAAAATGATTTGAATTTTGAACAGAAACCCAGCCACTACCTACTTTTTCAGCTTTCTCTTTTGCCACATTCATGGCAAATGGTGCTACCACCAAACCAAGACCTTTATCGCCATCCACAGTGGCAGTAGAAGGTGTCTCATGAATAATCTTAATATTTGGCTTAGGATTTAACCTACCATGGTCAAACAATCTTACATAACCCGCCAAACGAGCTACACCGTGAGAATCTACACCATTTAAATCGGCAGAAATTAAGACGTCCGCCGAAAGCTTCGCATCTTTTTCTGAACAGCCAATGGCCATGAAAACATTTTCAGTGAATTTTCTAATTTCTTTATGGTCAAACATTCTATATTGGAGTTATGGAGCTGCGAATTTATCAATTATCAGTTTTAGGTGACGCTAAAATTGAAAAAAAAGCGTTTTTAGAACCAAATCCCTATTTATTCTATTCTTAGAATAAGATAGCTTTCATTCAAAAAAACTAAAATAACCAAATGAAGTCCCTAAGCACAGTTTTTATACTTTTTATATCGCTAGTTTCCTTTGCACAAAATGTGGAAACCAATGCCGATATCAATCACATTACCGTTTTCACAAACAGAGCTCAAATTAGCTCTAATGTTACCGCAAATTTGAAAAGTGGTCTTTCTAAAATCATCATCTCTGATTTGGCTTCTACCATTGATGCGAACAGCATTCAAGTAGGTGGAAAAGGAGATTTTGTTCTGCTTGCAGTCAATTTTGAGAAAGACTTTATTTCCAAAAAAATTCAAAATCTTGAAGATTCTTTAGAAATACTTCAATCTGAAATTGACAAAACCGAAATGCTATTGGATGTCAATAAGAATGAAGAAGAAATGATAATGGATAATACCAAAATTAAAAGTGACACCGATGATTTATTTGCCGACGATTTAGAATTGATGAGTAAATATTTCAAAAAGAAATTGACCGACATTGGTACCCAAAAATTAGAATTAAAAGCAAGAAAGAAAGCATTGGAAGCTAAAAAGACTGCTATTGAAAATCAAATAAAAACGGACCCCTCGAGAAAACTGCCGCTTGGTAAAATAATACTTACAGTAAAAGCGAATAAAGCTACGGTAGCAAATCTTGACCTTAAATACTTGGTTTACGGCACAGGCTGGAGACCAAATTATGATATTAGAGTGGCTAATACAGAAAGCCCTGTAAACCTTAAATACAAAGCGGAGGTTTTTCAAAATACAGGTGTAAACTGGAATAATGTTTCTCTAAGCTTATCTACTGCTCAAGTGAATAGCAGAACTGTAAAGCCAGAGCTATATCCACAATACCTTAACTTTTACGAGAACAGGCCTCCCGCCCCTGCAGCCATGCGTAAAAGTTCTATGAATGATGGTGCTTTAATGATGGCCGAAGAGTCTGCCGACATGGTTTCAGCGGGGAACTATGTTGAGGTTTCTGAAAACATGCTAAATACACAATTTGACATCAGTATTCCGTATACCATCAATACTGGAAATACAGAGACAGTAGAAATTCAAGATTTAAATCTTCCTGCTAAATATACCACTTATGTAGTGCCTAAATTTGACACTAATGGCTTTTTGGTAGCCGAAGTGTCCGATTGGGAAAAGTATAACTTAATGTCGGCTCCTGCCAAAATTTATTTAGAAGGCACTTTTGTGGGTGACTCATATTTGCGTACTGCTGGTGTGGAAGACAAATTGAAAATTAGCTTAGGTAGAGACGAGCGTGTGGAAGTAAAAAGAGAGGCGATTAAAAACTACAAGTCGAGAAAAACCTTTGGCTCTAACGTGAAAGAAAGTTTCGGGTATGAACTTACTTTTAGAAACCTTAAGAACGAAGCAGTTAATATTTTGGTAGAAGACCAATTACCTGTTTCTCAAAATTCCGACATTGAAGTGGAAATAGAAGAGCTAAGTGGTGGTATATTAGACTCGGAAAAAGGGAAAGTTACTTGGGAGCTTAATATTCCAGCCACTCAAAGCAGTAAACTAGACCTTAAATACACCGTAAAATATCCAAAAGATAAACAAGTGCTTAACCTATAAACCATGGAGCGAATATTAAAACACCTATTAAACTACTTTATGCGAGGGCTGCTCTTTGTAGCTCCCGTTGGTTTTACGCTCCTGCTACTTTATAGTGCATTTGATTTTGTTGATAGCTTGGCTAGGATACGTTTTGCGGCAGATAACCAAAGCCAAGAATACGTAATTCCAGGTTTAGGTTTTTTAATAGTAGTGGGAGGTACGGCCTTAATTGGTTTTGTTTTTACCCGTTTGCTGCCTAGTACCCTTCAAAATTGGGTAGAAAACGCCATTAAAAACTTACCCGTAGTTAAGATTTTTTATGCGGCTTTTAAAGATTTGATATCGGCTTTTGTAGGTGATAAAAAGAAATTTAAACATCCAGTTTTAGTGACATTGAATAAAGAGAATAGCGTGAATAAACTCGGTTTTTTGACCCAAGAAAGTCTAGAACAAATAGGCGAGGCTGAAATGGTATCTGTATACTGCCCGCATAGTTATGCCATCTCTGGCGATATGTTTATAGTGCCGAAAACAAGTATAAAAATGCTGGACTTATCAAGTGCTGAAGCCATGAAAGTTATAGTATCAGGTGGTGTTTCGTTTTCTGACAAAGCTTAATTCGAATATGTATAAACATCTATTTTTTGCTTTCTTTTTTCTAATTATTGCCCAAAGCTATGCTCAAGACCCGCATATGCGTGAAGCCGAAAGCGTAGAAGAGATTCTGAAAAAAAATAATCCAGAAGAATTTGAGGCAATGCAAAATCACGAGAAGTATCTGGTTATAGAAAAAATAGGCTCTACAAAAAGAAAGAAAATATTTCTAGACCAAGAAATAGCCTTACTCACTATGGATGATGTTCCATTTAAAGGAAACCTTACGAGGCTTACAGACAGCACGCTTTCGCTGACATACTTTGATAATACCATGCAGCGGTATGAGCTTCGAATGTTTTATTTGAAAGACATACAGCTCTTTTATAAGCGTTCTGTTCAAAAAGGTTTAAACTATAAACTTTCACCTGTAACGCTTCTTCCATTAGCTCTAGACTGGATTTACTTCAAAAGAAAACCCTGGGAAAACATTAATACCATTTACTATATAGCAGGAATAGAAGCCGCTAGAATATTGGTAGCTAATAGGAAGAAGTTTTTCAATAAGTATAAGTTTAATGAGAAAAGAAGACTCCGTGTTTTTCAATATTGATAAATACACCGTGGACAAAAGCCATATTTTTACAATATTTTAAGTCTTTGCTTTTATCTTTGCCACTCAAAATTTAAAAGGCAGTTCATGGAAAGCATTCTTCTCAAAAAAAACACGCATAGTTACCAAGGTAAAATACCTTTGGCTTCTTCTAAATCAGAAAGCAACAGAGCATTAATTATCAATGCACTATGTGGTTTTAAAGGCGACCTTGAGAACCTTGCTTCTGCCAGAGACACACAAACCATGATTCGGCTTCTTAAAGAAGACTCCGACACTGCTGATGTTTTAGATGCTGGAACTACCATGCGTTTTTTAACAGCCTACTTCTCTTCTAAAGGAGTTAAAAAGCTTATGACCGGCACACCAAGAATGCAGGAACGCCCTATTGGTATTTTGGTAGATGCTCTTAGAACTATAGGCGTAGAAATAGACTATTTGAAAAATGATGGCTACCCGCCTCATCAAATAAAAGGTTTTGCAAATCAAAGTAGTGACACGGTAACTATCAGAGGTGACGTGAGTAGTCAATATATTTCAGCTCTTCTGATGATTGCTCCTACTTTGCCAAAAGGACTCATGATTAACCTTACTGGTGAAATCGGTTCTATTCCATATATCACCATGACTATTCAGCTGATGGCGTCATTTGGTGTAACTGTTAAAGCAGATTGGGATGCCAAAACACTTTCTGTTTCTCCTCAAAAATATGAGCCCATTTCTTATAAAATAGAATCTGACTGGTCTGGTGCTAGTTACTGGTATAGTGTGGTGGCTTTATCTCGCTATGCTGATACCAAAATTGAGCTTTTAGGCTTGAAAGAAAACTCGCTTCAAGGAGATAGTGCTATAGTAGATATCATGAAGTTCTTAGGTGTAGAAAGTACTTTTACAGAGAATGGTGTTCTTTTGACCAAAATTCCTGATGCCAAAAGCTTAGAATGGGACTTTGCAAATTGCCCTGACTTAACACAAACTGTAGCGGTAATATGTGCGGCTAAAAATATTCCAGCTAAATATACGGGAATTGAAAGCTTAAAAATCAAAGAAACAGACCGCGTTTTGGCTCTTCAAAATGAGCTTAAGAAGATAGGCGGAGACTTGGTGGAAATAGAAACAAATCATCTTTACGAGGTAAAAGGAAATCCGAATATTTCTAATATAACAGAAACTCCAACTTTTACGACCTATGAAGACCACAGAATGGCCATGGCTTTTGCTCCTCTAGCAATGTTGATTGATGTGATTATTGAAGAGCCTGATGTGGTGGTTAAATCATACCCAGAATATTGGGAACATTTAAGTGAAGTTATTAAACAGCAATAATATTACTCCTGGTAAACCTTCTTATGAAAAAGCTCGTTTCTGAAAAGAGACGAGCTTTTTTAATAGCTTTGTCACACTAAACTTCAATATAAATGAACTTCATCACATCATTACCTTGGTGGGTATATTTAGTCCTAATTATTGTCACTATTATTCTTAGAGACATCTTCCAAAAAAGACATACCATTGTCCATAATTTCCCGCTAATAGGTCATATTAGATACCTCTTAGAGAGTATAGGGCCTGAGCTAAGACAATATATTGTAGCAAATAACAGAGAAGAGCTACCCTTCAATAGAAGGCAACGCTCTTGGGTGTATGCCTCTTCAAAAAAAGAGAACCATTACCAGGGTTTTGGTACTGACCAAGACATACATGAAGCAGGTTATATTTTCATTAAACCTGCTCTAATGCCCCTAAAAACCGACCCAAACGAATCTTTTGACAAGCCCTGTGCATCTGCCAAAATAATGGGTGCTCACAGAGATAAACCTTACCGACCAAAATCAATTATAAACATATCGGCCATGAGCTATGGCTCACTTTCTGCGGCAGCCGTTTCTGCTCTTAATCAAGGTGCTCATCAATTTGGCTGTTATCATAACACCGGCGAAGGCGGACTTTCTCCTTACCATAAGTTTGGCTCTGATGTTTGCTTCCACTTTGGTACAGGATACTTCGGTGTAAGAGACCATGACGGAAATTTTGATTTAGATAAGATGGTAGCCTTAGTTCAGGCCAACCCTAATATCAAGATGATTGAAGTCAAACTTTCTCAAGGGGCGAAACCAGGAAAAGGTGGCGTACTGCCTGGCTCAAAAATCACGAAAGAATTAGCGGAAATAAGGCATGTAAAAGTAGGCGAAGCTGTACTTTCTCCTGCTTCTCACTCTGCTTTTAGCAATATCCCTGAAATGGTGGATTTTATAGAAACTATAGCCAAGCACACGGGTTTACCTGTTGGAATCAAAGCTGCGGTTGGTAAATTAGAAATGTGGGAAGAGCTAGCTATTTTAATGAAAGACACTGGTTACGGGCCTGACTTCATCACTATAGATGGCGGTGAAGGTGGTACAGGGGCTGCTCCACCCTCGTTTGCAGACCATGTTGCTCTACCTTGGGTATATGCTTTTTCTTCTGTTTACAAAGTATTCCAGCGTTATGGACTTACCCAAAGAATAACTTTCATAGGCTCCGGAAAACTAGGAATGCCAGATAGTGCCATTATGGCTCTTGCTATGGGAGTTGACATAATAAATGTGGCACGTGAGGCTTTAATGTCTATTGGCTGCATTCAGGCACAAGTCTGCCACACTAATAGATGTCCAACGGGTATTGCAACCAATAATAAGTGGCTAGAGGCTGGGCTAGACCCTGCATTAAAGAGTGTGCGTTTTGCCAACTATATGAAAACCCTCACCAAAGAAATTATAGAAATAACGCATGCCTGCGGTTATGAGCATCCAAGCCAGTTTAACATGGATGATATAGACGTTTCTATGGGAGATAATGCCCATACCGCACCGCTAAGGTTAGCATACGGCTATCAGAAAGATGAGGTAGTGATGGCTAAGGATTGAGTTTTAGGAATTCGGAGGGGGTGTAAACGGGTATATCGCTAACTTTAAAATCATTTAAATCTCTAGTGATAATGCCTGCAATCTTATCAACCCCTGCTGCCGAATAATGTTGAAGAGCATCTTCTAAATCATTAAAGTCAGAATAGAGGGCTTGCTTTGCCAAATCAGAATTAGATGAGGTTATTTTCATAAAGCCGAGCAGGACTTTTAGATTCGAAATGGATTGCTCCTTTCCGACTATTTTAGAGCTGATATAGTGAATATTAGCAAGAGAAATTAAGTTCATAAATCCTGTAAGCTCTCCTTTTTCACATTTCCCTAACAATTCGGATGAAGCATCATAAAAAGGGTGCCTTAAATGGAATACATCCAAAATTACATTTGTGTCTATGAAAATATTCATCACAAAAACTTTTCTTGAAGTGCCTCCCAGAGTATATCATCATCTGTTTTCCCTTCAGGTATCGGTACGCATCCGCTCAATGATTTTACTAAAGGTGGTAGGTCAACGTCTTTAACATCTTCTTTTTCTCGTAAAACAGTTTTCAAGTAATTCTCAAACATGTTAGACAAGCTTCTACCAGTTTCTTTAGAATAAGCTTTGGCTTCCTCTATGATACTGGCATCTTTTATAGTCAATGTAAGTTTAGTGCTGCTCATTTTGAAATGATTTTATATCTAAAGCTATAACAAAAAAATAACACGTGCAAGTTCCTTGGAATTTGCACGTGTAATTGTTGTAGTCAAAAGTTTTAAAAAATGCGATTTCAGTTCCCTAGTAAAGAATAGATTGTATCCATTAACAACAAAAAATAGAATAATGAACCAACTCCGATAATAACTTTCTCTATCAAATATAGCCCAGCGGGTTCGTTTTCACTTATCAGGCTAAACTGGTAATTGATGCTTTTTTGCACAGGCATAAAAAGTAAAAAATTAACCGACAGAAAAATCACAACTGCCCACACATCTAATAATTCATTACCAGTTTCTATGAAATTAAACCCTAAATGAAGAAGAATTACTAGTACTGAAATAGTTAACCATGAGAATGGTTTCCCATCATTTTGCACTCCTAACTTATTAATCCTTTTGAGTAACCCAGGCAAGAATATCATATAAAACACCGACCTTATAACTGGTTGAATGTTCAACCCTAATTCATCAAGAATCATTGCCCAGTTTTTATAGAACCAATAAAAAAGATATAGTCCGAAACTGCACATTATTAATAGTGCAAAATTCAATATACCTATATGTCGTAAATGGATATTACTATTCATGATCTACCCATAAATCTCCCCCTTAGAGGCTAAAAGCGTATTATACATCAATGAAGCTACCGTCATAAGACCTACGCCACCTGGTACGGGTGTAATGAAACTTGACTTTTCTGATACCTCATCAAATTTGACATCACCCTTTAGAGCATAGCCACGTTTCTTAGAAGCGTCATCTACTCTAGTAAGACCTACGTCTATCACCACTGCACCTGGTTTTACCATGTCTGCTGTTATGAATTCAGGGCGACCAAGAGCCACTACCAAAATATCTGCTTGCAGCGTAATTTCCTTTAAATTTTGGGTTCTACTATGTGTTAGCGTAACAGTACAGTTTCCTGGGTAAGCATTTCTTTGCATCAAAATACTCATAGGCAGTCCTACTATCTGACTTCTTCCTACCACCACACAGTGTTTACCCGCAGTCTCAATATCATACCTTTTCATAAGTTCTAAAACACCATAAGGCGTAGCAGAAACATAAGCTGGTAAACCCTTTGCCATACGGCCAATATTTATTGGATGAAAACCATCAACATCTTTTTTAGGGTCAATGGCCTCTATCACTTTATCTACATTAATATGGTCTGGCAAAGGCAGCTGCACTATAAACCCATTAATATCTTCGTCTTTATTTAGCTCATCTATAATCTCTAAAACCTCCTCCTCAGTAGCACTCGCATCTCTTCTTACCAGCGTTGATTTGAAACCAATTTGCTCACAAGACTTGATTTTACTAGCCACGTAAGACTCACTGGCTCCATTATCACCAATCAAAACCGCAGCCAAATGGGGTACACTTCCTCCAGCCTCTTTAATTTTATCTACCTCAATTTTAAGCTCTGCCTTTACCTGGGCCGAAATTACTTTACCGTCTATTATGGTCATTTTATCTGTTTTGATTAATAAGATATCGCTTCTATTTATAAAGCAAGAAACCAGCTTTTATATAAACCTAAACCAGGCCAAACCTAGTCTACATACTTTCTAACCTTTTCCATGTCAAATTCATCTTCACCAGACACGGTGATATAGTTGCCTTTGATAGTATTCTCATTCCCATATTTCAAGAATGAGTTCCAAATATGGTCTACAAACCATGTAGGAATATAGCCCCATCTATTATCAGCCACTTTTCTTATAAAAAAACTGCGTTGAGAAATCTCCACAAACAGCCTCTTGTCATATAAGTTATTAAGGTTTTCATCATAAAAAGCGAAAAGTCCATCCACTATCACCACATCAAAACGTGCATTGAACTCTTCTACGAGTTCAAAAAGCAAAGCATGGTCAATAGAACTTGGCGACTCCCAGTCTGTTTTATCTCTAACTTTCGGAATTTCAGTTTCAGGAAACA
This sequence comes from uncultured Arcticibacterium sp., assembly GCF_964021845.1. Classification (NCBI taxonomy): domain Bacteria; kingdom Pseudomonadati; phylum Bacteroidota; class Cytophagia; order Cytophagales; family Leadbetterellaceae; genus Arcticibacterium; species uncultured Arcticibacterium sp. Next base: position 107,990 of record NZ_CAXHZC010000009.1, on the reverse strand, counting down.
CAAAGTCATCTTGGTGAAAAATGATAGCTTTCTTACCTGTTTTCCTAAAGTAAGTCACCAGCAAATTTGCCAAGGTACTCTTCCCCGAACGGCTTACGCCTCCTATTCCTATAAGCATACTTTAATAGTTATTTTAGAACCAATTCTTCTTTCTAGTACTCACTCCTAAAGCTCCAAGTAACGTCCTGGTCAAGAGGTTTGCAGCAGTTCTTCCTACTTGCCTGGCCGCAGAACTACCCAAAATAGTTTCCATGGTAGATTTCTCTTTCTTAGGTCTTCCTCTTTTAGGCTTTGGAGCATTTTCGGCCTCTTCTGCCGCCTTTTCCATTTTGACACTCAATATTTCATAGGCACTTTCTCTGTCCACATCCTTATTATATTTCTTAACCAATTTAGAATTATCAACGATATCGTCAATCTCCCCTTCGGTCAAAACATCCATTCGGCTTCTTGGCGGGCACATATAAGTTACTGCCAATGGCGTTGGTCTACCTTTTTCGTCTAATGCAGTTACCAAAGCCTCCCCTATTCCCATAGAAGTCAATGTCTCTTCAGTATCAAAAAAGTCTGTTAATGGATAATTATCTGCCGCTTCTTTTATTTTTCTTCTGTCACTAGCTGTAAAAGCTCTAAGGGCATGCTGAATTTTCAAACCTAATTGACTCAAAACTGGGGCTGGTACATCTTGTGGGTTTTGCGTGCAAAAGTATATACCCACACCCTTAGACCTGATCAACTTAATAACAGTTTCTATCTGCTGGAGTAAGGCTTTTGAAGCTTCTTGGAAAACCAAATGAGCCTCGTCAATAAAAATCACCAACTTAGGTCTATCCTCATCTCCAGCTTCTGGAAGCCCCGCATAAAGCTCTGCCAAAAGACTCAACATAAACGTGGAAAACAACTTAGGCCTGTCTAACAAATCTGTCACTTTAAGTACAGAAACCACACCTCTACCTTTATCGTCAATTTTCATAAGGTCGTCCACATCAAAGCTGGTCTCACCAAAAAATTGGTCAGCTCCTTGCTGCTGCAACTCTATCACCTTACGCATGATAGTTCCCAAAGAGGTCGTTGATATTTTACCGTAATCTTGTTCAAACTCCTTTTTGCCTTCATCTGTAAGGTATTGAAGTACTTTCGTAAAGTCTTTTAAATCTAAAAGAGCCAAACCTTCATCATCACAATATTTAAAGATAGCCGAAACAATCCCTTCTTGGGTATCATTAAGTCCCAAAACTTTACCTAACAAAATAGGTCCAAACTCAGATACCGTAGCCCTAAGCCTAACTCCTTTCTCATCACTTAAACTTAATAACTCTACCGGAAAAGCCGATGGTTTATATTCTATTCCAGCAGCATCAGTTCTGGCCACAATAAAGTCTTTGGTTTCACCTTCAGCAGCAAGCCCACTTAAGTCACCCTTAATATCCATGAGCAAAACCGGAATCGAATTTTGACTTAGCCCTTCGGTCAATACTTGTAAACTCTTGGTTTTACCTGTTCCAGTGGCTCCTGCTATTAGGCCATGACGGTTCAGTGTACTCAAAGGAATTTTGATACCCGTATTAGGTACCACCTCGTCGTTTAGTTTTGCAGCTCCTAGTAAAATGCTGTCTCCTTTAAAAGTATAGCCACTGTTAATGGACTCTCTGAATTCGTCAATCTTGCTCATCTAAATGTAGGGGGTTTCTGGTTTTTCGGAAGCAAATTTAATTAAAACCACGTAGTTTTGAGGGCATCAATAAATTTAATGCCTTCATGGAGGACATAATAAAGAAACTTTCACTTGCCATGATTGTTTTCTCTTGCATTCTAATTGTCATTTTTTTGGTCGTTGACCTTGGTTTTTTTGGCAACGAGGTCAGAATCACCGGCTTATACTACGTGTTTATGGCAGCATTTCTGGGCTTTGCAACTTGGATTTATAAAAACAGAGGTAGATTTAAGGATTTTTAGAATATTTACCCCTGATTCTAAGATACTTATTTAAATAACGCTATCTTTGCAGCCCGAAAGAAGAAAAAAGAAGGAGGTGTAAAGTATGCTACAAATAAAAGTTAAAGAAAACGAATCAGTAGAGAAAGCTTTAAAACGCTTTAAAAAGAAGTTTGAGCGTACTCGTGTTTTGCGTGAATTACGTAGCCGTAAGCAATTCACTAAGAAATCTGTTGACAGACGTTTTGAAGTACTTAAAGCTAAGTATATTCAAAAAACTTACGGCGGTCAGGATGATTAATCCCTCGTTGTAAAGAATATTTTTCGACCATTTTTGAGTAAATGAGTTCTGCTAAAGGTACTTTTGTATCAATCAGTGCTTTCTCAGAAATGGTCGATTCTTTTTTATCCTACCTTCAGAACGAAAAAAGGTTGAGCCCAAACACCGTTTTGGCTTATCAAAAAGACCTTGCTCAGTTTTACCAATTTATTCAAGAAGACTTTGAAACAGATAAACCCTCTGAAGCTACTTTCAGAGAAATAAGGGCTTGGATTGTTTCCTTATCAAATCAAAAATTAGCGAACACGAGTATTAATAGGAAAATTGCCACGCTCAAATCTTTCTATTCATTTTTGCTTCGGAAAAATAAAATCAATAAAAACCCGACTTTAAAAATCCAGTCTCTCAAAACGCCTTCTAAACCTCCCGTTTTTGTATCAGAAACAGGTATGACCCAATTATTAGAAGAACTTTCTTTCACTGATGATTTTGCGGGTAATAGAGACCAAATGATTATTGAGCTTCTATATGGAACTGGACTCCGCTTGACAGAACTAATCAATATCAAACTAACAGACTTAGACCTTTTTGATGCGAAGCTTTCTGTACTAGGAAAAAGAAGTAAATACCGCATCATTCCTATTTCAGGAAAATTAAGACTCAATCTAAGTACTTACCTTGGCAAAAGGACAAATGAATTTGAGCAAAGCTCTGAATATTTATTTTTGACAAATAAAGGACAAAAGCTTTATCCTGTTTTTGTGCAAAGATTAGTCAAAAAATACCTCACCATGGTATCAACCCAAACGAAGAGAAGTCCACACGTTTTAAGGCATACCTTTGCTACGCACCTGCTAAATAAAGGGGCAGATTTAAATGCTATTAAAGAGTTACTAGGGCACTCAAGTTTGTCCGCAACCCAGATATACACCCATAATTCCATCGAAAAATTAAAGGATATCCATAAACTTGCCCACCCAAAAGCCGGATAATTCTATTTAATTTGCAGCGATTTAACACTGACTTTGTCTTTACTTAACATCAGAAACGAAAAACAATAATATTTTAATGAAGAAGACTTTAATAGTTGCTCTGCTTTGTTGCCTTGGTTTTGCATCAAGTGTAACCGCACAGCAAAAATCAAATTACGACCACAAAGAGGCTTTTGACCCTTTATTTTCTTACCGACAAGGTACCGTTTACAGAAGTGCCACTGGTGCACCAGGCCCTCAATACTGGCAAAACTCTGCCGACTACCAAATTAATGTAGAACTCAAACCAGAGGAAAATAAATTAGAAGGAAATGTAACTATCACTTACACCAACAATAGCCCAGACCTGCTTCCCTTTGTTTGGCTTCAGCTAGAGCAAAACCTTTTTAATGATGAGTCAAAAGGAGGTAAAACTACAGCATTAGAAGGCGGTAGACATGGCAATATGGGTTTTGAAGGTGGTTATAACATCTCAAACGTAACTGCGGTAAAAGATGTACCCGTTAGCAAAAGACGCTCCATTAGCTCTAGCACTTATGCTTCACACATTATCTCTGATACTAGAATGCAAATCAGACTAAGCGAGCCTTTAAGAACTGGTGAGAAAGTTACCATTTCTATGAACTACGATTTTCCAATTCCTCGCTATGGTTCTGATAGACTAGGAAAACATGAAGCGGCAGACGGTGTTATCTATGAACTAGCTCAATGGTACCCAAAAATGTCTGTATATGATGATGTAGAAGGCTGGAATATACTACCATACATTGGTGGTGGTGAGTTTTATTTAGAGTATGGTGATTTTGAATATAACATTACTGTTCCTTCAGACCATATTGTGGTTGGTTCTGGTGAGCTAATGAATCCATCGGAAGTATTAACTAATACACAAATAAGCCGTTTAAAAGAAGCTGCAAACTCTGACGAAACAGTTATGATTAGAACTGCAGGCGAAGTAAACGACGCTTCTAGTAGACCTAAAAATGATGGCACTTTGACATGGAAATTTAAATGTATCCAAACTAGAGATATAGCCTGGGCTAGCTCAAAAAGCTTTGTTTGGGACGCAGCAAAAATCAACTTACCAAGTGGAAAAACAGCATTGGCTCAATCTGTTTACCCTGCCGAAGTAGGTAGCAATGCTAAATGGGGACGCTCTACAGAGTATGTAAAAGCCAGTGTTGAATTTTACTCTGACTATATTTACGAGTACTCTTACCCAGTAGCTACTAATGTGGCTGGTGTGGTATCAGGAATGGAATACCCAGGAATAGTTTTTTGTGGTGTGGATGATGGTGGAGCTTCTCTTTGGGGTGTTACAGACCACGAATTTGGTCATAACTGGTTCCCGATGATTGTGGGCTCTAACGAAAGAAAATATGCATGGATGGATGAAGGTTTTAACACCTTTATTAATGGCTTATCAAGCAAAGCATTTAACAATGGTGAGTTTTATTCTCCATTAAACAGAAGACAGTACGCACCTTACATGTATGGTAGAGATGCCATCTTAAATATTCCAGAAGTAATCCAGTCAAAGAACTTTGGTTTAGCCGCATACTATAAGCCAGGTTTAGGTTTAGACCTTTTAAGAGAATTAGTTTTAGGCGAAGACAGATTTGACTATGCCTTTAAAGAATATGTGAACAGATGGGCATTTAAGCACCCTACACCTTTCGATTTCTACGAAACTATGGAAGATGCCGCTGGTGAAGACTTAGGATGGTTTTGGAAAGGCTGGATAGCAAACGACTGGAAGATTGACCTTGCGGTGGACGATGTAATGTATATAGACCAATTACCTGCTAATGGTAGTATTATCACTATTTCTACTAAAGAGCAGTTACCTATGCCTGCCATTATTGAAGTAGTAGAATCTAACGGAACTACAAACAGAGTAGAACTTCCGGTAGAAATTTGGCAAAGAGGGTCTGAATGGAAATTTAGATACAATTCTACTTCTCCAATCGTTTCGGTAACTATTGACCCTGATAATAGACTACCAGATGTAAACGGAAAGAATAATACGTGGGAGCCTAAAAGTTACAAGATGCCTGAGGCAAACTAAAAACTGGTTCTTTAAAAATGAAAAGGCTCGATGAAAAAAATCATCGAGCCTTTTTTATGTTTTTATCTTTGGTGATTAATAACTGCCGCCGGCACCGCCACCGCCAAAGCTACCGCCACCAAAACCTCCGAAGCCACCTCCGCCGCCGCCAAAGCCACCACCGAAACCTCCCCCGCCAGACCAGTTTCCTGAATGACGTCCCCAGCCGGTGTAAGTAGTATATTGTCCTGCCGATCCATCTCTCATCATACCTCCACCGCCTCTACCACCTTTCGAGATAGCGGATACTATGATGAAGATAATTACCACCATTAAAAAGAAAGCCCAAACAGGAAACTCACCGCCTGCGTCTGCTTCAGCATCAAACTCACCAGATGTGTATTTTATAATGGCATCCGTACCTTTATCTAAGCCTTCATAAAACCTTGACTCTTTAAAATACGGAATTATGACTCTATCAACTGTTCTTTTGGCATAAGCATCGGGCAAACCACCTTCTAGACCATAACCTGTGGCTATATAAACCTTCCTATCATCAGTAGCCCAAAGCACTACTATCCCATTGTTTTTGCCATCATGCCCTATACCCCATTCTCTTCCGAGTTTAACAGCATAGCTGTTTATGTCATAAGGCTCCACGGTTTTGACCACCACCACCGCTATTTGGTTAGATGTAGTGTCGTCAAAATTTACTAGTTTTTGCTCTAAACGCTGGATTTCTGAACTTGACAGTGCTCCTACAAAATCATTTACCAAACGAGCCGGCTTGGGTGCCGCAGGAATGTCTTGAGCTTTAAGATTAACACCCAAAGCAAAGGTCATTAAGAGCAGTAATACTGCTCTTATATTAAAAAATACTTTAAGTTTTCTCTGTGAGTTAATCATTTAATATTGCCAAAAGAGATGTCGTTTGATATTTCGTTGACATCGTCAGATTGATAAGGAAAGTGTTTTCGAAGAGCCTCGCCGGCCATTTCTATAGCTAAGCTGAGCCCTTCTACGGTATTTCCTGATTGAAGATATTCGAGCATTAATTTCTTTTCTTCTTCCCAGAAATCCGATCCTACTTTTTCATGAATACCTTGGTCTCCGAGAATAGCAAACTGCCTGTCTGAAATAGAAAGATAAAAAAGTACACCATTTCTTAAAGCCGTATGGTCTAAGGAAAGTAAAAGGAAAACCTCTTTCGCTCTTTCGATAGGCGAGTCTATTGGGCAATGTGCTTCCACATGAACCTTAATCTCCCCAGAGGTTTTCAATTCAGCATTGTGAATGGCTGAGGTAATACGATTTTTTTCAGCTTCTGAAAAAACTTTCATATTCTTTATTTGAAATCAAAATCCACGTCTGGTGCATCCTGAGCTCCTTCCGATGCTTCAAAGAAAGCTTTCTTAGAAAAGCCAAAGAAACCAGCCATCAAATTATTAGGGAATGTTCTAACAGAAAGGTTATAATCTCCCACGCCTGCATTAAAATCATTTCTTGCTACCGAAATTCTATTTTCAGTTCCTTCTATTTGAGCTTGAAGCTCTAAGAAGTTTTGATTAGCTTTTAAGTCTGGGTAACGCTCTACTGAAACTAACAGCCTACTTAAAGAACCACTTAATTGGTCTTGTGCTGCTTGAAATTTGGCCATATTCTCTGGAGTAAGGTCATCTGCAGATAGCTGTACTGCTGTTGCTTTTGACCTTGCCTCTATTACGTCTGTCAAGGTTCCTCTCTCAAAATCTGCCGCACCTTGCACTGTTTTGACTAAGTTTCCTATTAAATCAGCTCTTCTTTGGTACTGCGTTTGAACTTTTGACCAAAGGGTCTCTACATTATTATCTTTCTCTACTAAACCATTATAAGAGTTACAGCCATACATACCGAATAGCAGCAAAAAACCTACAATACCTAGGGTTCCTAATTTTTTCATTTTGAAGAAGGGGTTAATTGGTTTTAAAATTATGTAATCAAATGTATCAATTCTCTAACAGTTCTCAAACCGATTAATGAAAACCGGTCAAAAACCATTTTAAGAGGTGATTTTAACTATGGAAGTTCAATCATTGGCTTAGGATAGGCCTCAAAACCTTCTCCATTATAGAGGTTTTGAATTTCTTCGGCAGACAAATCTCTCAGTTCCGGTATCCACGCTTTTACATACGCGGCTTCTGGGTCATATTTTTCTGCTTGTTTCTTTATATGGAAGTACCTATTAGGACGTGGGTCATTTCCTATACCTGCTATATAGTTCCAGTTTCCCCAGTTACTACACACATCATAATCAATCAGCATGCTTTCAAAATAACGTGCTCCCCACCACCATTCTAATTTCAAATCTTTAGTAAAGAAGCTTGCCACTATTTGTCTTCCTCTGTTTGACATATAACCTGTTTGCTTAAGCTCTCTCATATTGGCATCTATAAACGGAATTCCAGTTTCTCCATCCACCCATTTTTGAAAGTCTCCTTTGTCTTGACGCCAGACTTTATTCATATCGTGCTTTATACCGCAAATCTTGAAAAGCCTAATGCCGTACTTCAAAGCCACCAAATGAAAATAATCTCGCCAAATAAGTTCAAAAATCACCCAGTAAGTAGATTCGTTTTTGATTACTTTTTCTTCAAAAAGACGAACCTCATGATAAATTTTTCTTGGCGACACGCATCCCAAGCTTACCCATGCAGATAGTTTTGAAGAAAAATCATTTCCTAAAAGACCATTTCTGGTTTCTTTATAAGTTTTGACGTTTTCGGTTTTCCAGATAAAATTATCTAGCTGTGCTAAACCGGCGGTTTCACCACCTTCATAAAAACTTGGAATGTCTTTGATTTCTTCTTTGTCAAAACCCAGTTCTTCCAAAGTAGGAATACCCGAACATTTGATATCCGCTACACTTTCTAATTGACCAGGAGTTTCAAACAAAGGTCTTACTTTAGCGTGAGCATCCATTTTCTTTCTAAAGTCTGTAAAAACATCAGGAAGAAACTTAATTTGAAAAGGAAGGTCTCTGACGTGGTATAAGGTAGCACCCCAAATTAACTCAATATCAATATTAAGTCGTTTAAGGTTTTGCGAAAGCTCAAACTCCTGAGAGGTTTCTTCTTGAGTTACCTCTTTAGAGGCCAACACATACAGAACGTTCTTCTTCTTAGCTATTTTAGCTAATTCCTCTTCAGGATTCCCTACCCTAATTATCAAATCAGAACCTCGAGCCTGCAAACTCTTTTTTAAGTCTGCCAAGCATTCTAAAAGAAACTTAACTCTAAAGTGTCCCGTTTTCCTGTAACCAAACTTTGATTTCTCGAATTGCCTTGGGTCAATTACATAAACAGGTATTACCCTGCCTAAATCACTGGCCTTTAAAAAAGCCTCATTATCATGTAATCTTAAATCATTCCTGAACCAGAAAAGTATATTTTGCATATTTGAGCGAAGATTTGATGCAAAACTAACAAGTATTTGGCTTAACCGCAGAAAGCTTTTTTAAAGTTTTCCGTTTAAATCCCAGTAATACTCTTTATAGGTAATATCAGTACCTGCTTTCGCTTTTGTTTTAGCGTATTTGTTTATCCAAGTTTCTATACTGGCCGTTTTCTTAAAATCGCCTCCGTACCAATCAAAAAGTTTTGAAACGTTCATTTTATTAGCCGAAACTTCATTCTTAAACGAATCATTTAGGAAACGAACGCCTTGGTCGTCTAACTGAGCATTTAGTTTAGAGGCCACAAAAGCCTCATTTCTTAATGGTGGGCAAGATTTAGCTGCACAAACTAAGGCAAAATGTATACGAGGCTCTTTAAACTGCTTCCTGATTATGCCATGCTCTATATTGTTCAAATCCATGTCCTTCCCTCCTATATTGATAAATTTAACATCCCATGGGGTATTAACAAAAGGTATTTTAATTTTACTTCCAATATCTTTAATACTCGTAATATTTTGGTCGGCATTGTTAAGAATCAATTTTACAGTAAAAGCATTATAGGCATTTATCCAATATGCCAATTTTTCATCCGAAGACCAACTGCTAGCAGGAGCACTTTTAGATATTAAAGCCAAATATTTGTCTAACTGTGCTTCATCTTTAGCAAAGCCTCCATAATTGACAAATCCTTTAGCGTCTACATGTTTTTTCAACAAGCCATCCCAAATAGAATGGCTTACAGGACCGGACGTAGATTCTGGCGAATCAATAGCGAAACAACTTCCTAAGACAAAAAAGAGAGAGGCAAAAAGTGTATAATATCGTTTTTTCATTTTTTTTATATCGTATAGGTTAAAAAGACCTTGAGAATAAAATACGATGGTCCCCCCAAAATAGTTTGATACCGTTAGATCTTAAAACATCTTGCCTTGCATAGCTATACATATACGAAACCCTTTAATTTATAAACCTCTACACTAATTTGAGCACGCATTAGAATTGCACAAATCGAATAAAGACAAAGAAAAAAAATAATGCAAGATGCTTAAAAAAGCCCATACGGAGCCATGTTAACAATTTAATAATGTTTCTCTTATAATAATTTATAGTATTTTTTCTATATTTAGAGTGAGTCTAACTAAATGGGATTTTAATCGGAAACAAAAAAAAGTACTTTTGTGGAAGAGTCCGATCCTTAAAACTTTTTGAAAGACTCTTATTAACAATACTAATGTCAAATTCTTCAAAACAAATTAACCCCAGAGTTATGGTGAGAAAATTTACTTTACTGCGAGCTAGTATGCTTGTAATGGTAGCTATGTTTATGGCTACTGCTGTTTTTGCTCAGAGCGTTATTACCGGTACGGTTACCGACGGTACTAATAATGAACCTCTAATAGGTGCCTCGGTATCGGTGGAAGGAACTTCAATAGGAGCCACTACGGATATTGATGGAAAGTACACACTGAACGGTGTACCATCTGGAAGTGAATCATTATTGGTTACATTTATTGGTTTTACTCGTCAATTGGTAGCTATTGAGTCACAAAGTGTTATTAATATTACATTAGTTGAAGACGCTAACATTCTTTCTGAGATTGTGGTAACATCTGGTGTAATTGATTTTGCCAAAACGAGACAAACTCCAGTTGCCGTTTCTGCCATTTCTACGTCCGAAATTTCTCTTAAAGTAGGAAACTTAGAATTTCCAGAAATCATGGCCAGAACTCCAGGTGTATATGCTACGAAGCAAGGTGGTGGTTATGGTGATTCACGAATAAACCTTAGAGGTTTTGATCAAAGTAACACATCATTCCTTATTAACGGTCAGCCTGTTAATGATATGGAAAATGGATGGGTTTATTGGTCAAACTGGCAAGGTCTTACGGATGTTGCTAGTGGTATCCAAATCCAAAGAGGTTTAGGTGCTTCGAGACTTGCTGTACCTTCAGTAGGTGGTACTATCTCTATCTTTACTAAAGCTGCTGAAAAAGAAAGAGGTACTTCGGTTTCTCAACTTGTAGGAAACAACGGATATTCTAAAACTTCAGCTTCTTTTAACTCAGGTAAAAATTCAAACGGATGGGCTACTTCATTGCTTCTTTCATATTGGAAAGGTGATGGTTACGCTTATGGTACTGCTGGTGAAGGATGGACGTATTTTGGTGCTGTAGGATATCAGCCAGAAGGCTCTAAACATTCTCTTAACCTTTCATTCCTAGGTGCTGCTCAATGGCATCATCAAAGATCTTCATGGGTATCAATTAGAGACTATCAAAACTTTGGCGATAACAGCGGTAAAGATGGCATAGATAGAAGATGGAACACAGACGCAGGTTTCCTAGATGGAGAAGAGTTTAATATGAGACGAAACTTCTATAACAAGCCTCTAGCTACATTTAACTGGGATTGGGATATAAGTTCACAACTTAAGTTGAATACTTCGCTTTATGCTTCTGCTGGTCGTGGTGGAGGAACAGGTCCTCGTGGTAATAACTTTAGAAATGGAGAAATCGATTACTATCCATTTAACATTGACCTTACTACCCAATACAACGAAAATGGTAGAGGAACTCGTGATGCTGACGGCTTTGTAGATTTTGATAAGGCTATTTCGGTTAACCGTTCTACTACCGACCCTTACACAGGTTCAAATAGTAATTTCACTGGACAGCTTTTGGGTTCTAATGGATTCAGAGATGATGGTGTTAATAGAGCTGTTTTAATTAGAAGAGCTTCTATGAACTCACATGACTGGATAGGCGGTATATCAAATTTAGAAGGAACGTTTGGTAAAATAAGAACTTCTATAGGTCTAGATTTAAGATCTTATAAAGGATACCACTACCGTGTGTTAAATGACCTAATGGGTCTAGATGGTTACTATTCTACTGGTAATAGAAACTCTAATGGACAAGTGGTAAATACACTTATTGAAGCCTCTCCATTCAAAGATACAGGTCTTAAAGGGCCAAAAATTGATTACTACAATGTAGGAATAGTAGGCTGGCAAGGAGTAAATGGTTTGGCAGAGTATATAGGCACTAAGCTTACAGCTGTAATTCAGGCCGGTGCATCTAACCAGTCTTTCCAAAGAGAAGACCTATTCGACCAGCCAGCAATGCCACTTTCTGACAAGCAGAACCAAGGTGGTGGATATGTAAAAGGTGGTGCTAACTTTAATATTGATGATAAATCAAACGTATTTTTCAATACTGGGTTTATCTCTAGACAACCACAATTTGACGCTGTATTCCCTAATTTTGCGAACGTAATTAATCCAGATATTCAAAACGAAAAGATTACTTCTTTTGAACTTGGTTACGGATTCATTGCTAAGAATTTCAATGTGAATTTGAATGCATATATCACAAACTGGGGTAACAGATTCCAGTCTCGTACATTATTTAATACTCAGGGAGATTCAGGAACTGCTCAATTCAAGGATATTGATGTTGCTCACAAGGGTATAGAGATAGAGGGAAATTATCGTCCAATGAACAAGTTAAAGCTTCAATTCATGGCCTCTTTAGGCGATTGGAGATATACAAAGGATTTCACTTCTACTATATTTGACAATAACAATCAGCAAATTGGTACTGGAACATTATATTTGAAAGATTCTAAAGTTGGAAATGCTGCACAGACCACAATGGCCTTAAATGCAGACTACAATATCAATAAAACTTTGAGTTTAGATTTGGGTTATCGTTATGCTGGAAACCTTTATGCAGATTACTCTGTAGTTGATGAGGTTTTCACTACACCTGATAACTCAGGGGCGATTAAACTTCCGTCTTATGGCTTAGTAGATGCAGGTCTTACTGCTAGATTTAAATTATTTGGTAGCACTTCTACTTTTAGATTAAATGCAAATAACCTATTCGATGCTCTTTATATTTCAGAATCACAAACAAACATCGCTGCAGAAAGTGGCTCTCCTACTTGGAATGGCGTTGATGTACGTAACTCTGTTTGGTTCGGGTTTGGTAGAACTTGGAATGCCAGTTTAAGACTGAATTTCTAATTCTTAAGACACGCTCTTAAAAGTCCCGCTTCATATGGAGCGGGATTTTTTTGCTTAATCCTATTCTTTTTTAGAAACCACTCCTCAAATAAACCTTTAAAAGACCCTCTTTCCACTTAGGCAAACTCCTTACTTTAAATCCTTTAAACCTTAGCCAGAACCCAATAAAAGTAAAGCTACCAAACAGCCTTTGAGCATACTCTTCACGTAGAGAACATATATATTAGCAAGCATTACTCAGATATTGAGCAAGAAAGTAAGACGTAAGACACTTCTAGTAAGAATATTATGATGATTGCTAATATATTCAGCAACAAAGTGCTAATATTTTACGCATCTTTGAAGTGTAAAAATTAAACGACTCATAAACAAGTCATTAAAACAATACACTTATGTTAGCTTTCAAAAATAATAATCCCGAAAGAGTTTTTGTTCCAATTATCCCTTTAAGAAGAGAGAAGCAAAACCCTTTTGAAAAATCGGCAACCATCACAAAGATGAGTAACAAGAATGCAGACCTACTTAAATTAATGGCTGCTTTCGAGTTAAAGTAATTTAGCACTCAAAAGAGCAACTTTTGTTCTTAATAAATAAGGTATAAAAAAGAGGCTGCCTTTTTGAGACAGCCTCTAAATATAAACCCTTATAAATTAGTTAAACTTAGCTTTTAAAAGCCCCCCTCGTCTCCTGCGTCACCTCCATCCACAGAGTCATCTCCTCGGTTGTTGCTTTTTCTTCTAAACAAACCCTTTCCGTCGCTTTCCATTTTACCAAAACGATACTGGAAATCAATACGGATACTTCTTCTATAAATGCTACGGTTACTTGAAGTTGTGAAATAGTTTAAAGCATCCGTTCTGTTTTCCAAAGCAGATTTAAAGTCAATAGTTTTAACAAATGGATTTTCTAAACCCAAGCCAATACTACCTCTTTTCTTATTTATACTTTTCTTAACGGTTATGCCGTGGAAATAGAAGCCATTTCTGGTTCCTTGAAGCTGCACCCTTGGAGATCTATAAAATGCAAAGAAAGACGCTGCCCAGTCTTTCGGAAAAGAATACGAAGTGTTTAAGTTAAGACCTCCGCTCCAGCCTTCATTTGATATAGTACGATTATCCATATAAGTATAATCTACATTTACTCCACCTCCTAAACGCCATTTGTTTGTAGGGTTCAAATTGGCAGAGATATTAGAACCGTAACGTTTATTTAAACCAATATTCCCATAAGTAGTTTCAGTTACGTCTAATCCGTCTTGTCGGGTAACAGTACTGATAGAAGTAATACTATTATCCTCAATTCTGGAGTATATAGAGAAGTTGATCGAATTAGTACCAAAGTAAGTACTCAAAGCTACCTCAAGCATATCAACCAACTCTGGAGCTAATGTAGGACTCCCGTATGAGATACTATTTGCGTTAGAATAATCTACGAACGGATTTAAATATCTAATGGACGGACGCTGAATTCGCTGTGTATAACTGGTTCTAATAGAACCTGCCTCTTTGAAACGTTTAGATACTGTAATACTCGGCAGAAAATTATCATAACCCGGAATTTCCACATCAGATAGTTCCTTGAAATCGGCATCAATAGTGGTTTTTTCATAACGTACACCTGCTTGAACACCCCATTTATTTGGCAATTCAAAAGTGAACGAAGAATAACCAGCTAAGACGTTTTGGTCATAGTCTAAGAAATTAGATCTGCTATCATTAAGTGCAAAGCTGTTTGTGGTGGTGTTATAGCTATAAAATTGTCCGTCAGAAAGAGCTGAACGTAACACTCCTTTTCCTCCCATTTCCCACTTTATTTTCTCACCCAAAGGTTGTACATAATCTAGTTGGAAACTCAACTCTCGATCTTTTCCTTGATTTTCGCTACTATCAGCTGAAATTCCGTTTTGAAGTGCTGTATAGTAATTGTCAGTATTGTTTTGTGAAACTTGAGCCAAGATAGAAAGCTCCTTTACAGGATTAGCGTATCTCTTGTTGAAGGTAAAGTCTAGATCACTCGAATTACTTTTATCACTTTGATCAATATCTCTGTTATTCTCATATATTAAATCCCTATTAGAATCCAATAAGGTAGATATTTGACCTCCATCACTGCCTCGTACCCTATTTCTTAAAGAATAAGTAATAGAGAAGTTAGTATTCTTATCAAAATCATAGTCAAAAGTACCACTATAACGCCCGCCAGCTCGCACTGCACGGTTATCATCAAGCTGAGTCAAATAAGTAGCCACACCATCAATTACACTCTCTCTAGAATTAATTCCGGTAGTTTTATAATTGTAAGAAGCCCTTCCGCCACCGTTAAGAGAAATACCCCATTTACCATCACGAAGATTAACCCTACCATTACCAGATGAACCTAGAACCCCTACTCCTACATTAATTGAACCCGTAACACCGGCAAGTGTATTTTTCTTCAAAATTATATTAACTATACCAGCCGTTCCATCTCCATCGTATTTTGCACTTGGTGATGTAATTACTTCCACCGATTTAATCTGGTCTGAAGGAATCTGTCTAAGTGCCTCTCCTACACTACTAGCAAAAATTGCCGAAGGCTTATTATTTATAAGAACTCTCACATTAGAACTACCTCTTAATTCCACCTCTCCGTCCAAATCCACGCTTAGCATAGGAACCTTTCTTAGAACTTCTTCAGCAGTACCACCTGTGTTAGAAATATCTTTTTCGGCATTGTAAACCAATCTATCAATCTTGTCTTCAATTAACGAAGCCTGCCCTGTTACGGTTACTGCATCTAACTGAATATTATCCCCTACTAATTTAATTTCGCCTAAATCAACATTTGAATTTTTACGTACCGTCACGTTTTCCAATGACAAAGGCTGATAGCCAACATAGGATACCAAAACCTTATAAGTTCCTGCTTTTACTCCTTCAAACTTGAACTTACCATTATCCGAAGTCAATGTTCCGTCAACTGCCTTATTAGCATCCCAAAGAGCCACAGCAGCAAACTCGACTAAATTATTTGTAACGGAGTCCACAATACTTCCAGAAATTATCGAATTCCCGGCTTGCCCTCTAGACTGCCCGTAAGACAGGTAAGACGACAATAACATTAAGCAAAAGAGTAGTTTTTTCATTTTCTTGATTATTTTAAATTATTACAGGTATAGGAAAGCTTAAACGATTCTACAAAGAAAGACATCATTGCTCTTAAAAATATTGCACCAATGTCATGACAAACGCAGTCAAGTAGATATAAATCAATGATTTGTCGATATTAACAGACTCCTGTCGACCAAAAGCCAATCTTTGAAAAATACAATCTTTGAAAAACACTAGAAATACTAAGTCAAGTGCAGTTCACCGA
This sequence comes from uncultured Arcticibacterium sp., assembly GCF_964021845.1. NCBI lineage: Bacteria > Pseudomonadati > Bacteroidota > Cytophagia > Cytophagales > Leadbetterellaceae > Arcticibacterium > uncultured Arcticibacterium sp. Next base: position 91,922 of record NZ_CAXHZC010000009.1, on the reverse strand, counting down.
AAATTACAACTTGCAGCCTGAGAAAACCTTTGTATTCAATTAGCGAGTAATGGCTTTCATGCATCACATAAATGAACTAATTTTGCAGGTCATTTCCGCAGGATAAATTTTCATATGAGTTTCGACAAAGAATTTAATAAGAGAAGAACTTTCGCCATCATTGCTCACCCCGATGCTGGTAAAACTACCTTAACAGAAAAACTTCTTCTATTTGGGGGGGCTATTCAAACTGCGGGAGCTGTAAAATCAAATAAAATCAAGAAGTCTACCACTTCCGATTTTATGGAAATTGAAAAGCAACGTGGTATTTCGGTAGCTACCTCGGTAATGACTTTTGAATACAACGATCTCAAAATAAATATCCTTGATACTCCCGGTCACAAAGATTTTGCGGAAGATACTTACAGAACTCTCACTGCTGTTGATAGCGTAATTTTGGTTATTGACTGTGTTAAGGGTGTGGAGGAACAAACGGAAAAACTAATGGAAGTTTGCCGCATGCGAGACACTCCTGTTATAATCTTTGTCAATAAAATGGACCGTGATGGCCAAGACCCTTTTGACATCTTAGATGAATTAGAGCAAAAACTGGGAATTGGCGTTAGACCAATAACTTGGCCTGTAAATGGTGGTAGAGATTTCAAAGGTGTATATCACTTACTAGAAAATAAGATGAACTTCTTTGCTGTCAATAAGACAAAACTTGAAGAAGATATTTTTGAATATGACCTCGACTCTGAGGTTTTAAGGGGTAAAATAGGCAATAAAGATGCCGACCAACTTCAAGAAGATGTGGAGATGATTGAGGGAATCTATGATGAATTTGATAGAGAAAAATACTTGAAAGGTGATTTAGCTCCCGTGTTTTTTGGAAGTGCGGTAAGCAACTTCGGTGTAATGGAGCTTCTTAATACTTTTTGTAATGTAAGTCCTCTTCCAATTTCTAGAGAAACTGATGTACGCGTAGTGGAACCAAGAGAAAAGAAGTTTACAGGTTTTGTTTTTAAAATCCATGCGAATATTGACCCAAGACACCGCGACAGAATAGCCTTTTTAAGAGTGTGCAGTGGAACCTTTGAAAGAAGTAAATTCTACGAACACGTTCGTTTAGATAAAAAAATGCGTTTTTCTAATCCATATATGTTTATGGCTGATAGCAAAAACGTGGTAGAAGAGGCGTACCCCGGAGACGTAGTGGGTCTTTATGACACAGGTAACTTTAAGATTGGCGATACCCTAACAGAAGGTGAAGAACTACAGTTTACTGGAATACCTAGTTTCTCGCCAGAACTGTTTAGAGAAGTGGTAAATGCAGACCCTATGAAAGCCAAGCAGCTAGAAAAAGGTGTGCAACAGCTTTCAGAAGAGGGCGTGGCTCAGCTATTTATTATGCAGCCTGGAAATAGAAAAATTATTGGTACTGTAGGTGAACTACAGTTTGAGGTAATTGAACACAGGCTACTTCAAGAGTACGGGGCCAAATGTCGTTTTGAAGCAAAACCTTACTCTAAAGCTTGCTGGATAACTTCCAAAGACCCAGATAAATTAGCTGAATTTATTAGGCTAAAAAACAATTTCATAGCCTACGATAAAGACAAAAATCCAGTGTTTCTAGCAGAAACCGACTGGATTTTAAGAATGAATATGGAAAACAACCCTGATATAGTTTTTCATACTACCTCAGAGTTTAAAGTCAAAGCCTGAAAATCAATCTTCAGGAAACGGAATATATACAAAGCCAGCAAATTTGCCATCCATAACGAAAAGGCAGCAATACTCTTCTGGGTTTTTATAGTGTTCCTTAAATAGATCTGCGGATTCTGCCCCTACTATACCACGCTCTATAAACTCCTCTAGCATGGTAGCTTTATACTCATAACGTGTTCCTAGGTCATCTTTATAAAACAGAGTGTTTCCAATAGGTACGTCATTGGCTGTTGCCACAAAAACAGGGTGTTCACTAAATTTTCTACTTCTAATTTGGTATGAACCTTCTTTTAAGTGGTCACATACTTTTAAGAAATCTTCCGTTACTAAACCCATTTGTTTCTTATCTAACTCTGGCGAGTTAGCGTCGTCCATAATTGTGTTTTCGTTCGAATGATTTATCATTGTCCTTTCTATTTAAATTCTGGCTGCTAAAAGAAGCCTTAAATCCCTATGTCTTAAACTAAATTTTTTGGCAATATTCTGATGCGTAATATTTCCTTTGAAGGCATAAACACCTTTAAGAAACCATTGGTTCGTGAGAATCATCTCATCCATACCACCGAGGTTTATTATTTTAAGTAAAAGCGGCGTAAAAATATTGCTCAAACTATGACTGGCCGTATTACTCACACGTGATGCTATGTTTGGCACCGCATAATGAATGACACCGTGTTTCTTAAAAATTGGTTTTTCGTGGGACGTTGGCATAGATGTTTCAATACACCCTCCTTGGTCTATGGCCACATCTATAATTACCGCATTATTCTTCATGCTTTTAACCATATCTTCAGTCACCACTAATGGCGACAATCCTTTCTCAGAACGCATAGCTGCCACCACCACATCTGCTTCGGCTAAAGCTTTACATAGATTTTGCGAATCAAGAATAGAAGTAAATATATGCTGCCCAAGCGAATACCTCAAACGCTGTAATCTATATAAATAAGAATCAAAAATCTTTATATCTGCACCTAAACCTAAAGCAGCTCTGGCAGCGAACTCTGCCACTGTACCTGCTCCTAAAATTACCACCGAAGTGGGCGGAACACCTGCAATACCCCCTAACAAAGTCCCCCTTCCTTTAGCTAAATACTCTGAAGCCAAAAGAATGGCTGAACTACCGGCAATCTCGCTCATGGCTCTAATAACCGCAAGATTACCAGCCACATCTTCCATATATTCAAAGCCAATAGCTGTAATTCTTTTTTGAATCAAAGCCTCAAAATATGCTTTAGACTGATGCTGAAATTGCAGAGCCGAAAGAAGTGCACTTTCTGGCTGCATCAAGGCTATTTCTTCTAAAGTAGGTGGGTCTACTTTGATAACAATCCTACAGGCAAAAACACTATCTCTTGATATACATATCTCAGCTCCTGCTTCACTGTAAGCTTCATCTGTAAAGTCAGCAGCTTCGCCAGCACCTTTCTCCACTTTCACGCTCATTCCGTTTCTTACCAAAACAGAAACAGAATCAGGACTTAAGGCTATTCGTTTTTCTAAAACCGAGTTTTCTTTAGGAAGCCCTATAGAAAACTCACTATTCTGCTCTTTTACCGCCAAAGGTGATTCCTGCGTTTCTAAACTACTCCCAAGTTTTCCTGATGAATCCATCATTCTTTTATTATTTCAAGTCCAATAGTTCTTGATTGATCTTCTTCAATTTCCAAAGAAATAAGAAGATGTGGTACCGGAAGCAAATTAGCTATAACCTCAGGCCATTCTATCAAACATACATTCCCACTATATAAATATTCCTCTATGCCAAAATCGTAGGCTTCTTCCTCATTTTTTAATCTATAACAGTCAAAGTGGTATAGTTCTGCTCCATTATCTATTGGATAAACATTGACAATAGAAAATGTAGGACTTTGCACCGCTTCCGAAAAGCCCAATTGACTGCAAAGCTCTTTTATTAAAGTAGTTTTTCCGGCTCCTAGATTTCCTTCAAACAACCAAACATTGGCATCACCAGCAAATTCTATAATCTGCTGAGCCACACTTGGCAAGTCTTCTAATCTTATATGTTTCAAAGCCTTCTTCACAATAAGCACAAAAGTACTATTATTTTTAAAAATCACCTTTAAAGATATTTCAAGAAGCTTTTAAGCCGTAGTGTAATTTTTATATAATAAATTAGGCTCATTTTGGTTTTAACGTCCAAATTTTAAGACCTTTGTCTTCTAATTTCTAAAGACTTTCCTGGCTTATGTATGATGGCAGAAAACATGTAATTCTTTTCTTCTTTTTTACCATTGGTGCCATTTACCTTATTAGACTATTTTATCTTCAAGTAATTGATCCTAAATACCGTTCTATTGAGGCTACCAATGCTATTAAAAGACACGTTGAGGTTCCTCTAAGAGGACAAATTTATGACCGTAACCATAAGTTGCTGGTCAAAAATGAAGAGGTGTACAATATGTACGTTACTCCGAGAAAAGTCAAAAACTTAGATACCTTAAAGTTTTGTAAGGTGTTAAACATTGACCGAAACTATTTTGATAGTACCTTGGCTTTGGCTACGGCCTACTCTAAAAACAGAGCCTCACTTTTCAAGAAACAATTAAGCAAAACTGAATTTGCCCAGGTAGCTGATGCCATGGTTAATTTCAAAGGCTTTCATTTTGAACAATCTTTCTTTAGAAGCTACCCCGGTCATACACTCTCTAATGCTCTAGGTTACATTGGGGAAGTACCAAGGAAATTTTACGAAGAACAAGAAACCAGATATTATAGAAAGGGAGATTATATAGGACTTTCTGGAATAGAGAAAGAATATGAAGAAGAACTTCGTGGCGAGCGTGGCGTAAGATTTACCCTGATGAATGTAAAGGGGGAAGACAAAGGTAGATACGAAGGTGGTGCTTATGACACCACCGCTGTGGTAGGAAGAGACCTCTACTCTTCTATTGACATGGAACTTCAGCAGTTAGCCGACAGTCTTTTCCAAAACAAAGTGGGTGCTATTGTGGCCATTGAACCTAAAACAGGGGAAATTTTAGTCATGGGTTCTTATCCAACTTATGATCCAAACTTACTCTCGGGAAAAGCTTTTTCTGACAATTATATGAACCTTATCAGAGACCCTGATAAGCCAACTTTTAATAGAGCTATTTCTTCTTTTTACAGACCTGGCTCTACTTTTAAACTTGTTCAGGCTGTAGTTGGCTTACAGCAAGGCGTAATAAATCCGAAAACTTCATTTATTGGAGCGTATTCTCCAATGGGCTGCCATGGTCATGGTTTACACCACATGTCTAACCTTAACAATGCTGTTCAGTTTTCATGCAATCCTTATTTCTATAATGTATTTAAGAGGTTGATTGAAAACACCAACGAGAAAAGCCCATTCATTGGAGCTAGAGAAGGATTGACCAATTGGCGAAACATGGTTGAGAAATTTGGTTTTGGAACGCATTTAGGTATTGATATTCCAGGCGAAAGGAGTCAGCTTCTTCCTGGTCTACCTCTTTATGATAAATACTACGGTGAAAACAGATGGAAGTTTTCTAACATCTACTCCCTCGCCATTGGTGAAGGAGAAATTGGCCTAGACGTGTTGAAACTGGCAAACATGACCGCCGTTTTTGCAAACAAAGGTTACTGGATAACGCCACACCTTATTAGAGGAGTAGGTGCCGACAAAAAAGGCATGAAAGCCCAAAGACTTGAAATACATCAAACAGGAATTTCTCCAGAACACTTTGATGCCATTTATAATGGTATGGAAGAAGTACTAAGAGCTGGTACTGCCCGCCAAGCCTACATGAAGGAAATTCCAATTTTAGGAAAAACTGGAACCTCTCAAAACAAAAAAGGAAGAGACCACGCAATTTTTATAGCTTTTGCCCCTAGAGATAACCCTCAAATAGCAATAGCCGCAGTAGTAGAAAATGCAGGATATGGTGGTTCATCTGCTGCTCCTATATCTTCTCTTATTATTGAGAAATACTTAACGGGGAAAGTAGAAAGAAGAGCTTTAGTAGAAAGAATGAAAAATACAAGTTACACCACAGTGGCAGCCTCTGCCGTAGCAAAATAGTTAATGGCAGGAGAAATTAATATTAAAAATGGGGTTGACTGGATTACCGTAATACTTTACTTATCCTTAGTAATTGTGGGGTATTTAAATATTTACGCAGCCGTATTTAACCCAGAAGACCCAATCGCTTTCTTTTCACTACAGCATAACGCAGGAAGACAGCTTCTTTTCTTATGTCTATCAAGTATTATTGTGGTGCTTATACTTTTTGTAGACTATAAAGTATACGACTCCTTTGCCTATATTTTTTATGGGTTCATGATACTGGCTCTGATAGCTACCATCTTTTTGGGTAGCGATATTAAAGGCTCTCGCTCTTGGATTAAATTAGGTTCATTTTCTTTACAACCTGCTGAGTTTTCTAAAACAGTTACTGCCTTAGCATTAGCGAAGTTCTTAAGCTCACAAACCGTCAATTTGAAGAAATTTAAGGACTTGTGGAAAGCTGCTGCCATCATATTAGTGCCACCTATCATTATTATATTACAAAAAGAAACAGGTTCCGCTTTAACATTCGCCATATTTATGGTAGTGCTTTACAGAGAAGGTTTACCTTCTATTTTCCCTGCCCTTTTTCTAGGTTTCGTTACCATACTGGTACTCTCTCTATTTTACTCTAAATGGTACATCATGGGTGGGCTAATTCTACTCGGGGTGCTCTTTTGGTTTCTAGTATTTTCAAAAAGAGATCGTTCTAGACAAAACCTTTATAACCTCTTGGGGCTCTACCTCTTATTTTCCACCTTCACTTTAGGCTTAGATTTTTTCTTAACTAAAGTACTTCAACCCCATCAACAAAGAAGAATTGAAGCTTTAGTAAATCCAGATGCCGATCCTTTAGGAGCGGGCTGGAATGTAAACCAATCAAAATTGGCTATTGGCTCTGGTGGTTTTATTGGAAAAGGATATTTGCAGGGCACCCAAACTAAATTTGACTTTGTACCAGAGCAGTCTACCGACTTTATTTTCTGTACGGTAGGTGAAGAATGGGGCTTTGTGGGAGCTTTAGTTTTGATAGCCCTATACCTAGGCCTCTTTACTAGAATAATTCTGTTGGCAGAACAGCAGCGGGATAAGTTCGCCCGGATTTATGGTTACTGCGTGGCTTCCATTATGTTTTTCCACCTCTTGGTAAACATAGGGATGACTATTGGGCTTATGCCAGTAATTGGTATACCGCTGCCATTTGTTAGCTATGGAGGTTCTTCCTTATGGTCTTTCACTATTCTCTTATTCATATTCTTAAAACTGGACGCTCACCGAAGCTTTAAGGTCTAAATATTTATTTCTAAGACTTATTTGAAAATAATGAACTCCGTTTACCTTATACCCACGCTACTTTCTCCTGATAGTAAAGACGCAGTTTTGCCAGCAGAGGTAATTGACCGCGTTAAAAACTTGGATGTCTTTTTTGTTGAAAATTTAAAAACGGCGAGAAGATTTATCTCGGCCTTAAAAATTGGGAAAGTAATTGACGACATCACTTTTCACATTTTGACGAAGGATTCTGAATTTGAAGAAACCTTTAACCTCATGGCTACTTTAACAGAGGATGTAGGAATTCTTTCTGAAGCTGGCTGCCCAGGAATAGCAGACCCAGGTGCTTTGGCCGTGGAAATAGGTCACCAGTTAAATTATAATGTAGTGCCTCTGGTAGGACCTTCTTCTATTTTATTGGCTTTAATGGCTTCAGGATTTAACGGTCAAAGTTTCGCATTTAATGGATACTTGCCAATTGACAATAAAGAAAGAGCTAAACGAATTAAGGAATTAGAAAGATTAAGCCATACCTCCGGTCAAACGCAACTCTTTATGGAAACTCCATATAGAAATAGGCAATTATTTCAGGCAATCTTAGCAACCTGCAATCCAAGTACAAAATTGACCATTTCGGCAAATTTGACAGCACCTGACGCTTTCTCTAAAACTAAAAGTGTGGGAAAATGGAAGGAGTATAAAGATATTGACATTCATAAGAAACCTGCCATATTTGGTTTTGGTTCTTAGACCATAACCTCTGCAAGGTTTAAAGCACCTAATGACGGCACAAAAGTCATTTTCTTACTTATTGCTTCTTCAAGTTTGGCTTCATAGTCATCTTTAGGTATTTCTATAGCACCGTATCTTAATACATTGTCATTGATAAACTGGGTATCTAAAAGGATAAAACCTCTATGCTTTAGAATTTCGATAAGGTAATGGAAAGCTACCTTAGAGGCATTGGAAACCAAATGAAACATGGATTCTCCAAAAAACACGCCTCCTATAGATACTCCATAAAGACCTCCCACTAATGTGTCATTCTCATAAGCTTCCACAGAGTGTGCAAACCCCGTAGTATTTAATTGACAATACACATCAATTATTTCATCAGAAATCCAAGTTTCATCAGCTTCGAACCTTGGCTTGGCACAGTGATTCATTACTCCTCTAAAATTTTGATTAACTCGGATATCAAACTGACTCCTATTTAATATAGGTCTTAGAGATTTTGAAGGTTTATAGTTTTCTAAAGGTATAATAGCTCTTGGGTCTGGAGCATACCATGAAATCTCTCCATTGGCGTCAGCCATAGGGAAAAAGCCATTTAAGTATGCGTAAATCAATTCCTCTACCTTTAGAGACATAATTACTCAGAGTCCATCAACCAGATTTTATCTTCCTTAAAGTTCTGCTCTGTCCACTCTACCAATACTCTTTGGGTATCTTGGGTATTAACTTTCTTACCAGTATAATCTGGCTGAATAGGCAAGTCTCTATTATAGCTTCTATCTATTAAGCATAGTAATTCAATTTTTGCTGGCCTGCCAAATGCTTGTAAGGCATCAATAGCGGCCCTTACCATTCTGCCCGTAGCCAAAACATCATCTATTAAAATGACATTCTTATTTTCAACCACAAAGTTTATATTGGTAGCATTAGGCTTCAAAAATGAATCCCTCCGCCTGAAGTCATCTCTATAAAAGGTAGCATCAATAGAGCCACTAAGCACTTTCTTACCTAGCTCCTCTTCTAAAATACCTACTACCCTATCTGCCAGATACACTCCTCTAGGCTGAAGACCTATAATAACAGCGTTTTCTAAATCACCATGATTCTCAATTATCTCTTGAGACAGCCTTTTGAGAATAACACTCAGTAAGGGTTGATTTAAGATTAATCTCTTTTTACTCATTCGCATTAAGCATTAGAAACAAAAATATTGACTTAAAGCCAAAATGACTAAACCTAGCATGTTTCATTTTTTTAAAGTAGAATAAGATTGAATTTTAATGGAATCAAGCTGCTTCCTACATAAACCATTAAGAATACCCTTATATCTTTGCCTTAGTGTTAGTTTCAAATTAAAAATAAGACACTTTAATGAGTAATTTTTTCAGTAACCTTCTCCAAAAATTCAGAAAAGAGGAAAATAATTTACCAGAAGAATTAAACGAAATGAAATACCTTATAGTAGGACTTGGTAATATTGGACCAAAATATGCCTTCACCAGACATAACGTTGGCTTTATGGCTCTAGATAAACTAGCTGCAGAAGAAGGCTTAAAGTTTAGCATGGAAAAACTTGCCTACCATACAGAGTGGAAAGCGAAAGGCAGGAAAATACACCTAATAAAGCCTACTACTTTTATGAACCTCTCTGGCAAGGCTCTGCAATACTGGATGAACACTCTTAAGATTCCAAAAGAGAATATATTGGTATTAGTGGACGACCTGGCATTACCTATAGCCAAGCTAAGACTAAAACCGAAAGGCTCATCGGCTGGCCATAACGGACTTAAGGATATTGAAAGAGCACTCCAAGGTTCGGAATACGCTAGATTAAAAATCGGAATAGGAAACAATTACCCAAAAGGCAGACAAGTCGATTATGTATTGGGCGAATTTTCTGAAGATGAAATGATTCAAATAATGAATAAACTAGAGAAGGTCAAAGAAATGATTTTAAGCTTTTGCTTCGTAGGTGTTAACAAAACTATGAACTCCTGGAATGAATAATTGTACTTTTAGAAGAACTTTTAACTCTACTAGAAATACATACATTATATAGTTAAATAATTTAGGAATAGAATATTATTTGGATTCTACAGCTCAAATAACCACAAAACGATTACCCATTCTGGATAATAAACATAAATCAAAATAATATACCGTATGCCGTCTAGTGAAAAACTTGCACAGAGCTTACAAATACCTCACATTTGCATCATAATAAAAAACGGAAACATAAATATTCCACGAATTATGACACATAAATTAGTAACTTTAGTATTAGTAATCGCAGCAGCTATCTCGGGAGTGAGTTCAGCTAAAGCAAATGACTCTGTAAACGTAAATTCAAATATATACTTATCATCAGGCTCTGAATTTAACTTCAAAGTTTTCATGAATAAGAAAGCAAAAAGGTTCGTAAAAAAGAACAACGATGAGTGGGCAACCTTCAACAATGTGGTTCGTTTGTATAACAATCAAACAGGAAGCTTTTTAAACCTTTCAGATACAGAGAAAGTAGAATTTTCAAACGCTGTAGCAAGCATCAATACGAAACTTGCAAAAATGAACAGCAGAGAGTCTCAACTATGGCTTAAAAAAGTAGATGTAACAGAGAAAGTTTTCAACTTCCTTTGGAGCAACAAAGTTGAAGAAAAGCCATTAGAAAACATTTACGAAATCCCTGCTATTAGCTTAGAAGCTACAGTAGGTAGGTAATAAAACACAGGTTTCTTAGTAAGGTTTACAACGTACACCTCACAGAAACTTAAAGATTTAATAGGTTAGGGTTGAATAGACAAATGCCGCTCCTCATGGGGGCGGCTATTTTTTTTGTATACATTTAACTTTTCTGGCATACTCATAAAATCAGTATCAAATAAAAACCGAAGGCTCTGCTAATTGCCTATCTGTAGTTTTAGCTTTATTTTTAAAGAAAAACTATCCCTATTATGCAAAAATTAGCCATCCTAGGCTCAGGTTTCATTTCAGAATTTTATGCCTCATCTATTCTAGGACAAAGAAGTAAAGATGAAATAATAATAGCCGCTTCTAGAAGTGAAGAAAGCACTAAGAAGTTTGCCGAAAAATTTAATATTCCCGAATACAGCACAGACCTCAAAAAGGCCATAAACCACCCGGATGTAAGCATTGTGGTAATAGGCTTACCAAACTACCTCCACCTCGAAACTGTTTTAGCCTGTGCCAAGGCCGGCAAAGGAGTTATTTGTACCAAACCCCTCGGTCGGAACGCAGCAGAAGCCTTACAGATGCTAAGAGCCGTAGAAAAGACAGGAGTTTTCCATGGATATATGGAAGACCTCGTTTATACGCCCAAAACACTTAAAGCTATTGAAAACATCAAACAGGGCTCTTTAGGAAGAATACTTTGGGCCAAATCTAGAGAAACTCATCCTGGCCCGCATAGCGATTGGTTTTGGGACAAAGAAAAAGCCGGTGGTGGGGCCATTCTAGACCTCGCCTGTCATTGCATTGAAATAGGAAGGAGTTTTATTGGTAAAGAACAGAAACCCATTGAGGTTATGTGTTGGGCTGCCACACAGGTAAAACCAATAGATGCAGAAGACCACGCCATAGGCCTTGTAAAGTATGCTAATGGAGCTATTGGACAGTTTGAAGTAAGTTGGACCTTTCGTGGCGGACTTGACATCAGAGACGAAGTAATGGGAACAGAAGGTACTATCTGGCTAAACCATTTTCTTAGAACAGGTTTTGATATGTTTACCGCTCCAGGCCAAAGTGGTTACGTAGCCGAAAAAGCTGAATCAGATTCAGGTTGGATTTTTCCCGTGGCAGACGAAAATCAAGATCTTGGGTATAATCACATGTTCAACGACATGTTCACAGCTTACGAAAACGGAACTAGCCCCACAGAGACATTTTACGATGGCTACGTGGTAAACGCCATTATGGACGCAGCCTACTTATCGGTTAAATCTAAAAAATGGGAAACAATAGAAATTGAAGATTGGAGAGGAGAAGAACCCAACTCCACGGAAAGTCATAGCCTTACCTCTTACAACGACCAATATTACTTACTCAAAGAAGAGGTCATGCCAAATGGAGGTAAAACACTATTACTCAAAGACAAGAAGACAGGAGAAATTATCAGGAAGTAAACTTCCCTATTTTCAGTTTAAAACAACAAAGCCAAATGAAACTTAAAACCAAGTTACAACTGTCTAGTATGATGTTTCTCCAGTTTTTTATCTGGGGTGTTTGGTACGTTACCATGGGTACCTATTTAATAAAAATTGGCTTTGACGGCCTAGATGTGGGTGCGGCTTATAGTACCATTAACTGGGGTGCTATAATATCTCCGTTTGTAATAGGTATGGTAGCCGATCGCTTTTTCTCTGCGGAACGTGTCTTGGGAATAATGCACTTAAGTGGCGGTATAATACTCTACTTCTTAATTCAGGTAACAGACCCCACCGCGTTCTTCTGGACGCTATTAGTTTATGCTTTACTTTATATGCCAACACTCGCTTTAGTAAATGCGATATGCTTTAATCAAATGTCCGATACCAAAACTCAATTTCCACCAATTAGAGTTCTAGGAACTATTGGCTGGATAGCCGCCGGTATACTCATTAGCTGGATGAAGATTGAAGACACTAGTATGGTTTTTCAGATTGGTGCCGGAGCATCTATTCTACTGGGCGTTTACAGTTTCTTTTTACCTAGCACACCTCCGCAAAACAAAGGAAAAGCTCCATCAATACGCGATATTTTGGGTTTAGACGCTTTAGCACTTTTAAAAGACCGAAATTTTGTAACTTTTATACTATGCTCATTATTAATCTCGGTCCCACTTGCCTTTTACTATAGCTTCACCAATCCTTTTTTAAATGAAATTGGTCTGGAAAATGCTGCTGGAAAAATGACACTTGGACAGGGTTCTGAATTCCTGTTTCTGCTATTGATGCCCTTCTTCTTTAGCCGCCTTGGCGTCAAGAAAATGCTCCTGATAGCAATGGTGGCATGGGTAACAAGATACCTCTGTTTTGCCTACGGCAATAATGAAGCCCTAGCTCCAATGTTATATATCGGTATCATCTTACATGGCATCTGTTATGACTTTTTCTTTGTGACCGGTCAAATTTATGTAGACCAAGCAGCACCCAAAAAAGTAAAAGCTTCCGCCCAAGGATTCATTACACTTATTACCTACGGTTTAGGAATGTTAATAGGAAGTTGGTCTTCGGGCTGGTTTGTAAAGCAATACACACTAGCAGACGGTAGCCACGTATGGCAAACTATCTGGCTAATCCCTGCCGGAATGGCCTTAATAGCTACCATTTTATTCTTGATATTCTTCAACGATAAGAAAAATGCAGTTACTGAAAATTAATCTTCATTTTCTTTTTCGATATAACAAAATCATTACCAACACCTTACACGAAAAACGGACTAAGTGCCACAAAAAAACATGAAAAATATTCAGCACAGGTCTTGACATAAAGGAAATTTAGTATACCTTTGCACTTCCAAATCAGGAAAAAGCTTCCAAATTTGGTTCTGGTCTGGTAGTTCAGTTGGTTAGAATACCTGCCTGTCACGCAGGGGGTCGCGAGTTCGAGTCTCGTCCAGACCGCTCAGGGGAATTATAATACGCTAGTAACTAGCCATTTATGATTCCTCTTTTTTGTTTTAGTCCGCATTTAGCCCGTAACTGCCTTTTTATTCTTCTAGCTTTTCTTTTTTACCAATTACAGGTGCTTCTTAATTTTAGAAAAAGTAATAAAGCGTTTTTATACACATATCACAGCTTTTTCTATTTACGGTTCTCTAAAATTAAACGTACAACAATATATATTAGCTTTATATAAGTTTTCATTAGGAATATACCCAAGAATCAGGATTATGATGGAACACTTAGTTTGGCAAAAGATTAATAATCCTATTGAATTATGACCGGCGAAGAAAAGAAATTATTAAAAAAATTACTTAACATATTCTCCAAACCGTATGGTAAAATTAAATCCTTAAATCTAGGTGTGCTCCTTGATTTAATCAAACAAAGCAAAAAAGATTTAGACATTCCAGTTTTTAACGAAACATTAAATGAAATACAAGAATTCACAAACGCCCAACCAGAACATTTCCTCGATGAAGACTTTGCACTTGAATTACGATTAGCTATTTCTCAGTACAGCTTGAAGCTTCATAGAACCCTTGAATTAATTTTTGCTCATCATTCGACTGTTAGTCTACAAATCCTTCAATTGTTAACTGTAAATACCCCAGAAAGCGAGGAATACGAACAAAGCAAATTAGAATGTGAATTACGTTTCAAAGAAGCAAGGCAAGATTCAATGTGGGTTGAAATTTACAAACCTATTACCCCAAAAAGATTAAGTGTAATAAAATACTTTGAGTTGACTAGTATCGTCAAAGACTTGAATCAGCTCGAAACTAATCTGGCCTTCTATTTAAAATATATCGGACTAATCCAATGGCTACTTGACGAAAATATTAAAAGTTCCGCCTTTCGTTTAAGCATATCAGAACCCGATGCCAAAAACCCATACCCCAACATTTTTTATAAAGGTAACGGATGGAGAATCTTCAAGCATTACGTTGATACCTGCAAGTTCGGTCCATCAAATGGTGTCTTTAGTTATCTCTATCGGCAAATGATAAATGATGGTTATATATGGAAAAACCTATACCATAAAGACTATAAACCCTGGATATATAGCCAGTATGAGATAGATCTTACTAGGATTAAAACATTAAAAGAGATTAGTATTGAGCCTTATGCATATCACTATTATCAGACATTGGCTGACATCAAGACAAAATCGTTATTTCTAGATAACGACTGAGTCTATTCCTTTGTAATTCAACTAAAACAAATGCAAAATGGAATCAAACAAATCAATCCCAACATCTGACTCAAGAGAAGTCCTTTCTAGAAAACAAACAGCAGACCTTCTTCAAATTAATCTTTCCACCTTATGGCACTGGACTAAGAAAGGAAAAGTACAGTCCTATGGCATAGAAGGAAAGGTATACTACCTACGCTCAGAGATTCTGAACTCTCTAACCCCTCTTAACCGTCCTAGTTAAGATATTCCTTCCAATAGAATTCGATCTATCGGTCACACCGAAAACCTTTGAGCTAGTTGAAAAGGAAAGAAAAATCACCTACCTCCTATAGTTGGTTTATCTTAACGTCGATTCTCGGAAAATAAGGAATTCGACAAGTTTTAGAATTTAGAATCACCTCAAGCATGAATAATAGAATCACCCAAACTGGACTTTTTGGAACAGAGAAGCACTATAAAGAAGTAAAAGAGTTAGCTGAAAAAGAAGCTGAAAGTGTAAAAGAGTATCAAAGCATAGACGTAAACGGAGTTAGAGAGCTTGGAGCATTTGAAACGCTGGTCAAATTTAAAACTCAATCCATCACTCAAGTAGATGTTTACCGAAGGAAAGGTACCAAGCGTTTAGAAAATGCTAACGCCATAAATAATCTACTAAACCAAAATGGAGAAGATAATGCATACAATGGCTACATTTCACCCTCTACCAAGAGAAAGTTGGAACAAATGCTTCAAGTGTGGCTTACAGCCATTGAAGTATGTGTTGACCTTAAGAAGCAAGATAGGCGAGTTGACACTGAGCAAGTACTACCTACTTTTGTTACCTTAACACTTCCATCTTTACAAATACATAGAGACAGGGACATAAAAGAACATATTCTTCATCCATTTATAAACTGGCTTAAGCACTCCTCAGATGAACATTACAAGCGTGGAACAAGAAAAGGGGAGCAAAAAGGTTTTGGAGTAAATGCTTTTTTTTGGAGAGCCGAGCCGCAAAAGAACGGTTCCATACACTTTCACGTACTGGTAGACAGGTATGTCCCATGGGAAAGAATAAGAGAGAAGTGGAACCAATGCTGCGAAAAACTAGGCTATGTGACAGGCTATAAGCATGTACAAGAGCGTTATCACAAAGACGGCTTTAGAATTGAAAAAGAGCAATTTAAAAAGGATTGTAAACAAATTCAGAAAATTGCCGAAAAAATTCAAAGTACTCGAAGGTTACCAAAGAAAATACACCCTGTATTTGCTTCGTACATGGAAACAACGGTTAAGTACGGAACACCAATAAGACCAAAATTAGTAAAGGCCGCAGCTAGAGAAAAACAGCTTAAAGCTTATGAAGAGGGCGTTGCTTGCGGATGGACTAACCCTAATTCAACAGATATACATGGTATTCAAAACCTAAACCATGTAGCAGCGTATGTGATAAAATATGTCACTAAAAAGCCTACTGAGATACCTATTCAGGCAAACCAACGAGTTCAATATTCAGAAGATTTTAAAAGGGACTGCATACACACTTTTGACTATGAAGAAGATCCAGTGACAGGAGAATACCATGAAGTAGAGCAGGATATGCAGTTTTATAAGCCGCAGTTTGAAGAAAGGAAGATAAATGGAAGACTTTGGGGCTGTTCGGACAACTTAAGAGGTATCAAACTGGAAGAAGGCCAGAAAGTACTTCAAGATGAAAATGGTTTCAGGTATGTCATGGTAGAAGAAGAAGTTACAGAACCCGAAATTCCCTGTCAATCATTAACAGATGATTCTTCTGAATCTACACCTGATTTAGGAATTGAGATACCTAAGAGATACATCAAAAGGCCATTCTATGACCTAAAATACTATACCAAAGTAGTAGCCGAAATGATAGTGCTTGCACCATCAGACCATACACAAAGTCCTATTTATTCAGATAGAGAGATAGTTGACCATGATGTTCAAGAATATTTAGACCTAGTGACCAATAAGGTAGGTAAAAACGTGGTTAATTCAGCCAGCTTAAGAGTTGGGCCAGCTTTTGAAAGAATGCGAGGTAAGATAATTCCTCTAACACCGGAGAAGTTGGGTTTCAAACCCAAAGAAGGGCAAAAGAAAGCCCATGTTAAACACTCAGAGATACTAGAAAAATATGCTCCTGAACTTTACAAAGACTACGTAGCTCATCATACGCATATTTTTAACTGCCTATATGGGAAGGCTGCATAATTGAATGTTGAAAATGTACACCTAATCTTATAATCGTAATAAAAAGAACCTTTAATATGTTAAGCAAAATAGACCCGTTTTCACTAAAAGGTCAATGGGTAATAGAAGAAAATTGTAATTTGAAATATGAGTTTGAAGAAGAGCACAAGGGAATTTTAAATCCTATTATAGAAAAGGAACACCTGACTTCTCCGGACTTATTCTACCGAATGCGATGCGAACCCAACGTTGACTTACCTCAATTTTTTATAAAATTTCTGGAGGCACATAAGGTTGCTGGTAATAAAACCTTTCAAATTATTTTAGAAAAATGAAAGAATCAAAGTCTAGAAAGATAAGTTTCCGATTATCAGACAAACTGTATACAACGCTAAAAATAGAAGCAGAAGAGGAGGAACTAACACTCTCTAAATGGATAATAAAAGTTCTTGAAAATAGGCCTCAAAAGTTAAAAGAAAACAAGACCGAAAATAGAAACTGGTTAGCTATGATAGTTTGTGTTTCACTCTTTTTAGTTTTCTATACTTTTATAAAAACAAGACGAATTCTTGGCTAAACCTTGTATCAAAAGGAGATTTACAACAACATAACTTGCATGAATAATAAAATGTCGGACAAAATGTAAAATCTCCTGAGTTAGCAGCCCAAACTACAGCCGTTAGGAGTTAAAGTTAGGCCTCGTTAGCGTTCCGGTTAGAACTTCCGTTAGCTCGGTTAGGCCTCTTGTTAGCTCTTGTTAGCTCTTGTTAGGCGGTTTTTCATTGGTTAGGTGTTTCTGCGTTAGGTCAATTTCTAACTAAGAGCTAACTGCGTTAGAAGAAATTTCGGTTAGGTCTTCTAAATAACCTGTAATAGTCATAAAGGTTAAAGTAAAAAAGAATAATACTTCCCAAAACCTACCCATTTCATAGATGCTTTTCTGCTTCAGAAAATTGAATGACTAGAACATTTAGTTTTTCTTTTGAATTTTTAGGAAAATCTTAATAAACTTGATTTTAACTCTGTGTTTCACAGGATTGTTTAAGATGAATACTTTATCAAAGGAGACCAACATAAAGACCTCCTAAAATGAAACTCTTCCCTTTTAAAAAGATACTGTAAATTTGTTGACAATGCACGTTTTCGAATAAAAGCACTTTAGTTTGACTTTTAGTTTTGTATTATTGAAAGATTAACCCTTAATAATGTCCATACAAATAGGAAAAATAGTCAAGAATATCATTCCATCTGAGCCTGTAATTATAAATCAGATTCAGCCCTTAGGAAGTATGGTATCTATTAAATACACTGGGGTAAACAGCAATAAAGCGAATTCTAAAGTACTTTCTAAGTCTGATTTCGAGAATCTGGAAATTCTAACAGAAGATGGAACCTTCAATTTCAAAGGAGACCCTACTAATTTCGGTCTATTCGCAGAAGCTGAAAGAATAAATTCGGCTTATCAATTCGACCCCCTATTTGCAGTAAATTGTAGTATTGTCGACCCACTTCCACACCAAGTTGAGGCCGTCTATAAGTTCCTTTTACCATTACCTAAAATACGCTTCTTGCTTGCAGACGATACAGGTGCTGGCAAAACCATCATGACCGGTCTCTTAATTAAGGAATTAATGCTTCGAGGCTTAGTAGAACGTATTTTAATTGTAACCCCAGGTGGTCTGACCAAGCAGTGGCAGGAAGACGAAATGGGTGTTAAGTTTAACCTACCATTTACTCTGGTAAATAGAGCTCTATTTTCCTCTGACCCAAATGTATTCCATAATACAGAAAGAATTGTTACCTCAATAGATTTCATCAGTCAAGAAGACATCCTGAATGTGGCCAGCAATTCCCACTGGGACATGATAGTATTTGATGAATGTCATAAACTTTCTGCCTATGACTACGGCAATAAGCAATACCTCTCAAAACGCTATAAGGCTGCCCAAGTTCTTTCACAGCAGTGCGAACATATCTTATTACTTACCGCTACACCACATAGAGGTCGTGCTGATACATTCAAAAAACTATTACAATTACTGGATGAAGATATTTTCGCAACTAACGAGATAGCTTCAGCTAGAATAAAAGAACTAGAGCACAATGGGATTAACAAGTTCTTCATCCGAAGACTAAAAGAGGACATGAAGGACTGGCAAGGTAAGCCACTGTTTAAAAACAGGTTTACCAAAACAGTGGCCTACCAATTAACATCTGAAGAAAAAGAACTTTATGATTCTGTAACTAAATATCTCACTTCAAAAAAAGAAGAGGCTACAGAGACCAAAAATATTCATGTGTCATTGGCACTAACCGTAATGCAACGACGCTTGGTTAGTTCTATTTTTGCTATCAGAAACACTCTCGAGAGACGCTGGAAAGCTCTTCAAGGTATTGTAGATGAAGTTAATAAAAACCCGAACTTGTGGAATCAAAGACACAAGCTAGAAGGCTTTGATGTTGACAACATTGAAGAATATGAAGAACTAGAAGATGAAGAACGAGACGCTTTAGAGAACATCCTTTCTGACCCAAGAAAATTTAAGCTTTTCACCACTGCCAAAAGTTTAAGTGAAATACAAACAGAAGCCTCCGAAGTGAAAAAACTTTTTGAAATGGCTCAAAACCTCTATAACAGAAAGCAAGAGGAAAAGAAATTTCAAGAATTACAGGACTTATTACGTTCAAATGGTGTACTAGATAAGGGCGAGAAACTTGTAATTTTCACAGAGCATAAAGACACCTTATTATATCTTGAGGAAAGACTAAAAAGTAGTGGAGGTTATAATGTAGTTACTATTCATGGAGGCAAAAATGTGGATGAACGTAGGGATGCACAATGGTCATTTGCAACCCCTGAAACACAAATTCTAATAGCCACTGATGCCGCTGGTGAAGGTATCAACTTACAGTTCTGCCGTTTGCTTATAAATTGGGATATCCCATGGAATCCTAATAGGCTCGAACAGCGTATGGGTCGAATACACCGATACGGCCAAAAACAAGATGTTTTAGTTTTTAACATGGTTGCCAGTAATACCAAAGAAGGTAAGGTGTTAGAAAGGTTATTAACCAAACTTGACATTATTCGTGAAGGAATGGGAGACGACCGAGTATATGATGTAATTCAAGATGTACTAGAAGGTGTAGGCTTAGACCATATCATTAATTCCGTTTTTAATGGTAAAGAAACTGACCTTGACCGTTTTCTGAATCAAGATGAAGAAGCCCTAAAGTTAAAATTTTCTGAAAAAATTAAAGACCAAAAAGATAAGCTAGCTCATAGTGTAGTTGATTATAAAGATGCCAGGATTTTAAAGGAAAACTCCGATGAGAAGCGGTTACAACCAATTTACATAAAATTATTCTTTGAAAAAGCTTTCAAACATCTAGGTGGAGAATTCACTTCAGTGCGTCCTTCTATTTACCGCATTGATAAAATGCCCGACTCTATTGCCAATGAATTAAAAGACCGTTTTCGGGTTCATTTCGATAGTCTCCGTTCTATGTTTTTCTGCTTTGACAAACAAATCTTTTTAGATTACCAAAACGTGGGTGATTTAGGCAAAGTACATTACATTAACCCTGGCAATCCGGTCTTCGATAGCTTAGTAAATGTGGCAAGGAATCAATACAGAGAAGACATGTTGAAAGGCACTGTTCTTATATCTCCAGATGACAAAGAGGACTATTTTGCTTTTTTTGTAAAAAGTCAAATTGTAGATAATAGAAATGTGAATGGCGATGATAGTGTGGCAGATGAAAGGCTAATGATGGTTATCCAAAATAATTCAAAGGAATTCAAATTCACTTCTCCTGCAAAATTTATAGACCTACATGCTCCTACCGACTTCGCAAAAAATGTAGAGCCTCCCTCTGACATGAATCAAGACCAGGTAATTCTATGGAGCTTTGAAAATATTACTCAACCTCAGTTTGAGGAAACCCAACAGCACGTATTAAATGACTCAAGAGATCGTAAAGGATATTTGGAAACAGCTTTTACACAGGTAATTCTTGACCTCCAGGGCGAGATTCAAGAGTTACAAACGAAATTGTTATTTGGAGATCTTCGGGTACAAGAAAAACTAAACAAGAAGCAAGAAAGAATAGAAGAGCTTATTGAAAAGAAAAAATCGAGATTAGAGAGTTTGGATTTAATGATGCAGCTTAGCCCCAAAGCACCTGAAGTTTTAGGCTGTGCGTATATAATTCCACTATCACAAGTAGAATACACCGGACATTACGGTATGTCTAGAGATGACGAGGCTGAGGCCATAGCTATGGAAAAAGCGATGAACTATGAATTATCCCAAAACTGGACTCCTAAAGATGTATCAGCTAATAATGAAGGCTATGATATAAAAAGCATCAGCAATGAAGAACTTAAACGCTATATAGAGGTGAAAGGTCGTAGCGGAAGTGATGGAAGTGTAATGCTTAGCGAAAACGAAATGAACAGGCTAGCACAACTAGGAAATGCGGCATGGCTTTATATTGTAATTAACTGTAAGTCAACACCTGAGCTATTCAGAATACAAAACCCAGCCAAAGCGTTACAATTCATGAGGAAATCAAAGGGTATTCAATTCTTTCTTCCAATGGCGGAGTGGCAATCTAAAATTATTGCAAAGTGAAACCTTTATTCACCATACATGGCGGAGAGTTCTTATTTGGGAATGAAGTTGAAAAACGATTCCCAAACTTATCTATTTGGATTCCATCTAAAGATAGTGGAATTGACTTTTTATTAACAAATCAAGAGGTCACTAAGTCGCTTACAATTCAAGTTAAGTACTCTCGTGACTTTAATTGGTCTCATGGTAATGATGTAATACAGTCATATGTTAAAACTACAGCTTGGTATAATTTGAAACGTGAAAAAATCGTGGATTCTAAAGCAGATTACTGGGTATTTGTGAATTATGACGGTCTTACCCATTCAGCAGACTATATATTCGTAAAGCCTAAGGAACTAATTAGCATTTTCGATAAATTTAAAACCAATTCTTCCAACATTGTCATGTATTTAGCTGTTTTCAAAAGCAATAAATGTTACGAAACCAGAGGCCTTAAAAAATCTGAGCTTAAAGGTTTATTAGAAGGAAAATTGGATAACACTATTAGAGATTTCAGCCCGTTTCTTGAAAATTGGGAAATCCTAAATAAGCATTTTATAACAACAGTATGACCCAAGCTAAAAAACTAATAGAAGTAGCCCTACCTATAAAAGAAATCTCATCTGAAAGTGTACGAGATAAATCCATACGCCATGGGCATATTTCTACTTTACATTTATGGTGGGCACGTAGACCCTTGCCTGTTTGTAGAGCTGTGGTGTTTGCTAGCTTGGTACCAGACCCACTTGACCCACATTGCCCGCAAGCATTTAAAGATGCTGTTGAAATTCTATTGGGGTCAGAAGCAAAACCACTGATGGAGCAAGGACTTGTAAACAGATACAAACCTTACGATGATATACCATGGACTGCGGTAATAGACCGCATGGAAGACAATGCCCGTAACAGACTGCAAATGTTTATAGGTAAGTTTAGCCTCCCCATGCAGGAATACCTTTTAGGCAAAACAAAAAAACAACCTGGAGCAAAGGACAAACTAAGTAATGACAGCCTAATAAAGTGGGATAATAAAAACAATGAGGCTATTATTGGTAAAGCTCGCAAGCTGATTTTTGTAGCCCATAATGCTAGATCTGGAAAGAGTGCTGAAGCATTAATTACCGAATTTGATAGTCTATGGCAAATTATAAAAACTGCTGAGGAAGCCCTTTATAGCACCCCTAATCGCCACTTAGAAACAGAAGAGACAATACAAAAAATAGAAAGTTTAGAAAAAGTCAAAGAAGCATTTCTAAGCAAAATGCCGAAGGTGTTTGACCCATTTGCTGGTGGAGGAGCTATACCATTAGAAGCAGCCAGACTAGGCTGCCGCAGTTACGGTAACGACATTAACCCCGTAGCCCATATTGTACAAAAAGGGAGCTTAGAATTCCCGCAGAAGTACGGCAAGGCCATTTTTTATACGAAAGATGAGTTTTTAAAATTATATACCCAAGAGGCTTGGGAAGCCTTAGATACGAAATGGTTAGTCTATGAAAACGGAGACCCAAATGCGGTAAACATTCCCAACCGTCTAAGTTTTGATGTAGAGTATTATGCCAAAAGGTTATTAGCAGAAACGGAAAAGGAAATTGGGCAGTTTTACCCCAGTGAGTTCAGAGAACTAAAAAAAGGAAATAGCACCATTACGCAAGAAATTAAACCTATTGCCTATTATTGGGCAAGAGTTGGAACTTGTAGCAATCCTAGTTGTAAAGCTGAAGTTCCTTTATTAAAACAGTTTTATTTAGCTAACACTAAGGCTAAACAAGTTTATCTCCAACCTATTATAGAAGGTTCTTCTATTGCCTTTACAATTGAAATAGGCAAGTGTGTAGAGGAAGGCTGGGTGGATAGAGGAAATTTAAAATGTCCTTGTTGTGGTAATGCTACTGATGTGAAAACTTTAAAAAAGCAGTTTCTTGAAGGAAGAACAACTGAAAGGTTATTAACAGTTATTTGGGATGATATAGCAGGAAAGACCTACAGACTCCCAACAACTCAAGATATTGAATCTATCAATAACTTACCAATGTCGAGTATTCAAAGACCTTCTGAAAAAATGCCTGTGGAGTATACTCAAGCACTTCCTTCTTGCACATGGGGCTTGGAACAATGGGGTCAAATGTTCTCCAATCGTCAACTTTTAGCCATGCAAACCTTGATTTCGAAGTTTAGAAATTTAGGTGAAACATTCGAAAGTTTTAATGAATACGGAAAAGCACTTTCTACTTATCTGGCAATATTAATCGATAGAGGAGCTGCAATTAATACTACATTTGGCAGATGGGATGTTTCTCGAGAAAATATCCAAAGCCCTTTTTCTAAGCAGGCTATTCCAATGATGTTCGACTATCCTGAAGGAAATCTTTTAGGAGACACAACGGGAAGTCTTCTAAATCAACTAAATTGGATCACGAGGTATATTGAATCAGAGTCTGACAATTCATTTTCGGCAATTCTTCAGAACGCAAGCAGTGGTGATAAAACTCAATTTGGTGACAAAAGTATAACAGCGGTTATTACAGACCCGCCATATTATGATGCCATTGCATACGCAGATTTATCAGACTTCTTTTATGTTTGGCTTAAACGTACTTTAGGAAATGTTTATCCTTTAAATTTTGCAACTCCTAGCACACCCAAATCTGAGGAATGTACTGCACTTAAACATCACCATAAAAATAGCAAGGCTGAAGCCAAGCAGCACTTTGAAAACAAGCTAACCGAAATATTTGATGCCATAGAGCTACAAACTACTGACATAGTAAGCATTATGTTTGCCCATCAAAGTACAGAAGCTTGGACTACACTTTGTAATTCTATTCTAGATGCTAGAATGAATATTACAGGCTCTTGGCCAGTAGATACAGAAATGGCAAATAGAAGTTTAGGCTTAGCTGGAGCCGTTTTGGCTTCTTCCGTTACAGTATCAGCACGACCTTCGCAGCGTAAAGACTATGGAGATTACAAAGAAGTAAAAAAAGCCATAGAATCTACCGTAGAGAAAGAAGTAGAGTTACTATATAGTTTAGGTTTTAGAGGGGCCGATTTACTCACTGGTTGTTTTGGTCAGGCAGTAAGCGAGTTTGGCAAATATGAAAAAGTAGAAAAAGCAGATGGCTCTGAGGTTACTGTAGCCGAGCTGCTAGAAATGGCAAGGAAGTCTGCTTTTAATGCCCTACTTAAGGGCTTTGATGGAGATGATTTTACCAAGTTTTACATAGGCTGGCTTCAGCTTTATGGTTTTTCAGAAAGTGATTTTGATGATGCAGCCAAGTTTAGCAGAGTAGGTCTTACCATAAATGTACATGACCTTTTCACTGAGTATATTTTCATTAAAAACGGAAATAAACAGACACTAGGCGGTTTTAAAGAGCGTATAGCACAAAGTAAAACCCTAGGAGAAAAAGCAAACAGCAAACTCATAGACCAAGTTCACAAAGCGATGCAGCTCTATTTGGGCTCTAACCGTGGCCACTTACTACGTTATTTAACTGAGTATGGTGAAAACCCTGATGGTGGCTTTTGGAGAGTTGTAACTTCATTATGTGAGTTATTGCCAGAAGACCCAAAGAAAGATAGTGATTATACACAAGCCAATGGCCTTTTAGCTAATAAGGATAGTCTGCTTAGAGAAAGTAAGAGCAATCAAGAAAGCAAAGGTGTTCAAACAGGTTTGTTTAGTTAAATGAGATTAAATATGAAAACACTAATTTTAAAACTACCAAATACGGAGGAAATAATAAGTCTTACGAAAGATGACTCATCCAAATTTTGGGTATCTATTAGTCCGGAGTTAAAAATTGAAGAAGACCAAAATTTGGGTTATTCCGTTATTGAAATTGATGCTGAACTTGATATTGCTTATGGTTCAGAATATCTTATAAACATTTTCATTGACCAAATAAACGAGATTAAAAAGAAAGAAATTGATGACATTTCTCATGGAGTAGAATCCGAAAATAATGATTCTTCTATCTCAGAAACCCATATTACAAAACCAGATTTTGACCCTGAGCAAATCCGTGTAGACTCTAAAAACTTCTCAGTTCTTGATGTCGTAAGGTTTATTGACAAGAAACGAATTGATTTATCGCCGGATTTTCAGCGTTATTTTGTTTGGAAAGACTCTGTTAAGCAATCAAGACTAATAGAATCTCTACTTCTTAGAATTCCCCTACCTGTATTTTATTTGAGTGAAGATAATGAAGGTTTATATCAAGTAGTGGATGGTTTACAAAGGCTTACAACCATTGATTTGTTTTATAAAAACAAGTTGAAATTAAAGGGTTTGGAGTATTTAGAGGATTGTGAGGGTGAAACATTCGGAACCCTTAAGCTCAAATATCAAAATAGGATTGAAGACACTCAACTGACATTCAACATTATTGCTCCAACAACTCCATCTTCCGTGAAGTTTGAAATTTTCAAAAGGATAAACGAAGGTGGTAAACCTCTCAATAGGCAAGAAATTAGAAATAGTATGGCTAAACCTAATGTAAGGCAACTTATCCAAAGTTTAGCTTCGTCAGAAGGCTTTATTAATGCGACTGATAACAGTATCAAACCAATTAGAATGGAAGACCAAGAATTGGTCATGAGGTTCATTGCCTTTTACATCTCAAACCTCGAAATTACTGAAAGCCCATATAAAGGTGATATGGAGTTCTTTTTAGATGACACATTGGATTATTTAAACAAAAACTACTCACCCGAGTTAGAAGGAACCTTAGAAAATTCATTTAAGAATGCCATGGAGAATGCCTACTATTTATTTGGCAGATATGCATTTAGAAAAACTACTTTTGAGGCTTACCGAGATAGTAGAAGATCATTGATTAATAAATCTCTTTTCACCGTTTGGTCAGTATTGCTATCAAAAATACCACCTCATGTATTCCATAAAACTGTAAACAAAGGCCAAATGGTAGAATATTTTGTAAGTAAAATCACCGAGGATCAAGCTTATTTTGATTCCTTAACCATAGGAACGAATCAAGCGAACAAGCTTAGTTACGGTTTTAAAATAGCCGAAAGTTTAATCAACGAATCATTAAAAATAAGCCATGATTAAAAAAATACAAATCCAAAATTTTAAGTGCTTTTTAAATACTTCAATTGAATTCAACGAATTAACAGTTTTAGCGGGAGCAAATGGGGTTGGTAAATCAACAATTATCCAGGCAATGCTACTATTACGCCAATTTTACAAGAATGAAGATTCTAAAAATGTTATTATTTCTATTAACAATAAAATAGACTCGTTTCTCGAGTTGGGCAGTACTCAAGAAATTTTAGCGACTGAATCTGACTCTTTAGATATACAATTTAAAGTTGAAGATTCATTAAATCATTCGGAAACAATTGTTTTTAAAATAGATAAAGAAAACCCTTTGAGTTTATCTGCTGAAAAGATGTCTACAGATTATTCATTTAAAAACTCCTTTAATAAGTATCTTCATTATTTGAACGCGGAAAGGCTTGGCCCGAGAAATACTCAACAAATGAGTGTTCAAAAAGACTTAAATGTTGGTTTTCAAGGAGAGTTTACAGGACAAGCAATTTCACTAGCATCTAAGAATACAGAATCTATTTACGAGTATAAACAGTTTCCGAAAAGTGAGGCAAAAACATTTGAAAAACAAGTGGAATATTGGATGCAATTTATAATTCCAGACATTGAAATTAATGTTTCCACTTATGAAGATATAAATCAAGTAAGAATTGGGATAAGAAAAAAAGGTGCAGATACTGCTTTTTTACATCCTAATAATATTGGGTTTGGAATATCATATTCTTTACCAATAATTGTAAGTGCTTTAATTGCCGAACCTGGCTGCATTTTAATTATTGAAAACCCTGAAGCTCATTTGCATCCGCTTGGTCAATCAAGGATAGGGCAGTTTATTGCTAAAATGTCGAATTCAGGAGTTCAAATAATTATCGAAACACATAGTGAGCATGTAATAAATGGTGTTCGACTCGCAACAAAAAATGGCTTTAAAGACAAATCTAAAGTAACATTGAACTTTCTTAAATCTGATAAAAAACTAGAAATAATACCTTTAGATATAAATGAAAATGCAGAGCTATCTGAATGGCCAGTTGGTTTTTTTGATCAAGAAGAAAGTGACTTAAGTACTATTTTCAAGTTAAATAGAGCAGGTTATGAAGGCTGAGTTTTATTTATTGAATGAATCATTTGATTCTATTAATCCTGATATAAGTAGCTTCGAAGATTCAATAGGATTGCTTTCCGAGGATACTGAAAATATCAAAAGTAATGGCGATTCCATTTTACGTCACAATGATATTTATGAAGTCAACATTGGAAATAATACTCCTCTGTATAAATATTTATTTGAAGGAGATTTGAATTCTAGGAATAGTTCTAAAAAGTATTTAATGAAAATAATTGACCGAGCAAAAGAAACGAATTGGTCAAATTCCGATATTAAAGACTTGGTGAAAGACCAAGAAACTGCTGATTTTTGTAATGAAAAGAAAGCTTATGGTTTTATATCATATGGGGGTAAGGCTATCAAGGGTTTAGAAAAATATACAATTTCAAACATTAAAACTTGGTTTAGTTTTCACAGATATTTTTTGGGGAAATACCCTTGTGAGCCTTATTATTTTATTGATGAATGTCGTAAAAACTTCCCTTACATTCATATTCATACTAGGGTAAAAATGGAAATTGATAAAACAGATGGTGGTTGGATTAATTTCACACAATCCTTTGTAAAAGGTCTCTCATGTTTAAATGATACTTTACCATATTATTTAGAGAAAAGCTATGTTAGGAAAAGAGACTTACTAACTTTTAGTGCTTCCGTTGGAATTGATGTTACACCAGAAGGAAATCTAAAACATAAACCAAATATGACATTTGAGTTTTCTACAGTTAATGGTCTAAAAAAAGTGTGTTGTGAACCTCATATGAAGTTTAATCAAAGTGACAAAGTCGGGGATAATACATATTATAAAAATAGAATTTATTTTTATGAGAGCGACCCAGATATAGAAAATGGCAAAATATTAGTTGGCCACATTGGACAACATATTGATTTTTAATGCAATTAAAAGATATCATACAATTACCCGAAGGTAGACGACTAGAGTTTAAAGAGAGTTTGCCCAAAGCCATAGACTTGGCTAAGACCATTGTGGCCTTTGCTAATGATGCTGGCGGAGAATTGTTTATTGGTATAAAAGATAAGCCTAGAGAGATACTTGGTGTGAAGGGAGATGTGATGGAATTAGAGGAGCAGATAGCTAACATAATTCATTCCCATTGTCATCCTGTTATTCTTCCAGACATCTCAATTATTTCTGATAAATCTAAATCTGTTTTACGAGTAAAAATTCATCGGGGCAGCCAATTACCTTATTTCCTTAAATCCAAAGGGAAAAACGAAGGAACGTACATAAGAGTTGGTTCGTCTAGCAGGCAAGCGGATGTAGAAATCATAGCCGAGCTAGAGCGTCAAAGACGCAATATTTCATTTGATGATGAAATCGTTTTTGATATTGAACCTGAGGATATTGAATTAAAAGAATTTAGCCAATTGTTTTTAGAGAAAACGGGTGAAGCCATTACTCCAAATACACTAAAGAAACTTGGCCTTACAAAGGAGGTGCAGGGAAAACTTATGCCAACCAATGCCTTACTCTTATTTGCAGATGCAGAAAGTAAACGACAGCTGTTTCCTTACGCCAAAATAGAATGTGCAAGATTTAAAGGAACTAGTTCAGCAGTTTTTATTGATAAAAAAACTTTTGAGGGCAATATAGCTGTTCAGGCAGAACTTGCTTATGAGTTTGTACTACGCCATATAAACAAAGGTGCTGTAGTAAATGGTGTTTATACAGAAGAGCGTTGGCAATATCCTATTATAGCTATAAGAGAGACTATTCGTAATGCAGTAGTTCATAGAGATTACTCACTTACAGGTAAAGATATTAAGATTGCCATTTACGACGACATGGTAGAAATTACTAGTGCAGGTAAACTTTTACCATCTATAGATTTTGATGATTTAGAAGCACGTCAATCTGATGTTAGAAATAAATTAATAGCACCAGTATTTAAGAAAATGGGGGTAATAGACCAATGGGGTAACGGTCTTAAACAAATAGCAGATGAACTTCGAGATTATAAAGAGATAAAGTATAGCTGGGAAGAGAAAGGCATAGCACTACAAGTACAATACACTAATACAGAATACAAGCAACAGCAGGAGTTGCAGCAGGAGTTACAGTCTGAGTTACAGTCTGAGTTACAGTCTGAGTTACAGTCTGAGTTACAGTCTGAGTTGAAAAAGAAAACACTGTATAGTAAAACGTTACAATTTCTAAATAAAGAGGAGCTTAGCAGGAAAGAAATTTCTTTAAAATTTAAGCAGAAGCAAATATCAGGTCATTTAGCAAACATCATACGAAAGCTTGAAAGTGACCAGTTGATTGAAAGAAGTGAGGGTGAGCTAAATGACCCAAATCAGAAAAATAGAATAACAGAAAAAGGAAAGGTGTTTTTGGCAATCCTAAAAAAGAAATAAAATGCAACAAGATAATCTATACAAAGCCTTTAGTCTATTCATAGAAGCGTTTAGACCTTATACAGTGTCTATCTTAATGAAAGAAGTAGGAGACAAGTGGCCAGATATGTTTTTTGATTCGCTATATCCAAATCAAAAAGAACACTGGGAAATGGGCCTAAGAAGTGGCTCCCAACCTGAATCATTAGTTGATTACCCCTACCTAAAGGGTTTTGTATTAAAGTACAAAGACCTACTACGTGATGATTTTGGTAGAGATGTCAACAAATTGGCTACTCAACTTGAGACCATTAATGAAATCCGTAATAAAATGGCTCATTTTCAAAGCATAACTTCGGACGAATACAATATAGTATTCATTAATATGAAGCGAATTATGCGTGCCGTAAAAATGGAGGATTTAGAAACGGAATTGGCTCATTTACATGAAGCAAAGGAAGAAATTAAGCCCGTTCCTAAAAAACTTGAAAATAGTGCTGAATTACAGCCTTGGTTTGTCATTGCAAACCCTCATATAGATATCAAAACAGGGCGTTTAGACGAATCTGTTTTTGCGGCAAACTTGGCCGAAGTCGCACTCGGAAATGGCCGTGAAATATATAGAAGTAGTACCGTTTTTTTTGAAAAGACTTTTTTCACAGCTGGTTTAAAAAACATAGCCAGAACCGTAGTAAAAGGTCTTAATGGCACTGAAGATGGCAATAACACGGTAATTTCGCTTCAAACAGGATTTGGTGGTGGAAAAACACATACCCTGATATCTCTTTTTCATGTAGCAAAAAATGGAAAGAAACTAGCTGAATCTACTTATGCCAAAGAACTAATAAACTATACCAGTTTACCACAATTTGAAGAGGCAAATGTAGCTGTGTTTACAAATACCACAAATGATGCTGCCAATGGTCGCATGACCACAGATAATATACGCATTCAAACTATTTGGGGCGAATTAGCTTATCAATTAGGTGGTAAAGATGCGTATGAGATTGTTCGATTAAATGATGAACAATTTATCTCTCCTGGTGGCCTTTTTAAAAAAGTGTTAGAGAAATGTACTCCAGCACTAATTTTAATTGACGAATTAGCTGATTACTGTGTAAAAGCATCTGCCCGTTCGGTGGGCAAAAGTAACCTATCCGAACAGACAATAAGCTTTATGCAAGAGCTTACAGAGGCAGTAGCATCTACCAATAATTGCGTTGCTGTGATTACATTACCCGCATCACCACAAGAGGTAGGCAATACTCCAGAAGCTCAGTCTATTCTTAATTCCCTACAAAAACGTGTAAGTCGTGTAGGAGCTGATACCCAACCTGTAGCTGATGATGAAATATATGAAGTAATAAGAAGAAGACTTTTTGAAAACATTGGTGACCAAAAAAGCTTAGAACAGGTAGCATCGAAATATATGGAGCTTTATGAACAACATTTTACAGAGCTACCGGGTCACGCTGTTAAGACACAGTATAAAGAGAAGATTTTAAAATCATATCCTTTTCATCCTGAGCTAATTGATATTTTTAGAGTAAAATGGGCCAGTCATCATGATTTCCAAAGAACAAGAGGTGTATTGCGTTTACTGGCTGCAATAGTTAGTGACCTTTGGAGTCGTCAAAATTCACTTAGAGGAGAAAATCTATTAATACACCCTGGTCAAGTTAATTTCGCCAATTTAGACGCTCTGTCAGGGCAATTAAAAAAGCTCTACGGGAATGGCTATGATTCGGTAATTACGGCTGATGTGGCGGGTTCGTCAAGCAACGCATTTAAGATAGATGGTAATAAAGCAGAATATGGAGGCAATAATTTAACTCAATCTCTTTCGTCTGTAATCCTCATGAACTCATTTGGAAACGAAGGAGCTAATAAGGGGATTTCTGTACCAGAATTGAAACTTAGTTTACTTACTCCAAGAGGCTTTAATCATAACAATGTAAATGGAGCTTTAGACGAACTAGAAAGCAATGCCTATTACTTATATTATGCACAAGCAGGAGGAGCTAGCAAAAGGTATTGGTTCAATACCAAGCCCAATATTAATATATTAATTAATAAAGCAAAAGGAGACATCAAGGATGTAGATATCACTGCTGAAATTATTGATAGGTTAACTGCTAAATCAAAAAATGTACAATTCTTTAATACTCTAGTAAATCCTTCAGAAGATATTCCAGAGCAAACTAAACCTACATTACTAATTCTTAGTCCTCAGCATCTCGCAAACCCAAACGAAGTTTCAAAAACGACAAAAGCACTAATTGAAAAAATAGCAACTAAAAAAGGAAATAGTGAACGTATTTACCGTAATACTATTCTTTTTCTACTTTGCTCAGAAGTAGGAATAAGCAGGTTACAAACCGAAGTAAGAGAATACCTAGCGTGTAATAAAATAAGTTCAGAATATCAGGGACAACTCGAAAAAGAACAAAGAGAAGATTTAAAAAAGAGAATGAATGATGCCTCTCAACAATCCGAAGTTTCTTTAGTACCAGCCTATTCTTTGGTAGCTAAATATTCTGTCAAATCAGATATTTCAACAGTGGCCATCAAACAATTTAAGGACAGTATAGATAGCCAAATAAACACTACTGTTTTAAGTACGCTCATGGAGGAAGAGTGGCTTTTAGAGTCTATAGGCTTAAATACCCTTAGAAAAAATAATTTACTTCCGACCGCCGAACAGTCAGTTAAGGCTAAAGACATCTATGAGGCTTTCTTGCGTTTTGATGATAAGCCAATGATTACAAATGCGGAATCCGTAACTCAAAGCTTAAGAAAGTACTGTGAAAATGGGGCATATACTATTGCTACAGGCGAAGGCGAGCAAAATAACTTCACCCGATATTTCTTTCAAGAGTCTGTTCCATTTTTTGATGTAAAAGATGAAACTTATTGGTTAATAGACAACTCTCTAAGGCCAGTACCTAAGGAACAAGTAGGCGGAGATTCAATTAGCGAAAAAGAGGAAACACCACTTACCGTTCCTACAAGCACTACTTTGAATGTTGCGGCTGAGCCAGCTCATGCTTCAGATAGAAATATAAAATCTTTGACAGTATCAGGAAAAGTAGCATTAGAGAACTATACCCAACTATTCAATAGTTTCATAATGCCATTAGCTCAGAATAATATTGAAATAGAAATCAAAATAAAAGCAAATTCTACCGCAGCTAAGCCACTGACAGATGCTAGTCATGAATACAAAATTGTAAAGGAATCCGCCAAGCAGCTCGGACTTAATTTTGAAGAGGAATGATGAAAAGCTAACTTTTAAACATCCTTTTCAAAAACTTTACCATACCCTATAAAACAAATCATTTTACAAAACCACAACTAAAACATGAGCACACCACTTCAGCTATATCTAGAGAAAAATAGTATTGAGGAAAATCGTTTCTACGGCCGCTTTATTCAAACAAATAATAACGCATTTGTATTTACTAATGTTATTTCTAAATCCGAAGGTAATTTACTTATTAATGAAAAAGGAAACCGTGAGAATGTATGGTTAGGCTTTAGAAATGATGGATTTAAGGAGGGGAAATATTATGAGTTTAGTATTTTCATAAAAGGCGAGAATCAGCTTCCGAATATAGATTTATTCAACAACCCTCCTCTTAAATCAGACAAGAATCCATATGAAGAAATAGTTTTTGATAGGTATAACAGATTAGACCGACCCGAGTCCAACAAAATCATTGCCAACCTCTTACGTGAAATCGGCAAAGGAATGTATTCTTCTAAAGAGCGAATGATTTTCGAGCTTTTACAAAATGCTGATGATGCACCAGCCGGAGAAGAACTCAAATTTCATATTGATACACATCATGAATATTTGTTAATCATGCATAATGGTCTCCCTTTTAGTAAGAGTGATGTCGGTGCTATTACAAGTGCCGCTCAAAGCACTAAAAAAAATGACAAGAAGAAAACTGGTTATAAGGGTATTGGCTTTAAATCTGTATTCACAGATAGCAGCGAAGTAATTATAAAGTCGGGAGGCTTTATATTTCAATTTGACCGAGAATATTCCGCATACAAAGACTTTGATACATTTTATTTTGATAGAGAAGATTATAAAATTGCTCCCCAACTAATTTCTCGACACAAGCGAAAGTGGGAAGCCGAAGCAAAAAGTTTCAACGGCAATAAAGATGTACCCTGGCAGCTCTTACCTATTTGGAAAAACGAAATAGCCAGTGAGTTAAATAATAGCCGATTAGTTGAATACAATAATAATGTTGGTATAGCACTAAAAATTAATCGTAAAGTAATCGAGGATTATCTTGAAGCTGTAGATACTATAGCTGAAAACCCCGTTTTTCTATTATTCTTACGGCATATAAAAGTCTTTAAATCTTTCAAAAACGGACTTACCATTCGGAAAAAAGGTGAAAATCCTGTTCAAATTATAAAACAAAAAGGAAGAGATTATACATATGAAAGATTTTACTTTAAAAAGGAATGTGATGAAATTTCGATTAATCAAGACTCTTTTAAAAACGAGGGTCTTACAGTATTCCGTAATGAAGAAGTCAACGACTATGGAGAGGTAAGCTACTTTTTATCAAGAGATGAAGAAGGAAAGGACAAAATTGATAACATACCGCCTAAAATAGCTGCCGCAGAATCAACCCTGATAACTTTTGCTGCACCGATTATTAATAATAAACTGGGATGTGAGCCAGATTACCTTTTAGATAAAGATTTCAACTCGTTTTTTACTTATTTACCTTTAACAGAAAAACGTATTAATCTACCTTTTTTAGTTAATGCAGACTTTGTACTCTCTTCTAACCGTGAGGGTATTCAAGGAGACAACGAATGGAACATTTTCCTATTCGCCAAAATTGGACGCTTATACCTTAATTGGCTAAAGGAGATTGCTGAATTGGGTATAAGCCAGAATTCTCTACATCCCGAATATTTATCACTCTTATTAAAGAAACCACTTACCGACCAAAAGGAAGTACAGGCCTTAATAAATGTTTTCAATGAGATATACCTAGAAACTCTTGAGGATACAGCATTTATAGTTGATTATCGAAACGAGTTGCGGACTTGCTCTGAAATCATAATAGATGAAACTGGATTCACAAGTTTATTTGGGGAAGAAGTCTTTTATGCTATTCAGAACGAAGATAAATATTTAGTTCTTGATGGCATAAACACCAATTATCTAAAATATCAATATTTAGATATCGCTCTATTTGACTTTAGTTATTTAATAGAAATCTTAGAAAAGGAAGAAAACATTGAGATACTAAAACTGAATTTCAAAAAAAGTGACATTGTAAGCCAAGTTAAATATCAAAAATGGGTTGAAGACAATGTAGGAGTCTTAGGTAAATTAGCTCTTGAGTTATTCTTCATTCCTGTTGAATCTGAAATCTATTCATTAAACTTTATAACCGAATATGATGACTTTTTCCTTAGAATTAATGAAAACATTCCTGTTACAATACTAAATAATTTAGGCTTAAAAGGTGTTGAATTAAAATACTCGGATTTCCCTAAACTAATTGATGTCGTTACTTCTGAAGATAACTATTTAAACCCCATCAAAGGGAAACTCACATTTGAAAAATTAACCTTCGAACGTGACTTTACAAGTCTATCTTCTAAAGAAA
Source organism: uncultured Arcticibacterium sp. (assembly GCF_964021845.1). Taxonomy (NCBI): domain Bacteria; kingdom Pseudomonadati; phylum Bacteroidota; class Cytophagia; order Cytophagales; family Leadbetterellaceae; genus Arcticibacterium; species uncultured Arcticibacterium sp. Next base: position 56,321 of record NZ_CAXHZC010000009.1, on the reverse strand, counting down.
AGAGTTGGTTCATTAATTTCCTCCAAAATTTAAAAGGTATTGGCCCAGACACATGGGGTAAAGAATTGAAGTTATTTAAATCGCAGAGTGGAAACTTGAAAGCTATTCAAGAGTTGACTAGTAATGCCTCTGAAACCATACCAAATTGGCTAAATGAGTTTATAATTGATAGAGATGAGGAGAGAACTCTAAGTGCAAAAGTATTAGATGAACTTATACCTCGTGCTGATATTTTTGACACTATAATTTGCAACCCCAGTAATTTCACCTCAATTACGGAGTTGGTAGATGTCCCGAAAGAGTTAGATAGCTTTTACACCTATTGTTTAGAATGCTATGAAGAAATTCCTGAAACAGAAAGACGTAACATTAGTAACATACCTTGGCTATATAATGAAAGGAATAACACCTTTCAATTAGCAAATGAACTATATTTTCCTGTTGGCTTACATAAAGCTAAGGAATCAGAATATAAAAGGTATGCCCTACTTATTGAAGAGAATACTGCATTACTGATACCTCACCACAGCTCAGTCGAATTAAAGAAGACATTTAAGTTAGGAGGTAACACAGATAATATTCAAGGTCATATCCCTAGGAACATGGGGTTGTCTTTGGAAGACAGTAATTTACTTCTGGATTTTCTCAAAGTAAATAAGGAAGATAACTTTTTATTACATTCATATTTTGAGGAGACTGAAGGGACATATTTTCATCATGAAACGGCTAGAATACGAACCTACTTTTCAAAGAACAAAAATCTAATCTCTCTCATAGAAGACATAGATGATTCTAACTTAATTTTACTTCCCAATGACTTATACCAGACTGGCTTAGAGACAATTGGACTTCTTGAGGGTGAAGAATTAATAGAATACTTGTTAGATATTAATTATGGCAACATTGCTTTTGTAGATTTTTTATATCCTTACAAAGCTAAAGAAACCCTTTGTAGCAAGTTTATAGCCAATATTTCAGCGTTTAACATTAATTCGCAAGCTGAATATTCTAAATCATCTCCAGAGTTTAAAGTTATTGAATTGGTTTTAGGTCAGGAGAAAGAAAAAATAACGCAGTTCAGGCAAATCATCATTCTAGATGGCGAACTGTTGTCTGAAAAATCGGTATCTGATGACATTTGGTTTCCAACAATAAAAAAGGAATTAAAATTAAGGTTAAGCGATTTATTTCCTTCCGATTTCGAAGGAAATGCCTATAGCCTCAATCAAATGCTTGAACTGTTCTCAGGAGTAGGTAAAGTAAGTGAATTAAAGGAGCTCTTTAAGGTAAGGAAGTATAGGTTTAAAGATGAAATTGCAAAAAAATTACTTGAGACTACAGACAAAAGATTTAGTGCCAAGGATTGCACTTTCTGGCACTTTTACATGCTTGAAACAGGTGAAGTAGACATTTTATCTGAGTCAACTACTTTCTTAGATTTATTCGAATCTAATCGAGTTCTATATGAAGAAGAATGCATTAAATTCCTCGATTATTGTGTTTTAGAATCTATTGAGAACCCATTTGATTTTTTCTCCTTCCCTGACTTTGTCCCAGCTGAAAAAATTTGGAGTGAGAAATATGCCTTAGAAAGCGAATTAGTTCCTAACTGGCTAAAAACATGGATTAGCGGCAATGATTCTAAAATAAGCTACTTAACAAACAGTGTGGTTGGCCTTAATCATGACGAAAGTAATGTGGTCAAATTTAGAATAGGCGTCGAAGACAATAACAAAAGTGCTCAGGATATAACACGAAGCTTACTAAGTGATTTGCAATTACGAAATAGTCTAATTTGGTTAAAGGAAAACACGAGAAGTATTCAATTAAGCTCTGTTTCTCTAAAAAACATATATGAAACGTTTGAGGAAAGGAATGTTTCCATAAAAACGCTTTTAATTCCGGTAATAATTGAAGGACAAGTTGTCCTGAAAAGCTGGAATAAAGATGACATATATCATCTTGAAAATTCCAAATGGGAAGAGTATGTACCCGATATTATCAAGGCCATAAATCATAACGATCAGTTCGTTTTAAATGAGGTACTTCCTTCCTCCTTTACTATTGAGTTAGATGCAATAGAAGAAGGCTTCCTGGAAGTTTTGGATACAAACAAACTTATAGCTTCAGATAAGTTAGAAGAGTTAAATTTAGGTTTCTACCAAAGCCTAAAAAACCACGCAAATGCCTCTATAATTAAGGTTTATAATGATACAACTCTGCCCTATAGATTTAGATATCATGATATTATAGATGTTGAAGTAGACTTAAAAATAGATTATGAAGTTTTGGAAACAGGAGAGATCATTGTATGCCAAAATCAAATAGAGAATATTCCTGAAGTCATTCGTTCAGAATTGAATAATGACTTCTTTACGTCCTTACTTGAGAAGAAATTTGGATCTGAAAAAAATGAAAGTTTTCAAGAAATTGATTTGTCTAAATCTGATTATCAATTTTCACCTGAAGAAGTAGATGCCCTTAATGTTCTTTTTGATGGTCAACCTCCGGAAGAGTTCTATAAAGACTGGAATGTAGCTGCTCTAGTAAAAGCACTCATCTATTTACCTCAAATTGGTTATGATGTCACAGAAGCCAAAAAGTTGTTAGCAGAGAGCCATAAATACGCACAACTCGAATCAGTTTTCATAAATGGAGATTCTGAGTCAGAGTACCTAATTATGGGCCGATCCGCAGCGAATGGGCTACTTTATTTAACAACTCAGGCATGGGAAAGATTAAAAGGTAATAAAGTGCATTTATTTGTGAATTTTGGAGGAACCCAAAAAGTTTTTCAAAATCAGCAGGCTGTATTAGACTATGCCATGGAAAGTTCGGACTTCCAGATAATGCGAATTATGACAGAGCCTACCGCCGAAAACATAAATGATGTTCTTAGTGGTAATTTTGATAAGAAAAAAGTTTGGCTAGTTTTCAAAATGAAGAGTGATGAAAAAATAGATCACCTCTTTAAGAGATGGGAGCCAAATGATAAGTTTGACACGGATAGTAATAGAGAGGGAATTACACCAGATGAAAATATGATTTAATGAGTTTACCTATTGAAAAACATATTGAATTCTACAAAGCAGAATACGCTGTTCAAGAACAAGACTGGCTTTATTATGTTCAAAGCCCAATCAAAACACTGATTGCAAGTAAAGAGAGAGAAATGTACGCAGGTTTTGCCTCGGGAATAGAAAGACACTCTGGCTTACTCTTATTGAAAGTTAGAAACGAATCGGCTCCTAGGCTAAACCAACCTTATTTTTTAAGTGTGGTTTTAGAACCAAAAACTCCCCCCAAAGGATGGTCTATTACTTATCAGCAATTTCGAGAGAAGCACCATATTGACTATTATGAAGGTATTGGTGGAACCATTGTTCCAATCAACTATTGGAAAACAGAAGGCAATTTCACCTTCTTCTTATGTGAATCCTTAGATGATGAGTTAATTCCTTTAATAGAACAAGAATGCTTTTCAAAATCCATCTACCCGCTAGTTCTTTTAGCAGAGTCTGATCCTCCCCTTGATTATCTAGTGAATTTAAAAGAGTTTCTTGAGAAAAATAAGAGCAATAAGATTGTAAATAGTACAGGAGATAACAGAAGTGCTCTAAGCCTTCAGAACTTAGATAATGGTCAAGATATTATACCTTTCCTTTTAAAGGATATTAATGAAAAAGAAATAACCCTTATTCAAGGCCCACCCGGAACGGGAAAGTCATATACAGCCGCTGCCATAGCGAATGAATATATTAATAATAATAAATCGGTTGTAATATGCTCCTTGGCAAACAAAGGGCTAATCGAAATAATAGGCCAAAACACTTTAAAAGAAGCTTTAAATGCTAGAAAAGTACACAAAACTAGTCTTAGCAGCCTTGAAAAAAAGGAACAACCTAAGCTCAAAAAGGCGACTGAGATTATTCCAATTGAAGGTAAGCTATTATTAACAACCTATTACTCCTTGTCAAAATATTTTAAGGCATACAAAGGGAATAAATATCGCTTTGACCTTTTAATAATAGAAGAAGCTTCTCAGGCATTTTTAGCCACCATAGCGATGTTTATTGAGATTTCAGAGCGAACATTAATTATAGGAGACTTCAAGCAAATCCCTCCAGTTGTCAGGTTAGAAAAGCGTCAAATAAATAGAATACACCCTAATTTAAATCAAGCAATTAATGGCTTAGAAACTTTTACATTAAACAAAACAGAAAGCACATATAGATTTACTAAAACAAGACGCTTAACTGCCTCATCTGCCAATCTTACAGGACTCTTTTATGAGAATTCACTCGAAAGTATCTCAAGTTTGACATTACCCGTTGCAAATAGCAGTAAGTATAAAAATATCTTTAATGACTCCGGAAATCCGACAATTGTCTTCTTACCTAAGGAGTCCTCCAATCCTTTGTCCAGCTTTCATTTTGTTGATAAACTACTTCAAATAGTAATGAGTTTATTAGAAACATCAAACGAATGTACTGTTGCCATACTAGCTTCGAAAAGAGATATGGAAGCAGTCTTAATCAGAGAATTCTATTCCAAATACGGAAAATTGAAACGAGTACATTTTAGCACAGTACATCGTGCTCAAGGGTTAACAGTAGATTATTGCTTTTTTTATATGCCGCTAGAAGCTACACATATGGATCTGAATCCTAACTTATTCAATGTAGCTACAAGCAGGGCGAGAAAAGGAACTTGCATACTTACAAAGGACAGCATGAATATGATGGTAAATACATCTGCAGAAGTGCAATCCTTTCTAAAAGGATGTCAAGATGTCACAAAAACCTTTACGGAGTTTATGGAGGTAGAGTTTTAAATAGAAGAGTTAATTGTACTGCTATTATTAGGCTCATATAATACCCTCCAAGCATATCCTCATTAAAATCAAATGCTTATATGAGCCGCTAAGCACTCAACAGCTCCGCAAGGGCAAGAGCATTATGAGATTGCCCTTTACCGATGTATTGGAGGAAGGTGGCCTCTCTAGTGTGTCCTGTCATAGACATTATTAGCGGAGTCGCATATTTGCCATACATATTGGTCGCAAGAGAACGTCTTCCAATATGCGTGCTAATCAACTTCCACTTAGGATAAACGCCTTCTACTTTTCTATTAGTTTCAGGGTCATTTAATGCTCCTTTGACTTCCTCATCAAGACCAGCCAATTTACCTACCTCTTTTATAAGTCTATTATAATTTTGGTCTGAAAACTTTAATGGAAATGCTCCTCTCCTTTTCTTTAATACTTCTTCCACCTCAGGAAAAATAGGGAGTAATACTTCTTTTCCTCCTTTTTGTTGCTTCAGACTAATAAGCCGATGACCCTCCATTTCCGTAATGCTTTCTTCTGTCAATTTCAGGAGGTCAGAAACTCTTTGGCCTGTAAAACAACTAATTATCAACCAATCACGTGCAGCCTCTAGGCTTTCACTAGGTAGGTCAACAGTTTTTATTAGTCCTAATTCCTCTAGTGTAAGAAAGATTTTATAAACTTTCCCAGGTTTGGCTGTCAAGCTCTCCAATTGATAGCTAGTCGGGATTCCTTGTGTTCTAGCGTAGCGACCAATGGTCTTCAACATATCCACAACCTTCTTTACATAATTAGGGCCATACTGCTCTTCCTCTCTTAAATACTCCTTAAACTCTTCATTGAACTCCAAATCGATATGATTCATTTGAAAATCTCTTCCAGAATATTCTTGATACTTTAATATTATCTTTTTTATTGATAGAATCTTTTGGAGTGAACTTTTGGCTAAACTTTCAATCTTTTGATCGTGGTAGCTTTGAATTAGATCAATCAGTAATGCCGATTTAATCTCTTCTTTTTTTGGAGAAATTGCATTCTTCAACCAAGCTGTGTTTACACCTCCTTTCGATTGATTAGAATTATAAGCAGTTAGTATTTGAAGCCTTAGTTTTTCAAGGTCAGATTGAACGTTCTTACTAAGCACGTCCCTTGCATTTTTTACCTGTCCTTTAGACGTACTCCATTTTTCAGAATTAATCACATAGGGAGTTTTAGCCTTTACATCTATGGAAGAGTCACGAAGTCTCACATAGATGTTTGCAGGATTTCGTTTTGATTGAATCAAGAATTTAATTGATGCCATATTTTTAGCCCGTATTTAGCCCGTAAATATGCAATTTAATAAAACTAAATACAATCCAAATAAAACAATATGGCTATAACTTTCTCATATATAAGTTGTTATGAATTCACCTAAATTGTATAAGATTGCATCACACGGTCTCGTCCAGACCGCAACACTAAAGCCTCATAATCATTCGATTATGAGGCTTTTTCTTTGATACCTATTTCATTTTTCTCGCCAAAACGAAACATTCTGAACCTAGTGGTCAAAAAGAATTGACCACCAGTTTTATTTCATGTTTTCCTAGCTCCAAACGTACTGAGCCAAACGCTGAATTTACTTTTTTGCCATTGTGCATCAACTCTTTCCCTGATTCGGAAGCTACCTCAAATTCAGCTACCATATTAGTTATAGAGCCAAATTGCCGAGTGCCTTACAGGCAGGTTCCTTATCACTTCTGAATTTATCGGGTAAGGAGGTAACTTCATATAGGTCTTTATGTACTCTTCATTATTATAGGCAAGTGCCGTAAATAGAAGTGACGAATGACAGGCAGGCCATTCGTCCCAGATATAGATGTCTTTATCAAAAGGCCATTCAGATTTATCTTTGATATATGGATATAAGAATTCTATTCCTTTTTTAAGCGATTTGCCATCTTCGGTGCTGTATTCAAATAGGTTATCCTCTTTTGTGGAAAATTTGAGCCAGGTTACAAAAGGCATCCAAGTTGAAAAGTGAATAACCATAAGGCTTAGTGCGTGCAAGTTCTAATGGCAAACTCCCGTCATCGGCCATTTGGTTGGGCAAGAGTATCTTTTAAAAACGATCTGTACATAACTTAATTAGTTCTTCGTTCTCTGTCAATGTGGCCATAGATGCCGCAGTTACTGCCCAGCAAGTACCATGGTTATTCTTCCAATTCATTTCGGCTATTCCGTATTCATGAGTGGTCATCCATCTTAAGAATTCGCCAAACCAGTTTTTAAATTTTATGATTTTAATCTCAGGAATAGCCCCCTTTTTTGAAAGTACTTTTACAGATTGAGCTACTTCCACAAGATGATAGGCATCAATTAGGCCGATACCTCTTCCCGTAACTTTACCAAAAATGGCTTGTGCTTAAAGCATATTCGAATTCATCATCCTCTCATCATCAATAAACCATGCATTTAGATGTTCTAGAGCTTTGTCTGCATAAACTTGTTCCTGAGTGTTAAAAAAGGCCGAGGTTAACGTAGAAACTATTTCACTTAGACGAATCATTGCAAAACGATGTGCTGTAAAATTATTTGGGTTTGTCTGCCCATCTTTTTGGATGTAAACACCGTTAAGATCTGCTGGGTTTGGCCACCAGTAATCACCTTCGGAATAAAAGTCATGTATTCCTCCAGAACTCCGTTCACAATGTGAATCTGCTACTGTTATAGGTTCCGATAGTAGAAAGGCTTTTGCTCTTGCTATTTCTGTAGCTTTAAGTCTTTCAATAACTTGTTCTCGTAGTGTTGGAGAAGTGTATGCACTGTTACTTAGAAGTAATGGGCTACATAGTACTACTATCAGTAGTGAAAATCTGTTTTTACTCATAGCCTGGCTAGCTTAAATCTAGTTCTGGTTTGTTGTACATTTTAGGGCATAATACTTCTACTGACAAATCGTTTTCCAAAGATAGGCTCAATGGCATCTCGTAATCATTACTTACTTTTCTGAATCAACATCATCAAATCCATACCCCGCGTGATGCTATTGGATGAACCGTGCCTTTTGCTGTCACTATTTTAACAGGAATCTTCCTGTAATTTACCGCCATTTGTAGGACCAAACTAATGAATGGAAAACTCATTTTGGATGAGACTAAATCAATAGTGCTAGTTTCTACAAAGCAGCTTTTAGCTATATAGTAGGTCTCCAGCCTTTGGCGTATTCTCTCCCCCATAATTCCAATGCTTTAAGATTTAGCATTCTTCCTGTTTTAGGGTCTACCTCAAAACTCTCATCAATTCTATAGGCCACATTTCCAAAGTGTACTAAAGCCATACTATAGGAGGCGTCATCTATAGGAGCCTGCAATGTTTCTTTACCTCTAATGGTATTAAAAAAGTTTTCTACATGTATAGAGGTCATTCCTCCCCCTCCGCCTAGTTCTAGACCACCTTCTTTGGTCATAGCATTCACTGTTTTTACTAAATTTCCATCTCTATCATAGAGTTTGTACAAATCACGGTTCACCAATACACTGCCTTCGCTACCATAAATAATGGTACCACGTCCTCCGCCGTAAGTGGCATACCCATTTCGGCTTTTACCATCCCATTTAATGGCGGTATTGTTATCAAACTTAAAGGTGGCCTCCATAGTGTCATACATTTCCCATCCATCATTTAAGAAGGAAGCTTTTATGCCATCTACAGCTACATGATTTGGGTAATTAACTTGAAGTGCCCATCGAGCCACATCCAACTCATGCGTACCATTGTTTCCTAATTCGGCTGTTCCATAGTTCCAGCCATACCAGTGCCAGTTATAGTTCCAAGTTTCAGAAGTGTAATCACGTCTTACAGCTGGCCCCTGAAACAAATCCCAATCTAAGCCATTAGGAATGGCACTTGCTTTTTGCAGCGGAACTTCACCACGTTTATTATTAAAAAATGCAACGGCTTTATAAGGTGTACCAATAATGCCATTATGAATTTCCTTAATAATTTCGATGGAATGTGCTGCTGAGCGTTGCTGATTCCCCATCTGAACTACACGGTTATATTTTTTCTGAGCAGCCACCAAAAGTTGATTCTCAGCCATATTGTGACTGCAAGGCTTTTCTACATAAACGTGCTTGCCTTCTTTCAATGCCATAATAGAGCCTGGAGCGTGCCAATGATCAGGAGTCAAATTAAAGAATGCATCTACTCCTTTATCTTCAAGTACTTTACGAATGTCGTTTTCAAGTTTAGGTGTATAGCCAAGTTTTGGTGCTAAAACTTTTGCGGCCTTTAAACGTTGACTTTCCATGACATCACAGAGATAAACGAGTTCTACGTTATTCACTTTAGAGCTCATTGGATCATACATTGCGGGCAACCTTCTGCCTAAACCGGCTATGGCAACTTGAATTCTTTCATTGGCTCCTATTACTTTTTTATAACTTTTTGCCGAAAGGCTACTCGCTCCACCTACCATGGCAGCAGATGTTCCTAATGCCGCTTTCTGAATAAAATTTCTTCGAGATGTTTTCATTGTTCTAAAACTTTGATTTGAATATTTTAATAATTGAAGTGACCATCATTTTTTAACATTGATATAGTCAAGGAGTACTTTTTTGACAACTTCAACTGATCCTTGTTTCAGACCCCCGTTTGTGGCTCCTGTAATCCAATATAGCACCATGCCTGCATCTGAACAATCCCACTTACCTTTTTGGAATGTAACTACATCGTCAATTTCTGCAATTTTTCCTTGGAGCCATACCCACTGAATTCTTGGATCTGGATGATTTTTTGCCCAATCCCATTCGTTGATATTCACTTTTAGGTTTATGTTTTGGTCTGGAATTCGTACTTCCTCAATCCCAAAATCTAAAATCTCCTGCCAAGTAAAAAAGTCCCCCGCATCATCATTGGCTGGATGATGAGTTACTACTTTCACAAATTGATGCTTGTCTTTAGAGCTAGCTTCTAAGGCATAGCCAATAATATCTGGTTCTCCAGACTCAATAATCCAAAGGGGGTCTAAATCATTAGACTCGTTTATAGCATTACTTAAATCTTTAATTGTTTTGTCTTTTTGCCATTTCGCATCATAAAATGTCAGCTTATCAAAACCTCCCCAGCGTCTAGCAGTTACGTCACAAGCACTTTGCATTAAAGCATGCCTTTCTATTTCAGCAGCTTCTGAAATCCTCTCAACTCGCTCTAAATCACAACTATGGGAATAATGCACCAACCTATTCTCAAGCCCAGATGCTCTTAATAGAGCAAGGGACACTGCTGTGCCGCCAAGGTCATCTGGGTCGGGAGAGTTACCATCAGCTACAATTGCAATCCTACCAAGAGGTGGGTTAATATTTAAAACTTTAGGTACTTTATTAACTGGTGACGATAAATGTCGAGTTTCCTTTACTTTCCCCTCTTGACTAGCCGAAGAGGAGACGTACGTAGTTTGACCGTTTGAAAACGAGCCAAAGCTCAGCAAGAGTATTATTAAGTAAAGCATTAATTTCATTTTAAGGTATGTTTTAAAAAGAATTGACCACCAGTTTTATTTCATGTTTTCCTGGCTCCAAACGTACTGAGCCAAACGCAGAATTTACTTTTTTGCCATTGTGCATCAACTCTTTCCCTGATTCCGAAGCTACCTCAAATTCAGCTACCATATTAGCCGGAATCTCTATCTCAAATACTTGCAAACGAGGATTCTTAAATTGATAAGTTCCTTTGATAGTACCGTTAATCGTAGGCACTTCTATTTGACTATTTTTCAATTTGCTCATTTGAGGTTTAATAACCGCAATTCCGAAACCAGGTGTTTTAGGTTGAATACCCCAGAGTCCTCTTGGAATAACATTGGCAGGTACTGCACCCCAAGCATGATTCCAGTCAAGATTGTTTTTGTATTTTAAATCCCACGCTTCTAAGGTCATAGTAGAGCCTGCTCTTATCATGTTATACCAGCTTCGGTCACTGGTATCAGCCAAGAGCTCTAAAGCATAGGCAGCCGCTCCTGCATTATAAAGGCCATCCATTAAATATTGTGAGCCATAAACGCTGCAAGCCATTCCTCTAGATTTCACATGGTCTACCACAGATTGAATATGTTCTTCTGGCACCATATTAAAAGCAAGTGGAAGCATATTGGCATGTAATGCCGCATGGTCTGTTCCTATGCCGTCTACATACACTCCTCGTTCCGAATCAAACATTTGTTCATTCACTGCTTTTTTAGCCTTTAGAGCTCGTAATTCAAAGTCCATCGACTCTTTAGTTTTGCCCAAAACTTTGGCAAACTCCGCCATGATTTTCATGTTTTGATAATAAAAGGCATTCACCACGGTATTGTAATCTTTAAATACATAAGCATCACGCTCTCCTTTATTAGCTGGGTCACCTCCCCAGCCAGCCGATGGCCAGTCCACTATATCTCTAAAGGTCTCTTTCATGGTTTTAGGGAAACCAAGATTAGCCATTAACTCGGGAGTCATTTTGGTTGAAGTTATTAGCCCATCTTCATTCGCCAACTCATAAAGTGTTTTGAATTTCAACTGCTCATAATACTTCTCAATGAGCTCCATATTACCCGTGTACATATAATCTGCATGAAACATAAGAGCTACATGCTGCTGCCACTCTGTAGGCCATGTAGGATGCTCCATAAAATACTCTATGGTTTGTCTTGCTATGGCATATTCGCGGTCAGTGGTGTAATGGCTTAATTGATTCAAGTATGCATCTGCCTCATAAGGAATTCTTTCACGGTCGCCGTCTACATAAAGCCCATTAAAAGTAGTGGCCTTTATAGTGTATTTACAGATATCCCAAACCTGATTTAAGATATCATTTGAGCTTTGAAAATCACTAGCAGATTCATCCCAATAGCTGTGATAAGCTAATTGTGTAAAGTTTTCTGCACTTAATGCTTCTTTTGCACCTTCTACCTCGGCATATCTAAATGGCATCAATACAGGAAAACCATCTGGGAGTGGCAATGCTTTCCCAGGCAGTGTGTTTCTTTTATCCACTTTGATAGGAAGTTGATATTCTGTTTGACCAGGTTTTACTGCAACTTCAATTTCTTGGTACCTGATATGGCTTTTATGAAACGGTGTTCTGTTAATGCCTTCGCCATCTAATTGCTCCCCAATTCTAAAGGTTAAAACATGTGCTTTTTTCGCCTTGTATGTAAAATTAATAGTACCAAAAGCGGCTTTCCCAAAATCTATAAAATATACCCCGTCTCTTTTTTCAAATACGCTTGGTTTAATTTTGTCAATTTGAAAGCTATTAGGAGTTGTAATTGTCTTTTTGACCTCACCCACTTTGAATGATTGACTCGCAGCGTATCTAGAAAGTCGATTGTCTTTGTCCCAAATTCTAGATTTCCAATAGTAAGTTTTCCCAGGAATTAATGCTTGACCTGCATATTCTATTTCAAAAGATTTATTGGTTCTCACCTGCTTGCTATTCCAAACGTCACCAATATTATTATCAATGTTTTCTTGAGAAGAAGCCACCAACACTTGATAGGCGGATTGACTTACAGCTCCTTCAGGAACTACCCAGCCAAATTCCGGTTTGTGGTCAATTATTTCAACACCCTCGGTATCTCTTATCCATTCCACTGTCAATTGGCTTGGTCCTTTTGAATATTCGTCAGAATGCTCCAGAATAAGCTGATTAGTTTTAAGACGGAAGGCCTTTAGCTTTTCTTGATAAGCAGCATTTTCTGCCAAGTTGTTAATTTCTTGTGGGTCTTCTTTAAGGTTATAAAGCTCTTCTATAGACTGGTCATTGACATATCTAAAGTATTTCCAGTCTTTGGTACGCACACCTTCGCTTGGCGGAATATTTCCAAATTCCCATAAATGTTCTACCAAAACCGTATCTCTTCCAAACGCCTTATTCGAATTTTCAACAACAGGTATTAGGCTTTTCCCTTGCCATCCTTCTGGTTGTTTCAAACCCGCAAACTCCAAAATGGTAGAAGGAACATCTACATTCAAGGCCATCACATCACTATCATTTTGATTATGGTTTCGTGGGTCAAACACGATGAGCGGCACCCTTATAGAATTATCATAAAGCAGCCACTTACCTGCTAGTTGGCGTTCGCCCAAAAAGTACCCATTATCACCCATAAGTATGATAACTGTATTCTGGTCTAAGCCTTTCTTTTTGAGTTCCGCACGAATCTTAGCTATTTCACGGTCAATCCCAGAAATCATGCGGTAATAGCCCTTCACACTATGTTGGTATTTTTCAGGGGTGTCATAACGCCAAGTCCAGCGTAATCTATTGAAGCCGTCGCGTACCATTTTTGGTAAAGACTCAAAGAAACTATCCTCGCCAAGCTCTGGATCGGGCATTTGGGTATCTTGAAGTAATTGGTCAGATTCCTCCTGCCAAAAATACTGGTCTTTGGCGGAGTCGTGAGCGTGAGGAGCACTGAAACTTAGTGAAAGGCAGAAAGGCTTATCTGCTTCTGCCCTATCTATAAAATCAATGGCTTGCTGTCCGGTGTACCGTGTAAGGTGGACGGTATCTTTTCCAATGGTCTTATAGTAATAGCCTCGTCTGTCAGCGTAAGCATTATTTCTATCATAGGATTCATATTCATCAAACTGGCTCTCCAAGCCGTCATATCTTACACCATATTTACCATAAAAACCTGTCTTGTAGCCATTCTGTTTTAAAACAGTAGGATAAGAGCTCGTCATATACGACTCACGAATATTACCCGTTTGGAAATTAAAATTGTGCTTTCGCTCATACATCCCTGTAAGAATACTCGCTCTACTAGCAGCACAAATAGGTGTGGTCACCATGGCATTCTTAAAGTAAGTTCCTTCTTTGGCTAGCTTATCCATTTCTGGCGTGGAAATCAGCTTATTTCCTGCATAACCTAAGGCGTCAAAACGCTGGTCGTCAGTTAAAATGAAAATAATGTTCGGTTTTTGGTTTTGAGCTTGCGAAGGAAAAAGAGAAACGCAAAATAGAGCTAAGAGTAGTAATCTCATTCTTAAAGGGTTGATTGATTGGTGTACCTAATAAAAGCATCCCATCTAATTAAGGGATAATTTATTTCAAACTTATCATTTAAAGCATCAAAAGGTGTCATGCACTGTGCATGTAGGGCTTTAGTTTAAGGCTAACCGAATCTTAAGTTACTCTCATACCAATTAAACTCCCCCCATACCATTTAAAATATTTAATAATTCACTTGTACGATTTTGATAGACAATAGCCTTGAATTAAGGTAAATTGTACTCATAATCAAACAAGATAGACATGATAATAACAACTACAGAGACCGTTCCTAACCAAGAAGTAGCTCAAATTTTAGGCGTAGCAAGAGGAAGTACTGTAAGAGCAAGAAACATTGGCCGAGACATTTTTGCTGGCCTTAAAAACATTATAGGTGGAGAAATAGAAGAGTACACAAAACTTCAGGCTCAAGCCAGAGAACAAGCTCTTCAGAGAATGCAGCAAGACGCACAGCGATTAGGAGCTGACGCCATTGTGAATGTGCGATTGGCAACGTCAATGGTGATGCAGGGTGCCTCAGAAATACTAGCCTACGGAACAGCAGTAAAACTCAAATAAAATGAACGACATGGAATCTGTATTAATAACCATTGCCTTGGCGGTATTCATCTACCTAGTAGTAAGAAGAGTAAAAATCAAAGACCAAGAGAACTTTGAAAACAGGGATAACTAAACCCTAGGAAATAGCTATAAAGTAAAATGAGCCTTAATCATCAAATCAATATTGATAATTAAGGCTCTTTAGGTTTGAGTACTTTATCTCCTATAAGAAATACATCACTCCAAGCAATCCTATTCCACCTAAGACTATGGTATAAGGCAGTGCCATTTTAATCATTTTGACGTAAGATAAGCGGATGGCTGGTGCTAAAGCTGACGTTAATAAGAACAAGAAGGCTGCTTGGCCGTTTGGCGTAGCTACACTTGGCAGGTTAGTACCAGTATTGATGGCGACAGCCAGTGTCTCTAATTCTTTCCTGCTGATGGTGCCTGCTTGAAAAGCCGCCTCAACTTCATTTATATATACCGTTGCCACAAAAACGTTGTCACTTATCATTGACAAAAGGCCGTTGGCTGCATAAAACAATGCTGGCTGAATGGCCTTGTCTTGCTCTAAAACATAATGGATAATTGGCTTAAATAAATGCAAATCATGAATCATACCTACTATTACAAAAAACACTGCTAATAAAGCTGTAAAAGGTAAGGCTTCCTCAAAAGCATGACCAATGCTGTGCTCGTCTGTAATTCCTGTAAAGGCTGTTTGTAAAACAATAATAGTTAAACCTATCAAACCTACTGGAGCCAAATGAAAAGCCAAGGCCGCAATTAAGAATACTGCCGAAATAGCTTGTACTACCAATGCGTACTTCTCTGAACCTGTTCTTTTGGCATCTTCTTCTGTTAAAAAACCATCTATAATATCTCTTACCTGTGATGGTAATTTAGCCCCAAAACCAAACGTACCAGTTACCTCTAATAAAACGCAAGTAAGCAGACCAGCAAATAGTACAGGAATGGTTACTGGAGCCATGGTATAGAAGAACTCCATAAAATCCCAACCTAACTTATCTCCTATTAAAAGGTTTTGTGGCTCACCCACTATGGTGCAAACACCCCCTAAGGCTGTACCTACAGCACCGTGCATCACTAAACTTCTTAAAAATGCTCTAAACTCCTCTAAAACGTCTCCTCCCAATTCCATTCTATCAGGTACGCCACTGTCATCATAATCGGTATTACCAGAGTGTACCTTATGGTAAACTTGGTAAAAACCTACAAATACACTAATTAAAACCGCCGTAACCGTTAGGGCATCTAAAAAGGCACTTAAAAAAGCAGCTATAAAACAGAAGAGAAGTGATAAAACTACTTTGGAACGTACTTTAATGAAGATTTTACCGAACACAAACATCAGCAAAGGCTTCATGAAATAAATACCAGCCACCATGAAAACCAATAATAAGATGACCTCTAGGTTACCTTCTATCTCACGAAAAACTGTTTCTGGACTGGTCATCTGCAGCAAAACAGCCTCTATGGCTATTAAACCTCCAGACTGTAATGGATAGCACTTTAGTGCCATGGCCAGTGTTAGTATAAACTCCCCAATTATTATCCAGCCGGTAGCCGAGGGGCCTATGGTGTAAAGTAAAATTGGGTTTAAAATTAGAAATGCTAAAATGGTTTTCTTGTACCAGCTAGGGGAATTCCCTAGGAATGAGTTAAATACCTCCATACTATAATTATACTATAAACCTTTAATGCGATTTACTATTTTTTAAGAGTGCATTAAAGTTTCACCAAACTTAGAATAATTATAATTGACATAAAACAGAACAGTACAAAAGTGCAAGAAAAAAGTAGGCGAGTGATAAGAATAGAATCGAACTCTTTAAAATCGCCCCCATTTAAACATGCTAACTTGATACCTATTTAAAATTAAACCATCTGATTTTCGGTAATCAGATGGCATGTAGTTCTAGACAGTCTTTCTAAATAACGTATTATTTGGCACCCTAAGGTTGAATCGAAACTGCTGTACTATTAACGTAATCTTCAATTACCATGGTTTCATAGGTAAACCTCAAAGTCTCAATCAATTCATAGAAGTCAAGTTTAAGTTCATTATGCGTTAAACCAATTAACCTTGCATTTGTTAGTGTGTACTTAAATTTTACTTCTTCACTCCCATTAGATGGATGATTTCCTAAAAAATATACCTCCATGTTAACTTGATAATTTTTTATTAAAGCATCTGCTAATAATGGCGTTGCTCTATCCATATGTTTTTTAAGGATGAGTGGTGTGTAAATAACAGCTCCAGGCTGAAAATTTGTCATTACTTTTCCCAAATCTAGATTGGCGGTAATCAGCTCGGAGGCATTCGTGAAATCTATGCCCGCATGCCAGGAACCATAACCTCCAGAAACTGTAGAACCATTCACAGTAAAAACGGCCAAAATCTTAGTAAAATTAGAAGCTGCTACGGCATTAGTTAGGTGACCTTTGGGCAGTAATTTTTCGTCTTCGTTACCACCTGAAATATGGGTTAGGTTTCCCAAAACAAAACCTTCTTTAGGTGTAATAATATTAGCTGCTCCAGCGGCTGTAAAACCGAAAACTAGTAGAACAAGAATTATTTTTTTCATTTTTCTGTAAGGTTTTATTTAAAAATACTTTTTGAATCAGATAAGCCAAACGCGGTAGGATGCAGGTATTTCCCTTTTTCAGCAACTGGCTTTTCTTCGGTGACTTTAACTCTGTTATGCT
This sequence comes from uncultured Arcticibacterium sp., assembly GCF_964021845.1. Classification (NCBI taxonomy): domain Bacteria; kingdom Pseudomonadati; phylum Bacteroidota; class Cytophagia; order Cytophagales; family Leadbetterellaceae; genus Arcticibacterium; species uncultured Arcticibacterium sp. The sequence continues at coordinate 39,181 of NZ_CAXHZC010000009.1, read as the reverse complement.
TTGCATAAGCGTCATTTCTTATGCCCGTTACCATCCAGCTAACTTTCACATTCGGCTTCTCTGTCTTTATCTTAAACTCGTTTTCGACTATTTCTTTCGCTATTATTGCTTGGCTAAATTGACCTATAGCCGTTAGCTGATATCGAAAGTCCATATTTAAAGCGTCAAAATAATCAGGCAATATAACTGTGGCATCACCATTTTCATCTGTCAGCACATTCCCGTTATAGATATTCATCATGTCAGGACTCTCCACAAAACTGTGAGATAAATACTTATTCTTTGGGTCAAGTGGATGATCAATCTTGAAAGTACCAGCTCCTTTGGCTATGGAACCAGAAACCGTTAAGTTTCCGTCAATTTTAGCCGATCCTTCTACGGTAAGGCCACCTTCTACATAAGCTGCTATGCCCGATGTGGAACCCTTTCCTTTAATTTTTAAAGCATGCGGATATCCCGAATTTTCTATAAATAACTTTGCCTCTTCATTTCTCAGATTCGTCCCAATCAAGACTTGCTCTGCCAAATCTGGAACCTTCGAAAGAATACTGCCACCATAAACAACCAGCTTAGTATCTGTGGTAGCATCAATAGCTGTTTCTAAGGAGCCTATGGTAACACCACTACGAAAAGAGGCATCACCACTTTTAAGTACTACTAAAGCATTTGATCTGGTTTCATGACTATCGCCATTACCCAGCACAAAGAGCCTATCTGTTAGATTTATTCCATACTGGTTAAGCGGTGTATAGTTAGACGCATAAGTACCTAACACAGTTTCTCCATAAGACCATGCGGTATTTTGAGTACCTATAGCTACGCTAGAAGCACCCTCGGCAAAGTTATCTCTTCCTATAGCCACCGAACCCACTTTTCTTGCATGATCTCCCGCCCCTATTGCAATGGAATAAGGAGCATTTGGTGGAACTACATTGTTTAGTCCAAAAGCAAGAGAATAATCACTTTGCACATTACTATACGCTCCTATAGCGACAGCACTTTTGGCGTTTACATAAGCCACCTTTCCCAGAGCTATGGCATATTTGTCTCTAGCTTCAGCCCCATCTCCAATAGCTACAGTAGCCGTATCTGTAGCAACAGAATTAATTCCTCCGGCGATAGAGGCTGTACCACTAGCTGCGGTATTGGTACCGTAACTAAAGGAGTTTACTCCTGTAGCCGAACCACCACCCATGGATATACCCTGCCCATAAGAACAGACGGAGCAAACCAAGAGTAAAATCAAATAAACGTTTTTGTTCATAATATGGATAGTTTAGGTTTAGGATATTTCCTATGCTAGAAAGCTTAAAAAGGAATACCAAAGTTCCCTCATTACCAAACACTTGTCAATCACCCTAAAGGGTGAATTTTCATAAATTTTGCCGCTTTTTTGTCACCCTTAGGGTGACATGGGCGTACTTTGATAGAATTAATAAAGCGAATTGACTCTTTTTACTAAAAAGCAACCATTAATAAGTAGGATAATAGAGAAGTTAATTTGGACAGGTAAAAGGCCCAGCGTTTGCGGTAAACACAGCACCATCTCCTGCCTCAAAGCCAACTTTAAGAAGGACATGATTCTCTCCATGAAATAATACCTCCGCTGGGTTAAACACAGTACTTTCTGCTTCTAGTACTTCAGAAGAAACCTCTATAATATCTGTGTTTATATCCTCACTAACATTTACATAAGTCAAAAAAGAATTTCCCTGATATTCATAAGCACCTAGATCTACCACTGCAGACGGCAAGCTGCTGCCATTTATGATTCGTGGATTAGCAGCTAAGTCTGAAATAAACGCCACATTTAATGAGTCATTAATCCCTTTATCAGTTACAGGAGAGCATAATTTAAGGCTAAAGTCTCCAGCAATTGATGGTGTCATGCTAGGAAGTAGTCCTTCTACAAAAAGTGGGTCTACACTTGGTAAGTTACCGTTAGCATTATCAAAAACCCCTTCAAACATGGAGAAAGCAACTGTATCAGAGCCGTCATAGTTTAAGATATGATTAGTAAGACCAGAATCAAACTCAGCATAATTCTGCCAAAAGATACTGTTACTTATGATAACAGGAGTGGTATTGTTAATCGTATAAATTCCTGCAGCGTTTCCATCAGAGTAATTAGAAGCGAAAGTACAGTTGGTTAGGCTTAGCTTCATTTCTCCAGTATTAAACAAACCAGCCCCCGCTTGTTTAGAGAAATTTCCTGAAAAAAGACTGCCAGAAATCTCGAGTTCACAGTTTCCATCACAATTATTATAAATACTAGCCCCTCTTTGCCCTGCACTGTTGCCCGAAAACCGACTATTCCTGATAATGGTGTTACTCAACCCTCCTTGGCTTCCATTATTATATAGTCCTGCACCATTTGTAGTGGAAACATTATTTATAAATGAGCAATATTCAACAAGAGGTGAAGACTCCCCATCAAAACCATTATTATACAAGCCTGCACCTGTCCGAGCATAGTTATTACTTATTACACAATTCCTGATAGTAGGAGATGATTTGCCTGTTTGCTCGCCATCATTTAAAATGCCTGCCCCATCTAACTCATCTGAAAAAGCGGCCCCAGTAGAATGTCCGTGACTAATGGTAAAACCATCTAAAAGGGTCTCTCTACCCACATTTTGTAATCTCACCACGTGATAAGAGTTATCACTACTATCACCTTTTACATTAATATCGCCAGATAATAAAGATTCATTCAGACTGAAGTTTCTAAGTGACAAATCATAATTAGCAGGCTCTACTCCTTCAAAACCACCAAAAAGTTTTGTACTATCAACCATGCTAAAGGAAAGGTTTCTATCAGCACTTTCTGTAGGATAATAAACTCCTTTTGCCACCCAAATAGTATCAATAGCTATACAGCGACTTTGCAATAATTGGGCATCTTGAATAGTAGAAACAGCGTCTTCCCAAGAACTACCCGAGCCAGATTCACCAGCGTCATCATCCACATAAATTATCGAGCTAGGAATACCTGTAAACTCAAAAGCACCAATATCTGGCAGACCAAGCCTAGTTTTACCAAAAACATCCGTGGTAGGAGCCCCGGTATTGGTTCCAGCATTTATTAGAGGTGAACAGAATATCACTCTAAAATCAACCGATAAATTAGGGCTACTAAAGGCATTTGGGGCATTAAATACTAATGGATCTAGCGTACCTAATAAATTTCCGTTAGACTCATCTGTATTATCTTCTACAAACGAGTAGAAAAACTCCGAACTGGCATTATCTAAATCTATAGTGTTTCGAATATCGTCTGAGTCATACTGCGAAGCACCATTAGCATAAGCTAAACTATTTTTTAAAATCAAATTTAATGACCCCGATCTTTCATAACCGTAAATAGCTCCACCATACCTAGCCGCATTACTTACAAAACTACAGTTAAGTATTTCCAAGTCTAAATCGGTGGCTATGGATGATATGTAGAGACCTCCACCTCTACCCGAAAACCCACCAGACCTATTTCCTGCAAAGGCCACATTTGTTATACGCACCTCTACATTATCCGATATATCACTAAAATAAAGGCCACCTCCGCTAAATTTGCTTCTATTACCTCTAAAGATACAGTTCTCTACTATGGCTCCTGCCTCTCCGAAAGAAACGCCATAAGAACCCATACCTCCTCCTGCGTTATCTGAATTATTATTCTCAAAAATAATATTTCGAGCTATGGGGTTTGAAGTTTCCCCTGAGCCATCTCCTTCATTATACCAACCTCCTCCTATATCATATTCAATACTAACACTATTGAAATTAGCATTGCCATCTCTGATGGTAAAGCCATCTAAAACGGTTTCTTTACTTACATTTCTAGTAGTTACTACATTATAACTGTTATCTAGACTATCACCTACCGTCCCTATATCGCCGCTGAGTATGGTTTTATTGATTTCAAAATCCCTACCAGATAATGAAAATGTATTAGGTTCTGTTCCAGAAAAACCACCAAAAACCTTCACAGAATCAGGAATATTAAAAGTACCATAACGACTAGAAATTGAAGGCTTATAAGTCCCTTTTGCTGTCCAAACACGAGTACCCGGAACAGCGTCAGTCAAAGCAGATTCTAGTTGAGTATAGGCATCAGCCCATGTACTTCCGTTAGCCAGACCTGTAGCGTTTTCATTTACATAAAAGCGTTTAGCAAACTCCGCTGCTCCTATGTCAATTCGGCCGTCATTTACTCGCATAAAACCGTAAAAGTCTTCATGTGGCGTGTTAGAAAGTGGGTCTCCTGTATTCAAAGCAGCGGAAGTACTTTTAATTCTAAAATTTTCTGTACTCACAGACACAAAGTCAGGGTCACCCGAAATATTTCCGTCAAGCCCAAGGCTTAGTCCAGAACCGGTAAAATCACTTAAAAGATTATAGCTACCTATTATGGAGGAGCTACTACTTGATATATCATTTCCGCCTGTGCTTCCTGTGTTATTATAGAAAATACAATTAGTCACAGTATTAACAGAGCCAGCCCCGCAAAGACCGCCTCCATCTTTACCTGAGGAATTTTCTACAAAAGTAGAGTTAGCTATAGTTAGGTTATTTCCTGTTTCCGAATATATGGCACCACCTCTTTCACTGGTAGCGTTTTGATAAAAAATACAATTTGTAATTGTTGAGCTTACGGTACCACTGTTTCTCGTATTAATAGCTCCGCCAAACTTAAAACTTTCATTCCCGACAAAACTAGTTTTTGATATGCTTATACTCCCTTCCTGCACCCTAATAGCACCACCTAGATAGGCCTTGTTATCAACAAATTTGCAGTCATTAATCTCTAATTCTCCTGAACCTCCAAAATTATAATTGACAGCCCCGCCCCATAGGCCAGTGTTAGTCACTCCAGTTACATCTCCTCCACCATTTTGGAATTTTATGCCGCTAATAATACATGGAGCTGAGAAACTTAATAAACGAAAATTAATTCCGTTGCTACCGTCTAAAATGGTCTGCTGAACCCCATTCCCCTGTATTACTAACTCCTTATTAAGTGAAATCTGTGAATTTAACAGAATAGCTTGCCCGTTTATGGAACTACTAAAGGTTATGGTATCTCCAGCGGATGCAGATAAAATTTGCTCTCTGAGACTACCTACTCCTGAATCATTTGCTGAACTCACCGTAAAAGTGGTTCCAAAAGAAGTACTCTCAAAAAGGAGCACAATAGTCAGGCTTTTTAAAAATAAAAGTGACTTGTTTTTCATAGCTATAAGTTGATAACACAAAATTCATTAATAAACAGAATTCCGTCAATCACCCTAAAGGGTGAATTTTTATGAATTTTGCCGACTTTCTGTCACCCTTAGGGTGACATTGAGGCTTCTTGATGTTCAGGGTAAAAAATAAAAAAAGGTACTTTTAGGCAGAAAAACAGGCCGTCTCCACTCTGGAGACAGCCTATTTTAAAATCAACCTTAATCAAATGAAACTATTAATTTCCTCTAACCTCTAATTTGTGATAGCTTTCAGTTTTATCTTTTAGCCCTTTGAATTTAAGGAAATAAGTTCCCGTTTCCAGCTCATTGGTATCTAAGCTGAAAGTGTTTACACCGCTTTGATAAATAGTATCAGAATTATAATCTCCCTCTTTAGACGCAGCGGTGGTTAAAAGCTCTATTTCAAACTGCTGTTCAAAGGCACTTGCAAACGGAATAAGTATTTTTCCATCTTTAGCTATCTTTTGAACAATCCCTTTACGCTTATCCAACCTACCCTTGTTTTCAATAGTGTAAGTAGCATACTCTGGTGCCGCAGAGTTATTAGCAGTGGCTAGTCTAACTCCTTTACCACCTCCTGAAGAACCCCCACCAGTAACTACGTTAGGACAATCTTCCTGAATAGCTAAGAAAACCGAGCCGTTTTGAACTTCAAAACCTGGCTTAAGTGTAACGGAATGCTCTCCTTTAAAAATCACTGTGGTGGGAGATTGCACCAAACCATCGGACTCTAAAAGTGATTTATGGTATTCCCCTGCAGATATTGAGGTGTTTCCTGCGGTGTTATTATTTACAGAGAATGGAGCCCCTCCATTTTCGCAATCATCGGTATCATCGTTAATAATGGTCAAGGTTACCTTATTGCTACCGCCAATATTATAATCACCTCCGCTCAAAATTCCAAGAATGATACTTTCGTCTAGTTCCTCCTCAGTATCGGCTGTAGGGTCAATTTGCAAATTGGCTAGCAAGCCTCCTTTTGGAATATAAATGGAGCCTTCATTACCATTAAAATTGTGAGCCCCACTTACCGTATAATCTACACCATAAGTGGCAGTACCAGCTACAATAAAGTAAACCAAAATACTATCCGAGGCTGCTGTTCCTACTGTGACATTCACACTTAGCGAGCCTATTTCATCTTCCTCTATTGTGGTAGCTGTACTTGAAATAGAAGATGAAGTGCTAAAGCCAGAAGATGAAGTGCTAAAGCCAGAAGATGCTGCATTTAAAGAAGCATAGTAAGAAACCGTAGAATCCACCTCTGGACTACCAACATTAAACTTCCATGAATAATTGGTGGTGGCAGGGTTTCCATATTTATCTGAGATATTGAATAGGTCAACTTTAATGCTATCTCCCAAATATTGAAGCACATCCACCGTAGGTGTTAGAATAATTTTGTTATTAAAACATCCTAGAATAGCCGGAATAGAAGCACTGTTTGACAGCCTAGTCATGGTAAAGTTGCTAGCATTAAAAGAACCACATGCTAAGGCTTCATTGAAAGTCTGAGATATTTCATCACCAAGAGAGTAAGCATCATCTGCTGGCTGAGGAAGTCCAAAAGCCTCTGGCCCTTTTCTATCAAATACACCACTCGCTCTTTGTGAGTAAACTACATCTAAACCACATTTTAATTTTAGCCTAAAACTATATTCGCCATCGGCAATTGCCCCTACAGCTAAATTAAGACTTGTGCCAAAAGAGCTGTTTTGTATTTGTGCTTTTGGTACTGTAATAGCTTCTATCCAATTACTGGTTCCTACTTTGGCATATTCCACTACAATCTCGTCAAGGTTGGCATAGTTATAATCACTCATGGTTATGCCCAATAGGTTATTATTTGCCTGACTTACCACGAAACCATTTTCTGGTGCAGTAAGCGTGATAGGGCTACAGCCATTGGCAAAAAATGCTGAAATGCTTATTTCTTTGCTTGTAAACGGGAATGGTGCTGTGGGAACCTGACAAGCATCTATCGCTTCAAAACGTATGTTTTCAAAACCATAAATATTAGGGTCGAAGCGTTTCACCCCTATAGTTACAGGAACTTGCTCAAGGTAATCGAGTTGATAATCATAAGCTACATTAAATGGATTCCCGTCTTTAGTAATGGTGGCTCCATTACTACTGGCGTTAAGATGCCTCAGCCAATAAGTCCTATTTTCCTCGCTTTGACTCGTATTTCCTATTTGTAGCTGAAAAACACCAGTCTCATTTTCTGGAATTCCGGCAATTACGGGATTGGCCGACGTTAGCGAAACTTCGTATCTTGGCTGGGTGCCAGGTTCTGTAGGGCAACTACTGGTACCCGCTATCAAATCAAACACTGGTGTATTATAAACAGGGTCTGTTTTTACATCAATGCTAAAATAATCACCAGGGTTTTGATCACCTATGGAGTAGCCAGTGGTGGTTTGGGTGGTGACTGTGTTACTTGTAGATTTTCCCGTTTCCATTTTGACCCTGATTTTCACACCTCCACTAGCACCTGCACCACCAATTTCTGCCCCTAATTCATTGGCTACGCCTAAATCAATTGCAAGGTCAAATTCTGTTGTGATGGTTCTTTTAGATGAAGCCGTTGTGCTTGAGGTGATAGTACCGCCTGCACCGTCAAAAGATATATTTTCTACGAACCTAGCTTTTCTCTTTAATTCTTTATTGTTCTCTACGGTTTGTTCCCACACACTTATCTGATCTTCCCACTGTTCTTTTTCTGCTTGGGTACTGCCAGGGTTGTTGATAAAACTCCTCAAAGTAGGGATAACCGTATTAACAATATGATTTTCGCTATAAATGTATTTTGTTTCAAGACTGTCTGTAGAAATCATTAAGAATTTCCTTAAATACAAAGAGCAGGTATCAGGTGAATAAATCACCTCATTAGTTACTGAATATAACAAATTCAATGCAGCACCTATGTACACATCTCCTTTGGCCCCAGTTACAAAATTACTGTTAGAAGTAGAAAATGCCTGGCTATTAGTGGTTGACATCACCACTTCATTTCCTGTTTTTACATTGCCTGTAGTAATAAGAGAGCCTCCTAGCTCACCCCATACTTTTGATTTAACAGAGACTCCTATTCCATTTTGAGTTTCTACGCCAACTTTTACTTTACCCCATATCTCCGTACTACCACCAACTTTTGCAAAAAACCTAGAAGCCGTTTCTATTGTAGTACCTTGGCTCCAAGAACTAAAACTTTGATCTCCTGGAGGGTCTCTTAAGATAAGCATAGGTATCTGTGGAGAGACTGTAGTAAAGGTTCCAATATTAGATTTCAGACCCGTTACTACTGGCGTCATAACCAAATTTGGTGCACCTCGACCCCATATATCTGTAAATACAAAAGCCAAGGTTTTATGATGTGGAGGAATAATATTTGGCAGCCCACCAGTTAACGTTAACTCTATTTGACCATTTACAGTCATTGTATCTAATTCTTCATTGACATCATCTACCTGAATATTAGTATTCATGATGAGTGTAGAATCTTGTGCTGGGCATTGTTTTAATGGGTTTCCTTCCCATACTTTTACTGTAAATGTTCGCTCTTCAGCTTGTACAAATATTGGATTTAATGATAAATCTGCAGCTCCAGTCAAACCAGATGTCCCGTTACAAGGACCCTCAAGACCATAGGCAACAATCTGCGGTTTTTCATGAAAAAATAGATTTAAGGTTGTATCTGCATTGGTGATATCTCTAACTCTAATGGAATCTGGATAGGCGTTTAAAAATGCGGTCATTTCTATCCCGTTCAAATCCTTTCCGGGAGGTACCTCAGAAAAGGAATTAACAGAAACCTTGTACTTCGCAGCTGGCAGGCGAACTGAATACGCACCTGAACCTGCATTGGTGGTTATCGTTTTTTGGAATGTAGGCAGTACAGGACTACCCTCAAAGTCAGGTAAAACTTGCGAAAATGTAATATTCGCTCGTCCTATATAATAGTCATTACAATCAATTGTAACAAGCCCTGAGATGACATGAGTAGTGGTGTCTTTAAAGTCTATACCATTGACAATAACACCATTACTGCCTCCCACCGCAACCGATTCTTGATGCAATTCAAATTGGTGTGTTTCATATTCTGGTTTAATATAATAACTCCCTTCTTCTAATTTAATGGTGCTATATTCACCATTTTGACCTGTTAGTTTTCCGTTATCAACTGGTGTACTATTTTCAGCCATTGATTCTAGTATAGTTACATCAGGCATAAGATAAACCTTAGGATTACTAGGTGATGCACCATCACAATCAGTACACTCTTGGCTTACTACGCCAGCAATTACAAAACCTGTAGTATCATTAAAAAGTAAACCGGAAGGTTGTGGTAGGGATTGCCTTACAATAGTGGTAGCCATATCTGGGTCAAAACCATGTCCGGGGCTTGAAGGTGTAACCTCAAAAGTTGCTTGGTCTCCTGAGCCTGAAGCTGTATTTCCATAATAAACATCTGGGATATCAAACACCCCATTAACTCCCGTTACTGTGGTGTACTCTTTATTCACCACACCACCTGGCACAGAGGTGGTCCTTTTTGCGGTAATGTAAATTCCCTGGATACCAGGAGTTCCATACCTATCTCTTACCACACCACTAATAACACCATTCGGATGGATTACTTTAATCTCTTCTTCATTTGAATACCTAACACCATTATAGCCTCCTTTCCCGTTACAGGAGTTTGAGACTTTTCTACGAAAACGAGTAGTTGTTGATAACTCTGGAAGTGCATAGGATTGGTCATCACCAAATGTTACGTCGGACCAAGTAGAACCATTATTTGTACTCTCTTGCCAACTAATTGATTCATCCGGGGAAGCACTAGCATCCGATACTGATGCAAGTTCGCCATTCGTATATTCTTCATGCGGAAATGGAATCATCTTGCCTCCTGTAATAGTTCCTCCAGAAACAGTTGGATTTCGTTTTTGAAATATGACTTGAGATGTGATTGCTGAACTACCACAATCAGATGCCTGCCTATAAATCCAAATCACATCGGCATTCATGGTACCCAAAGTTATAGGAGTAGCTCCCGAACCCGCTGCAGTATAATGAGCCCAACCTGAGGAAACTCCATTAGTGGTAGATGTTCTATACCACTTGTAAGTTACAGAACCTACCGTACTTGAAGCACTACTGACGTTGGTAACGGGCGGAATAGTTTCGCCTGGACAAAGCCATAAATGACTGTCATTTTCGACAGAATTAACTATTGAACCTGCTGTTACACTAATATCAGCAACTCCAACACTGAGACTAAATGCCCCTTCGGTGGAAGAATACCACCCTTCAACCACAACCGTATAAGTTCCAGGGCATAAATCTTTTACGATTTTTGAAGTATTAGCATAAGAGGTACCACCCTGATCGTCATCTTCTAATACGGTACCAGAACTGTTTACCAAGCTGATAAAGCTATCATCCATTCCACTATTTGTTGTAGAGTAATCGGTAGATATGGTTACTTTCTTTGATGAGGTAATAGTAAATTTATAAGTCACATCGTTTGCAGACCTAAAACTTCCTCCTGACCAATCATTATTATATCCTAAATAGGTTCCTGCTCCTGATGGCTTTGAGCGGTTATGGTTGGTGTGGTATCGTGTCCCTGATGATATTGTGCCAAAGTCAAGAGGATTAGTTTTATCACCTTTCGTATATCTCCAGGTATGCTTTATCTTATGTTTGGTACTATTGGAAGAATTGGTTTCTTCAAATTCCGTCCATTCGGCGGCAGGGTCATAAAATGGTGTACGACGTCCCCAGAAGTATGCCCTATTTTCATCTCCACTGTCCCATCTACACCTTTCTCCACTATCATTTTCCCAGGAAAAAACCTCATAATCATAATAATGTGAACTACTAGAAAAGGTTCCCATTTCACCGCTGGCTGTATAACCCCAAGAATTTGAGGTCATATCTTCTTGGTAGCAAAAATTAGGGGTATTAGAATGACCACTGCTTTTAGAAAAAAGTTGTTCAGATGATCCATTTGTATCTTCCCTTGCTCTTGAGATCCAAGTTTGCTCAGGGTTACCACCACAGCAACCGTCATCATCTATCATACCATAGCCTTGCACAAATTTGACTTGGATATTAATATCATCATTGGTAACCTGCCCCAAAACGGCGAAATTAGCAGTTAAAGCTATAAATAGTAGTAGTCTTTTCATATTTAAAACGGTTTAAGGATAGATGGTATAGTTCTCAGTATTGTATTTTTCTTTCTTCTTGGGATGAGTATTTCCTGGTTGTTTTGAAGTCTGACGTAATGTGAATTGTCTCTTTCAATAATGGAGGATATGTAGTCCTTGTTGACTAGGTTAGTCCGGTTAATTCTTAAAAAGACGTGCTGACTAAATATTTTCTCAAACACCCCTAGGGAGTATCCTGAAAGAAGTTTCTGCCCATTTTTCAAAAGAACAAAAGTGTAGTTTGAGGCGGCCTGAAATTGATTGATTTCATCCACCTCAATTTCCTTGAGTATTTTAGGTATATCGTTAGTATTTCTATTAATGAGTGTGTTCATGGCTATAGGTTAATTATAGTAATGTAAAGCTCACCATTAAATAGATCCCTGTCAATCACCCTAAAGGGTGCTTTTTTAAGAATTTCGCTTGTTTTTTGTCACCCTTAGGGTGACATGAAAGGTAATAAGCAGTATTTTAGTGTTGAAGATGATTTAGAAAACAGAAATTTCATTTAAGCAAAGTGCCAATTGGCAGAGTCTTGTTTTCTGATTCTATTATTTACAAGGCCATGAGGATTGTAAGTAATTTAACCCCGAATTATACATCTTAGTCCGTGAAAAAAGACCTTCTATTTCCCCTAATATTCTTATGTCTATTCTCTGTCTTTTCGTGTAAAAAGAAAACTGAATTTTACGGGAATACCATTAAAGAAAAAGGCACTTCCCATACCAGCAAGGCAGACACCAATTTATATTTCAAATCATATAACACTGCTGACGGTCTTATATCCTCAGAGTTATTAAACGTTTATACTGACAGCTTTGGTTATATATGGATAGCCACTGGTAAAGGAGTTATGCGTTTTGACGGAACTACGTTCACGCCTTTCTTTGATGACATTGACAAAAACATTCGTCTCCAGGGAGCCACCTCATTTTTTGAAGACTATACCGGAAAACTTTGGCTCTTCTCAGGTGCTGGATATCTCCACTGGTATAATAGAGAGACCAACAGCATGGTGGCACACGCTACCAAACTAGAGAATGGCTGGTCTGATGAAAGACCCATGAATATGATGCAGGGAGCTAAGGAGCATATTTGGGTAGGTGGCTATGGTGGAATACAAAAAGTGAGCCTAAAGAGTGATAGTACGATGGTTTTCCCTATTGAGAAAATTAGAAATATGGACTGGCCCCATCCTGAAAAAATACGTATTGAAATATTAGAAAAAGACCTTGATGGTCAAATATGGCTGGGTACCAGAAAGTTTGGACTTGTAAAGTTTGACCCAAAGACTGGAGCGTATGATTTTTTAAGAGATAGACCTGCCTTCAAAAACAAACTACTAGACGATTGGATAACGGATATTGAAATAGACAAAGATGGCACCTTCTGGATTTCAGATTTTGAACGTGGCCTCGTTCATTTTGACCCCAAAACTGAGACTATACTTGACTTCATTGAAGTTGAAAACATCATAAATTCTCCTTACAAAGTAGCCATAAGAGAGGTGCTAAAAGAAGGGAATTTGATATGGTTGGCGACCAATTACCATGGTTTGCTATTGTTAGATGTAGAAAACAAAGAAGTGGTGGTAGCGTACAACACAGAGAACTCTGAACTACCTGCTAATAAAATAATGACCCTTAACAGAGATGCTCAAAATAACTACTGGCTCTCAGGAAGTCATTTAACGGCGGCCTCTTCTGTTTTTTATAAGTTCAAATCCACCGCTCTTGGTAATAACCTGCCTGTCTATGACTTGGCCGCAACCGACAATGGAATTATTGGAAGCACGAAAAAAGGCATTTATGCTATAAATGGAAAGGGCCTTATCAGCAAAAAGTCATCTGACAACACCGCTTACTTCGGACTGTTACAGCGTAACAATAAAGAGATTTGGGCAGGAAGCTCCTTCAAAAATTACGTTTTTTCATCGGACCTTAAAAAAACTAATCAAACGTATGAATACGACCAAGTAGTAGACTCGCTTGGTAATTACCTAAGAAGGGGCTTACGAATCATGGAGGACTCTCAAGGAAAAGTCTGGATGATTGACAATTGGAATAGACTGAAATTCATTGAGCCAAAAACAGGACAAATAAAAAATATTTTTGAGCTTGCTCAAGACCCCATCAGTAAAAAATTCATTCAGGTTAAGTGCTTTCTCGATGACCCAGAAAATGACAGACTACTGGTAGGAACAGACATAGGACTGGCTACTTTAAGTTACGACGAATTAAAGCTTAACTGGATAAATAAATCTCCGCAGCAGAGTGAATTTGTTAGTTACTTATACCGAGATAAACAAAACAAATTATGGGGAATATTTGCCAATAAAATATTTGAGATAGACAACGAAGACTTAAGTCTGAAACCGCTACTGATTCAAGACAGAGACTCAGAAGAAAACTTTAACTGGATAGTAGAGGAGCCCATAAATACTTACTGGATGCAAAGCTCTTTAGGTATTATTAAGTACGAAGATGGCAAAAGTAGTTTGTACAAAAACAGCAATTTTAGTGAAGGCAGTTTCAATAAGCCTGCTCCGGTAGTTACTTATAACGGGAAAGTGTATTTTGGAGGTGAAAACGGTATAAGTGTTATAGAACCTGAACTTTTAAAAGCCAATCAAATAGCCCCTTTTATTAACCTAAGCTCAGCTACAGTCCCATTTTTAAAAAATGATTTAGCGTACGACTCTACCGTCTCTATTGGTCATAGAAAAGGGCTAGAATTAGAATACTTTCAAAATAGATTGAGTTTTGAGTTTGAAGCCTTACATTTTAAAGAATCTTCAAACAATAAAATAAAATATAAACTAGCTGGATATGACGAAGAATTCAAAACCTTAAAACACGGCAATGAAGCCTTTTACACCAACTTAAATGCCGGGGAGTATAAACTAGTTTTTGCGGCAGCGAATAGCGATGGTGTTTGGTCTGAAGAAAAGTCTTTCCCTATAATAATTCATCCGCCATGGTATAAAACTTGGTGGGCCATTATACTCTACGTATTACTTTCGGTAGCTGCTATTTATGCTTGGATTAGATACAGAACCTACCTGAACCTCCAAAAATTTAAGGCTACCGAAAATATCAGGACCAAGATATCGGCAGATTTACATGACGACGTAGGTAGTATTTTGACAGGCCTCTCCATGAAGTCTGAGCTGATGGCACTAGGCGTAAAGGAGATAGAGCCGGAAAGCCTGAATAAAATAAGCGAAATGGCTAGAGAAGCCATGGAACGCATGCGAGATACAGTATGGGCTATTGACTCCCGAAAAGATAAGTATGAAAACCTTTTGGACAGGATGAATGCTTATGCCAATACGAACCTCCCCCTAAAAAACTTTCAGTATGATTTTGACACCGCTGGTTTCAATTCAAAAGCCTTTATTCAGCCTGACGTCCGTCAAAACCTCTATCTAATTTTTAAGGAAGCCATCACCAACCTCCTAAAACACTCCAATGGCAACAAGGTCACGATTAACCTTCAGCAAGAGTCAAAAACTGTATTAATGCGTATAAAAGATAATGGTGCTTTAAAAGAGGATACTCCAACGGATGGTTTGGGCCAAAGCAACATGAGAGCTAGAGCAGAGAAAATAGGCGGAAACTTTAGAACTTATTATGACCAAGGCTTTATAGTGGAGGTGGCTCTTAAACAGGCTTCTTAATCTTTATAGGTCACCAACACTTTAAAAGGTTGGTTTCTAAGATTAGTATTTACATCTAAAAGCGTAATATTAGTTGAATTAAATTGATAATAATAAGTATAAAGACCTCCACCAGAAGGATAATAGGCCTCGCCTATGGTATTATTGACATGAGACTCTTTATAGATATGAACCTGCACAGATATGATTTTATGGAAATCTAAACCATGCGGAATTTGTGTGGAGCTATTATTTACGTCAGTGGTTCCTTCTATTAACTTTTGCTTTATTTTAGGAGCACTACTTCCTAATTGAGTGTAATTATTGGCCACCAAATCTCCTGTACCACCCGTTTTACCTATCTCTACATTTTCCTGAGAATTAGCATTGAGATAGAGTTTATTTCCTGTATTGAGGTAACTGTAAGAGTCTATTTCATTCCCATCTAAATTCATGTGGGTATCAGAACCAATGGAAAGGATACCTGAAGTAGCACCTTGAGACTCTCCTATTTTAGCAATATGTAGTCCATAAGCAGGCGAATCAGTACCTATTCCTACTTTATTAGTCGCGGAAATGCTAAGTCCCGTACCCTTGGTATTTCCGGTATGTATAAAGAGGTCTGAACCTTCCTGAGTTATTTCTGCTCCTTCAGAATTATCTGGTTTATGGAATACCAATTTAGATGCCATACTGGAAGAGTTCCGTTTCAATAATATTTTAGGTTCTGAATGGTCAATGGTGAAATTTCCTCCCGATAAATGCAAGCGAGTTTGTGGATTAGTCTGGTGAATACCTACTCTACCTAAGCTAGAAATTCTAAAAATATCAGCTAGGACAGAAGACCCTATAGCAAAATGGTTAACTCCATAGTTTGCATGTTGTGCATTTATATACCAATAAGAATCAAATCCTTCATTACTAAAGTGGATTCTGGATGGCGAACTAATACCTGTCTCAAAAAGCCTCAAGGTAGGCTCATTTAGAGTACTTAGATGTGAAACATCAAGCCTGGCCTCTGGGGAGTTTGTACCCACGCCTATCAGCCCTGTATTAGATATTCTTAACCTTTCTTTTAAATCTGTTTCTCCGTTTTTTGTGGTATAAAACTGAATTTTTGTGCCGTTTGCTGTAGTGCTCCACACTTCTGAGGTAGCCAGTCTCATTTTAGCTCTAGAGCTGGTGTATTCTAAACCATTATAACCCGCAGCATTTAGCTCAAAAAGGGCATTATTAAAAGTTACGGAAGATGGATTGACAAGCGTCCCTAAAGACTTTTTTATGCTCATTTCTGGTACTCCTGCTCCCAAGAGAAATAAACTAGCCGAACTGGCTTTTTGTTCTACTTTGCCATCAGGCATTATAGTGACGCTTTGGCCAGCTATATTTAAGCTAGAAATAGCGAGCATACCAAACAGAAATAAACGTTTTATCATACTAATAAACTCTGTTAATAAACCCTCTATGTCTTCTTAAATGCATTAAAAGGCCTTTCCCTTTACGTCTAGATAGTGGCAGCTCTTCACCGTTTTTAAATACGCCATAAAGTACACCATCTATCTCTGAGAGGGTTTTTAGGTAATTGAGATTAATAAGTAAGCCACGCTTTCCCACAAAAAAATTGGGGCGTTTAAGAAGCTGGTCTGCGTAAACTTTTAAGGTAAATGAGCTAAGAAGCACTTCTCCCGTACGCAATAAAATACAGCTATAATTCCCATCACTTTTTATATAGCGTATCTCAGGAGTTAGCACATTTCTTTTGCCATGATTTAAGCTAAAATAAGTTTCGCCTTTGCTGTTTTGTAACACTTTCATGGCTTGTTTATTTATAGGAATAAAACAATCGCACATTCATGAGCCGCAAAATACCCGTAGAAGAGACAGGAATATTGCCATTTAATGGCGGCCAATTACCAAATTCACTGTGAATGGGTGGGTCTTCAAAATCATAAGTATATGTCTTTTTTACAGGAATTATTTCTATCCAATAATTCTTTTCAGACTGGTTTAGATTAAAATTATCTGTATCCCCAATGGCCACATCTGTTTTCCAGCAGCCACGATTAAAGGCACCTCCGCCATTACTTCTTGTGTGCATTCTTACGGTATCTTTTTGGATTACACCCACAAAGTATGTTTCATGTAGTAAAGCCAATAAATCCATTTCAGAATTGCTATCCCAGCCGCAGACCTCAAATTCTTTGAGCCTGATATTATTCCGCTCATGATTTAAACCAATAGAAAAAGGAGCAATAAGCGAATAAAAACCATCTATTCCCCACACAAAGCCATTCTGAAAGGGCATGGCCTGTGCATAATAATCAGGTTCTATTTCTGAGGGATTTCTATCAAAATGCTCTGGCCTAAAAGCTGCTCCTGGTACGGCAATAGCAAAACTATCTGCCTTGGTACTAAAACCACCTATGGTGCTGTCTTGTCTAATAAAAACGGGTAAATTATTTTCATTAGAGTTAAGTGGACTTATAAAGTATCGTTTTGCGGTTACGCTTCTAGAAACTAGGCTATCCGTTATGGCTTTATCTACATGGAGTGTATCTCCCACAAACCTGTTGGTTTTCACAGAGTCTGGAAACATTTGGGAGTGCTGGGCTATTGCCGCCGCATTAATAAAAAGTAAAAATATAATTAGTTTAGATTTCATAGCATTTTGATTTTAAGGTTCTTGTGACTTACTCTTCGTAGGTAATTAGTATTCTTACTGCTTTATTTAAAATTTCACTACTATTTCCTGATTTATTGGCTATAACTACCTCCGCATCATTGTAATAAAAATTGTACTCCCTATCCGCAGTATTGGTAAAGTTTTCAGGAATCCAGACGTTAGAAGAAACGTTTACTGCCACATCTACAGACAGAATTCTATCGGCATCTGCTAAACCATGTGCTATGTAGGAGCTCCCACCACCACTGCTAGACGTAAATGAACCTACTAACTTCTTCATTTTAATACTTGGTGTTAAGGCGTCATCTCCTAGCGTGGTATAGCCTCTTAGTCTGGATTCATCTCTTACAGCAAAAATGCCGTTTACTTTAAGTTGGTCTTGGTCAAAATCTCCATAAATTAAGGGTTCATCGGAGTCAGAATTTTCTATATACAGCTTGTCGCTTTCTGTTTCATGAAAACCAGCTTGATAACCCACAAAGACGCTCCCTGAACGATTAGTCATAGGACTTAGATAGTCTCCGCCTGTGGCATGACCAATATAAACATTATGATTACCCAAAGTATCTGTAGCCCCTGCCTGTACTCCAAACGCTACGTTTTTTATACCTTTGGTATTTCTGCTTAGGGCTTGGAAGCCAAAGGCTGAATTGTTATACCCTGTTGTAATACTGCTGAGAGCAGTTCTCCCAAAGGCTGAATTGCTATACCCTGTTGTATTGTTGACAAGGGCACCCCAACCCATTGCAGAATTTGAACTTCCTGTTGTATTAGAAAATAATGACCGCCGCCCCAGAGCAGAATTAGCATAACCTATACTGTTATTATTAAGTGCTTCGTTCCCCAAAGCTGTGTTATGGTAGCCGCTAGTATTATAATATAAAACTCTAGTTCCAACTCCTACATTATCGTTTGCTAATAAAGAGTGCGTCCCTTCATCTATCCTACCAGCATCTAGGCCTATAAAAACACTATTTCCTGGGGCTGCCAAGTGTAAGGTCTGACTATCTAAAACTGCAATTTCTTTTCCGCTTGCCGTGAAACGTATTTTGTCTTCATCGCTCGTTTTTTCAACTTCTACTTTGGTATTGCCATCAGCGTCTGATACTGAATCACCACCACCAGGAGCTGGCGTAATGCCCGTGGGTTCTACTAATACTGATTGGGCAAATAATGAACTGCTTAATAATATGAGAAATGAGAAGTAAATTATTTTTTTCATGATTCTGTTCTTTTTAAAAGACTTTGCCAAACCGATTCCTGAAGGTCTATGCAATTGATAAGGTTTTATAAAATTTATTTAGTTCTCAGGATTCACATCCAAAACCACCCCCAGCTCGGCATCAAAAACGGAACCTGTTTCTGCTTCTATGCGATAGGCTCTGGCTTTGCGACCCGTGGTGATTGTGCAGGTTTGTGAAGCAGGAATGACTACTACGGTACAATAGCTTGGCACTACACCATTATTCCAGTTCGCTGCCGTGTGCCAGTCTGAAGAAACTGCTCCTGTGAATGTTGAAATAACCCCAAAGCACGGTTTAATTTGATTTACTGGTATACCTACGAGTATAGCACAATTTACACTATTTAGCTCCAGCCATAGTGTGTCAGCACTTATTCCTGCGGTATTGGGGGTAAATGATTGCTCTATGTTGTCATAAGTGCCAGCAATTACCGTTTTGGCCTCATCCACCCACCAAGTACTGGCAATTGTTTGTATAGGGCTTACACCAACGGTTGTAATGTTCATTTCTTTTACTCCATCACTTAAGGTACCCTCAAATGGATATATAAGATTTCCATTATTTACAAAGTAAGGAGAAGAAATTGGATTTCTAATATACATCGTGCCGTCATTAACTAGACTGTCGGTGCTATTAAAAAATAATGAGAAATTTGGCCCTTCAATCAAACCTTTATTTAAAATGGAAGATGATATAGAAATACTACCATTTAGCTTGAATACTCCACATGAGCCATTTAAGAAAAAATTGCCTGTATTTACAATTCCAAAAGTTCCCGCGTTTTCGACTTTGACAAACCCATTATTTATTAATGTGTCTGAATTTTGTAAGCCCGTTTCCTCCGAATTAGAAATACTTAAACTTCCGTCGTTTACGAATTTTTCCTCATTGTAAAAACCAACATCGCCTGTGCTGTCTATAATTATTTCGCCATGGATACTGTTGTATGTTTTTAAACTATAGTTTTTTATGCCATCATTTGTTGAGTTAAGTATTCTTATGAGTCCATTGTTTATTAAAGAATCCCTAGTCTCAATTTCCAAACCATGAAAACCTGCCTTTTGAATGTACAAAATCCCATCATTTATGAATTTTCCATCGTTAAAAAAACCATTATCACCAGAGCTGTCTATAATTATTTCACCAAGAATAGTATTGACCAAACTTCTTTCCCCTTCATTTACCATTCCATCACCCCCTGAATTGTAAATAGTTATTAGGCTATTGTTAATTACAGAGTCGCCAAAGTAGCCTATAGCCAAACCTTCGTAAAGAGAATTAGAAATAACTAAACTTCCATCGTTATTGAACTTTCCTGAAGTATAAAACCCTCCAGCACCAGAACTATCAATGCTAATTTCGCCTTCACTTTGATTGAAAACTAAAGCACCCTCATTATGAATTCCAGACTCTTGAGAGCTTTCGATAATAAAAACCCCATTATTCAATAAGGAGTCCGTATTTATCTCAGTGTTATGAATACCATGAGTACCTGCTCTTTTAATTGTTATTTCACCTTCGTTGGTAAATTTGTTTTCAATCTTAAAACAAGATAAGCCAGTAGAATCAATTAGTATTTCACCTTCATCAGTATTAATAAAGACAGTACCTTGATGCTCAATACCGTTGGTTTCTGACCTAAGAATTGTAATTGATCCATTGTTTACAAGTGAGTCTAAATTTGTGGTGTCAATAAAGACTCCGGTACCAGAGTTATTGATAGATATAGATCCTTCATTTACTAATTTGTCAAAAGATATAACCCCCTTATTTACGGTATTGCTAATCTCTAAGCTAGCACCAGATGTGTTTAAAAAATATTCTTCTTGAAAGAAGCCAGCTAAAACCGATTCATCAATTTCTATTTGACCATGGTTGACTAAAGAGTCCCTTGAATGTATTCCATAAGTATCACTTTTTTTGATAATAATAGACCCCGTGTTAACCAATTTCTTAAAAGTAAAAATGCCCGAACCCCCTGTGTTTTCTACTATTATTTGTGCCCCTACTTCGCTTTTAAATAAACCGTCAGTAATTCCTATTCCGTGCTCTCCAGTGTTTTTAATATGAATCAAGCCATTATTAAGAATAGAGCCTGAGGTGCCTGGGAGTAAAACTATTCCATCTTCTGTAGTCTCATTTATGAATATTTCTCCGTTGTTTTTTATTAATTGATTAGTAAGAACCCCCTCCTTTGTAGTAGAGTCTATGATTATTTCTCCCCCAATTTCATTAAGAAGACTACTCCCGGCATTATCTAGCTCTATTCCATTCTCTGCACTTTTACTGATATAAATAGTACCTGAGTTAACAAGGTTTAAGAGGCCAAAATCCTCTATCCCATTATGTAATCCGCCTTTGATGTTTAAAGCCCCCTCATTTATAAAGTCGCTACTCGCAAATATTCCTTCATCTTGAAGAGAATCAATGGAAATCACACCATTACTTAAATTTTGGAAATCATTATTAGTGACCAGACCTATTTGGGTAGAACTGTAAATATTCAGTTCTCCTCTATTTAGATAAGTCCCGTCATTATTAAAGCCAAACTGACCATCGTAAATCGTTATACTTCCTCTGTTGGAAGACTGCGACGAAGTAGAGTTATTATCAAAGCCAAAAAAGTTCACATCATTAATGTTTACTTCAGCATTATTCCGGTTTTGGAAAGTGCCTTTATTTACTATTCCAGAGGAACAAAGTGAAATATAAACCTCACCCTGGCTTGCCATGTTTTCAAACCTACCACTATTAACCAAAAGACCATCAGCAGCAGTGTTAATTATCACTAAGTTACCTGCATTCCAGAATCTCGCTTCATCCTCTAATTCAAGGCCATTAGAAGTACTATTAAAAACAGATAGCGTAACTCCGTTTTGAAGAAAAATAGCTTGATTGGTTTCAGTGGCATGTGTAGATTCCAGAAGAATACTTTTCACATTGGTATTAGCATTTATGGAGACAGAATCATTGTCTATTTCTACATCATTTAAGATGGAGGGCACCCCGTTAGGATTCCAGTTATTGGCGTCTTCCCAGTTATTCGTACCTGCACCTCCATCCCAAGTTTTGGTTTGAGCTTGAGCAAATAGATTTAGTAGTACGAAAAAGGCAGTAGTGGTGTATTTCATTTTTGATGAGCTAAATGAAATTCAAACTAATCAATATGGCCCGTACACCTAGCCTCTCTTTTGTAAGTTGCAGGTTTGGTTTTGTAAATGGCAGAGGTTTCTATTTTATGGCTTATTTTTTATATCAAAAACCCCCAGTACTCCTTGTTCATTAAACTTGTTTTTTAATTCAAAATCAATGTTCATTTCATTCAATTGATTAAAAACTGCAAGCTTTTCTTTCAAAAGTTTCAAGCCCATTGATGTCTTTTTTGGCTTCCTTTTGGCTGCCAAGCCTACGCCATTATCATCTACTTTTATGGTAAAACCATTTTCATTTTTCTCAAAACTGATGCAGATTTTTCCAGGATAATTTATGTCTTTAAAGCCATGCCAAACGGCGTTTTCTAGCAATGGCTGTATAAGCATTAATGGTATTTTATTCTTTAAAAAGTCAGCATCTTTGGTATGCTTTATTTCATAGTCAAAGCTATTTTCAAAACGCATTTTTTCTAAGTCTAAATATACTTTCAGGTGTTCTATTTCCTTCTCCAAAGTTATTTCAATACTCTCTGAATTCCTTAATACGCTACGCATCAATGTGGCGTATTTGGCCAAATATTCAGAAGCTTGACGGGGTTTCTTATCATAAATGAAGTCGTTTATGGAATTGAGAGAGTTAAAGAAATAATGAGGGTTCATTTGTAGCTGAATAGACTTCAGTTGGGCTTTAAATAAGTTAGTCTCTGCCTCTCTTTTAAACTTTTGATTTACTAAATCCTTTTGCGAAGCTTCTAGCTGCTTTTCCAGTAAATCTTTTACTTCTTTCTCTAGTTTTTTATTTTCTTCTAACTGCTCTATCACCTTGGCTTTATAAGCTGCCCGCTCTCTTTCTGCGTCTAGCGTTTTATGTGTAAGTCCAAAATAAAATATGATAAGCTCCAGCATCAGGCCAATCTGTAAAAAATTAAAGCCTTTAAAACCTGCCAATGATGGCCCAAAATAATCTCTCACAAAAGTGCCACCCCGATACATAGTAAACGCCAGCTCTGCAAAAGTGAAAAGTACAATCAATAAGGTGGCTGTTAATACATAATACTTTAGCTTGTTTTTCACTACCAAAAGCGTTCTCACCAACACGAAAATAATGATAAACATGGGTATCAAATGGAGGAAGCTAAGGTATTTGAGCACAAAGAGGTAGTCTTCCTTAAAATAGGAAAATAAGGGATTAAACAAGCCCATAAAAAGAGCCATTCCTTGGTATATCCTGAGCATTTTAAAGGATAGCCTATCGGTGTTTTTTAAGTCCAAAAAGTGTATAAAAAAGGCCGCATAGATACAGTAGCCTAGCTGCTGTGCAAAAACCAAGGCTATTTGATATAAACGAGGACTGTTTGGAAATAAAACATTATGCTGACCATTAAAATCTAGCCAAATGAGCAGCAGAATAGAAACCACCAAAATATAGAGAATATAGAACTTGAAAAAGTGGTTTTTAAAGGCCAGAAAGTTCACTAAAGCCAGCAATAAAAAGACGAAAGTTAATAGCAAAGAAAGCCATTTCACTATATCACTGGACCGGGAGTTTATTTGAAATTTATTTTTCAATGCTTCCATATCTTGCCCTTCCATAAAAATGGGGTTCAGCTGAAAAGGGAGATTACTCAGGCTTCTGGCCTTTAAGTGAATTATGTTTTCGCCTTTCTGGAAATTGACAGGAATAAAATACCTGGCATAGGGGTTTTCTAGTTTATTCAGAGCCATTCCTTTGCCCGCCCAAAACTGCTTTTTTGAGGTTCCATTGCTAATTTCAAACCATGCCATATCAGGATTTCCAAGGGAAACAATACCCTCTTTTGCTGTTTCTGTATAATATTGAAACTTAAACGCCAGCGTATCTTTTTCTGTCTTTTCATAATTAGCTGGGGCTTCCCAAAAAACATTTAACACCGAGTCTGTACACGAGGTACAAGATGGCAAAGGAGGTACTTCAGCCCAAACAGTCACGACTGTCATAAAGCCAAAAAGTAACAAAATAAGCTTTTTCATAAAGCTTCTATTAATTTATAAACCTCCTCTTTTCGGGACCTACTAATGGGTAGTTCTGTTACTGATTTTAGTAAAACATAAGGCTTGTCGCCTTTGCTAACCTTTTTAATCTTATGAATATTGATAAGATACTTACTGTGAATTCTTACAAAATGAGATTCCGCCAATAACTCTGATAAACCTTTTAGATTTTTACTTACGACCCTTGTTGTCCCATTTTCTAAATACAGTTTTGAATAACTCCCATCTGCTTCGGCATAATGTATTTCCTTTAAATTCAACACCTCCTGACCGTTCCGAGTATTTATTTTTAAAGTTTGCGAACCGCTGGTCAATTCGTTCTTGGAAACCAAGCTTTTAAGCAACAGTTCTAGTTCATCTGTACTAATAGGCTTGGTTAAATAGCCGCTAGCCCTATGTTTAAAGGCTTCAAGAGCATATTGTTCAAAAGCCGTAGTGAAGACAATATGAGAGCCTTTAAGGTCTGCCTGCTCTAAAAGTGAAAAGCCATCCTCATCACCCATGTGAATGTCTAAAAAAATAAAAGTGGGTGTTTTGGTCTGCTTCTTAAGAACCGCTAAGGCTTCTTTTACCGAACTCGCTTTGCCCAATATATCTATGGGAAGTGTCACCCAGGCCAACTGCTGTTCCAGCGTTCTTATACAATGTGCCTCATCATCAATTAGTACAGCGGAGTACTTTTTCATGGGCTAAAGATACTTATAAACAGCAAACCGCATAAGCTATTGCCCAAATCGGAATAAATCCGAATACCCGAAACACTTCCTTCTAAATAAAAATTAAAGGCAATTTTGAATAATCTGGTCATAAGCAAAGCCGATAAACATTGGGTATGACCAGCTCTTATAACCTCCTCTCCCCACGTCGCCTTTTATTTTTGGGTAAGCATACTCCTTTAAGGTTGGCAATAAGGGTCTAGCTTTTTTATCCAAATTCCTGATAGCTATCGCCAATTGGAGCGTCATTGGTTCATATTCTTGGTGGATAAGTTCATCTTTTAGCAGTGCATATGCCTCTTTGTTTTCTGAAGTTTTATTTATCAATATTTCAGCAGCTAAATAACGGTTTGGCTCAGAAGCATCATTCAGCATTTCTTTTAATTGGTCCGAAATCTCATCAACTTTAATTTCAGGATTTTGCAAAGCTGTCAATCCCCAGAAACGAACATTAGCATTTTTACTTTTTAACAATTTAGAAAGCTCTTCAATCTCTGAAACCCTACCAACATTCTCTGCAGCATTCAGGGCCTCGTTTACATCAAAAAATTTAGTATTACCCGCCATTTCATAAACCGAAGTATTGTTTTCTTTGGCCAGAAGCATCATGTGACCCTCATTCATAAGACCCGTGTCATGCGTTTCTATCAAATGCTTTTTCAAGCGTTCCTTTAACTTTCCGGCCACTCCGCTTAAAGCTTCATCATTTATGACATTGCGAAGCTCTTGCGGGTCTTGCTCTAAATCATAAAGCTCCTCAAATGGCTTTGGCAAAAACATCTTCATGGACTCTGCACTTAACTCACCTGCATCACGTGCTCTTAGTAATTCTTTATACGACCATTTATCAGGCCCATAAATTTGGGCATTGATAATATAGGGCAAATGCGGCATGTAATTTCTGATATACATATACCTACCATCAAACACCGAACGGCTCATGTCATAAGAGTCGTCGGCTCTGTCTCTATAGCCAAAACTGTAAGCATCTTGATTTGACTCAGAACCTAAAAAGTTATCACCCTCCATAATATCAGGAGTATCAATCCCTGCCAATTTTAAAACAGTAGGAGCAAAATCCACAAAACTTACATTTAAATCATTATGCCCCTTTTCTATGTTAGATACCAGGTGTTTGAATTTTTCAGGAACATGCATGATAAATGGCACTCTTAAACCCGTATCATACAGCCAGCGTTTATAACGAGGCAGCCCATGCCCGTGGTCAGAAAACACCATGATGATAGTATTTTCATACTCGCCATCTTCTTTTAATTCCTTTATAATTTCACCTACTTTTTGGTCAAAAACCGTCATTAGGTCATACTGGTGAGCCATGATTTTTTTAAACTCAGGCGTATCAGGAAAGTAAGGAGGAATGACCATATCCTCTGGTTTATGCTTTGGATTTACAGATTTGGTATCTTCCGCCACATATCTATTGGTATGGCCTTCATGCGTAATCATAGCATTATAAACACTAAAAAAAGGCTGCTCTCCAGCTCTATTTCGCCAGTGAGCAGTATTTCCTAAATCATCCCAAAGCCCTTCCGGACTAAAATTATAATCTGTTTTAGCATTATTTGATGTAAAGTACCCTTGTTCTCTAAAATATTCGGGCAAAGTCTTAAAGCCTTCGGGTCTTGGTATTTCTGAACGTAAGTTCTGTGTTCCGTATGAGGTAGCAAACATGCCCGAAATCAGAGTTGCTCTGGCAGGAGCACAAATAGGAGCATTAGAAAATGCTTGTTCAAACAGATAACCATCAGCCGCTAATGCGTCAATATTTGGTGTAGTAGCTTGTTCATCACCATAGCAGCCCCAAGCTGGAGAGAAGTCCTCATGAGAAATCCAGAGGATATTAGGACGTTCTTCTTCAGAAGTACAAGAGAACAATAGCCCAAGGCCAATAAAAATTAGATAGTTGAATTTCATTTTATCAATAGAATAATAGTATTAAAAGCAAACCTAGCTTCTGTCGGCAAAACCCAACAAAGAAGACCAAAGAATTTACGAAACGGAAAATTTAGCGTAACATTATAAAGACACTTCTAAGCGATTAGTACCTGGTTTTAGCTCTTGTACAAACCCGTTATATTTAAAATCACCTTTAATTCCTTCTGGAAGGTTTATCTCAGCCTGTAATATTCCTTTCACCACCTTGTACTCGGCTTTTATTAAGCCTGTTGGGTTAGGCAAAGTTACTTTGAGTTCTTTCAAAGAGCCTAAATTAGGAGAAACTAAAACCTCGTCAAAACCAATAGAAGCAGACTGAATTCCTGCAACCAAGCTCATGAAAAAGTAAGCAGGATGTGCACTCCAAGCGTGGCAGTCTGACCTATCATGTGAAGCAAAGCCGGTTTCGCCCGTAGTGGTGTATCCTTTATCAAGGTATGTGTTCCAAGGTACCATACTTTTAAGGAGTAAATCACCTCTTTTAGTTTTCTCCATGGCTTTGAAAAGATAAAAGGAAAAATAGCTACTCGCCATCTCATCAAAGTTTTGATAAGATAGCACCCTTTTAAGCATGTCTTCCTGCTGATTTTCAGGAATCACATCCGCCAATATGGCTAGGATATTAGTGTGTTGAGAATATATCTCCTTGTTCATTTCATCCCTAAAAAGGCCTAAGTCTCCATTATACGAACTTTCTCTCACACCTTTTTTTAGTAAATCTGCTTCTGCCCTATAGGTCTTGGCCTTTGCTGTTAAACCTAAATTCTCGTAAAGCTCCACTACCGAGTTTAGGGTTAGAATGTAATAAGTAGTCAACATGATGTTATGCTTAAAAACACCAACCTCGTTCATTCTTGGTATGTTTCCCTTACTTATGCTCCAGTCTAAAAAGTTTTTGACGTTTATCTCATTCAAAATATTTAGCTGCTTATCTGTATGTCTTCTATAATAAGAGAGAACATTGTCAATAGACTCCTCAAACTGCTTAACATACTCCGTATCTGCCCTGAAATTGTGGTAATCATTCAAACTCTGAATCCATGCTAGTGACCAAGTACCTTGGTCAAAATCGAACCTAGATGGATAAGCAGATTTCATTAGGCCAGTTTGTGTGTTGACCGATTGAGAATACAATCTCATCACTTCTTTAAACAGGCGGTCGTCTGTGGTATTAAACATAGAGATGTGCCCTATAGGACGGTTATCACCACCATAACTTAGCTGCTCATAATAGGGCGTATCATAGTAGGTTTCGCCGGAACACATTTCAAGGGTTCTTTGACTCATCTCAAAAATCTCATTTACGGTAGCATCATCACTTTCAAATGTTGCCATATTCTCATAAGGATATCCTGAATACTCCAGCTTTAATCCAGCTATTTCTAAGGCTTCATTTTCAGTTTCTATTTCTAAAGAAACGTACCGAGCCGTACGCTTCCATAATGGTCTAAACGTTCGATTGCCCCCATCTGGTTTATAAATATCATATACGCCATACATAGTTAGCGAACCCACCGAATCTCTATGGGCCTTAAGATTTACCCCTTCATAAAGAGCTTCCGCAAATTTCATTTTAACCTTACTCCCTTTCCCTCCTTTAACTTTTAATTCAGGGTAACCCATGGTAAAATCTTCAAAATCAAATAGTACCTCTGCTTTAGTATTAGGCAAAACTTTCAATGTGCTTTCTCCACTCAAAAAACCTTTATGCCCCGAGACATTATTGCTTCGCCTTATTGCCAATGGGAGTACCTCATAATTAGCCATGGCTGGGATATTTCTAGCTACCAAAGACCAAGGCTCTTTTCCTTCAAAGCGTAATTCTTCGGCGTTTTTCCATCCACTATCCTCATAATCCACCCTTTCCCAATTCCATGGATATTTAGAAGCATCTACACGATCTCCAGGACCACAAGCATAGTAACCGTAAAACCATCTGTTGGTAAACAGCATCTCTTGGTAAGTCACCGGAGAGTATGATTCATTCTTAAACACCTTCCAGTTTTGGTTAGTATTCAGTCCTTGATGTTCTTCCTTTTGGGCTCGCAACATAAAAGCCGTTTGAACAGAAAAAATAGACATCTGTTTATCTTTTCCAGCGTTATTTACCACCGCAGCTAATACGTTTTTCCCGCTTTTCAGAAATGGTGCTATATCAACAATATCATATTTGTACGTTTTAAGGTCTCCTTTGGCAGGTCCGTAAGAAACACGCTTCCCATCCACAAAGAGGTTATATCTGTTATCAGCAGATACCTCTACGTTTAGTTTGTCAGGTACTTTCTCTAAGTCAAAGGTCTTTCTGAAGTGATAAACACCATATACTTGGTTATTAGCTTCGGGGTAGGCTATCCAAGGAGCGTTTTGTCCAATAAGGCATGAACTAAAAAGCAATATTATTCCAAAGGCTTTAAAAAGAGTTAGCTTCATATTCTAGGGTTGTAGACTGGCAATTTAGATAAAATTATGTGCCAACTATAAATTTGAAGGACAGTGTAGGCCAGGTGGTGAGGACAAATAAAAAAAAACTAAAATGTCAAAAGCCCTCTTGATTTCTCAAAATCTTTAGTCGTCTTTAAATAAATATCATAAAGTCTGGCGAGCATGTTCTAGAACTTCAATTCAAACCAAATAATTAACCTTTGTCGTGAAAAACACACAGATAGAGCGGATCTTGTTATTCATCGCATTTTACTTTTTGTAGCCATGAAGTAAAATTACCGTATCAAAAATAAAAGTACTGCAGAGTCCGCATGCGAGACACGCCTGAGGGAAATTTCATCCGTAGTTACAGAGCCATAATTTAGTTTTGTGTCCTGCTGAATAACACATTTTTCTAGATAATTCTTAGCCGGTGCTACTTCCATATTTTTGGAACAAGAAAATGCTATAAGGGCTAAAAGGAAAATGGATTTATAAGGCATGGAGCTTTTCTGACTACGATTTATAGCTACGGTTATTTTTATGAGAATCAATAGCAATTTGGATAAACTGACGTTTGTTTTAGTATATTGAATACAGGTATGGTGAAATACCACAGTGTGCCTTTTAGGAGACAATGTGGCAGGGAAATATAAGGAATCCCTTAAGATCTGTGGGAAGACCGCCTGTCACACGTACAAGGTAGAAGACCTTGCACAGCGGAGAAATAGATACTAAGAATGTCTGAAAACCCTCCAAACCAACAAGCCCTGAAAAAAACCAGCAAAAAAGTGGCCTAGAAAAAAAAGTAGTTTATTACTGTCTGTTCCTGTCCTAAATACATAGGTCATTATCAAACTAACAAAAAGCAAGAGCAATCCATAAAAAAATGGAAACCATTGAAGTTGATTTTTTAGTCTTGATTTGCTTATTTCAATATGAGCTATAGATAGTACTAAAACATATGCCAAATAAGTAAAAAAATCCCAAATAAGAGTCATTGCAAAGCCAGCTATAATCATTTTGATATGATTGATTACAGAGCTTCCTTCGTCTATAATATTATATTCCCCCGATAGGTAACAATGCATCAGATCGTCAACGAAAATTGTAAATGGAATTGAATACCAAAGAGTTTTATTTAATTTATTCACAGTCAATTTCTGGTTTCTTGTTTGTTAGAACTTCCATTACCTCTTTATAATTTGGTTGTATTGATTTTCCTCTATTAGAGTCTCGCCAGAGTGGACTCTGCGGCACTACTGCATAAATGTTGTATTTTATTGCATTTTACTTTTGTAGCCATGAAGTAAAATTACCGTATCAAAAATAGAAGTACAGCAGAGTCCGCATGCGAGACACGGCTGAGGGGAACTTTACGAATTCTTGACTTCTTAAGTTTTCTCAAAAATCAGAATTTATCTCCTATCCCTCAGGTTTTGTTCTTGACCCGATAGTGTGGGGCAGGCAGTGAGGACAAAAAACAAAACTCCTAAAATGTCAAAAGCCCTCCTGATTTCTCAAGAGGGCTTCGTGACCCGTACGGGAATCGAACCCGTGTTTCAGCCGTGAAAGGGCCGTGTCCTAACCGCTAGACGAACGGGCCGACTGGTCCCATAATTCGTTGCAAGAAGCGTAAAAACTTACCTGTTTTTGACATTATGTCTCAACTCGTTTCCGAATTGAGATGCAAAAGTAAAGCATGGGTTTGGATTACACAACTTCTGGCTAAAAATATTTCATTTATTTTTCCATCCAATTCTCAAATACATCAAATATGGCCTTTCAAGCCAATTATTGTACTTTTGAGTACTTAAAAAAATGAGAAAAATAATTTACACCCTTATTGGTCTTTTGGCGTTCGTTTCGATAAACGCCCAAAATGCCTTTACCCCGTCTGAGTTTTTAGATTATGAATTAGGTTCGCGTTTTACCTTCCATGCTGATATTGAGCGGTATTGTGATTATCTGGTCAATTCTAACCCACACCAGTTCAAAAAAATAAACTACGGAAAGACAGAAGAGGGTCGAAACCTTTTTGTGATAATTCATACGAATGAGTCCAACTTAAAAAAACTTGAATCACTACGTGAAAACCATCTTAACAACATTGAAATTTATAAAGGCGAAAAAAGTACGGAAGACGTTTTAATTACCTGGTATAGTTTCAACATTCATGGTGATGAAGCATCTAGCTCTGAAGCTGCCCTGAAATACATGCATTATTTAGCTTCTAGGAATACCTCTCCCTCAGAAATTATCATAGTAGACCCGTGCCTAAATCCAGATGGTAGGGAGCACTACGTGCAGTGGTATAGCTCTGTTCATCATAATCACAGCCTGTATAACGAAAAAGCCACCGAACATCAGAAACCTTGGCCGCAAGGAAGGTACAACCATTATTTGAGTGACTTAAATAGGGATTGGGTGTGGCAGGTTCAAAAAGAAAGCAAACAAAGGCTAGCTCTTTACAATTCTTGGATGCCGCACCTTCATGCCGACTTTCATGAAATGGAACCCAATAAGAGTTACTTTTTCCCACCAGCAGCCGAACCACTACATGAGGCTGTGGAACCTTATCAAAAAGAAATTTTAGAAACTATTGGGAAAGATCTAGAACAAGGTTTTGAAAATCAAAAGTGGGACTACTTCTCTAAAAAGGAATTTGACCTCCTGTATCCATCTTATGCTGATACCTATGCTACGTTTAATGGGGCCATTGGGCTTACACTAGAGCAAGGTGGTGGCGAAGCGGCTGGATTAATGTACATCCAAAATAATGGAGACACGCTGACTTTGACAAAAAGAATTGATAAACACTTTTACACCGCAAAAAGCTTATACGAAACAGCCTTCAGAAATAAAACACATATCATAAGCAGCTTTCAGAATTTTCATAGTTACACCAAAAAAAAAGGAAACGGCTTTTACAAAAACTTTGTAATCAAAAATACGCCTAAAGCAAAAACTCCAGCTTTAATCCAGCTTCTTGATAACAACGGTATTACGTACCACTATGCTCATGAATCTAAAGTATTAGAAGGCTATAATTTTCACCTCAATCGTCTTGATTCTTTCATGGTAAACAGAAATGATTTGATCATTTCCACTTTCCAGCCCAAGGGTAGACTCGTAAGGGTTCTCTTTGAACCTGAAACTGCAATGAACGCTACCAAAACTTATGACATCAGCAGCTGGGCGATACCATACTTGCATCATATTAAGGCATACGCCGTCTCTGACAGCTTTACTATCAACAAAGGGCTACATCTACTGCAAATGGAAAACGAAGTGGTAGAGCTTGATTATTTAGCATTTTCTATAACGTTAAACTCAGCTGCCTCCACGGCCTTTCTTTCGGAGGCTCTTCAAATGAAAGCCATAATAAATGTGGATGAAGGTGTTCTTGTTATCAACAAAAACAGCAATAAAGACATTTTTGAGAGCTTATTAGAAAGGGCCAAATCCTATAAACTTGATATACAAAACTTAAGAAAAGCAGATCTTAAGCTGCTTAAAAAGAAAAATTTAAGCTTTCTAAGCAAACCCAAAGTCGCGGTTCTGGTAGGTCCTGGTGTTTTTGAAGAAGAACTTGGAGACCTCTTATTTTACTTAGATAAACACCTCTCTTTCCCTTTTTCTGAAATATCGACACAAGGTTTCGAGAATATAACCCTTAGTGATTTTGATGTTCTCATTGTTTCTAACGGAAACTATAACAGGCTAAAAATGGATGAGGAAAGGTTTAAAAGGTGGCTTGCGGAAGGTGGAAAATTGATTTTATTGGAAGGTGGAATTACTATTAGTGAATTATTAGATATTGGCAAACTGGCAGAAATAAATACGGACGAAATCAAATACTCAACAGACAAAAACAAACCCTTTAATTTAATTCAAGGTGCCATGTTCAACACCGAAATTGACAATGCTAGTTCTTTACGCTTTGGATTAGAAGATGGGCTTAACTTTAATCTAACAGGCATTCCAAAGTATGCCTTAAAAAATTCTAAGACCTATTTACCCTCTACTATTAACGCTGACGACCACTTAAGTGGTTTTGTTGGCAAAAATGCGAGGACTTTCTTAAATGATTCTTTTATATTAGGCACTTATTTTTTCGGTAATGGCGTAGTTCATCAGTTTGCTATAAATCCCTTATTCAGAGGTATTATGGAAGATGGAAAAATTCTTATGGGAAATGCTATCTTTCTTTCCAAACCAGCCAAGCCATTGACTGAATAAAACATTTAGCAGAAATGCTAATTTGATTATATATAAAATCTGTCGAGCTGCAAATATTCTTGTAATTTCTGTTTGTCAAAACAGAGCACACTAAGACTTTCTCAAAAGAGTCAAAAAA
Source organism: uncultured Arcticibacterium sp. (assembly GCF_964021845.1). Classification (NCBI taxonomy): domain Bacteria; kingdom Pseudomonadati; phylum Bacteroidota; class Cytophagia; order Cytophagales; family Leadbetterellaceae; genus Arcticibacterium; species uncultured Arcticibacterium sp. The sequence goes on along the minus strand of NZ_CAXHZC010000009.1, from coordinate 5,499 downwards.
GCATATTATAATGCCATGCTTACCTAAACTTTAAATTTGAATTGGTTCACAAAGCTCTTCAGGCAAGTTAGCCCTACCAACAAAACCATTAGCAGTTTTTTCTTCCTTACTCCTGAGGTTTATCCTTCTTAATTTTTCTTCAATGCTTTAAGCGTATAAATTCCGAAGGGAAAATGTGGCTTTTCGAGGCCCTTATACACCTTTATAAGCTACCGCTACCATTATTCTAATTAAGCACCCAAAACCTTGTTAAAAACAGCGAATAGGTAGCTTTAAAATAACTAACCCTTATGAGCATAGTATTGATAGGCACTATCCCTTAATTTCAGTTAGGAGGAATTAGATTCTTTTTCATATTCTAACACAAAAAAAGTCCGCCAAAGCAAAGCTTTGACGGACTCTAGGTCTAAAGTTTAGGTTTATATTATCTCGCTATGGTAATGTAACCAACAAGTGGCTTACCAGCACTATCCGTTTTGATGTTATAGAAGTAAGTACCGTCTGGAACAAACTCTTCACTGTCAAATCTCATTCCTTGATTTGAACTACCGTCCCACTCAATAACCGTTTCTAGGTCATCAATGTTATCAGGTCTCCAAACTAAGTGACCCCATCTGTTATATACTTCAAGGTCCGTGATTCTTAGCCCAGTTGGCATACTTAATTTCCAAGTGTCATTCACACCGTCACCATTTGGTGAGAAACCACCTGGCATTACCAGAAGAACATCGGAAGAGATTGGAAGATTGATGACCGTTGGCGATGAATCACCAGGGTTAATATCCTCACCATCGTTAGAGTTATCAGTCACTGTACTATCTGCACCATGCCCTACTGCTGTTACATAATTATTATATGGACCAGCATGACCTTCATGGTAAAGTCTTACCGTAAAGAATACACTATCCGTATGACCAACTTGCAAGATACTATTGCTATCAGCCACTAACAGGTTATTGTCAGTTTTACCGTCATAGTTAGTATTAATAGTAAGCTGTCCATTATTATTTGCCACCGGAGTACCCACTATTTGGAAATCAAGGGTATCGCTGAATGTTAACAATAGACTATCAATTAACTGAACACTGTCAAGGTCAACATTACCGATATTCTTAACCATCACTCTATAAGTTATGTCATAGCTAAGGTCATCATACTTTTCAGCATCCACCACACTAAGTCCAACCGCAATTGCCGGATTAGAAGTAAGACTATCAACCTCAAATTTAACTGGTGTTGCTTCATCGTTGTTTCTTGGGTCACCGTCATTATCAGGGTCAGCCAATAATCCGTTTGTAGATGTATCAGAAACTTTGTTAGAATCTACTCCTGCTTCTGCCATGGCAGAGTTGAAGTATTGGTCTGTACTTGCTCCAGAAATATCTACTATCACTTTAAAGTCAATGCTAAACCTATCTCCCACAGCCAATGTACTCAGTGAGTCAACTAACAGCGACTGACCATCTATTCTACCCGTAAAGTTCGGATTAGCAGTTAATGTTCCTGTGGTAGTTACTTCCATGGTATCACTAACTATTACCGCTCCGTTACCAAATGTTCTATCCAAATCGTCAGTTACCTGAACATTGTTTAGAACGCCACCTCCCATGTTAGAAACATAAATGGTGTATGGCACTTCGAACTGGTTATTTCCAAGGCTTACAAAGTCTCCAACAACTTTAGATAGTCCAATCAAGTTTCCGTCAATCGGATTATTGATAACAAACTCACTTACATTGTTAGAAAGGGTGTTGTCAATTTGGTCAAGCTCAAGTAACTCAGCCTTATTAACAATCTTACCAGCTGCAGATACTTTAGATAGGTAAGTTATGCTTACACTTTCTCCAGCTTTCAGCGAGTCTATACTGGTAGACACTATTCCGTTTACAAAGCTTGCATTACTGCTTGCAGAGATAAACGCTAAGCCACCTGGAAGTATATCTCTCACTACTACACCGGTTGCCGGGAATGTGCTTAGGTTTTTCACTGCTACTGTGTATGTAACAGTATCACCAACATCCACCGTACTTGCCGAACCTGTTTTGCTTACAGCAATATCAACATACTGCGTAGAATCGATTACCACAGGGTCCCCTTCACATTCTGTGATGGAAACATTAATGGCGGCCGCCTCACTGTAACATCCTAATTTACTTCTCTCAAAGACATAGAACGTTCCTTCAGATACCATTCCGATGTTGGTTACAATCGGAGCGTTGATTGAATTACTTGTATGGAATTCAAAGCTTCCGTTAGGCGAGCTTATCATTGCACTACTTAAATCAACCGTTTCAAAAGGACACACATTAGAAATATCAGCAACCACGGTAGGCTTAGACACTGTCGCTCCTACGCTAATTGTTATTTCATTTGATGTATCACTCACACAGTCACCAATGTTAGACCTACAAATGGCAGTGTACTTATAAACACCTGCTTCTGTTGGGCTAATAGCTAATACTCCACCTTCATCACCTGTTGACCATACAATAGTACCCGTACATCCTGTTCCTGTTAAGGAAGCCGTTTGACCAATACAGATTGAAGAGTTCTTACAGCTAATGAACGGTTTGTTTGGCAAGCCAACTGCTATTTCTAAGGAATCAGCACTTTCGCTCACACATATGCCATTAGTACAGAATGCTGAGTATTTCGTATTCTCATCTAAGGTTACTGAAATTGTATTTCCAGTAGCTCCAGTAGACCATGTAACAATACCGTCACATCCGTAAGCTTTAAGCGTTACAGACTCTCCAGGACAAACCAGGTCTGTACTGCAGGCTAATGTTGGTTTGTTAGCAGCACCTACCGTAATAGTTACTGGATCTGACAACACACTTATACAATTAGCTCCTTCTTTACAGATGGCAGTGTATTTCGTGGTAGTAAATGGCCTTACTGTGATAGAGCTTGTTGTTTGACCAGAAGACCAAATAACTGCTCCGTTACAATTATCAACAGATAATGTCACATCAGCTATTTCACAAAGACTTAATGCACTAGCGGTAATAATTGGTTTCACTACATCACAAGTACCACATCCGTTAAACTTGTCTTCTATAATAATTCCTTCAGAACTATCACTAGTACCACAAGTATTAGTACACTTCACAGAATATGTTCCAGCGGAATCAACCACAATAGATGCAGTAATGGCTCCAGTGTTCCAAGTCAATGTACCATTGCAACCCGATGCTGTAATTACAGCACTCTCACTAGGACATATCTTATTAGTGGTAGTCGATACTACCGGAGCTGATGGCTTACCACCAGAAGTAATGACCTTGCTTTCAGAAGGCATACTAGTTCCACATGCGTTCGAACATGTAGCTGTGTATGTTCCAGCTTGAGCTACATAGATGGTATCGCCAATTGCTCCATTACTCCATTTGACAGTTCCTGTACAAACATCTCCAATAAGCATAGCTGAATCTGGTAAGCATAAGCTTGTTTTGTTTGCAAGTATTCTTGGAGGTGATGGATTACCATTACTTCCTATTTCTATAACTCCCGAAGGTGCACTCTCACCACAACTGTTTACACATTTAACGGTGTAAGAACCTGCTCCTACTTGAATCATTTCACCTGTAGCTCCATTGCTCCAAACATATTCAAAATCACAACCTATACCTTTCAACGTAGCCTTCTCTTCTCCACAAACATTTACTCTGTCTGTAGTGATGATTGGCGTATTAGGCACACTTGTTTTAATAATTTGAACTTTATTGCTCACTGGGCTATCACCACATGTTCCTTTACAAACAGCGGAGTAAGTTCCAGCAAGATTGACCGATATGGAAGCTCCAGTCGCTCCTGTTGACCATAGTATTGTTTCAGTACAGTTAACCGCTGTTAGTGTCACACTTTCATCTCCACATATTTCAAACTTCGCAGCCGAAACAACTGGTGCTTCTGGTGTTTCTACATTATTGATAACTAAATCTGAACTCTTATCAGATAAGCCACAAGCACTAGTACACGTTGCCGAATAAGTCCCTGCTCCTACCTGTATAGTTGCTCCTGTTTCACCCGTACTCCATTTGATCACTCCAGAACAGTTAGTAGCCGTTAAAGTTGCTTTATCCGTACCACAAACCTCTGTTTTATCTGAAGACACATTTGGAGCTATTGGTGTTGAGCCGGTACCTATTGTAATCGCATCACTGTTTGGAGATGTACCACATGCATTACTACATGTAGCCGTGTAAGTTCCTGTTCCTACTTGAATAGTAAGACCAGTTGTTCCTGTACTCCATACTACAGTACCATTACAATCAGCAGTAAGTGTTGCTTTATCTGTGCCACAAACCTCTGTTGCATTTGAAGTAAGTGTTGGTGCTACTGGTGTAGTTCCACCACCTATTGTCACCTCATTACTATCACCTGATGCACCACATGTATTGCTACAGGTAGCTGTATAAGTTCCTACACCTACTTGAATAGTAGTGCCCGTTGCTCCAGTACTCCATTTTACTGTTCCGCTACAATTTTCTGCTGTCAACGTTGCCTTCTCAGAACCACATATTTGTGTATCATTTGCAGAAATCGTAGGTGCATTTGGTGTAACTCCACCACCTACTGTCACCTCATTACTATTACCCGATGTTCCACATGAACTACCACACGTTGCAGTATAAGTTCCTGCTCCTACTTGTATAGTCAGGCCAGTATCGCCGTTACTCCATGTTACTGTTCCACTACAATCCGTTGCTGTAAGTGTCGCTTTTTCAATTCCACAAACCTGCGTCTTATTGGTAGTAATGTTTGGTGCGTTTGGTGCGTCTCCACCTCCAATAGTTACCACATTACTAACTCCAGATGTTCCGCATGAGCTAAGACATGTAGCTGTGTAAGTTCCTGCTCCTACTTGAATAGTAGTGCCAGTTGCAGTAGTACTCCATGTTACCGTGCCATTACAGTTAGTTGCAGAAAGTGTTGCTTTATCCGTTCCACAAACTTGATCCTTGTCTGATTCAATGGTTGGCGGATTAGGCAAGATTCCATTTCCAATAACAATTGGATTTGAATCACTACTTTCTCCACATTCATTTACACATTTCACTGTATAAGTTCCTGCTCCTACCGAAATCACATCCCCAGTAGCTCCGTTACTCCAAACATAATTATAGTTACATCCAAGAGCCATTAAGCTAGCTTTTTCTTCTCCGCAAACAGTTGTTTTATCAGAGGTTACTACTGGCGTATTTGGTGTTCCTACTTTAGTTATTTTAATAATGTTACTTCCTTCAGATGTTCCACAATCAGTAACACACTTAGCCCAATAAGAACCAGCTCCTACAGAAATAGTTGCTGTATTGGCTCCTGTGCTCCACAGAAGACTACCGGTACAGCTGCTTGCTGTGATGGTGACTTTCTCTGTACCACAGATCTGAACTTTGTCAGAAGTGATTACTGGGGCAGATGGAGTTGCACCTTGTTCAATTGTAACTGTATTACTATTTCCTGATGTACCACATGAGCTGCTACATGTTGCCGTGT
>NZ_CAXHZC010000008.1:0-248893 GCF_964021845.1 uncultured Arcticibacterium sp. | reverse complement strand
GTTACAAAAATTTAAACATAAAAAAAGAGACTGCCCTTTTGAGACAGCCTCTTTTTGTGTCTATCCAAAACCCAATTTGCTACTTCATTAAAATTTTGAAAGAAGCCTGTTTAGTTCATAAATAGGAAAGCTCATTTCGTTATGACAAAAGTCGACTTTGAGCCTAATTATAAAAAAAACGTACTATCTATAACTTTTTTTTGCGTGATTTAGATACTTTTAAGTCTGTTTGTCAGTTTTTCTTATAAAAGTTTCCTAATAATTGAAAAAAAATCTACTTCACACTTTGTTGATTACCCTATGCGGTATTCAAGCTTTGGCTCAAGCTCCTACTTTGAGTTGGCAAAAAAATATAGGCGGTTCCGCAGATGATTTCGACCTAATTTCTACTCAAAACTTTCAGGGAGACATTTTTATTTCTGGGAGTACATTTTCGCATATTTCTGGAGATATCCCTGCTAATAAAGGGCTTTCCGACATTTATGTAGCAAAACTAACATCTGACGGCAGCACCATTAATTGGTCTCATACTTTTGGTGGCACAGGAAATGATATTCCTGCGGATATTGCCACTACTACCGACGGAGGTCTTATTATACTATGTTATGTGGATTCTACATCTGGTGATTTTAATCAAACCGGAGTTTGGCTTTTAAAACTTAATAATAACGGTAGTACCGCTTTTAAAACGCATTTCGGAGGTAACCCAAGCTTCAAAGGCAAAGTTAAACAAACCTCAGACGGAGGATATATTTTCCACTCTACAAAGAATGTAGTTACAAATGGCTTAGACTTTTGGGTAGTAAAAACCGATGCCTTAGGAAATCAGGTTTGGTCTAAAACCTTCGGTGGGGTTGAAGATGAATTTGCGGCTGATATAATAGAGTTAAACTCCGAATATTATGTTTTGGGAGATAGTTACTCTCACACCATAAACAGTCAAAGTCACACCTCACTTGGTTTAGACATGGTATTTTTTAAAATAAATGCATCTGGCACTGAGCAATGGACCAAGTTTTATGCTAACACTGGTGATGACTTTGCCGAACGTGTGATTTTAAATGAAAATAACGAATTTCTTATATTAGGCTCAAGCAGTAATGCCCCAGGAAATGCTGGAGGCTTAGATTTTTGGGTGAAAAATGTTGACATCGGAGGCTCTAACATCACTAGCTTCTCCGTCGGAGGAGTTGAAAATGACTTTGCTTCTGATATGTATTTTAACCAATCCACCTTCCAACCCATAGTGGTAGGCGAAACCTTTTCTGATTGGCTAGTAGGTCCAGAACCCGATACGTCAAATGTTTTAGTCAGTGAAATAATACCCTTTGGCGGAACCCAATGGATAAACATATTAGGTGGAAGTGGCTATGAAAGCCCTACAAGTATTACCGGAACGGTGGACGGTGGGCTACTTATTTCAGGACACTCCTATTCTAGTGATGGTGATTTAAATAACAACAAAGGTGGAGCAGATTTTTGGTTGGTGAAACTAGCCTATCCATGTCCTGATGAATTAAATATCAATGCAGCTAGCTTTTCTCAAAGTATAAGTAGAACAGCAGAAAGTTCTATAAATACAAACTCAGAATTCACAGGTTCACTTTCTAAAGTAAAATTAAAATCTAGCTACATTCAGATGAATCCTGGATTTAAAATAGAGCCAGGTACTGTATTTGAAACGGAAATTGGTGGTTGCCCAGACTAATAAATAAGGTCTAAGCCTAATTCGTCTTTAAAATCTTTAAGAGCTGGATTTTTTTCTAACATTGCCTTAAATTTTTCTTGCTCTGTACGCGGTTTCCCTTCATTCTTTGCTGCCACTAAAATAGCCGTAAGTTGCAAAGAAGTATTCTGAATCTGCTTACGCACAAAATCAAGAATATCTTGTTTTGACTCATCAAACAAATCCATTAAAGTTTGATTCACTAACTTCAAAGTAATTATTCCATCTTCACTTAGGTCAAAATTACTTTTCAAAATCATTTGCTGGCTTTGACGCTCCATTATTTTGGTACAAGCTGTTAAAGCCCCTTTTACATCATCAAAAGTATATGGTTTATTAGAAACGACTTCCTGCGTTTCTACTTTTTTAACCTCGGCTTTGACCTCCGTTTTAAGTACTTCTTCCTCCAAATCTACTGTTGAACGTAATTTTGAAGACTTAAACTTTGGTCTAGCACCTGCTACAGGTGTACTTGATTTTACAGCACTTGGGGCTTTGGGAAGCTCTTTTGGAGCAGAAGCCTCCGCCGAAGCTACACTAGTTGAGTTTTTTTTTTCAGCCTCCCCGTTTGGAAGCGTGCTTAAATTAAGTACCTGAGAGATACTGGCCATTTTCATGAGGCCTATTTCCACATGGAGTCGTTGGTTTTTAGCTGATTTATAAGACAAATCAACTTGGCTACCTATACTCAAAGCAGACATTAAAAAACCTTGCGACAGCTTTTTAGTCTGATCTAGATATTTCTGCTTTACAGAAGTAGATACCTCCATCAAATCGATGGTTCTAGCGTCTTTTCCTACCAAAAGATTTCTAAAGTGACCATTTAAACCAGTTACAAACTGGTGTCCATCAAAACCCTTTTCTAAGATTTCATTTAAAACCAATAAACTTTCTGATAAATCGCCGTCAAAAAGAGCATCGGTAATTTTGAAGTAATAGTCATAATCTAAAACGTGAAGATTCTCTAAAACCTCCGCATAAGTAAGTTTCTTGTCTGTAGAGAACGTAACGTTCAAATCAAACATTGACAGAGCATCCCTTAGTCCTCCATCCGCTTTTTGAGCAATAAGCTCCAAGGCCTCTGGCTCCGAATCAATACCCTCTTTTGTAGAAATTTGAGCCAAATGATTTGCCATGTCTTTAATCTGAATTCTATTGAAATCAAATATTTGACAACGGCTTAATATCGTTGGGAGAATCTTATGCTTCTCCGTAGTAGCTAAAATAAAAATAGCATAAGATGGTGGCTCCTCTAATGTTTTCAAAAAAGCATTAAATGCTGCTGAAGATAGCATGTGAACCTCATCAATAATATAGACTTTAAATTTCCCGTCTTGTGGAGGAAAACGAACTTGGTCTATAAGGTTTCTGATATCCTCTACAGAGTTATTACTGGCAGCATCCAGCTCATGGATATTAAAAGAGGCATTTTGAGCAAAGTTTTTACAACTCGTACACTCATTGCATGGCTCCGTATCGGCACCTACGTTTTGGCAATTTATAGTTTTAGCCAAAATTCTAGCACAAGTAGTCTTCCCCACCCCCCTTGGTCCGCAAAAAAGAAACGCCTGAGCAAGGTGCTCCGTCTTAATTGCATTCTTAAGCGTGGTAGTAATGTGACTTTGACCCACTACAGAATCAAAGGTTACCGGCCTATATTTTCGTGCTGATACTACGAACTGTTCCATCGTGGGCAAATATAAAAAAGAATGTTCCTAATAGTAGAAGTGGGTGGAAAACTTTGGAACTGTTTTAATTAAAAAAATCTCTTTCCAGCTACATAGAAGCTAAAAGTTTCCCAGCTATTTTTTTTTCAAATCTTTTGAAAAAGATAGAAGAGATAACGAACTTAGGAACTACAAAACTATACCCTATTAATGCTTAGCCAAAAAGAAATAGAAACGCTAGACCGTGATGGTTTCTTAAACCTCGGTCAATTACTAAACAGCCAAGAAGTAAAAGAAGTCAATGATAAAATTGATGAATTACTTGCCAATGAAGGCCAAAAAGCGGGCTCTGAACTTTTCGATTCTAAATACATTCGGCACCCAACAGAAGATGGCGTTGACCGGCTGGCTGATTTGGTTAACAAAGGGAAGGTCTTTGACCAATTTTATATGCATCCAAAAGTTTTAGCTACTATTGAAACCGTAATTGGCAAAGCCTACAAACTCTCCTCCCTAAACTATAGAGCCGCCAAACCAGGTAAAGGCTTACAAAAACTTCATGTAGACTGGGGAAACACCGTAGCTAATGGCGAATACAAGGTGTGCAACACCATTTGGCTTTTAGATGATTTCGTCTTCAATAACGGAGCCACCAGAATTGTACCGGGCACGCATAAATTAGACATACTGCCTAATGATGCCTTAGAAAACCCACTTGAAAAACATCCTGATGAAACCTTGATAATAGCTCCTGCAGGCTCTGTGGTGGTATTTAACTCACATGTATGGCATGGCGGCACCACAAACCATACTCAAAAAGACCGCCGAAGTATCCATAGTTATTTCTGTGCCAGAGACCTTCCACAGCAGGTTGACCAAAAGCGATACATTACCCAAGAAACCAAAAGCAGAATTGGTGAGAAAGGAGCTTTTGTTTTGGATGTTTAATTGAAGTGAATTTCAACAACTCATTTTGCTCGCCCTAAGACCAAAAAAAATAGTTGGGTCAATTCAGGTATTCATTACTATTCGGATTCTGTCGAGTATCCCAAAACTTTAAAATAAAAAGTCTTGACTCATCCCAGGAATAGAAAACATAGAAGTTATTCAAAACCAAACGTATTCTCACTGAGGACGAACTTGTTTTAATACCTAGTTCAGGATTTCTCTGCAGATGATTGATAATAGCTTCAGTTTCATTTAGAACTTTTTTGCTGTACTTTTTTGAATGATTTCTTTCAGCCAATAGTCTGTAATCTTTTCTAGTTCTAAAGATGCTTTTATTGACCATAAAACTACCCTCATTTTGCCCTTAATCTAGCAAATAAACCTTCATGAGACACTACATCTCCGTTCTTTACTTGCTCTAAGGATTCATTAATATCTAGATTTTGCTGCCTTGAAAGTTGATAAACACCTTCTGAGTCTACACTAGAAAGCATATCCGATAAGGTTTGTAAGAAACCTTCATTTTCTATTCCAACAATTTGAGACAGCAATTTCTCTTTTACTTCACTCATAAAATGTACTTTCTTCTTCTACGCAAATTAGTCATTTTAAAGCAAATTTCACCAAAGCTGATGCACACTCTTTTTTATGTACTTCTCGTAAATTCTGTTGACAGCTTTATTTTGTTCTGAGCTTATCGCTGGAATTTCTGAGGCAGCTAAATTCGAGGTGACCTGTTCCATCCTACTAGCTCCAGGAATAATGCAGCTTACTGCATCAAAACCTAAAATCCATTTCAGGGCTACTTGAGCCAAGTTACTTTGATTTGGAAAAACTGCTTTCAATTCTTCCACAGCTTTCAAACCTAAATCATAGTTTATTCCGGCAAAGGTTTCTCCTTTGTCAAATACCTCTCCGTTTCTATTAAACTGTCTGTGGTCGCCTTCGCCAAAACTGGAATTCGCTGAAAACTTACCCGTCAACAAACCACTAGCCAAAGGCACTCTTACTATTACACCTATGTCTTTCTTTTTCGCCTGTTCAAAAAAGAGCTCCGATGGGCGTTGCCTGAACATGTTGAAGATGATTTGAACAGTATTTACGTTTTCAAACTCTATTCCCTTTAACGCCTCCTCTATTTTTTCTACACTAATTCCAAGATTCTGAATCTTTCCCTCTTCTTTTAATCTATCAAAAAGCTCAAAAACTTCTGGTCTGTAAAAAACCTCCGTTGGCGGACAATGTAGCTGAATCAAATCAAGAGTCTCTAAGCCCATTCGGCTCAAACTATCTTCTACAAACTTTCTTAAAACGGCTGGTTTATAAGCTTCATTATTATGCGGACTCAGCTGTCTACCACATTTGCTTGCCACGAAAATCTTCTCTGACCTGCTTTTGACAAACTTCCCTACAGCCTTTTCACTTTCGCCTACTTCATTTCCGTAGACATCTGCCGTGTCTATAAAATTAACTCCACCTTCCACAGCTTCATTCAAAATTTTATCTGCAGAAGCCCAGTCAAATGGCTCTCCCCATTTTCCGCCTACTTGCCATGTTCCAAGGCTAATTTCTGATACTTCAATATTTGTCTTTCCTAGTTTTCTATATTTCACTTCAATTGGGTTTTGGTGCTTAAAAAACAAAAGTCGATTCCTTTATATGATATAAAAAGAAGTTTAAACTCTATTTTTACAAGACTAATAAGAAATCAACAAATAAAAATGAAAGACGTATTTATTTTAGGAAGTAGCCGTACTGTCATAGGAAGTTATGGCGGTGCTCTTAGCAAAGTTTCGGCCATTGAATTTGGCAAAAAGAGTGTAGAATCATCGCTAAAAAAATCAAATGTCTCTCCTGAAGACATTGAAGCCATTGTTTTTGGAAATGTAATATCTGCCAATCTAGGTCAAGCACCCGCAAGACAGGTCTCAAAAGCCGCAGGCTTGCCAGATGCGGTATGTGCTACCACGGTAAATAAAGTGTGTGCTTCTGGTATGAAAGCCATCAGCATTTTAGCCAATGGAATAAAAGCAGGCGATGTAAACATAGGAATAGCGGGAGGCATGGAAAGCATGTCCAACATTCCTCATTACGTGCCAAATGCAAGATTTGGCGTGGGTTTTGGCGACAAAACATTAGTTGACGGCCTTGGAAAAGACGGATTGACGGATGTGTACAATAACTGTTTAATGGGACTTTGCGGTGACAAAACCGCTGAAAAACACGAAATCACAAGAGAAGAACAAGACGATTTTTCGGAACAATCATATAGAAGATGTGCCACAGCATGGGAAAATGGCACTTTTAATGAAGAGGCTATCCCGATGGAAATCCCAAGTAGAAAAGGAGAACCAAAATTCTTAACGCAAGACGAAGCATTCTCTAAGGCTAACTTTGAGAAAATGAGAACGCTAAGGCCTGCGTTTTCAAAAGACGGAACTGTTACAGCAGCCACCTCAAGCCCAATGAGTGATGGTGCTAGCAGCATGATTTTAGCCGATGGCGAAACTATTAAAGTCAAAGAACTTAAAGCACAGGCCAAGATAATAGCCTATGCAGAAGCTGAGCAAGACCCCATGTTTTTCACTACCTCTCCTGTTCTAGCTGCGAAAAAAGTTTTAGAAAAATCGGGTCTGAGTATTTCAGACATTGAATACTTTGAAGTGAACGAAGCCTTTGCGGTAGTTCCTTTAGCCTTTATGAAAGTTTTAGAAGTAAGTCCTGAGAAAGTAAATATCCACGGTGGTGCATTAGCAGTAGGTCACCCATTAGGAAATTCGGGTAGTAGAATAGTGGTAACACTTCTTAATGTACTGAAACAGAAAAAAGCAAAATACGGCATGGCGGCTATCTGTAACGGTGGTGGTGGTGCAAGTGCTATTATTGTGGAGAATTTGGAATTGTAAATTTAATTTGGCCAATCAGGCTTTCTTTTTGCCTGGTTGGTTAATCTTCTCTTGATACATTTCTATCCACTGATTCACAGTCATTTTTGAGGCTAATTGCCCAATTAACTCAAAAGGAATCTCATCTGGTTTCTTAAAACGTATACAAGACTTCCCCATATCCAGTTTTCGGCTATTGTACTTTGGGTATTCTTTCACAAACCAATCCATTAGTTCAGGATCGGCATAAATGCCGCTGTGATACACCGCCACAAAATTCTTTTGCGAAGCAATATTCATAAAAGGCAGCGGTAATTTAGGGTCACAGTGATACCCCAAAGGAAAAATAGAATGCGGCACCACATACCCAATCATTCCATAATTCATACATTCTTCAAATCCCTCAGGAATGTTTTCAAGTATGACATTTCTCAGTTTCGTCATGGCTGAAATACGCTCCTCAGGTACTTTTGAGATATAATCGTCAGGGTTTTTCGCGTCTATTGTCATTGGGCTTTTAAAAGATTGATTTCCGAAAATACGAAAATCAATCTTAATACGCATATTAGATGCTTGCATAGCATTTTCTTACTTTTTTCAGAAAAACAATACTTAAATACCAATTCTTTCGCTGCCCTCGCCGAGCATGCCTGACTTTTTGTTTAGGCAAAAAGTCAGCAAAAACCATGTGCCAAAATAAACTTGCACAATCAGAATTTTACTAACAATTGAAATTGTGAACGTGTATTACACCTATAATTCTGACCGTGCTTTAAACAGTATTTTGACAAAGCGGAATTCATTCTATATACCTTTCTGTCCGAAAGAAAATAAAGAATTCACATTCCATATATCGCTCTGTACTGTTTGAGCACAAGCAAAATTCTAACACAATACTTAAAACACCACAACAATCTATTAGAATTTTGAATGTGCGAGTTTACAGAGTGTAGCTTTTTTTGCTTCGTTTTTTTACTATAAAAAAATGACGTCCCCACCGGAAGGTGAACGTAGAACAAGACCAGTCAAGCAAATCACAATTCCAATCTAAAATCAAAGTGCAACAGACTCCAAAAACTTCTCGGAGTATAAAGTTTTAGTTAAAAAACTCAATCACATTTCATCCGCACTAGGCCCGTAAGGTCCTGGAATTGGGATATCTAAAAGTCTCAGAAAAACCCCTAACTGTGCTCTGTGATGTGCGTTTTGACCGAAGGCGTGACGTACAGCTTCCCACTTTTCCATTTCTAAATGAATCACTTCACCAGTGCACAATTTCCATTTTTTAAGCAAAATTTCATCTTTTGACTGCTCTAAAGCTTCCTTTGCTTTCTTAACAGAGTTTTCAAAATGGTGCACCAATGCCTCGTTAGTCTCAAAAACCTTTGCCTCCCAAGATTCTACCTCCGCAAAATCCCATTTATCAGACAATACCGCTTTCTCTATCATATCTGGAATTTCGGCTAGATGAAAGGCTAAAACTCCTAGTTTCATACTTTTCGGATGTGGCTGCCAGTGGTGCTTTTCAACAGGTACCCTCTCGAGCATTCTTTTCGTTTCTTTTGCTTCGTCTGCCAGTTCTCTTTTAAATGCTTCAATAAATGATATCATGTTTCTTTTTTTGATTAATTATGACACAAAATTCGATGACTGAAGTGACAGCCTTTTGTCAGTAGGCTTCAGTTTTAATACTTTGCCAAAGAGATTAATGGAATTAAGGCGGAAAATGTGCATTTCTGATTAATTTGCAATTCAAAAGAAATCTTTACTCTACCAAATTGGTAGAGTATTAAAATCAGCCCTATATTTGCCCGAAATTGGTTCGCTAATTTATGCCAACAGACCAACTCATTTTCTTAACCTTAAGTCTTTATCTATTGGGCTTTGCAGGGCTTTTGAGCTTTAGAAACACCTTTTCTAAAACTATTGCTTCTGCGTTGTCTATTGGTATTAATCTTGTAGGATTAATCATTGCCATAGTTTTACTAAGTCGTTTTAAAGACACCGAGTTATTTGAATTTACCTGGGTAAGTTTTGTCAATTCTTCTTTAGCCGCCAGTCTTCTTATAAATAAACTAACACTCTTAATGTGGGCTTTGGTGCAGTTTATAGCACTTTTAGTTCAGCTCTTCTCTGACAAATACATGGCAGACGATGATAGGTTTAATCTCTATTATGCCTATTTGAATATGTTTGTTTTTTCCATGCTAGGCTTAGTCTGCAGCGGAAATCTACTCTTCATATTTATTTTTTGGGAATTAGTTGGCTTTAGCTCTTACCTCCTTATTGGGTTTTGGTACAAAAAACAATCAGCTATAAATGCCTCCCTTAAAGCATTTGTGATGAATCGAATAGGCGATGCCGGCTTTTTGATAGGAATAGGCTTGGTCTATTTTCAATTTGAGACTTTAGAGCTGGATGCTCTATCCACTATAGTTTATGAACCAAGCAGTATATTAACCTTAACAGGTCTTATGCTTTTTGGTGGCTGTGTGGGTAAATCGGCTCAGTTTCCTTTACAGGTTTGGCTTCCTGATGCCATGGAAGGTCCAACACCCGTTTCCGCCTTAATTCACGCAGCCACCATGGTAGCTGCAGGTATATTTTTATTGGCAAGGGTAGATTTCATTTTCACCCCTACCGCTGGCCAAGTCATTGCTTTCACAGGAGCATTAACTGCAATTTTGGCCGCATATTCTGCCGTTTTCCAATCAGACATCAAAAAGGTTTTGGCCTACTCCACTGTTTCACAATTAGGCTTAATGGTGATGGCCATGGGAGCAGGAGCCACCAATGCTGCTCTTTTCCATTTGTTCACACACGCATTCTTTAAAGCAGGTTTATTCTTAATTGCCGGAGCTGTGATACACCATTTTCATCACGAACAAAACATGTTTAAGATGGGAGGACTTTTTGCCAAAAAGACCCTACTAGCCGTTCTCTTTATAATTTGTGGAGCATCTTTATCAGGACTACCGCTTTTCTCAGGATTCCTTTCCAAAGACGCTATTTTGCTTTCAACATGGAATTGGGCAGAAACCCAAAATTCAACACTACTTATCGTCCCTATTTTAGGAATTTTAGCCTCTGTATTGACAGGTTATTATATGATGCGGGCCTTTGTTTTAGTTTTCCTAAAAAGAGGAAACAGCCAAGAGCATCATACAACCAAAAGTAGACTTAGCATTTTTGAATGGTCTATACTTCCTTTGGCTCTTTTATCTTTTTGGTTTGCCTTTGGCAATAGTCCTTTAAACTTTGAAGAGAATAGATTTACCAGTCATTTCCCTATCCCTCATCAAAACAACCATTGGCTAGGCTACTTGGTTTTAGCCCTTGCCGTTTTGGCCATAGCCCTGTCTTATTTTAAAACGAAAAAGGAAGCGGCTTTAGAAACGCAAACACTTAATTTCTGGTCGAAACTAGGACTCAATCACTTTTATATTGATTGGTTTTATTTGAATAAAGTTGCCAAACCATTAGCAGGTCAATTGCATGATTTTGCACATGAAGAAAGCCTGCATCCATCAGGCACACTTCATAACATGAAGGGTTTTGCAAAATTGATTTACAGATTTGACCAGCTCGTAGTAGATGGCGGTATAAACCTTTTGAGTAAGGCCTTCGCAGGTTTCGGAACTTTGATATATGCCATTGATAAAAAAGTGGTAGATGGTGGTGTGAAAATGATTTACACCTATGTGGACAGAGTCGGTAACAGATTAAAAACAATCCAAGGAGGAAAAATACAGAGCTATTTGATAGCCCTAATTCTATTTTTCTTGGCAATAATGATATTTTTGAATTTGCTTTAGCAGAATATGACAGCATTTCTATTATCCATTTTAATATTTCTACCGCTTTTGGCGGCAGTGCTCATTCTATTTTTACCGAATAGGTTGACCTCCACACCTAAGCAAGTAGCCATAGGGGTTTCCGTGATTAACCTCCTTATCTGTATATTTCTCTTTTACAGTTTTGATAAAAGCATCACCGGCTATCAGTTTTTAGAAGAAGCCTCGTGGATAAACCTAGACCTTGGAAAACTCGGTGTCATTAACATCAACTACATTTTAGGGGTTGACGGCATTAGCTTACCCATGGTTTTACTGGGCGGAATAGTGTTTATGGCAGCCGCCATAGCATCTACCAGCATTACCAAAAGGCCTAAGGCATATTTTGCTTTCTTTTTACTATTGACATCCTCTGTTTATGGCTGTTTTGTCTCGTTAGACTTTTTCTTATTCTTCCTGTTCTTTGAGTTTATGCTCTTGCCTATGTACTTTTTGATAGGTATTTGGGGTGGAGAAAGAAGAGAGTATGCCGCCATGAAATTCATCATTTACACTTTGGTGGGTTCGGTGTTTGTCTTAATCGTGATGTTGGCCATGGGCCTTTCTGTCACTAATCCTGAGCTGACTGCTGCACTTGGCAAAAACGCTTTCACTTTTGATTTCAGACTTTTAGCTGACCCTGCTAATTATGTAACAGGTTCGGTTTTAGATGCTGCTAGCGGAACAGAATGGTTTGGCTGGCCTGTTAAAAGCGTACTCTTTGTTTTACTCCTTATAGGTTTCGGTATAAAACTTCCGGTAGTTCCGTTTCATACTTGGCTGCCAGATGCTCACGTAGAAGCTCCTACAGCCATCTCCGTGGTACTGGCAGGAATTCTTTTGAAAGTGGGTGGCTATGCGTTTTTAAGAATCGGCATGGACTTTTTCCCACAAGAAGCTATGGACATGGCTTCTGTCATTGCCATTTTGGGTGTACTTTCTATCATTTATGGAGCATTTAATGCCCTAGCTCAGGACGACCTCAAAAAGCTAATTGCCTATTCGTCCGTTTCGCACATGGGTTTTGTGTTTTTAGGTTTTGCAGCTTTTAACGAAGAAGGCATAAACGGCGGCATTTACCAGATGTTTAGCCACGGAATATTGTCATCTATGCTCTTTCTCATTGTGGGTGTAATTTATGACAGAACACATAACAGACTCATTCAAAACTACAGAGGACTTGCCAGCAAAATGCCGCTCTTTACGGGCGTGGTGATTGTGGCTTTCTTTGGTTCGCTGGGTTTACCCGGCATCTCTGGATTTATAGGAGAGTTTTTCTCCCTTTTAGGAGCCTTCAAAACATCAGATTTCTCTAAATGGATTCCGGCTCTTGCTGTTTTAGGAATAGTTTTATCAGCTGTGTACCTTTTATGGACTTTACAAAGAATGTTCTTTGGCGAGTTTTGGGTCAACAGAGAATTAGACGAGAAAATGGCCGACTTAAATACCAAAGAAGTGGCCTTACTATTCACTCTTGGTTTTCTTGCCATACTGTTTGGGATATACCCAAATCTGCTTTTATCTATCTCAACTGGTGCAGTGGATGCATATTTAAACAAATAAATGTTAGAGCAGCTTTCACATATCCTTTCTAGCACTTCCGCTATTTCTGCCGAAATCAATTTGGTTTTAGGAATAGTACTGACCATCATTTTAATAGCCTTCGGTCAAAAAACAACCGCATTTAGAACCGCAGCTTGGAGTATTACTTTCTTAGCCTTTTTATTAGCATTCATACTAGTATTAGGTCAAACAGAGCCGCAAACTATATTTAATGGTTTATTTCTCACCGACCATATTAGCTCCTTAGGCAAAGAACTGACCTTAGTGGCAGCACTGGCCATTATGCTGCATATACGCGTAATGAAACATGACCTAGACGGCGAGTTTTACGTCATGCTGCTGAGTATAGTGCTGGGGCTACTCTCCATAATTATGGCTAATAGTTTCATCAGTATGTTTGTGGCTTTAGAAACTGTTTCTATCTGCTCTTACATATTAGTGGCCATGAATGGCAAAACTAAAAACCTTGAGGCCAGCATTAAATATTTGATTTTTGGAGCGGCTAGCACCGCAATTATGCTTTACGGTATTTCTTTGTTTTATGGTGCCGCTGGTACCTTGAATTTCAATGCCGAAGCCTTTCAAACCAATGTAGCAGCCAACCAAAATTGGGTTATTTTAACTGCCCTTGCTTTAACTTTAGCAGGCCCACTTTTCAAACTCTCCGCTGCTCCTTTTCATATTTGGGCACCTGACGTTTATGAGGCCACACCTACGCCTTTGGTGTCTTTTTTGGCTGTTGCTCCTAAAATAGGTGCGATATTCTTAATTAATAAAATACTTATATCCGTACCCGTAGATGCCACTTTACTGTTAAGTGTAATCATATTGCTTTCTATATTGATTGGTAACTTTGCGGCCATTTCGCAGAAAGATACTAAACGAATGATGGGTTACTCTGGCATAGCCCAAGCAGGTTTTATACTCATTGGCCTTTTAGCTTTTCAAGGGGCCGGCTTTCAAGCCTCCATTTTCTATTTGGCTGTTTATATTTTCATGTCGGCTGGAGCATTTCTTTTGCTTGATATTATTTCAAACCAGACGAAGTCTTACCTCTTTGAAAGTATGGCGGGCTTAAGCCAAAAGTTTATCTTTTTGGCCCTAATAGGTTTAGTCTTGATGATAGGTTTAGTTGGCTTACCTCCTACGGCAGGTTTTACGTCAAAATTCTTAGTGTTCAGCTCCATCTATGAGCAATATGCCAGCGGTGGTCAAAAAATACTTTTATGGGTTTTAGTATTTGGATTAATAAATACGGCAGTGTCTATTTATTACTACTTAAAAATCCCGTATTACATGTTTCTTAAAAAGCCATCAGAACTTCTAGAATACAAAGCTATTCCCGTTGCTCAAACCCTCTATTTAGCCATTTTAGCCTTTATAGTACTAGGTCTTTTCTTTGCTCCGCAATGGGTGCAGGGGTGGTTTTAGGAGACAAAAACCGTAAGAACGCAGAGTAAGGATTAATAATACAATTGATGATTTAGTAGGAAACCTAAAAGCAATGAGCTAGAAGTATGGGTTTGACTTTAAGGTAAGTGAGTAGAATAATGAAATGGAAAAAGTAAAAGGAATATTGAATAGCCTATTGAGAATAGGCCTATTTGTATTCATTATTTTAGTGGTAGTAAAACTATTTGGACAAATAAGATTGAGTTTGCAAAAGATAGTCTTATAGTGACAGGAGAAATTACGGATTTTCATATAGCACTTAACGAAGGAGTATGGACTCGTTACAAGTATACTATAAATTCAATAACATTTAGAAGTAATGAAAATACCGGCTCTCCTTTGTATAAGGAGAAAAAAGAATTCATTGGTAAAAAGTTCCCTGTCATTTGTTCTAAAAAGGAACATGAGGCTTCCTATATTTTAATTTTAAAAAGGGATTTTGAAGAGTTCGGTCTTGTTAGACCAGATTCATTAAATTGGATATGTGATTCATTGAATATTTGTGATTAAGAACTAGCAGTAGGAAGTCTAAAGATTTTTCATTCTCGGAGTATTCTTGTTTCTTCTTATGGTTCTTCAAAGAGTATATATATTGTTCTGATCTCCGAAGCCGATAAATTGTAGCTTCGGTGAGGTGCTTACGAATGGCTGGTTTGAATAATTAGCGAATATCAGCCAGAGGCTGATTAATAATCCTACGAAGCTTCCAGCTTGGCAGAGCGAAAAATTGCATTGGTATTTTAGAGCTCAAGAAATGGGAGGCGTTCATAATTACTTATTATTAAAATAAATTAAGTTTACGACGATGAGATTTGAAGATTTTTTAGATTTTCATAAAATAAACTCTGAGGGTAATCCCTTGTTTGGAATTTATTTCGAACAAGTTGAATTGAATGATGACTCTTTTCAAAAGATAGAGGGCATACTAGGTTTTCAATTTCCTAACCATTTTAAACAATTCTGGCTCTATTTTAAAGCCAAATATTTTGGTGGTTTAGTTTTATTACCTGTTGAAACAAACCAAAAGGGTTCAATATTACAAGTATTAAAAAAAATTGACTTCTTCTTGCCAAGGTATATTCCTTTTTGCGACGACCAAACTGGAGGACATTACTGTTTTGAAACAAATGGAAATATTGTCTTCCTTGACGAGGTTGGTAATCTTGAAGTTACGGAATATTTAGATTTTTTGGATTTTGTAATAAAAAATGCCTATTAGAATATAGTTAGAGGGGCGGTGTTGGCCAACCTCAGGTTTGAACAAGGAGCAGATATCAGCTAGAGGCTGATTAACACTCCTACGAAGCTACAAGCTTCGCAGAGTTCTCGCCAAAACATGACCAACAGCAGCATTACCACTGAGCAAACTCAGCATCTAATTTAAGCCTCTTGTTTAGCTTTACAAAAAAGAAAAACAGACATGAAACCTTCAAACGAAACGATGCTGAGCTTTTATCAGCAGCTAGGCCGAGTATTTTATGGAATTGCAGATGCAGACGGCACAGTGCGGTTTGACGAAGTAGAAAAGCTAGACAGCATTGTAAAAGAACAGTGGCTTCCCTTAGAAGATACTTTTGACGAGTTTGACACTGATGCTGCTTATCAAATAGAGATTGTATTCAGTTGGCTTCACGAAAACGACTGGCATGAAGGAAACACCTTGCAGGAGTTTGGCGATTACATGAAAGAGCATCCAAAACTGTTCACAGAGAAAAACAGACAATTAATCTACAATACTGCCGAAAAAATCGCTGAATCTTTCCATGGCTTCAATAAAAAGGAAACGACTTTTTTGCATGCTTTGAGTGATTTGTTGAAGTATTAATCAAGTATTTAAGCCGAATAGATGTCCTCCGAAGCTTGTAGTAAGGGTTAATCTCCCCTACATCAAAAAGAACCCCATCCCATGCGTTTTGTTTGCCATTGGGTGTAGGAAACAGAGCAAGGCTATTCCTAATAAAATAAGTCGCAGCTGTCTTTCTGTTAAGTATCTTTTGCAAATGGCTAGGCAGAAGAATATGGTGATAAAAGCGAAAGTCCCGCTTCTGGTAGAATCATAAATGATCATGGCAGAAAGTGTGGAGGCCGCACCTGCAATAAACATAGGAGCCAGTGCCAAATATTCTTTCTTAGTCCACAGAATAGCTCCTGCCAGAAGAAACAATAACCACCAGCCTTCAAACTGCCATAAGAGCCTAAAACCTAAAGAGTCTATGCTTTGCTGTATTCTAATAGCAAACTCGCCATCTGGATTATAAGTAGGTTTCATTCCCACCACATTCATTAAATAATACCTACCGGCCACCCAAGCTCCCCAAGCCAAAATAACGGCCACCATAGACCAGTTAAACTTAATCTTTATCTTCTCATTTGCTTTAAACTGCGGATACCACCAAAGCCACACAAAAGCCAATCCACTACCAACAAACGCTCTTTCGTCGTTCCAAAAAGCTAAGCTCAAAAAGATAAATACCAGGTAAGGTTTCCGAGCGAAATAGATGCCTAGAAATAAGAAGAAGTAAGAGAATAAGTCACCATAACCACCATTGTCTATAAAAAAACAAACTCCCAAATAAATAGAAGCTATGCCCAGCATGGCATAAAACGTGGCAGCTTTATCTTTCAGTAAGTCATTAATAAAACCAGTGAGCATATAAAAGAATAACAGCCCACAAAGCAACTGCAAACCATAAAGCACAATACTAATATGAGAAATGCCTAAAACTCTAACAAAAAGAGGTGCTACCAGCCTAAAAGTTCTACTCTCCTTTCCTGAATAAGGTTCATAATCAAAATTTGAAGTAAGCGACTTAGCACGGTCTTCTACGGTTTGATAAAGAAAATGCTCTGTCTTGTCTACAAACACTGATTGATAAAAATCTCCAAAAGATTTAAGCGGTGAGATATTATTAAAAAACGACAGCACCACCACCAAAGCACATAAGAACACCGTCTTAATCCTCCAGTTTTCTGCCGACACAAAAGACGCCACCCAAGCTTCTATCTTCTCTAAATAACCGGTAAGTAATGACATAAAGTTCTATGAGATTTTCTCTATTTTTTCTATAAATGGCTTATAATCTGTCAGCGGAATAAAATGCTTATTGCTTCTATAGCTCAGCACCGTAAATACCAAAAACAGGGAGATAAAAAAGGCTTGCAACACGATGATGGTAAAACCAGAAACCACGGAAGACGCCCAGCCGGGCGTAGCCATTTGGGCTATAAATTTCATTTCAAAAACCACCATAATTCCTAAAAAAGAACAGGCAATTAAGAATATGGAAAAAAGCATAATCCTGATAGCGGTTACATCTAAAAACACCGCAATAGTACTCATGCCATGAAGCACCAAAGACACAAAGTTCATTTTTGACTCACCCGCCAGTCGTTTCCCACGCTCCAAGGGAATAGATGAATAAGGCAATTTAGAACGAATAACACCACCTGGGTAGTTATTCCAGATTTCAGACACAAAAGCCAGCTTCTTTAACATGGTATACGGCACCATAGAGAAATTCCCAAAAGTGATGATCTTACCTGTTAGCATTTTGAAAATAAACTTATAAATCAGGTAAGAGATTTTAAAGACAAAGCCTTCGCTTCTTTTACTTCTGTGAGCAAAAATAATTTTATCTGGATTTTCAGCATTTGCCTTAATCATAGCTGGGATGTCGCTTGGCCTATCTTCACCATCGGCATCCATTACTATTACGTTTGATTCAGTACCTGAATGTGCCAAATGTGATAAACCAATGGCTATCGCTTTTTGATGCCCAACATTTCTTAATAAATGCACTACAGAAATATCTAAACTTGGGTAAGTAGCTACCTCCACTTGCAAACTAGAGCAGTCGTTCATCACTTGAATTGAAAACCTAATTTTCAGCAAAACAGCCTGCTCTTCTATTTTTTCTAGAAGCTTGGAAAGTGCGTCCCAGTCGTTAAAAACTGGAATTAAAATGGTAATATTTTCAGACATTTATCTTTATCAAAGGCAATTCAAAAAACTAAAATATTTCATTTATTTGGCTTTTTCGCCAAGTACTTGAAAAAGAAGCTATCTTCTGCCGCTACAAACTGGGTAATAGGATAAGCCACACATATCTCAGGCAAACTTAAAACTTCTTGTTCATATGGTGGTCTAAACTTAGGTTTATAGCCTGAATATTTAAGCGAACCCACCATATCCATCATTGGACCATTAGAAGCCAAAACCAATAAAGTAATCATCCAAACTCGCTTAAGTTTTTTGGATGCCATAAAAGCTTTATAAGCAAAAACAGAAAGCAGTACCAATGAAGGCATGGAAACTCTATTACACCAGTCGTTCCAAAGACCAAACCTGTAAAGCGGAATTGTAAATAAGACCAAACTCAGAACTATAAAAAGTGGTTTCTCTCCGTTTTTCCATTTCCCTCTTTTGATGAAATATATGGGTAACACCCAAACTACTACTTCGAAAAATAAAAAATAGAAGAAAACCAATATCTGCTCTCTTAGCTCCGCTCCTTCGGCTGTAAAAATGAAATGTTTGACCAAATCTCCTGACTCTATCGCCAATAAATAACTAGCTAGAAAAAGAAAGATTATGGGCCCTACCACTAGGTTAGTAATATTGAAAACGTCTTTAAATCTGTTTTGAAATAAAACAAAAACGAAATATGGAAAAATACCCACCAAAATTAGAGGTGACCACATTACTAAGAGGCAGAGCAAAAAAGGTGTAAAAGATATGTTTTTATCAATTAAACTATCATTTAGCAAAATCCCGATTCCCAAGATAGCAGGAATAAAATGCTGCGGTGTCCAGTAAAGCATATCTGTAATATGCAGGTAATTTAAAGGAATCACATCCCAACTATTCATCCAGAAAACAAAACCGTGTTCATTTACACGTTTGACTATTTCAGTTATAAAACCACCTTCATATTTAAAAATGAAGGAGAAGACTGAAATCCCTCCAAAAAAGATAAAAAATAAAAAGAAACGCCAGTTGAAACCTCCTGCTGCACGAGCCAGCCAAAATACACCTAAGAAAACGCCTAAAGTTGTCCATAAAAAAACAACAAGCTGTGCATAAGGATAACCAATAAATCCTGCGACAAAAGGACCTACTATATAAAAGGACAGATAATGACTGAGGTACATTTTTTCGCCATCCACGTCATATTGAAGCGGCCAGCTCAGATTGCTCAATTCTTTTGCCAAGGTATTATTTTTGACATGGTCAGAAACCTGATAACCCATACCTCCAGCCCCTGAAAACAGCAGCCATACACTGAGGATAGCAAGGCCAATTAACAAGTCTCTTTTTCTAAGAACAAAACGCTCTTTAAAATCAAGTGACTTTACATAATTAAACCCGCCGTAAAAAAGCAAACCAAGCATAGGAATACCATACTCCAACCTAACCCAACCTAAAAAGAATGGAATTAGAGGAAACGCTATATAAATAAGTGTAGAAACTCTAAGTATAGAGAGCCGTAAATTCATAAGAATAGTGCTGACGAACCCAAAAGTAATAAACCTTTATGAGGAGTTGGAAGTCATGCCTGAATTTGTGTTAGACTTTGTTACTTTTGTTTACCCAATAATTATAGTTCCGTGAATGGAGAAATCTCTGCTGATAGTAGTCCCTTGTTATAATGAAGAGGAAATTTTACATGCCTCTCATGAAAAGTTAAGTGTATACCTTCAAAACTTGAAAACTAAAGGCTTGGTGGCCGAAAGCAGTAAGCTATGCTTAGTGGATGATGGCAGCAAAGACAAAACCTGGGAAATCATAGCAGATTTAACTTCAAAAAATCCATCTACTGCCGGCATAAAATTGTCAAAAAACTTTGGGCATCAAAGTGCTTGTTTAGCAGGCCTTTTAGAAAACACAGAAGATTTTGATGCTTTTATCACCATTGACGCCGACCTCCAAGACGACATTAATGTCATTGAGAAAATGGTCAAAAGTTTCTTAGACGGCTCTCATGTGGTTTATGGCGTCAGAGACGACCGCTCTTCAGATAGTTTTTTCAAAAGAATGACAGCAGAGTCTTTCTATAAGGTCATGCAAAAAATGGGCGTGCCCGTAGTTTTTAATCATGCCGACTTCAGACTCATGTCAAAAGAAGTTATTAGAGAATTAGCGTCATATAAAGAGGTCAATCTTTTTATTAGAGGTATCATTCCTACCATTGGTTTTAAGTCAGATAAGGTTTTTTATGCGAGAAAAATAAGAGAAGCTGGCGAAAGCAAGTATCCGCTTTCCAAAATGTTAGCCTTTGCTTGGAATGGCATTACATCTTTTTCTACCACGCCCATGCGTTTAGTTCTATGGTTTGGCATTTTTAATTTCCTATTGGCTTTAGGCATTACGGCCTATGTACTTTATAGCAAATTAGTAGGTATAACCGTACAGGGCTGGACCTCCACCCTGCTTCCTATGGCCTATTTTAGTGGTTCCAATATGATAGCATTAGGCTTAATAGGCGAATACTTAGGTAAGGTTTACCAAGAAATAAAAGCAAGACCCAGATATATAGTGGAACAAAGTCAAAACTTAAATGGTTAGTTTAAAAGAATTGGGGTCATTTATCGATTAAAGCCCTAGCTTGTAATTTTGGTACTATTTGGCTAAAAGCACCTATTAATTTTAGAATGGTTTGCAGTCTGTAGCATTATTCTCCACCTTTGCATTTTATAAATCGTAGATAGTTATTTCTTACAAAACGTCACAGATTTTTTAGTATGAGTGAAGCTATAAAACATGAATGCGGCATTGCCCTCATTCGCCTTCGCAAGCCACTTGATTATTACATCGAGAAGTATGGCTCACCACTTTACCCCATAAATAAACTATATGTCCTGATGGAGAAGCAATCCAACAGAGGACAAGATGGAGCTGGAGTGGCCAATGTCAAAGTCAACGTACCTGCAGGACACCGCTATATCTCAAGATATAGGTCTGTCATGAATAGGCCAATTGTTGACATTTTTGGCAAAATCAATGCTAAGTACAGAGATGTACTTAAAAACAATCCCGACAAATTTAAGAACGCCGACTGGCTTCAAGAAAACCTCGCCTTTACTGGTGAAGTTTGGCTTGGACACCTAAGATACGGTACTCACGGGAAAAACGAAATTGAAAGTTGCCACCCGATGCTTAGACAAAGCAACTGGCGAAGCAGAAACTTGGTTTGTGCTGGTAACTTTAACATGACCAATGCCGAAGAGCTTTTCAGAAAGCTGGTAAAACTAGGCCAACATCCAAAAGATATGGGTGACACCGTAACGGTAATGGAAAAAATAGGTCATTTTCTTGACGAAGAAAACCAAAGGGTTTTTGAACGTTTCAAAGGAATTTATGATAATCCTGCCCTATCCGACATCATTGAAGACAATATGGATCTTCAAAGAGTTCTTCACAGAGCCTGTCGTGATTTTGATGGTGGTTATGCACTCGCGGGTGTTACAGGCTACGGTTCTTCTTTTGTAGTTCGTGACCCTGCTGGAATCAGACCTGCCTATTACTGGGCGGATGATGAAGTGGTGGTAGTAACTTCAGAAAGGCCTCCTTTAAAAGCAGCCTTTGGAGCTAAATTTGAAGATATTAAGGAAATTCAACCAGGAAATGCTGTCATTATTGACAAGTACGGAGAGTTTGGCGAATATAATATTGTACCTGCGGTAGAAAGAAAAGCATGTAGTTTCGAAAGAATTTACTTCTCTCGTGGAGCTGATGATGAGATATACCAAGAAAGAAAGATGCTTGGGAAACTTTTGGTACCTCAGGTACTAAAAGAAATTGAGCATGATTTAGAAAACACAGTCTTCTCTTACATCCCAAATTCTGCTGAAGCCTCTTTTTATGGACTTATGGAAGGCTTGGATAATCATTTAACAGCTTGGCGAAAAGAGCAGCTACTGAAAGGTGACGTTACAGAAGAGAGGCTTGACAAAATCCTGAATTTCAAACCACGTTTTGAAAAACTCGTATCTAAAGATGTAAAATTGAGAACGTTCATTACCAATGACAATGACCGTGGCGACATGGTATCTCAAGTGTATGAAATGACTCAGGGTGTGGTAAAGAGGAGCGTTGACACCATTGTAGTGATTGACGACTCTATCGTTAGAGGAACTACCCTTGAAAAATCTATTCTGAAGCTTTTAGATAAACTAGGCCCGAAGAAAATAGTTATAGTTTCTTCCGCTCCGCAAATCAGGTATCCTGACTGCTATGGAATAGACATGAGTAAAGTACGTGAGTTTGTGGCTTTTAGAGCTATGCTTGCCTTGCTCAAAGAAAAAGGCCTTGACTATATGAAAGAAGAGGTTTTAGAAGAAGCACAAAGAAGCTTCATGAACAAGAAAGGCCATAAGCAGAATTTTGTCAAAAGATTATTTGACACGTTCGAGTATGCAGAAGTTTCTGATAAAATTGCTGAAATTCTTAAACCAGCAGGACTTAAAGCGGAATTGGCTATTGTTTACCAAACTGTTGAAAACCTAAACATAGCATGTCCTAAAAACTTAGGCGATTGGTATTTCACAGGAAACTACCCTACCAAAGGAGGAAACAAGGTTGTAAATAAAGCCTATATCAACTTTATGGAAGGCAAAGAAGTAAGAGCCTATTAAGATTTCTTCTTACGGGATGGAAGGGTGTAAATATTAGCAGTTACCTCTTTCATCCCTATGAGCTTTAAACAATCATGAATATTTAAAAATGGCTCTGTTACATTGTTTCTGGATTTCTGATTATTTTTAGCTTCCATGTTTTAAAAATTTATAGGTAGTATTTTGTATTCCAAAAGTAATCTTGAATGTCAAAAACGAATAAATATTCTTACAAAATTTATTATTCGGTAAGCCCAAATATCAATATGAAGAAAAATATACTCCTGCTGGCCACTTTTTTATTTAGTTTAATGGCTTATGCCCAATCTGACGAAGCTAAAATTAAAGGTTTAGTGGAGAAAACCGAAAATGCTATGGGTGGTCAAAAGGCCTTTGACGACCTAAATAATATTTCTTGGAATTTTTTCAATGCAAGAACATTGACCTGGAATAAGAAAACTGGTGATGTAAGAATTGACCATAGAAAAGAAAATACGGTTTTTCTTTATAACACAGAAACCAAGGCTGGCCGCGTTTTAAAAAATGGCGTAGAATACACCCAAGAAGACTCATTGAGCAAATATCTGAATCAAGCATACGAGCAATGGGTAAATGACTCCTACTGGCTTGCAATGCCCTTTAAACTAGATGACCCCGGTGTAACGCTTAAATATGCGGGCAAAAAAAAGTCAAACGCCTCGGAAGATTGTGATGTATTAGAAATGACGTTTAGTCAAGTAGGTGTAACGCCTCAAAATAAATACCACGTTTACATTGATGAGAAAACGGGTTTAGTTTGTCAATGGGACTACTTTAAAAATGCCTCGGATACTGAGCCTCGTTTTTCTACGCCGTGGTTAAACTATAAAACTTATGGTGATGTGAAACTTTCTGGCGATAGGGGCGAAAGAAAAATCACCGACATTCACGTATTTAAATACTTAGAACCATCTATATATTCAGATTTCAAAAGACCTAGCTTTATAAAGTAAATGAGCAAAAACGCAAAAACTGGTGTATTCATAGTAAACCTTGGCACACCAGACAGCCCAAATACACCAGACGTAAGAAAATATCTTAGAGAGTTTTTAATGGATGGAAGGGTCATTGACATTCCTTTCTTACAAAGATGGATGCTTGTCAATCTTATTATTGCACCATTCCGTTCGCCAAAATCAGCTAAAATTTATAAAGAGCTCTGGACAGAAGAAGGCTCTCCACTTAAAATTTACGGCGAAGCCAACGAGAAACAACTTCAAGAACTACTTGGGAGCAAATATATAGTTAAGCTAGGAATGAGATACCAAAATCCTTCTATCGAAAAAGGATTGCTTGAACTAAGAAAGGCTGGTGTAAAAAAAATAATTGTAATTCCATTGTTTCCGCAGTATGCATCGGCTAGCACGGGTTCTGTATATGAGGAAGTTTCAAGAGTATTAAGCACTTGGCAAAGTATTCCTGACCTAAAAATTGTTAGCAACTTTTACCACAAAGAAAAGTTCATCAAGAGTTTTGTAGAAAACGCTGCCGTACTTCAGAAAGAAAGAAAGTACGACCATGTACTTTTCAGCTATCATGGTGTTCCGGAAAGGCAAGTTTTAAAGGGTGATGATGATGGCGACTGCTGCCAGTTAGGAGCTTGCTGCAATAAAATCACACCCAAAAATCAGCTTTGCTATAGAGCTCAATGTTTTGAAACTACTAGACTAATGGCAGATGCCATGGGCCTCAAAGAAGGTGAATACACTTTATCATTCC
Organism: uncultured Arcticibacterium sp.; assembly: GCF_964021845.1. Taxonomy (NCBI): domain Bacteria; kingdom Pseudomonadati; phylum Bacteroidota; class Cytophagia; order Cytophagales; family Leadbetterellaceae; genus Arcticibacterium; species uncultured Arcticibacterium sp. The sequence continues at coordinate 224,448 of NZ_CAXHZC010000008.1, read as the reverse complement.
AGTCAAGACTTGGTAGAAGCGAATGGGTAAAACCCTATACAGACCATGTAGTAAAGGAATTGGCAGAAAAAGGAGTTAAAAATATACTAGCTTTCTCTCCAGCTTTTGTGGCCGACTGCCTTGAAACCACCATTGAAGTAGCTGATGAATTCAATGAGCTATTTATTGAAAATGGCGGAGAACATTTACAGTTAGTACCTAGCTTAAATGATAAAGAAAGCTGGGTAGAATTACTAAAAGAGCTTGTTTTAGAAGAGTCTTAAAAAGTACGTTTAAAACGTACTTGTAAACCTCTATCTAGTTTTGAAGTTATATCTTCTATTGTCACTTTATCCGTGGAGTTAATATCCCAGGTACTTTGGGCTTCTTTTTCAGCAACTGGTTTACCATACTTCTGGGTAAAGTGCATACTAAATGCCTCGATCATCTTATTAGAAGTTGAATCGGAATTTAGATATATATCTAGCTGTACTTCCTTAACAATATTGGTAGAGTCGTGTAAGTAAAGAACATCAACAATTTCTAATTCAGAAATTTCAAAAGTATAACCCAAGAGTTCATCCGTCTCTTCAAATTGCTCTAGGTTTTCATAGGTTTTAACTAAAGAAATCGAATCACCTAAATCAAAACCTCTAATTGTCTTATCTCCGCTTCCTAAAATATCATTTATAAGTTCTTCTATAGTTGAGGGTATATAAGCATTACCCTCAGAATTTAAGACTTCATTAGTTTCGCTTGAAGAATTAGTAGAACAAGCAATGCCGAACAAAAGCACAAAACACCCTAGTAGTTTTCTAATCATTTGCAATATAAATTACTATATACAAGGCACATACACTTATATACCTCTATAAACACCGAAATATACTTTACTAAATCCAAATTGATTCACGGAAAGATTAATTTTTGCAGCAGTACTATAAAAAGTCACTAAATCAAAACCAACACCACCGCCGTAAATCAGCTTATTAGATAGCGAACTATTACTAAACTCTGGAAAAAAGTTTTTCACGTAACCCATGTCTGCATAAACAATGGAGTACAGTGCTAAGGGCACATTGTTCAATTGTTTAATGGGCAAAACTTTACTAATATCAAGTGATGTATTAAAAATTTCATATTTAAGATTAGTCTGAACAAGACCATAATGCTGACCATCTATAACATTTAGCTCATAACCTCGAACCAAACTCTTTTTTGTGCCTAATGCCGACACAAACGGATACAATTGCTTTTTCGGATAAGAGAGCTGCCCTTTCAAATTCATATTTCCATAGAAGTCCCCCCCCAAACCCTTGTAAACTTGATAATCAAACCCAAAACTTATTTGATGCAAATGGTCCGAGAGTCCTAAACCGTAATGTACCGCACTTGCTGCCAAAACTTGTCCGTCTAATGGATATTGAACATTATTAACTCGTTCAAACCGATAATTATATCTCAGAGTGAAATATGGAAGAAAGTTAACCGCAGTCCCAAAATAGTTAGGGTTTAAATCCACAGCATCTCCGAGTAATTTACTTTCAGTGTAACCCAAATATACCTTATGATTGTGGTATAGGGCATTCCTCAAATTATATTCCACAAAAGCACCTTTCTTCTCTTGAGTTCTAAGGTCGGTTTCTACAAAATCAAGCTTATCTTCCCAAGTTCTGTAGGCAAAGCTTTTCTGAGTGGAATAAAAAACACCCGCCCTGAGACCCATTCTTTGGCGTTTGTCTATGTACGGTCTATTGTATGAAAGCTCAAAATAAGGCACAAACCCACCGTAAGCCTTCACTTTTAATACATCTGCATTACCTGTGAGATTAGAGTGATTTAAGAGTACACCGTATGTAACTCTTTTCAAGTCATGATTTCTGTTATACCACCACTCATTAAAACTCCTATCTGCCAAAAAAAACATAGGTAACGGTAAAAGGTAAAGTCGCTCTCTTACCTCAATAACAATGTTTGCACCACCATTTTCTTGATCAAAGTCTGCTTTACACCATAAAAAGAGATTGGTATTGAATATGTTCTTTCTTGAACGCTCTAATTTTTCTGAAAGAACATCGGCATTTAAAGTATCCCCTACCTCAAAAGTCATTTCTCTTAAAATAATACTCTCTTTAGTCTTCTTGTTACCTAAAATATCTATGCGTTTAACCACCAAACTCTCCAAAGAGTCAGTAGGTAATGATAGGTTAAGAAAGCACAGCAAAATGCCGAATAAATTCATTTAGTCTTTTTTCAAGCCTGCAAATTAAGGCTTATTTCAAGTTCTATACCTAGAAACAAACGCAGCTACAGAAATCTTAGTCGGTTTTAGTCAAATATTTCCAGTTTATTGAACACAATTTCCCGAATAAAGTACGCTCTAAAAAAACTTCTAGATCTTTAAAGGAATCTTAAGGTCTCTTAAATTGCCAAAATCTTAAAAAATTCCTATTTTTGCCGCCAGATTAGTGAATAAAGAAATCGTAATTACTGCATGAATTATCATCTTGATTTAGTACCAGAACGTACGCTAAAACCTAGAGAATCAGGCCTTACAATGGTCATGGACAAAGGCTTAAGCATTAGAGAAATTGAAGATGTCTTAACTACTTCGGCGGAGTATATAGACATTGTAAAGTTCGGGTGGGCTACATCATTTGTAACACCAAACATTGAAGACAAGATAAAAGTCTATCAAGATGCAGGAATTCCTGTATACTTTGGAGGTACATTATTTGAAGCCTTTACAGTTAGAGGTCAGTTTGAAGACTACTTAAGAGTATTAGAAAAATATAACTTAGGCTATGCGGAGGTTTCTGATGGCTCTATCACCCTTCCTCATGACGAAAAATGCAAATATATAGAGACAATGGCTAAGCACGTAAAAGTGCTTTCGGAAGTTGGTTCTAAAGATGCTGAAAAGATTTTTGCTCCTTATAAATGGATTGAAATGATGCGTGCAGAATTAGATGCAGGTGCATGGAAGGTTATTGGTGAAGCAAGAGAGGGTGGAAACATTGGTCTTTACAGAAGCAGTGGGGAAGTTCGCCAAGGCTTGGTAGATGAAATAATTCATGCCATTCCGCCGGAAAATATTATTTGGGAAGCTCCTCAAAAAGGCCAACAAGTATATTTTGTAAAACTAGTAGGCTCTAACGTTAATCTTGGGAATATAGCACCTAACGAACTTATACCACTTGAAACTATAAGATTAGGATTAAGAGGTGACACTTTCGCCACTTTCTTACCTAATGATATGAAGCAAAAATATAAGCTAGGTAAATACTACCAAGACGACAGAATACAACAAAACGACTAATTACCACACGCTAAATAGAGATTGAGCTCATCAACACATGGAAATAATACATTTTTTGCTTGAGTTTTTGAAAGACCCTTTAACCACACTTGAGGGTTTCCTAGATACCTATGATACCCTAACTTATGGTATCTTATTCTTAGTTATTTTTGTAGAGACAGGCTTTATAGTTATGCCTCTTTTACCAGGAGATTCCCTTCTTTTTGCGGTAGGGCTTTTAGCAGCTACCACAGGAAAACTGGCCTTAAGTATCATCATACCTCTATTGATTTTAGCTGCTCTTTTAGGTGATAACCTAAACTATTTTGTAGGTAGAAAATTCAGTGCATTCATTAAATCAAAGGAAAAAATACTCTTTTTAAAGCGTGAGTATATAGAGCAAACAGAAGAGTTCTATGAAAAGCATGGAGCAAAAGCTATTATTTTAGCTCGCTTTATGCCTATCGTCAGAACTATTGCCCCTTTTGTGGCAGGTGCTGGGAGTATGAACTACGGAAAGTACATCCTTAACTGCTTCCTTGGAGCTGTTTTATGGGTAACCTCTATTACTTCTTTAGGCTATTTCTTAGGGAATAATGCTTTTGTTAAAGACAATTTTGAAAAGGTAGTTCTAACTATAGTTTTCATTTCTGTAGCACCAATGCTTTGGGGGCTTATTAAAGTGAAACTTCTGAAAAAGTAAATGACCCATTCTAGGTCAATAATCTTATAATTATGCAATTATTCGGCCTAATAGGTTTTCCCTTAACACATTCTTTCTCAAAGAAATACTTTACAGATAAGTTCAAAGAACTGGGTATTTCTGATAAGTTTGAATACGACCTTTTCGAAATAGAAAAAGCGACCGAATTTCCATCTTTATTTGAGGCTAATCCAAACCTTAAAGGGATAAACATAACCATTCCACATAAACAAAGTGTATTTCAATATTTAGATGCTTTAGACAAGTCAGCTGAGAAGGTAGGTGCGGTAAACGTGGTAAAGAAAACCGATGATGGTAAATTCATAGGTTATAACTCAGACTATTATGGCTTTCAGCGTTCTCTGCTTGAATTTTTGGGAACAGGATATCAAGTTGAAAATCTCAAAGCATTAATTCTGGGATATGGGGGTGCAGCAAGGGCTGTGGTAGCCGCTCTTGAAGACTTGGGAGTAGCTGTACAGCTGGTAAGCAGAAAATCTTCAGATAAGGCCATTGACTATGCAGAAAGTAAAAACTATCTAGAAAGTCATAAATTAATAGTCAATTGCTCTCCTTTGGGCACATACCCAAAAACCGACCAGTGCCCAGACATCGATTATAATCAATTAAACTCTTCTCATTTCCTTTTTGACCTTGTATATAATCCTGCTGAAACACTTTTCCTAAAAAAAGGAAAAGACAATGGAGCTCAGATAAAAAATGGTTATGACATGCTAGTTTACCAAGCTGAGAAGTCTTGGGAAATTTGGCAGAAATAAGAACATCATTTAGCTTTACTATTTACTAAAACAATATTATGAAATTTGAAAAACATATCTTCATCTGTACCAATGATAAACCAGCTCCAAAAAAATGCTGCGGTAGCGAAAAAGGAATGGAATTGGTCAATGCTTTTAAAGAAAGTTTGACAGAAAAAGGACTGCAAAAACAAATTAGAGCTCAAAAAGCTGGCTGTTTAGATACCTGTGCATTCGGACCATCTCTAGTAGTTTACCCAGAAGGCATACACTACGGTCATGTGACTCCTGCTGATGTAGAAGAGATAGTTACTGAGCATATTATAGGTGGCAGACCTGTTGAAAGACTTAAATTAGACTTGTAATTTGTTCAAACACAAAAAGCATATCTTCTTTGACCTAGATCATACCCTATGGGATTTTGAAGCCAATGCAGAAGAAAGCCTAAATGAGATTTATGATCACTTTGGCATAAATAAACTTGGGCCTTCTTTTGAAAGCTTTTATCAAAACTTCAGCATTCTTAATAGAACACTCTGGACACAACTAGAGCAAGATCTTATTACGCATGAAACTATTAGAAAGTTTCGTTTTCAAAAAGCTCTAAGTTCTTTAAATGTTGAGATTGAAGAGGAGTTGTCAATTGGTATGAACCTAAAGTTTTTGGACTTACTGCCATATAAAACCAAACTCATAGAAGGCTGCGAAGAGACATTAGAGAGCCTTCAATCTAAATACCAGTTACATATTTTAAGTAATGGCTATGCTGAAGTTCAAGCTAGGAAGTTAGAGAATAGTGGAATAAAAGGCTATTTTCAACATATTATTACAAATGATATAGCAGAATCAAGAAAACCCAACATTGGTATTTTTAATTACGCTTTAAAACAAGCAAACTCTCAGCCTAACGAATCACTCATGATAGGTGACAGTTATTTAGCAGATGTTTTGGGAGCAAAGAATGCTGGCTGGGATACTATTCATTTTCAGCCAAATGACATAAATGTAGAAAACCAAAGTACGCTAAAAATTACTAAGCTAGCTCAGTTACTTGACCATCTTTAAACTCAAAAAACGATATGTTATACTTAGAAGCCAATATTGAGGTCAATGCAGAGTTCAGTGAAATTCTCGTAGCCGAACTAGCAGAAATAGGCTTTGACACCTTCCTTGAAAACGAAAACGGTCTGTTAGCCTACATCATAGAAGAGCAGTTTGACGACATTGCCTTTAAACAAATCATGGAAACGTATGCTCCTAAAACTAATTTATTTTATAGCCTAAAGAAAATAGAGAAACAAAACTGGAACGAAGAGTGGGAAAAAAGTTTTGACCCTATTAAGGTTTTAGATAAAATACTGGTTAGAGCTTCTTTTCATGAAAGCCAACCTGGTTTTGAGCATGAGATAATTATTACCCCTAAAATGTCTTTTGGGACTGGTCACCACGAAACCACTTCTCAAATTATGGAGCTCCAGCTTGGGGTAGACCATAAAGACAAATCTCTTTTAGATGTTGGAACCGGAACTGGGATTTTAGCCATTCTAGCAGAAAAACTGGGTGCTAATGATATCAAAGCTTTTGATATTGACGAATGGTCGGTAGAAAATACAACAGAAAACATTGGACTAAATTCCTGTCAAAACATAAAAGTATCGCTTGGAACCATTGCTGATGAATCTCCAAAAACTTATGATATCGTAATTGCCAACATTAATAGAAACATCCTTCTTGATGAAATTGCTGTCTATACCACTTTCATGAAATCAGAAGGAGTTTTGATGCTTAGTGGCTTTTATGAGAAAGACATTGCAGAAATTGAAACCTGCTGCGAAGCAAATGGATTAAAAAAAATAAAGCAAATAAGTAAGAAGGAATGGGCGGCGGTCGTTTTTAATAAGCCAATGGCCTAATTATTAACAATGAACGTGACTATAAAAAGTTTTACAGTATTCATCATTCTTTTAGTATCCTCTATTTCATTAAGAGCTCAAGTCATCCGGCTTTCTGCTGAACCAGAAAAGTTTTTAGAGGAATTTGATGAAGTATTTAAAGATGGTAAGAATGCTGTTTCTATAGCAGAATTTGAAACGTTCAAACCTCATTTCCAAAACGATTTTTCAGCAAAGACTAAAAGTGACTTTATGGTTCTCTGTCAAAAAATGGCAGCAAGAAACCATAAGATGCCAGAGTACTATCGACTGCTAACACTCATAAACGCCACTTTTGACCCTACTGTTTTTGATAGTAAGAATCTGGAACCCTTAGTAGCATCTTTGGCCATTTTGGCACAAAAACAACCCTTGAAGAAGACCATAGAGACTTTTGCCCAAATCAAATCCCTTATTCAGGAGCGATTAATTTATACCTCCAACTTTAATAAGCTTTATGTTCTAAATGGTAGCTATGAATTTCAATATTTAGAGCAAAAGCAAGACTACTTTGAGCCCGAAAAAAAGCAAATCCAAACCACAAAGGCGGAAAAGGAAGAAGATTTCGGACTATTTGACGACTGGGATAATGAAGAAGAGGAAATTGACCCATGGGACGACCCAAGCTTAACTATTGACCCTGATGAGTTTTATAGGCTCCTGCCTCTCCCACTTATTAGCGACTTAGTAATTAAATTTAATGAAGTCGATTTAGTTTTCGTCAGTCCGTCTGACTCTGTAACCCTATACAAAACTTCAGGTGCTGCAGATTTGCTCCAAAATGTTTGGGTAGGTAACAAAGGGGAGATGAACTGGGAAAATGTAGCATTGCCAGAAGTAAAGGCCGATTTGACCGAATACAGTTTTAAACTTTCCAGTCCACACCTAAACGCAGAGAAGGTCACCTTCACCTATGAAGATTATCTTTCAAAACCTGTAGAAGGTGTTCTAGAATTTAAAGGAGTAAAAAGAGCCGTAAACGCAGCTAGCCAATTTCCTAGATTTAAGTCTTATGAAAACAATGCACGTTTCAAAAAACTAGAAGCTAGTTTAGAATACAAAGGAGGCTTTTCATTAATTGGAAATAGGATTTTCTCTTCTTCACTTAATCATAATATTTCCACGCTATACGTCAATAAAGGCTCTAAAAATTCTTTTAAAATAGAAGGAAAGAAAATCGAATTTACTGATTCTCTAATTACCTCCGACTTTGTAAGTTTTACTACCCATATTAAAGAAGACTCCATATATCATCCAGCAGTTAGACTAAAATATAACACACAAAGCAAGCAATTAAACCTATATAAGCAGCTAAACGGTGGTTTTAGAAATTCTATGTATTCCGACACTTTCCACGAAATGGACATACGCTGTGATGCCATGCAATGGAACCTAAATAATGGAAAAATGGACTTCTACATTATCGCAGGGAAATCTGAAATACCAGCCATTTTTGAATCTTTCAATTATTACAACCCTGCTCGAATGCGGGCACTCAGTAACTTGGCTGGCTTTAATCCTTTAATTTTCCTGAGCACCTATGTCTACAAAAAACGAAAGAACGAGTTCAGCATATTTGAGGTTCAAAACAAAATACCAGGGAAAACTCCGCTCCAAATAAGAAACGCTGTCAATGTGGCTCGTCAAATGGGTTTTATGGATTACAACCCTCATACTAACACATACAGTATTAGTCGAAAAGGTCTTCATTACTTTAAATCAGCTACAGGAAGAGGTGATTATGACGATTTGGTTTTTGCTTCAGTTTCTCCCACGGGAAACGGAAATGCCTCTATAGACAGAGATTCTAACTCACTTGACATAGCCGGTACTCAAGAATTTAAACTTTCCGATTCACTAGGAATTAGGTTTCTACCCAGAGACCAGTCGCTTAAGATGGAAGGTAGCAAATCCTTTAAATTCCATGGAGAAATAGTAGTAAAGAACTATAAAATAATAGGTGACTTTGAAGTTGACTATGAACGTTTCTTGGTGAACCTAAACAGAATTGATACTATTACTTTTACACCTATCGACATTTATAATGCTGGAGGTAAAGAAGAAATAGGAGCTCACGTAGTTTATGGTAAAACAGGCACCTTATACTTAAATGCTCCGGATAATAAGTCTGGAAGAAAAAAACTACCACAATACCCTAGACTGGTTATTCCAGACGGTGCTTTGGTCAAATTTAATAATCCTGAAAGAGGCATAGATGCTTATCCAGAAGAGGTCTATTTTAAAGTAGATGCCATTGACCACGATAGCCTAAACAGTGTAAATTTAGCTTATGGCGGAGTATTTAATGCTGGTGGTATAATTAAACCAATTAGAGAAACACTAATTGCAATGCCCGATACTTCCATTGGGTTTGTACACAAACCAAAAGTAGCATATGAACTCTATGGTTCACAATCCGTTTTCAAATTTGATAGCCCACTAGAAATGACTAAAAAGGGGCTAAAATCTACAGGTACATTAACACATTTAGCCTCTACGCTTGAAGTTAGCAAAGCTCGGTTTGGCTTTGATGAACTAAAGATGGAAGGTGACAGAGCCAATATCAAAGAAACTTTTACCGGTAATAATACTTATTTCCCTGATGTAACCATTGCAGACTTTAAGGCGGCATGGAAACCAGAGGCTGACAGCTTAAATATAAAGTCAACCGAGGCCTATAGTTTCTACCTAAAAAGCACGATGCTTAGTGGTGGTTTAGTAGTTAGAAAAAGTGGACTTTACGGCCAAGGTGTTTTGGAGCGTGATGATTCTCAGGCTAAATCTGATGCCATCAAATTTAACAAAACTGGTTTCTTAGCATCAGAATCTAGTTTCTTAATAAAGTCTGAAACAGAAGGTTCGAAGGCTGTTCTTGATGGAAGAGACGTAGAAATTGACTTTAATATTGCTGATAAACTGGTGAGTATATCTCCACGAAATGGCGACTTCAATGACACTACCGCCTCCTCTATCTCTTTCCCGAATGCCGCTTACAAAACTACTATTGACAAAGCCGAGTGGAATATTCAGAAAAAAAGTATTAGCATGAAAGGGAACGTGGAGAGTTCTAAATTTACCTCCACAGCAGCAAATCAATATGGGCTTGCCTTTAACGGAGCTTCTGCTTTGTATGATATTCCTCAAAACATCCTAAACATTGATGGTGTACCAGGCATTAACTCTGTAGACGCCATTATTATTCCAAATAATGGAAAAGTAGCTATTAGAGGAGAAGGAACACTAGACCCGTTTACCAACGCCACCGTAATAGCTGATACGGTCAATAAATATCATACTTTGGCTAACGCCAATATAACCATCAATTCTAAACTGAGTTACGCAGGTAATGCCTCTTACCAATTTGTCAATGTGAGTTCGGATACTTTCAACATTAAAATGGAAAGTTTTGAGTTTGCTGAAATCACACCTGAAGGCGACGTGCTTCGTTCTAAAAAATCGCAAAAACTTTCTACTATTGCCAAAGCATCTCTTACTGAAGCTGATAGTGTTTACTTATCGCCTAAGATGCTTTACATAGGAGATATAACTATGCAGGCTCCTTTTAAAAACCTGATTCTGAGAGGTCAGGTAACTCCAGTATTAGACAATTACCCAGTTTTAGGTAGCAACTGGATAAACTATTCTGGAAGTAAATCTGAAGAAATAATTATCAATGTAGATGAAACCTTGAAAGATGGAGGAAAACCACTTTTTGCTGGTCTTCATTTAAAACCATCCGCATCTTCAGAAGGACTATACCCTACTTTCTTATCAGCAAAAGGCTATGAAGATGATTACAATATTTTCTTAGCTAGGGGTATTTTCAAAAGAGATGAACCTAATAAGCGATTTACCATTTATCCAAACACCAAAGACAACACTGGCAACAAATATGAACTTTACGATGATGAAGGGCTTATAAAACTGGATGGTAAATTTAACTTCTTAAGCCCAGACCTAGCCTCTTATGTAGAAACTGTTGGCCTTGGTGAAGTAGACCTAGACTCCATGGAGTACACCTTTAACACCATGATGAAGTTTAACATGCCAATTCCTATGCCGATGCTTCTAAAAATGGGAGACAACATTGTCAAAACTAACCTCGACATTGGTAATTCAGAAGGAGCCATTGCATTCGAAAGTCCAGAGTTTCTTTCTAAAATGACTCAGTTTGTAGGTGCTAAAGCCACCGAAGATTATAAAACTAAATACTATAAAGGACATATTCCTTTATTCCAGGCTTCTCCAAAGTTTTTTGCTAGTATCTTATTTAGTGATTTGAAACTTAAATGGAATCCCGTTTTCAATTCCTTTTATAGTACCGAACCTTTAGGAGTGTCAAACATTGGAGAAACAGACATTAACAGTAAAATACCCGGCTATTTTGAAATCATCAAAAACCCACGAACCGGTGATGAGCTCTACATTTTCCTAGAAGTATCTCCAGATACATGGTACTACCTTGGTTATAAAGCAGGTCAATTGGGAATTCTTTCTTCAGACTTTGAATTTAATAAAATGATGGCGGAGAAAGATAAAACAACAAAAGGTATTGAGCTTATAAACATTGACATGGCAGAAGCTATGGCTTTTAGAAAAAGGTACCTTATGACCTATATGGGTGTTTCTGAGGAAGCTTTTGCCCAGCCAAAACGAGCTGTCCCTTCCGTTCCTGGCACTATTGCACCTATTCCAACGCCAAGCACCTCAGGAACTGGCAACACTTCAGAAACACCATCAAAACCTGTAGAAGAGCAGTCTGACGGATTTTAAGAACTACTATTTTGATAGTCCGTGTCTTAATTAGAATAAGTTCAGAAAAAAGAACGACCTTTGCGGCTGATTATGAAGACAAAGGGAAACAGAAAAACGCAGGTTAATATTGTCACGTTAGGTTGTTCTAAAAACGTGGTAGATTCAGAAATTTTATTCACCCAATTAAAAGGGAATGGAGTTTCTGTAGAGCACGAAGCCAAAGACGACAAATCAAACGTTGTTGTTATAAACACTTGTGGCTTTATTGACAATGCCAAACAAGAGTCTATTGACACTATATTAAGATATGTAGATGCCAAAGAAGCGGGTATTGTAGAAAAAGTATATGTTTCGGGCTGTTTATCACATCGTTTCAAAGACGAACTAGCTCCTGAAGTCCCTCAAGTAGACGCTTGGTTTGGAACTAACGAACTCCCACGTCTTCTAAAAACATTAAAGGCCGATTACAAGAAAGAACTAGTAGGTGAGCGTTTATTGACCACTCCTGCTCATTATGCTTATTTGAAAATAGCCGAAGGCTGTGACAGGCCATGTTCTTTCTGTGCTATTCCATTAATGCGTGGTGGTCATATCTCTACACCAATGGAAGATTTGATTACGCAGGCAAATAACTTAGCGGCCAAAGGCACCAAGGAATTAATTCTAATCGCTCAAGACCTCACTTACTACGGTCTTGATATTTACAAAAAAAGAAACCTAGCCGAGCTTTTAGATAGATTAGCAGATGTGGAAGGCATAGACTGGATAAGACTACAATACGCCTACCCTGCTGGCTTCCCTATGGATGTTTTAGATGTAATTAAAAACAGACCAAATGTTTGTAATTACCTTGACATGCCACTTCAGCATGGTTCTTCTGAGATTTTAAAACTCATGAGAAGAGGTATTACTCGTGAAAAAACAGAGAGCCTTGTAGATGCTATCCGTCAAAAATTGCCAGAACTTGCTTTAAGAACTACACTTATTGCTGGTCACCCAGGTGAAACAGAAGATCACTTTGAAGAGATGTATCGTTTTGTAGAAAAAATGAGATTTGACAGACTTGGTGTATTCCAATATTCTCATGAAATAGACACTCATTCTTACTCAATGCCTGATGATATTCCTGCCGAAATAAAGCAAGAAAGAACTGACCTCATAATGGAACTTCAGCAAGGAATTTCACAAGAACTAAATGCTAAGAAGGTTGGTAATACATATAAAGTACTTTTTGACCGTAAGGAAGGCGATTATTTTATAGGGAGAACTGAGTTTGACTCCCCAGAGGTGGATAACGAAGTTTTAGTTAGTGCAAATCAATACGTTAGACTTGGAGATTTCGCCAATGTTAAAATCAATTCTGCAGAAGAGTTTGACCTCTATGGCGAGGTAATTCCTTAGCACTTTACTTCTTTAAGTATTTGGGGAATCGCATAAATCTTAATCCAATAGAGAAATCTAGGCGGTCCATAATTATTGGGCTGTCTAAACTTCTCGGACCGTTACCATCCCCATAATCAAGGTCATTTATCTTACCCATATTATAGCCAGCCTCAAGACTTAATATAATATCCCTGCCTATAATGTCATTTCCTAACAAAAAATCTAAGCCTAAAGTAGCAGCTCCGCCAAACTCATTCCCAGTGTATTCAAAATTTCCTTGATTATAGTCTCCTTTGTCACTGTAGAAGTACATCCCAGGACTTAAGCCTAAAACCACAAAGGTTTTAAAATCAATGCCTTTTCTTAGAAAAAGAGACGGACCAAAAAACTTTCTAGATATTTTATTAGAAATACTTCCCGTAACCTCTTCACCAGAAACCTGATTTATGTAGGTCAAGCTTTCATTAGAATTAGAAGATTTAAAGTCTGTATATACTAGCCCAAGTCCAAAACCTTCTAAAGGGAAAAATGCTATATCAGCACCAAAAGTCCAGCCTTTCAAGAGTTTTTCTTGATATAAGCCATAAGCATTGGAGGCCTCAAAGTTATTGTCAAGAATATTTCCTATTCCAGCTTTTACCCCCACTCTCCACTTTAAATAGTTTTTAAATTCACCAGTAGTTTCTACAGAAGCTTCTTTTACTATCGGAGCGGCTTTCTGAGAAGATTCTACTAAGGGCTTTTCATCCAAAATCGTTTTTTTAGGGTTTAAAGTTGGCTTCTCCTCTACTTCTTTCACCACAGGTTCCTCCTCAACCAATAATTCCGTAGCATCTTCCTTTTTAACTATTTCTACCTGATTTATAGGTTCTTTTGTTGTTGCTAAAACATCCTGAGTTTCCTCTGATTCCTCTTTAATGTCTGTTGACTTCTTTTTAGTCTTAGACTTTTCTTCTTTATTCTTTTTCCGTTCTTTTTTACTTTTCTTTTCAGGCTTTTCTTGAGTTTCTTTCTTACTCACCTTTTCAATAGTCGCCGCTTTCTCCACTGATTCATTCTTAAGCTCCTTTTTAGGAGGCTCTTCCTTGGGTACCTTATCGTCAGAAGGTTTTTGTTTTTTCACTTTTTCTTCTTTGGGGACATCACTACTATTTACATCATTTGTGGCTAAAGCTATATCCTGAGATTTTTTCCTCTTTTTAGACTTCCCTTTTTTTGAAGTTGCCAGAGGCAAATCACTATCATATTTATTATACTTAAAATCACGCACAAGGTTTTTGAAAATCTCATTTCTAAGAATATCTCCCTTAGGGCCTACATAGGCATAAACAAAACGAGTAGGAGTTTCATCTAAAATTCTACACCTAATTTCTTCATTAGCTTGCGTAATAATTACATCTCTCTGAGCTGATGCATCGAAAGAAAATGAAATATTTAGGAGGAAGAAAGTAATTAGTACCTTGAAAAAAGACAAAGCCCTCATCCTTATTATCTTACTGGTTATAAATAAATTACTGTTTGTAAGCATGATTAAAAAATGCACGTTATGTTATAATACATATCGAGATTACAAAAACTATACCGCTAATTTAAGCCACTACTTTTTTAAAACATTCGACATTTATTAACGAAAGACATCTAAGAACATTTTTTGTACGTAAGTAACAAAGATGAAAGGCCAAAAAGATAGCGTTAACTGACCGTTAACTAAGTTTTAGGTATCATTTCCTTGACTTTGTCAAAAACAATGCTTTATCTTTCGACTCTTAATTATTAATAACCAAAAGCAAAACAATATAGATACAAACCTCTACGTTAACTAAACGACATGTAAGAATGGAAAAAGTTCGAATTAACGAGAGTGAACTTGTATCAGCATACATCAAAGGAGATGATGCAGCTTTTGACACGCTAGTAGAGCGTTACAAAAATAAAATATACACCACCATTTATCTCGTAGTGAAAGACCAGTATGTGGCTGAAGACCTCATGCAGGACACGTTTATTAAAGCGATAAAAACACTGCGTAATGGTAAGTATAATGAAGAAGGCAAATTTCTTCCTTGGATACTGAGAATAGGTCATAATCTCGCTATAGACTATTTCCGTAGAGCAAAACGCTACCCAAAAGTAGTTTTTGAAGACGGAAGCAATGTTTTTAATACACTTAATTTCTCAGAGAATTCTATTGAGACTAAACAAATCAAGAAGGAATCTCACGAGCACTTAAGAGGATTAATTAAACAGCTACCAGACCAGCAAAGGGAAGTGCTCATTATGAGACACTATGAAGACATGAGTTTTCAGGAAATTGCCGATGCTACTGGTGTAAGTATTAATACTGCTTTAGGTCGTATGCGTTATGCTCTTATCAATTTAAGAAAAATGATGAGTAAATCAGTATACGCGTATGATACCAACCTTTACAACACAGTTAAATGATGTAGTTCGTTATGTTTATAACGAAACATCTAAAAAAGAAAATGCCATAATTGAAGAGTCTCTTGCTAGAGATGTCAATCTGCTAGACTTCTATTTAGATAGTCTGAACATAAAAGCAGAAATGGAAAATATAAAGATGATTCCTTCGGAACAGTCGGTTAGTAAAATATTGGCATATTCAAGAAAAACCAGCCCTGTACTTTAAGTACTGGCTGGTTTTTCATTTTCTAGGATTTAGCTCGCTTAATTTTTATTAAGACAGAGGAAAGGACTGTTCATATAGTTTTGACCATTTGGTATAGAGTTAAATTATCCAATGAAATGTTTTTCAAGAAAATCAGGCTATATTATAGTTTGAGAAAGCTCCTATGTATTTGCACGTTAGTTTTTTCTAGCGTCCTCATGTGTCTTGGTACCCCTATTGTCAATAACTTTATTGAGGTAGACACCATTGTCATGCCCTTATCAAACTTTACTTCATTAATACCCGAGAACCAAAATGACTCCTTGTTCATACCATCCGGCTATAATTTTCAGGTAATAGCTCAGAGAGGAGACCTTATGAGTGATGGGAATGCGTTTCCTCCAAAATTTGACTTTACCGGCTTTGTCCCGATAAACCAAAGTAGTACAAACGGATACCTTTCTATTAACTCAGAGTATGCTCCCGGAGCTGTTTCTATTATGGACATTAACTTTGATAGCACTACCCTACGCTGGTCCAAATCAAATTCTTCTGCTATAGATTTCTCCCCTGTTGTAGGTACTATAGCTAACTGTTCTGGCTCAGTTACTCCTTGGAATACTATTATAACTTGTGAGGAGTACGCCACGTCAATCGACTCAAATAATGACAACTACAACGACACTGGTTGGGCCATAGAAATTAACCCAGCCACCAGAACTATTGTCAATAATGAAAAAATTTGGGCTCTCGGAAATTTCGCTCATGAAAATCTAGTAGTTCATCCAAACCAAAGAACAGTTTATCAAGGTGCCGACAGTAACCCAGGGTATTTATTTAAATATGTAGCAGACATGGCTCAAAACCTACATTCTGGAAAACTATATGTTTATGTTGGTTCAAAAAGTGGCTCTGGGAACTGGATTTTACTAAATAATACCACCAAAGTAGAAAGAAACACCACCATGAGTCAAGCAGCTAATTTAGGTGCTACCAGTTTTGCTGGAATAGAAGATGTGGAGATAAGCCCTAAAGACGGAAAAGTATATTTAGCCGTAAAGGGAGAAAGTGCAGTCTATCGTTTTGAAGATTCAGATCCTTTAAGTGGAACAACAGTTACCAACTTTGAAACATATGTAGGCGGCTCAGGGCAAACCTATAATTTAGATACACAATCTGGCATTATAAACGAACCATGGGGCACAGGAAATGATAACCTTGCTTTTGATAATGAAGGCAACCTTTGGGTCTTACAAGATGGAAGTAAAAACTTCGTTTGGCTTGTAGACACATTGCATACGCAGCTAAACCCTTCGGTAAAAATTTTCATGAGAACTCCTGCAGGTTCTGAGCCTACAGGATTAACTTTTTCTCCTGACAATAAATTTATGTTTATGTCTATTCAGCATCCCTCTGGTGCAAATAATTCAAGTACACAGCAGGATGTCAATAGTTCTAACATTACGTTTGAAAAAGATGTCAGTCTAATTATAGCAAGGAATGAAACTTGGGGAATAAAACCATGTCAAGAAAACATTAGTCTAAGTCAAAGTCCTATTTCTTCAGGCACTTATCAAAGTTCCGATAATCTTCAGGCCACAGGTCAAATAGTAAGTCCATCCAAAGTATTTTTCAATGCAAAATCCTACATGCTACTAAACCAAGGTTTCTCTGTAGATGCTGGTGCAAATTTCACGGGTCAAATAGGTGGATGTGAAAATAATTAGAGCCAAACAGCGAAACAGATCGTAGTTTTATCATTATCAAGTATTTAGTAAATTAAAACTATGACAAAATTCGCATTGGCAATAGCAAGTGTTCTCATGCTTAGCTGCACAGTTTCTCAGAAAAAAAGTCAAGAACTTTTCAATCAAAGCAAAAACAAGACTTACGATGTAGTGGTGGTGCCTGGCATACCGCATAATGGTGAAAAGTGGGAAAAAGTACTTCGTTGGCGGGTTTACTGGGGAAAATACCTTTATGATTTAGGCATAGCAAAAAACGTTATGTTTTCTGGAGGTGCTGTTTATACCCCATATTACGAAGCTGAAATAATGGCTTTATATGCCAAAGAATTAGGAATACCAGAAGATGCAATTTTGACAGAAACTAAGGCAGAACATAGCACAGAAAACATTTACTACGGATACAAAAAAGCGAAACTTTTAGGCTTCCAATCTGTAGCATTAGCTACCGACCCATTTCAAACAAAAATGTTAAAGAAGTTTATTGAGAAAAAAGTGGATCCATCTGTAGCTTTAATTCCATTTGTTTTTGATAGCTTGTCAAAACTAGAGCCACTCATGATTGACCCAATAATAGAAGATACTTTAGCTTACAAGGATGATTTTGTTTCTATCACTGAAAGAGAGTCTTTCAGAAAAAGGTTTAGAGGCACACAGGGCAAAAACCTTAATGAGACCTACTACAGCGAATAGCAAAACCCCAAAATAATTAGCCATACTTTACTAAAAAGAAACATTATCTAAGAATAGCGACTTCATTAGGAATTCTTGCAAACAAACCTAAGTGTCAAGATGACATTTATTATATTTGTTAACATTACAACCCTCCTTAGAAATGAAGCTAACCTACGCCTTAAATTTTTTCTTTTTAATAAATATTTGTGCTACCGCACAAACAAGTCTTCCAAAATTAATTGACAACAACTTATTACAAGAAGCCGGATCTAAAACTACGGATTCTAAACAGTTATGGCATGGCAAAAAAGCTGCCGTGGTACTCACTTATGACGATGCTTTGCATGTTCATTTAGACAATGCTATCCCTGCCCTTAACAAACATGGGCTCAAAGGTTCTTTTTATTTAACCGCTTTTTCAGAAGCTAGTAAAGAACGAATTACTGACTGGAGAACAGCAGCTCAGCAAGGACACGAACTCGGCAATCATACGCTATACCATCCCTGCGATGCATCCAAACCTGGAAGAGATTGGGTAAGCGACGAAAAAGATTTAAGTAAGTACAGCACAGAAAGAATCTTGAACGAGATTAAAATGACAAATGCTTTCTTAGAGGCCATTGACGGTCAAAAGGAAAGAACATTTGCTTATACTTGTGGAGACACAGAGACTTCTGAGGGTTCTTTTATTGAGGCCATCAAAAATGATTTCATCGCTTCTAGAGGCGTAAAAGCAGAACTAAATCTTATAGAACAAACCAATCTTCAAAACGTGAATTGTTTTGTGGTAAATGGCCACAGTGGTTCTGAACTTATAGCTTGGGTAAAAAACGCTGAGAAAAACAATGCTTTAATAACCATTCTCTTTCATGGTGTAGGTGGCGGGCATGGTTTAAATGTTTCTTTAGAAGCTCATGAGCAACTATTAGAGTATCTTGAAAAAAATCAGGAAGATATCTGGACTACCACTTTTATAGATGCGGCTAAGTATGTTATAGAATATCAAAACTAAATTCTTATGAAATACATTGCCCTTCTTTCCTTTTTTCTCCTGTCAATTTCATGTTCTTCTCCAAAGGAGAATAGCGAAAATGGAACAATTCCACACTTAGTAAAAACCGGCAACGTAACACAGCTAATAGTAGAAGACAAGCCTTTTATTATTCTTGGTGGAGAGCTAGGCAACTCTACTTTTACAAGTTTAGAAAATATGGAGCCCGTATGGCCCAAACTAAAAACCATGAATGTGAACACCATTCTGGTGCCAGTTTACTGGGAATTGATAGAACCAGAAGAAGGTAAATTTGACTTTAAGCTTTTTGATGAATTGGTTTTAAGAGCAGAACAAGAAGACTTAAAATTAGTCCTTCTTTGGTTTGCGTCTTGGAAAAACAGCATGTCGAGCCATGTACCTTCTTGGGTAAAAACTGATGTAAAGCGTTTTCCAAGAGCCCAAGATGAACAAGGTGTCAATCAAGAAATTCTAAGCCCTTTTAGTGACAATAACCTTAAAGCCGACTTAAAAGCTTTTCAAGCCCTAATATCCCACATTAAGGAAATAAATCAGAAACAAACCATTATTATGGTGCAACCCGAAAATGAGATTGGGATGCTTCCTTCGGCAAGAGACTACCACAAACTGGCAAATGAAAATTTTAAGGCTCCTGTTCCTGATGAATTAATCACATATTTAATTAAGAACAAAAGTAGTTTAGTGCCTGAGTTTAATAAAGTCTGGGGAAGAAATGGCTATTTGACCGGAGGTACTTGGGAAGAAGTTTTTGGTCAAGGCCCTCATACCGATGAAATTTTTATGGCTTGGTATTTCTCAAAATACACAAACGAAATCATTGACGCAGGAAAAGCTATATATCCTTTGCCGATGTTTGTAAACGCTGCACTAAATCGACCAGAAAAAAAACCGGGAGAGTACCCAAGTGCTGGACCTCTGCCACATATAATTGATATTTGGAGAGCAGCAGGCCCTTCCATAGATTTCTTTTCACCTGACTTTTACAACCCTGATTTTCGCCACTGGAATGATCTATATACAAGACAAGGCAATCCACTTTTTGTTCCCGAACACCGTTTTGATGAAACTGTAGCGGGAAAAGCAGCGTTGGCTATTGGCCATTATGAGGCCATTGGTTTTTCTCCTTTTTCTATTGAATCTAAAGACCAGCCAGAAAAAGAAGGCCTTGGGAAAATGTATGGAATTCTAGACCAATTGACCCCAATCATCACTGCAAATCACGGTAAAGGGAGAATTGAAGGTGTATTGCTAGATGAAGACAATTCCGAAAATATTATTACCCTAGGCGATTACGAATTTACTTTTAAGCATAGCTACAAACTAGGTTGGGAACCTGCCGCAAAAGAACCAAACTGGGAAATGTCTGGTGCTGTAATAGTTCAAACTGCAGACCACGAATTTTACATAGCAGGCAGTGGTGTATATGCTACTTTTAAAAACTTGAAAGACCCGAATAGCCGTGTTGGAATTTTAAAAGTTGATGAAGGGGTATTTGAAAATGGAACATGGAAAGCATTGAGACATCTTAATGGTGACCAAACTCATCAAGGCAGGCATTTAAGAATTTTCAAAGAAGTTTATTTAATTCAGCGACTGGAGCTTTATAATTATTGATAGGTTTAACATCGTATTCAACCAATTGAAAATATAAATGACAAATTATCTAAAAACATTGGCACTGCTATTAGCATGCCTCATGGCCAAAGCTCAGGCTAACTACGCACCTGTTGTGATATTTACCAATCAAGAAGCTAATGCCAATATGATGAAGCAACTTGGTATTACAGCTTTAAGACCAGGACCAAGTGGAAATGAGTCTGACCCTAATCATGCTAACTATGATGAAAGTATAGCGAACCCTTGTCCTAATCTCCCAGACATTCTTACTACCAATACTGGCAAAAAAGTAAGCACAGCCGAAATTTGGTGGAATGTAAGAAGACCCGAGTTAGTAAAAGGAATAGAGGACGAACTTTACGGACAAGTTCCTAAAAACATACCTTCTGTGACATGGACCGTAGAAATAGAAGACAACGAATGGGTCAGAAGAACTCCCGTAGTTGCTAAAAAACTAATAGGGCATGTAGATAATAGTCATTACCCTTTAGTGGATGTAAATATAAATATGATGCTGGTGGTGCCTACCAATGTAGAAGGCCCAGTACCTGTACTCATGATGTTTGGTCGCCCTTCTTTTCCTTCTCCTGCTCAACCAAATAAAGAAGATATGAGCACCTTAAATACCAGTTTTAAGGAAATGATGATAAAGCATAATCCTGAGCTCAAGGCAATCTTTGACAAATACCCAGCTTATGAACCAGTAACTAGGCTCCCTCCGTCAAACTTCTTTGCACCGTTGCCAGAGGGCGACTTGCCTAGTACAGAACAACTATTAGCAGCTGGCTGGGGTTATGCCACCATAGAACCTGCCAGTATTCAAGCTGACAATGGTGCTGGCCTTACACAAGGCATTATTGGGCTAGTTAATAAAGGACAACCCAGAAGTCCAGAAGACTGGGGAGCACTGCGAGCATGGGCATGGGGAGCCGCCAGAGCTTTAGATTATTTAGAAACCGAACCCACTATTAATGCTAAAAAGGTTGGCATTGAAGGTGTTTCTCGCTATGGAAAGGCTGCTTTAGTAACCATGGCTTTTGAAGAAAGATTTGCCACCGCTTTGATTGGCTCTTCTGGTAAAGGAGGAACAGCACTGCATAGAAGAGTATTTGGCGAAGCCGTTGAAAACTTGACAGGTGCTGGCGAAAGCCATTGGATGGCAGGGAACTATTTAAAATATGGTACTGAAGAATCAAGCTTTGGAAGAATAACGGGCTGCGATTTAACAGTAGACTCACATGAGTTAATAGCCCTTTGTGCTCCACGGCCTACTTTTATAAGTTATGGCATTCCAGAAAAGGGTGATTCTAAATGGCTAGACCAAGAGGGTAGTTATATGGCTACCATAGCAGCAGGCACAGTTTGGAAGCTTTTAGGAGCTACTGATTTAGGAGTCTCTAACGACTACTTAAAAGAAAAAATGCCCCCTTATAATACAAGTGTCTTAAATGGACATTTGGCTTGGCGACAGCATGATGGCGGTCATACAGACTGGCCAAATATGAAATATTTTATTCCATGGGCAAATAGGTTTTTAGATTATCAGAAATAAGACATCACACTCAAATACTGATTTAAGACTCTATAGATTTGTCAAACAAAAAAGAGGCTGCCTCATCTTGATGATAAAGCAGCCTCTTTAGAAATATTACCTGAATATTATACGTTTTGAGGTACAATATAAGGGTATCTGTATTTACGCGTTAGCATCATATCTGCTTCTTCATTGTCAATAAACTCTTCAAACTCACCATTAAACCTAAGCGTCTCTCCTACTCTGTAGGCGGCATTAGCGATTAAAGGCAACACAGTAGACATATGACCTACTTCCACCTCACAGTTCAAACCTGAATTGTTTCCAGCTTTTAAGGAATCAATAAAATTACCAAAATGGCCATTACTATCTGGAGCAGTTCTGAAAGAGCTATCTCCTCCTATGGCCGCACCAGCAGCCATTCCAGAACCTGCAAATGCTTCCTTTTCATCGTTTCTATAAGCTCTCCATGTGCTGCCATTTACTTCCATCCAACCTTCCGTTCCATAAAACATATTACCGATTTTTATACCAGCATCAGACTCGGCATTTGTAAATCTCCCTCTTGTTTCAAACTCCAAAATTTTACCATCTTCATATTCAAAAACTGAAGTCTGTGTATTTGGTGTTTCTTGCGAGCATTCATCTGGTTTAATACCAAATATTCCTCCCATAGACTGCACTTTTACTGGGTGCACTTTCTTATTTAATCCCCAACGAGCCACGTCAAATTGGTGTGGGCCTTGATTACCAGTATCACCATTTCCTGTATCCCAGTGCCAATGCCAGTTATAATGCCCTTTTTTCTCATTATAGGGTCTGTAAGATGCTGGCCCTAACCACATGTCATAGTTAAGTGATGCTGGAGGATTGCTATCCTTAGTTATTCCGAAAGAATTACGAGGTTTAAAACAGGTTCCTCTGGCCATAAACACTTCACCAATACCGCCATCATGCAAGAAAGCCATGGCTTGCATGACATTTGATATTGACCTGTTTTGAAAACCTACCTGAACTATTCTATCATACTTTCTGGCAGCTTCCACCATTTTTCTACCTTCCCAAACATTATGAGAACTCGGTTTTTCTACGTAAACATTTTTACCTGCTTGGCAAGCCCAAATTGCAGATAATGCATGCCAGTGATTTGGCGTAGCCACCACCACTGCATCAATTTCTTTATCGTCAAACACTTTACGCATATCCGTTTCGGTACCTGGCTTTAAACCTTTCTGATTTTTAGCAGCTATTGCTTGTCTTTCAGCTAAGTACTTAGACTCTACATCACAAATTGTTTTTACTGTAACGCCATCATTATACATACTAGAAAAACTATCTAGCAAACCTTTACCTCTTCCGCCTACACCAATAGAGCCTAAAATCACTCTATCATTGGCTCCTAAAATATTAGCATACGATTTGGCCGACATAGCCGACGATGTTCCTAAAACCACACCTGTAGTTGCAAGCGTTGCCTTTTTTATAAAATCTCTTCTGTTATTCATTCTTTTATTGTTTCTCGGTTGAATATATTTTTAAATTATTGAGCAGAAAACGCTGTAAACTCTTTATCCAAAGTTTCTTTGTTTAAGGCATTGCTCGCTACTATTACTCTGTATTTGAAAGTAACGCTTTCGCCTTTTGCTAGCTTAAAGTTTAAACTTTCTTTACCATCACTAAAAACTTCCTGACCTAAAGGGTTAGCAGCAAACAAGCCGTAACCTCTAGCATGCCAGTACGTTGGAAAACCTACATTTTTCTGGTGATCTAAAATTGCTAAAGAAACTTGCTCATCACCAATGGTAGAGCTTAAGTTCATCCAGTTAGAACGCAAACCCCAGCAATCTTCGCCTTCTACGCCTTCAGCGTTAAGGTAATTTCCGTTTACTCCTTCGTTATCCAGAACCGCCACACCTGTGCTTATGCCATTAGCATCTGTAAATACACCTGGCTTATCAGAAGGGTGCTCCATAGCACGAGTCAAACGAACCCCTATCATACCTTCTTTATTATCTTTAAAACTAACATCTTGGTTTTCTGCAGTTAATGTTGTAATTCTATCAATTGCGTATTGGTCTCCCGCTCCACTAAATACAAAAGTGGTATTCTCTTTTAATAAAACTGTACCATCTGGAGCCTCCCAATCCATCACTACTGCTAGTTCAGCTTTATCGTTTCCGTTGCTAGTTGATTTGATTTCTTTGTGAACAATAGTCCCGTAATGCTCTCTTTTTGAGACATCAATAGAATCAGAATTATTCCAAAAATCTAAACCATTAACATCCCCATAGTTAAACCATAAACCTACATGATGTGGATGGTCAACTCGCTCTCCAACAGATGGTTCTAAAGGAAACTTACGTGTTATTTTAGTTCCTTTTGGTGTAATTATAGGATACAAAACTGGTTTTTTAATTGTATTAGGATAGATGTAAGAAGTAAACAAATTACCGTCTATCATTACATCTACTTTCTCGTCTCCATCCTGTCTTACTAATTCAATTCGTTCTTTTTCGGTTGCCGTCGAATCTTCTGAACTCGATGCACAAGAAGACATACTGAATAAAACTGCCGCAAGGCCTAATCCTAAAGCTCCTGCACTTTTCATTTTTCTCATAGGGTTGTTCATTTCTAAAAACTAAAATTAATTGGGTTAAAGGTTAATACTATTTTTATTAATACCATCGGAAAGCAAAATATCGACAAGGATTTTCTCCCACATTACTAATTCCATGAAATTCATTAGATTTCATAAAGTACAAATCGCCAGCCTTTCCAGTATACGTCTGTCCTGCAATACTCATTTGTGTTTCTCCTTCAATGACCAATATCATTTCGGAATCAACATGAGAATGAGGAGAATGGCTAGGTCCTTTTTGATCAAGTTGTGTCACATGCATTTCAAACTCCTCACACATGGCAGTAGGCCTTTTGAGATAAATTATTTTACCTCCTTTTTTACTCGGTTGAAACTCTAAGTTATCATAATTGATAAACATAGCACCACCGGCATTTTTGCCTCTTTCAATATCTGTTTTAGCCTTTGATTTAAACATCATCACATAATAGGTCAAAGGTCCATCTCCTACATTTTGGAGCGACTGCTCTACCATTGGTGGAATTAAAATAACGCTTCCCGCCGGCAAAATTTGACTTTCACCGTCCATAGTCATTTTCATCAGGCCCTCTTTTACAATGATTACTTCCTCTATATCCTTTTGCGTATGTGGTGCGGCTGGCTTGGCTCCTTTTTCTTGTGTAGTGGCATGAACCTCTAAAAAAGAAAAGTGTGGAGAGCTACCCTCCATGATTTTTCGACCCTCTCTTTGAGTTCCCTTTTTGACCGGTAACTCTGACCAAGTATAAACTCCAGATTTCACCTCCGCTAACTGTGCATTACTCATAATAGAAAAGAGACAGAAAAGAATAGATAGACCTATAACTTTCATATGTTTAATTATTTCAATCGGTTGCATTTTATAAGCTCATTCAAGCTCCCCTACAATTATAGGCTCAGAAAATTACCATTTATTTACTATAAAATACAAACTAAAAGGTCTTAAAGAATCAAATGAAAGACAGAAACCCCAATTTCATAGAATTGACGCCTAATAGGATTAAGCCAAGAAGAGACATTATTCTTATTTTTACACAAAAAATGTAAGCATGCAGATAAAAGAACTTGTCAATTATTTGGAAGAAATTGCTCCTTTAAACTATCAAGAGTCCTATGATAACTCTGGTTTAATAGTGGGCGATAAAAACGAAGAGATTACAAATGTTTTAGTTTGCTTAGACTCTACCGAAGATGTAATTGACGAGGCGATTGAGAAAAATTGCAACCTTATCATTGCCCACCACCCCATCATATTTAAGGGCTTAAAAAAGCTTACTGGCAAAAATTATATTGAGCGTACTATTATCAAGGCGATCAAAAACGACATTGCTATTTACGCCTGCCACACTAACCTAGACAATATCACAGGTGGAGTTAGCTTTAAAATGGCAGAAAAATTACAACTTAAAAACGTAAAAATTTTAGCTCCTAAAAAAGAGCTATTAATGAAACTGACTGTTTTTGTACCCAAAGAAAATACTGGTCAACTCCTTGATGCACTTTATGCTGCTGGAGCTGGAGAGATTGGAAATTATTCTAAATGTAGTTTCAGGGCAGTAGGCAAAGGCACCTTCAAACCCAACGAAATAGCTAATCCTGAAATTGGAAAAAGAGGAAAATATACGGAGTTAGATGAAAGCCGTATAGAAGTTATTTTTCCAAAACAATTACAAACTAATGTTCTTCAGGCCATGAAAGCTGGTCACGTCTATGAAGAAGTTTCCTACTTTCTTCACGAATTAGCAAATGAACATCAGCTTGTTGGCTCTGGAGCCATAGGACATTTAGAAGCTCCGATGCCAGCAAAAGAATTTATGAGTTATCTTAAAACAAACATGGCTCTATCTGTAATCAAGCATACAGATATGGCCAACAAACACATCCAAACAGTGGCTCTATGTGGTGGTTCTGGTGGCTTTTTGTTAAACAATGCCCTAGCCTCAAATGCTGATATCTTTATCACTTCAGATTATAAATATCATGAATACTTTGACGCCGATAAGAAAATTGTAATTGCCGACATTGGACACTATGAAAGTGAACAGTTTACAAAAGAATTAATTAGGGATGAAATATTGAAAAAATTCACTAATTTTGCGACCTATTTATCGGAGGTGAAAACCAACCCGATAAATTATTTTTATTAAGTACCTTAAGGTTTAACACACCTTGATATAAAAACTTTATCAAAGTTTATGGAATTAACGATTGCAGATAAATTAGATTCGCTTTTAAAGCTTCAGGAAATTGATTCGAAACTAGACGTTTTAAGAAAACTTCGTGGAGACCTTCCAGAAGAGGTTAAAGACTTAGAAGATGAGGTTATAGGTGTAGAGAAAAGAGTTGGTAGGTTTCAGTCTGAACTAGATGGAATTAACGAAGAAATAAGCCGTCATAGACTAAATAAAGGTGATTCTGAAAAACTGATTGTCAAATACAAGGATCAGCAGATGAACGTTAGAAATAACCGTGAATTTGACGCTATTTCTAAAGAACTAGAACTTCAAGAATTAGAAATTCAACTTTCTGAAAAAAGAGTAAGAGAAGGCGAATTCAAACTTAAGTCTAAACAACAAGAGATTGACGAAACTACAGCGACACTTACTTCTAAAAAAGAAGTTTTGGAGCAAAAGAAAAAGGAACTTGATAAACTAGTTATTGAGAGCCAAGAAGAAGAAGAAAAATTATTAAAGCAAAGTGCTAAACAAGCTAAAAAAGTAGAAGCTAGACTTCTTAATGCTTACATTAAAATAAGAGGTAGTGCTAAAAACGGCCTTGCTGTAGTGTCGGTAGATAGAGGAGCTTGTGGTGGCTGTTTTAACGTAGTACCTCCTCAGAGACAGGCGGATATTATGGAAAAACTTAAAATCATTATCTGTGAGCATTGTGGAAGAATATTAGCCGATGCTGATATCATTAAAGTGCACAGAAAGAGAAAGTAATTTCTTGAAAGTGAAAAAGATTAAGGAGGCTCTTAGCCTCCTTTTTTTGTTTCAGTAATTAAATAAAATCACTTCGCTTTTACTTTACCTAGGTATATTGCCACCATAACAACTATAAGACCAATCAAAGTATATAAAGTAAAAGGCTCATCTAAGATAAAATAGGCATAAAACAAACCAAAAGGTGGGCACAAGAAAAGAAAGAAAGAGGCTCTTACAGTATCTTTTGACAATAGCCAAAGCCATAAATAAACACCAGCTACCGAAAGAGGAATTCCTAACCATATTACAGGATAAAAGAAATACTCATTATAGACACTACTGCCATCATAAGCTAAAAAGGTAGCTGGAAAAAGAAATAAAGCTCCAAAGAAAGACTGCCATCCGTTAATCGTCAGTTTGTCCATTTTCCAATCTATCTTACTGTAAAAAACAGCGGCACTGGAATAGGATAAAGTACCCAATCCTAAAAACATCAATCCCTTTGGCGTAGCATAGCTTTCTAAAAGCAAAGGATAAACACATATAGCCACTCCTAAAATACCCAAAAAGAGTGCAACCACTCCTTTTACCGGAATTTTTTTGCGAGCGACTATTGCCGCTAAAACAGTTATCACTAAAGGATTTAGACCTACTTGAAGAGCTCCAATACCCGCAGCTACTTCTCTAATTCCATAAACAAAAAAACCTAAGGCTAAAGTCACATTGAAAAAACCAAAAAGAGCTAACTGACCCCACTCCTTTCCTTTAGGTAGTCGTTTCCCTTGAATTAGGTATATCAAAACCAACATACAGACAGCCGCCAAAGTAAACCGACCTTGATAAAGTACCAATGGCTGTACCGCTTTTAAACCTATTTTAGCCGCCACAGAAGCAGATGACCAAACTGCGGCAAATAATATCCCAAGAATATAAAATCTAGTAGAAGATTGCATTAAACAAAATTGTAAACAATGATTGGATTTATACATAACCTAAACAAAAAACTCATGGTCTATGACCATGAGTTTTTCAAATGACAATATAGCGTCAAACTTATAAACCAAAGGCTGCTTTAACCTGATCTACGTAATCAAGTTTTTCCCAAGTAAATAATTCTACTTCTTTCTCTACGCGTTGACCTGCATTTTCAAAAACCTTTGTCAAGGTCTTAGGCTCACGACCCATGTGACCATAGGCCGCAGTTTCAGAGTAAATTGGATTCCTAAGTTTTAAACGTTGTTCTATAGCATAAGGTCTTAAGTCAAATATTTTTTCAACTTCTCTAGCTATTTGACCATCGTTTAATACTTTACCGTTGGCATCTTTAACATTAGCCGTACCATATGTGTCTAAGAAAACACCACATGGCTTAGCTACGCCAATAGCATAAGAAACCTGAACTAAAACCTCGCTCGCAACACCCGCTGCTACTAAATTTTTAGCAATATGACGAGTGGCATAAGCAGCCGATCTATCTACCTTAGAAGGATCCTTTCCAGAGAAAGCTCCTCCACCATGAGCACCTTTTCCTCCGTAAGTATCTACTATGATTTTTCTACCAGTTAAACCAGTGTCTCCATGAGGGCCACCAATTACAAATTTCCCTGTAGGGTTAATATGATAAAGAATATCATCATTAAATAACGCCTGTAAGCTTGGCTTTAATTTAGCCTTAACTCGAGGAATTACCATATTAATAATATCACTCTTGATTTTGCTAAGCATAGCCTCATCTTCATCAAAATCGTCATGCTGTGTTGAAACAACAATCGTATCAATTCTAACGGGCTGATTATCATCAGAATACTCAATAGTAACCTGCGATTTAGCATCAGGTCTTAAGTATTTAATAGTATCATTCTCTCTTCTAACATCAGCTAATTCCTGAAGAATTTTGTGAGACAAATCTAATGCCAATGGCATATAATTATCCGTTTCGCTCGTGGCATAACCAAACATCATACCCTGGTCACCTGCACCTTGAGCATTTGCTTTATCTTCAAAATTATCAGACGTTTTTCTATCAACCCCTTGATTAATATCAGAAGACTGCTCATGAATAGCTGAAATAACTCCACAAGAGTTACCTTCAAACATATATTCTGCTTTAGTATAGCCTATTTTATTAATAACCTGCCTTGCAATAGACTGAACGTCTAAGTAAGTGTTAGTATTAACTTCCCCTGCCAAAACAACTTGACCTGTAGTTACAAGAGTTTCACAAGCAACCTTTGAGTTTGCATCAAAAGCTAAGAAATGATCTATTAAAGCATCCGAAATTTGGTCTGCTACTTTATCTGGGTGTCCTTCTGAAACGGATTCAGAGGTGAATAAATAAGGCATTTAATTTAAATTTAATTTGGAAAACTACCAATATCAATTCAGTATTCATGCCAAAAAACTAGGCTTCAGACTTCATTTTTCAACACCAAACCGACTGACAACGCAAAAATGCATATTATTTACGAAAAGGAGAAATAGAAGTCATATTTTCTTAATCTAAGAAGCAAGGTAGTTATTTTATCTACCCACACTCCTTTTACTAGATAATTTATAATATACTATATTCTCAATTCAGTTAATTTTATAAAGCAGCCAACATAAAAAAAATGCAGCCCTCAGGGCTGCATTCTAAATATCAAGTCTTTTCCACTTCTTACACATTAACATGCCTTTCAGAATGGTAACTAGAACGAACCAATGGCCCAGATTCTACGTATTTCAAACCTAACTTCAGGCCTTCTTCCTTATACAGAGCAAACATATCGGGATGAATAAATTCAACTACCTCATGATGCATTTTTGTAGGTTGAAGATATTGACCAAGAGTTAAAATATCACAGCCATGTTCTACCAAATGCTCCATTGCAGTCAATACTTCCTCTTTCTTTTCTCCCAAACCCAGCATGATACCAGTTTTAGTACGCTTTCCGTACTCCTTGGTTCTCCTTATTTGCTCTAAACTTCTAGCATACTTTGCCTGAGGCCTAACAGGTCTATAAAGACGCTCCACAGTTTCCATGTTATGAGAAACCACCTCTTGACCACCTGAAATCATTTTATATAGAGCCTCCCAATTACTTTTTGTATCCGGAATAAGTGTTTCAATAGTAGTCTTTGGAGATAGTTCTTTGGTTTTGATAACTGTATCATACCACACTTGTGCTCCTTTATCCTTTAGTTCGTCTCTATTTACAGAGGTAATAACGGCATGCTTCACACCCATTGTTTTAATAGCATCCGCTACTCTTTCTGGCTCTGCAGTATCATACTCTGGAGGTCTTCCTGTAGCTACTGCACAAAAAGTACAGCTTCTAGTACACACATTACCTAAAATCATAAAAGTAGCAGTTCCCTCACCCCAGCACTCGCCCATATTTGGACAGTTACCCGACTGACAGATAGTATGTAGTTTATTCTTGTCTACTACCTCTCTTACTTTTTTATAATTTTCACCAATTGGTAATTTAACACGTAACCAATCTGGCCTTTTGGCTCTTTTTGATTGCTCTGGAGCTTCTGTCATTCCGAGATTTATTTCTTTTTCGATTTCTTACTACCCAAGTACAAAGTTAGGTAAGCAGATGCAAAGGCTCGGGGATTTGTAGAAAGTTTTGAAGAAATAATTTCAGGTCTTCTTCCAAAAAACTCTAACGTAGTACCCAATTCAAAACCTGTCACGTTATCACCAAAAGTACTCATGTCAAAATTTAAGGCCGCTTTAACATGAAGCCCTGGGTTTAACTTAGCATTATTTAAAAAACCCTGCCATATACTAGCGGCTCCAGTTATTTGACTAAGATCTGTATGAATATCAGGATCATAAACTGTGACAATATCCTGTTCTCTATTTGCTCTCCCATACTTTATATAATATGGCTTTTCAATGCCTAAAGAAGGTCCTGCAGCTAAAACCCCACTTAAACCTATACTATTGTCACCATTCTTTTTAAATAAATACCACTCACGCCCATACTCAGGCCTAATAACAAAGAAGTAATTAGTCTTTCCATAAATAAACTTGCTTCCTATGGCGGTAGGGTTTTGATACTCCTTTGGGTGCTTAACATTTACTAACTCTAAAGCTATGTATCTGTGCACAGGTAAGTTACCTCTTTGAGAAACTGGTGTAGAACTTCTAAAAACCAAACCCCCTAATAAGCCCGAATGAGTATTAGTGGTAACACCATATCCCAAAAACTTGGAGTCATCCAAAGCCGATTCCTCAGTGGCTTCAGTTTTCCTTTGACCAAACGCCGTAAAGCTGCTTAGGCAAACAAGAAGTAAAATCTTAAAGTAGCTTTTCCTCATAGGTCTCTAATAGGATAGTAAATATAGATTTTAAAGATAAAAACACCTAAACAAAAAAAAATATCTAAGTTTAGGTCGTGACATATTAACGCACAGTGATAGAAAAAGATTTAAATTCTTGGAAATTTTATCTTAGAGAGTTCAAAGACTATCTAAAACTTGAAAGATCGCTGTCTGAAAACAGCGTTCTGGCTTATGAACGTGATGTTTTAAAACTTCAAAATTACGCTAAATCAAATTCGCCATTAGCTATCACAGATACTGAAATCTCAGGAATCATAACAGAGCTTAACGAAGTTGGTCTTTCTCCCAATAGCCAAAGCCGAATTCTAAGCGGATGGAAAGCGTTTTACAAATTTTTATTACTTGAAGACCACCTTATAACAGATCCTACAGAATTAATTGAAAGCCCAAAGACTACTCGAAAAATCCCTGAGGTTCTTCACTTTCATGAAATTGAGAAATTAATCCGATGTATTGACCACTCTAAAGATGAAGGCACTCGAAATAGAGCAATGATTGAAGTCCTTTATAGCTGCGGCTTGCGTGTTTCAGAACTTATAGAACTTCAAATTAGCAACTGTCATTTTGATGATGGCTTTGTAACAATAACTGGAAAAGGAAATAAAACCAGATTAGTCCCTATTGGCTTAGAAGCCATTAAATATGCTAACATATATCTAGAAACCACCAGAAATCAACTAATCATAAAAGATGGTCATGAAGATTTCTTTTTCCTTAACAGGAGAGGACAAAAACTCTCACGAGTCATGGTTTTTATCATTCTTAAGGACTTAGCCGAAAAAGCAGGCATTAAGAAAAAAGTTTCACCGCATACCTTCCGTCATAGTTTTGCTACACACTTAATAGAGGGTGGAGCAGACTTAAGAGCGGTTCAAGATATGCTTGGTCATGCATCCATAACCACTACAGAAATTTACACACATCTAGACAAAGCCTATTTGAGACAAACCATA
The DNA here is from genome assembly GCF_964021845.1 of uncultured Arcticibacterium sp. Taxonomy (NCBI): domain Bacteria; kingdom Pseudomonadati; phylum Bacteroidota; class Cytophagia; order Cytophagales; family Leadbetterellaceae; genus Arcticibacterium; species uncultured Arcticibacterium sp. Next base: position 191,582 of record NZ_CAXHZC010000008.1, on the reverse strand, counting down.
GAGCAGTTTCATCCTAGGTCCTAATCAAAGCACACTTCCAAAAAATCTGAAGTAATACCAGCACAGCTATCAGGGCTTTCTTTCATACCTGCATGAGCTACATGAGCCAAAATAAGTACATATGGATTTTGTAACATCCCTACTTGTGTTATGGCATCTTCAAAAGGAATGAACAAATCTTTTTTACCTACAATAAACATGACGGGAACCTTTAGTTTTTTCAACACCTCCGTTCTGTCTGGTCTATTTTTCATAGCCTCTGTAGCCTGAACAAGTGCCTCTTTAGGTAGTTTTTTATTGTCGTCTAATTGTTGACGGATAAAAACACCGTTCTTCCTAACGAAATCTTCATTATACATATTAGGCAAAAAACCTTCTATAAAAGCAGCCGTACCACGTCTGTTAATAAAGGCCATGGTTTTATCTCTATTCTTCTTTTTATCTTCAGAGTCGGCATAAGCTGTAGAGTGAAAAAGGCCTAGTCCAGCCAAATACTCTTTATGTTTTTCAGCATAGGCCAAAGCAATATAACCACCCATAGAATGACCAATCAGCACAAATCTGGTAATCTTACGCTCCTCTATTTCTGTATGCACCCATTGAGCATACTGGTCAATAGTTTGACAGAAAGCGATTTTTGAATAGTCTAAAGAGATAAACTCATAAGTGTCAGGAAGTTTTTTTACAAAACTTTCCCATATGTCTGGATTTTCACCAAAACCATGCAGTAATACTACTTTCATTTTTTCTTCTGAAAAGGATTTCTAATTCTTTGTCTTCTCTTTTTGAAAAGCTTTTTAAGCCCAAAAAATAGAAATAAAATTGATGCCAAACCAAATAAAGCTGCTAAACTCTGTAAATGAACCAATGTCAAAACAATAGCCACACCCAAAAAAAAGGTTCCAATGAATAGATTACTACCTGTTTGACGCCAAAACTTTCGTCTTCTTCTTTTTCTCTTTTCTTTTGCTCTTTGTATTGGGTCTTGCTTTATTACCTCCATTTCAGAAGAAGAAAGGTCTTTAATTTCAGGAATTAGCACGTGCGAATCTTTGACCTTAACAGGAGGAAAATATTTAGGCAAAGCTTTTATTTTGTTCTCAAAGCTTGGTTTTTCTACCTCCATTTTAAACGAGCTTGCTTTAACCTCGTCTTTAAAAGAAATATTAAGTCTTTTGGGTTTTACCTTTTTCTCATACGTTGGGAAAGAATCATATAGAACAGCATAATTTGAGCGACAGCCACACATAAAAAGCAGAAAGGCAAACAAATAAAGAATTTTAGGAAAGCACATAAAAAAAGCGTCAGATAAATGTTACTCTACCCAACGCTTCATTTTAAATTAATGATATACTAGGCCACTAATTTCATTTCATAATAAGAAGAGCCTTCAAATTTTTTCTTTGCATAATCTAATGTTAAAACAAATTCTTTGACATCCTTCTCTGAAGGCAATTCAAACATGGCGTCTGTCAAGATTGCTTCACATATAGAACGTAAACCACGAGCTCCTAATTTAAAAATAACTGCTTGGTCAACTATAAAGTCTAAAGCCTCATCTTCAAAAACAATATTAATATCTTCCATAGCAAAAAGCTTCTTATACTGCTTTACTAAGGAATTTTTAGGCTCTAAAAGAATCTTTTTAAGTGTATCTTTATCTAATGGATTTAAATAAGTCAATAGAGGCAAACGCCCTATCAATTCAGGAATAAGTCCAAAAGACTTTAAATCTTGCTGCGTTACAAAACGAAGCATATTTTCTTTCTCCCAAACAGAATCCAACTTTTTATCGGTAGAAAAACCGATAGGTTGCTTATTAATTCTCTTAGAAATATGTCTATCTATACCGTCAAAAGCACCTCCACAGATAAATAGAATATTCTCCGTGTTAATTTGCTCCATTTTTTGTTCTGGGTGCTTTCTTCCTCCCTGAGGTGGTACACTTACTATAGAACCTTCCAATAGTTTTAATAAACCTTGCTGAACGCCTTCTCCGCTCACATCTCTAGTAATTGATGGATTGTCAGACTTTCTAGCAATTTTATCTAATTCGTCAATATAAACTATACCTCTTTCGGCTAGTTCAATGTTATAATCCGCTGCCTGAAGTAACCTACTTAAAATACTTTCAACATCCTCTCCTACATAACCCGCCTCGGTAAGAACAGTGGCATCAGCAATTGCAAAAGGAACTTGAAGCATTTTTGAAATAGTTCTGGCCAAGAAAGTTTTTCCTGTACCAGTCTCTCCTACCATAATAATGTTTGACTTTTCTATGGTCACATCATCTTTGGCCTTAGGCTGCATCAATCTTTTGTAGTGGTTATACACCGCCACACTAAGTACTTTTTTAGCTTCGTCTTGTCCTATAACATAATCGTCCAAGTATTTTTTAAGCTCCTTCGGAGGTCTTAAATCAAACTTTGGCAACTCAGACTTTTTCTTCTTCTTTTTCTTCTCTCCCTCAAAAGTATTAACTCCAAAAAGTTCTTGCTGAACTAAATCGTTCCCCTGAACTATGCAGTGGTTGCAGATATGCCCCTCCGTTCCTGACAAGAGCAAGTCTACTTCATTTTTTTTGCGTCCGCAAAAAGAGCAAAAGGCCTCTTTATATGCCATTTAAAATATTCGTTTTTTTGCAAAGATACAGTTTTCCCCGCAGTCAAATTAATAAGGCTAGAAACATTCTAAATAGAATTATTCCCAGCCTTTAAAATTACGTTAAATTATTAACGTGTTAAGATTTCATCAATCAAGCCGTATTCTTTAGCTACTTCAGCTTTCATCCAATAATCTCTATCAGAATCTTTCTCAATTTGCTTGAAAGTTTTACCAGTATGATGTGCTAAAATATCATAAAGCTCTTTTCTCAATTCTATTATTTGCTTTACAGATATTTCCATGTCGCTAGACTGCCCTTGAGCTCCACCGCTAGGTTGGTGAATCATTACCCTAGCATGAGGTAATGCAGAGCGTTTCCCGGCGGCTCCGCCTGCCAAAAGCACTGCTCCCATCGAAGCTGCCAATGAAGTGCAGATAGTAGCTACTTCTGGTCTTACATACTGCATAGTATCATACATTCCAAGACCTGCATACACCGAGCCTCCAGGACTGTTGATATACATCAAAATATCTTTTTGAGAATCAACTGATTCTAAGAAAAGCAATTGAGCCACCACAATATTCGCGATTTGGTCATCAATAGCCGTTCCTAAAAAAATTATCCTGTCCATTATCAATCTTGAAAAAACATCTATGGCAGCAAAACGCATAGGACGCTCCTCAATGATATTGGCGGTCATATTGTTCACACTATGTTTTAGGTAATCATCAACAGTATTACCACTTAGCCCTCTATGATGGACTGCATATTTTCTAAATTCTTCTCCGAAATGCATATTATCTTTTTTTTAATCTTTCTTCTACTGTCACAAATAAACAAAAAAGTTATGTAGTGGGTTCGTAAATCAAAAAAAGCCGAAGCTCTCGCTTCGACTTTTCTCTCAATACTATTTTAAACGACTTATGCTACAGCGTCATATTTCGCTTTAGCAATATCATTAAACTCTTCTACTTTAACAGTTTTGCTATTGATAGTTACTTTTTCTCTGGCAAAAGCTACCACAGCCTTACCAAAAGCTTTGTTATAATAGTTTCTGAAAGCTCCATCTTTGTTTTCGTCTAACTGCTTCTTCGCCATCTGCTCTACAAACTCATCCATTCCACCATATCCTTGGTTTCCGAAATAGTTTCTGATTTCAGACTTTACTTCTTCCAAAACATCTGCATATTCAATCTTGATTTCATTTTTCTCCGCTATATCAGCTTTGATTAAATCTAATCTCAAACCTCTTGCAAATGCATCGTAGTCGTTTTCAATTTGCTCTTCAGTAAACTTACCGTCGTTTGCTTGGAACAACCATTTCTTTAAAAATGCGTCTGGTAAATCAATTTTGATACTTTCGTTAAGCGTCTTCTCAATATCAAAATCTAATAAATAAGCTGACTCTCTATTATAGTTTTCTTTGATAATTTCGGTTAAACCTGCTCTAAATTCCTCTTCCGTAGTAGCTTTCCCCTCTCCTAAAGCTTTATCAAAAAGCTCTTGGTTAATTTCTGCTGGAGAAACTCTAGAGATTTTAGTAACCTCATATTCAAAAGTACCTTTTAAAGCAGCTGCTTCTTCATCCGATTTTCCTGTGGCAAAACCTAAATCCTTGTCTGTTTCAAAAAGACTTTGAATATCAAAAGTCAACTTAGAACCTTTCTCAAGACCTAAGAATAATTTTTGAGTATCTTTTTTCAATTTATCTGTAGGTATTCCTGACTGAGCTTCAAATTCAGAAGATTCTTGACGAAGCGTTCCAAATAATAAATCACCTATTTCAGACTCCTCAGGTTCTGAATCAACCCCATTTCTTTTCTGGATATCTACCACTGCTTGGTCAACCTGCTCTTTAGCTGGCTCTATTTCATAACTTTCAATGGCAGGTAACTTTGCTAGATCAACTTCAAAGTCAGAAGCTAAACCAACTTCATATTCAAAAGTATAATCTACATCATTATCCCAATCGATAGTGTAAGACTCATTATCAGGAATAGGATCACCCACTACCTTAAGTTTGTTGTCTTTGATGTAAGTATTAACACCTTCGCTCACTTTATTGATAACCGTATCCACTAAGACACTTTTACCATAAAGCTTCTTAACATAACCAATAGGAACATGACCAGGTCTAAAACCTTTTACATTCGCCGTTTTAGCGTACTCTTTTAGTTTTTTGTCTACATCTGGTTTGTAATCGCCTTCAGCAATAACAATTTTCAAGCGAGCATCCGTAGAAGAAGATTTGTCAAATGTTGTTTCCATTTAAGGAGCTAATTTTTTGGAATAATAATAAATAAAAAAACCCTCTAGCCGGAAAGGTTAGAGGGTTGAATGTACGGGCGGAGGGTTTCGAACCCCCACGCCTTGCGGCACTAGATCCTAAGTCTAGCACGTCTACCAGTTCCGCCACGCCCGCATCCTTTTTGAAATCTTTGTGTTTCAATCGGGCTGCAAAGGTAAAATAGATTTTCAAATTCGCAAACTCTCTCAATAAAAAAAATACAAAATTTATTTCTGGAGTAATCTACTGGTTATATAAACAAGAGATGTCTATTTTTGATTATCATATTATTATGTTTTAAGAAAAAGCTTTCAACGTGGCAAAGGTTAACGAAAAGGAATACTATTCCGAAGCAGAGAAAAAGGAGATTAAGATACGCTACAGGGCTATTCTTAAGGAGGCACAACCTTACTTACAGGGAGACGACAAGGTACAAATCAGAAAGGCCTTTAACATCTCTATGGAGGCTCATAAGGAAATGCGTCGTAAATCTGGAGAACCTTACATTTATCATCCTTTAGAGGTTGCTCTCATATGTATTCAAGAAATTGGTTTAGGACCTACATCCATTATTTGTGCTCTCTTGCATGATGTAGTAGAGGATACGGAACTCACGCTGGACGACATCGAAAAAGACTTTGGACCGAAGGTCAGACGAATTATAGATGGGCTTACTAAAATCGCCGAGAATTTTGAGCAAAGTCAATCTGCCCAAGCGGAGAACTTCAGAAAAATGCTTTTAACACTCTCTGAAGATGTGCGAGTTATATTGATAAAGCTAGCCGACAGGCTACACAATATGCGAACGCTAAAGAGTATGGCCAGAAACTCTCAGCTTAAAATAGCTCACGAAACTATTTACATATATGCCCCATTGGCACACCGTTTAGGCCTTTATCAAATAAAATCTGAATTAGAAGACTTATACCTAAAGTATAATGAGCCTGAAATCTATAAGACGATAGCTCAGAAACTAAAATCTTCAAAGAAAAAAAGGGAGGAGTTCATTGAAACTTTCATGGAGCCTATATCCACGAGGCTAAAAGACTCCAACATTGACTTCTTTATTAAAGGAAGACCAAAACATATTTTTTCCATTGCCAATAAAATAAAAAAGCAAGGAACATCTTTCGAAAATATTTATGACCTTTTTGCCATTAGGATTATACTTAAAGGCATGCCTGTTGAAAAACTAGATAAAGAAAAGGCAGCCTGCTGGCAAGCTTACAGTATTGTAACTGACGAATACAGACCAAACCCAGACCGATTAAAAGATTGGATTTCGACACCACGCTCAAATGGGTACGAATCTTTACACACTACTGTAATGAGTCATACTGGAGCCTGGGTAGAAGTACAAATACGTACAGAGAGAATGGACGATGTGGCAGAAAGAGGCTACGCCGCTCACTGGAAGTACAAAGGAGCAAATACTAACCTTAACAAACCATTAGACCTATGGATTAACCAAGTAAGAGAAACCTTAGAATCTAAGGATAACTCTGCTATGGAGTTCGTGGAAGATTTTCGAGGAAACTTATATAATGAAGAAGTTTTCGCATTCTCTCCTAAGGGTGATCTTAAAGTTTTAAGAAAAGGAGCTACTGTACTTGATTTTGCCTATGAAATCCATACTGAAATTGGAAGTAAATGTACCGCGGGTAAAGTAAATGGGCACCTATTTCCTATTTCCCATGTATTAAGAAATGGAGATCAAGTAGAAATATTGACCACTAAAAATCAAAAACCTTCTGAAGATTGGTTACGATTTGTGGTTACATCAAAAGCCAAAGGCCGAATAAAAGAAGCTCTAAAAGAAGAGAACAAAACTTACATTACTGATGGTAAAGAAATAATAGTTAAAAAACTTAAAATCATGGGGCTAGAAAACACCCTAGAAACCATGAATCAGTTAAGAGCTTATTTCAACAAAAAAGACTACAACGATCTGTATTACTCTTTTGGTAAAGGATATATCCTACCGGATAAACTAAGAAGGTTTAAAGCCGAAAGAGAAGCTCAGGCAAACATCAGACTCAAAAACAACATTGAAGATGATGCTTTTACTAGTGCAAAGAGTTTTGAAAGGGCTATCAAAAAGTCAAAAGGGAATGATTCCCTATTGATTGGTGATGATTTACAAAAACTAGACTACACTTTATCGCAGTGCTGTAATCCAATACCCGGGGATGACGTATTTGGTTTTTTGACTGTGAATGAAGGTATAAAAGTTCACAGAACAAACTGCCCGAATTCACAACAATTACTTTCTTCATATGGCAATAGGGTTATAAAAGCTCAATGGTCTTCACAGGTTGAAAAAGCATATTTAGCTACTATCCAATTAAAAGGAATTGACCGAGTAGGTATGATTCAGGATATTTCGAAAGTAATATCTGAAGAACTTCATATTAATATGAGAGGACTAAACGTAAATACCGAAGATGGCGTTTTTCAAGGAGAAATTAAAGTTTTTGTTTTTGACACAAAGCACATGGAAAAATTAGTTAGAAAACTCTCTAAAATTAGAGACATGGACAAAGTAAGTCGAGTCCGAAATTCTGAAAATTAAATTTTAATGTACTTTTGACAAAAAAAACTGATAGGCTCATGCCCAAAGTACTTTTGCTTGCTTCTTTCATCTTGATTTCAATCACTGGTTTCGGTCAAGAAGAAAAAGCAATATATCTAGACACACTGAGTGCAGTAAGAAATTTCATGCAAACGGATGTTTACAGAAACGGCATCAAGCTAAAAAAAGACAAATTCAGTTTACTGCTTTTAGGGAGCAGCAAATGGTATAAAAAAAACAAAATAGCCAATATCATACTACCTGCCGGTCCAATAGTCTCGGCTACTGGAATTTACTTGGGCTATGATGCGATAAAGGGTGTCCCGATGGTTTATGTAGAAGACGGAGTTGAATACCCCTATGTGGTAAGGAGTCTCCCAAAACTTCTTGGTGGCCTTGCACTTTTCGTTACTGGTCTCTGTTTAGTGGAGTCTGCAAATGAAACTAAAGCCAATGCTGCTAATTGGTATAATCAAAATCTTATAAAAAATCATAAAAAGAAAGAAACCTCTTTTAAACTCAATTTGGGCATTAGTAAATCTGGCGGAGTAGGACTTACCGCTAATTTTTGACAAAAAGGACATGGTTTGCCCATTTAAATAGGTAAATTTGTGGGTAATTTTCTTGAGTGAACATAACGTAAAAAAATGAATCCAAATAATTCAAATTTTGATTCTGCAAAACAAATCTTTCTTGCCTTTTTGGAGAACAAGCAGCTTCGCCGAACTCCGGAACGCTTTGCTATATTGGAAGAAATCTATAGCCGTACCGACCATTTTGATGTAGATGACTTATACATCTCCATGAAAAACAAGAAGTATCAGGTTAGCAGAGCCACCGTTTACAACACCCTTGACCTTTTAGTAGAATGTGACTTAGTTACCAAACACCAGTTTGGTAAAAACTTGGCTCAGTACGAAAAAGCTTTTGGTTCAAGACAACACGACCACCTTATTTGCTTAGACTGCCATAAAGTAGAAGAGTTCTGTGACCCGAGAATCCAGAATATTCAAACAATGGTAGGTAGTGCTTTAAAGTTTGACGTGATGCATCATTCCTTAATATTCTATGGCAACTGCAAAAAGGAAAATTGCGAAAACAAAACAGTTTAAAAAGAAATCAAAATAAATTTTAGTGTCTTAGATTTTTAGTATGGTAGATATATTATTGGGGTTACAGTGGGGTGACGAAGGAAAAGGAAAAATAGTAGACGTATTGGCTCCTAACTATAAAGTAGTTGCCAGATTTCAAGGTGGGCCTAATGCAGGTCACACATTAGAGTTTGATGGAATAAAGCACGTTTTACATCAAATCCCTTCTGGAGTTTTTAGAAAAGACTGTAACAACATCATTGGAAATGGTGTAGTATTAGACCCTGTTATTTTCAAAAAAGAAATCAGTAGTCTTACAGAGAAATTTGCGATGGATTTGACTCAAAATCTGATCATCTCTACCAAAGCTTCTATCATTATTCCCACGCACAGGTTATTAGATGCAGCTCAGGAAAAAGCAAAGGGTCAAAATAAAATAGGCTCAACTTTAAAAGGAATTGGCCCTACATATACCGACAAAGTAGGTCGTCATGGTCTTAGAGTAGGCGATATTTTATCTCCTTCTTTTAAGGCTAAATATAATAAGCTTGTTGATAAGCATAAACAACAATTAAGCTTCTTGGAGTTTGAGGTGGAAGGCTTAGAAGAAGCTGAAAAAACATTCTTTGAAGCTTGCGAGTTTTTACAAACTTTCAAAATCACAGAAACAGAATACACAGTAAATAAACACCTAGAAGAAGGTGAAAAAGTACTGGCAGAAGGAGCTCAAGGCTCTCTTCTAGATGTTGACTTTGGTTCGTATCCATTTGTAACCAGTTCTTCTACCACTGCTTCGGGCGTTTGTGCTGGATTGGGTGTAGCTCCTGGGAAAATTGGCGAAGTATATGGTATTTTCAAAGCATACTGTACAAGAGTAGGAAGTGGGCCTTTCCCTACCGAACTAGAAGATGCTACAGGTGAATTAATGCGTAAAGAAGGTAATGAGTTTGGTGCTACCACAGGTCGTCCTAGAAGATGTGGCTGGTTGGATATTCCTGCTCTTAAATATACCGTAATGCTTAACGGTGTTACGCAACTGGTTATGATGAAAGCTGACGTATTAAATATATTCAAGGAACTGGAAGTATGCGTGGGTTATAAATTAGCAGATGGAACAGTAACCGAGCAAATGCCGTTTGACCTTTGTGACGAAACGGTAACTCCGGTTTATGAAACGGTAAAAGGTTGGGATTGTTCTTTAGAAGGTATCACGGATTTTGACAAATTACCTCAAGAGCTTAAGGACTACGTAAAATACATTGAAGATAAAGTAGGTGTAAGTATCACTTACGTATCTACCAGTCCTGACAGAACTGCAACTATAAAAAGATAAGCTTTCAATGGACAAAAATCTGGCTAATTATCTTTTCCATAACGAAACACTCTACTTCAATACGAGTATTTCTGAAAAGGAGAACACAGATATAGAGCCAGTAAAAGTTGGACAGAAAACTCAGGTTAATAGTACAATAAAGGAAAAGGTTGAGGTGGCAACGCCTCAACCTCAACCTCAACCTCATAAAGAAGTCAAGACTCCAGAAGTAAATTCGGAGGAAGCAATACCTTTTAAAATGAGTACGCCATACTTGGTAGTACTGAAAGGAATTACCGCAGAGGAAAGAGAGTTTTTAGTTAAAGTACTCATGGCTCTTAATATGTCATTAGCCAAAGTAGACCTACTGGATACTGTAAAATATAACAATCCAGATTTTAAAGAGATTATTTACAATAATAGTATTCGGTCAATCTTGTTTTTAGGAGAAGAGGCTGGTGGTGATTTCTTACCAAAACTTAGGCTATCCCCTTATACCATTAAGGAGATAAAGAATATTAACTTTCTGCATACAGCTAACCTCAGAGACATTAGTCTTAACAAAAACAACGAGAAGAGGATGCTTTGGGAAAACCTCAAAAGTCTTTACGGAAACTAGCATTCGCTAATTCTTCAAAAAAAACTCACTCCCATTTTTTCATAATTCACTCCAAGAAATTGGCTATTCGTCGGAAAGGCCTGTTGTTGCACGCACTTTTAGCCCAGTTTTGTATCATCGAAAGCGAAACAAATACAAAACATGAAAAAACTATACACTCTATTACTTCTTCTAATCACACTACCCGTTTTAAGCCAAACCATCATTAGTGGAAAAGTGAGCGACAAAAAAGGAGAAGCTCTTCCTTTTGCCAACATCTCTTTAGAAGGTACCTATGATGGCGGCTCTTCTGATATTGACGGGAATTTCAACTTTAGCACTGAAGAAAAAGGCGAACACATTCTTCAAATCTCTATGATTGGCTACAAAACGTTAAAAGAGAATATCACTATCTCAGATACAGAACTAACATTTGACCTCAAACTTACCGAAAGCATTAACTCACTAAATGCGGTAGTGGTAACAGCAGGAATGTTTGAAGCATCAGACGAAAAGAAAATGGTAATGCTTAAACCTATGGATATTGTCACCACAGCTGGTGCAGGGGCAGACATAGTCTCTGTGATGCAATTTCTACCAGGTGCAAACCGCGTAGGAGAAACCGAAGGGCTTTTTGTTAGAGGTGGCTCTGCCAATGAAACTAAGACTGTTATTGATGGAATGATAGTTCAAAACCCATTTTTTAGCAGCACCCCAGATGTACCACAGCGAGGCAGATTTAATCCATTTATGTTTAAAGGTACTGCCTTTAGCACTGGGGGATACTCTGCCATGTATGGTCAAGCCCTTTCTTCCGTGCTTTTATTAAACACACAAGACAAGCAAGGCGATAACAGTAACATAAATCTAGGACTTAACATGGCAGGAGCCACGGCTTCATATACTCATAAAGGCTGGATAACAGGAACCGTCAATTACACCAACCTCTCTCCCCTACTTAATCTTGTCAAAACTAACATTGACTTTGAAAAAGTACCTCAGGGCTTTGGAACATCGTTAACTATAAATGAGAACTTTGACAACAATAGCTCTTTAAAAGTATACGGTACTTATACCGACAATTCATCTGCACTGGTATTGCCAACCTACGATGAGCAAAACGGTACTTACCTTTTTGAAAACAACAATGTCAACACATTTTCAAATGCCTCTTATAGACGCTCTTTTGACGAAGGTAACTGGGTTATGCAAGCTGGCTTATCTTACAGTAATAACAAAGACAACCTGCTGATTGATGACATTAACTCTGACAGAAACGATAAAAGAACACAAGCTAGAATGGTTTGGAGTAGGTTATTTGGCGAAGAGCAGAGCAGCTCATTTAATTTTGGAGCCGAGTATCATAACATCAAACTCTCCAACCTTTATGGCGAAAATGAATTAAACTTAGACGATAAATTCACAAGCATATTTGCCGAATCAGAGTTTTATATTACCTCTAAACTAGCTGGTAGATTAGGATTAAGAACAGAGCATTCATCTATCATTGGTGAAATGAACTTAGCTCCAAGAGTTTCGCTGGCTTATAAAGCTGGAAAATATGCACAATTCTCTCTAGCAGCAGGTAGGTTTTACCAAAACCCTGACAAAGAATACTTATATATTAATCAAAACTTAGGTTATGAAAATGCGGACCATGTCATTTTAAACTACCAAGTAAAGAAAAACGACAGAACTTTTAGAACGGAAGTGTTCTACAAAAAATATAACAACTTGGTAAGCGAAGAGACGGAAAGCTTTGACCCTAACCCATACAGGTTCCCGACAGGATTGACAGACAACTCTGGTAAAGGTTACGCACAAGGTTTTGACGTATTCTTTAGAGACCAAAAATCACTAAAAAGTGGAGATTTCTGGTTAACTTACTCTTACCTTGACACTGAGCGTCAATTTAAAAATTATAGCAGTCAAGTACTTCCTAGCTTTGCTTCAAAGCATAACTTCTCTGCTATTTACAAACAATTCTTTGACGCTATAGCCACTAATATTGGGGTAACATTTACACATACTTCTGGCAGACCAATCTACACTATAAACGAAGACTTTAAGAATGTAGAATACACCAAAGCCTTTCAAAACCTAAGCCTAAGTGCCAGTCATGTAAAACAGTTTGGAAATCAGTTTGTGGTTTTTTATGCTACGCTTGATAATGTACTCGGTAGAAATAACATTTTCGGCTATCGCTATTCTACCGATGGCAAAGAAAGGTACGCCGTAAAACCAACATCAAATCGCTCTTTCTTCTTTGGAATTAACTGGACCATTGGCCAGCTAAACGGTAGAAGTAAAGAAGCAGACCTTAATTTTTAATTCAATTACTAATTTTTTAAAATAAATATAATCAAAATGAAAAAAGTAGCCCTTTTAATTACACTAGCCTTCGGTATATTCTCAGCATCCGCTCAAAAGCCAGCTTATGAGAAAGCAATGACAAGCATTGTTACAGAAATTCAACAACCCGGAATCACAGAAAGCCTTCAGCCTCAAACCAATAAAATGGAGAGAATAGCCGCAGCAGAAGAATCTGAATGGCTTCCGAAATATTGGGTGGCTTATGGTTATGCAATGGAGTCTTTCAGAAAACAAGATTCTGGCGAAAAAGACCAACTTCTAGAATTAGCAGAAAAGTCGATAGCAGCAGCTGAAAGACTTTCACCTGATAATGACGAAATAGAGGTTCTAAAAGCTCAAATAGCCTCGGCAAGAGTAAGTGTAGACCCTATGAATAGATTTCAAACCTACGGTGATAAATTTATGAAAGCCCTGGCCAAAGCAGAAAAACTAGAACCTAGCAACCCAAGAGTAGATTACTTAAAAGCTATGAATGCCTTTTATACACCAGAAAATTTTGGAGGAGGAAAGGCAATAGCTAAGCCGCTTTTTGAGCAAGCCTTAGATAAATACAGTAAATTCGAACAAAAATCTACCATTCACCCAAGTTGGGGTAAGATGGAATCAGAGTATTTTCTTTCACAATGTCAATAATAACTATGTCAACTAAGCCTTTAGGATACGCCGAACTAATTACCGAATCAGAACGAGTACGACGCAAGAACGGATTCATTAAGTTTCTATTTGTTTTCCCAGCAGCCTTTATAGCCTATATCATTCATGGCGGTATAGGACCTCTTTTACAAAGCTGGTTTATAAATTTAGAGTTTCTTATTCCAATGTTTCAAACTGCTCTTTTCTTGCATTTTTTAGGTAAAGCGAATATCCTAAAAGGCTTTGACAGGTTTGTTTCCATTTTCAATGGAGAAGCCTGGCAAAAAAATAAAGTTTTACAATACATTCCGGTGAGCGTAGCTAATAGCTGGATACCGTTTTTTGTTAATCTAATGATTTTTATGGCCATGATGATAGGTTTCCAAATTGGCCTTAGCATACTTTCTAATATGGGATTTGTACAGTCTTTCCTCGAGAAGTGGAATGTACTTTATCCCAATGCTGGTTCTGCTCCTCTTTACGCTTTCTGGAAAAACAGCGTCATAGTACCCATAGCACTGTGCTTCCTTGCAGTGGTGACCAACTGGCTTTTCATAGACAAACTGAATGAAACTAAATAATGATAGGCTCTCCCTTATACAGCAAGCCTTTTTTAAGCGATGAACTCAAAACCCTTGAGCTACAAACCGCATGGGGTGATATTGAGATTATTGGTGGCGACCACGAAGAATACAGAATCGAGGTCTACCCTTTTAAAAGAGGCTTATTCAATCTTTTCTTTCAAGAGCGAATGAGCAAATCTGCTTTTGAAAGACTTCAATTTAGAATTGTTAAAGAAGGGGATTCGCTAATTATCAAAAGGCTATCTTCTCCAAAAAGCTGGTTTGACGCATTATTTTCGGGTGCTCAGGTATCATTCAGAATTTTTGCTCCAAAAAATTTATCAGTCAAAGTAAGCTCAAGAATAGGTGATGTTACACTTATAAATATTGAAGGAAAACACTTTATCAAAAGTTCGGTAGGAAAAACTACACTTAAAGGAGTAAGTGGCGAAGTCAAAACTGCTGGAAAGAATTTTGGGGGAGGTCTATTTATTCAGCATTGTAATGGAGACATAGAACTTCATACTAGCGGTGGCAATGTTAACGTCCTAAGTTCAGAAGGTACCCATGCGTATAGCACAAATGGTGGCAATATTGACATTGCAGATTTTACTGGCAATCTCAGCGTAAAAACTAAGGGTGGAAATATTAAGGTAAATAGACTCTCGGGCGAACTAAAAGCACTTAGCTGGGGAGGAAACATCAATTTGCGAGGTATGCGAGCCAACATAGCCGCCACCACTAAAGGAGGTAACGTAAAGGCCGACATGGATGAGCTGAAAGAGTTTTTGTTTCTAGAAAGCAGTGGAGGAAACGTAAGCAGCTATATCCCACAAAATGCCAATATGACTTTAGATGCAAGAGGCAGTAGAGTCAAAAATTATGGAAGCTTCCATTTTAACGGTTTAACTGCTAGAAACCAGCTGAATGGTATTGCTAATAATGGGGGCGTTAACGTAACACTTAGAAGTCGTGGGGGGAATGTTAAAATTTATGAGCATCTGACTTCAGATATACGGCCAACTCCTACAAGAGCAAAAGCCGATTATTCTAGCAATGCAATAGCTAAACCTTTGTCTCAACCGAAGGCCACTTCCTCTACGCCATCACCTAAGCCTTCTTCTAAGTCCACTTCTGTGCCAAGGCCTTCTAGGAGAAGCACCATCAAGGCCAAGAAGAAAGAAAAAAAAGATTGGAAATTTAAGCCTTATATTCCCTCTTTTACCCAAGCTTTATACGCCTTTCTGTTTACTATTCTTTTTGTGTACGGTTTAAATAGCATCACCTACTTTACTTCAGAGCTTTTTAATCCTACATCTTTAGAAGCGGAGCAAAATAAGGCCGTAGCTCTATTAAACCTTACTACAGGGCTCTCCTCTTTTTTAGGTGTCATTTTATTCTTGACTTTTCTGGAGCAGTATATTCAGTCTAAATGGGGAAAATACATAACGCTAATTGGCCTTACCACTTTTTCATTCCTAATTATTCATATGATGATAAATGGGTATGCTGGCAGCCTAACAAATCCTCAAGAATTCTGGCAATATTTTAATGATATCACTCAGCCTAAAGATTACTACCTTTCTTCAAACCTGGCTTATATTTTTTATGGCATAATACCCTCTTTTGTTGGTTGTATATTTTATACTTTCTGGAGCCGCTCTACTAATCTTAACAGAAAAATATCTGAGCAAGAATACCAGCTTCTTACCATGGAGAAGCTAAAAACACAAGCTCAACTTACTGCCTTAGAAGCTAGAATAAACCCTCATTTTCTGTATAATTCGCTTAACAGTATTGCCGGGCTAATTCATGAAGACCAAGATAAGGCAGAAGATATGACGGTAGAGCTATCGAAACTTTTCAGGGCTTCCACTGGAAGAAATAATAAAAGTAACCATACCATAGGTGAAGAAATAAGCCTCATAAAATCATATTTAGCAATAGAGCAGATGCGTTTTGGCGATAGATTAAAATTTAAGATTGACGTACAAGATTCTTTAAACGATAGATTGATACCGAGATTTCTTTTACAACCCTTGGTAGAAAACGCTATTAAACATGGAATTTCTAAAATAGCTTCTCACGGTGAAATTAAAGTTACTATTCAGGAAATAGAAGACCATATTCAAATTGACATTCATGACAACGGCCCTAATTTTGGCGAATCTGTTTCTGGCGGATATGGACTAAAAAGTGTCAAAGACAAACTTGCATTGATATATGGAGACCAAGCATCTCTTGAAATAAGCAATGACCCCATTAAAAATATTCAAATTAGCATAGACAAAAAACATGATTTACAAAACACTATTAATTGACGATGAGCCACTAGCTATTAGCCGATTAAAAAGGTTACTAGCAAAATTTGATAATGTATTTGAGGTAATTGATCATGCAAATAATGGTCAAGAAGGCGTAGAAAAAATTGAATCTTTAAAGCCTGACCTCATTTTCTTAGACATTGAAATGCCAATAATGAATGGTTTTGAAATGCTTTCTAATTTAGAATATATACCTACCGTTATTTTCTGTACGGCCTTTGACCAGTACGCCATTCAGGCCTTTGAAGAAAACAGCTTAGACTATTTGCTTAAGCCTGTAGAAAAAGAACGTTTACAGAGAACCGTGGACAAACTTAAAAGTCAAGCAAGTCAAAAAGCTTCTGGATTTGAGCAAATTGCCCTTCAAAAATTAATGGAGCAACTAAACCCAAAAAAAGACCTTCACAGCATAACTGTAAAGTCTGGTGATAAAATACTTTTTGTATCACTTACAGAAATCAGCCATTTCCAAGCAGAAGATAAATACGTTTTTTTGAACACTCTTGACGGAAAACAGTATTTAACCAATCATACCATAACTTCTTTAGTAGATAAACTTCCTGCTGAGTTTGTACGAATTAGTAGAGCTGCCATTATTCATTCATCCCGAATTCAATTTATGGAAAAAGGTTTTAACGGAAAATTCACTATTCAGTTAAAAGACCAAAAAGGCACTAAATTAGAATCTGGGAGCAGTTATGCTGATAATATTAAGAGGTTAATGGAAGTTTAAAACGCCAACAGCTTCCTTACTTGCTCGTTTATAAAACCTTCATAGGTCAAATTAGTAATTTGCTGTCCGTCAAAATGCTTGGCTATTTCACCAAGCTTTACACGGAGCCCTAGCACATTGGCCCCCATGTAGCTTAAAATATCATCAAGATGGCTTAGGCCAACGGCGTTTCCTTGCACACCGCTAGACAAACCTACCAAAGCAACTTTCTTATCAAGTAAAGAATCAGGGTATCTTAAACCATCAATAAAGGTTTTGAGCACACCAGGAAAAGAACCATTGTACTCAGGCACAAAAATGAAAACCTTTGAAACAGCGTCTAAGTTTGTCTGAAAATCATTATAACTAACATCTTTACCCCTATTATGGTAAAGAGCAGAAAATGCGAAACTTTCCGGTAGTTTTTGAAGATTAATCATCACCGTTTCGTTACCTTCTGCTTCTATCTTTCTTTTATAATAATTTGCCATCTCTAAAGAGAGAGCACCCGTACGGTTAGTTCCAACTATAATTCCGATTTTTTCAGACATCCAATATGCTTTACTTTATAAATTCAAAACAAATTTAGGAAACTTAGGTTCAAAACCCTTAGCGACAAGCTTCAAGTCCTTAAAGCCAAAAAGTGTCTTGTTTTTTTACATATAGCCTCAAAAAGCTTACTTTTGACATCGTTCCCATAGATGAAATGGGCTTCTTTCTTAGTTTAAAGAAAATCTAATTATAATACTAAAATATAACATTAATGAGTCAATCTTTGGTAAAGCCGGGTGTAGTAACTGGTGAAGCATTAAACCAATTGCTTCGTCACGCTAACGAAAACAATTACGCTCTTCCAGCTGTAAATGTGGTAGGTACTAACTCTATCAATGCAGTTTTGGAAACAGCTGCAGCATTAAACTCTCCAGTAATTATTCAATTTTCTAATGGTGGAGGTTCTTTCTACGCCGGAAAAAGTTTATCAAACGACGGCCAAAAGGCGGCTATCGCTGGTTCTATTTCTGGTGCTTTGCATGTACATCACATGGCTGAGCATTATGGTGTACCAGTAGTATTACATACTGACCACTGTGCTAAAAAACTTTTACCTTGGATTGACGGTCTTTTAGATGCTGGCGAAGAGCATTTTAAAAAAACTGGCAAACCTTTATTTAGCTCTCATATGATAGATTTATCAGAAGAGTCTCTTGAAGAAAACATGGAGATTTGCTCTGAATATCTAAAGAGAATGGCCAAAATAGACATGACCTTAGAAATAGAATTAGGTATTACTGGTGGAGAAGAAGATGGTGTTGACAATACTGACGTAGATAGCTCTAAGCTTTACACGCAGCCATCTGAAGTAGCTTATGTTTACGAAACACTTAAAGCTATCTCTCCTAACTTCACTGTAGCAGCTGCTTTCGGAAACGTTCATGGTGTTTATAAGCCAGGTAATGTTTCTTTACAGCCAAAAATTCTTAAAAATTCTCAAGACTTTATTCAAGAGAAGTTTAAAACTGGTCCTCTTCCTGTAAACTTTGTATTCCACGGTGGTTCTGGTTCTTCTAGAGCAGAAATCAGAGAAGCCATAGATTACGGTGCCGTTAAAATGAACATTGACACTGATATGCAGTGGAGCACTTGGGAAGGAATTCTTGAGTATTACAAAAAGAACGAGGCTTACCTACAAACTCAATTAGGTAACCCAGATGGTGATGATGTACCAAACAAAAAGTACTATGACCCAAGAAAATGGCTTAGAGAAGGCGAATCTAGCATGGTAGCTCGTCTTAAAGTTGCATTTGAAGATCTTAACTGCATTAATAGAATTGAAGGATTAGTTTAATACTCCTTTAGAATCTTTTAAAATCCCGCTGATTAATTTCAACGGGATTTTTTTATATCCATTAGGCTCAATTCAATCCTACTCAAAACAGCCTAAAAGTTCAAATTGAACAATTCTAACAGCGTATTGCACAGCAAAAAGCAAAAGTCCTAGACTTTTCATCAAATCATTAAAAATCAACATGTTACGTAATTGTTAATTAGCATTGTACTTTTTAAAGTACTTATAGCAAGGTTTAACTAAACGTAGTATTTTTCTAAGATTATGATAGGATTGTGATATGAATCTAACAAGTACACAATCAAGCCTATTGCATCGTATGGGCACATTACCCTATGTTTGTAATGTCAAAGGGAACAAAAATAACATCCCCGACAAGTAAGAATCTAAGAATTCACAGTTTAGAAAACTTAAAAGAAGAACAAAATGAAAAAGTTAATTTTATCAGCGGTTATGTTAATTGGATTATCAGCCGCAACTAACGCAGAAGCAAACGATCACATTTACTCTACTAACTTAGTAGAAACAGATTTAAATGTGAAGGCCATGAAAGGTCTTAAATTCAAAGTAACAGCTTTGAATATTATAGAGAAGTCAACGTTGGTTTTGAAAGACGATAGAGGAACCGTTATATACAAAGCACCTGTACAAGACAAAGACTACGTGAAAGTATTTGACTTATCTTCTCTTCCAGACGGTGACTATAGTTTAGTATTATCTTCAGGAAAAGAAAGCTCAGTAAAGTCTTTTCAAATCAAAACTGAAACAACCAGATTAGTATCTAATCTGTAAGATAAATTAGTCAAAGAGCATACCCTACTTTGGTTTTGAAACCTTCACTTTTAAAAGTGGAGGTTTTTTTATGCCCTAGCACCTCCTAAATAAAACTGTACTGAGACTCTAGATGATTTATAATCTCACAAGCGATATCAATAATTCATTAGCATCAACTAAACCTAAACTCGCAGAGAAGCACCAAATTTATATTCATTCATACCATATGAAGTACGACCTTCAGGCCCTATAATAATTAGACATTTATCGAAATAATACAATTTGTACAATTCCACGCTAAGTTTGGACTTCAAAGAAAAGAGATCCTATACATTTCTTTATATACTTTAATATCAGCCACTTACTTAAACAAACACACTCATTGTACTTTTTAAAGTACTTATAGTATCAATAGCACAATCGTGGTACTATTCTAATAATTTGGTAGGATTGTGATATGAATATTCATCACGTCACACTTAGCCTATTGCATCGTATTGCCACTATACCCTAAGTTTGCAATGTCAAAGGGAAACAAAATCAAAAATCACCCTTTGCATAAAACTAAGATTTAAACAGGAAAATTAAGAAATATATGAAAAAGCTAATTTTATCAGCAGTAATGTTAATTGGATTATCAACTGCTACAATTGCCAACGACCATATTTATGCAGCAAACTTTGCTAAAGCTGACTTAAGCTTGAAAGCAATGAAAAACTTAAAGTTTAAAGTTTCTGCTTTTAACGTAGAGGCTAAGTCAATTTTGATATTGAAAGACGACCGTGGAACAGTACTTTACAAAGCAGCTGTAAACTCTGAAGATTACTCTAAAGTGTTAGACTTATCTTCTCTTCCAGATGGCGACTACCGTTTAATCCTTTCTACAGAAGACGACAATACAGTTAAGGCATTCAAAATCAAAACTGAAACTACTAGAGTAGTATCTAACCTTTAATTCAGAAATTCTTTAGAGTCAAGAACTCGTTTTTATTTAGAAGAAACCTCCATATTGCAGTGGAGGTTTTTTTATGCCTAAATCACACCTGAGTATTCCCTATAAAACTAGCCACTATTTAAGCCATAGCTCTGTGAGAAATCAAGAATTTCTATAAACTCTATGCTAGGGTAAGAAACAAAGTAAAGGTTGGTATTAATTATTTATCACACCTAGCCATATCGAACTCATAATCACTTAGCTAAAATGGTTCCTTTTATAACTTCAAAAAAATAAAACAGCAAGAGTTTGAATAGTTAACCTCACTTTGACAAACAAAGGAATAATCCAATTAGTACAATTCTAACCTTAGTTTGGACTTCCATTTAGAAATATCCTACTATTTTCTTTATATACTTTAATATCAATATTTTACGAACAAAATAAAAGGATTGCACTTTATGAAGTACTTATAGTACCCTCTACACAATCATTGTACTATTCTAATATAATGATAGGATTGTGATATGAATATTCTTGAAACATTTTTTGCCTATTGCTTTGTAATAAGACTCTTCCGTATGTTTGTAACGTCAAAGGGAAACAAAACAATCAACTAACCTTTGCGAAAAACCAAGAATTAAAACTTTAAAAACAACAAAAAAGCAAAATATATGAAAAAGCTAATTTTATCAGCAGTTATGTTAATCGGATTATCAACTGCTTCTATCGCAAACGATTACATTTTCGCCACCAATTTCGTAAAAGGTGATTTGACTTTAAAGGCAATGAAAAACCTTAAATTCAAAGTTGCGGCATTTAACCTGGAAGCTAGGTCTATCTTAGAAATAAAAGATGACAGTGGTATGGTTCTTTACAAAACTTCAGTAGTAAACGAAGATTATGTTAAAGTATTTGACTTATCTTCTTTACCAGACGGAAGTTATAAATTGGTATTAACTACAGGAAAAGAAAGCACTGTAAAGCCATTTGAAATCAAAACTGAAACTACTAGAGTAGTAACAAACCTATAATTTAAGTCTTCAATTAAGAAAAGTAAGATTTTACATTTAAAAAAGCCCTCACTTTCAATTAAGTGGGGGCTTTTTATTTCTTTACATGAAGTCAAATCGTTAAATTTGCGATCCTTTTTGACCCATTGTCAATTACAAGAAACAGCTATAAGAAATGTTTGAAAGTTTACAGGATAAATTATCAGGAGCCTTTAAAACCCTAAAGGGTAAAGGCAGAATCACAGATGTCAATATTGCGGCCACGGTAAAAGAAATTCGCCGAGCTCTAATAGATGCTGACGTAAACTATAAAGTAGCCAAAGAGGTCACTGATAGAGTAAAGCAGGAAGCTTTAGACAGAAAAGTAAAAGTAGCCGTAGAACCTGGTCAGCTATTTACCAAAATTGTTCAAGACGAGCTTACCCAACTAATGGGAGGCACGGCTAAAGCCGTCAACATTACTGGCTCACCAGCGGTAGTTTTGATAGCAGGTCTTCAAGGTTCTGGTAAAACTACTTTTTCTGGCAAGTTTGCCAGTTACTTAAAGAAACAAGGAAAGCAAGTAATGCTAACAGCTGCTGACGTTTATCGTCCCGCTGCCATTACGCAATTACAGGTTCTTGGTGAGCAAATAGGTGTAGATGTATACGCAGAGCCTGACAATAAGAATGCTGTAGACATTGCAAAAAATGCTGTAGCCGAAGCAAAAAGTAAAGGAAAAAATATAGTCATTATTGATACAGCCGGTAGACTTGCTGTGGATGAAATAATGATGCAAGAGGTTGAGGATATCAAAAAGGCTATTAATCCTACTGAAATCCTTTTTGTGGTTGATTCCATGACTGGTCAAGATGCCGTCAATACCGCAAAAGCCTTTAACGACCGTCTTGACTTTGATGGTGTAGTTCTTACCAAATTAGATGGTGATGCACGCGGTGGTGCTGCTCTTTCGGTGAAAGCAGTGGTAGACAAGCCAATCAAGTTCATGAGTACTGGGGAGAAAATGGAAGATTTAGATATCTTTCACCCAGACAGAATGGCCAATAGAATCTTGGGCATGGGTGATGTTATCTCCTTAGTGGAGAGAGCTCAGCAAGCTTATGACGAAGAAGATGCTAAACGACTTAACAAGAAAATGAGGGAGAATAAATTCGACCTCAACGATTTCTTAAGTCAGTTAGAGCAAATCAAGAAAATGGGTAATGTTAAAGACCTTATGGGCATGATTCCAGGAATGGGGAAAGCTGTAAAGGACTTGGATATTGACAATAATTCTTTCAAACCTATAGAAGCTGTCATAAAATCAATGACTCCAAAAGAAAGAGAGAATCCAGACATCATCAACGGCACTCGAAGAAAGAGAATAGCCAACGGTAGCGGTACATCTATTCAACAAGTTAACAACCTATTGAAGCAGTTTGACCAAATGAGAAAGATGATGAAGAAAATGAACAAACTTCAAGGAGCCGGAAGACTTGGAAAAATGTTCGGTTAAGGAGCAATCTTATTGCTCCACCACTTTTCTTTGGTAATAGTTTAAATTAACCTGAGAGGCGTTATTTAATTCGGAAAGCGTATAGTATCCAGAATTATTAACATCAAAGCAAATAGCCTCTCCTTGTGGTTCAACATAATATGGAGCACCTACATCTCTGCTTCTAGATAGAGCCTCATAAATAGTTTCTGACTCTTTTAGACGCCAGTAAAATACTGCATTGTAGTCTTTTATTAGCAACTGCTTCCCATCAGAAGACATATCTGCTGCTGTAATTCCAGAATGAGGTATAGTACCCAAAAACTCTGCTACATTCTGTGTATCTAAACTATAAGGATATGTCAATCTGTAAACCCTGACGCTAAAAAGCTGCCTTTTGCTTATAAAGTAAATGTCTTTAGTGTTTGGATCTACAAACATAGCTTCTACATCAATAGCATCCATATCTTGATACCTGAATTGAATAGTTACTAAATCTAAATTTTGGTCATTTAAAGATGTAGGCTCCTTTAATCTATAAACCATATAGTTTTTATGCACAGAGGCATTATCACCTATATCTCCAATATAAAGGTAGTTCTGACCGTCCACCGGACCGGGTCCGCTTGCCATGTCTTCCCAGTCTCTATTAAATAGTGGCAAGGTAACTTTACCAAGATAGTCTCCAGTGTTCGAAAGCATAAATAAAGATGGCGAAGTGTTCCCGTTTTCTGTTACCCAAATGTTTCCTGACATTGACTGGCTAGCCACTATGCCAGATGCTTGATTCATTATTCCCTTTTGAATAGGAAACGAGGCTGGTGAAGACAAAAACTCTGGCAAAGGTTCCTCACTTGGCTCTTCAGGACCAACCGGCTGATCTCCTTGAAAAAGAAAACACGACTGGCATACCAATACAAATACAAAAGCTACTACTAATCTAATCATGAAGCACGGGGCTATTTCTATAATCCAACGACAAAACTATGCCATTAATATTTCAAACGACAGAAGATTTTTGAATTACAGAAAAAACACATAGCTCAAAGACTACGCTTCTTGAAAAAGTTTTAATTAATCTACAAATAGCAAACAAACTGGCATCGAAACCTTTATCTCTTTATTGGTTGGAGAAATTTTACCAGTCACTTCATCCCTGTCAAAAATGACAATATTATCAGATTCTTGGTTTGCCACTAAAATAAATTTTCCAGAAGGAGAAATTACAAAATTACGAGGCATTTGACCCAAAGCAGAATGATGACTAAGCTCTGTTAGCTTTCCTGTTTCTTTGTCGATAGAGAATATAGCAATAGTGTCTACAAATCTATTTGAAGCGTAAAGGAACTTACCATCTGGAGAAATATGAATATCTGCAGAAGAGTTTTTCCCATCAAAGTCTTCTGGTAGTGTACTTACCTCCTCAATAGTTTCTAATCCTTCATCTGAATACTTAAATGCTGTAACTGCTCCGGTTAACTCCTGCACCACATAAGCAAATTTCCCGTTTGGATGAAAGGTAAGGTGTCGAGGTCCAGAGCCAGCAGAAACAGACATTGACTTCCCTTCAGTTAACTGCCCTGTAGCTGCATCAAGTCTATAAGCCATTACTTTATCAATACCCAAATCTGGTACAAAAACGTCCATATTATTTGGAGAAACATTGACCGAATGAACATGAGGAGCTTCTTGACGCTCTTTATTTGGACCCTTCCCTTTATGACTTATTTCTTGAACAGGAGCTCCTACACCACCATTTTCTAAAATTGGCAAAACAGCTAAAGAGCCGCTTGAATAATTACCAGTCAATACCCACTTCCCAGACTTATCAGTAGTAATGTGACATGGATGCACACCTCCAGAAGAAGCTATATTAATTTCTGTTAAAGTAGAATCTCCTAAAGCTAAAGAAACTACACTACCACCTTCTATTTCACTTACAGCGTAAACGTTCTTTTTGTTAGGCGAAAGGGCCAAGAATGAAGGATTATTCAAACCTTTGGTAACATTCACTAATCTGCTATCTCCCGTTTCAGGATTAAACTTATACATGTAAATACCTTCGCTTTCTCTCGCGGTATAAGTACCTACTAATAGAGTCAATTCTTCTGGGCTTTCCATTACATTTTCTTCGGTTTGAGTTTGGCAAGAAACTATCATGCAAACAGACAAAAGGGCTAAAAGGTATTTCATTATTTTCTTTTTAGGCAGTAATTATTATTTCAAAACTTTATCTAATTCCTTCTTTATTTCGGCCGCCCATATATCATAACCAGCTTGATTTTGATGAAGCTTATCACCTAAAAAAAGCTCATCTCTCGGCATACCTTCTTCATTTAGGTATGGAGCCACAGAATCAATGAAGTACATATTAGTATGACTCTCACAGTAAGCCTTCATTTTTTCATTTAACTTATTTACCTCTGGCCAAACCTTCCATCTGCTACTGGTAGGCGTAACAGCTATTTGAAAAATAGGGGTATCAGGATATTTCACTCTCACTGTTCTAACTACTTCTTTAAAAAGAGTCATTACCTCACCCACACTTCTGTCATTATCACCACCGGTGATATCATTTGCCACAAAAATGCATAAGGCTTGAAAATTATGCGGGTAGACTAATCGCTTTGTAAAGTGAATTAAATCTGAAAAATGTGCTCCTCCGTAACCTCTTCTAATAGGCTCATAGGGTGCCATATCTTCCTTTATATTTTTCCAAATTCTTACACTCGAGCTTCCAATAAATAAAACCGCATCGTCAGAGTAGGTTTCAGCATCATCTCTATACTCTAGCTTGGTTATTTCCTCTTCCCAGCGAGCTTCGGTATCAGCATATTTTTTATAAGGCGAGCAAGCTAGAACTAAGCTAGCGAAAGAAAGGAGAAGCAATTTTTTCATAATAGGGTTCAGATAAATTTTGACCTACAAGATACGTATTTATACATACCATTTCCATCAAAAATAAATTCTTAATTAAGATGCCAAATCAATGTGTAGACAAAGCCGTTCTATTAGCAATAGAAACAACTATTAGGCCTAGGAAATTTTAAGAAAAACTACGATTTAACCTTTTCTAAATCAAAAAGGTCATTGAGGACATCAATGAGGGTTTCGGCCTCACCTCTTTTACAAGCAGCCTTTAATTGGAGAACTGGAAGTTTTATAACCTTCTGCATCATGCTACTAGTTATTTTATCCATTTTGACAGCCTCTTCTTCAGATAAAGACTTAACATATTTGGACATTTCCTCCTTACGAATCTGCTCTAAAGCTCCTTTAAGTTTTTGAATAGTTGGAGAAACCACCATTTGATTTGACCAGTCGCCAAAATCTTTAACCGCTCCGCCTATAATATTTTTCACAGCAGGTATAGATGACTTGCGTCCTTCCAAAGCTCTATTAGCTCTCACCTGAATTTCATCCAAATCATAAAGAACCATACCGGGCTCTTTTTGAATATCCGGTGAAATACTTCTTGGTACAGATAAGTCCACAAAGTATTTAACACTTTTATGACCTAAATCCTTTACCGTTTCTAAGTCAATAAATGGCTCTTCTGTCCGAATAGAAGAAATTACTATATCAAACCTTTTGAGGTTCCTTTTAACATCTTCAAAAGCGAGGATATCAAAATGCAAAGAACTTGAAAGCTTCTCTGCTTTTGAATGTGTACGGTTAGCAACAGTAAAATTACTATAACCCTTATCGTTCAAAGTTTTCACTACATCCTGGCCAATCTCTCCAAGACCTAAAACCAATATCTTAGGCTCATTTAATAAATGTAAGAAAGACTCCATGGTCTCTACAGTGGCATAAGAAGTAGAAGCAGCACCGTCTCTAAAACCAGTTTCTTGAACTACACGTTTGTTCACAAAGAAAACCGAATGCATTAATCTGTGAATAAATGGGCCAGCCATATCCATATCTGCAGACCATTGATATGCATTTTTGATTTGATTCGGAATTTGTAGGTCACCTATAACCTGCGAATGCAAACCAGTGGCAACTTCAAAAACATATTCTAAACCTTTCTCTTCTGAAAAAGTCTCTATGTGCGAAAGAATCAAAGTAGAGTCAACACCTTTTTCTGCTGCTAACAGCTTGACTAAATCAATAGAGCAGTCATTGTCTGCTAGATAGTAAATCTCAGTACGGTTACATGTAGACAAAACTACCGACTCACTAATCCCAAAAACATCTTTAATTTTAAGAAGTAGAGCCTTACACTCATCTTCATTTAATGCAATACGTTCCCTTAACTCCAGCGATGAAGTTTTATATGAGATTGATATTACTTTAAATTGACTTGTCATACCGTATGTTATTGCGACACAAATTTACGTTTATAATAATATATCTTTGTTATGATTAAAATCACAAAATGCAATTTAGATTCATTCTAAACAGGAATGTCTGTTTCTTGAAAAAGTGCAAGACTTGAAATTAACCGTGGAGATAATTAACGCTTGGAATAACAATTCCGTTCCTAAAATTTAATAATGACTAAAAACAGGTTCTTTTTTAATATGTCAGACCAGTTATCTGGTTGGAGACTAGTAATCATAAGTGTTTTAATGCTTGTGGGAGCAGGTGTATTATATTACTTCAATCAGCTTGGGCAAGCCCTTGAAGACCGAGAAAAAAAGTATGCAGCACTCTATGCAGAAAGTGTCCGCTTTTTCATCGAGCAGGGTCTTGATAGTCCATGTGATTATACTTTTGTATCAGAGGTAATTGCTGCAAATGAAAGTATACCTGCAATTCTAGTTTCAGATGGGGAAGTTATAAATATTGTCAATGTTCCGGAATTAATAGATTCTACTAAACACTTTAGCCCAAAAGAAAGAAAAGCATTCGAAGATGAAATGATTTTAGAAATGGCCGCAGAACATGAGCCTATTGAAATTGACCTCTTAGACGGCCAAAGAGGATATCTATATTATTCTAGTTCCACTACACTTAAGGAATTAAAGTTTTTCCCTTACATATTACTAGCCACATTTTTAGTTTTTGGAACTTTAGCTTTTATAGCCTACAGCTCTTCCAGAAAAGCCGAAGAAAATAGAGTTTGGGTAGGTTTAGCCAAAGAAACCGCTCACCAACTTGGTACACCCATATCTGGCTTGTTAGGTTGGATAGGAGTACTCAGAGACTCAGACGGTTTTGACCAAACCATAGGAGATGAGATGGAAAAGGATGTTTACCGCCTTGAAACCATCACCACTAGGTTTTCAAATATTGGTTCTGTTCCCACCAAAAAGGAAGAAAACGTAGGTCTTGTGGTGGAAGAAACTACAACTTATTTGAGACGAAGAATTTCAACTAAAATAGACTGGCATGTAACCAACAGCCTGCCAGCCGAAGTTTTAACTAAAATAAATAGGCACCTATTTGAATGGGTTATAGAAAACCTTTGCAAAAATGCTGTAGATACTATGGCTGGAGTAGGAGAACTTCATGTCACCATTTATCAAAAACCAAACGGTAAGGTCCAAATTGATATCAGAGATACTGGAAAAGGAATTTCCAACGCCAATCAAAGAAAGATTTTCAGACCTGGGTTTTCTACCAAAAAGAGGGGCTGGGGCCTTGGACTTACTCTAGCTAAAAGAATAATTGAAACTTACCATGGCGGAAAGCTTTTTATCAAACAATCTGAACTAGAAAAGGGAACTACCTTCGGAATTATAGTTTAACTAAAGTGCCGAAATTCTATTTAGAACTATCTCTTCGGTTTCTGTAGAATTACTGAGATTTCCGGAGCTATCTTTTAATTGAATTTCAAATTTCAAGGTGTCAAATTTAGGCGTAAACGCATGAAAGAAATCTATAGAATAACTTAAATAACCTTCAATTGGTCCAGGCTTACTTTCCAAACTTAAACTTGGGAAATATCCTGAGTAAGGGATTAAAGGTTGAAATTCTTTAAAAACACCATTTTGTTTCCTGAAAGGCTTAATTAAATAATTAAAGTTGTCTGAAGTTACAGCTTCTTCCTTTTGAATTTCACTGTATCCTAAATCTCCATCACCATCTTCAAAATATACTGTTACTACCACAGAGTCTTTTGTGAGCCCTCCATCTTGGTCCAATCTTATTTGACTGCTAATAGAGTCAAAGTTTATAACTGGCGTCAAAGCAAAGTCTGGCTCTTTAAAACAAGAACTCAATGAAAGAGCAAAACATAAAAAAGTAATTATTCTTCCCACGGTCATCAAATCAAAAGTAATTTTGTAAAAGAACGAAAAACATACGCGTTCCGTTTAAAAAACGAAAAAAAAATCAATTGTCCATTTGTGAATATAAAAGACGAACTCAAGGCCGCTGTAATTTCACTATCTGAAAATGACCAAAATTTTGAGCGAGTAGCTCTTGAAATATTCAAATTTCAAGCGGAACAGAATCCGATTTACAAGGCCTATTTGAAAAACCTAGGCGTAAAACCATCAAAGGTTTCTCATTTAGAAAAAATACCTTGCCTACCTATCTCTTTCTTTAAAACACATGCAGTTCTTTCTGGCACAGCCACCATACAGCACACTTTTGAAAGTAGCGGAACCACAGGCGACGTTAGTTCAAAACATCATATAGCCGATCTTCCTTTTTACGAATACCTAAGTGCAAAGACATTTGAAACCTTTTACGGCCCAATAAGCGACTATCACATCTTAGCTCTATTACCAAACTACCTAGAGCGTAACAACTCTTCACTAGTGTATATGGTCCAGAGTTTTATTTACAAATCATTCTCCACTGAATCTGGCTTTTACTTAGACAATATTGAAGCTTTAGCAAAAAAAATAGAACAATTAGTCAACCAAAAAGGAAATAAGAAGAAGGTGTTACTGCTCGGGGTAACGTTTGCCCTGTTAGACTTAATAGAAAAACACGCTCCCAACATCCAAGTCCCTGAAAACTTGCTAATCATGGAAACTGGGGGTATGAAAGGAAAAAGAAAAGAATTATTAAGAGAAGAGGTACATGAACTTCTTAAAGCAGCTTTTAAAACAGAGAAAATACATTCTGAGTACGGCATGACAGAATTACTTTCACAGGCATACTCTAAGGGTGACGGCTGGTTCAAACCTTCGGCCACTATGAAAATACTAATTCGTGAAGTAAACGACCCCTTTTCTTACCTACCAAGTTTTAAACTTGGTAGTAAAACTGCTGCAAAAAGGAATTACAAAAAAACAGGCGGGATAAACGTTATAGATTTAGCAAATATTGACTCTTGTTGTT
This sequence comes from uncultured Arcticibacterium sp., assembly GCF_964021845.1. Lineage (NCBI taxonomy): Bacteria > Pseudomonadati > Bacteroidota > Cytophagia > Cytophagales > Leadbetterellaceae > Arcticibacterium > uncultured Arcticibacterium sp. The sequence continues at coordinate 161,229 of NZ_CAXHZC010000008.1, read as the reverse complement.
TTATAGAGACTCAAGATTTAGGTAACTTTTCAGAAGATTACCAAGAATTTAAAGTTTTGGGTAGATTTGATAACTCAGATGTAAGAGGCTGTAATTTGATGACTATTTGAGCTAGCTAAAACAGAAATAGTTTATTATAAATAAATTATGGTAAGCTATTTGATTATATTCCTTTGTTGTTCCCTTACGATGCAATGTCTATAAATGCTAAAACTGCTTATAACATATAAAAAACGGCTTACTAACTTAACCTCTAAAAACCGTTCACTTCTTCTTCTAAGACCTATCCTTCGTCAATTTATTGACCTTAGGCTTCTGGAACAGTTAAACAATCAGCCTATATTAGATGCTCTAATTTCTTCAAAGAAATCAATACACCTTTGTGATAAAATTGACCCAAGAGACGGAAAAAGCAACGAAATAAGCCTTCATCTCAGAAAAATATGGAAAACAGATATACTTCTTAAAGAAGAACGCGGTGCCCAAGATTTATATATTGGTTACCCTTTTGTTTCAGGGAAATTAGTAGACGGCACATTGGTAAGATGCCCCCTCCTATTCTTTCCTGTCAACTTAGTATTGGAAGGCAACAAATGGCATTTAGAAAAAAAAGATGCCAGCATAAGTTTCAATAAAACCTTTCTTTTGGCTTACAGCCAATTCAACAAGACTTTTGTAGACGAAGATTTTTTCAACTTTAATTTTGAAGAATTTGGAGACGAGTCTATACTATTTTTAACAGAACTTTATGAATTTCTAAAAAAGAGCAAACTAGAAATCAATTTTAACTCCGAACTTTTCAATCAGAAACTACAGCCCTTTGAAACGGTTAAGAAAGAAAGTTTAGAAAAAATAAAAATTGGAGAACTCAAACTAGAGTCCCAAGCCGTTTTAGGTATTTTTCCGCAAACAGGTTCTTACATAGCCGCAGATTATGACCTACTCATTTCCGATGGTTTAGCCAAATATCAAGGAGAGATACAACAATATCTTTTTAAAGAAAACCCAGAACAAGGAAAAATAAAAGAAGAAGATTTGCATTTGCCTTTTCCTGTGGATGCTTCGCAAGAAGAAGCCATCAAACAGATAAAATCAGGAAAGTCATTAGTTATCCAAGGACCTCCTGGTACGGGAAAATCTCAGCTTATTTGCAACCTCATGGCAGACTATGCCGCAGATGGCAAAAAGGTACTTCTTGTTTGTCAGAAAAGAGCAGCTATAGATACTGTTTATAAAAGGCTTTCTGAAATAGGAATGGATAAATTCTCTGCTCTGGTACATGATTTCCAGTCTGATAGGAAAGGGCTTTACTCTAAAATAGCAGGTCAAATAGATAATATTTTACCCAATAAGCATGCAAATGAAAGTTTGAACGCCATTTTTTTAGAAAGAGAATTTGATGCTACATGCAGGAAAATTGACCAAATAGTAAGAGAATTAGAATCTTATAAAGAAGCTTTATTTGACAGTTCATCATACGGTAAATCAATTAAAGAGATATACTTACTTGCCGAACATCAAACAGAAAAGAACCTTGACTTAGGCACCTCCTTTGCATTTTTTCATTTTGACACCTTGGATACTTATGTTCATAAGCTCGAAACCTTAGAAAAATATCAAAAAACATTTTTTGAAGAGCAAAATGAAGAGGCTTATACCTATTGGCAAAACAGAAAGCCATTTTCAAATCTTGCTTTTACAGACTTTCCAGAAATAAGAATTTCTTTAAAAAAGATAGTTTCTGTAAAAAAAGGATTAGAAAAACTAGGAGAAAGTTTCAAATTAGGTACCCAAGCAGAAAGAGAAATAATAGCTACGTACCTCAAATCATTTAATACTCAAAAAGCTTTTGACAGCATTCAGAAAGCAAATAATAAAAGCTTTTCATTAAAAAAAATAGAGCACTTCATTGACGAAGTTTCATTAAAGGAAATGCCTAGTATTCCTGATGAGTATAGAAATATTGAAAAAATAAACATTGCTCTAAATTTCATATCAGATGTAAAAGAAAAGAGCTCTAATATAATAAATAGGCTATTCTGGGACCTTTTTTCGAAAAAGAAAGCAGAAGCTTTTAACTACTTAAAAGCTTTTAATTTTGAGGCTACGCCTAAAAACTTCCCCTATCTTCAAGCTACACTAGAAGACTACATTCGTCTACATGAGATAGGTATAGAGGTTGACGATAAAAAAGAATACTTTGAAAAAGAAGAATTATTAGAGGAGCTAAACTTTCAGAAAGAGTGCCATCTTTTTTACCAAGAACTTGATACTATATCAGAAAGAAGTTTAACGCTTACCGACAAAGCTACTTTTGATAAGAAAATGAAAACTTGGCAAAAGTTATTAGACGAAACCGAGGCTAATAAAGCTACCTGGATTAAATACCTTTCTGATTTTCAAATTCAAAACCTTGACCAGCACTCTTTCAAAGAAACTGATAAATACTTAGAAGGGCATTTTGATAATTTATGTGGGAGAGATAAGCTTTACAGCGAACTAACGGCAGTTGAAAAAAGCTGCTATGAACTATGTAAAAAACATTATAGAAGCGAGTACTCCTTCCATTTTAAACAAAGTCTCTTTATCCATTTCATAGAAGATTTGGAGGAAAAATCGCCGATATTAAGGAGTGTAAGCTCTATGCAAATGGAACTCTGGGAGGAAGAGCTCCAAAGCTTAGTTCTCAAAAAGCAAAAATACAGTACCGAGTTTCTTCAAATAAAACTGAGAGAAAACACTTATAAAAACATTGAAAAGAACCGTTTAGGCAACTATACTACCTATCGCGATTTACATCACCAAACCACAAAAAAAAGACAAATATGGCCCATAAGGAAGCTGTTAACTAACTTTAGCGATGAGTTATTTGACTTAGTTCCATGCTGGATGGCCTCCCCTGAAACGGTTTCTGCCATATTCCCATTATTTAAAAGCGAAGAATTTGACCTTGTTATTTTTGATGAGGCCTCGCAGTGTTATGCAGAAAAAGGTGTTCCTGCCATGTTAAGAGGGAAACAAGTAGTGATAGCCGGTGACAGTAAACAGCTCCAACCCAGCGACCTCTACAGAATTAAAATGGACGAAGAACTCCAAGACAATGCTGTGCTTGAAACCGAATCTCTTTTAGATTTCTCTTCACATTTTTTATCAAAAACTATCTTAAGGGGACATTACAGAAGTAAAACGCTGGATCTAATAGATTTTTCTAACCAACATTTTTATGATAACAAGCTTAAACTATTACCAAATTTCTCAGAGTTAAATGCTGAAAATCCGAGTATCGATTTTATCAAAGTATCTGGCATTTGGGAGAATAATCAGAATAAGATTGAAGCCGAAAAGGTTTTAGAAGTAGTCGAAATTATAAGGGAATATCATTTAGACAAAAGCATTGGCGTGGTTACGTTTAACTTCATGCAAGCTGACTTGATTCAAGATTTGACTCAAAAAATACCAAACGTTACTGTAAAAAATATTGAAAATATTCAGGGAGACGAGTTTGATATAGTCATTTTCTCCATTGGCTATGCCCCAAATATTAAAGGCAAAGTCTTGATGAATTTTGGTAGTTTAAATCAGCAGGGTGGTGAAAATAGGCTTAATGTGGCCATTACCAGAGCTAGAGAAAAAATCAAAATAATCAGCAGTATAAATCCAGAAGATTTAAAGGTAGCAAACAGCACGAACGACGGACCAAAACTTTTTAAAGCATATCTAGAATACGCCAAAAATGTATCCGAGGGGAACTTTAAACCTATTTTACCTAAGCCTGCAAGCCCATCTTGGAGCAAAATGCTAAAAGATGATATCACTAAGTCTAGCCAAGAGTTTTCCAGCGAACTTCCCTTTGCTGATCTAACTAAAAGAAATAACAAAGAATACGAAAAACTCATCTTAACAGACGACCAGCTGTTTTATGCTGCGGAGTCTATAAAAGAGTCTTTCGCTTACTTGCCGCTCATGTTAAAAAACAAGGGCTGGTATTTCCAAAAGGTTTGGAGCCGTAACTGGTGGATTAGGCCTTTACCCCAGCTTCATCTTTTGGAGGAAAAACCAAAGAAGCAATAATACTAATGGCCAGTATTCCTACTATCACCATTAAGGAATGTTGATTACTAAAGCCCCACTCTGTAAGCCAATGGTGTATTAACATCTTTACTCCAATGAAAGTAAGCAAAACGCCTAAACCATACTTTAGGTAAGAGAACATGTCAATAATATTCACCAAGAAAAAGAACATAGACCTAAGCCCCATGATGGCAAATACATTAGAAAAGAAAACTATGTAAGGGTCTTTTGTGATTGAAAATATGGCTGGGATAGAATCCACAGCAAATATTACATCAGTAAAAGCTATTACTATGATTACTACAAAAAGAGGCGTAATAAAGACTTTATCCCCTTTATATTTATTTTTTATGAAGAACCTATCCGAAACAAACTTCTCATAAACGTTAAAAAATCGTGAGGTAATTTTTACTGCAGGGTGATTTTTAGTATCAATCTCTTCCTCCTCATCTTTACTAAAGAGAATATTTATACCTGTATACACTAAGAAAGCCCCGAAAATATAAAGTATCCACTCAAATTTTTGAATCAAGGCTGCTCCTAAAAATATAAAACCAAACCTTAAAACTATAGAACCTAAAATACCCCAAACAAGTACTTTTTTATAGTATAGGGGCCTTACTCCGAACGAATTGAATATCAGAATAAACACGAAAATATTATCTACAGACAGCGAATACTCTACCAAATAGCCTGTGATATACTCCAAGGCCATATTATTTTGAAATTTCTTAACCGCCAAATCATAAGCCTCTGGCAAATTCAGGCCATCATAAAAATGACCGCGTACCTGTTCTAAGTTTTCGGGAGTGCTTATATCATGAATTAGGTACCCATAATGGCGAAGGAAGAAATAAAAGGCAACAGCTAAACTTACCCATACCGCACTCCAGCTAGCCGCTTCTTTAAACTTTACAGTATGTGACTCGTTTTTTGAAAATGCACCTAAGTCAAGGAGCATCACAAAAATCACGAACACCGTAAAACCACCAAAAAATAATATTTCGTTAGAAAACTCCATGTTGTAAGATTTAAATATCCAGCCTGAATCAAGCTGCAAAAATGCATCATTATCTTCAAAAATATACTATTTTGGCACGAATTCTGATTTTCAGAAGACCAAACCCAACGATAGACTTTAATGTATAATAATAAGAAAGTGGTGGTGGTAATGCCTGCGTATAAAGCAGCTCAAACCATAGAGCAGACTTTTGCAGAAATCCCTATGGATGTGGTAGATGAGGTGATTTTAGTGGATGACGCTAGTCCTGACGAGACCGTCAAAGTAGCTCAAAAACTAGGCATAAAGCATGTGATTAGCCATGAAAAGAATAAAGGCTATGGAGGGAATCAAAAAACGTGCTATCGCAAAGCCATTGAAATTGGAGGTGAAATAATCATCATGGTTCATCCAGATTATCAATACACACCAAAACTTATCAAAGCTATGACATCCATCATCGGCGAAGGCTTATACCCAGTGGTTTTTGGTTCCAGAATCTTGGGAAAAGGAGCATTGAACGGTGGCATGCCTGTTTACAAATACATTGCTAACAGATTCTTAACATTGACCCAAAACATCCTTCTAGGTCAAAAACTATCGGAATACCATACTGGTTACAGAGCCTATTCTTCCGAAGTTTTAAACAGCATTGATTTTGAAAAATGTGATGACGACTTCATTTTTGACAATGAGATTATAGCCCAAATATTCTGGAAAGGGTACGAGATTGCGGAAGTCACCTGCCCTACCAAATACTTTGACGAAGCTTCTTCTATCAACTTTGCTAGAAGCTCGAAATATGGTATCGGAGTTTTAGGTGTTTCTCTTCGCTATTTTCTAGCAAAAGCAGGCTTACTTAAATGGCATATTGTCAATTAAACCTCCTTCTGCTTCAAATACCTTTTAGTCCATTCCATAGCTCCAAAGGCCGCGATAATCACAAATATGAAATAGAGCAGCGAATAAAGTTTCACATCTTTGATGTAATACATGTAAGTGGCTATCACATCCACTACCAACCATATCCACCAAGCTTCCACTTTCTTTCTTATCAGCATAAAAGTGGCCACAATGCTCATGACCGTGGTAAAAGAATCCATATAAGGGAAAGCACTCGGTATACTGAATACCTTAGGTGCTATTTCATGTAAATTGCTCGAAAAAGTACCCATTATAAGGGTGCCTATTACGCCTAGGGCAGATAGAAGAGCAAAATTTCGAACACTCAATTTTGTGATTTGTAATTCATTTACTGCATTAGCTTCGCTTGCTTTAGGAAACTTCCATTGCCAAAAACCGATAATATTGGTGATGAAGAAAAATATCTGCAGAAACATATCTGGATAAAGCTGAATCTGAAAGAACATAAAAAACGCTAAAACCACGTTTATAAGACCAATAATCCAACTCCAAACATTTTCTTTCGCCGACAACCAGACAGCTATACCGCCAGAAATAGTAGCAATTAGCTCGATAAGGCTCATATCATAGCCTAAAACAGTAAAAAGAGTTTCATTAACACTAAACAGTTCTTGCATACTGCAAATATGCTTGAAATTGTAATTAATCAATGCGGTTTTTCAAAAAAATGCCCGCTCAGTAAAAAAATATTGAATTCCCATTCTTAGCTTATAATTTGACGTCATAAACTTACCGGAACACCATGAAAAAAATAATTACATACTTACTTTTGAGCCTTTTTGGAGCTCTATTGATAGCCATATGTTATGTCAAATTTGCGTTGCCAAACGTTCCTGTTTCTGACGAACTCGAGATTGAACTAAGTCCTGAAAGAATTGAAAGAGGAAAATACTTGGCTAACCATGTAACCCTGTGTATGGATTGTCACGCTGAGCGTGACTTCAGTTTACTTTCGGGACCTCCAAAACCGGGGACTGAAGGGGCCGGAGGAGAAAAATTCGACCAAAATCAAGGATTCCCAGGTACATTTTATTCTAGAAATATCACGCCACATGGTTTATCAGACTGGACCGACGGCGAAATATACAGAGCCATTACCTCTGGAGTTACTAAAAGTAATGAGGTTATTTTCCCTGTAATGCCATGGCCTGCATATAATAAAATGGCTACCGAAGATGTATTCTCCATTATAGCCTATCTACGTTCTTTAAAACCGATAAACTCGAAAAACAAACAGTCTAGCACTGACTTCCCAGTTAGCTTAATAAAGAATACTTTCCCAAGCCCTGCTAATCCTGTTTTATTGCCCGACAAAACCGATAAAATAAATTATGGAAAATATTTAACAAATGCCGCAGGCTGTATAGAATGTCATTCTAAAAAAGACTCAAAAGGAAATAATATTCCAGGCACTGAATTTGGCGGAGGTACAGGCTTCCCTTTAGCCGGCTTTGGAACTGTATATGCAGCCAATCTTACCCCAGACCCAAAGACAGGCCTACTCCTTTCAGAAAAAGATTTTATAACTCTTTTCAAAAGCTACACCGACAGTACCTTCACTCCTCCCAAAGTTATGAATGGCGAATTTCAAACGTTTATGCCTTGGATGATGTATGGCGGCATGACAGAAGATGATTTAGGAGCTATTTATGCATATTTAAAAACATTGCCCGCCATTAAAAATCCTGTTATCAAGTTTGAATCAGAAGAAATAACGATGAAATAAATCTTAGGAGGCTCTATAATTTTCTTTAAAGAGCCTCCTTTTTTAGCCAATAAGGGAAACCCTCCTTTCGCGTAAATCGTTTGTGTGACAAACCAGAAACATTTATGCACAAAATTCTCTTTTCTCTTTTAATAGCCACTTCCCTAATTTCTTGTATTAAGAAAGAGCAAGAAATCATTGATGATGCCATCGAAATCCAAGGAGGCTCATCCTTTCAAAATATCCATACAGCCTTTACTTTTAGAGGGATAGACTATAAATTTGAAAGAAATAAGGGTGATTACACCTACCAAAGAACCTTGAAAGACAGCCTAGGCAATACCATTACAGATGTACTTAGAAACAATTCCTTTCAACGTTTGATAAATAATACGCCTGTTTCGCTTTCTGACAGTACTGCCAAAAAATATGAAAACTCAGTTAACTCAGTAGCATACTTTTTCTTTTTGCCATATGGTTTAAATGACCCCGCTGTTAATAAGGCCTACGAAAAGGAAGTTACCATAAAAGGTCAAAAATATCATCAAATCAGAGTTTGGTTTGATGAAGAAGGTGGAGGGGAAGATCATCAAGACATTTACAAGTTTTGGATAAACGCAAACTCAAAAACAGTCGATTACTTAGCATACTCTTATGAAACGAGCGGTGGCGGTGTCAGGTTTAGAGAAGCAATTAACCGACAAAAAGTTGGTCCCTTCTTTTTTCAAGACTATAATAATTATGGGTACGAAGACCAAAATTATGATTTGGACGAACTTCCTGTAGATTATGAAAAAGGCACGCTCCCTTTTCTTTCGAAAATCGAAAATGAAAACATATCTTTAGTGCCTTAATCATACCCTTACAAAATGAAATATTTAAAACTTCTTAGTCTCTCTCTCCTATTTTTTATGGTCACTTCGTTCCAATCAAAAACTACCAAAGTAATTTTCTTTGGAGATTCTATTACTCAGGCTGGTGTTAACAAAGGAGGCTATATTACCTTAATGCAAGAAGAACTCAAGTCAAAAGGTTTGGAAGATAAATATGAACTCATTGGAGCCGGAATAGGCGGAAATAAAATTTACGACTTATACCTCAGGATGGAAGATGATGTCCTTTCTAAAAATCCTGATGTGGTAGTTCTTTTTGTGGGAGTAAACGATGTTTGGCATAAAGCAAGTCATGGAACCGGAACAGATGCTGATAAGTTTCAAAAGTTTTATCAAGCGGTAATAGAGAAGCTTCAAAAGCAAAATATTAAGGTACTATTATGCACCCCTGCAGCCATTGGCGAAAAAACAGACCATAGCAACCAGCAAGATGGTGACCTCAATGAATATTCTAAAATCATTAGAGGCCTAGCCGAAAAAAACAAATGCGAAGTAATAGACCTCAGAAAAGATTTTTTAGCTTATAATTTAAATAACAACTCAGAGAATAAAGATAGAGGAATTTTAACTACGGATAGAGTTCACTTAAATGCAACTGGAAACAGGTTTGTTGCCGATAAAATGTGGGCAGCGGTAATCAAATAATAATGCTTTTTTAAGAGAGACCGACAAACAATTGTTGGTCTTTTTTTTTGAGCTTACTAAACGCTCGTTTGGCATATTCAATATTTCTATTAACTTTGGATATGCCTTTAACAAAAACTAACAAAGAGGAGATAATTCAAACAACATTAACCGTGTTTCGGAGAAACGGTTATTATAAAACTTCAATGAGTGATTTGGCTACCGCTTGCGGCTTACAGAAGGGCAGCTTCTATCACTATTTTGCATCGAAAGAGGTACTCATGGCAGAGGTCTTAAAGAGTGTAAAAAGCTATCTTGATTATGCCGTTTTCTCTATTTCCAAAGAAACTGGAATATCTACACGAGATAAAATGGAAAAAATGCTCCTGAAGCTTGGCAAAACCTTACTTTCTCAAGAAGGTGGCTGTATAGTAGGAAATACCACCTTAGAAGTAGCAGGCCAATCAGTAATTTTTAAAGAAACGTTAAAAGGAATTTTTGATTCTTGGAAGGAAGCTATGAAAACAATATTCATGGAAGAGTATCCAGAAACTACCTCAAGCCGACTTGCTGAGCAGTCTATTATGGAATTTGAAGGTGCTGTTATGTTTAGCCAGCTCTATGAAACAGACCAATACCTTAAAGACGTGTTTGTACGTACACTTTCAAAAATGAAATAAAAAAAATAACCCAATAAATAACAAACGTTTGGTTAGCATAGAAAAACAAAACATTAGCTTAATCACTTCTGACGGTATAGAGCTTTCGGCAATCTTACTAGCACCAGAAAAACCAAAAGCTCTAATACAATTTAATTCTGCTACAGCCGTACCAAAAGAATTCTATAGGGCTCTCGCAACATTTTTTGGCGAAAAAAAATACGCTTGTTTATTATATGATTACAGAGGAGTATGTGATTCACAACCAGAAAAAGGGTTAAAAAACTGTAATTATGAACTATTAGATTGGGGTAGAAAAGACATGGCTGCGGGTATTGATTTCTTATCAAACAAATACCCAGGTTTGCCCTTATTTTTTGTCTCTCATAGTGTGGGTGGTCAATTAATCCCTTTCGTTCCTAATATAGATAAAGTAGACGGAATGATATGCGTGGCCACTTCATCTGGCTATAGAGGCTCTATGCCACCTGGCAACAAATTCCGCTCCTTATTGTTCTTTGACATAATAGCTCCCATAGTCCATTTAATTTATGGTTATTCTAAACTTAAATTTTTGGGTTTAATGGAAGACATGCCTAAAAACATCACAAATACATGGAAACGGTGGTGCAAATACCCCGACTATTTTTACCACCCCAACAATGCCAAAGGTATTTCTGAATTACAAAACCCACAAGTGTTCAACTTTCCAATAACTGTAATTACGGCTATTGACGATGACATCTGTTCCAGACAAAACGTGGACAATTTATGGAGACACGTGAAAACAAAAACACCGGTTAATTTTAAATGGATAAAACCAAATGACTTTGGACTTAAATCCATCGGACATTTCAATTTCTTTCGTAGAAGAAAACTAAACAGCCTTTGGCCAATAGCCTTTAATCAAATTGAAAAGTATTATGAACAAACTAGAAATTAAGGAAGACTTTCAGAAAACGCTTGACTCCGTCATTAATGATGTAGACCATTTAACTAAAGAGCAGTTTTACTTCCAAAAAAATAACAAATGGTCTGCTGCTCAAAACATGGCTCACTTAACCTTGAGTGCTAAAATCTTTAGGAAAGCTTTAAGAGCACCAAAGATTGCCTTGGTTTTAAAGTTTGGTTTTAACCTAAATGAACAAAGAGATTCTGAATGGATTGAAAGAACATACGGAAACGCAGAATTCCCAGCAGTTACTGGTTTTGAACCTAGAATGCATGAAATCAGCTCCTTAGCATATGAAATGGAACAATTTCTAAATGTCCATCAGGATGTAATAATCTTAATAGATCAGACCCCAGAATGGCAACTAAGTAGCTTAAGGTTACCGCAGCCAGTTCTAGGAAAACTATCCATTAGAGAAATGTGCCTTTTTTTTACCTTTCATATCAGACACCATCAAAAAGCCATTAGGATATCAATTAGCTAAGCCACTTTAAACTTCCTTTTATACCAAACCAAGAAAACAACTGCGAAAGCAGCCATAAGCATACAAAGCTGAAAAGCGTAGCCTATCTGTTCTGGTTTATTATCATATAAAAACATAGGTACTACTGCTCCAAGACCTATGCCCGCTTCTAAAGCAATGTACATGGTGGCCACTGCCCTGCCTCGGGTTTCTTCAGAACATAGGTCAATAGTCCAAGCTTGGTAAGAAGGAGAAATCAAACCCCATGAAGTTCCAAAAAATATACCTCCAGCTATAAAAAAGTAATAGTGTGAGGTAATAGAAGTTAAGCCCATGGCCATCACTAATAGTACCGCTCCAAATATTAAAACACGAACCCTTCCCTTTTTGTCAGATATTTTACCACCTAAAATTCGAGTAAAGAGCGATGCCAACGTAAATATTAAGAAGAAAAGCCCCTTATTTTCTACACCTACAATTTTACTCAAATCTGGGGTCAGGGTTATGATGGTGCCGTAAGCAAAAGAGGTTAAGAATACGGTAACCGCCACTGGCCAGAGGTCTGGATGAAATAGGTCTGAACGTTTAATTTTAAAAAGCTTAAAAGAGAATGGCTCTCTCTTTTCTTTTGCTAGTGTTTCTTTCATAGAAAAAAGAATGGCAACAGACATAAATGCAAAAACCGAAGAGGTATAAAAAAGGGTATTAAGTGAAAACTCTGATGCCACTATACTTCCCAAATAAGGCCCAAAAGCCATTCCGGTACTAGTAACAAAACCATAAATACCCATAGCCTCTCCCCTTCTAGTGATTGGCACAATATCCGCTATAAAAGCAGCGGTTCCCGTAGGTTTAAAGCCAGTAGAAAATCCATGAACAAGCCTTAATAATAAAAAGAAGAAAATGGTATTAGCCCATGGATAAATAAAGCCACATAATACACAAACAGCGGCTCCAACTACCATGACGGGTATTCTGCCCCATTTGTCGGTCAACTTGCCACTGAACGGTCTAGAAAGTCCAGCAGTAATAGTAAACACACCAATAATTAAACCTTTAAAGTCTTCGCCTCCCATGCTGCTCAGGTAATCTGGCAACTCAGGAATAAGCATATTAAAGCTGGCAAAAAATAAGAATGAGCTTAAGCAAAGGAGTAAGTATTGGGGCGTAAATATTTTGGTTTCTTGGTTTATCATTGTTTTAAAAACAAACAGGGGGAAGCTTAAAAGCTACCCCCTGATATCAAATCTTATTTTTCATTATCTATCTCGAGTAATTAGGAGCCTCTCTAGTTACTTGCACATCATGTGGATGACTTTCTGCCATTCCTGATGATGTAATTTTAACAAACTTGGCTTGCTGCAATTCCTCCATATTGCTAGCACCTACATAACCCATTCCAGCTTTTAATCCTCCAGCCATTTGATAAAGAACTTCGCCAGCTTTTCCTTTGTAAGCCACTCTGCCTACAATTCCTTCTGGTACTAGTTTCTTCACATCAGCTTCTGCATCTTGGAAATAACGGTCTTTTGACCCGTCTTCCATCGCCTCTACCGAACCCATCCCACGGTAAGTTTTAAACTTACGTCCTTCATATATCACCATTTCTCCTGGAGCTTCGTCTGTTCCTGCTAAAAGCGAACCTATCATAACAGAGCTTGCCCCTCCTGCTAAAGCTTTCACCACATCTCCAGAGAATCTTATTCCTCCATCAGCAATGATTGGTACACCAGAACCAGCAATGGCCTTAGCAGACTCATAAACAGCCGATAATTGCGGCATTCCTATTCCAGCAATGATTCTGGTGGTACAGATACTTCCAGGACCTACACCTACCTTAATGGCGTCAGCTCCTGCATCTACCAAAGCTTTTGCGGCTTCGCCGGTAGCTATATTTCCACAAATAACATCAATGCTAGGAAAAGCTTTCTTAACTCTAGAAAGTGTTTCTATAACTCCTTTAGAATGGCCATGAGCCGTATCAATACTCACACAGTCTACTCCAGCTTTAACTAATGCAGCTACTCGCTCCTCAATATCAGAAGTAACACCAACCGCAGCACCTACTAATAATCTACCAAAACTATCTTTAGCAGCATTTGGTCTATCTTTCTTCTTTAAAATATCCTTGTAAGTAATAAGTCCCACCAACTTATAATCTTTATCTACTATCGGAAGCTTTTCAATCTTATGCTCCATTAAAATGCTTTCAGCCTCCTCTAAGGATGCTCCTAAAGCTGCAGTAATAAGATTATCTTTTGTCATTACAGATTCAATAGGTTTATACATATCTGTCTGAAACCTTAAATCTCTATTTGTCACAATTCCGTAAAGGGTATTGTCTTCTGTAATTACAGGAATTCCACCCACTTTAAATTCCTGCATTAGTTTCAGGGCATCTCCTAAAAGAGCTCCTTTCTTAACAGTAATTGGGTCAATGATCATCCCACTTTCAGAACGCTTCACTTTTCTTACTTGCTCAGCTTGGGCAGCTATGCTCATATTTTTGTGAATTATTCCCATTCCTCCTTCTTGAGCCACGGCCACAGCCATCTCAAATTCTGTAACCGTATCCATGGCCGCAGAAAGTAAAGGAATGTTGAGAGAAATGTTTCTTGAAAGTTTGGTTACCGTGCTGGTATCCCTTGGAAGAACCTCAGAATAAGCAGGAACTAATAGTACGTCGTCGTAGGTAAGTGCTTCAAAAAGAAGCTTGGAGGAGTTCATCATCAGCAAATAATTAAATATCTCTTATTTGCCACGCAAAGCTATGGAGAATAATTGACATTAAATACGTCACACAGAAAGTTTATATTATTGATGTAAATAATAATACGAAGAACCGTCTGCTAAATAACTATCTACATAACTTTTTTGATAAAGAACTAGATGGTAAACACCGCCTAACTCCTCAAAATGATACCAATGATACATATCCTCATCTAAAAGAACCAAAGCGTCCTGTCCTCCTTCTTTTCTTACGGCTAGCCTTGATGTCTCTTCCTGCATGCCTTCTCTTTTTCTAACAAAAGTTTGAGCAGCCGCGTCTATCACCAGTGATTCTTCAAAACCTATTTCATCTCCCTCTATTTCTATTTGGGCAAATCCATTCACTATCTTCACTAATTTCCATTCACCATGAAATTCTGATAGTGCTGGCGGTGCTACGCAGCAATCATAACCCGTAGTGCAGGAACTACCAAACAAGGCAAAAACGAAAATTATAATCAAATTTCTCATTTCTCTATGTCTAATATTTTACCTACAAACTGAATAGTCCCAGAACCTTTCTCATAAATGAAAAACAAGAAAGGCTTATTGACATAAAAAGAAGGATATGATGGCACCGAGGTAAGTTCAATACCTATAGTAGTAACTGCAGCGGCCTCTGTTCCTTCTTCATCTACTGCTACAAAAGAATTTTGTTTCACAAAACCGACTTTAATCTTACCAGCGGGAGCAGTAATCTTTGACAAATCGGCAGCATTAGAAAACAGAGAAGGCATACCCATATTTATCAAAACGTCATTTAGCTTTTTCTCATACTCCATTTTAAATTTCGGGAGCTTTAGGTCAATTTTTTGAACAGACATCTTCTCGTCCATACCTTTCCAAACATCCTCATCCAAACTATTCAACAAAGCAGAGACATCGTTTTCTTTTGGAAGTAATACTCGCATGCCATACTTCTCATTTCCGTAAGGTAAATCTACTGCTTTAAAGCTTCCCATATCCGCATAAGCAAAAGTGTCAAGGTTAGCCATCATATCAACCTTTGACAGACCACTTTTCCCATTGAAACTATCTTCAAATGTTTTGTCCTTGTCAAATTGATTGGCCCAATCTCCTTTAAAGTACAAGGCATTCATTAAGAAAAGAACTTGATCTTCTGATATTTCATCTAACACTTTTTTGATTTTTTCATGCGTGTTATCACTCGCCCATTGATTAATTTTTGCTAGGGTAGCTGCATCAAAATTTTCTTCATAAAGCTCCGCTTTGAAATAATCTTTTAGCGTTTGTTTATAATCAGCTTCTACATCAAAGCCGTTTCGCTGCCAAAGTGAATTAGCCAACTCATTTGTTACCAAAGGGTCTACATTAGGTAGCTTATCTATTAATTCTAAATAACTACTATTGATAAGATCCATATCTAAACCTTCTAGGTTCAAGGTTTTAATCAGTTCTTCTTTTGACTGATTATCGGCTCCGTTTAAGAGCATACCAAGTGCCATGTGAAGACTTAAAGGCGAAACAAAGAAGGTCTCATCTATCTCTTCTTTTTCTAATTCTTTAAGAAAGTCAAAAGCAAAACCTGTAGTTCTATTTGCAAAAGTTTCATCCAAAGTGACATCAACACTTTGAGGTGAAGGGCTATTTACTGTACAGCTATTCATCAAAAATATTACTCCGAAGAGTATGCTTAAAAAAGTCTGTTTCATAATATGAGTTGTCTAAATGTAATACCTAGTTTGATATTAATTAAATGAACGAGGGGCTAAAAAGGTTGCCTATGGCACAGAATAAAGTGGATTGAGGCGATTCAACATAAGAGTTGACCTGCCCTAAAAAGAAAAAAGGTTGAACGGAATTGCTATGAAGCGTTCCCTCAACCTTTTTAACCCTAAAACCCTTTTCAATAACTAAGACCCCGAAGGTTTAGCAATGGTTGGAAAGGTTTAAATATTTTATTCAAAATTTTAAATCAAATTAAAATTCCTGCAATACATGCCGTTAAGTTTGATGCAATAGCACCACCTATCATGGCTTTGGTAGCCAGTTTGGCTATATCTTTCTTTCTTTCTGGAGCTATTCCTCCAATACCACCTAACTGAATTCCAATAGAAGCAAAATTAGCAAAGCCACAAAGTGCATAACTAGCTATAATAGAAGAACGCTGAGAAAGTTGACCATCAGCCATTACTGTTCTTAAATCGGCATAAGCAATAAGCTCTGTCAAAACTATTTTCTCGCCCAAAAGGCCACCAACTGTACTAGCTTCTGACCATGGCACACCCATAGTCCAGGCTAAAGGTCTAAATGCTACACCAAGAATTTCTGCTAACGAGGTATTAGCATAACCTAGCATTCCGTCTAACATAGCTACAATAGCTACCACGGCAATCAGCATGGCTCCGATATTTGCAGCTAACTTCAAACCGTCCACCGCTCCATCTCCTACAGCCTCTACCACATTCCCCGAACTTGTTTCTACATTAATATCTAAAGAGTTTTTCGTCTCAGACTCTTCCGTTTCTGGAAACATAATTTTGGCGATTATCAAAGCAGCAGGAGCATTCATAATAGATGCGGCCATAAGATGCCCCGCAATCCCGGGAATATCTTCAAGCATTTTGACATAAATAGCCATCACTCCGCCAGCAATAGTGGCAAAACCTGCCACCATGATAGTCATGAGTTCAGATTTGGTCATTTTTTTTATAAAAGGCTTAACCAATAAAGGAGCCTCCGTTTGACCTACAAAAATACTTCCTGCCACACTCAGCGTTTCAGAGCCACTGGTTCCCATGGTCTTTTGAACCACCCATGCTATAGCCTTAACCACTCGCTGCATTATACCTAAATGATAAAACAAAGAAACTAAAGCGGAGAAAAAGATAACGGTAGGCAATACTCGAATGGCAAAGTTTAAGTTTGGAGTATCCACAATTCCACTTACAAAAGATTTAAAAAGGAAATCGCCACCAGCGTCAGAATAAGAAAGAAGTTTACCTATAAGGACATCAAAGAATTTAAAAAAAGGCAGGCCAATAGGTGTTTTAAGTATGAGTAGTGCAAAACTTAACTGTAAGCCTAAGCCCCACAAAACCAGCTTAATATTGATTTTTTTCTTGTTATTACTCATCAAAAATGCAATTCCGAGCAAGACAACTATACCTAAAAGGCCAGTGAAACGTTCCATTAAAAGGATTTTGGTTTGAAATTTGACCCAAAATAAGGGATTTTAGACCATATAGTTTTACTTTCGTTCGTTTTTACGTGCTTTAAATGCTTATTTAACCTTGAAAATTAATTCCAGGAGACTTTTAATGGTAATGCTGGCTACCCTACTAGCACATACTGCACATTCGCAGCTAATGTATAGGTCTCGGTACAAATCCGCTATAGTAGCAGAGGGGTTTGGCTTGAGCCCTATCATGTCTATTAATTATGAAATGGCTCCTTTAAGGTATCATAAGAGTTTCGCTTCAGCACGTGTTGGATTTGGTTATTTGCCTGCAGGTTTTGGTCAAGGTGCTGGATTTTCTATTCCAGTAGGAGCTTCTTATAATATTTTGATAAATAACCTAAAGAAAGGACTTACCTCTAGGGTTATGAATAAATGCAAAACCAAACCTCCACTTTTTGATCTAGAATACTTTTTGGAGCTAGGTGGCGGTTATGCCAAAATCATTTACCCTACATCTAATAATAGAGATTATTTCAACCTAGTGGCTGCCTTCCGCACTCATTTAGTTATTGATATTCCACCGAAACCAAAAGTTTTTCAACTTAAAATAAGTGTAACACCTAGAGTAAGAAGAAGCGGCCTCGTATTTTACGAAGCCTCAGAAACCGGCGGTCAAAATTTTTATGGAGGTTTTTCTTTAGGCTTCTCTATTTAACTCCACCTCAGGCTCATTTTGGAATAAATATGCCAAACTTGCCTTCTCTATGTCTTCATCTTTTAAGTTATAAAACTCTTCATGAATGTTGAAAGGTTCTACCGAAGAATCTCTCTTTATATATTCTCCAGACTCAAGTAAATCATAAGAGTTTACATTGTCTTTTAAATTATTCTTTAGCATAAGAATAAGCTTCTTTTTAATGCCTTCATCCACTATTTCAAACATAGATTCGATACGCCTGTCGAAGCTCCTTACCATGGCATCTGCACTACTACCAAAAACCTTCGGATGGCCATTATTATGGAAATAAAAAATACGAGAGTGTTCTAAATAGTGCCCTACAATAGATTTGACATTAATATTTTCGCTCAAACCTTTTCTACCAGGTTTAAGACAGCAAATTCCTCTTACAATAAGCTCTATTTTAACTCCAGCCTGCGATGCCGCATAAAACTCTTCAATGGTTTCTTTATCTTCCAGAGAGTTAATTTTGATACAAATACCTGCTGGTAAACCTTTCTTCGCATTCGAGGCTTCTTTTCTAATCATCTCAATGATGGTGTTTCGCATATCTCTGGGAGAGGTAATGAGATTCCGATAATTAGTAGGGATAGAATGACCAGTAATTACATTAAAAAATTCAGAAATATCTTTAGTATAGTCTGGTTTAGAGGTCATGATACCTATATCGGTATAGAGCTTTGCAGTGTCTTCATTATAATTTCCAGAGGCCATATGGGCATATTGAACCACTTTGTCGCCCTCTTTCCTTACTATCAGCATGAGTTTGGTGTGGGTCTTTAAACCCCCAATGCCATAAATTACAAAACAGCCAGCCTTTTGAAGTTTTGCGGCTTCTTTAATGTTGTTTTCTTCGTCAAAACGAGCTTTAATTTCAAACAACGCTGAAACGTGTTTCCCGTTTTCGGCAGCTTTTAATAAAGCAGCCGTAATTCTAGAATTTTTGGCAAGCCTGTAGATAGTCAATTTAATGGCCAACACTTTAGGGTCTTTTGCCGCCCTTTCCACCAGTTGAAGTACTGGCTCAAAATTATTATACGGGTGATGTAGCAATACGTCCTGGTCTTTTAGTGTATCAAAAATGCTATGCATCTTATCTCTACCAAAGTTAAAGGCAGGTACTGCAGGTTTGGGCTGCGGCAGCTCTTCTTTAAACTCAGGATGGCCTATAAGCTCCCAAAGACGGGTATAATCCATAAGCTCGGTATTTATAAAAATATTAGCTTCATCTATCTCCCATCGCTTTTTGAGCACATCCATCATCCATTTTGACGGTTCATGTTCTATGGAAATACTTACTAACCTACCAACCTTTCTTTCTTTAATTTTTTGTTTGATTTCATCCACAAAATCCGCTTCAATATCGTCGCTCTCTTCTAAAGTAAAATCTCCATTTCTTAGAATCCTAAATACATCTACCGACTCAATCTTTACATTTCTATAAAGCTTCTGAATTTGGTTTATTATGATTCTCTCAATTGGCAAAAACTTTATTACATCATTCTCTTCAAAAGTGTAAAATTTTGGCAAGTTTCTCGGAATTTGAATAAAAGACAGCTTTCTTGGCTCATCATCTAAACTGCTGTAAAACCTTTTCTTGGCGTTAGTTACCACTCCTAGAATAAGGTTCTTTGCCAAAAGAATTGGGAATGCGTGTGTTTGGTCATAGACCATTGGCGTAAGCATTGGGAAAATATTATTTTCAAAGAAATCTACCGCCTTCTTTTTTTCTGTAGGATTTAAATCCTCAAAACCTATAATCTTAAAGCCATTTTTCAGAAACTCAGGCTCTAACTCTTCTCTAAAAAGTCTATTTCTTTCTTGATAAAAATCACTGGTTAAAGCCAAAAGTCTAGCCCTAAACGGCGTTTCGCGTAAGCCTGAATAATCAATTCGCTGTTTTCCGTAATCTAGATAGTTATATAAACTACCTACTCTTACCGTAAAAAACTCATCTAGATTTGACTCCGTAATAGCCATAAATTTCAGCTTGTCAAAAATAGACAAGTCCGCTTTTTTAGCTTGGTCTAAGACTCTGTTATTAAAAGTCATCCAGCTTAAGTCTCTACTAAGCAAAGGAGAATTAGCTATACTTTCTAGTTGCTTTTCTTCTTTACTTACAAATACCGGAGTGGTGCTTTCTGTTATATTTCCCTCGTTGGGCATAAAAACCGTCTTTATATAATCTAATAACTGTTTCATAGCGTGTTGTTTTTGAAAAGAACTCGAGCAATAAAAGGACTATTTACCTAAAATCCTTTTTAGCACTATTATGGTTTTGTCAATTTCTTCCATCGTATTTTGCTCACTAAATGAGAAACGAACATTGGCCCTTTCATCTTGTATCTTTAGTGCTTCTAATACATGTGATCCTATATCTGTTCCACTGCTGCAAGCCGAACCACCTGAAACACAAATACCTTCAATGTCTAGACTAAAAAGGAGCATCTCATTATCTGGATGAGCAGGAAAACTTGCATTTAAAATATGATAAAGGCTATTATCTAAATCTCCCGACATACCATTGAACCTAATCCCCTTAAAAGATGATTCCAGTTCTTTCTTAAGATAAGTTTTTAAAGCCAAAATATGAGCTTTTCTTTCAGACATGGCTGCTGTGGCCAAAGCCAAGGCATGAGCCAAACCACTTATGCCAGCTACATTCTCTGTTCCGCCACGCATATTTCTTTCTTGAGCTCCACCTATAAGGTATGGTGTAAGTTTATTATTGGCATTTATATATAAGAAACCAACACCTTTAGGCCCGTGAAATTTATGAGCAGAGCCCGAAATAAAGTCAATATCAATTTCTTGAAGATTGATAGGAAGCTTACCTACTGTTTGAACCATATCTGAGTGAAACAGAGCCTTATTTTCTCTACAAAGTTTAGAAACTCTTTTCAAGTCTAGAATATTCCCGACCTCATTATTGCCATGCATTAAGCTCACCAAAGCATTCGGGCTGTTTTTTAGAACTTCTTCCAAATCTTGATAATCTACAGAACCGTTTTCATCAAGTTTTACCAATTTAAAGTTAACAAGACCCTTACTAGACAAATACTCCAAAGGATGCAACACCGCATGATGCTCTATACTGGAAGAAATAATAGTTTTTATACCAAGGCTTTCTACCGCACTTCTTAAAACAGTATTATTTGCTTCGGTTCCGCCTGAAGTAAAGAAAAGTTCTGAAGGTGAAGTCCCTAAAGTTTCAGCTACTTTTTTCCTTGCATTTTCTACAGCGGCCTTGGCCTTTCTTCCCATTCCATGAATAGAAGAGCCGTTTCCATAAATTTCCTTAAAATAAGGCAGCATAACCTCTAATACCTCAGGACTTAAAGAAGTGGTGGCGGCATTATCAAAATATATTGTTTCTCTCATAAGTCTAAATTCAGCCCGCAAATTACAAAATTCAATAGCGAGAAATCTAACTTGTTGCAGGCTTTATAAATAGATTTA
Organism: uncultured Arcticibacterium sp.; assembly: GCF_964021845.1. Lineage (NCBI taxonomy): Bacteria > Pseudomonadati > Bacteroidota > Cytophagia > Cytophagales > Leadbetterellaceae > Arcticibacterium > uncultured Arcticibacterium sp. Next base: position 139,829 of record NZ_CAXHZC010000008.1, on the reverse strand, counting down.
ATGTTTGTTTTTTTAAGCAAAAAAAGGTTTAAACAATAGGCACTCCCCGTTTAAAAGCTGTACCAAAATCAATGAGTGATTCCGTTTTTAGCACCCCCGGAATGTGGTCAATTTTCTCATAAAGTACACTCCGCATGTGTTCGCTATCTCTAGCCACTATTCTAATATAAAGGGTATATTTTCCTGTTATATAATAGCATTCTATCACTTCTGGAATCTTCTCTAGTGCGGCTATAATAGCTTTCGAGTCTGAATCTTCTTTAAGCTCTATCCCTGTAAAAGCACTCCACTCGTAACCCATTTTTCGCTCATCCAGTACTACCTCCACTCCTTTCAGATAACCCTTTTGTTTCATCTTGCTTACTCGCTGATGTACCATGGTATTTGAAATATCTAAAAACTTAGCAATTTCAGAATAAGGCTTCCGACCATCTTGGCTAAGTAATTTTAGTATTTCTTTATCTGTATTATCCATTGGCCTTAAAAAGTTAATTCAACTTTTATTTTGTCAAAAATAATCAATATGACTCCATCTGCACATCTCACAAGTCAAATAATTACCTTTGAAGAAATAAAAAAAATACGCAGAAATGAACAATTCAGAAAGCCTTATAGCCCTAGAAGATAAGTATGGTGCTCATAACTACCACCCACTTCCAGTGGTTTTAGATAAAGGCGATGGCGTTTTCGTTTGGGACGTAGAAGGCAAGAAATACTACGATTTTCTTTCTGCATATTCTGCTGTAAATCAAGGCCATTGCCATCCTAGAATTATCAATGCTTTGACAGAACAAGCTCAAAAGCTAACGCTTACTTCTAGGGCCTTTTACAATTCACGGCTAGGTGAATTTGAACAATACATGAGTGAGCTTTTTGGCTATCAAAAGGTTTTGATGATGAACTCAGGTGTGGAAGCCGTAGAAACAGCATTGAAACTTTGTAGAAAATGGGCATATGAGGTCAAAGGAATTCCTGAAGGAAAAGCTAAAATAGTTTTTGCTGGAGAAAATTTTCATGGCAGAACGCTTGCTGTTATTTCAGCATCTACCGACCCAATGAGCAAGAAAGGTTTTGGACCTTATATGCCTGGTTTTGATGTGGTTCCTTATAATGATATCAAAGCACTGGAAGCAGCCATTATGGAAGACCCATTTATTGCAGGATTTATAGTAGAACCTATTCAAGGTGAAGCCGGCGTAGTAGTTCCAGACTCAAATTATCTTTCTGAAGCTCATAAACTATGTAAAAACGCAAACGTGCTTTTTATAGCAGATGAAATCCAAACTGGCATAGCCCGTACCGGTAAGATGCTATGTATAGAGCATTCTGGAATAAAACCAGACATCGTAATTTTAGGAAAAGCACTCTCTGGTGGTGTATTACCTGTATCTGCTGTATTGGCAGATGACAACATTATGCTTACTATAAAACCCGGTGAGCATGGTTCTACTTATGGAGGAAACCCGTTGGCATGTGCTGTGGCTATGGAGTCTTTAAAAGTAGTCTTAGACGAAAATTTAGCAGATAAAGCCGAAAAACTTGGACAACTTTTTAGAGATGAAATTAATAAACTCATTGACAAAACTTCACTTATTAGACTAGTAAGAGGCAAAGGTTTGCTAAACGCCATAGAAATTGACACAGATGAAGACTCGCCAATGGCTTGGAACATCTGTTTAAAACTACGTGATAATGGACTACTCGCAAAACCAACGCATGGAAACAAAATCAGATTTGCTCCGCCTTTAGTCATTACCGAAGAACAAATACTGGAGGCTGTAGCTATCATCGAAAAATCAGTTATGGCTTTTAAAGCCTAGCTATGAGCATTTAGCAAAATATAAGAGCATTTGCATTTGAGGTTATTTTTTTTGAAACTTGATTAAACTAACCTTATACCTCAAATGAAAAAACTAATTATCGGTGCCTTAGTAGGTGGCCTTATTCTTTTCCTGTGGCAGTTTGCCTCTTGGGCTGCTATCAATTTTCATGCTGACACCCAGCAATATTCTCCCAATCAGGACAAGGTCTTAGAATTTCTAAATGAAAACTTAGAAGAGGGCTTTTATTTTATGCCAAACGCTGCTCCTGGCGAAGATAGCCAAGAAGTTATGCAATCCGCTTTGGGCAAACCATGGGCACAAGTATATTTCCATAAAGAAATGACAAATAATATGGCTGCCAGCATGTCTCGCGGGTTTCTAATTGACATACTGGCAGCGGGTCTAATGGCTTGGCTATTGTTAAAAATGACTAACCCTAACTTTCAAACAATTCTAACCTCTTGTATTGCTGTAGGGTTTATTGGATATTTCACCATTCCTTATCTTAACTCTATTTGGTTTGAAACACCAACGCTAGCTTATCTTTTGGACGCCGTTGGTTCCTGGGGCTTAGTAGGTCTCTGGTTTGGCTGGTGGCTCAGAAAATAACCTTCATTACAAGCCGCTTTCTTTTAAGGCGGCTTGTTTTGCTAAAGCCATAATTTCAGAATGTACAGCAAAAGTCTTTTTAAAGTCTTCCAAGTTTCTGGCTACGTTTTCTAAAACAACTATGCTTGTTTTTATCTCTGGGTAATAGTAACAAGCCGAAACAAAAGCTGGGGCATAGCCGAATGCTCCCACTTCTACATTTGCCTGACCATCTTTAAATAATAATCCATAACCGTATTCTACCTTACCAAAAATAGGATGCTCTCTGGTGGCATACCTCGTTTTCATCAATTCTAGCGTCTCAAAATTCACCAGAACTCCACTGTAAAGAAGTTTATTCCAAAGCTGTAAATCTTCAACATTAGAAATTAAAGCCCCTGCTGGTACGTAGTTTTCTAAACTTGTAGTTTCAAATGTAAAAGTGCTATCGCTGTTTTGAATGTACCCTTTCACCAAATCAGAGTAGGTTGTATCGGCAGGATGAAACGTTTTCATCAATCCGTTTTCTCTAAAAAAAGCTGTTGAGATTTCTTGAAAAGACTGGCCTTTTACTTTTTCCAAAATATTGGCGAGCAGCTCATAACCCAACTGAGAATACTGAAACTGAGAACCAACTTCAAAAGCTAAATCTTGATTTACGTCCACAATTCCATGGGTGTGAGTGAGTAGGTGATGAATAGTTATCGTGTTTGACCAAGGCTGGGCTAGTTTAAGATACTTTGAAATAGGGTCGTGGAGTGTTATACTTCCTTTCTCAAATTCTTTGAGAATCAATACTGCTGTTATTTGCTTACTAATAGAACCTATGACAAACAAGTCTGATGTTTTGAGCGGTACTCGCTTTTCTATATCAGCAAAACCTTTTGCTTTTAAAAGACTCTGCTCATTGTTCTGACTAATCAAAACTACACCGTTAAACTCACTATTGTTTACAATCAGTTCTACCTCTTCAGCCAAAGCTGGTTTTGACTTTATACATCCGTAAAATGTAATTATCAAACTGAAGCTTAGAAGAACCAATACCTTTTTCAAAATCATTTATTAAACCTTCAAGAAGACCTTTTTCTTGTACATAAAATACAGGAAAACCCATTTTACAGCTAAAAAGCAAATAACCATGACTACGGCGTTATAGGGCTCACCAATCAACTGCCCTAACCAAGCAAATAAAGCATTGGTAGTAAACTCCCAGTCTATAAAGTGACCTGAAAGGTAAATCAGAATAGAATTGACCCCGATAACTTTGAAGAAAAAAGCCCACTTTTGGTAGCCTAACACATCTATTATGTAATAAAATGTAGCCATTAAGACCATACTAATTCCTCCACACTGAAGCACAAAAGAACTTGTCCAAAGATTCTTATTTATTGGCAAGAATATGTTCCAAATTTGAGCCAAAATTACAAGAGAAACACCTATGGCCAGCATTTTGACTACGGTAGCTTTTTGCTTATCAGCTGTTGTATTTTTCAACATATTCCCAGCATAAATTCCTAACAAAGCTGTCCCAATGGCCGGAATAGCAGAAACTAAACCTTCTGGGTCATGTATGCCTAAGTAAAGCTTTCCGGGAACTAGTAGAGTGTCCAGATAAGAAACTATGTTTCCTTGCATGCTTAAATCTCCCATAGGATAGCCCGGAGCCGAACCAAACATTAAAAGGAACCAATACCCTAGCAGCAAGCTCACAAACCAGATTACTTGCCCTCTGTCTTTAAAGTAGATATAAATAATATTGGCAAACATATATGCAATTCCAATTCGACCTAAAACACTGGCAAACCTAATCTCAGCTATAGGCTTAATCACTAGTCCGTTATTGTATATCACGCCTAATAAAACCAGAATTAGACCTCTCTTTATCACCTTAAATAATAAACCTTGCTTGTCTTTCCCTTTTTCCAGCTGCCTACCTACGGAATACGGGGTGGCCACACCTGCTAAGAAGAGAAACAATGGAAATATTAAATCATAAAGAGCAAAACCATGCCAATCTGGATGTGTAAATTGATTACAAGCTCCTTCCCAAACGGGTGTATTGGTAATTTCGGCTAGCTTATGGAAGATTTCTTCAGCTCCCATAATCCAGAACATATCAAAACCTCGCAAAGCGTCCAAAGAGAATAGTCGCTGAGTGCTTAAAACTTGTTTCATGGTTTATCTTAGCTTGGGTTATAGCGTATACTTTATTCTAAAAAAATGCAATAAAGCACTAATCTAAAGTTTTTAGACCCAAATTTTATGTGAAAGATGAAACTTTCTAAAGCTTCTAATAAAAATACTAAATCACTCTAAACAGTAAATAAGTTTTATACCACTCAGAATCAATATGTTCAAAAAACTGGCTGTGTCCAGGCCATTTCATAAATTAAATTCTCAATTGGATTATCTTGTAACTTTGAAGAAGTGACTTTACATCTTATATAAAGTAAATCATCTGTCATTTCGAATGAACTCTCCAATGCTTCCGTAGTACTTAAAACCTCGGAGTTGTCCGCACCTTTTTTAACACCGACAAAAGTCGTGGTATATGTTATGCCTTCTTCCCCATCAATTTCTACAGTAAGTTTTTTGTCCTCAAAACTTAGCTTTTTTAATGTCACGCCAGTACTTGAGTAAAAATCGCCTGCTTCCATGGCATGTATAAGAGAAGCCGCATTTAGAGAATCTGCATGCACCATAACCCAACCTCTACCAGCATTACTCCATGACTTCCCAAAAGAATGATAATGATGCGTATCATCCGTAGCCAAGCCCTGCATCATTGGCTTATTTGCTTTCAGGTAGGCTATATTAATTTTATCCCACATTTCTTCTGTAGAAATATGCGATTCGTTTCCTTCATTATGAACCGTGGGATGCCCATTATAAACTTCAAAGAAACGTTCTCCTTTTAGGGCTATCATATCATTTAAGGTTATGGCATAACCAAAATTAGGATGATTAATATGTGGCATGATAGGCACACCAGTTTCTTCTCTTTGCTTTAAAACTTGGTCAATATTATTTTGAAGCACTTCTACCACACTTCCGCCACCTTGAGCCTCTATCTTGCTTTGAATATTAGTGGCATTCATATGCAGTGGTTTACCCTCAAAACCATCTGTAATTTCTTCGGCTTTTATGATTAAAAACTTTTCGTTTTCCTCAAATAAATCCGTGTATTCGTTGTAAGTTTTGAGTTTCACCACCCTTCTCCCCGCAGAATCGAGTTTATAATTCACCCATTCCACACCATATTCTTTCAGGTATCTTTCAAAACCCGCTTGGTGCAAACTGTCTTCGGGAATCACTTTCCATTTATCGCCTTCGGCCAAGGTGTTATGATCTGTCAGTGCAACAAAATGATAACCTTGCCCCTTATACCAGTTCATTATCATTTCGGGGAACTCATCACCATCGCTCCAATAAGAATGGGTGTGCAAGTTTCCTTTGTACCAGTTTTTTTCTTTTTCTGGAGCCTTGCAGGCAAAAGTTAAAACGAAAGGAAGAGAAAGGAGCAAAGGTTTCAATGATTTCATGGGCAAGAATTGATTAAGGAATCAAGATAGTCTTTTTAACCAAAACTGCCGTAAACCATGTTTTAAGAAATCATCATTGTTAGGCAAAAGACCTTATTCTGCCTCCCAAATAGACATAGCTAGCCTTATTTTATCATAGCCAATATCTCCTCCTAAGTGTTCAAAAAGTGGCTTTATAATATGGCTTGGAGTCATTCCCAGTTCTTTTGCTCCTTTAATTATGGTATCATAAGACCAAGTATCAATCAGCTTTTTCAAATCAATATCCTCTCCCTCTGATTTCAATTTAACCAAATGCCCGGCTATTGTACCTGGCGACATTTTTCTCATAACCGCTATTTCTTCCAACGAATTACCTTCCTTAAAAAGCTGTAAGGTTTGGGTATAAGTCATACCTTTAATTACTACCTTGTTAGCATTCACATAGTTTACAATCTCTTTGAGAAACACCTTGCCATACTTCTTCAATTTCTCCTGCCCTACTCCGCCGACTGCCAACATCTGACTTTCAATAATTGGCTTGTCTGTAGCCATTTCTAGTAGAGAACTATCATGAAAAACCACATAAGGAGGAATGCCAGCCTTATCTGCTATTTCTTTTCTTAGCTGTCTGAGTTTTTCAAATAATTCATTTTTAATGAAGTCTCTTTTCGCATTTCCTGACGGAACCTCCGCATCTTGCTGAGCTTTCTTTTCTTCAAAAGACACAAACTCCGATAACTCAACCTTTCTCTTCCCTTTCAATATTTGCCAACTTACCTCACTTAATTTATAAGTGTGGCCTTCATCATAGGCTATTTCCATAGCACCGGAATTAAGCATTTGCATCAAATAATCTGCCCAAACTTCCCATTTCAGATCTGTTCCTACACCAAAAGTTGGTATTTTATCATAGCCCAACCCCATCAGATTCTGATTTCTACTACCCCGTAAAATATCAATAAGCATACCCATTCCCACTTTCTCGCCTGTTCTTGCTATACCTGAAAGTGCTTTTTGAGTGATCACAGTCCCATCAAACCTTTTTCTTGGGTTTTTACACACATCGCAGTTGCCACAATCATTTTCCAAATCTTCATTAAAATAACTCAGCAAGATTCGCCTTCTACAAATATTAGCTTCTGCATAATGTCGCATTCTGTCAAGCTTCGCTTCCATCAATTCCTTTTGCTCTGGTGGTAGCTCCGAATTGTCTATCATCCTTTTTCGTTGAATAATATCGGCATAGCTATAAAAAAGAAGGCTTTTCGCATTTTCACCATCTCTTCCTCCCCTTCCTATTTCTTGATAAAAGCTTTCTACGTTTCCTGGTAAATTGTAATGAATAACCCAACGTACATTAGATTTGTCAATTCCCATTCCGAAGGCAACCGTAGCAACTATAATTTGTAAATCATCATTTATAAAATCTTCTTGCCGTTTACTTCTTAAATCTGCTGAGCACCCCGCATGATAGAAATCGGCTTTAAATCCCATCTTCTGAAGGCTTGCCGCTACCGTCTCCGTACCCTTCCTGCTTAAGCAATAAATAATTCCGGATTGATTTTGTGAATTCAACAAAAAGTTCTCTATCTGTTTTAACTTTTTACGTCCAGGAGAAACCTTTAATGAAATATTAGGTCTGTCAAAGCTGCTGATGAATTCGTTTTCTATCGGTATACCTAACTGCTTACATATATCCTTTCGGGTCACCTTATCCGCTGTAGCGGTCAAAGCCAGTACTGGCACCTCCGGAAAATCAATTTTCAGCGTATCTAATTTTCTATATTCAGGTCTAAAATCATGGCCCCAAGAAGAAATACAGTGTGATTCATCAATAGCAAAAAGGCTTATATTCAGGCCTTTTAACAAAGTAGAGCTATCTATAGAAAATAACTTTTCAGGAGCGATATAAAGAAGTTTTAAAATCCCGTCATTTGCCTTTCTTATTATAGTTTCCTGCTCTTCATATGATAAGGTTGAGTTCAAATAGGCGGCCTCCACACCATTAGCCAAAAGTGCCTCCACCTGGTCTTTCATTAAAGCTATTAAAGGTGAAATCACTATAGTAATACCAGGATTAACAATGGCTGGAATTTGAAAACAAATAGATTTACCTCCGCCAGTTGGCATTAAAACCAAAGCATCTTTTTTGGTTAAAACGTGTTGAATAATTTCTTCCTGAAGAGGTCTAAATGTATCATATCCGAAATATTCTTTAAGTGCTTGCTGTGGTTTCATTTAAATTACAAAAAATGTTATTTTTCCTACAAAAGGTAGAAATGAGAGGCGAAATTACCCAGATTTACTGCGATTGCAATTATTATATTGTGTTGATAAAATAGAATACTTAACTTTGTTGCTTGTACAAACACTACGGAGCAGCGAAACCTTTCCGAAAAAAAAGATTAACCAACAAAAAATGGATAAAAGCAAACATATTGAAAAGACTATTGCTTGGGCAAAGAAAAACGGATTTGACAAAATAAAAGCTAACATGGATGGCTTTGAAATTCCTTTCTCTTACGAAAGAGCCGCTGACCAATTGAAATTTGTACCTGATGTTACTGGTGTTAGTTATTCAAAAAGATGCTTTTTTGAGGTTACTTTAAAAGTTTTAGATGGCCAAGAGTCTATTTCTAAACTAACTCTTTTTAATGAGCTGGCTAAAATGAAAAATAGCCGTCTTTACTTAATGGCTCCTACCGGAAACCTTAAATATGCCAAAGAATTAGTTGAGTCTGCTCACTTAACACAAGCTGAAGTAGTAAGGATTTGAGTTTGGAATAGATAAACTTACCCTTACCGTAGATATATCAATACATTTTAAAGCATCTTAGAAAAATACAATACCTTAATTTTGTATTTTGTATATCTAAGATGTTTTTTCATGCCCAAAACTCTACTTCTTTTATTTCTCATTATTTTATTTTCGCAGCATAATGTTTTGGCTCAAAAGCCGAATGCCAACTTTCAATATGCTATCAAACGAAGCACTTCGCCCATAAAAGTAGACGGCCTAGCCGATGAACAAGCTTGGAAAGATGCAAAAACCGCAGGTGATTTCTTTCAAGTTTTACCCATGGACACTAGCATGGCCGCTGTTCGGACGGATGTCAAACTTACATTTGACGACAAAAACTTATACGTGCTTTTTATAAATCATGACACCATACCAGGCTCTTACATGGTGGAGTCTATGCGAAGAGATTTCACTTTTTCAAAAAACGACAATGACCTTCTTTTCATAGATACTTTTAATGATTTAACCACTGGTTATTCATTCGGCTCAAATGCCAAAGGGGGTCAATGGGATGGTTTGATGTCTAACGGAAGTAATATTGACGTAAGTTGGGATAATAAATGGCAATCAGAAGCTAAATACTATGGCGACTACTGGATTTGGGAAGCTGCCATTCCTTTTAAAACACTTCGCTATAAAAAAGAAGTAACCTCTTGGGGTATCAACTTCTCTCGAAACGATTTAAAATCAACAGAAAAATCATCATGGACTCCTATTCCTAGACAGTTCCCTACTGCTTCACTCGCATATACTGGGAATCTTGTATGGGATAAACCACCACCAGCACCAGGACTAAACATTTCTGTAATTCCTTATGTAAACGTGGGAAGAGTAGTGAACCATGAAGCGAATACATCTCCTGAGTTCACTAAAAATGTAGGACTGGATGCCAAAATAGGCCTAACCTCCTCCATGAATCTAGACCTTACGGTAAACCCCGATTTTTCGCAAGTTGATGTAGATGTACAGGTAACCAACCTAGATAGGTTCGAACTCTTTTTCCCAGAAAGAAGGCAGTTCTTCCTAGAAAACGGCGACATCTTTAACAATTTTGGTTTCCAAACTATCAGACCATTCTTTTCTAGAAGAATAGGGATAGAAGCTCCTATATATTATGGAGGGAAACTAAGTGGTAAGGTTAATGAAAAATGGCGAATTGGAGCCATGGCCATGCAAACAGGAAAAGCTCATGAAAACCAAGGCCCTGGCTCTTTTTACAATGTTCTCTCTGTACAGCGTCAAGTTTTTAAGCGTTCTTATGTTTCTGGAATATTTGTAAATAGAGACTTAATAGGAGAAAACTTAACAGACGCTACAAACCCCATTTCAGCTTTTAACAGAACCGCAGGCTTAGAATTTAATTTGGCCTCTGAAGATAACAAATGGAATGGCAAGGCTTTTTTTATAAAGACATTTTCTCCTGATAAATTAAAAGACAATAGTATTCTGGCCGGAAACTTAGTCAGAACCACCAGAAACTGGCAACTTACCATGCAAATGGAAAGTGTAGGTGAAGGTGTAGAGGCCAACGAGGTAGGTTATGTAAAAAGAAGTAATTACATAAGGGCAAAGCCCGAAATAGCCTATTTATTCTTCCCTAAGAAAGGTCCAATACTTAGTCATGGTCCAAATCTAGTTTTATCCCAATATTTCACTCGTGAAAACTCTGAAACTTTTGAGTACTTACATATGCTTAATTATGGAGTAACATTTAAAGACCGAAGTGTTTTACGACTTTGGGGAGCTATAGATTATGTAAAACCCCAGCGAGATTTTGACCCAACTAATTTTGCCAATGAAAAAATTAAGGCAGGTACAGAGCATTATTGGCAAGCCACTGGCTTTGAGTACGACTCTAAACCTCAGAGTGTTTTCACTTACGCCTTCAGTAGCAGATTTGGCGGCTATTATGCCGACGGGAATAGAATTAGATTAGAGGGCGAATTAGGCTATCGTTTTCAGCCTTATGTGGCCATTCTTATGAAAGCCAATTATAACCAAATAGCTTTTGGCGAAGACAGTAGACTCCCTGAAGGTTTGATAAATTCAAAACACAAACTCTGGTTATTTGGACCCAGAATTGACGTAACACTTTCTAATAAGCTATTCTTCACTAATTTCTTCCAGTATAACCAGCAAAATAATAATGTTAACCTGAATACTAGATTACAGTGGCGTTACAGCCCAGCATCTGATTTATTCATAGTGTATACAGATAATTACTTAGCAGAAAACTTTAACGTAAGAAACCGAGCTATAGTGATGAAATTCACTTATTGGTGGAATCCTTAATGTGCAAAGGAAATTTCAGGAATCACTTCGGCGTCTTCCTCTTCTTCCTTTTTCCCCACGCCTATTGGTATTTTATTGGGCTTTTTGTTAAAGAATGAATTAAAGTTTCTAGAGAATAAAATACTTGCTCCAGAAACAGTGACATTGCCCGTAGTGGCATTAAGAAAGGAGTAATTAGAATTAGGTACACTTCTAGAATGCACTTTAAGTTTCCAAATACCATCTTCAGAAAGCAGATATTCCAGCTCACCGCCTACAGAAAGCTGCCCTTGAGCAGCAGCAAAAGTAGCGGCATTCTCTAGTCCGTTAGAATAAGAACTTTTACCACTTAATTTAGCTCTGTTATTCAGAAACTTATAACTAAAATTAAGCTGCATGTTATTTAGAAGGTTTTGCCTAAAGTCTCCTAAAAGAACCCCTACCTGTAAGTTAGGGTCTAATTTATTAGCTAAGTTTCCTATTTGATTAGATAGCATACTATTGATATTATCAATCAGGAACTGTTGGTCAAAAGCGTCTCTTATATTATTCTCAGGAAAGAGTTTATTGAAAGCTATTACGGAACTTACGTTCCTACTCAATAATTGTTCGTTATCTCGAAGCCTTTGCTCAAAAGCCAACAAGTCTGACTGATGTCGGCTTGGAATTTGATTTTGCTCAAAATTTATTTCATAGTCAATTTTTGGGGCTTGAAGCTCATCGCTAATATTCACAGTAACATTAACCGGGTACCTCGTATTATCCACCTCTGAGTCTGAGGCCTCACTGCTCCATATTCCGCTCATATCAATATTAGTTTGATACGCAGCTTTAATAGCAATAATTGCGTTATAAGGGTCTCCTGACCAAGAAATCCTACTTCCTTCTAAAATTTCAAATTTTCTTAACGACGCCAAATTCTGAAAGCTAAAATCGTACTTCCCTGATACCACTTCATAGGGCCCACTCATGGTGAAATTGTCGTTTCTAGAATCATAATCAAACGATAAACGAGCGTTACCGAATGCATTAATTTTATCATTATTGCTCCTATCCATTAGTATCTCGACCTCGGCTTCCGGCGTTACCGTCAAATTAAAAGAAAGCCTTACACCACTAATATTTCTATTTACAACCTTCTTCTCTCCTTTCTCCTCTTCCTCACTCGGTTTAGACGCAAAAGGAATGGCTTCCACGTCAGTATCAACACTCGCTGCCGCGTCTAAGGGTATGGTCACTTTACTTTTTGGCTTGCTCACCAAATTACCAGCAATAAGTATATCCGAAAAATCACCCGTTAAGTGAATGTCGCCTGAAGCGTAAGCATTTCCGTAAAATGCATCATTATCATTAATCCCAGTGTTTAATAGTCTAAAGCCATCAGGGTCTTTAATATAGGCATGAAGCCCCATCATAAAATTTCCATCACCACCATTAAATATCCCTCCTTCTAAATAGGCCTCGTTTCCGTTGTTTTTGGCGTCATAAACCTTAAAACCACCTTTATCTGCCACAAAGCCTTCTTCTGTAAACTTAATTATATCGGAAAAATATAAATAACTGCCTGTAGCGTTAATCTTCAGCCTACCATCGTCAATCTTAACGTCACCTCTAACAATTGGGTCTCTTGGACCTCCAGTGATAGAAAGTTCGCCATTAGCATAGCCGCCCAAATCTGAAAAGATATTATCAACAAAAGTCCCTAGAATAATCAAATTAGCATTATCTAAATCAGCCGTTAGGTTCATCCCATTAGTAGAATTCGGGTCATAGGTGCCCACTACATCTAATATTTTTATACCTTCCCTTTCAATTTTAGAGTCAATCTTAACTTTCCCTAAAAACCTATCCCAATCAATAACGGCATTAACATCACCTACCAAAATATCTTTATACACTAATTCTGAAACCACCACATTACTAAGCAATATTGGATTTCTGTAGTAATTACTAATGGATACATCGCCATCTGCAATTCCCTCAATTCTTAACGCAGCCAAGGGCTCCAAAGCTCTTAAGTCAAACTCATTTATTGCTGCAAAAAGCTGTTTTGTAGAATCTTCTGAAACAAAACCACTGAGAGCCAAACTTTGCTCTTTGTTAGAAACTCTAAAATCTTCAAACTGCACTTCAGAACCAAAAACAGTTACAAGATTCTCCGAATCAAACACCCATTTAAAATCTAGAAGGTCCACAAAACTATTCTTAGGGTTAACACTAATGGCAAAACCATCCTTCAGGAAACTTAAATCTCCAAACAGCAAAGCTCTATTCGTACTATTTTTTTGACGAATACCTCCGTCAAAACTTAGCTTCTTAGCTCCCCCCCAAGAGCCATTAAGCTGAAGGTTCTCTGTTTCTACCTCACTAGAAAGTTTTTGTTCATCTGAAGACAGTACTAATGAAGTAAGCACATCTGCCGAGAAAGCACTCTTTGATGAATAAAAATCAAGCTCATTATTATAAAAGGAGTTGCCTTTATAAATCAAGGTATCTACAGTGGTATACAGCGAAACCTGAGAAGTAGACTGAATCTTAACATCACCAGAGACTTGCATGCCTTTGTTGACAGAAATTTCTGGGTTAAAGAATGCAAAAAAGTCTTTAGTATCTTTTACATCAAGCGAATAGTGAGCAGCATAATCTAGCTTTAAAGAGTCCTTAACTTTGGTCTTATAATACCTTTCTCTTTCATCTGCTGTTCCTGAGAAAAACAAACCATACTCTTTTTTGAGCTCCAGCAAATCTGCTAAAAGAGTACTTGGAATAAATTCCCCAGAAATATCGCCATCAAAGTATTCTGTACGAACACCCATAATTCGCTGATTCTTCTCTTTTCTGCTTAGAAATTTTAAATCATCAATAACCAAGTTTCGGTCTTCTCTATTAACAAAAGTATTTTTAAACGCTGCCTGACCTAACCAATTATCTAGTTTATTACCATCAAAGTCGAAATTAAATTCGGTGACTAACTGAATAGGCTCGTCCGTAAAACCCAGAGGCATTAAGTTACTTTTATCTATCTGACCATTAATTCTAAATTGGTTTTGCTCTGGGTTAAAGTCTACACGTCCATTAACGGAAGCATTTAAGTTTGGGTCGTTTACCACCACATTTCCATCAAAAACAGACTGACGAAGTAAGCCATCAACTTTGATGTTTCTGAAGTTATAATTATTGAACCAGATTTTATCAATAAGGCCATCCATGTCAAAAGAGGCGTCATTTAGACTAGAACCCGCTCCAATAAGTTTCCCTTTAAATGAGATGTCTTTTAATTTCTGGTTATTGGTCAGCTTTCCTAAATGAATTTTACTTTCTATTATGTCCGTATTATAAGTTGGCAACTTTGTTATTGGCTCTACTTCAAAAAGAACCTTACCGTTTACAGAGCCAAGATTGGACGAGTTAACTTTTGCATCAGTAAAGAAATCTTCAAAAGTCCCTTTAAAAAGACCTTCAAAATTCACCTTGCCAAACTTCTCTACATACTTGTTGTAATTATCTATGCCCGCATATTGCTTAGCATCTGGAGCATTTATAAAAGAAGGCGAAACCTCCATGTGGTAAAAAGCATTCTGAACATCTGGCAAACCTTTAAAATGTCCTTTTCCTGCCAAATAACTTTGTTCTCCAAAACCAACCTTGGCATTTTCAAAATAAAGGTCAGAAACCAATCCGCTCAAATTGGCATCTACCCTATAGTTTTCGTTATAAGCATACATTGCCATGGACATTCTCCCCAAATCTTGAGAATCAAAAACTGAGTTTTTAAGCTTAGCCTTTAAACGTACATGCGTATTAAACCTATTTAAATCTGAAGGCTTGTCATAATACATGCCTATGAAATCCTTGATAACGGAGTTATTAATTTTAGCTACTAAGTTTTGAAGCAGAATCTGTTTCTTGGAATAAAAGAAGTCAGTATCAATTCCTTTTATAACAAGGTTGCTTCTTGGCTCTAAACCTTTAATGTTAGTTCCGTGAAAAGTGATGGTGTCTCTATGAATAAAGAAATCTTTCACATTTCCTGTGATGTTCTTTATTTTGAAGTTAGAGTAGTCAAAAAGTTCTTCTGGATAAAGCTCCTTAAAATCATCCGTAAGTTGAAATGTACCATTCTGAATTACTGCTTCATCTATGGTAAAAGATTTCGTACTTCGAGGGTTTAGCGTGTCTCTCTTTGCCCTTAGAGAAGCTGCTTTGCTAATCCAAGCATCAATATTAAGCTTTCCATTCTCCTCTCTTATAAGCTTTACGTCGGGCTCTTTGAGCATCACAAAATCGAGGTTATTATCGAAATTGATAACCTGGTCGCCTTTTAGTGTAAAATTAGTTTTACAGTTAACATAAACCTCGCGAACATAAATCATGTCTCGCCCGTCTAAATCTTTTATATTGACATCTTCTAGCCTTATCTCATCTAACCAAGAAATTTGTACATTTCCTACCGTTACCTTTGACCCAAGTTTTTCTGAAAGCCAGTTGGCCGCCTTCTGACTCATGTCGGTCTGAAACTCGGAATATTGCAAAGCATAGAAAAGCATAGCACCCATAGCTACTATTAGTAGAATGAGGAGCCAAAATGCCCTAAATCCTATTTTCAGACTTTTTATCAAATCCTTTTGCTTTGTTCTTCTTAATTTTGCTATTCTAAAGTAACACTATGCCCGAAAAAATCGCCTTGCTTGCCATTGAATCTTCCTGTGATGAAACATCAGCATCGGTTATTATTAACGGCGAAGTGAAATCCAACATTGTTTCTACCCAAATTATACATGAAAAATATGGCGGCGTGGTTCCGGAGCTAGCTTCAAGGGCACACCAACAACATATTTTACCTGTGGTAGACGCTGCCCTAAAGGAAGCAAAGGTAACAAAAAATGAACTCAAAGCAGTAGGTTTTACAAGGGGGCCTGGCCTTTTAGGTTCCTTACTGGTAGGTACTTCCTTTGCTAAAGGCTTTGCCTTGGCAAATAAGATACCGCTCATTGAGGTCAATCACATGCAAGCCCATATTTTAGCTCATTTTATAGACGACCCAAAACCTGCATTTCCCTTTATTTGTTTGACTGTTAGCGGTGGCCATACCCAATTAGTCTTGGTCAAAGACTACCTAGAAATGGAAGTTATAGGCGAAACCCAAGATGATGCCGTGGGCGAAGCCTTTGACAAAGGAGCCAAAATGTTAGGTTTAAATTATCCGGGGGGACCAATGATTGACAAGCATGCTGCCAAGGGAAACCCGCTAGCATATGAGTTTCCTATCTCAGAAATGAAAGGTCTCAGTTTTTCTTTTTCAGGTGTCAAAACTGCTTTGAGATACTTTCTTGAGAAAAAAGTGAAAGAGGATACTAATTTCATTGATGAAAACATGGACGACATTTGTGCCAGTTATCAATACACTTTAGTAAAGACACTGCTCCAAAAGCTAAAAAAGGCAACTAGAAAGCATAAAGTAAAGCATGTGGCCATAGCTGGTGGTGTGGCGGCAAATAAAGGCTTAAGAAACGCATTACAAGAAACTGGACAAAAAGAAAAGTGGGAAGTTTTTATTCCTCAATTTGAATATTGTACAGACAACGCCGCCATGATTGCGGTAAGTACTTACTATAAGTTTTTGGCAAAAGAATTTACAGAACAATCTATAAGTCCACTGCCGAGGTATAAATTATAATAACTTAAAAGATTAAATCAAATCTGTGTTCATTGAAATTTGGTTTAAAAGAATTCGTTCTTAGCCATAAACCCTTAAATTTGAACTTAGAATAAACTCGTTTTCCTATATATTATGAAGATTCCACAGGTCGGCATGTTAGCCGAAGGCAAATTCAAAAAGCTTATTAATTTTTTCTACCTATTCTTCTTTGGAGGAATCGGTCTATTCATAGTTTATTTACTAGCTGTAAATTTTAACCTTTTTTGGCTTTTTGGAAAAATGGCATCAGTAGATGACCTTGACAATCCTAAAAGTGAAATTGCCACAGAAGTTATCTCATCTGATGGAAAAGTTCTCGGGAAATTTTTTTACGAAAACCGAAGCCCTGCAGACTGGGAAGAACTTTCTCCTTATTTGATTGACGCTCTTATTGCTACGGAAGATGTACGTTTTACCAAACATGGTGGTATAGATGCAAGGGCTATGATTCGTGTATTAACCGGTGTTCTTACCTTAAATCATAAAGGTGGGGGTAGTACCATTACACAGCAGCTCGCCAAAAACCTGTTTAGATTAAGGATGGATGAATCTTACCAAGGTATCCTTTACAATGTGCCGGTACTAAGAACTTTAATAATTAAAACTAAGGAATGGATTACCTGTGTAAAGCTTGAAAAAAGGTACACGAAAAAGGAAATCATGAAAATGTACCTTGATACTATTGAGTTTAGTAGTGGTGCACATGGTATAAAATCTGCCACTAAAACGTATTTCCAAAAGTCCCCATCTGAACTTACCGTAAACGAAGCAGCTCTTCTGATAGGAATGATTCAGAATCCATCAAGGTTTAATCCTAAATTTAGACCGCAATACGCCAAGCCAAGAAGAAATGTAGTTTTGGCTCAAATGGTAAAATATGGCAAACTAGCCAAAGATGATTTTGACCAGTTAAAAGAAGAAGATATTGTACTTGATTACTCACCAGACTCTCATAACAATGGTCCTGCCCCGTATTTTAGACAATTTTTGAAAGATTGGGCTAAAAAGGAAATTCAAAAATATGGTTACAAGCCAGAAGATTTATACACCAAAGGTTTTAAAATCTATACAACCATAGATTCCAGAATGCAAGCCTACGCTGAAGAGGCCATGGAAGAGCATATGGCGAAACAGCAAAAAATATTTGACGAGCACTGGAAAGGAAGAAATCCATGGGTACAGCGAAGAAATGCGGAATCATCTAGCGGTTATGTAGAAATTCCTGGTTTTATAGAAACCGTAGCTAAAAGAACACAGATTTACAGAGACCTTAAAAAGAAGTATGGCAAAGACGAGAAGAAGATATTTGCCGAAATGGACAAACCTGTAGACATGACAGTGTTCACTTGGGAAGGCGAAAAAGACACAACTATGTCTCACATGGACTCCATTAGGTATTATAAGAGGTTCTTAAACATGGGTATGATGGCTATGGACCCAAGAAACGGAAACATCAAAGCTTGGGTAGGTGGTATCAATTTTAAACACTTTAAATATGACCACGTAGAGCAAAGTAAAAGACAGCCTGGTTCTACTTTCAAACCATTTGTTTATGTCACGGCTATTGACAATGGTTTTTCTACCTGTGAAGAAGTAGTGGACGAACCTATCACATTTGGAGCGGAAGATGGCTTAGTTGGTAAAACTTACACGC
Source organism: uncultured Arcticibacterium sp. (assembly GCF_964021845.1). NCBI lineage: Bacteria > Pseudomonadati > Bacteroidota > Cytophagia > Cytophagales > Leadbetterellaceae > Arcticibacterium > uncultured Arcticibacterium sp. The sequence goes on along the minus strand of NZ_CAXHZC010000008.1, from coordinate 121,471 downwards.
CTAAAAACTCAGACGGAAAGTATTCATACCGCTCGCTAACATTAAGAAGGGCCTTGGGAGAATCCATTAATTCGGTGAGTGCGAGATTGATAAAACAGTTTAAACCGTCTAATGTTATACAGATGGCAAAACAATTAGGTATAAAAAGTGAATTAGCTAATAGTCCTTCTCTTTGTTTAGGTGTTAGTGAAGTAACTTTGTTTGAGATGCTTGGCGGCTATTCTGTATTTGCCAATGGTGGAAAATACACAGAGCCACTGTTTGTTAGCAGAATAGAAGACAAGCACGGTGAACTTATAAGAGAATACCTCCCAGACCAAAAAGAAGTTTTAAGTGCCGAATCTGCTTATAAAATGATTCACCTTATGAAAGGCTCTACAATGCCTGGAGGTACATCAGCAGGATTAGGAAGATACGGTGTACTAGGTGGTAATGAAGTAGCTGGTAAAACAGGAACCACTTCAAACTACTCTGACGGTTGGTTTATGGGACTTACCTCTAACTTGGTAGCTGGAGTATGGTCGGGAGCCTCAGAAAGATCTATTCACTTTAGGTCTATCTACCATGGGCAAGGAGCCAGAATGGCATTACCAGCCTGGGGACTATTTATGCAAAAAGTATACGCTGATAAAGACTTAGAATTTGGCAAAAGCTCTTTCGATATTCCTTCAGGTGTAAGAGTTTCTGGCGACTGTATCTTTAGTCCCGGTGAGACTTTTAGAAGACCCTCTGACTCTACAAACATAGCTACACCAGGCAGAGTCAAAGCAGACGACGACGAAGAAATGCTTTAGTTCTCACATGTAGACAGCTAATTAAAAAGGAATCTAATCTTTGCAAAAAGAATGGATTCCTTTCTTTTTGCCAGTCAAATAAGTTTCAGAAAATTTTGAAAATTCAATATCCTTAGTTTACTTTGACGTTCAGACTTACGTGCAAACCTAGAAGATTTTTATAAAGCCTATTTATGGAACTACAAGAAGCGAAGGATAAATTTATCCATACGTGGGGTACACTTGCTACTCAATGGGGGATAAACCGAACCATGTCGCAAATTCACGCCCTACTATTACTGTCGCCCAAATCACTGAACGCAGACCAAATCATGGAAGATTTAAAAATCTCCAGAGGAAATGTGAACATGAATTTGAGAGACCTTATGAGCTGGGGTTTGATTAATAAGCAATTACTTCCTGGAGAGCGTAAAGAATACTTCTTAGCCGAAAAGGATATTTGGAAAGTAGCCCGTCAAATAGCCAAAGAAAGAAAAAGGAGAGAGATAGAGCCCATAATAGAAACAATGGACGAAATCAAATCTCAACTAAAACCAGACACCGATGAGAAAAAAGAGGTGTTGAAAATAATTGACGATATAAATAAGGTTACTAACTTCACTAATAGCACTGTACAGTCTGTATTAAAAGCAGAAGAATCTTGGCTGATAAATAATTTTCTGAAATTATTTAATCAATAGTTTCAAAGCCTTTTGGGTTAATGTAAATTCGAACACAATTTCAACCCAATTATGTTATTAAGAATTCTTCTTTTACTTCTTCCTATTTCTTGCTTGTCTCAGTCCTCACTAAACGTGATGTCTTTCAACATTAGATATGCCACCCCAAATGATGGTATAAATCAATGGGAAAACAGAAAAGAACATGTAGCCGAAACCATCTCTTATTTTGAAACAGATATATGTGGCTTACAAGAGGCTACAGAACCACAAGTACTTTTTCTTGGAGAAGCCCTTTCTAATTATAAATGGGTAGGTGTAGGTAGAGATGATGGAAAAGCTGGTGGAGAGTTCTCCCCTATTTTCTATAACTCATCTAAACTAGCATTGACTAGTTGGAATACTGTTTGGCTCTCTAAGACCCCTGAAAAACCCTCTAAAGACTGGGATGCAGCCTTGCCACGAATTGCTACCGTGGCTCACTTTATAAGAAAATCTGATGGTAAAGCCTTTGTAGCCATTAATACGCACTATGACCACCGCGGAGATCTAGCCCGTGTAGAGAGCTCTAAATTACTTCTAGCTCTAATTGCAAAAATGAAAGACCCAGTAATACTTATGGGAGACTTTAATAGCACTCCTACAGATGAACCTATTTTGATTTATACAAATGGTGGTCTAAAAAACACGCAGGATGTATCAAAGACGCCACATTACGGCCCTATAGATAGCTTCACAGGCTTTAAGTCAAGTGAAAGAGAAAATAGCCAAATAGACCATATTTTTATAAATAGCGGTATCACAGTACTTAAACACGCTGCCATTTCTCAAACTTGGGGAGGCCTCTTTGCTTCAGACCATCATCCTATTTTAACTACCCTTAAATTCTAAGCTTAAGGGTTAACAGCTCTTTCTATTTGTTTGTCCTTGTTCCACGGTGCTGTAGTATGCCTTGCCATATCCAAAAGCAATAGAATAACTATGCCTACAAAGACCACAAAGGCTATTTTGAAAATGTTTTTCTTTTTCATTCTTTAAACCTCAATACTCTTTACATCAACCCTTCTTACCAAGTCTCCCGTGTTACCAGAGATCTCGGCCCAGTCCTGGTTTTCAAATTCCAACTCAACTATGGTAGCCTTTTTCATATTTCCACCTACATCATCTCGTGTTAAATATTCTGCAAAAAAAGTAATATCCGGATTATGACCAAAGATTGCAACTGAACTTAAATTCTCTGAGATTCCATTTAAGCATGAAAGATAAGCTCTTGGGCCTCCTCCATATAGAGATTCTTCTAGAGTTATTTGCTCTTCGTCTAATTTATATTGTTCCAATAGAACCTTTGCTGTTTGAAAAGCACGATTTGCTGGACTAGAAACAAAACCATCAATTTTAACATTAGCCTTAACCAAAAAACTTCCCAATCTAGCCGATTGGGAAATCCCTTTGCCCGTCAGGTTTCTATTAAAGTCTTTCAACATGGCAGAATTTCCAAAATCTTCTGCCTCAGCATGTCGAATAATATAAAGCGTCTTTTTCTTCATTTATCAGCCAGCTATAGAGCCTGATATATAGTTTTCCAAAAAGTTTATGTGCGTTCTTTGTTCTTTTATCAATCCATTTACAATATCACCTACACTTAGCACACCTACTACCTTATCTTCTTCATTCACTACCGGAAGGTGTCTAAAATGTCCATTGGTCATTAATTCCATACAATCTCTAATACCAGCAGTTACTTTGGCCGTTATAACGTTGGTAGTCATCACGTCGCTCATAAAAGTACTTTTTGCTTTCCTTCCCTTGATGATTCCCTTTCTTGCATAATCTCTTTCTGAAAAAATACCTTTTAGTTCACCATTTTCCATGACCAAAACTGCTCCTATTTTATATTTTTCTAATACCGCCAACGCTTCTATTACCGTAGTAGTAGGCGTAACAGTCACTATTTCTTGCAGTTCTTTTCCTTCTAATAGGGTTTTTACTTTAGTTATCATTTAGTACAGCTTTAATTAGATTAAAATAAGAATACCTAAAGTAAAGAAATCCCTCAATATGACCAAGTGTAATTACGTTCTTAGAAGAAATAGTTAAATTGCAACATGAAATTATTACTAGTTACACTTGCGGCAGTTCTCTTTGCTTTTTTCCTTTTTAGCGTGAGAATACTATTTGTAAAAAACGGAAGATTCAAAGGTACATGTGCCAATAACAACCCAATGCTTCAAAAAGAGGGAGCTGTATGTGGTGTGTGTGGAAAGCTACCTGATGAAGCCTGTCAAAACGACTAGTTCTCTAAAACTATTAGTTCTTTAAAGGCATTGGAATAGGCTATACCTAAGGTTCCCTCATCATCAAAGATGCACTGAACGGCCAAGCCATGCTCGTTTGCATAAGTTATAGCGGAATCTTTTCCCATCACCATAAACATGGTGGCATAGGCATCAGCATCCATTGCCTCAGGTACTACCACCGCGGCACTTAATAAATTATGTGTTACAGGTTTTCCTGTAATAGCATTTAAAGTGTGACTATACTTTTTACCGTCCTTTTCTATATACTTCCTGTAGCTACCCGAGGTCACCAAAGACCCATTTGTTAAACCAACTACCGTCTTAATGGCATTGGTAGCACTCGTCTGGTTAAAGTCTGGTTTTTCTATTCCTACTTTCCATTTCTCTCCAGATTGATTCAGTCCCTTAGCTTTTGTTTCTCCACCTATTTCCACTAAATAGTTTTTGACACCCTGGGTCTCGAGATAGTCCCCCAAAACATCTGCTGTATAACCCTGAGCTATGGCATTAAAATTCAATTGAGCTCCCGCAAAATCTTTGTAGAGCGTATTTCCCTCTAAGCGGAATTTATTAAGTCCTATAAAGTTTTTAAGACTGTCAATAGCTTTATCAGTAGGTAAACTGGTCCCATGCTTTCTTGCAAAACCCCAAGCATCTATTAATGGGCCTAAAGTTGGGTCAAATGCCCCTTCACTGATTTCATAAAAATATTGTGAACGCTTAAAAACATTAGCAAAGTGACTATCTACAAGCACAGCTTCCTCTGTTTCATTAACCTTGCGAATGATAGAGGTACTATCCCAAAGCGACATACTTTTATCTATCACTAGCAAAATACTATCTACATCTGAAGCATAGTCTTTTTCCGATATAGACTCATACACTATTCTAAAAGTACTTCCCTGAGCATAGCCCTGAAAAACAGAATAGGGTTTATTGCCTTGCTTACAAGACAACAACCCTATTGTGATAAATACTATGAAGAGAAGATTCTTCTTAACCTCCAAAGTCATCAAATGCTACATTTTCGTCTGGAATACCCCAATCATCTGCCATTTTAATAACCGACTGATTCATCATCGGTGGTCCACAGAAGTAAAGTTCTAAATCTTCAGGAGCTTCGTGCTTACTTAAGAATTCGTCAATAACCACATTGTGCACAAAGCCTTTGAAACCATCACCTTCTGGATCATTAATATCTTTCTTAAGTACCCAATTATCTTCTGGTTGAGGATTATCAAGTGCAATACAGAATTTAAAATTTGGAAATTGCTTCTCTATTTCTCTAAACTCTTCTATGTAAAATAATTCTCTTTTGGTACGTCCACCATAAAAGAAAGTAACCTTACGCTTAGTTTTTAGTGTATGGAATAAGTGATACAAGTGAGAACGCATTGGTGCCATTCCTGCACCTCCACCTATATAAAGCATTTCTGCTTCCGTGTCTTTAATAAAGAACTCACCGTAAGGTCCAGAGATAGTTACTTTATCACCTGGTTTTCTCCCAAAAATATAAGAAGAACATAAACCCGGGTTTACATCCATCCATGTGTTTTTGGCTCTGTCCCATGGTGGTGTAGCTATTCTAATAGTCAAACTAACCATATTACCTTCTGCAGGATGATTAGCCATAGAATATGCCCTAAAAACCTCCTCATCATTGACCATTTTTAAAGGCCATAGGTTAAATTTATCCCACTCCTCTTTAAATTTATCAGCTGTTTCATGATACTTTGGGTGAGCAGTAATGTCAATGTCTTTAAATTCTACGGTAGTTTTAGGTACGTCAATTTGAATATAACCACCTGCTTCAAAATCTAAGTTTTCACCTTCCGGTAGTTTCACCTGAAACTCCTTAATAAAAGATGCAACGTTATAATTTGAAGTAACCTCACACTCCCATTTTTTGACACCAAAAACCTCATCAGGAATTTTAATTTCCATATCCTCCTTAACTTTCACTTGGCAGGCCAAACGAAGCTTCTCGCCTACTTGACGACGGTTAAGGTGATTGGTTTCCGTAGGAAGAACTTCTCCTCCACCTTCATAAACATTACAAGTACACATGGCACATGTTCCACCTCCACCACAGGCAGAAGCAAGAAACAGGTCATTAGCACCCAAAACATTTAACAATGTATCTCCCGACTTTGTGATAATTGGATTATCCTTATCACCATTAACAATAATTTTCACATCGTTTTGTGGCAAGAGTTTAGCCTTAGCTGTAAGTATTAAGAATACAAACAACAGAACCACTAAAACAAAAACAACAATACTACTAAGAAGTATAGGTAGCATAAATAATAGGTTTACAATTTAATACCTGAAAAACTTAAAAAAGCAAGAGCCATAAGCCCAGTTACCATCATGGCTATTCCTAAACCTTGGAGTGCTGGAGGAACTTTAGAATATTGAAGTCGCTCTCTAATAGCAGCCAATAAAACTATGGCTAAGAAGAATCCAATACCTGTACCTAAGGAGAACACAAAGGTTTCTGAGAAGTTATACTCTCTCTCTTGCATGAAAAGAGACGCACCAAGAATGGAACAGTTTACCGTAATCAGAGGCAAAAAGATACCCAAAGCACTGTAAAGTGCTGGTGCAAATTTTTCAATAGCCATCTCTACCAACTGAACCGCACCAGCTATGGTAGAAATAAACAAAATAAACGATAAGAAAGTAAGATCTACATCAGCTAATGATGGGTGAATCCATGCTAAAGCTCCCTCTCCTAACATGTAATTAAGAATTACATAATTTAAAGGAGTGGTAAGCAGCATCACAAAGATTACAGCCAACCCAAGACCAAACGCAGTTTTTATTTTCTTAGAAACCGCGAGAAATGAACACATTCCTAAGAAGAAAGCGAAAACCGCATTCTCGACAAAAATTGCTTTTACAAAAAGACTTAAAAGATTTTCCATATAGATATTCTTAAACTAATTAAGAAACGTTAATTAATTTCTGATTACGGCTACGTTGTATCCAAATATAAACTCCGATTAAGAAAAGGGCCGCCGGTGGAAGCACCATCAAACCATTATTCACATAACCATGCTCATAGGCCCATTCGGGAATAACTTGAAAGCCTAGAACAGAACCTGCTCCAAATAATTCTCTAAAGAAAGCTACCGCTATTAAAATAAGACCATAACCCAAACCATTACCAATACCATCTAAGAAAGCTGGCCATGGTTTTTGACCTAGAGCAAAAGCCTCCAAACGTCCCATGATAATACAGTTGGTAATAATAAGCCCCACAAAAACTGCAAGCTGCTTACTTACGTCAAACATAAAGGCTTTAAGCACTTGGTCAACAATAGTTACCAAGGTAGCCACTACTATAAGCTGAACGATGATTCGAACCCTTCCTGGAATTCCGTTACGAAGTAAACTTATAATAAGGTTAGAAAAAGCACTTACAAAAAGTACCCCTAAAGTCATTATAATAGCAGGCTTCACCTGTACAGTTACTGCCAAAGCCGAACATATTCCAAGAACCTGAACAGAAACCGGGTTGGTGTCGTCAAGTGGGTCTTTTAAAACCTGTAAATTCTTCTTCGAAAATAATGGCTCTTTCTTTTCTTTTAATTCTGCTACTTCTTCTGCCATATTAATTTGATTTAAGATTGTTAAAATAAGTCAAATAAGGAGCTACACAGTTTTTAATCATATCATCTACTCCATTTGAAGTAATGGTACCACCAGAAATTGCGTCTACCCTATTCTCTGAATCTAATGAAGATTTCATTGTGCTTTTCAGTACGTTAACTGAGGCAAAATCTCCATTGCTGTCTAAAATCTTTTTCCCTTGAAACTGCTCTTGGAAAATTAGTTCTGTGATTTCTGCACCAAGACCAGGAGTTTCCCCTTTATGGTCAAAAAATGCTCCTTTGATTGTATTAAAATCGTCACTCAGAGCTAAATATCCCCAAACAGGCCCCCAAAGCCCTACACCTCGCATAGGAACGATGTAAGCTTTACTGCCATTATCCTCTGTGTAAACATACAAAGGAAGTTGTCTTTCAGAAGGCTCTTTAGCAATTTCTCTTTTAAGGTCTACATCCGCTACATCAACACCCGTTACTTCGTTTCCTTCGCTGTCCACTACCATTTCTTCTACAGAACCATCGTAAGCAGTTTCAATAACCTCATCTTCTTCAGAAGTCACCAAAACGGACTTCAAAACACTTCGTTTGCTATCTAACGCTAAATTAGCTTCCTGTAAAGGTTTAAGCTGCTGCGAAGTTAACACCAACACCACGGCTGTCAACATTGACAAACCTATGGCATATATAAATGTATATTTATTACTATGCATGTTTCAATCTTTTTTTGATGTGAGATTCTACCACCATATGATCAATTAATGGGGCAAAAACATTGAACAATAAAATACTCAGCATCATCCCCTCTGGGTAAGCCGGATTAAATACTCTTAAAATAACCGTGAATGCACCAATCAGTAAACCATAAATAATTTTCCCTTTACCTGTATGTGAGGCTGTCACTGGGTCAGTTGCCATAAACACTGCACCAAAGGCAAAACCACCCACTAAAAGGTGATTAAGAGCTGGCATATGCATAGCGTGGTTAGCCGCTTCAGGAGCTAATACATTCATAAGTAAACCCATTAAGAAACCTCCTCCAAAAACAGATAAAATAATACGTAAGCTACCTACACCTGTAATTACTAATATGGCAGCACCAATAAGGCAGGCAATCACCGAAGTTTCTCCAATGGAGCCTTGTTCAAAACCTATAAACATATCCGATGCCGACTGCATGGCCGATATATCCGTATCAAAAGGCACTAGGTTAGTAGCACCTGAATATGCGTCTAAAACAGTGTGACCTTCTTCAGCAGAAAGGTCCGTCCAAACCTCTCCAGACATAAATGCTGGGAAGGCAAAAAACATAAACGCTCTCGCTAAAAGTGCAGGATTCATAAAGTTGAAACCAGTTCCTCCAAAAATCTCTTTACCTAAAAGTGTACAGAAAACAGCTCCAAGAGCCACCATCCATAGTGGAACAGTTACAGGAAGCGTTAAAGGAATCAATAAACCTGTAACCAAATAGCCCTCACTCACTGGGTGTCCTGCAACTACAGAGAATATAAACTCAACACCTAAACCAACGGCATAAGAAACCACCACAATAGGCAGTACCTTCCAAAGGCCAAACATAAACTTGTCTAACAAATCAGCCTCCATTCCAAATGCTAAGTAATGCTGATGACCAACATTCCACATGCCAAAAAGCAAACAAGGAATTAAAGCAATAACCACGGTAATCATGGTACGCTTCATATCCATTGCGTCTTTAATATGCACTCCGTTTTTAGTGGTAATGGCTGGAACAAACGCTAAGGTTTCAAAGGCCTCAAAAGCTGGATGCCACTTTTCTAACTTGCCCCCTTTCTCAAAATTGGGCTTAACAGATTCTAAAAAATCGTGTAATATCTTCACTAAAATATGCTTTTTTATTTATTAACCTTCTGTACGTATCAGGTCAAGACCTTCACGTACAATTTTCTGAACTTCAATTTTTGAGGTACACACAAATTCACAAAGAGCTAAATCTTCTTCTGCAACTTCATAAATACCTAAAGCTTCCATTCTTTCAATGTCTCCAGCCATGATTGCTTTTAAAAGCTGAACTGGCATAATATTCATTGGCAATACTTTCTCGTATTGACCACTCATTACAAAAGCACGCTCTTCTCCATGAGTATTAGTATCTATTTCATACTTCTTATTTGGCGTTAGCCATGAAAAGTATGTTCTAGATAAACTTAGCTTTGTAGTAGAAGGCAATAACCATCCTAAAAACTCTGCTTTATTACCTTCTGGTATCACAGTCAGTTGCGAAGTATAAAAAGATAAGAAGTCTTCGCTATGTGAAGTAGCACCCGAAAGAACATTCCCCTGAATGTACCTTACGTTACTTTCACTTACTTGGTCAGCTAATAATTTAGAAAGCGACTGTCCTACTTTTAATTTAGCATAAGACGGATTACTTACTTCTGAACCTGTTACTGCTATTATCCTGTCAGCATGATATTCACCAGATTTAAAAAACTCTCCTAAGATAATAACGTCTTGTGCATCTAGATACCAAACGCTTTCTCCAGCTTTTAATGGTGAAACATGATGAATTTGTATACCCACATTCCCTGCAGGATGAGGCCCACTAAATTCATTTTTATTTCCAGAACTTACAGTTAGTGAAGCACCCGCCTCCATTCCAACTTCTAAATTGCCAGAAGCTAAAATGTTCAAAACTTCTAAGCCCTTTTCAAAGCCAGCCTTATTTTGCTCAATCACAAAAGATAAATCTGGAGCAAGTGGTGCCGAGTCGAAAGTAGATACGAAAATAGCTTTAGGTTGCTCTTCTGTAGAAGGGATAATTGAAAAAGGACGTTGTTTTAATAGTGACCACAAGTTTCCTTTAATTAAGGTGTCCTTGATATTTTGAGCTTCTAATTTAGAAGGAATTGCAGTTTTGACAAATTTGGTAGTTTTATCTGCCAGTATTCTTATCTCCAAAACTTTTCTTTTGGCTCCCCTTACTATTTCCACCACCTCTCCACTAATAGGAGACGGGAAATTTATATCGGGTCTTTTTTTGTCAAAAAACAAAGAAGAACCTGCCAAAACCTCATCACCAACCTTAACCACCAGTTTGGGTGTTATTGAAAGATAATCTGTTGGTTTTACCGCAAAAATTTCAGCGGCAGGAATTTCTGCAATTTCTTTGGAAGCTTCCCCTAATAATTTAATGTCGTAGCCTTTTTTAAGGCGTATAGATTTACCCATGAAATCCTGATATTGTCTTACAGTTTAGAATCGAAATTGTCAATTTTGTGTAAAGATAATTTTTTTAGTCAATTAGCAAAAGTCTGAATCAATTGTTTGGACGTGTCTCAGATAAAACATTTGAAAAAGAAGATTTCCAAGCCAATAACAGTACTAAACTGATAATTTTACAAAAATTCACTTAAAAGTCTTTTACCATCCTTTTCCTTAAACTTTACGTATTAAATTACGAGACTTTTCGTTTTAAATATCATTATGAATAAAAAGCTTTATCTACTTCCTATAATTTCCTTCCTGCTTACTTTAGCTTGTAAAGAAAAAAATCCTGAGCCTATTGATAAAACGGATCCAACTGAGGAGCCTAAGGAGGAAAATCCTATTCTGGCTAACTCGCCAGTCAATAATTGGATCTACAGCAGCATGAAGAGCTATTATTATTGGGAAAAAGAAATGGTAGACCTAAGCCAGACAGACCTTGCTATAGAGCCTGATTCATATTTTAAATCACTGCTATTTGAACAAGGCGAGACCGACCGATTCTCCGTTATGTATGCAAGTGCCGATGCTCTCACTAATTCTCTAAACGGATTAAACAGCATTTTTGGCTTTAGCTATAAACCCTTTTACGCCGACGTTGCTAGAACAAGAATTACCTTTTCCATAAGCAACTCCCTAAAAAACAGTGCGGCAGAAAGGTTAGAGATTAAAAGAGGAGATTTCATTACCAAAGTGAATGGTGAAACTATTACTGTAGACAATTACGGCACAATCTTGAAAGATTTAGAAACGGCTACACTAACCATGGGTGTATATGTTGGTCAAGAGGTAGTAGACTCTAAAAAAACATTAGAAATCACAAAGGAACTTACACAGACCAAAGCTGTACAACACTATGAAATCATAAACATTGGTGGAAAGAAAGTTGGATACTTTGCATACAATCAATTCTTAACATCAAGTGATAAAGATGTCAATCAAGCTTTTGGCGAATTTAAAAGCCAAGGCATAGATGAACTAGTAGTGGACTTTAGGTATAACCCTGGAGGATATATTTCTTCTGCCGAGATTATTAGCTCATTAATAGTGAAAGACATAAACACCTCAAACTTAATGACACGCCAAGTTTGGAATGAAGAACAAATGGCCAGTAAGCCCGCGAGCTCTTTTGAAACCTATTTTTCAACTTCGAACAGCAGTGCTGGTGGCACTCTAAATACCTTGGAGACATTGGATCGTGTATACTTCTTGGTTTCAAATGGTACGGCCTCTGCCAGTGAAATGGTTATCAATAACCTGAAACCTTATATGGAGGTTATTCTAGTAGGTGAGCACACTTATGGAAAAAACGTAGGTTCCATTACTATAAAAGATACCCAAGAGCCCAAAAGGTGGGAATGGGGAATGCAACCAATCGTTTTAAAAACATTTAATGCCGCTGGAGAATCTGACTATGGAACAAAAGAAGGTTTTGCCGTGGACATAGAAGTACAGGACGCCATTCTACCTTATAAAGCCTTTGGAGATCCTGACGAAACACTTTTATACGCTGCATTATCTGATATCTTAGGCAGCGACACTATGGCTAGAATTAGAAGCAAAGCAAAAAAGACACCCACTGGAACTTTCCAAGCGGTAAGCCCAGAGGCAACTTATGGTAGTGAAATTTTAGATAGAAAGGAAATGTGGTTAACCGAATTCCCTTGGGAAAATAAGTAACCTATTTTTGACATTTTTTTATCGTGCTGACACCGTAAAAAAAGATTTTAGTTGTCAAGACAAGTATTTTTCTGCAAAAGGTTTGATACTCTAATTATTATTGTCAATAATTGCATCACCAAACCGAATCAAACAATTGGTTCGATGTTTGAATATTCATTTATATAACATTTTCAATTATGGTAGAAGAAGCCACAGCGTTTAAAATAACGCACGTTAAAGAAAGTCGTATTAAACAGTTAGACCAAGAAAACATTGTTTTTGGTTCACTCTTTACTGACCACATGCTGGTCGCAGACTGTATTAATGGCGTCTGGCAAACACCAGAAATTTTACCATACGGCGACATTGCATATAATCCTGCTTTAGCTTCTCTTCATTATGGACAATCTATTTTTGAAGGTATGAAAGCTTTTAAAAATGTAGATGGTGATGTAGTCATGTTTAGACCAGAAGAAAACTTCAAAAGATTTAACATATCTGCTGAGAGAATGTGCATGGCACAGGTGCCAGAAGAGATTTTCATGGATGGCTTAAAAGAAATCTTAAAGTTAGATGCTGCATGGGTTCCAGAAGGAGAAGACAACTCTTTATACCTTCGTCCGTTTATGTTTGCATCTGACGTATATTTAGGTGTTAGGCCATCATTTAACTACAGGTTTATGATTATCATGAGCCCTGCAGGAAAATACTATAGTACGCCGCCTAAAGTCAAAATAGAAACAGAATACATTAGAGCTGCCACTGGTGGTGTGGGTTACGCAAAATGTGCAGGTAACTATGCAGCTTCTCTATACCCAGCTAAATTAGCTCAAGAGCAAGGATATACACAACTATTATGGACTGACGCTCAAACACATACGAAGTTTGAGGAATCAGGAACCATGAACGTTTTCTTTGTAAAGGACGGTAAACTTTTAACACCAAAAACAAGTACCACCATTCTTAAGGGTATTACGCGTGACTCTTTAATTAACATTGCCAGAGACTCAGGCTATGAAGTTTCAGAACAAGATGTTTACGTGAGAGACATTGTAGAAGGTATAAAAGACGGTTCTGTAACAGAAGTATTTGGAGCTGGTACTGCGGTAGTGGTTTCTCCATTTTCTGGTGTAGGATATGAAGGTGAGGATATCCCGCTACCAGCAATCACAGAAAAGTCTATTTCTAGTATTTTGAAAGAAAAACTAGATGGAATTAGAAAAGGAAAATTAGAAGATACTCATGGATGGGTATATAAAGTTTAAGCTTTGATAAACACTTTAAAGAGCCTTCAAGCCATGCTTGAGGGCTCTTTTTGTTTTAGGGCTACCCCTTAACATTCGCAATCTACTGAAAACGAAAAATAGCACTACATCAATACGTTCACTCTCTAACACCAATATTTAATAATTCCAAGTTGGAATATCCGTTTATCAAGGTTTTTCTAAACATTAACATTTAGTATTTAAATTATTCATTACCAGTACTTAAATTAAGAATAATAAAACAAAGCCTTATGGAAAAACAGAATGACTACCTTCCATGTGAAGGATACTTACAAAACCTTGAAGAAGTTGACGAAAATGGAATCATCAAGTTTACTGATAAAAAATCGTCGCTTCATTTCTTCGCTATTATTGAAAATCCGAATACCATACTTTTTAGAAGTGAAGGCTACAAAGAAGTCAAGTCTAGAGATAACGGAATCAAATCGGTTTTAAAGAATATTAAACTTGAAAAAAGGTTTAAAGTAATTAAAGAAGGTAAAAACTACTTCTTAATTATAAAAGCAGGAAATCACCAAGAAATAGCTCGCTCCTGCCCGTTTACCAAAGCTTTAGAAACCGAAGCCTTAAAAGCTAAAGTTTTATCATTAGGTACTACATCCACAGAAGTACAAACCGAGCTTCCAAAGACAGTAAAACCTCAAAGCTTTTTAGAAGACAAAGAATATTTAGGCAGATTAAGGGTCAAAGACGAAAACGGAGATAATACAGGCTATGTCAAATTCAATCCTCCAAACGGACTTTTCTACTACGCTGTTTATAATGATGACGATAGTCTTTATCTAAAATCACTGTCTTATGAAAGTGAAAAAGCTAGAGACGCAAGTTTTAATGAAATGCTTCAAAAAATTGCCGATGCAAATGCCTTTGAGGTAAAAAAAGAAGGCCACACCTATTTCACTATCCTTAAAGGAAAAGATGAAGCCGTTCTTGGTAAAAGTGCTCCATTCCACTCTTTTATTGACGCCTTTAAAACTACGCCTCAAGGTTATCCAATTGCAATTACAGATGGTATTTTTTAAATATTAATTTCTTAAAATGCTTCGCCAATGGTAGCATAGAAATTCCCGTCTCCATAAGGGGAAAGGCCGTAATCTAATCTAAGATTTAAATGTTTCTTTGTAGATATTCTTAAACCTGCTCCGTACGTGTATTTTGGTAGGTTAAGACGTAAAACCGTGTCGCTATCTCCCAAAAAGCCCATAGAGCCAAATCCAGCTAGACCTATAAACTTCCAAACCTCCCAGCGAAGTTCTGCCTGAATTAAAGCAGTATTTTTATCTCTAAAAAAACCTTGATAAATACCTCTCATTTTCTTTGGGCCGCCTAATTGTGCCAACTGGCTAAAAGGAACATTATCACCAAATGTGAAAACCGTATAGTAATTTGAAGCTAACACAAGCTTTTTTGAAAGTGATTTATAAAGTGATAAGTCGAGTGTAGCCTGAGTAAATTCTTGGTCTGCTCCAAAAATCTTGGTAGAAGGCAGCACACTAAACTCGCCAAACATTCCTTTCCTTGGGTAGAACACAGCATCTCTAGTGTCTCGCATTACTGCAGGGCCTATAGCAGAAGTTCTGCTATAATCACTTCCACTAATCTGACCTGTACTTAACTCACCGTTTTCTTCGGTTCCTGTGACCTTATATTCTTCATAGTTAATTCTAGCCCCAACATAAAGATTTGGCTTTAGTTCTTTACCAAGTAAGAGTTTGACACGTGGAAACTTGACATCATATTTTTCCTGAGCTACGGCATTCTCACCAATACCGTAATAGAAGAAATTGTACTTAAACCAACCTATGTCTGCATTTGCATAGTACTTATTGTTATCAAAGAAAACTTGAAAAGGCAGAAAGGCTAAAACTTGCTTATTTTGAGTGTAGGTCAAACCCACAGAAGCTTGCGACGGTTTTGCCCAGACGCTGTCCCTGGCCCATGACCAACTAGCCGTTCCTGCTACTCCCCCTCCCCAACCAGTTTCTGGAAATCTAAAAACTACAGGAAGTGCCAAAATAGACTTATCTCTAAGCAAAGGCGTTTTTTCTTGAGCAAAAATAGATGTACCCAAAACCAATAAGAAGAAAGTAAACAAGTATTTCATTGTACCAACTACGAAATAAAAAGAAAAGTAGATGTACAAAAAAATGGACGTCTCTATGACGCCCACCCTATTGTTTTGACAAACTTAACAAATTACCTTCCGCTTCATGACCTAAAAGCAACTCGTTAGATACCTAGCTTACTATGGCTAGTTATTTTCCATTTCCTATCTTGATTCAATTCAAATTCTATGCCATACTTTTTCTAATTTTGTGGCATGACCGAAAAACGATGGCAGCCTCTGCCTGACCCACAATCTCCCGAAGAAAACAGTATTATTTCTTCCTTAGAAACCGCATTAGGTATTGACAAAGAACTATCTACGCTTCTCTGGCAAAGAGGAGTAAACAACTTTGACGAAGCTAAGTTTTTCTTTAGACCAAGTCTTGACAATTTGCATGACCCTTTCTTAATGAAAGACATGGACATAGCTGTTAATCGTCTTATAAAGGCGATTGACGAAAATGAGAAAATTGTCATTTATGGCGATTATGATGTGGACGGAACCACCGCCGTAGCATTAGTTTATGGTTTTCTTAGCGAATTTTATGACAATATAGAATACTACAATCCTGATAGATATAAAGAGGGATATGGTATTTCAGATACAGGAATTGACTGGGCCGAATCTATCAGTGCTACGCTAATAATTGCCTTAGATTGTGGCATAAAATCAATTGACAAAATAGACTACGCAACAGAAAAAGGAATTGACTTTATAATTTGTGATCACCATGAACCTGGTGAAAAACTCCCAAAGGCTGTAGCGGTACTTGACCCAAAAAGAAAGGACTGCCCATACCCTTTCAAAGAACTAACCGGAAATGGCGTAGGCTTTAAATTATTAACGGCATACTGCCTCAAAAAAGACATTGTCTTAGACCGGCTATATGCATATCTTGACTTTGCAATGGTAAGTATAGCGTCGGACATCGTTCCGATAATTGGGGAAAACAGAATCTTGGCATTTTATGGACTAAAAAAGATTAACGACAACCCGAGAATTGGCCTTAAAGCTCTAAAAGAAGTAGCTGCAACAAAGGGCGAAATGAACATTGAAAATGTGGTGTTCACCATTGGACCACGAATAAATGCCGCGGGAAGAATAAAACATGCCAAAGCCGCTGTTCAACTTTTATTAGCCTCCGATTATGGCGAAGCTTTGGAATTCGCATATGCTATTCAGGAACATAACGTGGAAAGAAGAACGCATGACTCAAGAATTACCGAAGAAGCCTTAAGCATAATTAAAGAGGACGATTGGCTACTAAATGAAGCCAAGAGTACCGTTCTTTTTAGACCAGATTGGCACAAAGGGGTAATTGGGATAGTAGCATCTAGGTGTATTGAGCACTTTTATAGGCCTACCGTTATTTTCACAAAAACTAAAGATGGAATGGCCGCAGGTTCTGCAAGGTCAGTTTCAGGCTTTAACCTGTACAATGCTATAGAAAGTTGTTCTCCGCTTTTAGAACAATTTGGAGGGCACATGCACGCCGCAGGAATGACCATACCCATTAACAATATTCCTGCTTTTAGAGAAAAGTTTAATGAGGTGGTTTCTGAAAACATTACTGAAGAGCAGCTAGTAGCTCAAATAAATATTGACCTTAAAATTAAGCTTGAAAATCTCAGCCGTAAATTTTATCGAATTATGAAGCAGATGGGACCTTTTGGCCCCAAAAACATGCATCCTATTTTTCAAACCGATAATTTACAGCTGGCTGCTGAGCCTAGAATTTTAAAAGAGAAGCACTTAAAACTAGAATTAGTAGAGCCCGAAACAGGAACAACCATGACAGCCCTAGGTTTTGGCATGCGTGAAGCATTTTATGACGAACTGAAAAAATGCGATAGTTTTAAAATTGCATATACGTTAGAAGAAAACACCTTCCGAGATCAAAGTACCCTACAGTTGTTTTTGAAAGACATAAAATTTTAATGACCTGTATTGATTAAATAAATAGGGTTTATCTTTGAACAAATAGCGACGACAAGTGTTCTTCTGTTTTACAACAATAAAAAGAGCCTTTTCCCTTTCTATTTGAAACGTAAAGTCCTTTAGAGCTCATAAGAATAAATGATACTTAGAACAGAAAATCTTATTAAAAAGTATGGCCAGCGAATGGTCAATAAGGAGGTTAGCTATCAGGTGGAGCAAGGCGAGATAGTTGGTTTACTAGGGCCAAACGGTGCAGGAAAAACAACATCGTTTTATATGGCGGTAGGCTTAGTCAAACCCAACTCTGGAAAAATTTGGCTCGGCGAACAAGACATCACGCATTTACCGATGTATAAAAGAGCTAAACTTGGTTTAGGGTATTTGGCACAAGAGCCTTCTGTTTTTAGAGATTTGACAGTTTATGAAAACATATATGGTGTATTAGAGTTGGCCGTACCCGGCCTAAGCAAGGCCGAAAAGAAAGAAAAGACGGAAGAGTTATTAGAGGAGTTTTCTTTAGAGCATGTAAGAAAAAGTAAAGGAATAGTACTCTCAGGTGGAGAACGAAGAAGATGTGAAATAGCTAGAGCTTTAGCTGTAGACCCAAAATTCATATTATTAGATGAACCATTTGCAGGAGTTGACCCCATAGCCGTAGAAGAAATTCAGACTATTGTAGCGAAATTAAAGCATAGAAACATAGGTATTTTAATAACCGATCATAACGTAAACGAAACCCTTTCAATAACCGATAGAGCTTATTTACTTTTTGAAGGAAAAATACTTAAACATGGCACCGCAGAAGAGTTAGCGGCCGACGAAATGGTAAGACGAGTTTACCTAGGAAAACACTTTGAATTAAAAAGGAAAGTCTGAGATTCTAGTCTGCTTTTAGTTTCTATCAAGTATTTCCTTACATTTGGAGGCTCAGCCCAAAGCAAAATATGACCGAGAATCAAAACAAATTCGGGACTGCTCCCGTTTTTTTCACTGCCATTTCTACCATTTTAGGTGCCATTCTTTTCTTAAGATTCGGCTACTCCGTTGGTACAGTGGGCTTAGGAGGTACTTTAATTATTGTACTTATCGGTCATGCGGTAACTATACCGACAGCCATGGCTCTTTCTGAAATAGCCACCAATATTAAAGTAGAAGGTGGTGGAGCTTATTATATTATCTCTCGCTCCTTTGGTTTGGTGATTGGTTCCACTATTGGTGTAGCTCTTTATCTCTCTCAAGCAATTAGCGTGGCGTTTTATATTATCGCATTTACAGAAGCCTTTAGTCCAGTATTCGATTGGCTTTTTGATAATTATATATTTATGCCTTGGGCAGATTGGCTTTTACATCAAAGTCAAACTTTGGCTATTCCAGCCTTATTTGCTCTAACTTCTATAGTACTTACTAAAGGAGCTAAGTTAGGAATTCAGACTCTTTACTGGGTAGTAGCTATATTAACGGTAGCCTTGGTGGCTTTTTTTATGGGTAAACCTATAGAGGTAGATCCTCTGGCCACACCGCCACCCCCTATTCCTGAGGTTTCTATTTTCACCGTATTTGCCATTATTTTCCCCGCGTTTACGGGTATTATTTCAGGCGTAGGCTTATCAGGAGATTTAAAAGACCCTGGCAAATCCATTCCAATGGGAACTTTGGCAGCTACTTTTTTCGGAATGACCATATACATTCTGATTGCTCTAAAATTATATAATTCCGCCCCACTTCCTATGCTGGCAGACACCTCTAGACTTGTGATGGCAGACATTGCCATTCAGGGATGGTGGTTAATTCCTTTAGGGTTGGCCGCCGCCACCATTTCTTCCGCCATTGGTTCTATTCTAGTGGCACCCAGAACATTACAAGCTATGGCAAAGGATAGGGTGTTTCCAGGCCCGGCTATAAACACCTGGTTAGCTCAAGGAAAAGGAAAGGGAGACGACCCATACAATGCTTCCATAGTTACAGGAACCATTGCTCTTTTCTTTATCATTTTGGGTAAACTTGATGCCGTAGCGGAAGTAATTTCCATGTTTTTCATGGTTACTTATGGCTCGCTTTGCCTTATCTCATTTATGCAACACTTTGCAGGCGACCCGTCTTACCGACCTCGATTCAAGTCTAAATGGTTCATCAGCTTATTTGGTGCAGTTGCATGTTTCGGTCTAATGTTCTTTATGAATTCGGGTTATGCGTTTATTTCAATATTCTTCATGCTCGCCTTATATTTTACGTTGAATTATTTCACAACAGATAAGAAGAACATTGCCGTAATTTTCCAAGGGGTGATGTATCAAATCAGTAGAAAAATTCACGTTTTCTTACAAAAATCTGACAAAGAAGATAATACTAGCTGGAGGCCTTCAGCCGTGTTTTTAAGTCCGCATACTTTCCAAAGATTAGATGCTTTTAATCTTACCCGATGGATTTCACATAAATATGGCTTTGGAACCTACATTCATCATATAGACGGTTACTTGTCAAAGCAGGCAAATCAAGATGCCAAATTGATGAAAAACCGTATTATAAAAATGGCTCAAGCCACCAAAAGTGAGGTTTATATAGACACGCTTATAAATCAAAACTTAGAGGGTTCTATCTCTCAAGTGGTGCAGTTACCAAGTATTTCTGGTACGGAAAACAACATGTTGCTTTTTGACCATGCTAGAAATAATCCATCGGAGATTCAAACCATTGTTGACAATTTTAAACTTATTCAAGCCGCGAATTTTGACATTGGTATTCTTTCTACTTCTGAGCGTCAGTTTGGCCTCATGAAAGAAATACATATCTGGATTACTAGTTCAGATTATGAAAATGCAAACCTGATGATTTTAATGGCCTACGTAATTTCTGCTCACCCAGACTGGAAAAACGGTATCATCAAGGTATTCTATGTTTTCCCTAAAGCGACTATTCAGCAAGAGAAAGAGAAAATATCCAAAATGATTTCTTCAGGTCAACTACCTATTTCTTCTAAGAATATTGAGTTTATAGATAGAGATGAAGGTGTGGCTTTAAATAGCATTATTATGCAAAACTCACCTGATGCTGATTTACTTATCCTAGGTTTCTTAAGTGAAGCTTTAAAGCGATTCGGAACAGGAGTTTTTGAAGGTTACGGTGATTTGTGTAATATACTTTTCGTGAATACAGAAGAAGGTAAACAAATTAAGTAAGTTTAATTTTTTGCTTAGGTTTAAGAAAATATTTCGAACACTAGGGAGACAGGACTAAATTCTACCGCCTCACAAACACTAAATCTTACAATAGTCAAATGTACCAAAACAGGGAATTAGACTAAATTGAGATATTAACTATCATCATACTTAAAGGACTTAATTCGTGCAATTTTGACATAAAATACAAAGCTAGATTCGTGGTAGAGAAAACTTTAACTCCAACAAATACATCAGAGCTCTTAAAAAATCACATTCTAAAATTCTCAGAATAATTGACGGAGACACGCTGGAGTTTAAACGTGAAAGTCTAAGAATGCTTTGCTCATATAGACCGTCAAAGCTTGGCAAAAGCTAATTTAAATAACAATGGTGGGTAAAATGGCGAACTAAATCTTCGGGCATTTCTTACAATGACGACCTTTCTTCTTAAAGGCCTTGCAACACTTCTTCAAAACACAGCACTCGTTATCAAAAGGCATTGATATGAACGGGTTTTTCTGGTTCTCTGTAGATTCGTCAAAAACGCTAAGTATGTTCTTTTCCAATTCAGTTTTGCATTTAATTATACAAATCTAATGAATTTATTTATACTAAGTCTAAATAAGGTTTAAATATTTTAGACAAAAAAAAGAGGAGCACTTGGCTCCTCTCAAAATCTATAATACTACCCTTAAGCTTCTTCTTCCAAAACTCGCTTAAGCAATTCATCATTCAAAAGATATAAGGCAGATGAATTATCGCCTATCATCTCTAGTTTTTTCAAAAGAGCCTTAACACTTGCTTCTTCTTCTACCTGCTCGGTAATAAACCACTGAAGAAAAGTATGTGTTGCAAAATCTCCTTCATCTAAAGCTTGACGTACTAAACCATAAATACTTTTAGTAACTAATTTCTCATGAGCCAATGTTTGTTCAAAACAATCAATTATTGATTTAAACCCACTGTCTGGAGCATCTATGGCACCAATAGTAATTTTGCCATCTACTTCATGTACATAGTCAAATTGCTTTTCAGCATGCTGTAGTTCTTCCTTCGCTTGAATTCTAAAATAATTAGCGAAGCCATCTAAGTCTCTATCCAAAAAATACGAACACATTGAAAGGTAAAGATGTGCAGAAAACACTTCTTTGTTATATTGGTCATTGAGCATCTGCTCCATTTTTTCACTAATCATATGGTATTGTTTTATTTCAGTAACATAACGGCACAAGTGCACCTACTGTTCCGCGGCATACAGATTTATAAGTGGTCTAAATAAATTAGATATCTTAAAACGTAAATTTAAATGGTATTAGGTCGGGCTCGAAAAAGAAATCTTCTTAAAGAAATTTCGAACCTACTTTTATGAAAAGTTTCACTTAGTTCAGCAAAACAAACATGCCCTTTAAACGCCAACACCCTGCAAAATGTTTCATGGTTGAAAAATAGTCTCACTATTTTTCAATATATTTACAAGCCAGAGATAAAGCCCTCAAAAAGAATGAGAACGACGAAAATAATTCAGGTGGAAGTGAACTTTAGGCACGATCTAGTAATCATTAAAGGCAGTCCCTCTACCTTTAATTACTTTTCAAACCTAACATTGGCGTTTGAATCAGTAAAAGAATCTTTACTAATTAACGGATGGGAACTAGACGGTTTTAACTATACCGCACTGTACCGAACTATAAAAACCCGAGGTAGTTATGTAAAAGCCTTCAAAAGCAAAGGAGCTACTTTCTTTAAAGTAACAATAAGCACTAAGATGCTCAACCCAAAGTTGAGCACCTTGGAAATTATGCGAAACCCTTATCTAGAGTAAAGGTTTTCTATTGGCAAGGTTCCATCGCAGTCCAAAATTTAAAAGCGTAGTTTTTTTATCATTCAGTATTTGATATGACTCTAACCTATTTTGATATGCCAGATCCAAAAAGAAGTTATGTCCAAGCATATAAGATGCTTCAAACCTTAATAAAGAGATGTCTTGTTCAATACCTTGTCCTATAAAATTACCAAAATCGTCTGGCCTATCTTCTCTGTAATTTCTTAAGACATCTCCACCCCAATTTTCTTCTTCTGTATCTAGTCCTTTTATGGCTTTCATCCAAGTAGCTTTAAGAAACAACTTAGGAGTAGGCTGATAACGAGCCAATAAAAGAAACTCTTTAAAATTAGCCCCTAAAGGGTGAGCTAGAGGTACATTATAGTTAACAGCATTGGTATAAGTACTAAAATGACTATACGTGTATGGTCTTGCATAATTAAACTCAGCCTGAAGGTCAAACTGCTTTAAACCCAAAAAGTCAATATATTTTAGGCCTAACTGACCTGCATGCTTCTCTCCGTACCAACCTTCTTCTTTGCTTTCAGCAGAATTAAACTCGTCTAAAACAAACTGCCCATAAAAAGACAATGATTTGGCCAAAATGAATTTAAAGTCGGCCCCCACAATGGCGTTATCTCTACTCCCTCTCAAACCCTCTACAAACCTGTAAAAAATAACAGGGTTTAAATAGTTCAAATCAAAAGCTCTTTCTCCAAACATTACTGTTTCAAAAAGCCCAATATTCAATTTCTTTGAAACATTAACATTTAAATGGTGAAATGCCATATACTTTGGCGGAATCGCCTCCAAGGTAGCCACGCCTACATCCACCTGGGTATTATTCATACTGGCGATAAGTGTCTGATACTCTAACCTACCCATTTTCACATTAACCATCAGGTTAAGATAAGGAGCACTAAAGTCGCTCAAAATCATTGACCTAATTCCTGAACCAATAAAGTTAGTAGAATGTCCAAAACGCAATTTGATATTCTTTGAAGGCTTAAAAACAAAGTATCCCATTGCTTGCATATAATCTCTGCCAAGCTTCACAGAATCATCTTTAATTATTTTTGTGAAACCTGTAAATGGAAACCCTCCCGTTTGCCTTTGATAATCTTTAATATAAAAAGGGGTGGATGCCTGATTTTCTGTAAAGAAAGTATAGAAGCCTAGTTTTTTATTCACTGTACCGTGAACACTTATACCCCTAGTATTAATAAACTGACCTTCCGTCTCAATATCTCCAGCATTACTTCCTCCGCCAAATTGAAATATAGGATTAACATGAATATTGAAATCTTCATTTTTTACGCTGTAAAAATCAGCTTTATACTTAAAGAAGTGTTTCCAAAAAGGTTTCTTATTCTTACCTACAGCGGTATCGCTATTGTAAGCCCAACTATCTGAACGCAGATAGTTTAAGTTTTCTTTGTCGATAGTCGTTAAACTACTGTCTGAAAAGTTAAGAGAGTCTAAATACTGAACAATATCCTTCCTCTCAAAAGGCTTTACATTATCATGAAAGGTATTCGCGAGCTTACCCGATATTACCTCCAAACGTTCAATTCTATGATAATAATCGTCGTCATAAGTTACGAACCCACTCTGTGCCTTGACAAAATGTGAAAGTAAGATTAGGAAGACCAGGGGTCTAAGTAAACTCAATATGCGTAAATGGGTAAATGAACTCAAATTTAAAGAGATTTTTATTAAAGTCTCCTTTTCATAAATAGTACTTTTGTTATGAAAGTATAATTCATCAAAGATTTTCAAATATACTTTCCAAACCTTATATGAAGAAGTTTGATATACCAGAAATTTACAAAAGCACTATAATTGGCTCTATCAAAGAGCAGAGAAGAGTAAAAGATAAATTAAAAAAAGACTTCTCTCCTACCAAGCTAGACTTTGGGCCTATCGTGTTTTATATAGCCCGCCACTTTGGTTTCTGTTATGGCGTAGAAAATGCAGTAGAAATAGCCTACCGTACCCTTAATGAAAACCCAGATAAGCGAATCTTTCTTTTAAGTGAGATGATTCATAACCCCGATGTTAATAATGACCTTCTATCTCGAGGTGTTCGCTTTTTGATGGATACCGGAGGAAACCAATTAGTTGATTGGGCTGAATTATCTACAGAAGATATTGTCATAGTCCCTGCTTTTGGAACGACCATTGAGATTCAGGAACAATTAAACAAAATTGGCATTAATCCTTATGCTTTTGATACCACTTGCCCTTTTGTAGAAAAGGTTTGGAATAGGGCGTCTCAAATTGGAGAAAGAGGCTACAGTGTGATTGTGCACGGAAAACCGAACCATGAAGAAACTAGAGCAACGTTTTCACATAGTAATGCAAAAACGCCAACCTTAGTTATTAAAAATATAAAAGAAGCAGAAAAGTTAGCCGGTTATATTACTGGTGAAAAGAATTCAGAAGACTTCTATACTGAATTTGCGAATCAATATTCGGAAGGTTTTAACCCTAAAGAAGATCTCAAAAAAATTGGTGTAGTTAACCAAACCACCATGCTTGCTTCTGAGACACAAGAAATTTCAGAATATTTAAAATCAGTTATTGTTAAACACTTTGACCTTTCTAACGAAAGTGAGAAAGAGCATTTTGCAAACACCAGAGATACCCTGTGTTATGCTACAAACGACAATCAAGATGCAACCTATTCGTTAATAGACCAAACTGCAGATTTAGCAATTGTAGTAGGAGGATATAACAGTTCAAACACCTCTCACCTGGTAGAGCTCTGCGAGACAAAACATAGAACCTATTTTATTCAGTCTGACAAAAGTCTTCTTTCAAAAACAGAAGTCTCCCACTTCGATCTTCACTCGAAAAAAGTCATAACATCAAAAGATTATTTCCCAAAAAAGGAAAAAGTAAAAATATTACTAACCTGTGGAGCATCCTGCCCAGATGCCGTAATGGAAGAAGTTTTAGTGCGTTTAGTCTCCTTTTTTGACAATACGGCGGATATTGAAAGCGTTATAAAGATGGTAGATGTATAGCTATGATGAGATAAATCAATTTGACATTTTGCTCTTTATAGCGTATATTTATTGGACAGTTTATTAACTAATGTTGTAAGTAACCTAAAACCTTTAATCCTTATGTCAATGTTAGAATACATAAAAATGATATTGGAGAAGGTAAGTTTTGACAGCAAATTGTTTGAGAAAGAGTTAATGAAAGGAATGAAGCAACTTGTTCCAACAGAAGTAAATCTCTTGAAAGAATGGTGCTATGAAAAATATGGCAGCCTGTACAAAACCCTTCTGAATAAAATTTTTAGAAGATCCCAATTCATATAAAAAAAGCCCTTCGATGTAGAATGTTCTAATTCTTACCGAAGGGCTTTTTTTTATCTGTTAAAGCTAAGACGCTCTCCTTTTTTCTCTTCATTGAACATGCCATTTTCATAAGCTAAATGCCCAGAAACTATGGTATGACTTACCGATGAACCAAAGGTGTGCCCTTCAAAAGGAGACCACCCGCATTTATAATGCAAACCTTCTTTAGTAACTAATGATGGTTTATCAGCATCAACGATGGCAATATCGGCCCAATAGCCTTCTCTTAAGTATCCACGCTCTTTCACTTCAAAACAAACAGCAGGTGCATGGCACATTTTCTCTACCACACGCTCTATGGTAATTTTACCTTGAGCTCTAAAGTCTAACATGGCTTGTAAACTATGCTGAACCAACGGTAGACCAGAAGGTGCCTCCCAATAACTCTTTTGTTTTTCTTCCCATTGATGTGGAGCATGGTCTGTGGCTATAACATCAAACCTGTCATCTAATAATGCTTGAAAAAGCTTCTCTTTATGGTCATGCTTAATGGCAGGGTTACACTTTATTTTTGTGCCTTTTTGTTTATAGTCTTTGGCATCAAACCAAAGGTGATGTACGCAAACCTCCGCAGTTATTTTTTTCTCAGCCAAAGGCAAGCTATTATCAAATAAAGGAATCTCTTGTGACGAAGAAATATGAAGGATATGAAGCCTTGTCCCATATTTTTTAGCTAAATCAACCGCCATAGAAGAAGACTTATAACAACCCTCCTCATTTCTAATTAAAGCATGTATATCGTAAGGTATTTCTTTGTTTTCATACTCCGCTTTAAACCTATTAAAATTGTTTTTTACTGTCTCTTCATCTTCACAGTGCGTGGCTATTAATGAAGGAAAACTAGAGAATACTTTAGCCAAAGTATTTTCATTATCTACTAGCATATTACCAGTAGAACTTCCCATGAAAATTTTCAATCCGCAGATAGCCTTTAAGTCCGTTTTCATTACTTCCTCATAATTATCATTAGAGGCTCCCATATAGAAGGAATAATTTGCCAACGAAGTCTTCTCTGCTATATCATACTTGTCTTGTAAAAGCTCTTGCGTTAAAGCATTTGGCACTGTATTAGGCATCTCCATAAAACTGGTAGTCCCACCTGCCACCGCGGCCCTAGCTTCTGTGTAGATATTGGCCTTTTGCGTCAAACCCGGTTCTCTAAAATGAACCTGGTCGTCTATTACTCCTGGTAAAACGTATTGATCTTTTGCGTCAATAATTTTATTAGAATCTTCTGAAGAAATACTAGTCGCAATCTTTTCAATCCTTCCGTTTTTGATTAAAATATCAGCTTCGAAGCTTTTACCTTCATTGACTAATTTCCCGTTCTTTATTAAAATGTTCTCCATATTATAATCTCTTCAATTCTAGTTCCGCTTTTTTTATAATTCTTGAATATTCAGCTATATCCAAACATTGCTTAAAATACTCTTTTGCATTTTTGTTTTCTCCCAGCCCTAAACTTATCTCACCTAAACGACAAAGAGCCATACTCTTTAAGTCTGATGTTTCGGCACCTTCTTTTTTTAGAGAAACAGCCTTTTTAAAAGATATACTTGCCTTGTTGAAATCTCGCTTAAGAAAACTAATTTCCCCGCGAAACACAAAAGTAGCGACTTCATAATCTCCTCCTTTGAAAACTTCCAATTTCTTTAGTTTTTGTGAGGACAACTCTAATTCACCTCCTATCAATAGAGCTTCAATATACTTTAAAAGAAAATCTGGATTATTCGGATACTTCTCATGCAAGACCCTCAGTATAGAAACAGCTTCTTTAGTGAGGCTTTCATATTTTAGACAGATACCCGCCAAGAAAAACGAAGCTTCCATTCTGCTAAATAAACTAGATTTACTCGCCTGTCTTAAGTCCGCCAAACCCTGCATTTTATTACCGTCTGTAAAAAAGAAAATGATAGGCTTAATAGAAGGATGCGTTTCTGGATATTGGACTCTGTAATACTTGTAAAGTCCATTTGTGAAATAAAACTCACTATTTTCTTTCGCTAAACCATAACCTTCTTTTAAATAGGAGTAAGCTCTTTTAGCTTCTAATCCTGCTTTTAGGTAATCTTTATTATAATGATATGCTCTACTGATATTGCCATGGGCAGCTAGCAAATAAAATGTAGCATCCGTTTTATATTTACCAGCATCATATTGTTCTTTGGCTAATTTAATACACTTCTCTAGATTGCTTATATATTCTTTAAAATGTGTGACATTTTGCTCTATCGGGGCAAACTCATACTGTAGTAAGGTTGCCTTAATTAAAAAAGAAACTGGGTGCTCCTCATATTTCTGTAAAACTGGTTTAAGTATTCTTTCAGCTTCTCTATACTCTAGGTTATAAAGCTTATTTAAACCATTAATAGTAATCTTTTTGCTGGCGATATCATCAGAAAACTGAGCATTAGTTTCTCCAGATAGAGAAAAAACAAATAGAATAAGGGCTAATATTTTCTTCACACTACTATATAATAAAATAGCCTTCTCAGTAAACTGAAAAGGCTATTAAAAAAGAAATGATATATATTATTGTTGGGTCGGTAGTTGTACCGATCTTCCAAGATAATTCATTACAGCATCATAATCATCAAGAGAAATTCCAGCAGCTTTAAGAGCAGCTACTTCTACTTCCTCAACAACCGTTACCTTAACTTGAATGTCCATCTCTGGTGCATATGAAGTGCTTCCACCAAAAAGTTGAGATTGACTCTTATAGTATAAGCTCACTTGGCCAGTTTTATAAGAGAACAATAGAGATTCCACAGAACCATCAATTTCTTTAGATAAAGAAACTGGCAATGAAATTTTTTCTTCACCTGAAATTAAAGCCACAAAAACAGCTTTATCAGCAGTAATTAAATCACTAGAAACAGCAGCTCCACCCCAAGTACTTGTAGTAGAAGTACCTATTCCTGAACGCTCTACATTAGCCCAGTCAGCTACAGCAACTGTAGCCATAAAGCTTTTAACATTTGCATTACCATCAACACCATCAACACCATCAACACCATCTGTACCGTCTGTACCATTTTGACCATCAACACCATTTTGTCCTGTAGGACCAGCTGGACCGATAGGACCTTGATCTCCAGTATCTCCTTTACATCCTACAAAAGCTACTGTGGAAGCTAAGGCCAGCACGCTAAAAAGCCTAACTATTTTGTTCATAATTTTTTTAAAGTTTTAAGATTTAATTGACTTTATGTTTTCTTAGCAATATTAGGCGAATTTCAAGAACTTTGCAAGACAATAGTCTTGATAATTTATTTTACGGCACGTTAAACAAATAATATAGTAATGCAATCCCCAGATTCCCTCTCTCAAGTAGCAGAATTCCATAAAACCTTTCGTCATCCGATAGTTGAAAAACCTGCTATTCCGGCAAAAAAAAGATGTGATTTGAGGGTAGAATTAATTTCGGAGGAGCTTAATGAGTTAAAAGAAGCCATTGAAAACGATGATCTTATTGAAGTGGCTGATGCACTTTGTGATATTCAATATGTACTTTCTGGTGCTATATTAGAATTTGGCTTGGGAGATAAATTTAAAGCTCTTTTTGACGAGGTACAACGTTCCAATATGAGCAAAGCTTGTAATTCTGAGGAAGAGGCTATTGCTACCCAAAAGCATTACAAAGAAAAAGGGACAGAAAGTTATTATAAAAAAGACGGTGACAAATTTTTAGTTTATAGAGAGGGGGACCACAAAACTCTTAAAAGTGTAAACTACTCGCCTGCAGATTTAAAAAGCTTATTATCTTAATGAATCAAATAGCTCATCAAATAAAAGAAATAGAAAGTCAATTAGATAATCAGGCTCGCCTTATTGCCGTATCTAAAAGACAAGGTAATGATAAAATACTAGAGGCTTACAATACTGGTTTTAAAAGATTTGGCGAAAACTATGTTCAAGAATTAATTTCAAAACAAGAAGAGTTACCTAAGGATATTGAATGGCACATGATTGGCCACTTGCAAAGCAATAAAGTCAAATACATTGCTCCTTTTATAAGTCTTATCCATTCTGTAGATTCTTTAAAGCTCCTGAAAGAAATTAACAAACAAGCTCTCAAAAACGAACGTGTGATTGACTGCTTGCTTCAAGTGCATATTGCGAAAGAATCTACAAAAACAGGTTTTGACAAAAACGAACTTATAGAGGCTTTAAAAACTGGCTTAGATATATTTTCCAATGTTCGAATTATAGGATTGATGGGAATGAGTACTTTAACCAATGACGAAAACGAAATTGAAACAGAATTTAAAGGATTAAAAAACCTTTTTGACGAAGTAAAAGATAACAACCCAGAACTTCCTCTGACAGAATTATCTATGGGAATGAGTGGGGATTGGCCGCTGGCTGTAAAAAACGGTAGTACATTAATAAGGGTAGGTAGTGCAATTTTTGGTAAAAGATTATGAATAAGACTTTTTTGATTTTTGGAGCAATTTTAGGCCTTTTGGGTGTACTTGTAGGAGCCTTTGGTGCTCATGCACTTAAAGAAACCTTAGAAAAAGCGGGAAACATGGCTACTTTCGAAACGGCAGTAAAGTATCAATTTTACCACGCCTTGGCTTTAGTTTTGACAGGAATACTTTTCAAGGAATTTCCTAGCAATTACTCCAACTATGCCGGTTACTCCTTTTTTATGGGAACTATAATATTTTCAGGAGCTCTTTATTTGATATGCTTTACTGGCATTAAAACTTTTGGTGCCGTAGCACCCATAGGTGGCTCTCTTTTAATATTAGGCTGGTTCTTTTTAATTATGTCTTTCTTAAAATAGGCTCAAGTACTTAGCAGCGTTAAGTTGGTTTCCAAAACCTCCGCCATGCTTTTGCATTTAGCAAAAACCTTGGTTTTATGATGCTCGTTTAGCTCTTTTTTTATTTTAACTAAGTTCTCTGGCAAATAATTATTGTCTTCTCGCATTACAGCCATCAAATTATTAAGCCGTTCCTTTTCAGATTTTATTCTGTTTCCTATTAAGGTTCTTTCTTCTTTTTGATATTGTTTTACAGACTCAGGCGTCATGTATTTAATACCTAATTCTATTATCGCATTATTTTCTCTGAAATATTGAGGCATGTAAACCGACTTGCTCCCCTCATATGACTGTTGGTCAAAATCAATAGCCCTAATTCTATAGTGAAAGTCTTCAAAGTCAGGAGTAATAATTACAACAAAATTGGCAGAGTGCATATCTCCCAAAAGCCTGGCAAAGCACCGCTCATTGAACTTAATAAATTCTTTAGCTAGTCTGATAGGATTAAGGTTGAGATCGTTTAAGTGAAACTCCATAAAAATATCTCCTGGAATTCCAGCAATATGCTCCTCTACCAAAGTATCAGCATGAGTGATATAACTCAAAACATTTGGAGAAAGTAAATGCTCCAGTTCTAATCCATAAACTCTTGAAGAATCAGCATTCTTTATATAGAAATAGTCGTAGTTGTCATTTACCTTATTAATAATTCTAATTCTAAAAGGCGAAGTATTGGCATAAGTGCAAGTATCTACCCTGTCTACCACTAAATGCTGAATTACAGACTCGTCTCCATCTGTTTTTAAATCGGCATAAATGACTTTAAGGTTCTCATAAATTTCTCTCAGGTCAGACTGCGAATAAAAGACCGTTTCCCACAGTGTGTCATTATTGTTTTTATCTAAAAGAGGAATCCTATTATCAAACCGTAGCAAATCTTTGTATTTCAAGGGCAATTCTCGCTCCCTACCATACCTTTCCAAATAAGATCTTAGGGGAGGATTTATTTTATAAGGTATCTTCTTTTTTGATATTAAAGCCATACAGTTTTCGCTTTTCTTAAATTTTTCTTAAAAAAACTTTCGTTAATATAATATTGAACCTAAAGTACAGTTAATGTAGTGGAAATGCACTTTTAACTTAAAAAATAGCCGTTTCGTCACATAGAAAAACTGATTCATCGACTAGGAGCTACCATGAGCGAGCTATCAATGGTAAATAAAAGCTTATCTTTGCATTCCTTTTCCCTAAAAAAATTGACTAATAAAAAATCAAAAAAATGGAACATTCAGAAAAAAGCAACAATTCAGGACTAAAAGCTGGTCTAATTGTAGCATTAGCTCTAGCAGCAGTGTTAGGCTACCTTTATTTTCAAGAACGACAAAAAGTAGATGCCAAGACTGTAGAAGTAAGTGAAGTAAATAGAGACTTAATGCTTGCTAGCTCTAAACTTGACTCTATCGGTACTCAGTTAGACAGCAAAATTGCGGAAATTTCAGCTTTAGGCGGCCAAGTAGACGAACTTCAGGTACTTAAAGCTCAGCTTGAAAAAGATAAAAGAAACCTTATTTACTCTAAAAACGTAAGCCTAAAAGATTATCAAGACAAAATTTCAAACTACGAGCTTGTACTTACAGAAAAAGACAACGAAATAGCTAAATTAAGAGAAGCTAACGTTATTCTTACCAACGAAAACGAGACTTTGATAAGTGAAAAAACTGAATTGATTGAGACTAATACTGCTTTGGAAAACACCAAAACAGCCTTATCTGATTCTGTATACGCTATCAATGTTAAAAACTCAGAATTAAGCGAAAAGGTATCTTTAGCATCTGCATTAAGACCTATGAACTATGCTATTTCTGCTATTAACTCTAGAGGTAGAGAAAGAGATGGTGCTGAGTTTAAAGCAAAGCGTGTTGAAAAAATCA
The DNA here is from genome assembly GCF_964021845.1 of uncultured Arcticibacterium sp. Taxonomy (NCBI): domain Bacteria; kingdom Pseudomonadati; phylum Bacteroidota; class Cytophagia; order Cytophagales; family Leadbetterellaceae; genus Arcticibacterium; species uncultured Arcticibacterium sp. Next base: position 88,818 of record NZ_CAXHZC010000008.1, on the reverse strand, counting down.
AAGTAGCTTTCAAACTTGCTGAAAATCCATTAACCAAGAAAGAGAATAAAAACATTTTTATGAGATTAATGGACCCTACTGGTGCTGTCATTTCTGATATGGCTACAGGTTCTGGAACTTTCAAATTTGGTGGAAAAGAAACAGTTTATACAGCAAAGCAAACAGTTATGTTCAGTAATGATGGTCAAACTGTTGAATTCATTTATGACAGTGGTTCTGCTTACAACTCTGGCTCTTACACTGTAGAATTATACTCTGAAGGATATAGAATTGGTCAAACAACTTTTGACATTAAATAATCTTTTCAGAACATAAAAAAAACGGGTCCTTAAGAAATTAAGTGACCCGTTTTTTTATGCTTAAACCTTTCTACTGAATTACGCCATTCTCTTCGTAAAGTGTTTGTATCATGGTTTCACCTACTGCTTCTAATGTATTCACATCAATGGCATCTAAGTTATCATCATGGGTGTGCCAATGGTCAAAAAACGTTTGATTTCCTCCTAATTTTTGGTCAATGATATCAATCATAGGGATATTTCTATGTTGAATTACAGGAATGTGATCATCTAAGATATCACCGCCAATTGCAGATAAGAAAAAAGAGCTGTAACCTTTAGCACTAGCCACATTCCAAATTTTATTAACCACAGATGGAGCTACTCGCATTGAAATTTTGTCTTTATAAAAAGTAGCACCCTTTGCTCCTACCATATCGAGCAATACTCCGTAGAAAGCAGTATAATTTTCAATATGAGGATTTTTCGCCCAATAATCCGAACCCATCAAATATCCACCATAATCGTTTAAAGCATTTCCTTCAAAAGATTCTGGTTTTCCGCCATCTTCAGCGTCAAAAAATATATAATCAATACCAATGTTTGGTTTATCAGCTGATTGAGCAATGGTCTCTGCAATTTGTAATAATATCGCCACGCCACTGGCACCATCATTTGCACCTAAAATTGGCTCATTTTTTCTCTCATCATCTTGGTCGGCCACTTCTCTAGTATCCCAGTGTGCTGCCAAAAGAACTCTTTTCTTGGCTGTAGGATTATAAGAGGCTATAATATTTCTAGCATCTAAAGATGTCCCTTTAAAAGAGTATGCTTCAAACTCTTGCTCGATTACTTCCAAACCATAAGACCTCATAGTCTCTACTATCCAGTCACCACACTTCTTATGACCTAGAGTATTAGGTAATCTGACGCCAAAGTCTAACTGTTCTTTAATTTTTTCATAAGCTAAAACTGACTTAAAATCAGGGGCTAAGACGCTAGGTTTTTTAACATCCTCCACACTTGATTTAGTCTCTTCCGTTGTGTTTGACGTACAAGAACTAAAAAAAGAAACTGCCAGAATAAAACTTAAAATTTTGATTGTTGCTTTCATCTAATTAACTTTGATTACAATATACAGTCCTTAATTGGACTTGCTTTTCTAATAAAACATGTTTCTATGAAAAAGACAATGGCGGCAGCTGTCGCATTATCATGCCTTTTATTCCTTTCTGCTTTCGATGACAAACCTAACGAAAAGTCAGTCATTAGATACGTCAATTATTCAATTTTTGGCAAAGAATACGCCAAAACACCTATTTTAGACAATACCTTAAAAAACCACGCCTATTATATAGTGAGTGGCCATGGCGGACCAGACCCAGGTGCTATGGTAAAAAAAGGAGAAGACTGGCTTTGCGAGGATGAATATGCGTATGACGTAAGTTTAAGAATAGCCCGTAACTTAATAGGTCATGGTGCTAGGGTTTACATGATTACCCGCGACGAAAACGACGGCATTAGAGACGAGAAAATTCTTGCTCCAGATAAAGACGAAACCGTTTGGGGTGGGGCCAGCATGCCTTTAAATCAAGGTGCTAGGCTCCGTCAAAGAACGGAAATCATCAATAGACTTTACGACGAAAACAAAGCCAAAGGCTATCATACTCAAAGAACTATCATTACACATGTGGACTCTAGGTATCATGACAAAAAGGTAGACGTGTTTTTCTATCATAATGAGTACAGTTCTTCTGGTAAAGACTTAGCTAACTCTATTTACCATACTGTCAAAAACAAATATGACGAACATCAGAGCAGCAGAGGCTATGAAGGGATAGTTAAATCACGTGGTTTGTGGATGTTGAATGAAACAAAACCCACCGCAGTTTACATTGAACTGGGAAACATCACTAATGAATTTGACCAAAGAAGACTTCTTATTCCTAATAACCGTCAAGCCATGGCTAATTGGATAGCCCAGGGCATTAAAAACCAAAATTAAAAAACAGCGAGAGCTATAATAGCTCTCGCTAATCCTTTTACTCTTCCCAAGCCCAGTCAATACGGTGCTTTAAATCTTTAATCACCATGCCATTTTCTTTGAAGTAGGCTCTAATTTGGTCTACTTTATCAAATTGCCTGTTTGCTTTATATTCTTTATACAGTTCTAACATTCCATTAAGAACAGAAACATCAGTACCATTTTCTTCTTCTGATAAGCCTAAAATATCAGCAAAAAACTCCTGATACTTTGTCTTTAACTTATTAAAGGTGTTTTCACCTAATGCGGCAGATTGAAGCTGATTCATATACATCATGTTGATATACTTCAGCAATGTAAATAAATGAGCTATTCCCACAGCAGTATTTAGGTCATCACCCAAGGCAGTATAAAAACCTTCTATGGCATCTTCTACAATTCCTTTTTTCTTTTCGTCAATCTCTACGTCTGCACTTTCAAAGGTCATCGACTTAATCATTCTAAAACCATTAAGTAACCTTCTAAAAGCTTTTTGAGAACCCTTAAGAGCATCATTTGAAAAGTCTAGGGTACTTCTGTACTGCGACTGAAGCATGAAAAACCTAACCGTCATTGGGCTGTAAGCCTGTTCTAAAAGCTCATGGTCTCCTTTAAAAAGCTGAGCCGGCAAAAAACTATTACCCAAAGACTTCGACATCTTTTGACCGTTAACGGTAAGCATATTAGTATGCATCCAATATCGCACTGGCTCCTGCCCTGTGAGGCTGGTTCCTTGAGCTATCTCACACTCATGGTGTGGAAATTTCAAGTCCATACCTCCGCCATGAATATCAAATTGATTACCCAAATACTTCGCACTCATACAGCTACATTCTAGGTGCCAACCTGGGAATCCCATTCCCCAAGGGCTAGGCCACTGCATGATATGTTCTGGCGAAGCATTCTTCCAAATCGCGAAATCTAAAGGATTCCTTTTTTCAGACTGACCGTCCAATGTTCTGGTTTCATTCAATAAGTCTTCTAGAATTCTTCCAGAAAGCTTACCATAATTACCCCCTTGCTCATTGTATTTATTAATATCAAAATACACCGAACCGTTTGACTCATACGCCAAACCTTTTTCTATCAAATCCTTTACGGCTTCTATCTGCTCAATCAAATGCCCCGTGGCCGTAGGCTCTACACTTGGCGGCAAAAAGTTAAACTGCTGCAAAACCTCATGAAAATCGTTGGTATATCGCTGTACCACTTCCATGGGCTCTATCTGCTGTAGCTTAGCCATTTTACCAATCTTATCTTCTCCTTCGTCTCCATCTCCTACCAGGTGACCTACATCCGTAATATTTCTTACATATCTTACCTTATAGCCTATGCTTCGCAAAAACCTGAACAGCACATCAAAAGTCAAAAACGTACGCACATTACCCAAATGAGCATTACTATAAACAGTAGGTCCACAAACATACATGCCTACATAACCCTCTGTCAAAGGTGTAAAAACTTCTTTTTCTCTGCTAAGCGTGTTGTAAATCTTGAGCTCTCTCATTCGGTCTTTTTAAATTCGATGCAAATCTAAGTCATTTGACATTAATGAACTTCACTAAAAGGCAAACAATCCTAGTTTGAGTTCTTAAATTTGATGCAATAAAAATTCTTTGAAGAAGACATACGCCTTTTGGCAACATTGCATCGATCATGTTTGATTTTATAAAAAGAAAAAACACTAACACTCCTAGAACTGTCAAAAGGGCATCAAAACCGGTTTTGACAAAAGCTATATTTAATGACGCTTTAAGTAAAAAAGTACCTTCTGCAGCATTGGAATATTGTACAAATCTATGGGAAGAAGCTCCCTTTTCTTTTTCAATTAGTAAAACAAGAAGCAGCTGTTTAGGAAACTATAAATTTCAAAATGGCCATCATACCATATCTGTTAATCATGATTTAAATCCTTATAATTTTCTTATTACATACATTCATGAAGTAGCTCACCAACGCGTTTTCATTAAATATCAGAAAAACATAAAAAAAAGACCCGCACCGCATGGCAAGGAATGGAAGACAAATTTTCAGCATTTAATGATTCCCCTTTTAAATGAAGCGGTTTTTCCTTTAGAGATATTAAAGCCTTTGGCCGCTCACATGTTAAATCCAGCGGCTTCTTCTACCAGAGATGCCAAACTCATGAAAGCCATAAAAGCTTTTAACAAAGGCGACCTTTCTGAGGTAGTCTATTTAGAAAATGTACCTAACGGTCAATCTTTTATTTTCAAAAACCGTAAATTCCAGAAAATAGAAAAAAGGCGAACTAGAGCCTTATGCCTTGATTTGGAAACAAAAAGGAAATATACCATTCCACTGATGGCAGAAATCGAGGTTCTTTAGAATGATTTTTGAACAGGAACGTTAGTTAATAGCAATTCAGTAAAGACACATTTGAAAAAAGTTTACCTTTTACTCCTTCCTCTTTTCTTTTTAGCTCCAAAATCTTGGAGTCAGAAGAGTATATTGTCTGAGGGTAACTGGTACAAAATAGAAATCACTAAAGATGGCGTTTACAAGCTAGACAAAGCTACGCTAGAAGGTTTTGGTATTGCTACAGAAAATGTCAATCCAAATCACATTCAGCTTTTTAGTAGCCCAAGCAAACTGCTTGCTCAAGAAAACGCAAAACCTAGAAATGCAGTATTACAAGAACTAAGTATTAAGGTAAATGATACCGACGGTAAATTTGACTCAAACGATTACATCCTTTTCTACGCAGAAAACCCCGACCAAATATTCTATGACAGCCTTAATGCTGAATTAAAACACCAACAGCATCCATATAGCAATGAGAACTTTGTTTTCATGAAAATGGGTCAAACAGAATCAAAGAAGATTCAAAACCACAACCCTAAAAGCCTCGCATCTGAAACTGTAAATTCATTAACACATTTTGAGTTTTATGAGCCTGAGTTTGTCAACATTCTAAACTCTGGAAGAGAATGGTTAGGGGAATATTTTTTCTCCGAGTGGGATTTTTCTTTTGACGTAAATGGCCACATAAAGAGCCAACCAGTAAAACTTACTTCGCAATTTGTAGGTCAAACCTTTGAAAACACCGAACTCTCGATAATTGCAGCAGGTGAAGTTTTAGACAACATTCCTCTAAGAAAAATAGATTACCGCTGGAATGACTATTACAAAAGATATAATCGAGCAGGAGAAATAGCCACAAAATCTATTTCTAACATTCAAGACAATCTTGATTACACCTTTAGCCTTCCGAATGACATCGACATTTCTTCAGGAGTCTATTTAGATTTTTTCGAATTGACTTTAGAAAGAGCTATCGCATTTTATCCTAACCAGCATCAAGCCTATTTAATAAATAAGGAAAGTGTTTCTTTTGACCTAAATCATCAGGCCGACCGAGAATTCGTTTGGGACGTAAGTAATCTCTTCTCTCCTAGTATGCTTCCGCCTACTGATTCGAAATTCTCTTTTAAGAGAAATAGTAAACTAGGAAAACTCGCCTTTTTTAAAATTGATAATGTCTTTACCCCTTCCAAAATAGAAGTTGTAAAAAATCAAAATATAGCCGAAATAGAAACGCCAGAGTTATTAATTATTTACCCAAAATACTTTGAAAACGAAGTTATCCAATTAGCCAATTTTAGAGAAAAACATGATGGACTAAAAGTGGCTTATACAGAAATACAGTCAATCTATAATGAGTATTCAGGTGGCAAAACCGATCCCACAGCCATTAGAGATTTTGCAAGAGTACTATGGAAAAAGAATCCTGAAAAATTCAAATACCTCTTACTCTTTGGCGATACAAATTATGACTATAAAGGTTCTAACAACCTCAACTATGTCAAAACAGAACGACTTATACCCACTTATGAAGGAAAAGAGTCTTTAGAGCCTATCTACAGTTATTCTTCTGACGACTATTTCGGTTTCTTAGAAGACCATGAGGGCGAATGGCCAGAAGGGTACTCGCTGAACGGTTTTTGGCGGTCCACATCAAATAAAGACCATAGTCTCGACGTGGCAGTAGGTAGGCTACCAGTAAAAGACAGAATTGAAGCAAAACTACTGGTAGACAAGCTGATATACTACAGTAGTTCTAAAAACACACTTGGTGCTTGGAAAAGGAAAATTAGTTTTGTGGCAGATGATGCCGACTTAAACATCCATCAAAGAGATGCCGAAGCTTTCTCAGACCAAAGTCTTCAAAACAATCCAGCCATAAGACCAAATAAAATTTATTTAGATGCCTATCCTCAAATAAGCACCGACTTAGGCGACCGCTCTCCTAAAGCAAAAGAAGCTTTAGAAAAAGCAATGAACGACGGCTCATTAATTATAAATTATAACGGCCATGGCTCAGAAGACGGCTGGACAGATGAAAAGTTACTTACACTTGACCAAATTTTAAGATGGAGAAATAAAGACAGGATGCCCATTCTTTTTACAGCCACTTGCGAATTTGGAAGATATGACAACCCAGGTGTAGTATCTGGTGCAGAAGTAGCATTACTAAACCCAAATGGTGGCCCCATAGCTCTCTTAACTACCACTAGACCCGTTTTCAGTAGCACAAATTTTAAAATAAATCAAGCCTTTTATGAAAGGGTTTTCAAAAACACTTCCGAAGCCGTAAGACTAGGTGATGTTTTCAAAGTGACCAAAAATAACTCTATAGATGGTGAGGTCAATAGGAACTTCTCACTTTTGGGAGACCCTTCTATGGCTATAGCCTACCCTACATTAGAAGCTAACTTATTATCACTAAACCGAGAAAATCCAGAGAATTATAATTTATCTAGCCAGTCGAAGGTCTCTTTAGAAGGCATTGTAAATGATAATAATTTTAATGGAACGGTAAACATTTCGTTATACGATAAAGCTGTAAAAAAGAAGACTATTGGAGGGCAAAACTACCCTTCTATGAATTATCAAAGCATTGAAAACAAGCTTTATGAAGGCAAGGCGAAAGTTGTCAACGGAGCATTTCAAACAGAATTTATAATTCCAAAAAGCAACACAGATGCCTTTGAAAAAGCTCAACTCTACTTTTACGCTGTAAACAACGACAGCACGAAAGAAGCTATGGGTGGATATAATAACTTTTTTATAGGCAACTCCTCAAACGAGCCTATAATTGACACTGAGCCTCCATTGTTTGAAATGTTTTTTGACCAAGAAGCACAAACTTTAACAGTGAACGTGTCTGATGAAAGCGGTATCAATATCGCTAACAATCAAGAAAATGGAAACATGATCCTTGTTCTTAATGATACTTTGCAGATTCCCTTAAACGAACATTATACGGCTACCGAGAGTTATAAAACAGGTCAAATTATCTATCAATTTTCCAAATTACCGGAGGGAAACTATACCACTTACTTAAAATTGGCAGATGTCTATAATAACAGCAGCGAAGAGGCGTTAGATTTTACAGTTGAGCAAGAAACGTTTACTCTAACCCATAATTTGCTATATCCAAACCCAGCTTTTGACATTGTAACATTACAAATAAGTCATAATAAACCCGGCGAGGATTTACACTTTGAAATTTCTTTTTCAGATATTTCTGGTAAAATAATGGCACAAGAAATTAGAGATTGTTATTCTTGTGAAGCCAATATTAGTTTTGGTATGAATCTTGAACCCTATTTCCCTATTCAAGGAAAGTATTTTTATAAGATAAATGCCACTCAAATTTCTAATAGAAACAATAGCAGCAAAGGCGGTAAATTGTACTTTTGGAAATAATTGTAAAAAGGTGGTAAATTTGGGGCTCGCTTGAGCCTAATAATAAATAAGCATTATATGAAAAATCGTTTCACTGCGATTGTTTTAATTGGTCTTTTCCCTTCTATTCTGTTCGGACAGGCTCTTACTAATGACTACAGAGTAGTTTCTTCTGCTGTACCATTTTTAACCATATCTCCCGACTCACGTTCTGCAGCTATGGGTGACGCGGGTGTAGCATCTACTCCAGATGTGAATTCCGTTTATTGGAATACCGCAAAGCTTGCCTTTATAGATAAAAGTGCGGGTGTTAACTTTTCTTATGCTCCTTGGCTAAGAGACCTAGTTGGCGATATGGGTTTATTAAACCTGTCTGGCTATAAGAACCTAGGTGAAGGAAAAGCCATTACTGGAGGATTTACCTATTTTAATCAAGGTCAAATTGATTTCACTACCAATACCGGTGCTGACGCTGGAAGTTTTCAGTCACGTGAGTTTGCTTTAGCTCTTGGATATGCCATGAAATTGGGTCAAGACTTCTCTGCAGGTATTAATTTAAAGTACATCAACTCCAACCTTGTTGGAAACTCAGCAGTTAACAATCAAACAAGTAAGCCTGCAAGGTCTGCCGCTGCGGATTTAAGTTTCTACTACCATAAAGATAGACCAACAGACGAACTTAAAAAGACGGACATTGCTTTTGGCGTGACCCTAAGCAATGTCGGCGGTAAAGTAAACTATGGTTATGATTTGGAGTATTCTTTACCAATGAATCTGAAAATGGGTACTTGTTTTACCTTGACTCCCGACGCTCAAAACAAGTTTAACTTCTTGCTTGACTTCAATAAACTATTGGTTGCTACACCGCAAGAAGATGGAACCTTACCAGAATATGGAACGCTTGAAGCAATTTTCAAGTCTTTTGGAGATGCTCCCGATGGTTTTAACGAAGAATTAAGAGAAATCACAAGCTCCATAGGTGCAGAATATATTTATGAAAACTTGCTTGCCATTAGAGCTGGTTACTTTTTTGAGCCTATCTCAAAAGGAGGAAGAAAATATGTAACCGTAGGAGCTGGACTAAAGCTTAAAGAGCAATATGGTTTAGATTTAGCTTATTTAATTCCTACTACCTCCGGAAATCCATTAGCTAACACTTGGAGACTTACGCTAAACATTAACCTACCTCAAAAGGTAGTTACTACAACATCTGTTAATCAGCTTTAAGCCAAAATAACATTTATGAAAAAGGTCAAACGCTAAACGTGTTTGGCCTTTTTTCGTTTTCATTCGTATACTTTCTCCCCTTCGTTTAGCCAAACACCCCACTTCCTGTTATAGGCATGTACTTTTTTTGTTGGCTTATCAGCTAAATCATAAACAGTATTTCCTTGATTAACCCATTCAAAAATACTTCCGTAGAGGTTTTTGACATTGGTATATCCTTCTTCTAATAAACGCTCCCCTATCTTCTCGCTTCTTACCCCTATGGAGCAGTAAATAACTATCTCTGCTTTTTTGTCAACTCCATTAAGCCGTTTTAAGTCAAAATCTTCAAAACCAATCCACCTGGCATTTTTTAAATGGCTCACATTATATTCCCCCTTCTCTCGGGCATCTAAAAAAACAATATTTTCTGTTTTCTTCTTTGACAGTTCAGCTACAGATATAGTGGGAACAGATTCATGAAGCATGGTTTTAAGAAGAATATTAAACGTTCCACTTTCTACCTGAGCCACACTTTCAGTATAGCTTAGTAAGGTAAAAAATAAGGCTACTAGTAGTTTTTTCATAGATAATATATAAACGTCTTATTCGCTATTGGAGATCTTAAAGATATTGTTTTTTAGTATTTTGCATTATCAACAAGACTAACACTAATATAATTTTATGAAAATACTAAAGGCTCTCTGGCCTACTGTATTACTTGTGGCTTTGCTCTATCTTCTTGGCAACTCTCACGGTACAGTACCCGCCATTGGAAAACTCTTCAATCCTTTCACTGGTTTTTGGCAAAACTCCGAAACTAATCCTAACAAACCTGAAAACCTGACTTTAAGCGGGCTTCAAGAAGAAGTCATCATTAAATATGATGAAAACAGGATTCCACATATTTTCGCAAAAAACGACCATGACCTTTATTATGCTCAAGGCTATACCATTGCCTCTGATAGAATTTGGCAAATGGAATTTTACACCAAAGTGGCAGCCGGGAGACTTACAGAGATAGTAGGAGAAAGAGCTTTAGCTTATGACCAATATAATAGACGTAGCGGAATGAACTTAGCTGCAGAAAATGTAGTGGCAAGACTAGATGAAGAGCCGGAATTAAAAAAGACCCTCGAAGCTTATGCAGACGGTGTTAATGCTTACTTGGCTACTTTGACCGAGAAAGATTATCCGCTAGAATACAAAATATTAGGCTATAAGCCCGAACCCTGGTCACCTAAAAAAACCATGCTCATGATGATGAACATGCGTAATCAGTTAAATGGAGGTAGCACTGATTTTAGAATGACGCAGCTCGCTCAAAAGTATGGTATGGATGTGGTCAATGAGCTTTTCCCTGATTATCCCGTAATGGCAGACCCCATTATTCCGGAAGGAAGTCCACTATTATTTGAGCCACTTCCTGTTCCTGCTACACCAGATGCTATAACCGCTTTTCCTGAAGACAAAACGGTAGCTATGAGTTTGCAGAACCCAAGACCCGAAATTGGCAGTAATAACTGGGCAATAGCTGGCTCAAAGTCTGCCACTGGCTTACCTATTTTAGCTAACGACCCACACCTAGGCCTATCCTACCCCTCTATTTGGTACCAAATGCAGTTGACCTCCCCTAACGTAAACGTATATGGTTCTTGTTTGCCAGGTGCTCCTGGTATCACCATTGGTTTTAATAAAGATATAGCTTGGGGCGTAACTAATGTAGGCCCTGATGTTATGGATTTTTATAAAATAAATTTTAAAAACAATAATAGAGATGAATATTGGCATGATAACCAGTGGAAAAAGACCACGAAAAGAACTGAAAAGTATGTTTTAAAAGATGGCAAAACAGTTATTGACACCTTGGTGTCTACCCATCATGGTCCGGTTATCTATTTTGAAAACAGTAAAGATAATTTCAATAAATCTGTTCCTGCTGGTTACGCCATGAAATGGATTACGCACGACAGTTCGCCTACCGATTTAAATTGTTTTTTAGGTCTGAATGCAGCCAAAAACTATGACGACTATTTAAAGGCCTTAAGTTATTACGTAGCTCCTGCTCAAAACTTTGTTTTTGCTAGTAATCAAAATGACATCGCCATTACTCCAAATGGAAAACTACCTTTAAAATGGAATGACCAAGGTAAGTTCTTATTAGACGGAACCAGAGCAGACCACGACTGGCAAGGTTTTATCCCAAGTAATCAAAACCCTCATGTCAAAAATCCAGAAAGAGCTTATGTAAGCTCCGCAAATCAGTCTATTGTTAGTCCTAAAGATTACCCGTACTACATAGATTGGATATCGGCACCTCCATATAGAGGTACACAAATAAATAAGCGACTAGCCGCCATGACCATGGGAACTGCAGATAGCTTAAGAAGCGTACAAAACGACAATTATAGCCTAGCAGCCGAATGGTTTTTACCCCCTTTACTGAAAATACTTGAAAACTCGCCATCCAAATACTCCGAAGAAATAGCCTTATTGAAAAACTGGAACTATAGAAACGATGCACACGAGAAAGCTCCAAGTATTTTTGAGACATGGATAAACATTCTTTTGGATAAAGTTTGGGATGATGAATTTCCTTCTAACCAAAACTTGATGCACCCAAGTGAAGACAAAACATTGGATTTGATTATCAATAACCCTGAGTCTAAATGGTTTGACAATATAAATACAAAAGACAAAAAAGAGACTTTGGAAGATATTGTTTTATCTAGCTTTACTCAAACTATTGATTCTTTAAATAAAACCTATGGCCTTCAGTCTGATGAATGGCAATGGTACAAAGTGAAACAAACAGGCATTAGACACTTAATCCCTGCCTTTGAGGCTTTTAGTACTTTCAACATTGAAAATGGAGGTGGTAAAAGAATAGTGAATGCCAGTACGGACAAATGGGGCCCATCATGGAGAATGGTGGTAGAATTAGACAAGGAATGGCCAAAAGCTTATGGCTTATACCCTGGCGGTCAATCTGGAAATCCGGGAAGTAAATATTACGACAACTTGGTAGAACCATGGTCAAAAGGTGAATTGAAAGAATTACTCTTTCTTAAAAACGAACAAGAAAGCTCTGAGAGAATTATGGCTCTTCAAACATTAAAACCATCAAAATGATATACCTAATAATTTTAATAGTTGGAGCCATTGTAAGCGTTTTTGGTCCTTGGTGGATAGCAGCACCTTTAGCTTTCATAGTTTGCCGCTGGAAAGCCACCTCAGCAAAACAAGCATTTGGTCAATCAACCGCAGCTTTGCTTACACTCTGGTTAGTTTATATAAGCTATGTTTTCATAAAGTCAGATGTAAATTTGGTAAATAAAATGATGGGAGTGCTAAGTAGCTCATCAGAAGGTTTTGGAACTCCCGTCAATGTAATAGTCATCCTAGCTATCACTAGTATTTTAGCTATTATTATAGGTGGCTTGGGTGGCTTAGCAGGCTATAAACTCAGGAAAATATAGCTTCCATCATGGCTTAGCTATTTTTTAATTCAGCTTAAAAGCCTGAGGGATAAAAAAATCCTATATTTGCACCTCATTTTTAAGAACCTAATTATTGATATTAATGAAACAAATTTTATGTATTCTTTTTGCGGTAGCTGCTTTAGCATCGTGTAAGCAAGGAGCTTCAGAGGGAACAGGCGGACAAACTTCGGGAAGAATTGTCTATGTCAATACTGATACCTTATTAAACAATTACGAACTTTACAAAGACGTAGTTAATGAATTCCAAAACAAGCAATTTGCTTTAGAGAATGAGTTAAAGAAAAAGTCTGAATCTTTTCAGAACGAAGTAGCTTTATTCCAACGTAGAATACAAGCGGGTGGAATGACTCAGCAACAAGCTGAAACAACACAGCAACAACTTCAGAAAAAAGAGCAAGACATTTTACTTTACAGAGACAATGCAGCTGGCGGTTTAGCTGAAGATCAAGCTAAACAAACAGACGAAATTCTTTCTAACATTCAAGCTTACTTAGAGAAATTCAATGCAGATGACCGTTATGATATGGTTATTGGTTTCTCAAAAGGTGGTGGAGTTTTATACGCTAAAAACAACCTTGAAATTACCAGCGAGGTTTTAGAAGGTCTTAACAAAGAGTACGCAGATAAAAAAGACGGAAAAACATCTGAAGCAAAAACAGATACTACTGCCGCTAAATAATATCAAATACCTTTTTTGATATAAATGAGGAGACTTCAAATTTGGTTTGGAGTCTCTTTTTTTGTGTTAAAACTATATAAAAATGGAGCCTTATTAGCTGCTCCAGAAAATTGCTTTTCGTGGCGTTCTAAAATACCCAATGCTAGAACCTTACGCTGAAAGCTAGTTCGCCTAAGTTTCTCACCCAAAATAGCCTCATATACACTTTGGAGCTCTTTCATGGTAAACTTTTGAGGTAAAAGATTAACTCCTATTAATTTCCTATCAATATTGCCCCGAAGGGTTTCAAGAGCCTTTTCTACAATGTCTTTATGGTCTTGAATCAAACCTGGCAATTGTTCCACATCATACCATTCGCAAGAATCTGAGAGGTGATCAGGTTTTGGGACTACCTCTTCATAATTAATCAATGCGTAATAAGCCACAGAAACCATTCTATCTAAGAGCCAAGCATACTTCTCTAAATCAACCTCATTTGTCCTTAAAATAGTCCGCATGTCATCCGTTTGGCTTCTTTTAAAGTTTCCGAAGGTGTAAAACTGCTCTAAATAAATATCCCTCAAGCCAGTTCTTTCTTTCAAGCCTCTTTTAACAGCCTCGTTTAAATCCTCATTGACCTTTACAAAACCACCAGGCAAAGCAAAAAGACCTGTATTATGGTACTCCATGATAAGAATTTTCAAATTCCCGTTAGAAAAGCCAAAAACCACAGAATCAAAAGCAAGGTTTGGTAAGAATGATATGCCGTCTAATTCAGCCAAAGTGAATATTATTTTTCTGCAAAATAATAGGATTTTTAGACAAAGCCCATTATTATTGTCACAAAATGAGACAATACAAAATACTTATAGCGAAAAGATGGACGCTCCTTTTCCTTCTTGCATTAGCACCTTCTTTACTTATTGCCCAAAATAAAAATGGGTTTGCCGTTCAGGCTAAAATTGAAAATGGAATTATTGAAGGAAATTACGACACCAAAACAGGTATTCAGAAATACTTCGGTATACCTTTTGCCAAACCACCCGTCAATCAACTTAGGTGGAAAGCACCACAGCCACTAGACAATTGGAATGGTGTAAAAATTACAAAGGAATTTGGCCCAAGACCTATGCAAAGAGATGTATTTGGAGATATGAACTCCCGCTCTAATGGTGTAAGCGAAGATTGTCTGTACTTAAATGTTTGGACTCCTGCAGATAGAAACACAAAAAACTTACCCGTGTTAGTATATTTTTACGGTGGAGGGAACGTAGCAGGTGATGCTTCAGAGCCCAGATATGACGGCGAAAACATGGCCAAAGAAGGTATCGTAGTAGTAACTTGTAATTACAGATTAAATATATTTGGCTATTTAGCCCATCAGGAGCTCAGTAACGAGTCTTCTTATAAGGCATCAGGAAATTATGGAGCTCTAGACCAAGTAGCCGCGTTAAAATGGGTACAGAAAAACATTAAAACTTTTGGCGGAGACCCTTCTAAAGTAACCATAGCAGGAGAATCTGCGGGTTCTATTGGCGTGAGCACTCAAATGGCATCGCCATTGGCTAAAGGGCTAATAAATGGAGCTATTGGTGAAAGTGGAGCGGCTATTCCTCCTACCATGGGTCCGGTAACATTACTTGATGCGGAAAAAAACGGAGCTGAGTTTTTAGAGAAGGCCGGCATTAAAAGCATTAACGAATTAAGAAGTCTAAGCACAAAAGATATTTATGAAATCTACAATGAATCAAAAAGGTTTGGTTTTCCCCTAGTGATAGATGGCTACTTTTTACCTAAAAGCTTAGTGGAGATATTTGCAGCGGAAGAACAGGCCCAAATCCCGCTTTTAGCTGGATGGAACTCTGCCGAAATACCGGGAATGGCCTACATGCAAGGTCAGCTATACACCAAGGCAGCTTTTATAGAAAAAACCAAAAAAACTTACCCTGAGAAATATGAGGAAGTATTAAAACTATATCCTCATGCTACAGAAGCTGAGGTGGCTCGTTCTGCCACAGATTTAGCTGCAGACAGGTTTATAGTTTACAGCACTTGGAAATGGATAGACCTTCATAAAAACCACAGTAACCAACCTGTTTATAGATATTTGTATAGCAAACTTCGACCTCCTTTGGTCAACAAAGACTTGACAACTGGTCTGGCGGGAGGAACAGTAAAAGCTGATAAAGCTCCAGCAGCACCAAAAGCTTTAGGAGCACCACATGCATGTGAGATAGAATATGCCATGGGCAACTTAGACAGAATAGAAGAGTTTGCATGGACAGAAGACGACCATAAAGTGTCAAAAACAATGTTTTCTTACTTTGCTAACTTTATAAAAACGGGAACACCGAATGGAGCAGACTTGCCTAAATGGCCAGCAATAGAAGCAACTGACAGCACGCCATCTTATATGATAATAGACACAAAAAGTAAGGCGGCTGAATCCACTGTAGAAGCTAGATATCAATTTCATGATAAGGCTTTTGGAAATAATTAACCCTGATGAAAATCGTCTTTATGGTTGGGTTTACGCTCAGCCATAAAAGATGACCTATTAAAATCTAACCTATAACCTAGACCACTAGGCCGTACTTTTTAATTAAAGTGCGGCTTTTTTATGTCATATTAAACTAAAATGGAAAATGTATATTTGACCTAAAATAGAATAGCCGTACTCCTTATGCCCCGCCTTAACAGACTTACAGAAATCCTTATTCAGCTACAATCTAAACGAATTATTAAGGCTCAAGAGATAGCAGATAGGTTTGACATTAGTTTGAGAACTGTATACCGAGACATTAAGGCTTTGGAAGAAGCGGGAGTTCCGATATTAAGCGAAGCTGGTGTAGGTTACTCTATTATGAAAGAATACAGGTTACCACCGGTTCAATTCACAGAAGATGAAGCTTTTTCCTTTTTGACCGCAGGTAAATTGGTTTCCAAGTTCACTGATAATGACACCCAAAAGTCTTTTGATTCAGCTTTGTACAAAATCAAATCTGTTCTCAAACATTCTGACAAAGAATTGCTTGATGATGCTTATCAACACATTGAAGTTTTAGAGAATGAATATTTACCAAGTGAACGAAATGAGCAGCTGAACATCAAAGAAATCTTAAAAGCTATTCTAAATAAAAACATTATCAGAATAGAATATTTCACTGGCTCCAGGTTTGAAACAAACCAAAGAAATATAGAATCCATTGGCATATTTTCAAGCAATGGAAACTGGTATTTAATAGCTTGGTGTAGACTAAGAGAAGATTATCGCAATTTTAGAGTTGACAAAATAACGGCTCTAACTGTTCAAACAGAACGTTTTGACAAAAAGCATCCTAAACTTAAAACCTTCATAAATAAAACCTGGTCAAAAGAAAACCTAACCAAAGTGGTTTTGAGAATTGACAAAAAAGGATTTAGGTACATGGGCGACCAATATTATTACATGGGTTTTGTTTCGCAAATAGATTTAGGTGAACAAATTGAAATGACTTTTTTAACAGGAAACTTAATGGGCTTTGCACATTGGTTTTTATACTTAGGAAAAGTAGCTGACATCATTGAGCCTGACCAGTTAAGAGTAGATGTAAAACACCTTCTTCTTAAAGGATTAGAAAGACTAGAACAAAAAGACTGCTGACAAAAGGCTGTCACTTCATGTCAATAATTTTGTCAAAAAAAAGAATGGAAAAACTAGACCTAATTAAAACCTACAAAAGCTATTACAAGGCAAAGACCAAGCCAGAGATAGTACATTTTGACGCTGTCAATTACTTATCTATCACAGGAGTTGGGGACCCATCTGGCGAAGAATTTGCTCAAAAAATAGCAGCTCTTTATCCAGTAGCATACACCATAAAATTTGACTGTAAAGCCGATGGAAATGACTTTGTACTACCAAAACTAGAAGGGCTTTGGTCCTTTGACCTAGAAAAGTACGAGGGTATTACCATGGAAAATGCTCCAAAAAAGATTCCAAGGAGCAAATGGTTCTATCGTCTATTAATTCGCATGCCAGATTTTGTAAAGAAAGAAATGTTAGCAAAAGCTAAAGAGACTGTCAAAGGCAAAAAAGGCGACATCCCCTTTTTACAAGAATTATCATGGCATACCATGAACGAAGGGAAATGTGTACAGATGTTACACGTTGGCCCGTTTGATACAGAACCTGAATCCTTAATTAAAATTCAAAACTTTTGTAAACAACATGGTTTTCAGAAAAATGGCGAACACCACGAAATCTATCTTTCTGATTTCAGAAAAACTGCACCGGAGAAGCTTAAAACCATTTTGCGGGAACCTGTGAGATAGGTTAATCTAACCTTTTCAAAACCATCTCACTAACCGTTTGACCAATAGCCAATGAACTGGTGGCCGCAGGTGATGGTGCATTACAAACATTGATAGACTGTGTGTTTTCAATAATCTTAAAGTCATCTAGCAAGCCACCCGTAATGTCACAAGCCTGGGCTCTCACCCCTGCTCCACCTGGGATTAAATCATCTGCTTTCAGCTCTGGAATTAAGGCTTGTAAAGCTTTGGTAAATGCCGCCTTTGAAAAAGACCTATAGTACTCCCCCATACCCGTTTTCCAATATTTAGCGGCTACTTTCTGAAAGCCTGGCCACATCAAAGTCTCAGCCAATTCAGAAAATTTGAAATCTGTCTTTTTGTATCCCTCTCTTCTAAAAGCTAAAACTGCATTAGGGCCAGCCTCTACTCCTCCATTTATCATTCTAGTAAAATGCACTCCTAAAAAAGGAAAATTAGGGTCAGGAACTGGATAAATTAGATGTTTAACTAAATACTGTTTTTCAGGCTTTAGCTCATAGTACTCTCCCCTAAAAGGCACTATTTTAAGATCTACTTTTTCGTCTTGAGTCATTTCTGCGACCTTATCAGAATACAAACCTCCGCAATTTACCACCAAAGTGGTTTCATAACTTCCTTTAGAACTTACGACGGTAGACACTCCATTTAATTCAGAAACCGAGGTCACTCTTTCGTTATATCTTATATCCCCATCCAGTTCTAAAATTTTCTCAGCATACTTTTCACTGACTTTCTTATAATTAATGATACCTGTCTGCGGCACTTTTATTCCTTTGATTCCTGCTACATGAGGTTCAATTTCTCTCATCTCATCACCACTCAGATATACTAAGTTTTTCAAACTGTTTTCTTCCCCTCGTTGGAAAAGTGTATCTAAAATAGGCAACTGCTCTTCACGCGTTGCCACCACTATTTTACCGCATAAATCGTACTCTATACCCTCTTTATCGCAAAATTTCAACAATTCATTATAACCAGAGATACAGTTCAAAGCCTTTAAACTTCCTGGTTTATAATAAAGTCCTGAATGAATAACGCCGCTATTATTTCCTGTTTGATGCTTCGCTGGCCCAGATTCCTTTTCAAGTACCAACAACCTGGTTCGAGGTTTCTGCTCTTTTATTTTTAAAGCTGTGGCTAGGCCAACAATTCCTCCACCAATCACTACTACATCATATCTCATGAAATGCTTATTAAAGTTTAAGTACAATATATTTTGCCCGTTCGGCTGGCAATCTTAAATTTGTGCAAATTTATTTATTGAGCGATAAGCAATGAAAAAAATCAGCTTTTTATTATTAGTAGCGGCCACCGCAGTTCTTAGTTCTTGTAACTATCAGAAAAACAACACCATCAAACAAGCCGACGTACACGAAGGTGACGAAAGAATTTATGGTGATGGTCCTGATGCACCGGCACGTCAACTTGCCAAACAATATGAGGCTACTCCGGAAGATATTGCTAGAGCAGCGGCTTTAAGAGTAAAAATTTACGGTGAGTAAACCTCACCCATAAAAAATGATAACGATTAATTGCGAACGACGTCTTGGAGTTCGCTTTTTTTGATATACCCAATATAAAAAATGAATATAGCTATAGTTACAGGTTCGGCCGGTTTAATTGGTAGTGAGTCTGTTGCCTTCATGTCTGATAAGTTTGATTTAGTCATAGGTATTGACAATAACCTTAGAGCGTATTTCTTTGGTGATGAAGCTTCTACGGAGTGGAACAAAAAGAGAATTGAAGACCAATTCAGCAACTACAAGCACTATCAGGCAGATATTCGTTCCGAAGAAGAGATTGGAAAAATTTTCCAAGAATATGGAAAAGACATTAAACTAATCATTCACACTGCTGCACAGCCATCTCATGACTGGGCTGCTCGGGAGCCATTCATGGATTTTACGGTAAATGCAAATGGTACTTTGGTGATGTTAGAAATGACTCGTCTACACTGCCCAGAAGCTGTTTTCATATTTACTTCTACAAATAAGGTTTATGGAGACAATCCAAACTTCCTTCCATTGGTAGAACATGAGACTCGTTGGGAAATAGCAGAAGACCACGCCTACTTTAAGAATGGTATTGATGAGCAAATGAGCATTGACCATACTAAACACTCTTTATTTGGAGCTTCTAAAGTTGCGGCAGATGTATTAGTTCAGGAATACGGTCGTTATTTTGGAATGAAAACTGGTGTATTTCGAGGTGGTTGTTTGACAGGCCCTAATCACTCCGGTGCTCAGCTACATGGTTTCTTGGCTTATCTTATGAAGTGTGCCATTACAGGAAACCATTACACTATTTTTGGTTATAAAGGAAAGCAAGTTCGTGACAACATCCACTCGTGGGATTTAGTGAACATGTTCTGGCATTTCTACCAAAACCCAAGAGTAGCAGAAGTTTATAACGCTGGTGGCGGAAGATTCTCAAACTGCTCTATGCAAGAGGGAATAGCTCTTTGCGAAGAAATCACTGGAAACAAAATGAACTACAGCTTATCTGATGACAACAGAAGTGGTGACCACATTTGGTACATTTCTGATTTAAGCAGATTTAAAGAACATTACCCAACATGGGATTGGAAGTATGACTTAAAAACTACTTTGAGTCAAATGCACGATAATATTTCTAAGAGGGTTTAATATATGGGGAAAAACACTTTAAACGTGGCATAGAAAAGTGGAATTGTTGGATAATTAACTTGTTTTGATTAGCTCAGAACTGCCGAGCTAACTTTCTTACGTCCCTTTAAAAGTATTCTATGTCTGTCCAAAACGCATTAAAACTCATTAAAAAACTGAGGAGTGAAAATCTAGTCGAAAATCCTATTTCACTAGAACATTTGCAAATCATAAGTCCTAACCACAACTTAACTTGTAGCGTTGAAGAGCTAGAAAAGGCCTTTAATGTTGATTGGAAAATGCGATGGATAAAAAGCCAAAAAAGTAGTTTAAAAACTAAATAAAGTTGTAAAACTATTTTTTAGTGAATATATATAAGTAGGTATTCTTAAAAAGGAGAACCGAAACCTTTTAAACTTCCTTAATCCTATATAAAGCATAAAGGATAGTAACAGTTGTAAAAACTTTATTTTGGTCGGTAACATACCAATTATTCTCACTACTATCTGGGCTAATCGTCCCAGGCATCGGGACTTGAAGGTTCGCATGAGAACCCCAGCTACCATCATTAAGTTGGCTACTTAAAAGATAATCCTTCCCTAAAGTAATGTTGACCATATCCAAACTCATATTCTCCGAAAAAAGTAGTATACGTAGTAATAGTGAAATTTTAAACGGAGAGGGCTGAGAAGAATCAAGTTCATTTACTATTCTCCCTCTGGCCCAGAAAACCGCTCTTCCAATTTCCTCTATGTTATTTCCTAAATCTAAGGCCATAGCTTCAGTTGCAAGTGCAGTGGCATATTCATCTGTTGCCCACCAGTAGGACTTAAGAGAGCCATCTTCATTTTGGTTATTTAAAATTGCACTTAATGCAACTTTGTTCCCAGATAAAGCATAAGCCGCCGTAACACATAAATGCGGGCTTTGCCAACCACTAAAAGATGCTTTTTCCCCAAGCTTAGTAAGTTTCTGAAGTTTATCCCTTTCAAGATAGGTTGTTACCCCATTATCATCCTTAAAGTATAATTTCAAAATGCCTTGGAGATGCAAATCGTCATTCTTGGATAAACGATTTGAAAAAAGATAAGCCCAAATGGTACTATCCGCATCCCCAGGAGTCAATACATTATATCCAAACCCAGAACCTGTCCTACATCTTTTTTTTAAAATTAACCATGCCCGCTGAAGACTTTCCTTTACACTCTCTCTTTCAAAAAAAGAAAGATAATATCCTACATAAGCTGTAACCCATTCATCACTTTTCCCTGCGGGCAATGTAAAATCAATCCAAAAGCCTGACTGTAATTGTGACTCGAGCAAAAATTGAACCCCCTTTTCTTTAGCACTTTCTATGTTTTCCGCTTTTGAAAATACTATCCCTTTGTTTTTATCGCTATTTACATTTAGCCAAAGATTACCATAACCTAAATATGCCTTTAATTCAGGCTTACCAGAGGGCTTTATACTTAACTTCAGATGAGACACTTCTCTTTTCAAATAGCTAAACTCTTCCTCTGATCTTCTCAAGGACTCTAACCAAAGAGGTTTTGGCCAATTTGTCAATAAGCTTGGAAACATTTCCTTTTCCCAAGCTAAAACATCTTTGGCCTTTTCTTGTAAACAAATCTTTTTCCCAACACACTCATCTAGAAAGTAAGCCCACCTTGTTTCCTTATTAGGTTGATCATCCCAAAAACACTCAAAGCCAATTTTTTTACAAACGGACGCTCCTAGGTCAAGACATAACCTAACTCTATCAGAAACACTAAAAATAAATTCTACCCAATCTTCAATATTCTCTGTTTCATACCTATAACCTACAGCCTCAAGAAAAGGAATGACTTGACCAGCATACATATTTTTTATATTAATCCGTATTACATCAACTTCTCTAGAAAATTGAATACCAGCAAAGAAGATGTAAGCGTTTTCTGGACAACAAATCATACAAGTATCCAAAATAGGATAAAAGGGACGGTTCTTGCCTAATGTTCCGTTCAGTACGTTATGTAAAAAAGCATTATTCTTATTTTTTGATTTCTTAGACAAAGAAAAAAACATTAGTGGAACATTTCTCTCTTCTGAAAAAACATCCATCTCAAAAAATATTTCCTCTATATTTTTATGGTATTCATTGCAGTTGTTTAACCACATTCGAAAAAAATCAAAAAACAAAGCCCATTCTTCGCTATCTGGTATTTTCTGGCTCTCTAACCATTCTAATAGTACAACTGTGTTATCCCCACTAATTAGGCATTGTTGTAAATCTACCTGAGTGTCTTCATTCAACCTACACTCCAATCCTACACGAAGTATAGGAGGGAAAAAGTGAGCCCTATCCCGCAAACGTCTTAACTGAGCTTTACTTACTAAGGAAACAGGTAATTCTGACCAAAAAGAATCAAGATAATTAGAAAGTGAATTATACTTAGCGATACCATTCATTACTATTTCCTTCCAAGAATAGATTTAAACAAAACCTGCATTTCCCTCAAATTGTTTGATGCGTGTACTTCATAAGATTCCGTTTCATTTAAAAACTTTATACTTTCACTGAAATAATAACTTCTATACTCTTTTGAGACTACTTCCGGAATCATAATTTCCTTCATTAGCATTTTCAGGCTTTCTATTACATTGTAAGGCCTAATTACGGTTTCTACACCCTTTTCTTTTAGAAAATACACACTCCTAACCTTTAGCGGTATACGCCCGACTAAATCTACATTGTTGCGATACAATAATTTAAACGTATCTACTGGAATAGTAAGGGATTCAATTTCAGGTTCTGGAAGATATAAAGACTTTATGTGACAAGTGGGAAGCGATAAACCCTCAATAGTATCATTTTTTACTTTAACTGATGATTCACCTGGAAAAGCAAAAAACTGTCCTTCCCTTTTCTCTAGAACACAATAATCATCACACCAAATTGGATAGCCCATTGAGCCGAAGTAGGCCACCGTGGTAGACTTCCCAGCTCCTTTTGGGCCAACAAATAGGATGATTTCAGAGCCAATTCTAATACCACTGGCGTGCAAAGCATATATCTGATTAATCTGAAACCATAATTTCAAAACAGCTCCCTTTGATATTACGTCAATTGTTTCTTGCGATACTGACTTTTTCTGGGCGTAATACACCAGTTTATTGTTAGCTTTCAGATTGAAAGAAAGCCAAACTTCATCATGAAAACAATATTCAATCAGGTAATCCTTTTCGTTTTCTGAACATTGAGATATTCGCTCATACCAACCTTTATGTGGCCTAGATTTATGAACAATCTCAAAATATTTTCTATCCACAAGACTAGAAAAATCGCCCAGACTCAAAAACTTTAAATTAAACAATTAATTAAAAGTCAATCACGAAGTATAAGCAGTGACTCCACCACCATCATCAACACCTCCAGAGCCCGTAGTTTTAGTTACATCTGCGAACTTTCCAAAATCTTTTAATTCAGGTGAAATATATTCCTTCTTTTTCATTGAATTTACTCTTTTTTAAATAACGGCATTACCACAAAAAGTAATATCATAAATTAACTACTTTCTTATAAAACCCAAAATTAGTTCTTTTTTTTCCACGCTAATACATAAATAAGATATAATATTAAACGACGGTCACTTAATAATATACTATCTGGTTTTCGAATTATGTTAAGTAAAACCTTAACATCTATTTTATCCTTTAAAAACTCATCTTCTTCCTCAATTACATTTTCCAATTCACTTAAAACCCCAGTTGATTTCAGACTATTGAAGTGAGCTCCTCCAAATAGAAGTGTTTTAGGTCTCCTTACCACTTCTATAGGTAAAAAGGATTGCATACTGAGCCTAAGTAAATACTTGTTATGAAGTAAGTGGGGCGGAATAGCCCATAAAAACTCTTGAAGATCTAATGAGAAAAAGGGATGCCGAAGCTTCACTCTATTTTCGCTAAATCCCTGATGACCAGTCTCAAGAATAGATTGCCAAAAACTATTAGTAAACAAAGCAAATACTTTAGATTTTGAAGATAAACCATTCTTCTTTTGTAGTTCTAAGTAATCATTTTTTATAAACGTAGGATAGAACCAAGTAGGTAAAAGATTATGATTTTTCCTACCTCCCATAATCAATCTCTTAATTACTCTTTTTATACCAATAGATGGCAATTCTCCATGTGCTTTAAAAAAGTCTAAACCATCCAGAAAAAACTGACTAAAGTGTCTCGACCTGAGCATTTTGAGCCAATGCTGTCCGTCATAATCAAAAAGGACATCTGCCCCAAAACCTGTCAATAACACGTTTAAAGAAGAATTTGAAGCATCCTTAACCATTGCTCTTTCTGGAATAGCATTTGGCACTCCTGCTGGTTCAGGTATCCAGTGTTCTAACGTAAGTGTTAATTTATTTAAATATTCTTCCGCAGTAAATTGTTTTAGCTCAACATCCAGATGGCTTGCAATCATATTAGCGTAATACCCTTCACTTTCTTTAACAAGGTTTTTATATGTCAGATTATACGCCTGTAGTTCATAATCCTGAAGATAATTGTTGGCAAGAACATGTTTAGCCATTGCTGTTACTGACGAACTATCCATTCCACCACTAAGTTGTGAAGCGACCCTATTGTTTCGTAAACGTTCCGATACCGATTTCTCAAAAAGTCGTGTAAAATGTGCTATATAGTCTTCCGTCTTTTTATATCTTACCAATTTTACTGGCCGTTTGGGATTCCAGTACCTTTTGATTACAAGTTCACCATTTTTAAATACTAAAACGTGTGCCGGAGGTAGTTTAAATATTTTCTTATAAATAGTTTGACTAAAGCTGCCATCATTACCTCTAATGAAATAACTTTTAAGTACCTTTTCATTTATTTCGGTCATAAGACCGGGCACCTTTCTAAGCGACGTATAATAATTGGAAAAATAAACTCCTTCCTCTGTTTCCGAATAATAGAAAGGAATAAGCCCAAAATGGTCTCTTGCACAGAAAAGTGAACTCTCCGCTTCATTCCAGATAGCAAATGAATAGTCGCCACTAATACGATTAACACAATCTATTCCCCAAAGCATATACGCATGCAAAAGAATATATGAGTCTGGGTATAATTTATTAAGTTCCGGAAATTTTCTATTTAAATCAGCAATAAGAAGTTCTCTATTATCAAGACGAACGTCTCCAACAATTCTTAAGTTCTGATCTTGGGTATAAGGCAGTTCTTCTTTTCTTGTATCACCAAGAACATTGAATAAGCCAAAACGAAGTTCAATCTTATCGCTTTTCCAACAACCACTAAAATCACTACAGGTTTTAATAATTTCCTGATGACAATAGTCTAGGGTCTTTGAATGATGATCTAGAACTACCGGTGCAACGAATCCAACATATCCACTCATTTGATTAAAACTGAGGTTATATCCCTAGCTAATATTTTGTATTGTTCAATCACAAATGGGTGATCATTCACAACTTCACCATCTTTCTCCAACCACGCATGAGCAAATAAATTCCCTTCTTTTATATAGGTACCAATAACAAGGTCTGTGCTAATCCTTCTACGCTGAAGTAAAAATCGCAAAGCAAGCGACTGAGAAAGGCACTTACCTTTAAAAAAGCCCCTTTCTTTAATTTGATTAAATACTGTAATTGAACTATCTAAATATGCTGCTTTATTCGAATAATCGTCATTTACTTTTTTTGAAAAAAACTGCAATACTTTAGAGGTACTTTTTAAACCAATAAAATATAGACCAACTTCAATTAACGAAATAAGACCATGACACTTAATAAGTCGCCAACTATGACCTTTTAGTGTTGTTTCAAATAGTTCAAAGTCTTTTTTCTTTCCCATTAAGAAATAGAAATCAACCCTGCATCAGAAAGTTCCTTAATAAAAGAAGACATATCAGACTTCAAAACTTCTGGCTTCACATCAAACTCTTCGAGGGCTAAATTATAAACGTATTCTACATCATCGTATTTAGAAAACATTTGCCATAGATACTGACCAACCACGTTAAGGCCATAGTAATGTTCCGTTGGCATATTAAGAATAACAGATTCATTGACTAAATCCTGTATAAGGACGTCCTCGGAAATTTTAATTTTATTAGGGAGTTTATTCATTCTTAGATTAATCAAAATTAGAAAGATTTCAAAAATATAGAAAAACCTACTTTAAAATAAAGAATATATGGAATTCTATAATCCGCAGTAAAATAACAGAATTTAAGACCATTGTAAAACGGTCAGGTTTGTGAGCTTTTATTTTGCTTTCAAAAATTGAGGTGAATTTTAGCTTTTTAGATTGTGTTTTTTAGCTTTCGCTTTGCTAAAACTTTCCCATTATTCTTTGATTGGTAACCTTTGTCTGCTTTTAGAGGAATTCCTTCTGGTAAGTCTGCCCATCTTCCAAGTTCGCTATTTCATTGGTACTCGCCATTGTCGTGAGTACACCGAGAACCAAACCTTCTTGGTCACTCGTATGATGTTTCTTGTAACCATACCTATACTCACCCCTTTCTTTAGCCATACTGCGTCCTGGTCTACCCTTTTAGCATATAATTTCTCAACCTTTACCTCTTTTTCTCTATCCTGGGTTACTTCATGCTTTGTTTTTCCCCTAAGTTTTAATTTCGTATCTATTACACTAGCGTCTATTATTGCCCCTGTCTTTACTGTAATACCATGAGTTCATACTGCCTATTTATTTCTTTGAATAAGGGTTCATAAGCTTTGGCTTTAATCATTATACTTCTAAATCGACGATTGTGCTATTTTAGGGGGCTACACTATCAATGCTTAAGCCACAAAAATAACTAAATAAAATACAGGCATTTACACGGCCTTCTACTTCGTAATCACTTAAACCATACTAGATTCTCATTTCTAAAAGCAGCAAGCCACTACAGCTTGGTTTGCCTCTGCCACTTTTACCTTTCGTGTAATGAAGATTGATTATAGAAACGAAAGATTTCCAGTCAATTAACGTGCTGATTTGAACAAAAAATGTTCGCGTTATTTTCCGAGAACGAAGATCGCCAATGCTATCTACTAGAGTATGATGATGCACTAATTCCATATCTAAAAGACATGAATTTTATGCCTAATTATCCTTAACTCTCTGCAACGGTCTCAATTTAACTTCATGTGATACTCTAAATATATACTTACCATCCTAAAACTATTTTTTCCTAAGTGTTTTAATATTATTTATATCTCCTTATTGCGGAAAAAGACTTTAAACGTAGCATAGTATAGAAAAGTAAACCACAAGATTTTAGACTTGGTATATAGGCTATCTCTCAGGAGAAATTGCAGTCGAATTCGCTTATAGTGATACTTTACGGTAAAAGGTTTTACCCCAGTATCCAATACATGTTTTTTATAATTACTCAATAATTGCGAAGACAGTTTTTCACCTACTAAAACCTTTACTTTTTCGGGAAGTGGTGCTTCCAGTTCGGTGCTAGCCAAATGAATTGAAAATAGAAGTATATTTTGAATTCCCCACTCCTTCGAGACAGCTAGAATTTTCTTCCAATCTATTTCATCAGCATACCTTGCCAAGAGTGTAGCAACATCCATAATACTCTTGAAAGTAGGATACCTTATGGAAGTATGATGAATACAAGTTGTAAGTAAAAGCCCTTCCGGCCCTAATAGGTTCGTGGCATCCGCAGACGATAAAGTCCCAGTAGCTGTAAGTTGTTTTACTTGTTTAAAAGAAATGTTATTTTGGAGCATTCTAGTACCCAAAAACCAATGCGGCTCTACAAAGAACTTCCTTTGATTGTGTTCTTTAAATAAAAAATTGTACTCACAATGATGATATAAGTATACCTTCTCAAAGGTTCTAGGAATCTTTTTTTCTGTTTGATAACCCTTTTCCAATAATAGTCTTTTCACTTGATGAAAATCCTTCTTTTGAAAAAGAAAATCAATATCAGAAAACTCACGCATTCCAAAACCATTAAATGCAGCCTTCGACAGCACCAATCCCTTATAGGGTATTATCTCAATATTATTGTCTTTTAAAAGCTTAATTAAAGCACTTAGCTCCGTTAGCTGCTGTAAGTTAAAAGCCGTAATCCCCAAGACCTCCATTTTTAACCTTACCACTTCTGTATTAGTAAACTCTGTATAGTATTTAGCTAAGACATGATATATAGAAGGTCTTATTTTATTAAAACGAGCAATCTGTAAAACAGCACTCCAGTCTAAATCCTCAAGCTCTGTATAAAGCTTATCAGTTCTCCCCAAAAAAAGTTTAAGCAGATGGATTACAAAATTGCGTTCTTTGGTGTGCTCCATATTTTTCTTACAAATCCATTATTTCAGAAAATAAAGATAGCCTATATCTCTTCTATTTAATCTCATTTATAAAAGTGTTTAAAACTAAATACTCTTCCGCTTGGCAGAAACCTGTTACCATATAATCATCCACAACGGTCCAAGCATGAGCTTCGGCCTCCCCTAATTCGTTTATCTTTGCCCCTACATATATAGTACTATCCAGACGGTATTTCTTACACATAATTTTTGCCTGATACGCATTATGACGACATGCATTATTAACTAAAATGTATTTATGAGCTAATTTTATACTCCAACCGATATCTTTAACTAGTTGCGACGAATTCTCTGAAGAATAATTAGGCAAGTTTCTAGCACTAATCTTGTTTAAGGACTCCACACCTAAACGCAGCCTCCTCTGAAAAAAAACATCTAAAAGCCAAGCATAATAACCTACTATACAGGCATGTATGAATAATATTTTTTTTCGATTAGAGCACTCGAAAAATGTTCCAATTTTCTTTAACATTTTAGTATAAATCCTTTCTCAGACAACTCAGAAAGAGCCCTTTCTATCGCCTTACTGCATATATCCATATCTACATTATATTCTTTAACGAGCATATTTTTTATAGCTTCTAGCTCTTCATTGTTGTGTATTGATTGAAAAATTTTAAACATTGTTTCATTTAGAGTTATATATTCATTCTTTTCACGATCAAACACTACCGCTTCTTCACCCAAAGGAGAGAATAAGATTCTTTCGGTATTGACTTTATAATTCATAGTTCTAAAATTGTTTTAAATAACCATACTTAAACATCATATCTCTGTTAAATTCCACTATACTGTCAATTTGACTTTTAGTCAATACCTCCTTCCAATAATCGCTTTGACCTTTATAAAAGAAAAACCTTGAAGTATACGGTCTTTCAACAAACCCTATCTTTCTCTCAAGATCTTGCATTTTTTCGAATGACGAGTTATCAATAGCCTCTTGAATTTGAGAGTCACCATAGCTTAGCCCTAAAGCCTCCACTAGAGACCGAAATGTAGAGAGCGGCTCGCTTTTCAACTCTTCATATTTTATAACCAACACGGGCACATCGGTTTGAGACGTCCAAGATCTGACATGGCTTTGCCAGGTTCCTAAAAATTGCTCCATTTGGCCAGATGGTTTTTTTGTATTGATAGACAATCTCGCCTTAGGGTTAGTTAAATATTTTTTTATAACGAAATCTATACTCTCATTCATATGGTTTGCTAAAGAAGGAGCTATTGCAAGCGGATTTCTCACGATATAAACGCAAAGGTTTGTTGACTTTACAGGAAGTAACCCTAAACCTAAATCTGGGTCGATATATGAGTCATGAACCTTAATAAATTGGTAAGAATTTATTTGTTCATTTAAATATTCGTAAGCTTTAATTCGATAATGGTGTTTATCAAAAAGAGATAAACCATCCATATCTAGGTCAAGAATACTTTCTGGCAAATAAGAAGAATATATGGCACCTAATCCTCCATTAATATCCGGTTGCCCTTTATTTAATAGGGCCGATAAAAATAATCTAATCCAAGTATTCCCAGATTTCGGATAAGAAACTAACCAAACTAGTCTTTTCTTTATTTGTTTACTTTCTGACATACCTCATTCACTATCAAATCTGTAAAACCGTCAAAAGACTTCTCTCCTGCCGGCCTAGATGCCAAAAACGACGGAACGGCATTCGCAATATTTAACAGCAATCTAAACTGTTCATCACCCATTTTCATTCCATCTACCCATTGACCTCTGTATATATTTTGACCTAGCAACTTAACTGTTCTAGATTTTGATAAAGGCTCCAACTCTACTCCGATCCCAGAAATTTCCAGAAAAACTAAACCTTTTACCTTGTACTTCCCACTAGCAAAATTATCATGAAAATGAAAACCATATTTGTCAGATTCAGCCTGGCAGTAAACCTGTATTTTTTCACCATCCTTAAAAATGTGTTGCTCTTCAATACTATCTTCCCAAAGTCGCGTCATCGGGTAAGAAGCTCGAGCAAAAATTTGCGAATTTTCTACAATCAGCACAGCCGTATCATCGGTAAAAATAGGAAATCCTCTTTCTTGAAGCTTTACTGCCATTGTTGACTTGCCTGTTCGAGAGGGTGCAGCTACTAATACCACCTCCGACTCATTAAGGCAAACACCTGAAACATGGAATGGGATTAGGTTTCTCTGATATAGAGCTGCGGCCAAACCATTAGAGTAGAAATACAATAAGACTTCCTCTATGTTTTGATTAAGGGGTTCTATAATTACCTCATTCCCATTAGCAACATACATTTTCAGCCTATCTGGTAAATGATACAACAACTCCCTTTCATTGAAAATAGTA
This sequence comes from uncultured Arcticibacterium sp., assembly GCF_964021845.1. NCBI lineage: Bacteria > Pseudomonadati > Bacteroidota > Cytophagia > Cytophagales > Leadbetterellaceae > Arcticibacterium > uncultured Arcticibacterium sp. Next base: position 57,805 of record NZ_CAXHZC010000008.1, on the reverse strand, counting down.
AAAGGTTTTTCAACACTAGCGGGTTTTAAAAGCGAATCTGGAACCTTACCAAGCCTCACAGATATAAAATCTTCGCTTTCCTCGCCATCATACTTCAATAAAGAATTTAAGGATATCTCTGAACGAATAATAATGCCGTATGCTAGATAAAAATTCATTTAGTACGATACAAAATGTATTGTTTAATAATCAAAAAATAAAAGCTCTATAAATCATATTTTGATAAATCTGAAATCAAACCAATTTTAACTAAATTTCTCAATTAAAAAACCTGCCATTATTGTTTTTAAGAAAGCGTTAATCGTTACTTGGTCAGCAGAATTTGAGTCCTTATGTTTTAGCATTTCCCAGAAATTTTTTAGGGCATTAATGTCAAAAAGATATTCAAATGTCTTGTTCTTGCTTAAGGTGCTGAGAGCTTCTTCAACCTCTATACTGGTGTCTTTTAAACGAGCACCAATATCTGCGGATTGATGGCCTTTTTTGGTTTCTAATCTTACGCTATCTGGTAGAATCCCTTTCATGATTTCTCGAATTAGATTCCTGGATAAACCTACCTTTCCAAAAAAAACCTCATTAGGTAACGAATAACAATATTCTATCAGCTCAGGACTTCCAGTTGGGTCTGCCATTTCAAATCCAAACTTTTTTGAAACAAGACCTCCTAATGGCATTCTGCCATTCCTAGCTTGTTCAATTATCAAATTCATAAGATTTTTTGGAGTATCCAGAACTGTTCCAATGGAGACCCTGTCGAATAAAAATGCCTCCTTCAAGTCTAGGTCGTGAATTACATTTGAATTCAGGAAATTTGAATTAATATTCCAAGAGCCATTGTCTGAAGTCCCTAAAAACCGTTTTATAATAATCTTAGATGGCTGGTAAATTTTATCCTTGACTCCTATTAAAATATTCTGTCTATAATATTTATGACTCCAAGGAAGTTTTGCTCTAATCCCTGAAAAAGAGACTGTACCATTACCATTTTCACCGGTAAGCAAAAGGTCAAATTTAGAGTCACCAACGGTCTTAAAAAGATCATACATCCAAAAAACATTACATGCTCCATGAACAATCCCATTAGTCAAATCTACCCATTTTTTAAGAGCAGCTATTGGAGTAATACTACTTGAATTCAGAAAATCACCTTTAATATTATTATACTTCTCAATAACTAACTTGGCATGAGCTGACTCATCTCCAAAACTATTGGGTCTATTTCTAAAACCTGAAACATATTTAGGGAAGTGTGTAAATGTATTTAGTATTTTCCCTTTTTTAGCCAAATGCTCTGCGGCCAAACAAGTTACGGAACTGGAGTCTAACCCTCCACTTAGCATAGAAGCAACATTAGTATAATCCCCAATATGCTGGTTTACACTAGTAATTAAAATATCTCTAAGTTTTTCGCTATAATTTTCGCTTCTTTTAAATTTAAGTTGAGCAATATTTTCAGGAAACCAATACCTTGAAACTTTAGATACTCCATTATCAATAATCAATTCATTACCTGCAGGTAAACTATAAATACCATTAAAAACCGTCTCTCTTCCGAAATCATAATCAAAGGAAACCATAAGGCTCGCTATCTTTCTGCAGTTAATCTTTACCTCCTTTAATTTTAACAAATAATCTAAATCCTCAGAAACAAACAAGGTGTCTTCTATTCTAGTATAAAATACTGAAGTGTAACTATGCTTGTCCCTTTTCAACCATAGTTTGTTTGAAGATTTATCTAATAAACAAAACCACCAAGAACCTGTAAAGTCAAGGTTATTATTACTAGATTTTTCATAGAACCCCTTCACAACTACCTTCAGAAAAGAGGCATCTCGCTTCTTTCTCCCCACAAGTTTTAAATGATCGTCTTCTATAAATAAGCCCTCATTCGATTGAAATTTGATTTTATAATTCATCAATTATTTTCATGAAAACAATTCCATTAAATATGACTTATTTAAAGTGAATACATAAAAAGGCGTACATATTGTAATAAATATGTACGCTTTTAAATCCACGATGGAGTATTAGGTTGGAAGTGTTCCTCCAAATCCAGCATCCACTCCACCACCAGAAGTTGCTTCAACCGTTAAAACAGATAATTCTGGTTCAATCCACTCTTTTTTCTCATCCTTATTGGGTGTAGCAATTTTCAAATTTTTCATCCTTTTTATATTTAGTTTTTTATTAAAAATACTAATTTCTCGATGGAAAAACTCCAACTGTAGCGATACAAAAATAAATGGCCAAAAAAGGCTGCATATTAGTATGATACTGGTTTCCTCCACTATTCCCAACTTGTACTTGTACTCCAGTCAAATCCATCACATCGTCATGCATATGATCGCCATCATTATAAGTTGGATTAGAGTCATATATTACTGGACCTACCGCATTAGGACTTGTAGATTGTTTTAAAGTTGATTGCCCTAACGCTCTACCAATTCCCACAAAACTATCTGCCACTTGATCCCCAAGTCTTATTTTGGCTTTACCTGTCAATCCTGCTAAGTGAGTATGGTTAGGCATTTGAGTTATATTTAAAGTAACATCTTCTACACCTCCTTTCTGCCCCCAAGTTCTAGTTGAAAGACCCGGCCCATGCCCTACGCCAATAGGTGCTCTACCTCTTAAGTCAGGAAGACCAAATGTTGTACGTCCATCACCTCCAAAGGTGGTTCCCAAAAGTGAAAACAAAGCTGTATTGGAAGATATAGCTATTAATTGCCCTTCGCAAGTTGACCAACCCCTTGGAGCAAAATTGCCTCCAAACATTCCGATTGCTCCTAAATAAGTATCCGTTCCCATGATTATATAAAGTTAGTTTAAAAATTATTTACAAAATATATTTAGGTCTTCAAGTTCCCTTATCTGTTTCGGCCCAATTTTCTCATTTGGCATTGCCGTTACACTTTTCAATTCAGAATGTTTTTCAGAAATACCATTGAAGTCCGATATTTGATTATTACTACAGAACAATACCCTCAGCCTACTCAAAGCTCTTAATGGCTTTAAAGTGGCTATCATATTAGAATGACAATAAAGCTCATTTAGTAGCTTCAAATCTTTCAAAGGACTTAAGTCTTCTATCTCATTATCATGAATAAACAGCGTTCGAAGATTCTTGCTTTCTCTTATACCATCTAACTTCTTTATCTTATGATATGTTACTACCAATATTTCTAACTCTTTCAATTCTTTTAAGCCTGTAAGATCTTCTAGATGGTAATCAAAATTTGGATGAACTCCTTTGGGACCCACAATTCTCAAAACTTTGAGCGAAAGAATCTCTTTCAATTCTGTTTGAGAAGGAACATAGCTTTCATCTTTAACTAAAACAGTTAAGTTAAAGGCACTTTTCCACAAAGGACTGAGGCTTTGCCACCAAAGTGACATTTCTGTAGTTTTCAGGGCTTCTATTATTTATTAGTTCTCATGTTGACTTTTCATAAAAGAGAAGTCATTTACATTATGAAGCTAATACGCAACTTTTAAATTAAACAATAAAACCTAAGAAAAATACAAATAAACTGATCGAGTGGTAATTCAATCAAAAAACTTAAACGCTCTGACTAACAACTTAAAAGTCACCTATGTATGACAAAAAAAAGTATGAGAGGTACTATTTGAGATATTCTACATACCAACTCAACTATTTTAGACTTGAATCTACAAATCATTGAAAAATAGCTTTTTCCTAATTAATATTGAAAGAATATACACAAACTAAGGAATCCAATGAACCGAAGCGACAAAGAGAAGAAGTTATGTCAAAAAAGTAAGGCTATTTGGCTAACAGGGCTGTCTGGAGCAGGAAAAACTACAATTTCAACCCTTTTAGAATCTAAACTCACTGTCAATGGCTTCACTTGTGAGATTTTAGATGGCGATAGAATTCGGAATGGAATTAATGCAAACCTAAGTTTTACCTTAGAAGATAGACAAGAAAATATAAGACGAGTAGCTGAAATCTCAAAGCTATTCCTAGAGTCAGGAATCATTACCATAAATGCACTAATTAGCCCTACAATAGCGAGTAGGCAACTTGCCAGCAATATTATTGGTGAACAAGATTTTTTAGAAATACATATCAGTACTTCGCTAGAAGTATGTGAAACTCGAGATGTAAAAGGCCTTTATAAAAAAGCAAGAAAGGGTTTAATCAGAAATTTCACTGGTATTGATTCTCCTTATGAAGTTCCTTCAAATCCATTCTTAAAAATTGACACTGAATTAATTTCAGCAGAACAAGCTTGTGATATTATTTACAATAATATCCAACCGCTCATTTCTCACTAAAAGAATTAAAATTACTTCAAAAGTCCACTTCTTCCTCCCACAAAAGCAGCCAAACAAAGCATAAACACCACAAACATAAAACCTGCCGAAAGGCTCCACTGCTCAGATATTAACCCAATGAGCGATGGCCCTGCCAGAAAGCCGATTAAACCACCCGAAGTAATCATTCCGAAACCCTCTACTTGACTCACATTTGGGATTTTTGAGGCTGACCCAAACAAAACAGGTACTATAAAGCAGCAGCCCGCTCCTGTTAAAATGAAACCCAAAATCACTATGTATGCCGTAGTACTTTGACTAACTAAAAGGAGCCCGAGGGCGGCCAGCAATGTCCCCAATAGAACTATCTTTTTCTCTCCAATTATAGGTACCAATGCATCTCCATTTAACCTACCTAAGGTCATGGCAACAAAAAAACCACCATAACCTAGGCTAATTATTGACAATGGTGCCAAAATGTCTCTTTTAAGGTATATAGAGCTCCAATCTACTACCGAGCCCTCTGCCATAAAAATCACCAAGCATATAAAAGACAAGCCCAAAATACTTTTAGTGGGCAAGCTGAAGCCAGAACCTGAATGAATAAAATAATCATGGAGAACATAGTTCCTCTTTAATAAAGCTATGCCAATTAAAATTATAGCTAAAGCCAAAAGAATCTGTGAGTTGCTTCCCAAATCAAACTTAAACATGAAGGCTGCTAAACCAGCACCTACCGCTCCTCCAATGCTATATATGGCATGAAAAGTATTAAGAAACTTCTTATTGTATTGTTTTTCAAACCTGACCGCTACCGCATTAGTCGCTACTCCGTTTAAAAAACCTAATCCTCCTCTAAAGAATAACGCAATACCAAAAACCCAAGGATAAGGTGCAAAAACCTCCACACAGAATAAAAGTGCTTGAACAGCATTTCCAACTCCCAGCCATGTTCCTACTTTAATATTTCTGAATACTTTAGTTGATAGAAAAACCGCAGTCAAAGAACCTATAGGTGCAAAAAGTAGTATTAAACCTAAATCTGCGTCACTTAAACCCATACGTACTTTCATAAAAGGTAAGGCTCCCGCCCATACCCCAATCATTAAACTAGAAGTAGCAAAAAGGAAACCCAATGCCGCCACCGGCTTAATTTTAAAGAAGCTTAACGTATTTTTTAGTAACATCTTCTGATAATTAATGAAATACCTGCCAGAGTAAGAGACTCGCAAAAACAAGAACACTTATTGCAAGGATAAACTTTGAGAACACGTCGTTTGATATTTTACCTTTTTTCCCTGAGAGCAAAAGCAAAGTAACACTAATTCCCACTACAAAAATCGAAGAAATTAGCGTGTAATTAATCACATTCTTGATGGTATTCTGAAGAAAAGTCAATATCAATGGGGCTATGCTAATAAACAATAAAAAAGCTCTGTATTGTTTAGACGCTGCTGGAGAAACATTACTCCTGCTCTTACTTTTAAAAATACCCTGATAAAAATCTTGAAATAAATATGGGACACCACTCCAAACCGTAATTACGGAGGAAAATGCAACACCCCAAAAGCATATTTTAAAAAGCAATTTTAAAGAACTACCTAAAACATTTCCGATAACTTCGCCTAGCGAAAAAATCAATTTTGAACCATTTAGCTCCCCACTTTGCATGTCAAGCCTGCTCGCTATTATCATCAAAGCAAAAATAAATAAGGCTGTGATGAAATAAGAAAAACGCAAGTCAAACCTAACTTCAGGCATCAAGTTTTCTTTGTTCCAGTTTTTTTCCTCTAGCCAATAGGTATAACTGAGCATGGTAACACTTCCACCCACACCACCGATGATGCTCATTATTAAGGTAGGTGTGTCATAGGCCGCACTCACTATTTCAGAAGATGTTTCTGATTTGAAAAGTAAAACTAATGCTGTCGGTATTAAAATCACAAAAAGAAGTAAAATCAAAACTTTAGTGAGATTTTCGATAGACTGATATTTACCAAAGTAAATCATCAAAAATGCTAACAAAGAATGAACAACTGCCCAAGTCTCCTTTGACCAAAATGGAAGTAAAGAATTAGCTGCCAGCCCACTTGCAGACAGTAAAGCAGCCCCAACCATAAAAGACCAAATCAGGAAAAACAGAATGAAAATTAATCTGAGCCAAAATGGAATTTTCGTATTCCAAAACTGAATAATAGAGGTTCCAGTTTCTATCTGAAATTTGGCTATACCTACCGTAATAATGTATTTCAATACTGTGGCCAATAAGACCGCTGCCACAAAGACCCATTGAAAATCAAGCCCAATTTGAATACCAATTATCATATCGCCCGCTCCTATTCCAGCAGCAGCAACTAAAAGACCAGGACCTAACTTTTTTAACATGCCTCTAATTTTATTATCAGTAGATAAAAGTATAAAATAAGGCAATATTGTTCGTTTTAAATTTTTCGTTATTTAATCAAAGCCCTTTACATTTACATCAAAGCCCAATAAAATGAAAAAAGAACTATCCAAACTAAAAATCCTAGTCACTCGAGACATACCAGAACTTGGTTTGAATTTACTCCGTCAAAAAGGATGTGAACTGAAGGTTCAGTCTTCCGACAATCCATTTTCAGTAGAAGAGTTCAAAATAGCTTCACAATGGGCCGATGTGGTTTTAGCGAGCAGTAAAGAAAAAATTACGGAAGACTATTTAGCTGCTAATCCGCAATTACTCATGCTTTCACAATACTCTGCAGGATACGACAATGTGGATGTGGAAGCTTGTAATAAAAGAAAGCTACCACTAGGACATACCCCTCAAGCCATGAATAGGGCTACATCGGATATTGCCTTTGGTTTAATGGTGGCTACAGCCCGAAACTTTTTCTTCATGCATAAGAAGCTAGAAAGAGGAGAGATTTCAGGATTTAAACCTAGAGCAAATTTGGGTCAAGAAATGTATGGTAAAACCTTAGGTATTTTTGGCTTAGGAGCCATCGGTTTCGAAATGGCAAGAAAATGTAAACTGGCCTACGACATGAACATCATTTACTGCAATAGGTCTGAAAATCAAAAAGCAAACACTGAGCTTAACGCTACTTTAGTGAGTTTTGAGGATTTACTGGCGTCTTCTGATGTCATCTCTGTTCACAGTAATTTGTCCGAACAAACGCATCAAATTTTCAATAAAGAGGCTTTCTCTAAAATGAAAACATCAAGTATTTTCATAAATACCTCAAGAGGAAAAGTACATGACGAAAAAGCCTTAATACAAGCTCTTCAAAACGGCGAAATTTGGGGTGCGGGATTAGATGTTTCTGACCCAGAACCTATGGAAATAGATAACCCGCTCTTAAACATGCCAAATGTTTGTGTACTGCCTCATATTGGCTCTGCCACGGTAGAAGCTAGGGATGAAATGGCCAGACTTTCGGCTGAAAATATTATTCAATACTTTGAAAAGGGAAAGATGATTCATTGTGTAAATCCAGAGGTTTTGTGACTAGGATAACAAAAACTCCTCATAATTAGCCTTTGAAATAACCTTTACTTCAGTATCCGGATAAGCATTCAAAAACGTCTTTGATATTTTAGCCTTAGCCTTTTGATTCCATTTGAATTCAAATGCCCGTAAAGCGTCCCCCTCTTCTTCCAAAAAATCAAGCTCTTGCTGCTGGGTTGTCCTCCAGAAAAAAGTATTAAGCCTTTTGGCCGCATAAGAATTTCTCTTAATCCTTTCCGAAATCAAATAATTCTCCCATAAGGCTCCCACATCCGTTCTCCTATGAATTGGGTTATAGTTATTCAAAATGGCATTCCGAATTCCGCAATCGTAAAAATATATCTTCTTGCTTTTCTTTAGCTCGTTCCTGACATTTCTACTATAAGAAGGCATAGTAAAAAGCACGAAAGTTTGCTCAAACAAGTTGATATACTTTTCTACTGTTTCTTTATCTGCCCCTACTAGCTGTGCCAACTCATTGTAAGAAACTTCGCTCCCAATTTGCAATGCCAATGCCCTTAGAATCTTTTCTAAAAGCTTTGGTTTTTTTATATAGTCGAGCATTAAAAGGTCTTTATATAAGTAACTATCGGCTATTAGGTTTAATAAGTTTTCAGCGTCATATGGGTTTGTCACCACTTCAGGATATGAACCATAAATTAACCTTTGTTCTAGCTCTCTTTTCTCTTCTAGTAAGCCATGATGATTTACCATTTCTTGAAAAGACAATGGAAAAAGTTGAAACTCAAATTTCCTTCCCGTCAATGGTTCGTTCATCTGATTCGCCATTTCAAAGGAAGAAGAACCCGTAGCTATCACTTGAATATCTTTAAGTTTATCGGTTATGAGCTTTAAGGTTAAACCAATATTTGGGATTCTTTGGGCTTCGTCAATAAATACTATACGATGCTCCCCTATATAATTCCTTAACTGCGTTGAAGTAATATTTGAAAGTAAACTTCTAATGTCAGGCTCGTCGCCATCAAGGTGCAATACAGACTCAGGTCTTTCATTGATAAGATAGGCCAACAGTGTAGTTTTACCCACTTGCCGTGCCCCAAAAAGTAAAATTGCCTTACCTTTAAAGAGCCTATTGTCAATATTTTTGATATTCAACCTATCTATCATGTATCAAAACTATAATAATTTTCGATTATAATCGAATAAAAACATAATAATCTTCGGTTATAACAGATAAAAACTATAATAATTTTCGATTATAGAATGAAGAAAAGCAAGGTTTACATCATAGTTTTAGCTCTAATCATAACCTCTTGCTCTCGTTTTGATGAGGATATCACGCCCAAAAGCCTAAACACTTTTCAAAAAGAAACCATCGCCTACTTCAAAGAAATAGCCCTAGGTTTTGAGTTTAGCTCAAGCACTGAAATAACCCGGAAGTGGAATACCGACATGTTAATTTATGTAGGTGGCGAAAAGGAAGACTACCTCATGAGTGAACTTAACAGCATCATAGCAGAAATTAACCAATTGAGTACTGATGGTTTCTCTGTTTCCATAACCGCTGATACGCTAAAGTCAAACTTTTATATTTTCCTCGGTTCTGGAAATGAATACGGAAACCAATTTCCAAGCTCTCAAGACCTAATAAATAATAATTGGGGCCTTTTCAATATAAACTGGAATGACCAAAACGAACTTTATAAAGGTAGAATGTATGTTGACATTTACAGAGCAGAAGAAACCGCTCAAAAACATCTACTTCGTGAAGAATTGACCCAATCTCTAGGACTTGGCAAAGACTCTAATCTATATGCAGAAAGCATCTTTAGACAATCTTGGACTTTAACTAACCACTACACACCCATTGATAAAGAACTTATTAGACTCCTTTATCATCCAAAAATCACTTCAGGACTTAATTCTGAAGAAGTGACAGAAAGATTGACAAATATCCTTTTAGATGAGAATTAAGGACGTACTTAAGCTATAAATCTCTTTAAATTTACGCCTTGTCGATATTCATTGATTCATTTTGATGCCTTTTGCGTGCATTAAGAATTAAGAGGATAATTTTACCTAATTAGAAGAACTATTGATTCAAACCTAGAACCTATAATTGGTTCACCCTATTCAAATGCATAAAAAGTATACCCTATTTAAAACCGTTCTACTCCTACTTATCTCTTCTTTTGGTTTTGCCCAGCAAGGAAAAATTACCGGAAAAATAACTGACGCTGAAACTAATACTGCATTAGGTTTTTCTAGTGTGAGAGTTTTCTCTGCCAAAGACAGCAGCCTTATTGATGGTAATATTTCTAACGAAGAAGGAAAATTCACTTTTAGTTTACCCTTCGGTCAATACCATGTCAATGTAGAATTTATGGGTTACGAAAGCCTAAATACACCATCAATCTCAGTAAACGCTGCTAATAAAAATATTGACCTAGGGGCTTTAGAATTAGTTTCTTCTACCAACAGTTTGGACGAAGTAACGGTAAGAGCAGAAAAGAGTAGCATGGAGCTTTCTTTAGACAAAAGGGTTTTTAATGTTGGAAAAGATTTAGCCAATGCTGGTGGCTCAGCTGCTGAGGTTTTGATAAATATACCATCAGTAAATGTAGCCGTGGATGGTACCGTAAGCCTAAGAGGAAGCTCTAATGTCAGAATTTTAATTGACGGAAGACCTTCTGGCTTAGTAACATTTAAAGGCGGGGCGGGTTTACAACAATTACAAGCCAGCATGGTGGAGCGTGTAGAAATAATCACGAACCCAAGTGCCAGATATGAAGCCGAAGGAATGGCGGGTATCATAAACATCATTCTTAAAAAAGACAGAAAGCAAGGCTTTAATGGCTCTTTTGAATTAAGCACGGGACTTCCTACTAGATATGGCGTAGCCGCAAACCTTAATTACCGAAAAGACAAACTGAATTTCTTTGTTAATTATGGTCTTTCTTATAACGTTTCTCCTTATTTATCTGAGCTTTATCAGGAAGTGGAAGATGGCGACCAAACAAGAATTTTGCAGCAAGACGGCGAAGGCGAGGTAACAGGTTTTAATACCAATGTAAGAGCAGGTTTAGATTACTTCTTTAGCGAGAAAAGTATATTGACCGCATCATATCTTTTAAGTAGAGCAAATGGTCAGCGATACACAGAAAATGCCTATCAAGACTTTATAAACTCAGTAAATAACCCAATAGCGAATAGCTTAAGAATTCAGGAAGAAGATGAGATAGAACCAATAGGTGAAACTGTGGTAAGTTATAAAAGGCTTTTTGAGAAGAAAGGACATGAATTAACTGCTTCATTTAGATTTTTAGACCATTCTGAAACCTCTGACCAATTATTTACCCAGACAGGAAACTTGGCTAATGGCCAGGTAGACCCTACAAATACTTTTGTTCAAAAATCACTCAATGACGAGTTTGAAAAGCAGTTTCTTTATCAACTAGATTATATTCAGCCAATCAGTGCTGAAGGGAAATTTGAATTTGGGGCAAGAAGTAATTTCCGTAAAATGGTGAACGACTATTTTGTAAACACGGTAAGTGGCTCCTCTGAGAATGCCTCTATTCCAGAACTGGACAACCTTTTTAGGTACAATGAGCAAATTCATGCTGCCTACGCTATTTTTGGTAACAAACAGAACAAGATTTCATACCAAGCTGGTTTACGTTCGGAGTGGACAAACATTGCAACCATTCTAGAGAAAACAAACGAAAGAAACCCTCGAAAGTACGTCAACCTCTTTCCTAGTGCTCACCTTACTTATGATTTGCCGAAAGACCACGCCATTCAGCTGAGCTATAGTCGCCGTATCAGAAGACCCCAGTATAATGACCTAAGTCCTTTTTATACCGTTTCTGATAGCAGAAACTTCTTTAGTGGAAACCCAGACCTAAACCCAGAATACTCTGACGTGTTTGAATTAGGCCATGTCAAATACTTTGACAAAGGTTCTTTCACCTCTTCCATTTACTTACGTCAAACTGATGACGTTATTGAAAGAATTAGAACGGTTGATTCTGATGGTTTAGCCACTACTTTCCCTGAAAACCTTAACTCTGCTCAGGCTTACGGTATAGAATTTACCTCCACATTTGAGCCTACCAAATGGTGGAAGTTGGACCTTAATGTAAATGCATTTCATGGCGAAACAGACGGAACCAATATTAATGAAACCTATTTGACCGAAACTAATTCATGGTTTGCCCGTCAAACGTCAAGATTTACGCTGTCTAACGACATCAAAATCCAGTTTAGAGCAAATTATAATGCTCCGCAAAGAGGTGCTCAAGATTTAAGAAAGGCCATCTATTTCTTTGACTTCTCAGCTAGTAAAGGACTATTTGAAAACAAAGGAACATTAAGCCTTAGTATTTTAGACATACTAAATTCTAGAGTAAACCGATTCGAGGGTTTTGGACCAAACTTCACAACCGTGGGGAAATCACAACGTACCAGACGTTCGGCAGTATTGACATTTAACTACCGACTAAACCAAGCTGATTGATTTGATTAACAGATTCGCTAAAAGTTAAACCAGCATGTTTACATTTGTCTAAAACTACTATTTAAATGGACATAGACTTATCGCTGGTTGATTTTCTGTTATTTGCTTTTGCTGGATTATTCACGGGTGTTATAAATACATTGGCCGGAAGTGGTTCTTTAATTACACTTCCAATATTCATTTTCATGTGTGGCTTACCACCTTCTGTAGCAAATGCCACCAATAGAATCGGCGTTTTTATGCAATCTGGCGTAGCATCTCTTAGGTATAATAAAACTTTCCCCGGTTTATATAAAGGTGTAGAGTGGCTTGCTATTCCTGCCGTAATTGGGTCTATTATTGGTTCTAAAATAGCGGTAGATTTAGACGAAAAAACCATGAACTATAGCATAGGTATCTTAATGATAGTTATGCTCATAGTTTTACTTTTTAAACCTCAAAAATGGCTTCAAGAAACTTTAGACAGCGGGGAAAAGAAAAAGCATTGGACCTCCTTACTCGCCTTTTTCTTCATTGGCATTTATGGTGGTTTTCTTCAAGCAGGTGTGGGTGTCTTTCTTCTTGCAGGCATGGTACTAGTTTCTAAATACAGCCTTAAACAAGCCAATGGAATCAAACTTTTAATAACCTTCATATTTACGGTTCCTGCCTTAGCTCTATTTATTTATTACGGCAAGGTTCATTTTGGTTATGGAATCCTAATGGGCATTTTTCAGTCTATTGGAGCGTGGCTTGGTGTACGGTTCATTGCCAAAATCCCTAATGCCAATGTCTGGATATACCGCGTACTTATAGTGGTGGTAGCTATTTCTGCATCCAAGTTCTTTCTTTAAAGTTCTGAACTTCTAATGCCTTTAACTGAAACTTAATGATTTTAGGTTATCTGCTAGAATTATATTTGTAAGTTTATACTGAGTTAAATCATATTTTTTCTTCGAAAAATTAGTGCAAAACAAATAGAATATTTATAATTGTCAATCTTACACTTATTTAATCTAAACCTTAAAAATATATGAATACTTTAGTAACCCTTGACTGGGTAGTTATAGCGGCGTATTTCGCCTTACTACTAGCTGTTGCCTGGTGGGTGGTCTCTAAAAAACAGGAGAATAGCGAAGACTATTTTTTAGCTGGAAGAAACATGGGCTGGTTTGTTGTAGGTGCGTCTATCTTCGCCTCCAATATTGGCTCCGAACACGTGGTAGGTCTTGCTGGCTCTGGAGCTGCAGACAAGTTCCCTTTATTAATTTATGAGCTACACGCTTGGGTAGTGGTTCTTTTAGGATGGTTGTTTTTACCATTCTATGTAAGAAGCAATGTCTTCACCATGCCCGAGTTTCTTGAAAAAAGGTTTGGTTCTGAAGCCAGATGGTTCTTGTCTCTTTTCAGTTTAGCGGCTTATGTATTGACAAAAGTATCTGTAACGCTATACGCTGGGGGAATTGTAATCTCTACGCTTTTGGGTGTAACATTTATGCAAGGTGCATTAGCTACTGTAATTTTAACAGGTATTTATACCGTATTGGGCGGTATGAGAGCTGTGGTTTACACAGAAACCCTTCAGGCCATTATATTAGTGGTAGGTGCGGCCATGTTAACATTCTTAGGTTTAGATGCTGCAGGTGGCTGGAATAGTGTGGTAGACACCGTAGGCCCTGAATATATGAATATGTGGCGTTCTATGGACGACAAAGATTATCCATGGCACTGGTTGGTACTTTCTTCATCCATTGTAGGTATTTGGTATTGGTGTACTGACCAAGTAATTGTACAGCGTGTGCTTACTGCCAAAAATATTAAAGAAGGAAGACGAGGAAGTATATTTGGAGCATTCTTAAAGTTAATGCCAGTATTCTTATTCCTAATTCCTGGGGTAATTGCTCTTGTATTAAAAATGAGAGGTGAACTAGAATGGGCTACGCCAGATAGAGCTTTCCCAGCCTTAATGATGCACGTTTTACCTGCAGGTTTGAGAGGTTTAGTAGCAGCCGGCCTTATGGCAGCATTGATGTCATCTTTGGCATCTGTATTTAACAGTTGCTCTACCCTTTTCACTATTGACATTTACAAAAAACTTAAGCCAGAAGCTTCTGAGCAGAAAATGGTGCAAGTAGGTAGAATAGCCACTGGCGTGGTGGTTTTACTAGGTATTCTTTGGGTACCAATTATTGAAAGATTAGCAGGTGGTACACTTTATGAGTACCTACAAAATGTGCAGTCTTATATAGCTCCACCTATTACTGCTGTATTCTTATTAGGAATTTTCTCTAGTAGAATCAACAACAAAGGAGCATTGGCTACCCTTTTCTCCGGGATAATAATTGCGGCCATTCGTCTTGGTTTAGAGGTCACTAAAGACTCCATGACAGAAGGTAGCATGATATACAACTTTGCCGATATGAACTTCTTGAAGTTCTCTTCTTTCTTCTTTTTATACTGTGTGGCCATAGCCGTAATAGTATCTATGTTTACAAAAGAGCAAGACAAAAAAGATATCGCTGGACTTACGCTTAGTACGGTTAGTGATGAAGACAAGGCTAAAAACAAAGCAAGTTTCAACTGGATTGACATCGGAGCCAGTTTATTTGTAATTTCTATTGTAGTCTGGGTTATGATTTATTTCAGCTAGGCATTTAGAATATTTATCTAAACCCTCTTCTTAGTCTTATTAGGAAGAGGGTTTTTTATGCTAAATTTAACCTCAAGTAATAAACCTCCACTCTCGAAGAAATTACTTTTACAACCCTAATTAAGATTTTAATCATGAAACAACTCACTCTTTTCTTTTTAACAATACTTATGACAACATCCTGTAATTCAAATTCAGAAGAATCATCAAACGAAAACAAACTCGCTAGCATTTCTGAAGCAGTTTATGGCAAACTAGCCGATGGCAGAGAAACCAGCATATTCACCCTAAAAAATGCCAAAGGCATGGAAGTCACCATTACTAACTATGGTGGAAAAATTATTACTTGGACAGCCCCAGATAGAGATGGTAATTATGAAAATGTGAACTTAGGCATGACCAAATTGGAAGACTATTTTGATGGTGCTTCTTTCTTTGGTACGCTAGTAGGCCGTTTTGGAAACAGAATTGGCAACGCCAAATTTTCATTAGATGGTGAAGAATTTCAATTGGTAGCAAATAACGGTGTCAATAACCTCCACAGTGGTGGTTTTGGAGTTGACAAAAACCTTTGGGATGCTGAAATAGTAGACAGCGAAAACCCAACTTTAAAACTGACTACAGTTTCACCAGACGGAGCAGGCGGTTTCCCCGGAAATTTAAGTGCTACGGTCACTTATACCTTAATGCCAGACGATGCTCTTAAAATAGACTATAAGGCCACCACAGATAAACCAACGGTTGTAAATATGACCAACCACTCTTACTTTAACCTTGGGGGTTTTGAAAGAGATGTTTTAGGGCATGAGGTTACAATTCATGCAGACACGTATTTACCAGTAGATAAAGGTTTGATTCCTTTTGGAATGCCTGAGTCAGTAGCAGGAACGCCCTTTGACTTTACTACCTCACATGTAATTGGTGATAGAATTAATGACACTACTGATACACAAATAAGCCGAGGCGGCGGATATGACCACGCCTGGGTATTTACTGATAAGTCTGACGAAATGAAACTGGGAGCCTCTGTATATGAGCCTACCACCGGTAGAGTGATGGAGGTTTATACCACAGAACCTGCGGTTCAATTTTACACCGGAAACTTTTTAACAGGAAACCTGACAGGACATAAAGGAGTGAACTACAAAAAGAGATGGGGATTCTGCTTAGAAACAGAGCACTATCCAGATGCTCCTAACAAGCCAGATTACCCAAGCACTACACTAAGACCTGGCGAAACCTACGAAACTACTACCATGTATAAGTTTTCTGCGAAGTAGAAAGCTCAAAAAAAGACAAAGAAGCCAGGATTGTTTCTTTGTCTTCTTAAAGGGTATTTATCAAGGTTATTGACTAAAGAGAGCCTTTTCTTAACAAAACCTTCATTTTTAAAAAGGCATTTGACGCCCTTTTTTTATTTATTTGCACGCTCATTCAACCTCAAGCCATGAAAAAAGTAATTCTCAGCTTCTTAACCATTCTTTCTGTTTTTGCTACACAAGCTCAAACCAAAGTCATTGCCCATAGAGGTTTCTCTAGTGCTGCTCCTGAAAATACACTTATTGCTTTTCAAAAAGCGATTGACGCAGGTGCGGAATATTTTGAACTAGACGTACATAGAACAAAAGACGACTCACTAGTGGTGATTCATGACTATGACGTTAAAAGAACAAGCTCCAATAACAAACAGGGCAAAATAGAAGAGATGACTTATGCCGAAATAAGTCAAGTAACCGTTGGTGCTCCCAAAGAGTTTGGCAAACAGTACGCCGATGTCAAAATCCCCACTTTAAGAGAAACTTTGGCCATGGCAAAAGGCAAAATAAAGGTATGTATAGAGGTCAAAGTCTATGGCATAGAAGAAGGTGTAATGAAAACCGTCGATGACCTTAAAGTAAATGATGAGGTAATTATCTTTTCTTTTTACTACCCAGTGTTGGCAAAATTCAGAAAACTTGACAGTCAAATACCGATTCTCTACCTTAAGGGAACGGCCGACGAACATATGCTAGACTACGCCAATGTATTAGACGCAACCGCCATAGGCGTAGGAACCAGAACAAAAATCACTAAAGAATACATAGCCCAAGCTCACAAACAAGGTTTGGAAGTATGGCAATGGACCGTAAACGATGAAGCTCAAATGAAAGAGCTGGTAGATTTAGGCATTGATGGAATTATCACTAATTATCCAGAAAAGGCTCTAAAAATTCGTTAGGAATAAGGCTCGTAATCAATTTCAAGAAAGTCAGCGACATCTCTTAACCAAAAGGTTTGGACAAAATTAGTATGCTCAGGGTGACTATTATAGCCCTCATAAGCTTCCATGTTTTCAAACTCCATAGAAAGCCCAAAATCAAAGTTATTCTTCTTCCCTATTTGTCTTAAACATTCAAACTTTTGAACACCCGGTAAAGCAGATAGTTTTTGAGCGGCAGCTAAGAATTTTTGTTCCTCGGCAGAGCCTTTCGGGTATTTTAATTTAAAAACAACGGTATGGCGTATCATATGATATTGGGATTGAAAGTGGTTTGCTAAAATAGCAGATAATTGTTGTTTGACTCAAACATATCTCCTTTTGGCAAAGCCCAAATACATTCACAAATTCCACAAAAGAAGTTGAAAAACCTCCACAGCCAACAGTTAAAAAAAGCTTGGAACAATAATTTATCTCTTTTCCAATGTAAACTAAAAGCCAAAAAACATGAAAAAGATAATCTTATCCATAGCTCTAATACCCTTCCTTTTTTCTTGCGATAGCAGCTCATCAGAGTCAGACACAGATGATGAAGGCATCCTATTAATGGAAGAAAGAAATGCCGTAGCAGTTATTGACGCTAAAAGCGGAAGTATGACTTCAGGAACGGTGAGTTTTGAAGAAAAAGACGGCGAAGTAGAAATTGATGCTGAAATAAAAGGCTTAAGTCCAGGAAGTCATGCCATACACATTCACGAGAATGGTGACTGCAGTGCAGATGATGGAAAAAGTGCTGGCGGCCACTGGAATCCAACAAACCGTGCTCATGGAAAATGGGGTATGCCACCCTTTCATGTAGGTGATATTGGAAATTTAGAAGTAGGAGAAGACAGCGTAGGTACACTAAGCTTAGAAACCGATAAATGGTGTATTGGTTGTGAAGATGCTAATAAGAACATTTTAGGGAAAGCAATAATAATTCATGAAGGACCTGACGACTTTTCAAGTCAACCGTCTGGAGCGGCAGGGCCAAGAATAGGCTGCGGTGAAATAGTAGAAAGCAGCGTGATGTAATTTAAATATATCAATTAATTTAAGCTACTTCGAGTTAAGATCGAGGTAGCTTTTTTGTGTTTAAACCTTTATGATAGAGCGTATTTGCTGTTTTTCAACAGCTTTTTCCAGAGTAAAGAGCACCAGCGATTCATCGAATAAAGAATACATTATGTCTAAAAATATCTTTATATATTCCAACATTCAGTACATTGTGGGCTTTAATAATAAACTCGAATTTTAATTTATGAAAAAGACACTTTTCACTAAAATATTGACCGCCATTCTGTTGCTCTCTATGAGTACATCCATGATGGCTCAAGACAAATGGGGTGGCATGACCCTATATACTGTCAGAAACGAAATGGGCAAAGATGCTAAAGCCACTTTGAAAGAAGTAGCTGAGCTAGGTTATAAGTACATTGAGGCGGTAGACTATAAGGATGGCAAATTTTATGGAATGGCTCCTAAGGAGTTTAAGAAATACATGAAAAGCTTAGGACTAAAGCCAATAAGTGTTCACATGGGGTCTATGACTTTAGACAATGCAGATGTATTAGTGGCTGACGTTAAAGCTGCGGGTTTTAAGTATTTCATAGCTCCTGTACCTCCAATGGGCATGTTTAAGTTTGACCCAAAAACTAGAACACTGTCAATGGAAGATAATATTGAGAAGCTAACAAACATTTTAGACGTTATTTCGCGTAAAGCAAAAGCGGCTGGTTTAGAGTTTCTTTATCACAATCATGACTTTGAGTTTAAAGAAGATGCTAACGGTGTAATACCAATTGAGTATTTACTTGAGCACTTAGACCCTGAGTTTGTAAACTTCCAGATGGACCTTTACTGGGTAACTAAAGCTGGTGCTGACCCAATAGCTTATTTTGAAAAGTACCCTGGTCGTTTTAAAATCTGGCATGTAAAAGACATGGATGAGCAAGGTAGATTTGCCCCAGTAGGACAAGGAACCATTGATTTCAAGAAAATCTTAGATAAAGCTGAGCTTTCAGGTATGGAATACTATATAGTGGAGCAAGACCAAGTTTTTGATGGCATGGAGCCAATGGAAGCCCTAAAATTGAGCAAAAAAGGTTTGATAAAATTCGGATTTAATTAAGCCGAAAAGATTTTAACGTTTATATATTCTAAAGCCAACTCATATTTTTTGGGTTGGCTTTTTCTATTTAAAAAACATAATCAAGGCTACGCCAATCATAATTCCGACTAATGGAATAAGCTTTTTACGCTTGTTCTTTTCTTTGAAAATCAATCCGCCTACCAAGACCGCTATTAAAATTTGACTCCGCTTTATCGCCGAAAGCAGCATAATTAATGCATCTGGGTCTTGTAAGGCTTTGAAGTAGAAATAGTCGGCTGTTTGTAGCAAAATCCCCACTGCTGGTATGCTCCATCGCCAGATGAACGCTTGGCGTTTTGCTTTAAAGGGAAACCAAGTGATGGATAGAATGACTAATAATATAAGAATGGTATACCAGCAAAACCAAAATTGTAAGGTTTGCGGATTTAAGTTCAGACTCTGTACCAAATATTTATCATAAAGGCCGCTAGTAGCTCCTAAAAATGTGGCTCCAATAATGGCGTAAATCCATTTATTGTTTTTGAAGTTTATTCCTTCTTTCTTGCCAATTCTAGAATAAAGAAAAACTGAAAATATGATGAGAAAAAAGCCAATCCATTGGTAAAAGTTAGGGCGTTCTTGATAAATCACCAAAGCTCCTATAAAAGTAAAAAATGGCCCTGCAGACCTTATAGGTGTAACAATGGTAATAGGCAAATGTTTCAAAGCCTCATAGGCCAAAACCCAAGAAGCCGCCATTATCATAGATTTAATAAATATAAATCCGTGCGTAGACCACGGAATACCTTCTACATAAAAACCAATCTCTTTAGTAGCTTCTGGATAAAAAATAGAGCCTATGAAAAAGGGAAGAATCAATAAAAACCCGGCAGAAACAGTACCTAAGAGCACAGGGAAAATTTCATTTCCCTGCACTGCATGTTTTTTACATAAGTTATGTAATCCTAAGAAAAGTGCCGCTAAAAGACCTAAATACATCCACATAGCCGCGAAGATACTTGATTACTAAATCATATAAACTGATTTCACTTTATGTTTAAGTATCCCACCTTAAAGTACAATTCTTACAGCAAATAGCTGACTGGTAATTACTTACTTATTCTAAACCAGTCTGCTTCCACATATCCTGCTTTCTCCTCCTTAGAGGTAGCAAAAAGACCAACTTTAGCTCCCACCCATTTACCTTTATTGGCCTTAAAGCTTTCTTCTAGGGTAGTAAACTTTTTCCCGTCCAAACTATAGGCAAATTGACACTTTGCCACTGGTACGTTCTTAGCATTTGTAGAAGATGTTACCTCCACTTTAAAGTGAATGTCGTTTTGATCAATCTCTATAACATCAAGTATCTTTTCATCTTTGCCACCCTCAGCATCCATGCACGCTACCATTTTCACTAGGTACTTAGTCCCTTTCTTTTCTATACTTACATAGGCGTAATCCATTCCAAAAACTATTAAACCTGCCTTTTCACCTTCAGTAAGAGCGTTTAGTTTAAGTTTTGTGCTTGCAGCAAAATCCATGGCAGGAAACTTTTGCAAGAGAATACTACTAACAGGCCAAAGGTTATTATAATCAAATTTCTGGGCATTTAACCTTAAGCTTTTCCCCGTGAGAGCATACCACTCTTTTTTAGAATTGGCCTGCCATTGCCATTGCAGCCCTAGCTTAGTAGCATTAAACTCGTCAGAGGTTTGAGGTACTTTAACATCGCTAAACACTTTGCCAATGTTTGGCTTCTTAAACTCCGCCACAGGTTCTCCTACCCCATTTCCATCATAATCAACTCCCATTACAGGCCAGCCATCTTTCCATGACATTGGTTGAAGTAAAACCACCCTTCCGTAAGCCATCTTATCTTGGAAATGTATAAACCACTCCTCGCCCGTTTGGGTATCAAGCCATGCACCTTGGTG
Organism: uncultured Arcticibacterium sp.; assembly: GCF_964021845.1. Taxonomy (NCBI): domain Bacteria; kingdom Pseudomonadati; phylum Bacteroidota; class Cytophagia; order Cytophagales; family Leadbetterellaceae; genus Arcticibacterium; species uncultured Arcticibacterium sp. The sequence continues at coordinate 36,666 of NZ_CAXHZC010000008.1, read as the reverse complement.
AGGTCCATTTATGTTAGTACTTCCTTGCTCTAAAACTATCTTGTCTACATATGGACCATATATTTTTTTTGACCTTAAAATGGTTTGCCAACCCGTTGACACCCCACCTGCTGGAGCAAAAATGTAGTAATAGTCTTTACGCTTATAAAGCTTAGGGCCTTCAATGGTTTCATGCCCTTTTTGACCATTAAAAACCAAAGTAGAAGTGCCTAAAATTTCATTACCATCTGGTGTCATTTCATTGATCAATAAAACACTTTTGATTCCAGAGCGGCTATTAGCATACGCATGTACCAAGTAGGCTTTGCCATCATCATCCCAAAGTGGACAGCAGTCTATCCAACCCACCACTTTCTTTATCAATTTTAAAGGCTCCCATTTCCCAAAAGGGTCGGTGGTTTTAGTCATGAAAACTCCTCTATCAGGGTCACCATAATAAATAAAATACTCGCCATCATGATAACGAATACTTGGAGCCCAAATAGCATCTCCATGTTGTGGATTTTCAAAAACTGCATCAGGATAAGAAAGAGCCGCATGGCCTATTATTTCCCAGTTTACCAAATCTTTAGAATGTAAAATAGGCAAACCAGGAAAATGACTAAAACTAGACGACACCATAAAATAATCATCTCCCACTCGAATGGCATCAGGGTCTGAGTAATCCGCATGTATGATAGGGTTTTTGTACTTCCCATCTGGTAAATTCGGGTTATAAACCTCCTCCTGAGCACTTAATCTGAAAGCACTTCCCATTACTAAAATCAAAAAAAGTATTTTTTTCATATCTGTTTTTCTACTATTTCTTTTACTAATTCATTTAAATATACCTCCACATTGTCATAAGCCGTAGAAAGCTGGCGACCTGTAGACTGGTCTTTTGAAATATCTAATCCTTTTAACTTTTTCCACTCATCCGGCATACCATCTTCTGAGCTATCTATTGGGCTTTCTGTTTGATTTAGTACAGGAAAACCACCTACATCTTCTTGCGAATCTATTATTCCATTTTCAGAACCGTTACTTCCTTTAAAGGTAAAAGTGGTATTTGCCACCTCTTCTAAAATCCGTTTATCCACCGCATCTAGTTTATAAGATGCTCCGCAAGCTGCCAGTACTTTCAGATAAGCTTCATCAGCAGAATGAGTAGTAACATTATCAAAAATATCATGTGGCTGTGAGATTTTGATGATATTCAAAATCGCATCTGTTATGACCCCATATTTAGAATGAAACTGATTTTTGACGCCATAAGTCCAGTTATCATCTGTAGCTCTTTGACTCCCCTCTACCTTATTTCCTGCTATGTAATATTTGCCCCAAATATTATAAACCGCCGCCTCTGGGCTAAGATTTTTGTCGATAGAAACTATTCGTTCTTTTTTAGAATTAGGTGTTGCTGGCCCTGGTTTGTAATAGTTGTTCACCATATTGACGTTCATAGCCTCACCACCGTAACAGCCATTCGCACCCCAATTATAGATGACATTATTTCTCATATCTACCAAGTCCGTCAAAGCGAATGCCTCGTTTGCTCTTTCTCCAAAACGCGGTGTTCGGCTCTGATGATGGGCAAAAAGGTTATGATGAAAAGTAGCTTTCTTACCGCCCCAAATACCACCGTAGCCATGCGAGCCTTTTTCATGGACCGAGTTAGTCAAACTTTCGCTAATCATGCACCACTGCAGGGTGGTGTTTTCATTTTGATAGAACGTGGCAGTTTCGTCAGAAGACCAACTTATGGAACAGTGGTCTATCATAATATTTTTATGAAATCTAGCTTCTAAACCATCGGCTTGCTGAGCAGCAGCATCGCCAAGCCTAAATCGCATAAAGCGAATAATGATATTGTCTGCATCTAAAACGACTGGGTAATCTTTAATACAAATACCGTCGCCAGGAGCTGATTGACCAGCTATCGTTAAATCACCATTACTTACTACTAATTTTGATTTGAGGGCAATGGTTCCTGAAACCTTAAAGAGTATATACCGAGCTCCAGATTGCTGCACAGCCCATCTAAAACTACCTGTACCACTATCATTTAGATTGGTCACAAAAAGCACCTTACCTCCACGGCCACCCGTGGCATCTTGACCAAAACCTTCAGCACTTGGAAAAGCAAGAAGCTCATCCTGACTTTGTTTTATACTCGAAGGCTTTTCAGGTGCTATATCTAAATCTTTACTACCGTAAATGGTAGTTTCTTCGCATTTCGAAAGCAAAAAAGCCGTTAATAACAATATATACTTCATAGTTTTTTAAAGAAAAAAAGCATGGTCAAAATGACCATACTTTTAAATTCAACCATTATTACTTTACTGTTAAAGTTTTGCTCTCCATCTAGGATCTCCTGCGTCAAATCTCCCACCGAAGCCATTATCTTGAATATTAAAATCTCCATTATATGGGTCAAGCCATAAATTACTAGCCTCACCACTATAATTAAGAGCAGGGAAACCTGCCATTTCGGTACCTTCCCGAGCCTGAAAATCAGAAGTACCCCATGTGTTTACAATGTTGAAACTGGTAGCTTCCAGACCTCCGCCTATTAACTGAACACTTAAATCGCCCGATTCTGAGCTGTCCCAGCCGTGACCCCATATAGTATTAGAAATTGTTAGGCCATTTACCACATCACTTTTACCTTCTTTTCCTCTAAAACGGAAAACTCTTTGACCCGTAGCAGCTACCTGATTAACCGTACATCCATCTATTAGGAAGCTCTGTACACTTTGACGGGTAGATAAAAAAGTATTGACTCTATAAAATGTAGAGTTTTGGAAAATCACATTGTCAATAGCCGCCTTGTCATCACCATCTGTATCGCATGTAAACACACCGTATCCACCAATATCACGTACTATTGAATTAGAGATAGTATAATTTTTAACGAACACATCACTTCGCAATCTCATTACGCCACGGAAGTCATGAAGAATGCAGTTCTCAAAACGTAGTTCATTAATGATGGTAGCGTCACCACTGTTATTAATATTGAAAACATAGTCTCCACCTATATCTTCACCCATAAGTTCAATATCATCAAAAACTATATGGTCTATCTTGGCACCCTCCGCTACATTCCAGTTTCCTGTAGTAAACATCGCAGCTTTATTTTCTTCAAAACCATAAGCACCTTTTATTGTGATTGATTTATCTAGACGCTCCGTTGGAAAATTATATGTTACTCCTTTTTTCAAAAGAACAATCATTCCATCACCGGCAGCCAGCACCGCAGATGCTAGTGCATCAGGATCTTCATTATCACTTAGGTCAATCACATTACCTGCATTAGGGTCAACTCCTGCCACCAAGGTTTCATAATCCACCCACCCTCTTAATTTATCTCCACTATAAATAGCGATTTGATATTTGGAGTCTGGTTCTAAGCCGTCTATAATAGTTTCACCGGCAGTTTGGTCATTAGGAGAAACATCATAAGACGCCAAAGGTGTGGTTAACCTTAAATCTTCAGAAGAGAAAGTTTTAACACCCGTAACAGCCGCACCTGCAATAGCCCAAGTCACTTTTGCCTTGGTATCTATGACGTCATTAATTTTAGGTAAATTCAGAATAGAAGGAAAACGCTCTGTTCTTACGGCCCCTAAATCTGCTGCTCGACTATCATATTGAGGATCGGCTGCATGAGCAGTTGCTCTTATTTGATAGAGTGTATTATAAAGCAGTTCTTCTCCTAATAAATTTTCATCAATTAAAAAGTAGCTTGTATCAATTTCAAACTGATAATCGACCACATTAAAAGAATCTCTACTTACTTCTAAAGTATAAGAAGTAGCTTCCTTTATGTTTCCGAGATTTACTTCAATTTTATTTTCAATTGCTTCCAACTGACTTCCCAATACGGGTCTAAAGAGTCGTGTTTTTTCATACACAATATCTTTTTCGCAGGCGGTTACAAATACCGCCATGACGGCGATAAGTGCTAACATCCAATTTGTAGTATTTTTTATAGTATTCTTCATCTTATTTCAATTAGTAGTTAGCTTAAAATTGATACCCATCATTTGAAATAGTTCCTCTACTGGCAGAAACCGCTTCCTCCGGTACAGGGAAAATATATCTTGCCACACCAGGTTTAGGACCATTAATGTAGTTTGCCCAGTCTCTAGTAATCCAAGGGTCATAAGTTTCTATCTCGTCATACATGTCAATCAAAAATGGCTGTCTTATCCAGCTATCGTCTGGTGCTGCCAATATTTTTTCATCTGGATTTAAGATTACGAACTTTCCGCTCTCATCTCTTTTCCAATACATGTAATCAGGTAAGTCAGAATATTTCCCCGTTCCTGAAACAGCGGCATCAGTCATCTCTTTCAAAGTCTGAACCGTCTCTGCTACTTTTTCTGAGTAAATGCCCCATCTAATAAGTTCATATTTTCTTATCATTTCACCACCAAACTCCCAAGCTCTTTCATCAACAATAGCATCAAAAAAGGCATCTTTACTTCCTGAGACACCAGCTATATAAGTATCTACTTTTGACGCCCATTCTGCCTCTGGGAAAGCTCGCTGTCTTACTCTAGCTAAAGCAGTTTGTGCTAGCGAAGAAGGACCATTAAGCTCATTTTCTGCCTCTGCATTCATAAGAAGAACATCAGCATAACGCATCATAGGCCAGTTAATACCAGTACCTTTTGCCGTACTAGAACCTGGAGCATTGTCTAAAAAGTGACGACTCCATTTTCCCTGAGCAATGTTTGTAGGGGAAGAAACAAACTCCTCTTCAAAGGCCGTATTGACACGGTATAAAGCACATGTTACATCACGACGAATGTCCTTTTTGTCAAAAGAGAAATAATAACTTGGCGGAATAGCCATATAATTACTCCCAGACCCGAAAGCGTGATTTGCAGTAGCACCACCTTGTACTGTGATTCCTATATTCCAAGCCACATCGCCATTACCTAAAGCAAATGGTACTTCAAAAAGTATCTCGCTATTAGTAGGACTAACAAACTTGCTTTGATTTAAGAATACTTGACGATAGTCTGATGGCAACTCTCTGTCTTTCATTGCTATCAACTTTGAGGTATAATCTTTAGCTATTTGGTAATAATCTAGGTAATCACCTTCACGCTTCATTTCTAAATCTGGTGTTAGATAATAACCCCCTCTTTGCAGAGCTAACCTTGCTATTAAAGCTAATGTATACTCTCTATTTACCTGCTCTATACCATATGGAGTTTCGTCTCCCCACATCATATTTTCTTCTACCGCTATCATATCATTGATTACGTCAGTAAGAATTACATTTCTATCTTCACGAGGAAGATAAAATTCAACACCCGCTTTGGGAGCCAATCTTACATTAGGAACATCGCCAAAATAATAAGTCAGCATGCTATACCAATATGCTCTTAAAGTATAAGCTTCCCCAAGCATATGATTCATCAATTTTACCTCTTGCGGCTCATTGGAATTTAAAGCATCACTAGCTTCTATTCCCTCAATGGCGATATTTGCATCTCTAATAGCTGTATAAGCGGCATTCCAAAACTGACGTAAATCACCGTTGGTAGAAAGTGCATCTAAATTCCATATTTGGTAACGATCTCCTGAACTAGTCCAACCACTTTGATGCTCTACATCAGTATTACCGGTCATGTTGTTTGATAGCCTTGATCTAAAACCATCAACACCAAACTGTACATATATAGCATTTACACCTCTTCGGGTATCGTCAACGTTAGAAAAAACGTAGTTTGTATCAAAAGTGGATGGCGAAACCGGGTCTAAAAAGTCTTCACAAGAAAATATTGTGAGAGAAAAGGCCAATATTAATAATCTTAATTTCATTTCTGTTTTTATTTAAATTATTCAGAATTAGAAAGTTATGTTCACTCCAAAAGTATAAGAACGGCTTCTTGGGAAGGAAGAGTAATCTACACCAGGTGTCAGCCCTGAATAAGAGCTTCCTCCTCTGCTAGTACTCACCTCTGGGTCATAGCCGCTATACTTTGTCCACAGTTTAAGGTTATTACCTGTAGCATAAATTCTAACTTGGTTCATTTTGACTTTAGAAATTAGGTTTCGCGGAAGCGAGTATCCTATATTCAAATTATTAAGTCTTAAAAAAGAACCATCTTCTACTGCCCAGGAGTGAATTACTGCCTGAGCCACTCCATAACTACCATGAGACCAAATTTCTTTATCAGCATTTAACTGAGCTAATTGGTCTAAATCTGTAACTAAATCACCAGCAACACCCGTTATGCTACCATCCACATCTAAATAGCTAAACCTATTATCAATGCTCATGGTGCTTAAAAGGTTACCATAAGTCACACGTCTAAATTGATTGTATTGAATTTTACCAGTGTTATAGATATCGTTACCAAAAGACCAGTTAAAGAAAACGGAGGCGTCAAAACCTTTGAAGCTACTGCTTAAACCAAAACCACCCTGAGCAGCTGGCAAAGCATTTCCGATGACCTGACGGTCTTCGCTATTAATTATACCATCACCGTTTAAATCTTTTAGCTTCAAAAAGCCTGGTCTTAAATTAGTATTACCTACTGTTCCTGAAGCATTAGGCACGCCCTCTTTTAGAATATATGAACCAGAGACAGCATCATAAGATGCAAAATCAGAAGTAGCATAAAATCCGTCTGTCACATAACCGTAAATATCACCTAGGCGGCCACCTACTTCTATGTAATAATCGTCTCTGTCTTTTAGGTCTGTGCTAGCCCAGTTAGATTGGAAAAATCTAGAATCAGTACCATCTAGTTTTTCAATCTTGGCATTATTCCTACCAATATTAAAATTCGCACTTAAGGTGAAATCATCGTTATCAATCAAGAAGGCATTAATTCCTAACTCAATTCCTTGATTAGAAGTACTACCTATATTATTCCACTGTGTAGAAAAACCAGTGTTAGAAGGAATGGCAGAACGCAGTAATAAATCTCTAGTAGTGTTCTTGTAAATATCTAAACTACCCGTGATACGAGATTTATACAACGTAAAATCAAGGCCTAAGTTTCTATTAACTGTGGTTTCCCAAATGATATCAGGATTATATAGTGTAGAACCAGTAGGTGTATAGTAGGCATTGTCAAAATTCCCAAAACCAGGACCACGATTAGTGGAACCTTCAAATAAAAACTGTGTAGCAGTTGGGTCAATTCTATCATTACCCGTCTCACCGTAACTGGCACGTAGTTTTAATTCATCAAGCCAATTTACATCTGCTAAAAAAGCTTCTTCAGATAGTTTCCAGCCCAAAGCTATGGCAGGGAAAATACCTACTCTATTGTTTTTTGCAAACTTGCTAGACGCATCTCCACGAACAGTTAGTGTAGCTAGGTATTTATTATTTAATTGATAATCTGCTCTACCAAACACAGAAACTCTATTTGACTTTGTAAAAACTGAAGTTTCCAGTCTGTCTGTTCTACCAAAGGTCATGTTGGCAAAAAGCTCTTCTGGCGTAATAGAAGCTCTGAAATCTTCCGAACGAATGAATGCTGAATTTCCGCCAGTGGTATAAATTTCATGCCCCACTAAAAAGTCTAATTTTTGATTTGACAGATTAGCTACCTTATAGTTTAAGGTATTTAACCAACGAAGCGAAGTTCTCTCATAATTAGTTTTTTGCCCTAAAGGAAGACTACCACCATTATTAAATGACTCACCAGTTAAAGGGCCATAATACCTAAGATTATTCTCAAACTGTCTGGAGGTAGTAAAGGTAGTTTTCGCTATTAAATTATCTAAAACATCATAGGTTAGAGAGCCATTAATAATGTAATCATTGGTAGTTCGTTCACGCCAATCTTGTTTAGTAAGCTCTAAAGGACTTACTAAGCTTTTAATGAAAGAATTAAAATCATCATTAGGGTCAACTGTATTTACATCAATATCTAATTCGTCTGCAATACCATTTACAGGTCTTGTTTGAACCGCATCTTTAATGCTTAACTGTGCTCTTCCTGAAGTTCCAGCACCATCTACCACTGTATTTGTCAATCTAGCACTTGCGTTAAAGGTTAACTTTTTAGAAATGGTTTGGTCTAATTTAAAATTGATAACATTTCTCTTGAAACCGTTATTCACCAAAAGACCTGCATCATTATTGTGCGTCAAGCTCAAGCTTAACTTGGTCATTTCTGTTCCTCCAGACAAGCTAACATTATGATATTGTGAAGGTCTCGGTGCACCAAAAAGAATTTCTTGCCAGTCGCTTGGAGCTTTTTGTTTATAAAGCTCTAAGTCATCATAAACACCATAAAAACGTTCAAAATTTCTTACAGCAGCGTCGGAGTTTAGTTTTGCAAACTCATAATTCGCAAGTACAAATTCATAAGGGTCTAGTACCTCATACTTTCTATCTTTCGGCATCTGCTTTAATTGATAGAAAGCATTATAAGAAACCTTGGCCTTTCCTGCTTTAGCCTTTTTAGTAGTAATTACCACTACACCATTAGAAGCTTGTGCACCATAAATAGCTGTAGCGGCAGCATCTTTTAAAACATTGATGCTTTCAATATCTGTAGGCGGTACATCTCTAATACTACTCACTATAAAGCCATCTACCACAAAGAGTGGAGAGTTATCTTGCGTAATAGAACCTCCCCCTCGTATTCTGATTACTACTTCTGCATCCGGAGAACCATCTGTAGTCAATACATTAACACCTGGCAGCCTACCTGTGATAGCTTGAGCTGCACTGGTCAAAGGAATTTTTGACAGTTCTCTTCCTGAAATAGAAGCTACAGAACCTGTCATGTCAGTTTTCTTTACAGTTCCATAACCGTAATCTACCACCACCACTTCATTCAAGACGTTTGCATCGTCTTTCATCTCTACATTTATGATAGATTGCCCGTCAATGGAAATTTCTTGTTTTTCCATTCCAATAAAAGTAAAAACCAATGTTCCCTTTGGAGATGCACTTAGTTTATAATTTCCATTTACGTCAGAAGACACACCCGTGGTAGTTCCTAATACCACAACAGAAACACCAGGTAGAGATTCTCCATCAGAACCGGTCACTTTACCGCTTACTTGATTCTGTGAATAAGCCGGGGATAAAATGGCCATAAAGCCAAAAATACCAAGCAGCCTAAACTGTAGTTTTTTAATCATATTTTTTCATGTTTAGTGTAAGTTTCAAATAGGGAGTAGTGGCAGAATGCCACATAGAAATGTTTTGTAAGAAGGTTATAGTTAAAGTATTTTTAATTGCAAGTTTAAGGTCGTCTTGGTACTTAACTAATAAAATACTGGATTTTATTTACGCAATCGTTATCGGGAACGTTCCCACAAGTTCTGTCAAATGTCAAATGATGATGAAAGCTAGCTTATTCACTAAATTCTTAAATATCCGACAAGCTTAATCCTTTGCATACTTCCATAGCTAGGAAGCCAGTTCTAAGTAAAAAGCCGTTAAAGAATAGTGTGATTTCAGTAGAAATAGATGAATGGATTTTAGCTAGGTTCAAACGCTACTAAATGAGTCAAAAAAGAGACGGTAATATTTGACGCAATTCATGCTCTTATATTTGAAACAAAAAAAGGTACGGTCAATGACCATACCTTTTAAAATTCAACCTATTATTCAATTATACTTAGTTCTATTCGTAAGCGGGATTTTGTTGGAAACTCCTATTTTGATTTAAATCGATAGCCGACTGTGGAATTGGTCTAAGGATTTTTAATTCTCCATTGGCTCCAGCAAAGTCAGCCTCTGAAACAAGTCTATGATAAGCAGATGCTCGCTCTACCAATTTACCGGTTCTTTTTAAGTCAAACCATCTATGGTACTCGCCTAAAAGCTCACGCCCTCTTTCGTCTAATATGTAATCTATGTCAAACTCTCCCGGAGTGGCATCGCTAACTCCAGCACGGTTTCTTACTACATTTAATCTTGCCAATCCTGTACTTGCATCACCACTTTTAAGATATGCTTCTGCCGCCAATAGATAAGTATCGCCTAATCTTGCTAATACAACATCTCTTGTACTTGATCTTCCTCCAAAAGATGCCTTTGGGTCATCAAATTTCTTAAGAGGAATAGTCTCATAATCTAAACTCACGGTTTGAGAGCTATAAGTTCCATAAGGGTGGTATGTAGCATTTGGGTACTTTGTTACAAAAGCAATAGAGTCTGCCTCAGTAATCCAAGCTGGAGCATAGTAATGAAACACCCCTAAGCCACTTTTATCGTCTACATCAAACTCGTCAAAGTAACGATTATACACAGTCACCATAAACGACGCATCCCAACGGGCGTCATCCTGTGTAAATAGTCCCAGGGCATAATCTGTAGGACATAAATTATATGACCTCTGAGGTGCATCACCAGCCACTTCCGAACCTCCTAAATATGGTCCAAAATAACGAGCTTGGCTATTACCTAGTCTCAGTGGGTCTGCACTAATTGACCCTGCAGAATACTGTACAGAAAAGATAGTTTCGGCGTTTCCATCATTCTCTGGTCTCCATAATTCACTGTAAGGGATATCCAAACCTTGGCCTCCTATGGCTTGGTCTAACATAGCCGCTGCAGTACTAAAATCAGAGGAAGAGCCATAGTCTTCATACCCTCTAGTTAAGTATACTTTGCCTAAAAGATGCTGAACTGCTCTCTTATTGACACGTCCATTATAAGCACCACTACTTACTAAATTAAGAGCCTCTTCTAAATCGCTAATGATAAAAGAATAAACCTCCTCCGCACTATTTCTGTCAAACTCTAAAACTGGCTCATTGATGTAATCTTTCACTAGTGCTACTCCACCATATGTTTGTACTAAATTGAAATAGGCAAGAGCTCTCAAAAATTTAACCTCACCCACTGAGGTAGATATTGAACTAGACTGCTCTGTAATTCCTGAATAGTGTATTGCTTGGTTGGCAAGTTGAATAGCCCTGTAACACGTGTTATAAAGCTGATCAACGCCAGAAGAAGAGGGATTAAGATCACGATACTGACTTAAACCTACAGGTTCCTGAGAACGACCTTCTGCGTATAGGTCTGTTCCGGCAGCAAATAACCATGGATCTCCACCATAAATTTCTCTCAATTGAGAATAATTGGCATTCAATAAAGATTCGAAACCTGCACTAGTAATGTAATAGCTCTCTGCCGTTACGTTTGATTTATTCTCCTCGGTCAAAAAATCCTCACATGAGGTGAGAGAAAAACAGGCCAATGACAATACGAATATTTTACTTATATAATTTATTTTCATTTTTCAGAAAGATTAAAATTTAACATTAAGACCTAATTGATAAGTCACAGAACTCACACGACCTACAGCAAAGCTAGCTCCAGCCCATTCTGGGTCATATCCATCATACTCTGAGAAAACAAAAGGATTAAGTACGTTTCCGTAAATTCTTACAGACTTAATCCCAAGTCTATTTGACACAGACTCTTGTAATTTATAGCCAAGTGTGATGTTCTTCACTTTCATAAAAGAAGCGTCTCTATAATATCCAACCTTGCTATTTCTCCAGAAAGTACCCTGATTCCTAGCTTGAGGATACTCATTAGAGAACTGGGCTGGAACACCTGCTCCGTTCTCAGGAACATACCACCCTATATCTAGTTTTTGACGTCCTCTATCTCTAGTATCAGTAAAGTTTGCATGGAAAGGGCTTGTTAAAAAGACTCCTTGGCTTCCTATTAAAGAAAAAGAGAAATCAAGGTTACCATATCTCAAGGTAGAGAAAACGCTTCCTGTAAACTTAGGGTCTGACGAACCAAGAATGATTCGGTCTTCGTTTGGTGTAATTTTACCATCGTTATTTTGGTCAACAACTTTAGCCTGACCTTCTAACTGATTATAAGATGCGGCTTCTTCTCTTTCATTTGCTTGCCAAATACCGTCAAACTCATAGTTATAGCTAGAATTTATAGACTCGCCTATAAACCACCCATTACCTACATCATCTATTTCGTCTTGTCCATAAATAGATACTATCTGATTCTTGTTGGTAGTAAACGTAAAGCTCGTTTGCCAAGACAATTTATTTTTCTGAATGTTACGAGTAGTTAAGCCTAACTCTACTCCCTTATTACTTACAGAGCCTATATTAGAACTAATAGAGGAGAAACCGGACTCCTTAGGAAGGTCTTGCTGAAGAAGTAAATCATCAGAAAGTCTATCATAAACGTCAATAGTACCAGAAATACGATCGTTAAATAAACCAAAGTCAAGACCAAAGTTACTCTCCCTAGTTTTTTCCCATCCTAAAGCATTATTAGCTAATGAGCCAGCTCTCCAACCATTGGCTGTAGTACCTAAGAAATCATAATACGTCTGAATATCTAAAAGGTTTGTAGTAGAATATGGGTCAATAATGTTATTCCCCGTAAAACCATAACTAGCACGCAACTTTAAGAAAGAAATAGCTGCTACATCTTTTATAAAACTTTCTTCAGAAAGATTCCAAGCTAGAGCTGCTGATGGGAAACTATCCCAACGATTCTCTTTAGATAATAACGAAGAACCATCCCACCTGTTAGATATTGTCAGCAAATATTTACCCTTGTAAGAGTAATTTAAACGACCCGCAAAAGAAGCTAGCGTTTGCTTTCTGAAGTAAGACCCTATATTGTAAGTAGACTGGTCTCCTGAACCTAGATTGTAGAAATCCGTATCAAATGGTAAATACCTTGCAGCCAAAGAAGAACCCTCAGACTGTGATGAGTAAAGACTTTGTAAACCTAAGAAATTAACTCTATGGTCTTCCTTTAGCGTTTTCTCAATATTGAATTGATTATCCCATGTATAGGTTAAGTTCTGAAAATTGTCCATTTCTGCTGATGGCAAATTCTTATTACCTACACCCGTATTAGTAAGTGCTCCCCAAGACTTACCCCTTCTTCTATTTCTGATACTAGGAGAAAAAGTAGTTTTGAATGATAACCAATCCAAAGGTTCGTATTGTAAAAATACATTACCTAGTCCTGTAAAGCTTCTTGCAATATCAGAAGAATTTGCAATCTCCAATAATGGATTATAAGTACTCGTTTTGTTTACTAAATAGTTCCCGTTTGCATCTTGCAATTTCCCCGGCTGCGGATAAAGCGTAACACCATCTTCACCATAAGGAGATAAGAAAGGATTTAGTCTAAAAGCCTCTTGCATAGCTACACCACTACCATATTGATCTTCTTTAAAAGCGATGGTAGTATTTAAACCATAAGAGATTTGACGGTTTAGCTTATGATTAATACCTATTTTCATAGAATACTTATCTAAAGCCTCATTTTGAATATTTCCAGTTTCGTTCTGAACTCCAAGACCAAGGTTATACCCAACTCCACCGTCACCTCTTCCAGAGAAATTCAAGTAAGTATTTTGCTGAAACCCATCTTGAAGTACTAAGTCATACCAGTCGTAAGTTTCATTTGCATCAGCTCTAGCTTTCAAAACCGAGTTTGCCGTACCTACTACGTTTCTTGCAAGAGCCTCAGGAGTAATAGCCATTGGATCTTCTAAATTTGTGGTAGCCAAGTAAGCTGATTGATGATATTCCCACCATTTTTCACCATCCATCATTTGAGGCAATCTTGCTACCTTTTTCACGCCATAATAAGTATCTAAAGAAACATTTAAACCTGATTTTGCCGTTGCTCCATTTTTTGTAGAAACCAGCACTACACCATTAGAACCTCTAGAACCATAAATAGCCGTAGAAGAAGCATCTTTAAGAATATCGATTCTCGCAATATCTTGAGGGTTTAAGAAATCTATGTTATCAATAGGAACTCCATCAACCACATAAAGCGGATTAGAATCATCATTTAATGAGTTATTACCTCTAATAGTAATATTAAAGCCATCACCTATTCGACCTGTAGAAGGAGAAATTTGAACTCCGGCCACATTACCTTGAACCGCTTCTAAGGCATTGGTAAAATTACGTTCAGTGATAGATTTACTACTAATGCTCCCTACAGAACCCGTTAAATCAGACTTCTTCATTTGAGCATAACCAATTACCACTACTTCTTGAAGCGATTTCTCATCACTATTTAGCCTCACTTCAAACTGCGTCTTTTGACCTACAGTTATTTCTTGAGGTTCAAATCCAATATAGCTTAGTACCAAAATCGAATTAGAACCTGATACTTTCAAACTAAATTTCCCGTCTGAGTTAGTCACCGCACCATTGGTAGTTCCTTTTTCAACTACATTGACCCCCGGCAGGGTTAAATCTGTTTCGCCTTCAAAGACCGTCCCACTTACGGCAACATTACTTTGAGCAAAACTCGCAACACCTAAAAGTGTAAAGAACAGCATGGCCGTTACACCAAATACTTTCCTACACATCTTGTAAATTTTTGAGCTCATATTTTTTTAAGTTTAGTTAGAAGAATTCCAGAATAGATTTTTGTTTAATTAAAATTTAGGTTCGAATCTCCGCTTCGTATTTTTTGTAATATATCGTCTTAGAGAAGTACAATTTTAAGGCTTGAAATTGTACTTAACCTACATTTATCAGGACTTTATTTACGCAATCGTTATCGGGAACGATGCCATTAATTTATTCTAGACAACACACCTTTATTTTCTAAATATTATATTCCTTTGAAACACCAAGAGCCCTAAGCATTAGTCCCTTGAATCCTATGATAAAAATTTTGTCGATTTTACACAGTTTGAACTTTAACCTGAAGCAGACTTTAGTACTGCTTTTTTCACTGATGATTGGGGTAAATTCTTTGGCTATTTCTCAGGTTAAAGATGACATTGCGGAAAAAATAGTACTATACCAAAGAGATAATGGTGGCTGGCCTCAATATAGTGGAGACCCAACAGATTATAAGAAGCCTTTGTCAAAAGAATTCAAGTCTAAACTAATTGGTGATAAATTAGAAAAAGACGCTACAATAGACGACAAGTCTACCACTTTTGAAATAGTCTATTTACTTCAACAAGCTGCCAAGACAAAAAATGAAGTCTATTTAGACGCTGCAGAAAAAGGCATGCAGTACCTGTTTGAGGCTCAAAACTCGGCTGGTGGATGGCCACAGAAATATCCAGACATTTCTGGATATCATAAGCATATCACATATAATGATCAGGCTATGATTTCTGTGTTATGGATTATGAAAAGAATTTCAGACAAGGAGGAGCCCTATACTTTGCTCAGCCAAAAAACGAAAGAACGAGCCAAGAAAAGCTTAGAAAAAGGAATTGAATGTATTTTAAACACCCAATATATTCAAAATGGCAAATTAACAGCCTGGTGTGCTCAGCATGATTCAGAAACCCTTTTACCTGCCTCTGCCAGAGCCTTTGAGCCTGCTTCATTAAGTGGCAACGAATCTGTCGGTATTTTAAAATTCTTAATGGCTATTGAAAACCCAGACCAACGTATCCAAAATTCTATTAATGCTGGAATAGCCTGGTTTAAAAGTGTTGAAATAAAAGATAAGGCTGTCAGATATTTTAAAAATGTAAATGCTCCTAAAGGCCGAGATATTGAGGTTATTGACGAGGAAGGCAAATCACTTTGGGCTCGCTTTTATGACTTAGAAACCAATGAACCCATATTTATGGGAAGAGATAAAGAAAGAAAAGCTAACTTAAGTGACCTTGAAATTGAGCGAAGAACAGGTTATGCCTACTTGGGTACTTGGCCAAAAAAACTCGTTTTAGAACAATGAAAAAAACACTTAACATCTTATTATTTCTTGTAACCATCCTCAGTTCAAAAGCTCAGGACTTTTCTGGTATTACAAACAAAAAAGATACCTCTTTCACAAATCTCAGTGCCTTAAAATCGGCACAAAGAGATGGATATGATGTTAAAATAGCCAAATCTAAAAATGCTCATTTAGTAAAAAGTGAATTTGACAAAATTTATTGTCAAACAGATGAATATACGCTGACTGTGGACATTTTTAGCCCTAAAAAAAGGTTAGAGGCCAGTTTGCCTGCTATAATTTTCATTCATGGAGGAGGCTGGCGTACTGGCGACAAATCACAGCATCACGAATTAGCAAAAGAATTAGCTTCAAAAGGCTATGTCGTATTTACGCCGGCATATAGATTATCCACCTTCGCACTATTTCCAGCTGCAGTCATAGATGTCAAAACCTCCATAAGATGGATTAAAGAGCATCCTAAAGAGTTCGGAATAAATACCGAAAGAATAGCCTTAGGTGGTTATTCAGCCGGAGGCCAAATGGCAGCTTTTATAGGTACCACCTCAGGTCTAGATAGATACGAAAATGGTGCATGCAAAATAAACCAAGACACTGAAGTAAATGCGGTTATTGATGTAGACGGCATACTAGCTTACATACATCCTGAATCTGGAGAAGGTGACGATAGAAGGTCTAAATCAGCCGCTACAAGCTACTTTGGATATAGTAAAGAAGAAAATCCAGACCTATGGATTGAAGGCAGTGCATTAAAGCATGTCAATGAATTTTCGCCCCCTATCCTATTCATTAACAGTTCAGTAAATAGAATGCATGCTGGAAGAGAGGACTATATAAAATTACTTGATAAACACGATATCTATTCTGAAATTCATACTTTCAAAGCCCCACATGTATTTCCAATGATGGATAGGTGGTTTGAAGATACCGTAGAACTTATAGACACATTTTTAATAAAAATATTCAACCAATAATGACAGTACAAAGCAAAGCACTCGTAGAAGACCAAGACATACCTTGGGAAGACCTTGGAAAAGGCATCAAAAGAAAAGTCATGGCTTATAATGATGGTTTAATGATACTAAAAGTTGGATTCGAAAAAGGCGGTATTGGCGACCTACACCATCACCCACATACGCAGGCTAGTTACGTGAGCCGTGGTAAATTCGAGGTAAGCATAGCTGATGAAAAAAAAGTTTTAAATGCTGGTGATGTCTTTTTTGTTAACCCTGACCTTGTGCATGGTGTTTTATGCTTAGAAGAAGGGGAACTTGTAGACATTTTCAATCCTAAACGTGAAGACTTTATTTGAAATAATATGAAACAAAAATTAATCTTACTACTAACCTTATGCGGTATTAACTTTGCCGCTTTTGCTCAAGAAAATTGGTCTGAAAAAATGGCACTTTCTTTTATGAAAGTTCATGCAGACTCCATTGCTGTAAAAGAGGGCAAACCCGCCAGATGGGATTATGAGCAAGGGCTGATGCTAAAGGCTATTGAAAAAGTATGGCGACGTACTGCCGACCCTAAATATTTCAATTATATCCGAAATGATATTGACAGATACGTAGGGGAAGATGGCTCTATTAGAACATATCCTTTAAAAGACTATAACTTAGATAATATAGCTACTGGGAGAGCTTTAATGCTTCTTTATCAGCAATCATTGCCAAATAAAGAAAAATATAGAAAAGCTGCCGACCACCTTTGGGAGCAGTTAGAAGGCCAGCCACTTACAGAGGAAGGCGGCTATTGGCACAAAAAACGCTACCCATATCAAATGTGGTTAGACGGTCTTTTTATGGCCGAACCTTTTTCTGCAGAATACAGCAAAGTATTCAATCACCCAGAACATTTCGATCATATTGCAAAGCAATTTGCACTAATTGAAAAATATGCCGTTGACCCTGCTACTGGCTTAATATATCATGGTTATGATGAAAGTAGAGAGCAAGACTGGGCTGATAAAAAAACAGGACTTTCACCTCACTTTTGGGGAAGAGCCATTGGTTGGTACGCCATGGCGTTAGTTGATGTTTTAGATTATTTCCCAGAAAATCATCCAGAAAGAATCACTTTAATAAACAACTTAAAAAGGCTAGCTCCAGTTCTAACCAAATATCAAGATACGGAAAGTGGTGTTTGGTATCAAATGACCGCTTTAGCAGGTAAAGAAGGGAATTATCTTGAATCTTCTTCCTCTTGTATGTTTGCCTACACTTTACTAAAAGGGGCTAGAATGGGATACATTGACCATTCTTTTAAAAATGCTGGTGTAAAAGCTTTCAATGGCATTATCAAAGAATTTATTAGCAACAATCCAGATGGTACCATTAATGTAGAAAAAGCAGTAAGTGTAGGTGGCCTAGGCGGAAACCCATACAGAGATGGTACCTACGAATACTATTTAAGCGAGCCTATAAGACTAAACGATTTGAAAGGAGTTGGTCCATTTATTTTTGCTGCTATTGAAATGGAATTACTGGAAGATGGTTCTATTGGAAAAGGCAAAAAAGTAGGTTTAGATTATCACTTCAATAAAGAATTCAGAGAAGGTTATAATGGTGAACAAGAGCAATTCCACTACATCTGGGAAGATAAACTTCACTCAGGTTTTAACTGGTTTGGCGAAGCCTTCACTAACATGGGTGCAGAAATCACAGCTGTAAAGTCGCAAGCGTCAAAAGAGGCTTTGAAAGGTTTAGACGTCTATATTATTGTGGACCCAGATGATAAAAAAGAAACCGACACTCCAAATTACATAGCTCCATCAGATATTAAAAATATCAAAAAATGGGTAAAAAAAGGAGGTACATTATTAATCATGACCAATGATGCAGAACACTGTAACTTGGTTCAGGTAAATGATCTGACAAGTGCTTTTGGCATTTCATTTTCTGACAAAAACATTAATATGGTCAAAGGCCTACAGTTTGATATGGGTAGCGTAAAAATTGCTCCCAGAAATGAGATTTTTAAAAACTCTTCTGAAGTTTACATTAAAGAGCTAGTTACGCTAAACACAGATAGTAATGCCAAAACTATTCTTTCAAAAGGCAGTGATAAAGTAATGGTATCCACTTCTTATAAAAAAGGACGTGTAATGGTAATAGGCGACCCATGGCTTTATAACGAATATGTAGATGGAAGGAAACTTCCTGCCAAATATCAAAACTTTGAAGCCTCTAAAGATTTAGCAAAATGGCTTCTAAAGTAACCTTACTTTTTTCAATACTCTTTATCCTCTGTTTTCAAAGTTTCGCAAAGAAAATAATTGTAGCACAAGATGGTACTGGTGATTATGTAAGCATTCAAGAAGCTATTGACGCTGTGGTGTCCTCTTCCAAAATGCAAACTATTTTCATCAAAAATGGAACATATAAGGAGAAGCTTTTAATAGATAGCACCAAGCATCATTTAAGATTATTAGGAGAAAGCACTAAAGGTGTAATTGTAACCTATAGCCAGTCTAGAGATTACTGGCGATGCGAAAATGATGATGATTTTGGAGCCGCCACCATCAATGTTTTAGGACATGACCTTATTTTCGAAAACCTCACCGTACTAAATACCTACGGTTTTGATGTAGAAGGAAGTGTAAGCATTGACTGTTTGAATGAGTCTGGAAAAGCAAACAGTGCTAAAAAGAACTACTTGCCAAGAGAGAAAGGAGAGCCTATCGGTCAAAAGATAGTTAGAAAAGATGGACATCAGTTTTCATTCAGGTCACTCAATGGAGCTACCAGAATAAAATTTCTTAGCTGTGTTTTCAGGTCTGGTGGTGGAGATACTGTAAGCCCTTGGGATGTAGGCGGTGGTATGTTTTATTTCAATGACTGCATCATTGAAGGGCACGTAGACTTATACTGTCCAAGAGGAAATGCTTTGATAGAAAATTCGCTAATCATTTGTCATAACATGACTGCTGGTATTTGGCATGATGGCTCAGGAAACGAATCTGATAAATCGGTATTAATAAACTGTCGATTTGAAGGAGACCCAGGATTCAAACTTGGGAGATATCATAAAGAGGCTCAAATGTATCTTATAAACTGCTCTTTCAGTGAAGAAATGGCTGATGCTGAAATATATCAAAGCACAAAAACTGAATTAAAATGGGGGCATAGAATTTACTACAAAAACTGTCATAAAGACCAAGGAGATTACGCTTGGCATCAAGATAATACCGACTTGACAGAAAAAGACTTCAAATTCAAAAAGATATTTGGCAAAAAATGGTAATATGGTCATTGCTTAGAATCACTATTCAATATAAAACGCGTAAAAAACTCGAATGGACAACTTATCCTTAGACTATCTCACTCGAAAATCTGATTTAGGATTTGAAAGAAGGATATTATATTATCCTGAAAAAATCATCCAATTTGGCACAGGGGTTCTTCTCAAAGGTCTTCCTGATTTCATAATTGACCATGCTAATAAAAACGGAGCCTTTGAAGGAAAAATAGTAATGATTAAGTCTACAGACACTAGAGGATCCATAGAGTCTTTGCATAGTCAAGATTGTCTTTATACTGTGGCTACTAGAGGTATTCAAGATAAAAGACTAATTGACAAACAAGACATATGTGCCTCAGTAAGCCGTATTCTAATAGCCAAAACGCAGTGGGCATCCATCTTGTCTTTATCTAAAAAAGAGGAAATTGAATTTGTATTTTCTAACACCACAGAAGTAGGAATAACCTACGAACCAGAAAAAATAACACCCGGTGAATGCCCAAATTCATTTCCAGGAAAAGTAGTAGCCTTCTTAAAAAGTAGATTTGAATATTTTAACGGCGACCTTTCAAAAGGATTAATATTCCTGCCTGCTGAGCTTATTTCAAACAATGGTGATGAACTCAAAAGGATTGTATTCCAATTGGCCGAAGAAAACTATAACGACTTGGCTTTTCTTTCTTGGTTAAAATCTGCAAACACATTTTGCAACACCCTGGTAGACCGAATAGTACCAGGAGAAGCAAACGACACGCTGGACGATAAACTACCTTATAAAGATAAGAACGCCATTGTAGTGGAACCATACGCACTATGGGCTATTGAAGGAGATGATTCTATAAAAGACAAACTAACTTTCTGCTTGCCCGAAAATGGTGCTTTTGTAGCTCCAAGCATAGAAAAGTATAAAGAGATAAAACTCAGAATACTAAATGCCGCCCATACTTTCTCTTCGGGCTTAGCCTTTCTTTCTGAATATAAACTGGTGAAAGATGCCATGCGAGATGAAGATTTTTACGCCTTCATGAAAATACTCATGGCAAACGAAATCTCAGAAGCTATGACTTCCGAAGTATCAGACTTAGAAAAAAACGACTTTGCCCAAAAAGTACTAGACAGGTTTAGAAACCCTTTCTTAGAACATCAGTGGCTTTCTATCTGTATGAACTACAGTTACAAAATGACCACAAGGTGCTTGCCACTAATAAAATCATATTATGAGCAAGGAAAAGAAGTACCCGAACTTATGCTCTTAGGCTTTACTGCTCATCTTGCCTTTTTAAAACCAGTCTCTATTATTGAAGATAAATATTACGGTGAAGCAAATGGAGAGCAATACCTTATTAATGATCCAAATGCCGACTATTTCTATAAAATCTGGTCTTCTGAGGGTTCCAATGAATTAAAAATCAAAAAAATCCTTGAAAACGAGGAACTTTGGGGCGAAAATTTAAATAATCTGAATAGATTTGCAGAGCAAGTTTATAATACTTTTTCTACAATCATGGAACAAGGAACAGGCAAAACCCTATCAGAAACAATTTCTAAATTAGAGAACGCATGAAGAAGCGTGTACTAAAAGTACAATCCCAAGACAATCTTATAGTAGCTCTTGACCACCTTGAAAAAGGTGAAGTCATAGTCTACAATAATAAAGAAGTAACCTTACTTGAAGCCATTGCTCCCAAGCATAAGTTTACAGAAAGCGATTTAAAAAAAGGTGAAGAGCTTTTCATGTATGGTGTTTTGGTAGGCAAAGCTGAATATGATATTCCTGCTGGCAGCATGATAACCACATTTAACGTGAAACACGCCGCGGCTCCATTTAAATTAGGAGAAAGAAAGCTACACTGGGACAAACCAGAACAAGGTAATTTCAAAGACAAAACCTTTCAAGGGTTTCATAGAGCTAATGGCTCTGTAGGTACAGCAAATTATTGGATAGTTTTACCATTGGTTTTTTGTGAAAACAGAAACCTTGACGTAATGAAAGAAGCTTTGGTAACTCAGCTAGGTTACGGAAAAAGCGATAAGTACAAAGATTTCGCTAAAGAACTTATCTCAAAGTATCAAAAAGGAGACGAAGTTCAAGATATCTTAGGAAGCGAATTGCAATCGGTTGCAGAAAAATCAAATCCTAAACGTATATTTGAAAATATAGACGGAGTAAAATTCCTAAATCATGATATGGGCTGCGGCGGAACCCGCCAAGATGCTCAAAGTCTTTGTGGATTATTAGCAGGCTATATTGCTCATCCTAATGTAGCTGGAGCTACCGTTTTAAGTTTAGGGTGTCAAAATGCTCAGTACAGCATTTTACAGGAAGAATTACTTAAAAGAGAATGTACAGATAAGCCCCTTGTATTTCTTGAACAGCAAGAAGAAGGCACAGAAGAAAAATTAATTACCGAAGCTATAAAGAAAACCTTTGCAGGATTAATGGATGCCAATAAAAAAAGCCGTCAACCAGCTCCTCTATCAAAATTGGTATTGGGTCTTGAGTGTGGTGGTTCTGATGGTTTCTCTGGCATTTCGGCCAATCCTTCATTAGGTTATGTAAGTGATTTATTAGTAAGCTTAGGTGGTACCACTATTCTTTCCGAATTTCCCGAACTATGTGGCGTAGAGCAAGAACTTAGCGACCGCTGTGTAGACGAAGAAACAGCTCTGAAATTTAACTCACTCATGACGGCCTATGCCGCTAGTGCTGTAAAAGCAGGTTCTGGTTTTGATATGAACCCTTCTCCAGGAAACATAAAAGACGGTTTAATTACAGACGCCATAAAATCTGCTGGTGCAGCAAAAAAGGGAGGAACATCTCCAGTAACTGATGTACTAGATTATCCAGAAATGGTTAACAAAAAAGGCTTAAACCTACTTTGTACACCAGGAAATGACGTAGAATCTACCACAGGAATGGTAGGCTCAGGAGCTAATGTAGTTCTATTTACTACAGGTCTTGGTACACCTACTGGTAACCCAATTGCTCCAGTTATTAAAGTATCAAGTAATACCAAGCTTTCAGAAAAAATGCCTGACATAATTGACATAAATACAGGCCCCATAATAGAAGGCGAAGAAAACATTGAAGATACTGGAAGACGAATTCTAGATTATATAATTGCGGTAGCCAGTGGAGATATTCAATGTAAAGCAGTCATTAATCAGCAAGATGATTTCATTCCTTGGAAAAGAGGTGTGAGTTTATAATAATAAAGAGTACAATAATTAAAGACTTGAGTTTATTAAGTTCAAACAGCCCTTTTCAATGCTAAATTTGACTAAATAGTTTGAAATAAAACCTCAAGAGTCATTAACCCTGTGACCTATAGAATAAAAATGAAAAATTTCTTAGACGACAATTTCCTGCTTCAAACAAAAACTGCAGAGAAACTTTATCATGAGTATGCTAAAAACATGCCCATTATAGATTACCATAATCATTTGCCCCCTGACCAAATATTGAACGATATAAATTTCAATAACATAAGTCATGCTTGGCTAGCTGGAGACCATTACAAATGGAGAGCCATGCGTTCAAACGGCATAAATGAAGCCTACTGTACTGGAAATAAGACCGACGAAGAAAAATTTCAAAAATGGGCAGAAACAGTTCCTTACACCTTAAGAAACCCACTTTATCACTGGACTCATTTAGAGCTACAGAGGTACTTCGGTATTCATGATATTTTAAATGGAGACTCTGCAAAGAGCATTTATGCTGACACCTCTGCCAAATTACAAACTAAAGAATACTCTGTTCAAGGGCTATTAAGTAAAATGAAAGTTGAGACGGTTTGTACCACAGACGACCCACTTGATACCCTAGAGCATCATATTGCATATGACAACTCTGGTGTAAATATGTACCCAGCTTTCAGACCAGATAAGTTCATTCTTATTGAAAACGATGGTTTCGCTTCTTTTATAGAAAGACTAGGTGCTATCGTAAATGCTCCTATTTCAGACCTTGATGGGCTTCAAAAAGCCTTAAGAAGTAGAGCCGATTTCTTTAAGAAGAACGGTTGTAGAATCTCTGACCATGGCCTTGAGCAAATTTATTCTGCCGACTTCACAGAAGAAGGAGCCGACAAGGTTCTCAAAAAAGCTCTTAACGGTAAAACCGTTTCTGAAGCTGAAGCATTAGAATTTAAATCTGCCATTCTCCATTATTTAGGGGTGATGTATTCTGATTTAGGATGGGTACAGCAGTTTCACTTAGGTGCCTTAAGAAACAACAATGAAAGAGGTTTAAGAGAGTTAGGACCAGATACAGGTTGGGATAGTATGGGAGACTGGCCACAAGCTGCAGCTATTTCACGCTATTTAAATAAGTTGGACAATACTAACCAATTGGCCAAAACGGTTTTATATAACCTTAACCCTGCTGACAATGCCATGATAGCCACCATGATTGGTAACTTTAACGATGGCTCAGTAGCTGGTAAAGTTCAATTTGGCTCAGGGTGGTGGTTTTTAGATCAAAAAGATGCCATGATTGATCAAATGAATATCTTATCTAACATGGGATTGATTAGTAAGTTTATTGGTATGCTAACAGATTCTAGAAGTTTCCTTTCTTTTCCAAGACACGAATACTTCAGAAGAATTTTGTGTAACCTTTTTGGTAAGGACATTGAAAATGGTGAACTTCCAAACGATATTCCTTGGACCGGTAAAATCATTCAAGACATCTGTTATAATAACACCAAAGAATACTTTGGGTTTTAAGTCAAAAACATCGGAACTTTAGCGTTCTTAATTTTTAAAAAATAAAAGACATTTAGTAAGTCAAAATATAACAAAATGAAAAAAGTAGTCACTTTCGGTGAAATCATGTTACGTCTTTCACCTCCTGGTTTTTTAAGATTTTCTCAAGCAAACAGCTTTGATGTGGTTTATGGTGGTGGTGAGTCTAACGTGGCTGTATCATTGGCTAATTACGGAGTTCCTGTAAGTTTTGTAACACGTTTACCTAAAAACGATATTGGTGAGTGTGCTCTTATGGAAATGAGAAAACGTGGTGTCAACACTGACAACATAGTTTTTGGTGGAGATAGATTAGGAATCTACTTCTTAGAAACTGGAGCTGTTTCAAGAGGAAGTAAAGTGGTTTATGATAGAGCCGGTTCTTCTGTAAGTGAGATTGAGCCAGGAATGGTTGATTGGGATAAAGTTTTTGACGGAGTAGAGTGGTTTCACTGGACAGGTATTACTCCTGCTATTTCTCAAAGTGCTGCCGACGCTTGTTTAGAAGCCGTAAAAGCTGCAAGTGCTAAAGGTATTACTATCTCTACAGACCTTAACTACAGAGCTAAACTTTGGAATTATGGTGGAGACAGAGAAGCTATCATGACTGAGCTAACATCGCATTGCGACATTATTCTTGGAAACGAAGAAGATGCAGAAAAGCACTTCGGAATTAAGCCAGAAGGTCTTGATATCACTACCCAGGGGCACGATGTTACTGCTACAGCTTTCCTTTCTGTTTGTAAGCAAATGATGGAAAAATTCCCTAAAGCGAAAAAAGTAATTACCACGCTTAGAGGTTCTATATCAGCATCCCATAATACATGGGCTGGAGTTATGTATGATGGCAAAAACATGTTTGAATCGCCTCAGTATCAAATCACTGACATTGTGGATCGTGTAGGTGGTGGAGATTCATTTATGGGAGGTTTAATTTATGGTTTGTTAAAATACCCAGAAGACGACCAAAACGCATTGAATTTTGCGGTAGCGGCATCTTGTCTTAAGCATACTATCAAAGGAGACGCCAACTTGGTAACAGTACCAGAAGTAGAAAAATTAATGAGTGGCGACGCATCGGGTCGTGTAGCTAGATAAATTATAAAAATAAGATGGCAAAATATACAAGATTAGAAGTAGCAGCAGTAATGAAAGATAATGGGATGGTTCCCTTATTTTTCCATTCTGACATTGAGCTTTGCAAAGACGTTTTAAAAGCTTGTTATGACGGAGGTTCTAGATTGATGGAATTTACTTCAAGAGGAGATTTCGCTCATGAAGTATTTGGCGAATTGAACAAATACGCCCTAAAGGAACTTCCAGGTATGATTTTAGGTGTAGGCTCTGTTACAGATGCCGCATCGGCTTCTTTATACATGGCACTTGGAGCTAACTTCATAGTTACGCCAGTGCTTAGAGAAGACATTGCCATGGTTTGTAACCGTCGCAAAGTACTTTGGTCTCCTGGTTGCGGTAGTCTAACAGAGATTTGCAGAGCAGAAGAACTAGGCTGCGAAATTGTAAAACTATTCCCTGGTGACTTATATGGACCTAAATTCGTAAAAGGAATTAAAGGACCTCAGCCATGGACTAGCATTATGCCTACAGGCGGTGTTTCTCCAGACGAAGCTAACCTTAAAGGTTGGTTTGATGCAGGTGTAACTTGCGTTGGAATGGGTTCTCAGCTTATTTCAAAAGAAATACTAAATAACAAAGATTTTGAAGGTTTAAAAACTAAAGTAAAAGATGCTTTAGCTTTGATAAAAACACTTCGTTAATCAAAAAAAGGGGGGATAATCATATTCCCCCTTTAATTCTATTTCATTTCTAATAAAGCATTCAACCGCTTAATCGACCCTATAATGAACAGCAAGCCTAAAATATTTAGGTGGACCGTGGTGATACTTTTATTCACTGCCACCACTATTAACTATCTCGACAGGCAAGTTATTGGACTGCTTAAACCTACCTTAGAAAGAACTTTCAGTTGGTCCGAAAAAGACTACAGCTATATAGTAATGGCTTTTACTGCCGCTTATGCCTTAGGTTATTTAGTATTCGGGCGTATTATTGATAAGATAGGCACTAAGATTGGCCTAGCCGTTTCCATTTCTATTTGGTCTATTGCAGCTATGGGACATGCTCTAGCAAGCTCAACATTCGGCTTTGCATTTTGGAGGGTTATTTTAGGAGCTGGAGAAGCTGGTAATTTTCCCGCCTCCATTAAAACTGTGGCAGAGTGGTTTCCTAAAAAAGATAGAGCTCTTGCTACTGGAATATTCAATGCCGGAACAAATATAGGGGCAGTTGTAGCCCCACTTTGTGTTCCTTGGATTTTGGGTGTCTATGGCTGGGAAATGGCCTTTATTTTAACAGGTGCAGTTGGTTTTGTGTGGCTCGTCTTCTGGTGGATCATGTACGAAAGACCGGAAAGGAAGAAAGGTATTAGTCAAGAAGAGTTAGCTTATATAAACAGTGATGTTGAATCAGATGATACTGGAGAATCGGATGAAGGAGTTAGCTGGGCCAAACTATTTAGCTTAAGGCAAACTTGGGCTTATATATTGGGCAAGTTTTTCTCTGACCCTATTTGGTGGTTTTTCTTATTCTGGATACCTTCTTATTTCTCAGACATTTTTGACCTAGATTTAAAAAAACCTTCTATCCATATCGCGGTTTTATATGTAATAGCTACCATAGGGTCTGTTGGTGGTGGTTATTTATCAGGCTATTTCATAAAGAAAGGCTGGCCAATATATAAAGCCAGAAAAGCAACCATGCTCCTAGTTGCCTTTGCCGTAATGCCTATTATGGCTGCCAAATACGCTCCAAGTATCTGGTGGGCAGTTACATTAATTAGTATTGCCTGTGCGGCACATCAAGCATGGAGTGCTAATATGTTTACCACTGCTTCAGATATGTTCCCTAAAAAAGCCGTAAGTTCTGTAGTAGGAATTGGTGGCTTAGCTGGTTCTATCGGTGGTGTTTTGTTTCCTTGGTTAGTAGGTTTTATACTTGATAAATTTGAATTAGCTGGCAACATTGGAGCTGGTTATAATATCATCTTTATTATCTGTGGACTGGCCTATTTGGTAGCATGGCTCTGTATGCACTTCTTAGCACCAAAAATGACCAAAGTCAAACTATAATTTATCATCATATTTTCTATATAAAAGCCAAATCAGCGAACAAAAACTCTGGTTTGGCTTTCTTAGTTTTACAGCATGATTTCACTTCGCAAAGCCACTATTAATGAGCTTCCAATTATCCAATCCTTAGCCAAGGAAATTTGGCCAGCTACCTTCGGCCAAATCCTGTCACAAGAGCAAATAGAATATATGTTAGACATGATGTATTCACTGACTTCTTTAGAGAAACAGTTAACAGAACTAAATCATGTTTTTATTATCGCCTCTGAAGCTGACATAGATGTGGGTTACCTTAGTTATGAAATCAATTCAAAAAACAAGTCAGAAACCAAAATCCATAAAATCTATCTTCTACCCACTACGCAGGGCAAAGGCTATGGAAAACAATTAATTGGCCATGCAAAAAAGGTAGCTATTGAAAATTTTCAAACAGACATTACACTAAATGTCAACAAGTTCAACAAGGCATATGAGTTCTATCTTAAACAGGGCTTTGAGTTCGTGAAAAATGAAAATATAGACATTGGCAATGGCTTCCTGATGGAAGATGCCGTACTGAGCCTAAGCATTAGCTGATTTATGCTGGCTGCGTTTCAGGACTAACAATAATCAAACTCTAATATATTTAGCAATAAAAGCAAATATTTGTAGCCAGATTTAACTTCCCATTATCTTTGATTATAACCGTGACCTGCGGTCGAATCAATAACAATAATGCAAAGAACAATCCTACACATGGATCTAGATACCTTTTTTGTGTCTGTGGAACGCAAACTAGATAGCCGGCTTAATGATTTGCCCATTTTAGTGGGCGGTACAGGAGACAGAGGAGTAGTTTCTGCTGCAAGCTATGAAGCCAGAAAATTCAATGTCCATTCAGGAATGTCTATGAAAGTGGCTCGCCTTTACTGCCCAGAAGCCATCATTATTAAAGGTAATGCATCCGTTTATTCTGACTACTCTAGAATGGTCACAGAAATATTAAAAGAACGCGTTCCCGTCTTAGAAAAAGCGAGTGTCGATGAATTTTATGCAGATTTAACAGGCATGGACAAACATTACGGTTGTTTCCAATACGCATCTGAGTTAAGAAATACTATCATCAATGAAACCGGCTTACCCATCTCCCTAGGTATGTCAATAAACAAAACCGTATCAAAAGTAGCGACCAACGAAATCAAACCTAATAATAAACTAAGGATTCAGCCAGGTACCGAGAAAGGTTTTCTAGCCCCTCTTTCTGTTAGGAAAATACCAATGGTAGGCGAAAATACATTTCACACCCTCTGTAACCTGGGAGTTAAGATTGTAAAAAATGTACAAGAATTACCTATGGATGTAATAAGCTCCGTTCTGGGTAAAAACGGTCTTTCTCTTTGGCAAAAAGCCAATGCTTTAGATAACAGTCCTGTGGTAGAATACCACGAGAGAAAATCAATCTCAAATGAGCGAACGTTCGGCAAAGACACTACCGACATATCTAAGCTTAAAACAACTATTGAAGCTATGGCAGAGCAGCTTACTTATCAATTACGCTCCGGCGGAAAAATAGCAGGCTGTATTTCTGTCAAAATCCGGTATTCAGATTTCAACACCTATTCTAAGCAATGTAGAATAGCCTATTCTTCTGCCGACCATATTATGATTCCAAAAGTAATGGAGCTTTTTGAAAGTCTATATAACAAAAGGCTCCTTGTTCGTCTTGTTGGTGTTAAGTACAGCGACATCACCAGTGGAAGTTATCAGTTAAGCATTTTTGAAGATGCCAGAAAAACAGCCAATCTATATGCTGGCATGGATAAAATCAGAGACCGTTATGGAGCTAGAAGTGTTATGCGAGCTTCTACTTTCGGAGCACGTTCTATTGGCGGAATAGCTAATCCTTTTAATGGCGAACCCCCTACTGTTTTAGCACATAGAACCGCTTAAACCATGTATTTAAACTGCCATTCCTATTTTAGTCTCCGCTATGGTACTTTCTCTGAAAAAGAATTATTAGAGCTTGGTCAAAAACACAGACAAAATGTACTAGCCTTAACAGACATCAATAACACTTCCGCCTGCATGTCTTTTGTAAGACAAGCGGCAGAATTTAACATCAAACCCGTTATCGGTATCGACTTTAGAAATGGAGCTAAACAGCTGTTTGTAGCCTTAGCCGAAAACAATAAAGGCTTCCAAGAACTCAATAGCTATCTATCATACTATACACATTCTAAATCATCCATTCCTGAAGAAGCTCCACAATTCATATCAGCCAAAATTATCTATCCATTATCTCAAGTAATAGCTCTAGAAAAAGTCAGTTTTCAGAAAAATGAATATATAGGTGTAGGGCCAAACGACCTTCCATATTTACACCGCTCTCCATATTTCCAATACCAAGAGAAGATGGTCCTATTTCATCCAATAACATTTAGAAACAAAAGAGATTTTAATATACATCGCCTTTTACGAGCTATTGATAACAATATTCTTCTCAGTAAACTTCCAAAAACAGAAGAGGGCCTTCCTTCCGACAGCTTCTTAAGTCAAGAAGAATTAAACAAAATTGAAGAACAGTATCCTGATATTTTAGAAAACACCAAAACTCTTTTAAGTAAGTGTAACATTCATTTCGATTTTAGTTCAAGCAGAAAACATCAAAACTTACTAAGCTTTCTAGGCAATCGAGACAGTGATAATAAATTCCTTGAATTCTTATGTCAGAAAGGATTAAAAAAAAGATATGATGTAATAACGCCAATCATCAAAAACAGAGTAGAGAAAGAGCTAAAAACTATAAAAGAGATGGATTACGTAGCCTTTTTCCTATCCAACTGGAAAATCATACGCTACGCAAAAAGTAGGGGATACTATCACGTAGGTAGAGGTAGCGGAGCCAATAGTATAGTAGCTTATCTCCTTGGCATTACCGATGTTGATCCCATAGAGCTAGATCTATATTTTGAACGCTTTATGAATCTTTATCGAGCCAATCCACCCGACTTTGATATAGATTTTTCTTCAAAAGATAGAAATGATGTCACAAACTTCATTTTTGAATACTTTAAAGGAAATAACCAAGTAGCTCTATTAGCCACCTACAATTGCTTTCAACACAGCGGAGCAGTAAGAGAATTAGGAAAAGTCTTTGGTCTACCCAAACCAGAACTCGATATACTAAGCGATGGCAAGTTTGAGATTGATAAACTTGACGAACTTCAATTACTCGTAGTAAAATATTCTCAATTACTAATCGGTATTCCAAATCACCTTAGCGTCCATTCTAGTGGTATAATAATCTCAGAGAAACCAATCCACTACTTTTCTGCTACTAATCTTCCTCCAAAAGGCTTCCCCACCGTACAGTTTGATATGGAAATTGCTGAAGATGTTGGACTTTTTAAATATGACATTCTAGGTCAACGAGGCCTAGGAAAAATAAAAGATACTCTTTCCATTATTAAAGATAATCGTCCCGAACTAGCCGCCATAGACATTCATGACGTAAAACGCTTTATGCATGACCCTAAGATTAACAAAAACATTAGTGAAGCTAAATGCATTGGCTGTTTCTATGTGGAATCACCAGCGATGCGAATGCTTTTAAAAAAGTTAGGAGTCAATACTTATCTTGGGCTAGTAGCCGCCAGTTCTATCATTCGTCCTGGCGTTGCTAAAAGTGGCATGATGAGAGAATATATATTACGCCATCGTGACCCAGAAAGAATCAAACTAGCCCACCCTGTTATGTTAGAAATAATGCCAGAAACTTATGGCATTATGGTATATCAAGAAGACGTAATTAAGGTAGCACACTATTTTGCCGGCCTTGATTTAGGAGAAGCTGACCAACTAAGACGCGGTATGAGTGGGAAGTTTCGCTCAAGAGATGAATTTGTCAAAGTCAAAAAGAAATTTATAAATAACTGTAGAGAAAAGGGTATTCCTCAAGACACCATAAAAGAAGTATGGCATCAAACAGAGAGTTTTGCTGGTTACGCCTTTGCCAAAGGGCACTCAGCCTCTTATGCTGTAGAAAGTTATCAAAGCCTTTTCCTTAAAACATATTATCCGTTAGAATACATGGTGGCAGTACTTAATAATGGCGGAGGTTTTTATAGAATTGAAACCTATGTGCACGAAGCTAGGCTTCATGGAGCCCATATTCATAGTCCTGATATAAACCAAAGCCAGAAACAAACACATATTAAAGGGAATCATATATTCCTTGGTCTAGGTTTTTTACACAATTTAGACACAAATTTCATTGAGAACATACTCTCAGAAAGGAAGAAAAATGGTTCTTACAAAAGCCTAGAGGATTTCTTAGAGCGAATAGAAACAGGAACAGAACAAATAGAAATACTACTAAGAATTGGAGCGTTCAATTTCACAGGAATAAATAGGAGAGAACTACTGTGGAAAGCTTTATACAAGCTAAACAAAGAACCTCAAAGAAGGCCTCAAAACCAATTGTTCAAACTCAAACCAAAAGAAATTACCATACCTAAATTAAGCTCTACCGAACTAGAAGACGTCTTTGACCAAATGGAAATATTAGGATATCCACTTTGTAATCCATTCCTTTTAGCTGAAAAAACATCAAATGACAATTTAGCCACTCACATGGAATCATTTCTAAATACAGAAATGACACTTTATGGTTACTTAGTCACCCGTAAAAGAACAACAACAGCCAATGGACAAAATATGTTTTTTGGCACCTTTCTAGACAAAGATGGTCAGTGGATAGACACGGTACACTTTCCGCCGGTAGCAGCAAAATACCCTTTCCGTGGACAAGGGATTTATAGATTAAAAGGTAAGGTAATAGATGAGTTTGGTTTTTTAAGTATAGAAATTACACAGATGTATCGCATCTCTTACATACAAGACCCTAGGTACACTTTTTAGAAAACACATTTAAAACATAGACCAGAAAGCTCTAGAAGAAGTTTGAAGGACTCAAGCACTGAAATTGGGAGCCATTATTAAATTCTTGGAAAAACTTTAGTGCAAAAAAATAGGACGATTAGGAATCAAGAAAACCACACTCAGGGATTGTCTCATCATCAATCGTAGATATTATAATAGGCTAATTTCATCAGATTCTACACCTCTTTCTTAACAAAAAAGACTAGGTTTAGCTAAGGAAAAACTAATACTCCTTTGAATTTCTACACTCAAACGGATGCAGAAGAATCTATTTCTGATATTATGCTAATAGTCAGTGCGTACTTATTTGACTATTTTAATAAGTAGCTTGTTATAAGGCTTGCAATGCTCATACTTTCCGAATAAATTCGCATCTATTGAAATGATACCTAAGAATAAATTTATGACGAAATACAAATTTCGCCGATCTGCATTATTACCATTCCTAACAATTCTCTTACTGATTGGAACCTCATCTTGTTCTGAAATTAAGGACAAAAAAGTACTTTACTTTGCTCATTCATTACCTATTACGCATCCTGTACATAAAGGAATTCTTGCCTTTCAGGAATCATTGAACGAAAAATCAGCAGGTAAACTCCAATTAAAGATATTCCCAGATGCCCAGTTAGGTAGCGAACGTGAAACACTAGAACTACTACAAATTGGTAGTGTAGCTATGACCAAAGTGAGTGCGGCATCAATGTCTAGTTTCGCTCCGGAATATGAAGTTTTAGGAATACCATATTTATTCAAAAGCTCCGAACATTTATTCAATGTATTAGAAGGAGAAATAGGAAAAGAACTGCTAGCTGCCGGAAGTGAATACCTTCTTAGGGGCTTATGTTTTTATGACGCAGGAAGTCGTAGCTTTTATGCGAAAGAAAAGCCCATTCAAACACCAGCAGACCTGGATGGTATGAAGATTAGGGTAATGAACGATAAAATGTCAGTGGATATGGTGAAAACCTTAGGTGGCTCAGCCACACCAATGGCCTACGGAGAGTTATATACAGCACTCCAACAAAAAGTTGTTGATGGAGCAGAAAACAATATCCCTTCGTTTGTGACTTCAAACCACTATGAAATCTGTAAGTACTATACATTTGATGAACACAGTATGATACCTGACGTAGTAGTAATGAGTTCTACTTTTTGGGATTCGTTAGATGAAACCGAAAAAAAATGGGTACAAGAAGCTGCGAATGAAAGTGTTGCTAAAGAAAAACAATACTGGAAAGAAACAGTAGAAGAAAACATGAAAGTGCTTAAAGAAGCTAATGTTGAATTTATCTATCCTGATAAAACTCTGTTTTCCAATCAAGCAGCTGCACTTACGGAAACCTTAATGCAAGACCCTAATAAGAAGAAAATGATTGAGCGTATAAGAGCTGTTGGTTCAGACGAGCAATAATCAAAAACATTTCACCATTCAAAATGCAAAAAACCTATAATTTTCTCAATAAATCTATCGAAAATATGCTAGCCGCAATTTTCGGTTTACTTGTTATAGATGTAGTCTGGCAGGTTGCCTCTCGCTATATCATAGGACAGTCAAGCTCTTTTACGGAAGAATTTGCCCGTTTTTCTCTGATATGGCTTGCTGTTTTAGGAGCCGCCTACATAAATGGCCAAAAAGAGGGACATTTATCCATGGATTTTCTTGTTACTAAGTTACCTCCAAAAAAACAATTGGTACGAAAGAAAAACATCCAACTCTTCATGATATTATTTGCCATAATTGTTATGGTTATCGGTGGAGGAAATCTAGTGTATATTACTTTAAAACTGGGGCAAACATCACCAGCATTACATGTGCCTTTAGGTTATGTGTATGCCATTGTTCCTATCAGTGGTTTACTAATTATATTCTTTTGTATTCATAGAATATTAGAAACTAAAGAGTAAAACTCCACAAATCACCACGACCCACCATTACAGTTTACTGAAAAGAAACAAAACTATGAGTATTGAAGCTATTAGCATTATTTTATTATTTCTTACGTTTTTTGGACTACTAGCCTATGGCGTTCCTGTAGCGTATTCAATTGGAATCTCTACAACACTAACACTTCTGTTAAACATAGCATTTATGCCGGCCATTACCACGGCCTGCCAACGCATGACCACAGGTATTGATAATTTTGCTTTACTAGCCATTCCCTTTTTTATCCTTGCCGGAGAAGTGATGAATAGGGGCGGTATTGCTAATAGGCTTATTGCTTTTGCAAAATCATTGATAGGAAGCCTACCAGGTGGAATGCTTTATGTAAACACACTTGCAGCTATGCTCTTTGGAGCTATTTCTGGTTCGGCGATAGCGGCCGCATCAGCCATTGGAAGTACACTTACAGACAAAATGGCAAAAGACGGATATCCACGAGATTTTAGTGCTGCGGTAAACATTACTTCTTCTACCACTGGTTTGCTAATTCCACCTAGTAATGTCTTCATAATTTTTGCTTTGGCCAGTGGCGGTACCGCTTCTGTAGCGGCCCTTTTTATTGCTGGCTATATTCCTGGTTTATTTGTAGGTGCAGTCATAATGTTTATGATATACCTTTATGGTAAACGTAAAGGCTTACCTATGGGTGAGCGTGTTAGTTTTAAACAATTATTCATAGACTTTAAAAACTCCATCCTTAGTCTTTCATTGCTTTTTATAGTGGTTGGCGGTATTGTAGGAGGAATTTTCACTGCAACAGAAGCTGCTGCCATCGCGGTAGTTTATGCGGTTCTATTAGGGTTTGTAAACAAAGAATTAAAAATAAAAGACTTTAAAAGTATTCTACTTAAAAGTGCGAAAACAACAGCTATTGTGATGTTTTTAATTTGCACATCCATGGCAATGTCCTGGTTGTTCTCATTTGAAAGTATTCCACAAATGTTTACCGACTTTCTTATTGACTCCGTCAAAAATCCATTTCTGGTACTTTTAGTTATCAATATCACATTACTCTTAGTAGGTACTTTTATGGACATGACACCTGCTGTACTTATATTTACTCCTATCTTCTTACCTGTAGTTATGGCTTTGGGAATGCACCCCGTTCAGTTTGGAATGGTGATGGTCCTTAACCTTTGCATTGGCGTTTGTACCCCACCAGTTGGTACACTTCTATTTGTTGGTAGTGGTGTAGCAAAAGTGCCAGTTACCAAAGTAATAAAAAAACTCATGCCTGTTTTAGGAGCCATGACGCTTGTACTTCTAATCATTACTTATGTGCCTGCAATATCACTTTGGTTACCAAGGTTTTTCGGGTTGATTGAATAGCTTTTCTCCTTTATTATTTTACATAATACTATAGCATCATTATTTAAAATATTTGTATAGACTTGTTGTTTCCATTGTCAAGTCCCAAATAAACGATACACTTTTAAACCGTAGTTCCCTTCCCATTTAAACCGAAAAGTTTGTCCACGGTTTCTAGGTCAATGGCCTGTGTATTTATTGAATTCTTTTAAAAAAACGGCAAACTCTGTTGTCATTCGAGTGCCGCTAGCCACTATTCCCAATTCCTTGCTACGTTCTAATTCCTCTCTAAATCCTTCCATTTACGACGCTTAATAAGAAGGAAAACTTTGTAATTACGAATCGGAAAGTCTCTGATAGTTATCTCATCAAAGAAGCCTTTTGAATGTAATTTTAGGTGTAATAGTTCTTTGGGAGTATCTCCTTTTTCGGTTAGATATATGCGTAAAACACTTGGGTCTTCCTTCTTATCGATTGCTCTTGGTCCTTAATTCCTATCTCAATTTGGGAGTTAAATCAGTATATAGGTCCTAAAAAAACCAACATGTTAGATTGAGGTTTAATAAAAATGTGGGGGGAACGCCTAGTCCGTCTAACTAGACTCCTTAAACGCAAAAAAGCCCTTAGATTACTCTAAGGACTTTTTAATAAAAATGTCGGGGGGACGCCTAGTTCGTCAACCTACTCTCCCAGAACTA
>NZ_CAXHZC010000007.1:0-343522 GCF_964021845.1 uncultured Arcticibacterium sp. | reverse complement strand
CGCAGGTCACCAAAGTAGACCAATACGATGGAGACAGTACACCAGACAATGATGACGGCGACCAAAGCGAAGACGACGAGGATAGTGCGAATATCAACCAACAAGAAGCGGACTTAAGCTTAACAAAAGCAGTAAGCGACGCCACACCAAACGTCGGTGATGAAGTAACATTCACCATCCAAATAACGAATGTAGGACCAGATGCGGCAACAAATGTTGAACTAGAAGATTACCTACCCATAGGCTATAGCGGCATAGCCAATATCACAGGAGGAGGCATCTACCAAAACGATAGCATCACTTGGAGAATCGACACGCTAATGTCAGGAGCAGACAGCACACTGACATTCACAGCGATGGTCAACGCCCCAACAGGAGCAAACGACGAGTACAAGAATACAACGCAGGTCACCAAAGTAGACCAATACGACAGCGACTCTACACCAGACAATGATGATGGCGACCAAAGTGAAGATGATGAGGACAGTGCTGGTATTACACCGGAGGAAGCTGATTTGTCAATTGATATTTCAGTAGATAATTCATCTCCAAATGTTGGGGATATAGTCACCTTCACAGTTCAAGTTAGTAATGATGGACCAGATGCTGCCACTAATGTTAAATTTGAAAGTTATTTGCCTGTAGGTTATAGTAATATATCAAACGTTTCTGGCTTTGGCGTTTATCAAAATGATACGATATCATGGAGTATTGATACTTTAAAGTCAGGCAGAGATAGTACAATAAGCTTTACGGCAATTGTAAGAATACCAACAAGCAGTCCAAAAGAATATTTAGCAATAGCCGAGGTAACTGCAAGTGACCAGTTTGACCCAGATTCGGAACCAGGTAATGGTGTTATAACGGAAGATGATTATGACTCCGCCTGCTTGAATCCTATTTTAAGAATCTGTAAGGAGAAAACAGTTAGTTACGTCCTAAGTGTTCCATCGGGTTATACGACTTACCAATGGCAAAGAAACGGCGAAGACATTGTAGGTGCTGATTCAAGCAGCTATGATGCTCAAGAGGCTGGTGTTTATACGGTTCTAATAAATGGAGAAACTTGTTTTGACGGAAATTGCTGTCCTTTTATTATAGAAGAAGACTGCGATTGTGAAATTATCAGTAACGCCTGTGTGCCGCTAATATTTAAGAAGACCAAATCTCGGACAAAGTGATATGAATTATTTTTCAGGGGCATTAGAAATTAAAGCTTCTAATGCCTTTAAGCATACCTCCATTCTTATACGCCCAAAATTATCCATGTTGAAGGTTTCGGTAGGGGCTACATTAGTGGCTAAAAAATATGTATTGTCCTTGGTTTTGGCGAAGCCTACAAACCAGCCAATGTTATTTTCGTTTTGTACTGCCCAACCTGTTTTCCCGTAAAGTGTATTGTCTTCGGTTTCTTTTAAAACCATGATTTTACTCATGATTTCATAGCTGTGCTCAGAAATTGGTAACTCTTTATTGGCCAGCCTCTGCAGAAAATCAATGTATTCAAATTGTGAAATTTTGGAATCTCCTTCAAGCCAGAAATTATCCACATTGGTACTATCAAAAACCATCCCTGGATATCCAATTTTATCTAGCGTAGCGTGCAGTTTATTCGCTCCAGTTTTTCTGGCAATTTCTTGATAGCACGGTACACAAGAGCGTTGGTATGCCTGATAGAAATTCATGTCTTGCTCCCATGATTTCAAAAACTTAGGTTCACCATCCCAGTAAAACATAGAGCTATCATTTTCTACAATCTCGTTTTCTAAAGCATTTATAGAATTGGCTATTTTGAAGGTAGACGCAGGTATAAAC
Organism: uncultured Arcticibacterium sp.; assembly: GCF_964021845.1. Taxonomy (NCBI): domain Bacteria; kingdom Pseudomonadati; phylum Bacteroidota; class Cytophagia; order Cytophagales; family Leadbetterellaceae; genus Arcticibacterium; species uncultured Arcticibacterium sp. Next base: position 341,707 of record NZ_CAXHZC010000007.1, on the reverse strand, counting down.
CCCGTCTTTGCCCATTCAAAATCGTTAGAGTAATAAGTGCTTTTGTTAGCGTCGTAAATTAAGACAGAGCCATTGATTAAAGAGGAATCTATGATTGACTGAAAGTCTGCACTAATTACTTCCTTTGATTCTTTGGTAGATGTACTGCAAGCGGTTATAAGGCTAGCTAAAACTAGTAGGAAAGCGATGTTTTTCATTTTAAAGGTATTATTAGGAAAGTATTAAGTTATTAAATGATTTTTCTTTAAAACTCAATAGCCCTGAGAATCGACTTAAAATATGCTGTATAGTACTATTGTTTCCTTAAAAAGTTCTAATTTGAAAATTAATAATTTAACCCTAGTGGAATGAATAAGTGGCTCAAAAGAATTGGAATTGTTGTTGGTAGTTTGTTGCTCTTGGGGGCTCTGTTTGTAGGATATTTTGTTTTCAGAGTAACCAAGGGGATGCCATTTTTTGAAACAGACGTGCCGTATATTGAATTTGCCGAAGGCAAGAAATCAATTCTTCTTTTTTCAAAAGCTAATGGCTTTGTCCATGGTGACGCTATTGATGCTGGAAAGAGGGTTTTCAATCAAATGGCCACCGAGAATGATTGGTTTATTTATCAAACAGACGAGGCTGGTGTTTTCAATAAAGAGCAGTTAGCTAAGTTTGATGCTGTGATTTGGAATAACGTTTCTGGTCAAGTTTTGACGGAAGAGCAGCGTACTGATTTTTCTAATTATCTAGAAAATGGTGGTGGCTTGTTAGGTATTCATGCTGCAGGAGATTTCTCTCATCATTGGCAGTGGTATTATGACCATGTTTTAGGAACTACTTTTTCGCATCATCCACTTAAGCCACAGCTTCAAGAGGCCGCTATTCATTTGGAAGATACGGCAGATAGTTTGACTAAAGCTTTTTTACCAGCGAGTCTTGACTTAAAAGAGGAGTGGTATATTTTCAATAAGGACCCAAGGGAAATGGGAGCAAATGTGCTTTACGCCATGGATGGGGATAAAATAATTCCAAATGGAAATTTGCTTTGGATTAAAGATAAAAATTGGGGTATGGGTGCGTTTCACCCGAACGTTTGGTCAATGGAAATTGAGAAAGGTAAAGCATTTTATGTAGCCCCTGGTCATACAGCGGCTACATTTGAAAATGCTGATTATATTAAAGTCTTGAAATACGGAATTGACTTCGTGTCAAAGAAAGAGTAGTCTATTTAACTGCTTGCCTAGCTAGCAGTTTCCAGTAGCCTTGTTCTTTTGTCCAAACATAAAGTATTTTCAGGCTTATGCTATTGGCCTTGCCGCCATCTTTAACGTCGGCTTTCATTACGCTTCTCACCCAAGCCACATCACCTTTTACTGTAATATCTGGGGTTCCAAAATCTATAGTGACAAAGTCCGACTCTCCACTTGTCAAACTATTAATAAAAGATTTTCTGCCTTCTATTTTACCACTTGAGTGGCCATAAGTAAGTTCTTCACAAGTAAGGTAGGCTAAATTCGCAGAATCTGCATTCATCATGGCTTTATGAAGTTTTATTACAGACTGGTCAATAGCTTTCACTGCGAGATCTTGTGTTCTTAAAAAAGCAAGGTGCATAGGTAACTGCACATCAGCTCTGGCAGACTCATCTTCTATAAAATGATATTTGACACCTATTTCTTTAGCGGCTTTCAGCACTTCTGCTATGTTAACATCACCAGAGCCTAGCACCACATTTCTTTGTTTGTCTTGACGCCCGTTTAAATTATCTACCGAGCCTATCATTCTGTCTTTTAGGTGTGTAACTGGTATTCTGTTCGGATACTTTCTCATAAGAGCAGCTGGGTCTTGACCAGGATTACGCATCCAAAAAACATCCATTTCTACGTTCACATATCGCGGGTCTGTATTGGCCATCATGTAGTCATACATAGTACCTTCTCCATCATAAGGTCTAAACTCATAACCATGAGCATGATATAAAAAAGATAAGCCTGCTTCGGCAAATTGCTTTCCAGCTTTGTTGAAAACAGCAACACCTTTTTTCATGTCTTCAAAAGTGAAGTCATCGCCATTATGAGGAATCCAATAGCAAACAGCGTATTTAGCTCCAAAAAATTTAAGATTGCTTATAACTTCCTTTACTTTTTCAGGGTCTTGAAGTGACTCAAAAGAAGTACCTCCTGCTATAACCTGAAAACCATGTTTGTCTAAAAGTTTTTTGTATTCTTCATTGGGCATATTTCTGTTTCCGGCACCTTCTAGGTACTTCACACCCATATTTTTTAGCCTGATAAGGCCATCTTCCACATCCTCTTTTACCAGGTCACGGGCGGTGCCCATAATAATGCCCACCTCTTGTGCTTGGAGCTGAAAACTAAGGGCAAAGGAAATAACTAGTACAATGATTTTTTTCATATTTCTTGTTAGGGTTTTATCAAAATTAAGCAAAAAAACTTCGCAAGAAACCAGTTGTAGATTATTTGGCTTTAAGGAGTTGACCAAAAGGAGAGGTTTGTCTTTTGATGGGCCGGTTGTAAACAGGAAAAGCCACTGCTCGGCGAGCAATGGCTTTTTTTAAAAAGAAAACTAAAGTTTATCTAATATTCATCTTCATTAAAGAAGAAGTCATCTTTCGTTGGGTAGTCAGGCCATATTTCTTCAATATTTTCAAAAGGCTGACCATCGTCTTCTAATTCAGAGAGGTTTTCCATCACCTCATTAGGTGCTCCAGAGCGGATTGAAAAGTCAATCAACTCATCTTTTGAAGCTGGCCAAGGGGCGTCTTCTAAATAAGAAACTAATTCTAAAGTCCAGTACATGTCTTCACTATGTTTAAATGTGTATTTCCTGAATTTGGCTGCAAAAGTATCAAAAACTTTTATTCAAAAACGTATTTTTGTGAAAAAAGTGTATCTCCTCTTAATATTTTTGAGACTGCATTGAAAATCAGAAACTTACAACGTGTATAAAATGACAATCGAAACCGAAATTTGCTGTTTCTCCCTAGAATCTGCCATGGTGGCTCATAAATTATCTGCTACCAGAATTGAGCTTTGCGGCGGATTTTTAGAAGGAGGCACCACGCCATCTCAAGGTTTAATCCAATTGGTTTTAGAGAAAACCTCTCCTAAAACTTTTGTTATGATTAGACCACGTGGCGGTGATTTCTGCTATAGCGATTCCGAAGTGCTTACTATATATAACGAAATAAACGCAATAAAAAAACTAAATCCTGCAGGTTTTGTTTTTGGTGCTTTAAAGCCTGATAGCTCTGTAGATATAGCCCTTTGTGAAAAAGTTATTTCTTGGGCAAAACCCTTCCCTGTGACATTTCACAGGGCTTTTGACCAAACAAAGGATGCTCTTAAAAGTTTGGAAGAAATTATTGAACTAGGTTTTGAAAGAATATTGACATCAGGGCTTAAAAATTCGGCTTTGGAGGGTTTACCTTTATTAGGGGTTTTGAAGGAAAAAGGTGCGGGTAAAATTCAAATTATGGCAGGAGCAGGAGTAAATGCCGAAAATGTTGAAACCTTTGTCAATGCAGGTTTAGAAGCAATACATTTTACTGCTAAGGATTGGGTAAAAAGCCCAATGGGCATTTCTGAAGTGTCTATGCAGTCTGGTACGCTTCCTGATGATTTAGGAAGGTATGAAACGTCTCTGGAGAAGGCCAAGACTTTGTTTGAAATAATTTATTCAAAGAAAAGGTAAAAGGTTACCGCATGACTGTTCAGCCTATCTATAACCGAAATGGGAGTGATGGCAGTGCCTGCACCTTTGTCTACCAAGTTTTTGATTCCATGTGAGAAGTGAACTTCTGGAGAGAGTTTGAAAAATTGACGGAACAACTCCATTCCAGCACCATATTCTATGCTTAAATCAGAGCTTTTGATACCGGCCGTTTTACCAATTTTTGATTTCCTAGCCAGGTTCACAGCATTTGTTTCAAAACCTAGTCGCATTCCTCCAAATACGTTCATTCGCATATTACCTCTTCGTAGTGATTTGTACCTAACTAAAACAGGAAGTTCAAACCAAGCTTGCTCTCTAGACGGAATAACCTCAGGGTCCTCGTTTACTGAAAGCTTTTTGGCATAGATAGCCACAGTGGGCATAACTCTTACGTCAATTTTTGTATTGATGGTGTTCAGGTTCATTAAGCCACCCATCTTTATACCATAGTCCATTGGAGAGGTAATGGAGTTTATAGAAGTGTTGGCCGCGGATAAAAACAGTTGGTTATGTTTGACACGGTAATTACTAAAGGCAACACCCAAGAAGTAACCAAACCTTATAGGCTTAGCATCGTAATCGGCTTGATGCTTTATTTTAGAAGTTTGAGCATGAGCAATGCTAGAAAATGTTAAACTAAGCATTAGCAATAATAAGCCTTTGAGAAAAAAGCGAGTAGCTCCCTCTAAGGTTTTTATGTTATTGGTAATCTTAGTCAAATGATACATTTATTTAATTGATTGCCTACTTGGTTCCTACATAGACCGAACAAATGCCGAAAGTAAGAGCTTTGCAAAAAGCATGCTTAAAACCAGCTTTTTCAAAAATTGCAAGAAAATTGTCTCCATCAGGAAAGGCTTTAACCGACTCAGGAAGGTAAGTGTATGCCGCGTTGTCCTTAGAAATAAGCTTTCCTATCAATGGTAAAATCTTTGTGGAGTAAAATCCATAAAGCTGCTTCATTGGAAAGCTTTTAGGAGTAGAAAGCTCAATAACCACACAAGTACCTCCTTCTTTGGTAACCCGGCACATATCAGTCAATCCTTTTTCTAGATCCTCAAAATTCCTTACGCCAAATGAAACGATAACTGCGTCAAATGTATTGTCATCAAAGAGTAGTTTCTCCGAATCGCCCATTTTAAGTTCAATCTTATCTGATAAGCCAAGTCTTGCCATTTTTTCGCGGCCATACTTGAGCATTCCTTCAGAAATATCCACACCAATTATCTTATCCGGATTTAGTTGTTTATTGGCCTCTATGGCCAAATCGCCCGTTCCTGTAGCTATATCAAGAATAAGTTTGGGTTGAGCTTTCTTTAAAAGAGACATGGCTTTTTTTCGCCAATAAATGTCAATTCCGCCACTTAAAACACGATTTAACAGGTCATAATTTTTAGAGATATTGTCAAACATCTCCGAAACCTGCTCTTTTTTACCTTCCGTTTTGTCTTTATATGGTACTACTGCCATTACTTATTTTTTAGTATGCCTTTGCAAATATCTTTTATTAACGTTGGTCCTTCATAAATAAATCCTGAATACACCTGAATTAGTGACGCTCCAGCATTTAGTTTTTCAATAGCATCTTCTGCAGTGTATATACCACCCACGCCTATTATTGGAAAAGCACCGTTTGATTTTTTATTCAAATACGAAATTACCGCTGTCGATTTATCTTTGACAGGTTTTCCACTCAATCCTCCTGCACCTATTTCATTAACTAAGATTTCAGAACTTTTAAGGTCACTTCGGTCAATGGTCGTATTGGTTGCTATAAGCCCATCAATACCTGTGCTAAGTGTGATTTCTACAATGTCATCTAGCTGACTTTCTGTTAAATCAGGAGCTATTTTAAGTAAAATAGGCCTTTTTATTTCTTTAGTATTATTTAGCTCCATGAGCGAATTCAGAATTCTACTAAGTGGTTCTTTGTCTTGTAACTCCCTCAAACCGGGCGTGTTTGGAGAACTAACATTCACCACAAAATAATCTACATATGGGTATAAATCTTCAAATGCTAAAATATAATCTGATAAAGCATTTTCATTTGGCGTGACTTTGTTTTTACCAATGTTCCCTCCAATGATAAGATTAGACCTTCTTGCTTTTAATAATTGTGCAGCATTAAAAGAGCCTTCATTATTAAAGCCCATTCTGTTAATAATGGCTTCATCCTCTACAAGCCTAAAAAGTCTGGGTTTAGGGTTTCCTGGCTGTGCTTTAGGTGTAACAGTACCTATCTCTATAAAGCCAAATCCTAAACATGAGAGCTCGTCCACCCAAAAAGCATTTTTGTCAAATCCGGCCGCTAATCCAACGGGGTTTTTAAAAGTAAGTCCAAAAATCGTACGCTCTAAAGACTTATCGGGAACCTCGTAAAGCGATTTTAGAATCGTTTTACTTAAAGGTAGCTTGCATGCTATTTTTAATAAATCAGTGACCGTGTAATGAATTTTTTCTGGGTCAAACTTCTTGAGTATGGGAAAGATTAAACTTTTATAGAGGTTCATTCTAGTGATTTAAAGAAGGAGCTGATAATACTTTAATGCAGGTACAAAGCTAGGCCTTAGGAAGTTTATTTCAAATGTATTGCAGGCTTTCTTCTTGAGGCTTTGAAATGAATAGCAGACCGCTGTGATTAGAAATGTACAATTTCTTCTTTATTATGTGTCACTCCTTTGGTTTGGATTTACCTCATTGGGTATTTGAATGAAGTTTCTTGTAATTCACTGTTTGATAGGCTTATTGGTCTTCCTATATCTATACCCACTTGGTAGGTATTTTTTGCCATTCATCTATAGGTGGTGCCGCTTAGAAATATTAATATTAAAATAATGCAAGGAAACTTTGAACCTTTTGAAAGTTTCCTGAGTTTTGCATTCGTGGAAGTGAAAGAAAGAATACTGCAAAAAGGAGAAGAGTTGTTTTTTAAACATGGTGTAAGATCTGTGACCATGGATGATATTGCTCAATCTTTAGGGGTGTCAAAGAAAACGATTTATCAACACTTTAAGGACAAACGCATGTTTGTGAATTCCGTCACGCAAACTGCCATGAACCGTGAAGTGTGTAAGGAAAGAGATTATCTTGAAGGAGCATCGAACCCAATTGAAGCTATAATTTTTGCTCGACAGATGATGCGTGAGCATTTGGCAAACTCAAGTGCTACCTTAATTCATGATTTGAAAAAATATTATCCATCTGCCTATAAGTTTTACGAAGAACATAAAAAAGGTTTTAGAGAAGTGATGGTTAATAATCTTAAGGAGGGCATTGAAGGAGGATATTATAGAGCAGATATAGATGTAGAAACACTGGCAACTTTAAGGTCAGAATCGGTAAACTTAGCATTCAATACTGATTTCTTTCCATCCACGAAATTTAACCTTTTAGAAGTGCAGTTAGCGTTTATTGATCATTTTGTAAGAGGTATAGTGACAGAAAAGGGCTTAAAGGTCTATGAAGCATTAAAGTAAAATAAATGAAAAAACTATTATTTGGAATTTTAGGTATTAGTACACTTTTCCAAGCCCAAGGGCAACAGGCCTTCTCTTTGGAAGAAGCTGTAGATTATGCTATTGTTCATCATGCAGATGTAAAAAACTCATTGGTGAAAAGACAAGACTCTGAGTTGGAGATCAAAGAGATTAAAACAACGGGTTTACCACAAATAAACGGGCAATTTCAGTATACCTATAACGCCATTGTACCTACACAGCTTATAGACGCCCAAAATTTTGACCCCACTGCGGCAGAAGGGGAAGTGGTTAAATTTAAGTTTGGTGTACCCTGGAGTGGGCAGGCTGGTTTAAGTATAAATCAATTGATTTTTGATGCCACATGGTTGGTTGGTCTTAGGGCTGCAGAAACCTACAGGCAGTTAGCCGATCAGCAAGTTGTTCAATCAAAGGTTACGGTAGCAGAAAATGTAACTAAAGCATACTACTCAGCTTTAGTAGCACAAGAAAGAGCAGAACTTTTAAAACTAAATATAAGCCAAATTGATACCCTAAGGTATAATACAGGTGAAATGCTTAAACAAGGTTTTGTTGAGAAACTTGACTTAGACAGACTTTCTGTTCAAAAGAATAACCTCGAAGCAGAACTTTCGAAAGTTAATAACCTGATCAGTCTTACATATCAATTGTTGAAATTTCAAATGGGTTTTGATGTTAATCAGCCTATTAGTTTGAAAGACAAACTGGAAGACCAAGAGTTAAAAGCTCTAAGCTCGGTAGCATATACCGAGGTAAATCCAGAAGACAGGATAGAGTATCAAACATTAAAGACTAACCGTAACCTTTTAGATCTAAATGTAGAAAGGTATCAGAAAGGAGCACTTCCAAATGTTGCCTTTTCAGGAACTTTAGGGGCAGGCCATAGTAATACTACTTTTAATCCTTTTGAAAAATGGTTTGGTTCTTCTGCCCTTTCTTTAATAGTGAATATTCCTATTTATGACAGTGGATTAAGAAAAATCCAGGTGGAGCGTCAGCGTCTTAATATTATTCAATTAGATAATACGACAGAAATGCTTCGCAACTCATTTAAGCTGGAAAACGACCAAGCTACGGTGAGCCTTAAAAATGGAATAGAAACCTTAGAGGTGCAAAGAAGAAATATGACTTTGGCAGAAGAAATTCTACGAGTGACAAAAATAAAATACCAACAGGGTGTAGGGAGTAACCTAGAAGTAGTTAATGCTGAAAATGATAACCGCCAAGCCCAAACAAATTATTTCGCTGCACTTTATGATGTGCTAGTAGCGAAAGTTGACCTAGATAAAGCACACGGAAAGTTAATAATTGAATAATCATTTTTTAAAAAGTATAAATGAAAAAGTACGCGTATTTACTCATCACTATTGCCACACTCAGTTTTATTGGTTTTTCATGTGGTCAAAAAGAAGCTACTAGTATAGAAGGTAAAAAAGCTCAGTTAGCTGAATTGCAAACGCAGGCTTCTGAAATCGGTAGTAAGATTGACGCTTTAAAGGCGGAGATAGGAATTTTGCAGCCAGAGGCTGAAAAAAAGGTTTCTCAGGTGAAAGCTATGCCTTTGTCGGCTCAAGATTTCTCTCATTATGTAGAAGCAAATGGAAGATTAGACGCTGTCAATAACGTTTTTGTGAGTCCACAAATGGGCGGTGCATTGACACGTGTTTTTGTAAAAGAAGGTGATTATGTTAAAAAAGGTCAAACCATTGCGACTATTGACAACAGCATTTTAAGAAATAGCATCAACGAAGTTAAAATTCAGCTAGAAACTGCTAAAACTATTTTTGGACGTCAGGAAGCACTTTGGAATCAAAAAATTGGTACAGAGATTCAGTATATTCAAGCCAAAGCTCAGGTAGAAAACCTAGAGAAAAGGCTATTAACCATGAACGCCCAAGATGCTCAAAACACAGTGGTAGCTCCTATTGCAGGATATGTAGACGAGGTAAGAATGAAAGCTGGCGAAATGGCATCTCCAGGTTTGGGTATTGTCAGAATTGTAAATCTTAGTGACCTTAAAGTAGTGGTAAATATTCCTGATACCTATGCCGGAACTATTCAGAAAGGTGACTTAGTGAAGGTTAAATTTCCTGACTTAGGAAAGGAAATCACGGCAAGGTTAAGTTTTGTGAGTCAAACAGTAAACCAAATAAGCAGAACATTTACTGCCGAAGCAAAGGTACCCTTTGATAAGCAACTTAAGCCAAACCTAAATGCTATGGTGGAAATTCAAGACCAAGCGAGAAGTTCGGCTTTGGTAATTCCTCAAAACTTAATTCAGAGAACAGAGCTAGGCGACATAGTGTATGTAGCCGAGACCGAAGGAGAGAACCAAGTTGCAAGGGGTAAAGCTGTTACTACAGGCTTAAGTTATAATGGACAAATAGAGGTTTTAACCGGTTTGACCGCTGGCGACATCTTAATTACAGATGGATATCAGGAGATTGTAGACGGTGAATTGGTTTCTTATTAATAAGAAACCCGCAAGGTATTCTTGTTTTAAAGCCATTAAAAAATTACAAAAATGACAGATTCAAAAGAAAATATAGAGTCAGAAAAACAACCGAAAGGCAAAGGGATTATTTATAACCTTATAGGAGGTTTAGCTAATAATAAGACCACTGTTTATTTAGTTACATTTCTGCTAACCATAGCAGGATATGCTATCTATGACAACTTGCCAAAAGAGCAGTTTCCGGAGATTGTAATACCTCAGATATACGTCAATACAGTTTATGCTGGTACGGCTCCCGAGGATATCGAGAACCTTATCAATAAGCCTTTGGAAAAACAAATTAAGGCGGAGACTGGTATAAAGAAAATTAAGTCAAATGCACTTCAAGATGTTTCTGTGATATTGGTAGAGTTTAATACCAATGTGTCTGTAGAAATAGCGAAAGAGCGTGTCAAAAGTGCTATAGACAAAGCAAGAAGAGACTTGCCAACAGATTTGGATCAAGACCCAACGGCTATTGAGGTTAACTTTTCGGAGTTTCCTATCATGAATATTAACCTTTCTGGGCAGTTTCCTTTAGAAAAAATTAAAACCTATGGAGAGCAAATTCAGGATGAGATAGAGTCTTTATCTCAAATTTCTCGTGTAGACATAGTAGGAGCTTTAGAAAGAGAAATTCAGATTAATTTAGACCTTCAAAAATTACAATCTTATGGATTAGCCTTTAGTGATATCCAGATGGCAGTTCAAAATGAGAACGTCAATATTTCTGGAGGAGAATTAAATGTAGGGAATGTAAGAAGAACACTTCGTGTCAAAGGGGAATTTAAAACCATAGAGCAATTAAGAAATGTGGTGATTAGGTCTGGTTCAGGAGCCACGGCAAAACTTTCAGAAATAGCAGAGGTAGTAGATTCTAACGAAGAAAGACAGGACTTCGCAAGACTAGATAATGAGCCCGTAATTACCCTCAATGTAATTAAAAGAGGTGGAGAGAATTTAATAAGTGCCTCGCAGGCTATTGAAGAAATACTGGCGGATTTTAAAGAAACAGCTCCAGCAGGTTTGAATATTACTATTACCGCTGACCAGTCTGAAAGAACCGAGGCAGACCTTAACGACCTTATTAATACGGTGGTAATGGGTTTTATCTTCGTGGTATTAGTATTGATGTTCTTTATGGGAGTGAGAGATGCCATTTTTGTAGGGCTCTCAGTTCCACTTTCGGCACTTTTGGCACTTTATCCTTTGATGTTGATGGGCTTTACCCTTAACACCATTGTGCTATTTGCTTTCTTATTAGGATTAGGTTTGGTGGTAGACGACGCCATTGTGGTGGTGGAGAACGCCCACAGGATTTTTAATAAACATAAGAATCTAAGTATAAAAGAAGCTGTGAAAATTGCGGCATCGGAGGTGTTTATTCCGGTAATGGCAGGTACATTAACTACCATTGCTCCATTCTTTCCATTAATATTCTGGCCAGGAATGGTAGGGGAGTTTATGAAGTATCTCCCTTTCACTTTGATATTTACACTCTTTGCCTCATTGGTGGTTTCTTATGTGATGAATCCCGTTTTTGTAATCACTTTCATGAAAAGAGAAGATGAAGACAAAGGCAAAGACCAAGGTTTCAAAACCTTATTAAAACCTTTAGGTATTCTAGTAGGTATAGCGGTTTTGTTTTATCTGATATATGCTGGTTCAGGTGTTGCAGGCTTCTTCGGAGCTGGAAACGTTTTGATTTTGATTGCCATCTTGTATGTGTTTAATCATTATATTCTAACACCCAAGTTGATTATTCCTTTTCAAGAAAACTTTTTACCAAGTCTAAAAACAGGATATGGAAAGTTAATTAGATGGATAATTAAAGGATGGAGACCAGTATGGGCCGTTTTGGCATCGGTGGTACTTTTAATTGGAACATTCATCATAATGGGCATTGTGAAGCCTTCGGTAATTTTCTTCCCTTCAGGCGAGCCAGATTACATTTATATTTATAATGTAATGCCTATAGGTACAGATGCTAGAAAAACGGATGACATTACTAAGCAAATTGAAAGCAAGGTGTTTGCTGTTTTGAACGAAAACAATGCCATGCCAGCCGTTAACTCGGTTATATCAAACGTGGGTAAAAATGCAGGAGACCCTATGAATCCTGACAGGTCAGACACACCGCATAAATCTAAGGTGACCATCGCCTTTGTTGGTAAAGAGCATAGGGGAAATATTTCTTCTCAGTTTTTACTTTCAGAGGTTAGGGATGCACTGCAGGATATCCCTGGAACTGAAATATCGGTAGAAAGAGAGAGCAATGGTCCACCAACTGGTAAAGCCATTACCATCGAAATTACAGGGGAAGATTTTGCGGTATTGGGTGAAATTGAAAAACAAGCACTTAAGAAAATTGCAGATTCAGGGATTCAAGGGATTGACGAACTAAAGACAGATTTAGTAACTAACAAGCCTGAGATTGTTGTAGAAATTGATAGAGAAAAAGCTTCTAGAGAGGGTATTAGTACTGCTCAAGTAGCCATGGCTTTAAGAACAGCCTTATTTGGTTTAGAGGTATCTAAGTTTAGAGATAATGATGATGAATATCCTATTCAGCTGCGTTTAAAGAAGGACGATAGAGACCAAATAGAAAAGCTGTTAAGCATGAATCTGACATTCAGAGACATGAACATGGGTGGTGTCTTAAGAAGTGTTCCTTTAGCAACTGTGGCAGACATTTCGTACTCTACTACCTTTAGTCAAATCAATAGAACAGATGCCGAAAGAACCATCACTTTGAGTTCTGATGTAACTCCTTTATATAAAGATGAGGCTACGGTTATTAATCAAAAGATTTTTGCGGAGCTACAAGATTTAGAGTTGCCGTCGGGTTATACTATTAGCCAAGGTGGTGAGCAAAAAGAACAGGCAGAAGCAATGGCTTTTTTGAGTTCGGCATTCGGAATAGCAATGGCCATGATTTATTTGATTCTGGCTGCTCAGTTTAATTCCATTATAAAGCCAATCATTATCTTCTTCACTATTATTTTGAGTTTGATAGGGGTGTTACTAGGCTTCATGGCATTTGGTAAAACATTCTCTGTTATCATGTCAGGTGTGGGAATTATTGCCCTTGCCGGTATTGTGGTGAAAAACGGTATTCTCTTGATAGAGTTTATTGATGAATTAAGAAAAAGAGGTTATACAGTAAAAGAGGCTATTATTGAAGGAGGTTCCACGCGTTTGACGCCAGTACTTTTAACGGCATCGTCTACGGTATTAGGTATGATTCCTTTAGCTATAGGGTTAGCCTTTGACTTTGGAGCACTTTTCGTCGATTTGGAATGGGCTGTAAATATCGGTGGTGACAGTGCTGTCTTCTGGAATATTTTGGCATGGACCATTATTTTCGGACTTATTTTCTCTACCATTCTTACTTTGATAATTGTACCATGTCTGTATTATTTGTCTGACAGGTTACAGAAAAAAATCAGAGGAGAGGAGGCTATTGAAAATGAATATAGAAAAGATGAGGAAGACTTAGCTTTTGCTTAGGAAGAGCTCTCAATATTGTTTAGTTAAAATCCAGTTGACATTTGTTGACTGGATTTTTCTTTTCGTAATGATTAAAAATAAACTTGAGTTTTTGCGGGCTAGATACTAGGTCATTATATAATTTTATATAATGAGAAAGGCTAGAATATTTCTTATTTAATTCGGTGAAGTGTATTCATTAAAGAAACTTAAGATGAAAAAAATACTATTTCCACTATTATTAATTGCCTGTATGGCATGTCAAAAGGAAGTAAAAAAACCTGAAGAAGAAATATTGGTGACAATACCAGACGCCTTTTTTGAAACTAAGCTTGTGGAGCAAAAAATTGACAGTGAAGGAGAGGTTAACGGTTTTGTGAAAAAAGAGGATGCTTTAAAGGTAGACACTTTAAATGTGTCTTATGGCGGAGTGGGTACTTGGCCCGGTGAAATTTCGTCTTTAGCTGGTATTGAAGCTTTTGAGAATCTCAAATACTTAGACTGTTCTGGCCAATCAATAGAAAAACTCGATCTAAGTGGAAATTTAAATTTGGAGGTTCTGTACTGTGGTGGAATTTATGCCGGCGGCGGAGGTACAGCCAAACAGGTTCGTTCAATAGATGTAGGGGAGAATAGAGGCTTACGAATTCTATCTTTTCCTTATACGTATGTAAAGAATATTGATTTTCTAAAGAACCAACCAGAACTAGAAGTTTTAAATTTAACGAACTCGGATATTTCTAAACTTGAAATCCAAAAGAACAAAAAATTAAGAAAGCTTTATGCCAGTGCATGCTTTAACTTATATGGTGGAAAAGTTAGGCAAGTAGATTTAAGAGAGAACACTAAACTTGAGGTTGTCCGCTTATTCGCTCAAGGCCTTACAGCTATTTGTGTGGCGAATATTGATTTTGATAAACTAATTATTGATACTGTGCCAAATGGAGATGCAACAGGTAACTGGCTTCAGGAAGAAACTGCGTGGTTTAAAGATGATTATACCACATATTCTTTATGTGAGTAAACATTTAGATTTTCACCTCCAATCTTAAGACCTCACGGAATATTTCGTGAGGTTTTTTTGTGCCTAATTTCTTAGGAGAAACAAAATGCCTAATTTCAATCTTTCAAAACAACCCATCAATGAAATACATAGCATCAATAGACCAAGGAACCACCAGCACACGCTGTATCATTTTTAATAAACAAGGCGAGATAGTATCGGTAGGTCAAAAAGAACACGAGCAAATTTTCCCTCAAGCGGGCTGGGTAGAACACAATCCTGAGGAAATAAGGCAAAACACTTTAGAAGTGATTGCCAACGCACGCATAAAAAAGAACATAGCTATTTCAGAAATTATGGCCTGCGGAATCACGAATCAGCGTGAAACTGCTATGGTCTGGAATCGTAAAACAGGTAAGCCCTATTACAATGCCATAGTTTGGCAGGATACCCGTGTAGGGAAAAAGGTTGACGAGCTAGAGAAAAGCCTTGGCTCCGACTGGTTTAAAGAAAAAACTGGACTTCCGTTAGCCACTTATTTTAGTGGTTTGAAAATTCAATGGATTCTAGAAAATGTAGAAGGCGTAAGAGAAGCCGCGGAAAAAGGAGAAGCTGTTTTTGGTAACATGGATACGTATACTGTTTGGCATTTAACAGGCGGTATTGACGGTGGTTTGCATCTTACAGATGTGACAAATGCATCTAGAACGCAACTAATGAACATCAATACTATGGAGTGGGAAGATGAGATTTTGGAGAAACTGAATATTCCAAAAGCCATGCTACCAAGGATAGAGCCAAGCAGTAAAGTTTATGGTAAAATAAAGTCAGAGCCATTAAGGGGAGTGCCATTGGCCGGAATTCTGGGCGACCAGCAGGCAGCCCTAGTAGGTCAAACTTGCTACGCTCCGGGGGAAGCAAAAAATACGTATGGTACAGGTTGCTTCATGTTAATGAATACAGGAACAGAGGCTATTCCATCTAAGTATGGTCTATTAACCACGGTAGCGTATCAATTTGATGGGCAACCAGTCCATTATGCTCTGGAAGGTTCGGTAGCCATAGCTGGAGCATTGGTGCAGTGGCTTAGAGATAATTTGGGGATTATCAAAAAAAGTGAAGATGTTCAGAAATTAGCCGAATCTGTTGAGGATAATGGAGGAGCGTATTTTGTGCCAGCTTTTTCTGGTTTATATGCTCCGCATTGGAATAATAACGCCAGAGGAATTATAGCAGGATTAACCAGGTATGTCAATAAAGGGCACATCGCCAGAGCTGTTTTAGAGGCTACCGCATATCAAACAAGGGATGTGCTGGAGGCTATGGAAAAAGACAGTGAATTAGAAATTAAGTCACTCCGAGTAGATGGTGGAATGACGGTGAATGAGTTGCTGATGCAATTCCAGTCTGATATTATGGATGTGGAGGTTATTCGCCCTAAAATGATAGAAACTACAGCACTAGGGGCCGCTTATGCTGCTGGAATGGCAGTAGGTTATTGGAAGAATTTTGAAGACTTAAAACAAAACTGGGGTATTGACAAAACTTGGGAATCAAAAATGCCATCAGAAAAAAGAGACAATTATTTCAAAGGCTGGAAAAAAGCCATTGAACGAAGCTTAGACTGGGAAGAATAGGGAATTACGATTGGCAATATTTTGTTTTTATAATGAAGAATTTAGAAGCAAGCTTTTTTGGAGCTCCATAGGAGCTAAACGTCGGTAGAAAAAATAGACAAGAAGAAATAATTCGTTTGGCGAGATTTTGGCCCAAAAAGCCAAAATCATGACAAACGTTTCATTGAAGTCTCTAGCAGAGTAGCGTGTTTATTCTCAACCAAAAAGAAAAATAAAATGGAAATATTGTCAATCAATCATCCGAACATAAAATTAAGGCTGTCAAATGGCGAAGTACAAGTTTTTGATTTTGAGGCATATCTAGATAAAACAGTACCAGAAGCCAATAACCCATATAGGGCTATCTTAGAACAACAGATGTTTGACAAAGCCTACACAAAAGACGGCAGACTAATTTGGGACGGCGTCTTAGAACTACAAATGTGCGGCGGTGACACCATGTGGATGCCAGCCGAGTTTACGGAGAGGGAGGTTTTAGAGAATTCTAATAAGTGAGTAGAAAATATTCTATTCGGAAATTTCATTTTTTTCAAACTCAACAACCGCTTCTGCAAATATTTGATATAGCCAGTTTTGTTCCGTTTAAAGTTGCCTCCTTTTTTTAATTCAAAAATCCCTTCAAAAACTCATCAGGCGTCAAAACAGGAATGGCAGATTCCTTAAAATCCTTTCCGTTTCTGGTAATTATCATTTCACAGTTTGCTCGTAAGGCACTGTAGTATTGTAAAGCATCTTCAAAGTCTGTGAATTTAGAAAGGAGTCCTTTTTCAATGATTGTTTCATCCAATGGACAAATCTCAGATATGGCTTTAAATTTTCGGAGTTTTTCTAAGGTTTGCTCTCTCCCGTAATCTCTGCTAATTATGTAATTAACATTGGCGTAAGTTAGAGCGGAAACTACTAGCGTAATTTTTCTTTGGTCTGCCAGCGTTACAATCTTCTCAGCAAGATTATTAAAGGGTTTACGTTCCCCTAAAACATCCACAAGAATGTTTGTATCTAGGAATACCCTCATATCACTTGTATTTTTCAAGTAAATAATTTCGGATTTCCTCTTTGTCATCAGAGTCGCTGGCTATGCTTTTACCCACCGACATACTCTTCACATAGGGCGAAATTTCTAAGTCTGAAGCCGTTTGTTCGGTGCCGCTGACAGCTTTGAGATAATCTTCTATGATTCTAGAAAGACTTCTTTTCTGGGTCTTGGCATATTCCTTAGCTTGGGCTATTACCTCTTCGTTTAGTTTTAATGTGAGTTTAGCGTCCATCCTGTTTGATTTTTTATACGTACAAATATAATAAATATGTACGTAAGCTAAAACAACTAAAACCAATGCACCATTTTGCTCCCAAAATCACCGACTAAGAATGGAGTAAAGTAGCCTATTCTCAAGCTATTTATAATTTAAAAGATTTAGGGGTGATGAAAATACGTGGAAGAAAAGGCGTTTATGTGTTTAGTGTTTTCCTTTTATTCTTTCCTAGTTTCCTGTCTCCGCAACAAGTTAAGGGCGTTTTTATAGTTTAGAAATTTCTACTTTGGAAATGGGAAAATCGCTTTTATCAAAGGCTCCTAAAATAGCTTCTACGCCTTCTTTTGAACCACTACCTAGGTCGAGTTTGAAATTGACATATTCTTTAGTTTTACTGATATATCGATAAGAATGAATCAATCCTGTTTCCTGACTATTTGATGAGTTATTAAAATGCTCAATTGTTTCACCCAATAAATCAGTTACATGCTGGACAAGTTCCTTAGTTATTATTGTGTCAAACTTTAATTTTAACCGAACATCTATTTCCACCTTTTTAAGGTGAACAACAAACCTATACCCGTCTAAATAAAATTCCTTCTTCTCTCGAGCTCTATCAAGGATTTGATTTTTAAGGTATTCAACAGAAACATAAGGCTTTAAAATAAACTCTACATCTTTCTCTACTATGTCATCCAATAGTTTTAACTCCTTTTTTCTATCCTTGTAAAACCAGAATATTTCACATTCGAATCCATAGTGACCAAAATACCCCAACATTAGCTTGGGGGCATACGTTTCGAAGGTCTCTCTATTAAAAACCGGCTTCGATGGTATGCTTAAACTAAATTCCTTGGGGTCAAAAATTTCACCTATTTCTTTCAAAAAATAGTTGGTAACATAGTTTTCAAGACACTTTTGAAAACTTTTAGAAGCGTGGTTAAAAACGCAAACATCTCCTTCGTAATATGTTCTTGCCCAATATTTCAATTTCCTCTAGATTTTAAAGTTTAATATTCTGGATGTACGACTTAAGCTCTGAACCATGATAGCAGTATCGAAAGGCTTTATTTTTACTCTTAAAGCCACGTAAATTTAAGAAAATGAAAGTTTTTTGTACTAACAAGAAATCAATGATTTGAAGTCCGGAAGAATAGGGTTTTTCTTTAGGTATTGTGCAGGGCTTTTTTAGATTCCGTTTGAAGTACTTCAAGCCCTAAAACAACCCAAACTGCCCATTCCTCATAAAAGCATCATAACTGTAAGCAGGAAAACTCCTACCAGCTAAATATTTCTGGCAGCTAATTTTATGCAACTGTTTGATATGCTCCGCATATTTTCCTTCACCACGCATTCTTCTTCCAAACTGACTGTCGTTCAGCGTTCCGCCATGGCATTCCTTTATTTGGTTTAGTACTTTCTCTGCTTTGTTTGGAAAGGTTTTATAAATCCAGTCGGTGAAAATTTGGGCAATAGAGCCATTGAGCCGCACCATGGTATAGCCAGCCGAGCAAGCACCATTTTCAGCAGCATTTTTAATGAGCTCAGGTATTTCATGGTCGTTTAAACTTGGAATAATGGGTGCTGTATTGACCCCAACAGGAATTCCATTTTCAGATAGTTTTTTAATAATCTGAAGTCTTTTAAGTCCAGAAACAGTTCTCGGTTCTAATGCTCGCCGGAGTTCCTCATTTAAAGTAGTAAGCGAAACTATCACGTGGAGTAAGTCAAGTTTAGATAATTGCCCCAAAATGTCAATATCTCTCAAGATTAAAGCATTCTTGGTGATAATGGCTACTGGATTTCTGTATTTCAAACATATTTCCAGCATTCGCCTAGTGAGTTTAAAATTCTTTTCGGCAGGTTGATAGCAATCTGTATTACCAGAAAACAGAATGGGTGTAACCTTCCAAGATTTCTTTTGAAGCTCCTTTTCTAAAAGTTCTGGAGCATTCTTTTTGACTAAAATCTTTTGTTCAAAATCCAAACCAGCCGAATAGCCATAATACTCGTGTGTGTTTCTGGCGTAGCAGTAAATACAGCCGTGCTCACAGCCTTGGTATGGATTGACAGAAACACCATTTGGCACATCTGGGCTTACTATTTTATTGACTATCTTTTTTGGGTTCTCAGTCAGATACTTGGTTTTTCTAGTTCTGAAATTGATTTCATCGCCGTAGGCAAAGTCCTCATTGTACTCCGTAGTGTTTGCTAAAAACCTATTATTGCTGTTTAATTGAGCCCCGCGACCTTTAATTTTTGGAATTTCCGACATGAATTAAGACCATTTTCTGAATTTGAGCCATAAAACTAAAGCCATTTCTACATCCCCAAACGAAAACCTTTACCTTTGCTACAACCATTGGCAGACCAAAATATGACCCATAATTTAAAGCTTAAGAAACCCTTAGCGGTTTTTGATTTAGAAACTACAGGAACCAACATTTCTAGAGATAGAATTGTGGAAATTTCTATTGCTAAAGCAATGCCTGACGGTACTGTGGAGGTTAAAACCAAGCGTATAAATCCGGAAATGCCTATTCCAATAGAGACTAGTTTGATTCACGGTATTTATGATGAAGACGTAAAAGACGAACCTACGTTTAGACAAATGGCCAAATCTATGGCTCAGTTTCTTCAGGGTTGTGACCTAGCTGGTTTTAATAGCAACAGGTTTGACATACCAATGCTGGTAGAAGAGTTTTTACGAGTAGGTTCAGATTTGTTTGACCTTAAAAACAGAAAGTTTGTAGATGCTCAGCGTATTTTCCATCAGATGGAGCCAAGGACATTGGCAGCAGGATATAAGTTTTACACGGGTAAAACTTTAGAAAATGCTCATAGTGCCGAAGCTGATACACTAGCTACTTTGGAGGTGATATGTGCTCAGGTAGAGAAATACGAGGGCGTTAAAATCACCAATAAAAAAGGAGAAGAAATAGAGCCAGTAAAGAATGATGTGCAGGCTTTGCATGATTTCACTTCTGGTAAGATTGTAGACTTTGCCAACAGACTGGCCTATGATGATAATGATGTGATAGTTTTCAATTTTGGGAAACATAAAGGGAAAAAGGTGACTGACGTCTTTACCAAAGAAAAAGGTTACTACGACTGGATGATGAATAGTGACTTCCCACTGGATACTAAAAGAAAGCTTACAGAAATAAAGCTGAGTATGGCTGGAGGGCTTTTTGGCTCTTAGTAATAAAAAATTGTAATACTGGAAGGTTGTCTTAATTCTTCGCTTTTAAATTCAGTCAAATAGATAAAATGGCTAATTTTGCCGAGATTTTCTTTGAGTAAAATAAATTAATGGAAAACCAACTACCATCTATACCTGACGTAATAGCCCAAGTGCCGCTTACTAACTACGTGTTATTGGCGAGTATTTTGTTTGTTATTGGCATAGTAGGCGTACTGATAAGGAGAAACGCCCTAATTATGTTTATGTCTATTGAGCTTATGCTTAATGCAGTAAATCTACTTTTAGTTTCATTTTCGTCTTACAGGTCTGACCCAAACGGTCAGATTTTCGTTTTTTTTATAATCGCAGTCGCTGCAGCCGAAGTAGCTGTTGGGCTTGCTATCATAGTCATGATTTATCGAAACATAAGGTCTATTGATATAGGTCTGTTAGATAAATTGAGAGGTTAATTTAGTTTGAATTTCTGAATAGAATATATGTCGCTGATTGCTTTAATCCCTCTGTTTCCTTTATTAGGCTTTTTAATAAACGGTCTGGGTTTTAAGATAATGCCAAAGAATTTGGTAGCTCCTATAGGCATTGGAGCTTCTTTTCTTTCATTTCTTGCTACCATAGGCGTTTACTTACAGTTTAAGGAAACCAACGGTACCATTGTAGAAACACTTTTTGAATGGATTACCGTAGGAAACTTAAATGTTTCTTTCGCTTTTCAAATTGACCAGCTAAGCATTTTGATGCTTTTCATCATTACTGGTGTAGGTACATTGATACATCTGTACTCTGCAGGTTATATGAAGCATGATGCAGGAATAGGTAAGTTTTTCGCTTATCTAAATTTGTTCCTGTTCTCCATGTTAATCTTGGTGATGGGTGCTAACTACCTGATAATGTTCATAGGTTGGGAGGGCGTAGGTCTATGCTCTTACTTATTAATTGGTTTCTGGAATAAGCGTTCTGATTTTGGCGATGCTGCCAGAAAGGCCTTTATCATGAACAGAGTAGGAGACTTAGGTTTCTTAATTGGTGTGTTTTTGATTTTCCATTATTTCGGAACATTAGAATATTTAGAAGTTTTTGAGCAAGCCAAAGGAATGCCTTCGGGTTCTTTGCCGCTTATGTTTATAAGTTTTTGTTTGTTTATAGGTGCTATGGGTAAGTCGGCTCAGATTCCACTTTTCACCTGGTTGCCTGATGCCATGGCGGGGCCTACGCCAGTTTCGGCACTTATTCACGCCGCCACCATGGTTACAGCGGGTGTTTATATGGTGGTAAGAAGTAATGTGTTGTACACGCTTTCGCCAGACACCTTAGAGTTTATAGCTTGGATAGGAACATTGACAGCTCTAATAGCTGCATCAATAGCCCTTTTCCAAAACGACATCAAAAAGGTATTGGCCTACTCTACCGTGAGTCAGTTGGGTTATATGTTTATAGGTTTAGGTGTAATGGCTTATACCTCTGGTTTTTTCCATGTTATTACGCATGCCTTTTTTAAAGCATTGCTTTTCTTAGGAGCAGGTAGTGTGATTCACGCCATGGGCGATGAGCAAGACATTAGAAAAATGGGTGGGCTTTGGTCAAAGACAAAAATCACAGCCATTACCTTTTTAATAGGAACAATAGCTATTTCTGGAATTCCTCCTTTCGCAGGTTTCTTTTCAAAAGATGAAATCTTAGCTCACGTTTTTGAGCATAACAAAGGCATGTGGGCACTGGCTATGCTGGGTTCTTTCATGACCGCGTTTTATATGTTCAGGCTGTTTTTCTTAACCTTCACAGGTCAATTTAGAGGAACCAAAGAGCAAGAAGAGCATTTACATGAGTCGCCTAGTTCTATGACGCTGCCACTGATAGTCTTGGCCGGTTTGTCAATAGTTGGTGGTTTTATTGGTTTCCCTGAGATATTCCATTTACCACATTTCTTGGCAGATTTCTTAAGTCCTATTTATGCCAACTCTAGAGAAGCCTTTGAAGGTTTCGGTGAAGTTCATTTATCACACTCCACAGAATGGATATTGATGGGCTTTTCTGTTTTACTAGCACTTTCAGCATTATTATTGGCATACATTATTTATGTAAAAAGAGGCTTTGTGCCAAAAGAGGACTCAGAAATTACGGGCATTCAGAAGTTTGTTTATAACAAGTATTACCTAGACGAAAACTACGACAAGGTCTTTGTTAACCCAATAGAGAAGTCGTCTAAGTTCTTCGGAAACATTATTGACCCTAAAGTGATTGATGGTTTTATAAAGTTCATTACATCAGGCATAGCTTCGTTAAGTAAAATAGGCACTAAGGTTCAAACAGGAACTACAGGTTTTTATTTATTAATTATGGGCTTGTCAATAGGTTTTATCCTTATTCTAAATTTAGGACAGGGTATTTTGGCACACTTCACAGATATTTTTAAAGCAATAACTAGCAAATAGATGTTGATACTCGCACTCATATTGATTCCTATTCTTGGAGCATTACTTGTTTTTGCTTTGGGACAAAAT
Source organism: uncultured Arcticibacterium sp. (assembly GCF_964021845.1). Taxonomy (NCBI): domain Bacteria; kingdom Pseudomonadati; phylum Bacteroidota; class Cytophagia; order Cytophagales; family Leadbetterellaceae; genus Arcticibacterium; species uncultured Arcticibacterium sp. Next base: position 318,914 of record NZ_CAXHZC010000007.1, on the reverse strand, counting down.
CAATTAAGAAGCAAACAGCTGGCATTGGCAGTAGCTCTTGTAGAGCTGGTGGTGTTTGGTTTAGTTTTCAAAGAATTTAGTACTACTGGAAATCTTCTTCTTCAAAAAGATTGGTTGCCTGATTTCGGTATTTCCTTCAAATTCTCCATTGACGGAATAAGCGTTCTTTTATTAGCTCTAAGCACGGTATTAGTGCCATTGGTTATTCTAAGTACATTTAAAGTAGCTTACGAAAAATCAAATTTGCTTTATGCATTAATATTATTAACAGAGGCCGCTTTGGTAGGTGTATTTATGGCAGGAGACCTGTTCTTGTTCTATTTCTTCTTTGAGATAGCCTTGGTTCCTGTGTATTTCTTAGGTTTAATTTGGGGCGGAGCCAATGCAGCCAAAGCTACCTTTAAGATGTTGGCTTATACCATTTTTGGTAGTTTGCTAATGTTGGTGGGTTTAGTTTATTTATACTCCAAAGGGCAAACAGCAGACATGGAGGCACTAAAAGCTTCAATGGCCTTTATTCCGTCAAACGTACAGGGAATATTGTTCAGCTTGTTTATGCTAGCTTTTGCTATCAAAATGCCAATTTTCCCTTTCCATACTTGGCAAGCAGATGCCTATTCTGAATCATCTACTCCAGCAACTATGCTTTTAGCTGGTTTGCTTTCAAAAATGGGAGTTTACGGTTTGATAAGAATAGCCCTTCCTTTAGCACCTATGGGAGCCGCAGAAATGGGACATATGGTGATGGTGCTTGGCGTGATAGGTTTAATATATGGTTCTATAATTGCGGTAAAACAAGATAATCTGAAAAGGTTAATAGCTTATTCTTCATTTGCCCACATGGGTTTAATGGCAGCGGCTATTTTCAGTGGAACATTGGAAGGGGCACAGGGAGCTGTTTTTCAAATGTTAGCTCATGGTCTTAATGCCATAGGTTTATTCTTTGTGGTGAAAATCATAGCCGAAAGAACAGGTGGTAGAAGTTTATCTGCTTTAGGAGGTCTTTCTCAAGATGCACCATGGTTAAGTGTAAGTTTTATGATTATCCTCTTGGGAAGTGTGGCTTTGCCATTGACAAATGGTTTTGTTGGAGAGTTTTTAATGCTCAAAGGGGTTTTTGACCACAGTAAGCTTTTAGGAATCATTTCTGGAATAAGCATCATTTTAGGTGCTGTTTACCTTTTAAGACTATTTCAAAAAACGATGTTTGGCGAAAAGCAAAATGCTGATGTAGTGATAGCCGATGTGTCTGGCACCGAGGCCGTAGTGCTTTTTGTTATTTCTGCCTTGGTTATATTGATGGGAGTGTTTCCTAACTGCATTCTGGAAATTTCAGAACCAGCTTCTCAGCAACTGCTAGACTATATGGCTCAATTTTAAAGATTACAAGAACATGTATCCAATAATTGCTCTTTCTATTTCTGGTCTATTGACCCTGTTCTTAGGTTTTCTAGATAATAAAAAACTAGTTTTCCCTATCTCTATATTGTTTTTAGTGATTGCCTTAGGGGTATCATTCATAGATTGGAATGCTCCAGGTCTTTATTTTAGTGAGATGCTTGCCGTTGATAATGAAACTATCATTTTCGGGGCTGTAATGTTAATTTCTGCCATTCTTATTTTATGCCTTTCAGAAGGCTTTAATGATTTCGAGTTTTCGCAGCCGGCCGAGTATTTCGCTTTGGTTCAGCTTTCATTAATAGGAGCTTTAATGATGGTTTCGTTTGAAAATTTAATCATGTTGTTCCTGGGCATTGAAATACTTTCAATTGGTTTGTATGTATTAACAGGAGCAGACAAAAGAAACTTAAGAGGTAATGAGGCCGCTATAAAGTACTTTTTGATGGGTGCTTTTGCTACTGGAATTCTTTTGTTTGGCATTGCTATGTTTTACGGAGCAGTAGGCAGTTTCAATATTCATGTTTCTGTTATTGATGAGGCGTATTTGCCGTTTTTCTGGATAGGTTGTACCTTAATATTGGTAGGCTTGACTTTTAAGATATCGGCAGCACCATTTCATTTTTGGTCGCCAGATGTGTATGAAGGTGCACCTACTATTTTTACAGCCTATATGGCCACTGTGGTAAAGACAGCGGGCTTTGTAGCTATTTTTAAGGTATTGTATTCTTCTTTCTCTGCAATAACTGAGTTCTGGACACCAATGATAGTTATCATGGTGGGAGCTTCGCTTATTATAGGAAACGTTTTTGCGGTAACACAAGATAGTTTTAAAAGGTTAATGGCTTACTCAAGTGTATCTCATGCTGGTTTTATGTTATTGGCTTTAGTTGGAGACAATGAGGGAGCATTTGGGACTATTATGTTTTATTCAGTTGCGTATTCTTTAGCTACTATTACCGCCTTTGGTGTTTTAATGAAAGTTTCAAAACATAGAATAGAGAAAGGAAGACCTTATGAAAAGATAGATTTGTTCGAGGGGCTGTTCAAAAACAATGGCTTCTTAGCAGGAGTCTTGGCTATTGCAATGCTTTCATTGGCAGGCATTCCGTTAACCGCTGGTTTTTGGGGTAAGTTCTTTGTGTTTAGCGATGCGGCGTCCTCTGGTAACTTTACTTTAATAGTAATAGCCGTGTTTATGTCGGCAGTAGCGGTTTACTATTATTTCAAGCCTATAATCTTAAGTATGAAGAAATCAGATGGTGTAGAAACTGTTGTACTTTCTCCATTAGTTAAGCTTATATTCGTATTAACTACTTGCGGAACGATAATTTTAGGAATATTTCCAAACTTACTTCGTTCCATTTTTTAAAGAAAACTGTTTGACTGACTTACTTAAGAATATAGATTTAAAAAAACATAAGAGTTTTATAAACTTCTTTTTAACAGGCGTTTTTGGAGCCTCTGTTAATTTCTTGTCTCAGATTCCACTTAAAGTTTGGTTTTTAGATCTTGGAATGAGCCATGATGCTGCATTAGCATGGAGTGTATTTTGGGCCTATATGATTTCTACGGCCGCTACATTTATACCAGCCAAAATATTTGCATTCTCTGCCAAAGAATCGGGCAACTCTAAAAGAGAATGGGTTAAATTCTTCATTATAGCTTCCTTGGCTCTTATTGTACAAGAGTTAGTGACATTGGGAACCTTAAAGTTCATTGTCAATCCTTACTTTGGAGATTATAGTCTTCTTTGGAGAGAGAAAGCTTCCCACTTAGTTGGAATGGCCTGTAGCTTTCTGGCAAACTTCTTCGGACATAAGTTCTTCACCTTCCGTACCACAGGGCTTTATAACATGATTAGGACAGAACGAAATTAAATTTTTCTAAGTTTTATTTAAACTTCTTTCTGATTTTAAGTTTTTTTTAAAGAAAAGTACTGAGTTTGTGCTTGAGAACTTAAAAAGTTCTTAAATTTGATTTCATTTTATATAAACGTTAAACAAATCAATACCGATGAAAAAATTAATTGCTGTTATGTTATTAGCCGGAATGGCTTCTTTTACTGCTTGTTCTTCTGCTTCTGAGTCAGCTTCTGACGCTATGGAAACTGCTACTGAAGCTGTTGACGATGCTGCTGATGCTACTATGGATGCTGCCGAGTCAGTTGTTGATTCAGTTGGAGCTACTATGGAAGATGCTACTGAGGCTGTTGAAGAAGCAGTTGCTGAGTAATCTCATCATTAGTTAATATATTAAAACCTTCTCATTTCAAAATGAGAAGGTTTTTCTTGTTTTAGGGTTATATATTTGCAGAAAAAAGGAATAGAATGCTAGAAAGAAGTCAGGCTCCCGCTTTTAAATCTGTCGAATCTGTAAAGCTTGCGGAGGCTGAGAAAGATATTTTTCAAAATGAAATCCCACTTTATTCGGTTGGTTTTGCTTCGCAAGAGGTGATTAAGTTGGAATTAGTCTTTGAAGCAGGCTCTGCTTTTGAAAAGAAAAGAGGTACGTCGGCTTTGTTTTCAAAATTACTTTTGGGGGGAACGAAAACTAGAACCGGTTCTGAAATAATGGCTGGTTTTGACCAGTACGGAGGGTTTATAGAAGTTAGTTCCAGAATAGAGCGACTCTACATAGTGCTTTATGGTTTGCCAAAATACCTTGACAAATACCTAGCTATCATAAAAGATATGTTAGAGAATAGTGTCTTTCCTGAAGATGAATTAGAACTTCAGCGAAAAATATCTCTTCAAAACATGAGGTTAAACATGGAGAAATCTTCCTATTTGGCCAATAGAGAATTTAAGCGAGCAATGTTTGGCTCCCTAAATCCATACGGTAGTGTTTTAAATGGGGAAGATTTTGAAACGGTTACTAGAGAAGATTTAATAAACTTCTACGAATCAAATGTACAGGGGAAAAGCTTTAGGATATTTGCCTCAGGAAATGTAAAAGAAAAAGAGAAGCAGCTTTTAAATAATTTTTTTGGCAAAGAAAGTTATATGGCTCAAAACAGATTGGACATTCCTTTTGAGATATTTAATCCTTCGAAAAAGCTAGTAACTTTAGAAAATAAAATGCAGTCTACCATAAGACTAGGTAAGCCGCTTTTTGACAGGTTACATCCTGATTTTTTCCCAATGGCGGTAACGAATACTGTTTTTGGAGGGTATTTTGGAAGTAGACTGATGACTAACATTAGAGAAGATAAGGGCTTTACTTATGGAATTTCTTCTTCTATAAATCCGCTAAGAGGTTTTGGTTATATGATGATAGGTTCTGATGTGGTAAAAGAAAACACAGAAGACACGCTAAAAGAAATAGAAAAGGAAATAAACTTGCTTAGAAACGAAGAGGTAAGTCAAAACGAGCTGGAAACTGTAAAAAACTATATGTCCGGAAGCTTTGCTGGGTCTATTACCACAGCTTTTGAACTTATGGATAAGCATAAGAATATAATTTTGTCGGAATTACCTTCAGATTATTACGATTCGTTTATCGATAGAATTAATAGCGTAACCACATTACAAGTTTCAGAGGTTGCTAATAAGCACCTTAGTATGCAAGCCTTAAGTGAAGTAGTAGTTGGCGAAAAAATCTAAACTGTCATAAATCGGTCGCCGTCTTCCCGAGCTTCATATCGAAGCACATTCGTTAGTACCATCAAAACTAAGGTTCTGGAAGCTTGCTTTTTCGGAATAGCACATAGTTCAGCAAAGGTGTCAAGCGTAATGGAAAGGTGTTGGGTAAGGTACGCCATTAGTTTACTTTCTTTGTCGCCGTAGTTAAAACGTAGGCTTTTACCTTTTTTTAAGCCCTTTAAAATTTCTCTTATTTCTTTACTTGCCTGAATAGTGCGGTCTTTATGACGCACAAAAACCTTGTCGGCGGCTTTGTGAGGCTTGTTCTCACTTTCAGGAATGTGGAAAATTAAGACTTCACTCTCGTTTTGTAAGCGAACACGTTCAATGCTATAGTCTAATTCAGGTGTAATAGCCCGTTCTATTTCTCTTACTAGCACATACTCTTCCTCATCCGCAAACTTTAATCCGCTTAAAGAGCCGTCGTCATCTACACCCACTAAGAGCTGCCCTCCTTTGGTATTAGCAAAGGCCACCATTTCGCGAATGATTTTTTCAGGATATTTGGCTTTGAATTTAAATTCCAGACGCAATCCTTCTCCTTGACTAGCGAGTTTCTTCAAGTCTGCCAAGCTTCTTCCCTTTATGCTCTTTCCTTTATATGCAAGTTCCATTTGTTGATAGTGTTGGGAATGGATAAAATTAAGGGCTGTTTAAATCAAAACAAAATGCCAATTGTTTAATAGGGTTTTCTATTTTTGAGATAACAACCTAAAATATTGAATGAATGGAATTAATAAAAACCCTTACAATAATCATGATGACATCTTTTAGTATTAACGCTCAGCAGAAATCAATTAGTAAGTTAATAAGTGAAAATCCCAAATTTGATGAATTAATAGATGTTGATGCTAAAGTAGAAATATTAGCAGACGGTTTTACTTGGGCAGAAGGGCCTGTCTGGGATAAAGAAAGGGCTTGCCTGTTGTTTTCTGATGTTCCAGAAAATACTATTTACAAATTTAAAGCGGGCGAAGGTCTAAGTGTTTTTCTAAATCCCTCAGGTTATACAGGAAAGCATCCATATAGTTTAGAGCCAGGTAGCAATGGTCTTATAATTAATAATGATGGTGAGTTGGTAGCTTGCGAACATGGCGACAGACGAGTTACAAGGATGCCAATGAATGGTGGAGGAGGGAAATTTCCAGTATCAGATAACTGGGAAGGGAAGAGGTTTAACAGTCCTAATGATTTAGTTCAAGCTGCTAATGGCACCTATTATTTTACAGACCCGCCGTATGGTTTACCAAATAGAGAAAAGGCTACTACAAGAGAGATTGATTTGTTTGGTGTTTATAAGGTTGATGTTTCTGGCAAAACTGAATTGGCGATAGCAAATCTTAGCAGACCAAATGGTGTAGCCCTTTCACCTGATGAAAAAACACTCTATGTGGCACAGTCTGACCCCGAGAAGGCATACATTCTTTCCTATGAAATAAAGCAAGACGGAAGTTTAGGTAAGGAAAATTTACTTTATGATGCCACACCAATGGTAAAAGCGGGCTATAAGGGATTACCAGATGGCTTAAAAACAGATAAAAATGGAAACATATTTACAACAGGACCTGGCGGTATATTGGTGCTAAGTCCAAAGGGTGAATTATTAGGACGAATAGAGATTGATGCGGCTACCGCAAACTGTGCTTGGGGAGATGACGGTTCGGTCTTATATATAACTGCCGACATGTATCTTGGTAAAATTCAAACAAAAACCATAGGTAAAGGCTTTTAAAGAAAACTTTAATAAGGTATTTAGCATATGAGAATTAGATTTCTTTGATAATCAATAGGAATCTATATATTTTTGCGGCTCGTTTTTTAGCACAGCTATGCAAACGAACAAATTTTATATAAAAATTTAGAATGGCATTAATTAGTAGAATTAGAGAAAACTCTGTCCTTACTATAGGGATTTTGGCTTTAGCATTGTTCGCCTTTATTATCGGTGATTACTTTTCTAGTGGTTCCCTTGGTAGCAGTGGTCAAGAGAATGTGGGTGAGATAAATGGTGTAGATGTGGATTATCAGCAGTTTGTAAAACTGGTAGATGCTCAGCGTCAACAACAAGAACTTTCAACGGGAAGATCAGCTAGTGAAGCGGATTTAGCAAATATTAGAGAGCAGGTTTGGGAGCAATTGGTTCAAGATAATGCTTTTCAGCCAGAATACGAAGAGTTAGGAATAGACGTAACGCCAGATGAGTTAAGAGAAATGGTACAAGGAACTAAAAACTTGCACCCATTTATTCGTCAGCAATTTACTGACCCTAACACTGGTGTTTTTAATGAAGCCCAGCACAGAGAGTTTATAAATGCTGCCGCAAACAAAACTTTGCCAGCAGAGCAGCAATATATATGGGATAGCTTCAAGTCTAACTTGATTCAAATTCGTAAAAGCGAGAAATACCAAAACTTGGTAAGCGTAGGTGACTACATTACTACAGCAGAGGCCAAAAAGGAGTATACTACGCAGAATAATAAAATTTCAGCGGAATACCTTTATGTACCATTTTACAGCGTTAATGATACTACCGTGAAGGTTACCGATAGCGAAATTGAAAGCTATTACAACAAGCACAAAAACGAGTATAATGGTTTTGATAGCCGTTCTTTTGATTATGTAGTTTATCAAGTCTTGCCTTCTGGAGAAGATTCTACTGCTTTGCTTCAAGAAATTAACGACTTAGCTCGTGGAATGGCTTCAGCCGAAAATCCTGTAGCTTACGCCTCAGCTAATTCAGACGTACGTAGTCCTAGCTCATACAGTGCTGGCGAACTTTCTGATGAAGTAAAAGCTGCTGTAGCTAATACAATAGTAGGCGGAATGGTTGGCCCAATTAAAGATGGTCAAAACTACAGCATTTATAAATATATGGGTACCGAGACCGATACCGTAAGCACTTTACGTGCTTCGCACATATTAATTAATACGCAAGGAGCTGACGAAACAGCTAAAGCAGCGGCAAAAGTAAAAGCCCAAGACATCTTAAATCAAATTAAAGGTGGAGCTAGTTTTGAAACTTTGGCAAGAATTAATGGTTCTGATGGAACTGCTCAGCAAGGTGGTGATTTAGGATACTTCAGCAATGATGGTAGAATGATTCCTGCCTTTGAAAATGCTGTTTTCGGTTTTAGAGGTGCTGGTTTGTTGCCAAACTTGGTAGAAACTGACTTTGGATATCATGTGGTTAAAGTAACGGAAGCCAAATCTAACATTAAGTATAACTTAGCTACTATCACTAAGATTTTAGAACCATCTGAAATTACATTGAATGATAGCTACCAAGAAGCAGAAAGCTTGAGAGCTAATATTTCTTCAGCAGAAGATATGAAAGCGAAAGTAGCGGAGAATGAGAATTTAGTTCTATTATCTGCTCAGAGAGTGGCTGCTGGTGCTAGGTCTTTCAATAGTGTTCAAGATGCTAGAGAAGTAGTTTTATGGGCTTACGGAAATGATGTGTCTGTTGGTGATGTGGCAGATAGAGTTTTCATAGTAGGAGATACTTACATGATTGCGGCTCTTACTGACGCTACTGATAAAGAGAGTCCTAAAGCTTCAGACTTTAAGGGTCAGATAGAAGCTAAAGTGAAAAATAAGCTGAAAGGCGAAAAAATCATTGCTAAACTAGGTGCTGTGTCTGATTTTGGAGCAGCTGCCAAAACTTACGGAGCAGGTGCTTTGGTAGAAACCGTAGAAGATATTAATATCGCTACAGGAATGCTTAATAGTGCAGGAATTGATGCTGTAGCAATTGGAAAGGCATTTGGTTTAAAAGTGAATACAATGAGCAAGCCTTTCATAGGTCAAAATGGCGTTTTCGTTATGAAGAAAACAGCAGAAACGATGGCTCCTGAGCTTGCAGATTATAGCAAGTACAAAGAAGATATTAAGCTGCGTGTCGGTGTGTATGGCTCGGCGTCTGCTGCAGACCAAGCAGTGAGAGAGGCTGCTGAAATAGTAGACAGAAGAGCTAAAATGTTCTAAAAAATATTTTTGAATTGAGAAAAGGGGTACCATAGGTATCCCTTTTTTTATGACCTTTACTGCATGAATAATTTATTTCCTGTTTTCTTGAAATTAGAGCAAATGAACCTTCTGATTGTAGGAGGGGGTTATGTTGGACTTGAGAAGTTAGAGGCCGTACTGAAAAATTCGCCTGAGACTAACATTACCATGGTAGCTCCTGAAATTTCTGAGGAGATAAGAGCCCTAGCAACATCTTATAGAATCAAGCTGGTTTTAGAAGCCTATAAGACCGAACACTTAATGGGTAAAAACTTGGTAATAGTAGGGACTGGAATAATGGCCGTAAGCGAGCAAGTACAGAGAGACTGTCGTGAGCATAACATTCTGGTGAATGTGGCGGATAAGCCCGCTTTATGTGACTTTTACCTAGGCTCTGTGGTGAAGAAAGGAGATTTGAAAGTTGCTATTTCTACAAATGGGAAATCACCTACTTTTGCAAAGAGGTTTAGGGAGATATTAGAGCAGGTTTTACCAGATTCTTTACAAGAAACATTGGATAATCTACAGGAATTAAGAAATCGTTTAAAAGGAGATTTTGAGTATAAAGTAGAGAAACTTAATGAAATCACCAATGTGATGAAAAAGAACGATTAGTCTTTAATTTCAAGGGTTTCTGTGGCTTTTCGTGCAGCGTCTTGTTCTGCTTTCTTTTTATTCCATCCCCTGCCTTCACTCACTATTTCGTCATCCACCTTTACTTGGGCAACAAATTCTTTGCTATGGTGTTTACCGTTTTCTTTGATAATAGCAAATTCTACATTCTTACCTAGTGATTGAGACCAGGTAAGTAGTATACTTTTATAGTTTGCGTTATTTTTTATGACCTCATCTAGGTCATAATAGTTAGCCAAAAGGTTTTTGACAATAAACCGTTTGGTAAACCTAAAGCCTTTGTCTAAATAAACTGCTCCTATGAGTGCTTCCATGGCATCACCATACATAGAAGTTCTTGCGTGTGTTACTCTATTCCCATCAAAGGTTATGAGGTCATCTAAGCCTATTTTTCTGGCTACTTGATTCAGTGACTCCCTATTGACTATCCTAGACCTAATTTCTGTTAAAAAACCTTCGTCTTTTAAGGGGTACTTTTTGAATAAATATTCGGCTATTATCATACCCAAAACAGAGTCACCAAGGTATTCTAAACGCTCATTGGACTCTTTAAAGCCTTTAATTGAAGAGCTTTTAGAGGCAGAGGTATGTCTAAAGGCAAGATGGTATAATGAAGCATTCTTTGGTTTTTCACCAATTATACGTTCCACCGCTTTTCTAAACTCCCTGACTTTAACGTCTGTTTTGAAATAATCTAGTATAGTTTCTGTTACTGCCATTAAGTTTTTAGCCCTTCTGATTTATTGTTTTAGGGCTATATGCCTCGCAATTTAACCATTATATTTTTTAAATATAAGCGTGGCGTTATGTCCACCAAATCCAAAGCAGTTTGAGAGCACTGTGTCAATCTTTCTAGCTTTAGCTACGTTTGGCGTTAAATCAATTTTCGGATTAATCTTTTCATCCACATTATTTAGATTAATGGTAGGAGGTACCATTTGATGCTGAATAGCTAATATAGCTGCTACAGACTCTACTGCACCAGCTCCACCTAATAAGTGACCGGTCATAGATTTTGTAGAGCTAATACTCACTTTATAAGCATGCTCCTTAAATAAGTTTTCAATAGCCGTGATTTCTTGAGGGTCACCTAAGCCAGTTGATGTACCGTGCGTATTGATATAATCAATGTCTTCAGGAACCATGTTAGCATCATTTAAGGCATCTTCCATAGAAAGGAAAGCTCCTAAGCCTTCTGGATGTGGTGCCGTGATATGGTATGCGTCAGAAGACATTCCACCACCCACTAGTTCACAGTATATTTTGGCTCCTCTAGCTTTGGCATGCTCATATTCTTCTAAAATAATACCTGCACCACCTTCACCTAATACAAAGCCGTCTCTATCTGCATCGTAAGGTCTTGAGGCTGTTTTATAATCGTCATTACGTGTAGATAGAGCTCTTAAAGCATTAAATCCGCCAATACCAGCTCTTGTTACAGCAGCTTCAGATCCACCTGTAACACAAGCCACCATCCTGCCTAATCTTATATAGTTAAAGGCGTCTATCATGGCGTTATTGGTAGATGCACAAGCAGAAACAGTTACGAAGTTGGGACCTCTAAATCCAAATTTCATCGAGATTTGACCAGATGCTGAGTCAGCAATCATTTTAGGAATAAAGAAGGGATTGAATCTTGGCTGCATATCATTGTCGGCAAGATTTAAAACTTCTTCCTCAAAAGTCTTAAGGCCACCAATTCCAGAACCCCAGATTACACCTATTTTGTTTTTGTTGACCTTGTCCATGTCAAAGTTGGCATCTAGTACTGCTTGTTCTGCAGCTACTACACCAAATTGTGTAAACAAGTCCATTTTACGAGCGTCTTGTCTTGGAATGAAGTCGGTAACTTCAAAGTCTTTCAATTCGCATGCAAAAGTCGTTTTGTAGTCGGAAGCATCAAACCTTGTAATAGGGCAAGCTCCGCTTACACCATTTTTAAGTCCTTCCCAGAATGACTCTACATCGTTTCCTATAGGGGTAAGAGCCCCTAATCCAGTAACTACTACTCGTTTTAGTTCCATATTGGTCTTATTAAAAAAAGGAAAGGTTCAACAGCCAACTTTAGTAAAAACTGGATATTGAACCTTCAAAATGTATTAAGAAAATTACTTAGTGTTATCTTCTAAATAAGAAATAGCCTGACCTACTGTCTGGATATTTTCTGCTTGATCGTCTGGAATAGAAACATTGAATTCCTTTTCAAATTCCATGATAAGTTCAACTGTATCAAGAGAATCTGCTCCTAAATCGTTTGTGAAAGAAGCCTCAACAGTCACTTCTGACTCTTCAACGCCTAATTTTTCAACAATAATTTTCGTTACTTTCGATGCGATATCTGACATTATTACAATGTTTTTGGTTTAAATCACTGCAAAGAAAATTTATTTTTCTGAAACCAACAAAATACCCATTGGTTTTTTGATTTCCTTAACAATGTTGACATTTGTAATATACAATTAAAACGGTCTTAAAAACATCATGGAAAGCCTTTTCTCAAAAAAATACAGTTCTAATAACTTCTTTCTTTTAGCAGGGCCCTGTGCCATAGAAGGTCGTGACCTCGCATTCTCTATAGCAGAGAAAATTGTCAAAATCACAGACAAACTAGAGGTACCGCTCATATTTAAAGGAAGTTATAGAAAAGCCAACAGGACAAAAGCTGATTCTTTCACAGGAATTGGTGATAAGAAGGCTTTGAAGATTTTGGGAGACATTGGCAAAACTTTTAATGTTTCTACCGTAACGGACATACACGAGACTTATGAAGCAGCATTGGCTGCAGAATATGTGGACGTTTTACAAATTCCTGCTTTTTTATGTAGACAAACGGAGCTTTTGGCCGCTGCGGCAAAGACAGGAAAGGCCGTAAACATAAAAAAAGGTCAATTTATGTCTGGCGGGTCTATGGGTTTTGCGGTTGAAAAAGTATTACAAGAAAATGCGGACGCCAATGTCATGCTTACCGAGCGTGGAAACTCTTTTGGTTACTCAGACTTGGTTGTAGATTATAGAAATATCATTGATATGAAAAAGTTTGACGTACCTGTAATAATGGATTGTACACATTCGCTTCAAAGACCAAATCAAACTTCAGGAGTTACAGGAGGAAATCCAGAGTTAATTGGAACCATTGCCAAAGCCGCCATAGCAGTGGGAGCAGACGGCCTATTCATAGAAACCCACCCGGATCCAGCAAACGCCAAGTCAGACGGAGCTAATATGCTGCACTTAGATAATTTGGAAGCTTTATTAGAGCAATTGGTTAGGATTAGGGAGGTGGTGGTGTCTTAAAGGTACTTTTCTTATAACTGAGACTGAGGGAATATTATTAGGAGCATGGTCGTTCGAAGTTGGAAGGTTCTATTTGTTCAAGCAAGGGCATCAAGCATTTTTTCTTAATTTTGTACTTTAATTGCTTTTCTAAAAAAATACAATGGCTAAAACTTTCAGAAAGAAAAAATCGGCCCCAACTAAAGAACGTAAGTCTCCTAAGAAAGAGGGTTCGTTTGGAATATCGGCTGCTCAACTAGAGCTTATTTGCGGTGTCTTTTTCCTCATTATTTCCTTGGTGATGTTGATAGCCTTCGTTTCGTATTTATTTACGGGAGAGGCAGATCAGGATTTGGTGCAAAAGAATTTCAGAACGGCCATTGAAAATAGTAGCAAAAAAGCGGAAAACTCTTTGGGGGTATTGGGTGCTTTTATTTCGCATTATTTTATTTTCAAATGGTTTGGCTATGCGGCTTTTGGCTTGATTCCTATCATTTTCTTATCGGCGTTTAGGCTCGTTTTTCAGCAAGATTTGTTTCAGGTCAACCTTAACCGATTTGCCAAAGGCAGCATTTTTTATGTGCTGTTTACCTCTATTTTCTTAGGTTATTTTGTTTTTCAGTTTAGTCTTGGCGAGGGAGAAATAAGCGGAGGCATAGGTTATCAATTAAACCAATCGCTAAACCATGCCTTGGGCTGGGGGAGTATTCTTTTGATAGTCTTGGTTTTGTTTTTATGGTTGGTGTTTTTCCATGGCCTTACCCAAATCGACGATTACTTCTTAAAGAAGTCGCCAAAGGGCGATGTAAATGAAGCTGTTCCTGTCAAGGCGGCTACATCTGTAGATATTGAGCCATCAAATGAGATAGAGGAGCCAGTAATTAAAGAGCCAAGCACCATTGCAGAAAAGCCATTTGAAGGAGGAATAGCCTTCAGTGTGGAGAATTTTGAAAGAGAAGAAGAGCCGACTCCAAAGGAAGAGGAAATTTCCTTAGAGGTTTCTGACAAGGAAAATAGCTTTTTGATAGAAGATAACGATGATAATAAGGATTTGGAGGAGTTTGGACCTTATGATCCAAAACTTGACTTGTCTTCTTATATGTACCCACCTATAAGTTTATTGGCAGACCATAGCGGCATGAGCGGTGGAAAGGTTTCTCAGGAAGAACTGGAGGCTAATAAGATCAACATTGTGGAAACCATGAAGAATTTCTCTATCGGGATTTCTTCTATTAAAGCTACCATTGGGCCTACAGTAACACTTTACGAGATTGTTCCAGAAGCAGGTGTAAGAATCTCTAAGATTAAAAATCTTGAAGACGACATTGCCCTAAATTTAGCAGCACTAGGAATTAGAATAATTGCCCCAATGCCGGGTAAAGGTACTATTGGGATAGAAGTGCCAAACAAAAACAGAGAGATGGTTTCTGTGAAATCAGTTTTTGGAGGCGAAAAGTTTCAAAACTCAAAATATGAGCTGCCAATAGTTTTAGGGAAGACCATTGCCAATGAAATATTTATATCGGATTTGGCCAAAATGCCTCACTTAATGATGGCCGGAGCCACGGGGCAGGGTAAGTCCGTTGGAATCAATGTTATTTTGGCTTCCTTATTATATAAGAAACACCCTTCAGAAGTGAAGTTTGTGATGGTGGATCCTAAAAAGGTAGAGCTGTCTCTGTTCAATAAAATTGAAAGGCACTTTTTGGCCACACTTCCAAATGCCGAAGATGCTATTATTACGGACACTAAAAAGGTGATTTATACACTAAACTCTCTTTGTATAGAGATGGATAATAGGTATAACCTTCTGAAAGACGCTGGCGTAAGAAATATTAGAGAGTATAATGCCAAATTCACCAAAAGGAAACTGAATCCAGAAAAAGGGAATAGGTATTTGCCTTACATCGTATTGGTGATTGATGAGTTGGCAGACTTAATGATGACGGCTGGTAAAGAAGTGGAGCAGCCGATAGCTCGTTTGGCTCAGTTGGCCAGAGCAATTGGGATACACTTAATAGTAGCTACACAGCGGCCTTCGGTCAATGTGATTACGGGTCTGATTAAAGCCAACTTCCCAGCCAGAATATCTTTTAAAGTAACGGCAAAGGTAGACTCACGTACTATTTTAGATACAGGCGGTGCAGACCAATTAGTAGGTAACGGGGATATGCTTTTATCTATGGGCTCCGACATGGTCAGGTTGCAATGTCCGTTTGTAGACACACCAGAGATAGAAGGTATATGTGATTATATTGGAGAGCAGCGTGGATATGAGTCTGCGTATATGTTACCCGAGTTTTTTGGTGACGATGAGCCTGACATTCTCGATTTTGACCCTACCGCTTTAGATGTCATGTTTGATGATGCTGCCAGGGTTCTGGTGACTTTTCAGCAAGGAAGTACTTCATTGATTCAGCGTAAGATGAAACTAGGCTATAATAGAGCGGGTAGAATTATTGATCAATTAGAAGGAGCAGGAATAGTAGGACCTTTTGAGGGAAGTAAGGCACGTGAGGTCTTGGTCAAAGATATGACAGAGTTAGAAGAAGTATTAAGAGGCCTTAAGCGGGAGAAATAACATTAAAGGCTTATTAACAATTCGGTCTTAAACTTTTCTGCTAATTTTGTGTCCAATTTGACATAGGCCTTACATAATGGGCTTTTGGTCATTGTTTAATTAAATAGAATGAAAAAAATACAGGTTTTATTGGCTCTTTTGCTCTTGGTTAATTTTGGGACAAGTGCTCAAGATGCTAAAGCAGGGGCAGTTTTAGATGCAATGAGCACAAAGTATAAAAACATGAAAACTTTTACCGCCAATTTCTCCTACGGAGCAATTAGTGCAAGTGGTAAAAAAGGACGTGTACGTACGGGCAGCATAGCTGTCAAAGGTGTTAAGTTCAAATTAAACATGGCTGGCCAAGAGATTTACAATAATGGGTCGGAGATATTTTCTTATGTGGAAGAGACTAATGAGGTAAACATAACGGAGTATGACGGCAGTGCCGATTCCCAATTTTCACCGGCAAATATCTACAGCATTTACAAGAAAGGATATAAATATACGCACAAGGGTACGGCTACCATAGGTGGTGCTTCTTGTGATTTGATAGAATTAATTCCTTTAAAAAGTAAGGGCAATATTCAGAAAGTAGAAATAGGCGTAAGTAAGTCTACTAAAGAAATTAAAAACTGGAAACTTACAGACGGTTCGGGTAAAGTAACGGCTTTTGATATCGTGAGGTTTAGTCCAAACGTAGCTTTGGCAGATAGCTACTTCACTTTTAATACAGCAAAGCACCCGGGAGTAGAAGTGGTAGATTTGAGATAAGCTTCATAAAATAATATTTGAAAATGCTCACGCTGAAAAGTGTGAGCATTTTTCTTTGATTCAAGGCTAATTTCTAATTTAGCCTGAATGTAAAATCTAAATTTTTGAAATGTCATCGCATCATATAGTAAAAGATAAACAAGAGCCTGCTTTATTGATAGCTAACGGAGCCGCCTGCAAGTTTGAACTCATGGAAGAGCTTCTAGGTTGGTCGCCATATGTGGTGGTACTAGATGGTGCTATTGACAGGGTTTTAAGTTTAGGTATTAAAGTTGACGTCTTGCTGGGCGATTTTGACAGAGAAGGAGTGGATGTGGATAAAATTAGGGAAGAGCAGTTTCCCATTGAAATTATGCACACACCAGACCAAGATAAGACGGATTTAGAAAAAGGAATTGAGTTTTTGATAGAGAAAGGTTTTCCTGCAGTGAATATACTTTGGGCTACAGGAAGAAGAATGGACCACACGATTGCGAACCTTTTAAACTTGGTAAAGTACAATTCTAAAATTAAACTTGTGATGCTAGATGATTATTCTAAAATTATTCCTTTAGAGCCTGGCTTAACGAAATTTGAAAAATGGTATAAGGCAGGAACGGTCATTTCTTTAATACCTGTACCAAAAGCTGAAAATATTGAAACTTCTAATTTGAAATATCCGTTAAAGAAAGAGAGCCTAGAAATAGGGAAAAGGTTAGGCAATAGCAATGAAGTTGATAAAGATGGTTTAATGAGTATCAAATTCGAAAAAGGCAAATTATTTCTAATGGAATGTAACGATTGATACTGCTAATACGTCGTTTGATACTTATCCACAAAATAATTAGTCAATCGACTAATTAATTTTCAGTATTATTTGAAAGTTCTAAAATAAAAGCTTTAGCTTTAGGGTGTAAGTAACATAAAACGTGTTATTTAGGCTTTCCGCCTATAAATGGACTTAGGTTCTTTGGGTTCGGGTTTTAGTGGATAAAAAATGTGGATAACTTTAGAATGGTACTATTCTAATTTGCCTCTTCTTTTAAATCCTTGATAATAAAGACATACAAAGAATCGCTCTTGTAGAATTTTACCATTGGTGGAAATCCAAACAAAAATGACACTTTTTTTTACCTTGAATTCTCATTTATTTTGTAATCCTGATAATCGAGAGTTAATGATTTAGTAATGAAAAATTAACTTATATATCTTTGTAATACCCCTAAAATTATTTTTGCACTATGTATGTAATCAAAAGAGACGGACGCCGGGAATCGGTAAAGTTTGACAAAGTAACGGCCCGAATCGAAAGACTCTGCTATGGTCTAGATCCCAATTTTGTACAACCAGTTGAAGTTGCCATGAAGGTGGTTTCTGGGATATATGATGGTGTTTCTACTTCACAGCTTGATAGCCTTGCGGCAGAAACGGCTGCATCAATGACAACAAAGCATCCTGATTATGCTCAGTTGGCGGCTAGAGTAGCCATATCTAATCTTCATAAGAATACCTTGAAGTCTTTTTCAGGGACTATGAAAATGCTTTATCAATATGAAGATCCTAAAACGGGAGAAAATGCATCATTGATAGCAAAAGATGTTTGGAAGGTAATTCAGAAAAACGCAGCCTTATTAGATTCTACAATAATTTATGACCGTGATTATGGTTATGATTATTTCGGATATAAAACGTTAGAAAAATCTTACCTACTTAAACTTAATGGTAAGATAGTGGAGCGTCCTCAGCATATGCTAATGAGGGTAGCCGTGGGTATCCATGGTGAAGCTATAGAAAGAGTGCTAGAAACTTATGAGCTTCTTTCTGACAGATGGTTTACACATGCCACACCTACACTATTTAATGCAGGTACACCTAAGCCACAGTTGTCGTCATGTTTCTTGTTAACCATGAAAGATGACAGTATTGATGGTATTTATGATACGCTTAAGCAATGTGCCAAAATCTCTCAATCAGCGGGGGGAATAGGACTTTCTATCCATAATGTAAGAGCAAAGGGGTCTTATATTAAAGGAACTAATGGAACGTCAAATGGTATAGTGCCTATGCTTCGTGTTTATAATGATACAGCCAGATATGTGGACCAAGGGGGTGGAAAACGTAAAGGGTCATTTGCAATTTATTTAGAGCCATGGCATGCAGATATAGATGATTTCCTTGATTTGAGGAAGAATCATGGTAAAGATGAGATGAGAGCTAGAGATTTATTCTATGCTATGTGGATTTCTGATTTATTCATGAAACGAGTTGAAGCTGATGCAGAATGGTCTTTATTCTGCCCACATGAGTGCCCAGGATTGGCAGATGCCTATGGCGATGACTTTGAGAAACTATATGAGAAGTATGAGTCTGAAGGGAAAGCTAGAAAGCAAGTAAAAGCTCAGCAACTTTGGTTTAAAATACTAGAGTCTCAGATAGAAACAGGTACACCTTATATCTTATACAAAGACGCTTGTAATAAAAAGTCTAACCAGAAGAACCTAGGTACTATCAAGTCTTCTAACTTATGTACCGAGATTATAGAGTTTACATCTCCTGATGAGGTGGCTGTTTGTAATCTAGCTTCTATCGCACTTCCGAAATATGTCGAAATGGACGATTTTGGTAATGGTATTAAGTTTGACCATCAGAAACTTTACGAAATCACGAAGGTGGTTACTCGTAACCTTAATAAGATTATTGATGTTAACTATTATCCTGTTAAAGAAGCAGAGAATAGTAACAAAAGACATAGACCTATAGGAATAGGTATTCAGGGTTTAGCAGATACATTCATTCACTTAAGAATGCCTTTTGATTCTGCCGAAGCACAGCAATTGAACAAGGAGATCTTCGAAACTATTTACTTTGCTTCCATGGAGACTTCTATGGAGTTAGCTATAGAGGAAGGTGCTTATGAAACATGGGAAGGTTCTCCGATTTCAAAAGGAATATTCCAGTTTGATATGTGGGATGTTAAACCAGAATCAAACAGATGGGATTGGGAAGACTTGAGAAAGAAGGTAGTTAAAAATGGTGTAAGAAACTCACTTTTATTAGCTCCAATGCCTACGGCTTCCACAAGCCAGATTCTTGGAAACAATGAGTGTTTTGAGCCTTATACTTCTAATATTTACTCTAGAAGGGTTCTTTCAGGTGAGTTTGCTATTGTAAACAAACACCTTTTAAGAGACTTGGTTAAGATTAACATGTGGAACGAAGGAATGAAGAATAAGCTGATAGCAGCCAATGGTTCTGTGCAGCATATTGATGAAATCCCTCAAACACTGAAAGACCTTTATAAGACTTCATGGGAGATTAAGCAGAAAGTAATAATCGACATGGCGGCAGATAGAGGGGCGTACATTTGCCAAAGCCAGTCAATGAATATCTTTATGCAAGATCCTAACTTTGGTAAGCTTACATCTATGCACTTTTACGCATGGAAAGCGGGTCTTAAAACAGGAATGTATTACCTACGTACTAAAGCGGCTGTGGATGCCGTTAAGTTTACAGTAGACAAGCAAGCTCTGCAGCAAACGAAGCCTACCACAGAGAAGATTAATGAAAAACCTTTGGATTACAAGGAGTACGCTGTAAAGAACGAAGAATTGGCAAAAGCCGCTAGTTCGTTTGTAGAGATGTCTGAAGAAGAGCAGAAGTTTGCCGCCATGCAATGCTCTTTAGATAATCCGGATGATTGTGAGATGTGCGGTTCTTAAATATAGTTGCTTGATTTCGACTTTCGTGTATTATAATGAGCCCTGTCAATATGACGGGGCTCTCTTTTTATGCACATTTTAAGCAGAAGTTAGGGCACAAAAAAAGAGGTGGCATAGCCACCCCGCTTTTCTTTTGATCCTTAAATAAACTGTTATTAAAAGTCTTCGTCTAGAGAAAATGATTGAGAATCTTTGTCAGATGTAACACCTGCTTTTTGATATTCTCCTACACGTTTCTCAAAGAAATTAGTTTTTCCTTGTAATGATATTAACTCCATAAAATCGAATGGATTGCTAGAGTTATATATTTTTTTCAAATTCAACTGTTCTAACAAGTGGTCTGCCACAAATTCGATGTATTGACACATCAAGGCTGAGTTCATTCCTATTAGCGAAACTGGAAGAGCGTCGCTTACAAACTCTTTTTCAATCTCCACAGCGTCTTTGATGATGTCATATACATCTTCGTCTTTCAGCTGGTTTTTGATATGATCTGTATATAGTAGGCAGGCAAAATCGCGGTGCATTCCTTCGTCTCTCGAAATTAACTCGTTTGAGAAGGCTAGACCCGGCATTAAACCTCTTTTCTTAAGCCAGAATATAGAGCAAAAAGAACCTGAGAAGAAGATTCCTTCCACTACGGCAAAAGCTATAAGTCTTTCTACAAAGTTTCCATTGTCAATCCATCGCATAGCCCAGTCTGCCTTTTTCTTAACACATGGTATATGTTCCATGGCGTTTAGCAATCTGTCTTTTTCTTTCTCGTCTTTGATGTAAGTGTCTATAAGCAATGAATAAACTTCAGCGTGAATGTTTTCAATGGCAATTTGGAAACCATAAAAACATTTGGCTTCAGCGTATTGAACATTTGAGATAAAATCAACTGCCAAATTTTCATTCACTATTCCATCAGAAGCGGCAAAAAATGCTAGAACATTTGAAATGAAATGTCTTTCACCTTCGTTCAAATTTTCCCAATCTGTTAAATCTTGAGACAAATCTAGTTCTTCAGCCGTCCAAAAAGATGCTTCAGCATTTTTGTAAAACTGCCAAATATCAATGTGCTTTATAGGAAATATGACGAATCGTTGTGGATCGTCAATTAATAAAGGTTCAGAAATCTTTAATTCTTGATCTGTCATTACTTATGGGTATAGATTCTTAAGTTATAATTCTCTTATTATAGTAAATCAAATGTAAAGAATTTATGAGTTGACTCAAAGTGATCTGTCAAAGTGACATTTAATTATTTGAAATGGGTTGAATTTCAAGTTTATTGTTTTCTTTTCGATAGCGTTGATACTTTATAGAAAAATCAACTTTTTGATATAGGCATCTTTTGTTAGATTTGTTAGCTTTTAATTGCTTATTGTAATTCAATATATAAATAAATGGGACGTTCTTCTGGACTTAAAATGAGACTCATCTTGGGTGTTATCATGGCTGTGATAGCCCTGATAAGTTATTATGGTAAGACACAAGAAAACCCATTGACTGGCGAAAGTCAGCAAGTAGGAATGAGCCCGGAGCAAGAGGTGGCCATGGGGCTTCAGTCTGCCCCTCAAATGGCTCAGGAATATGGAGGATTATATCCAGATAACGATATTCAGAGGCAAATTAAAACCGTAGGAAATAGAATAGTCACAAGTTTCAATCAAGTATTAGCCGCAAGAGGTATTGAAAATCCTTATCGTTTTGATTTTCATGTCTTAAGAGATGATAGAACTGTGAATGCTTTTGCTTTGCCTGGTGGCCAAATATTTATAACAGCTGGTTTATTAAGTCGTTTGTCAACGGAAGACCAACTGGCAGGGGTTTTAGGTCATGAGGTAGGTCACGTTGTTCATAGGCACTCTGCTCAACAAATGGCTCAAAGTGCTTTTTTTCAAGGTTTGGCAGGAGCGGCTACGGCAGCCAGCGGTAGTTATGGAACATCGGAAATAGCGAATTATGTGGCCCAAGTTAAAATGATGAAGTTTGGTCGTGACGACGAATTAGAGTCGGATGAATTTGGTGTAAATTATATGATGGACGCTGGTTATAACGCAGAAGCTATGATTCAAGTAATGGAAATATTAGCAGAAGCGGGTGGTGGCGAAATGGATAGAGATGAGTTCATGAGCTCGCATCCAAGCCCATCCAATAGAATTGGAAAGATAAAGGAGCACATTGAAAATTATCGTGCTAGATAGTTTTAATATCTTGAAAAATTAGCTTCTCGTTTTTTAGAGCTCTAAAAAACCTCAGACTAAGAAAAATGGCGGCAAAACTGAGTCCAATAAGTAAGGCGTACCATATCCCAGATGCTCCCATGTGAAAGTGAAAGGCAAAAAAGTAACCTAGCGGCAGGGAAATTACCCAATAAGCCACAAAGGTTATATAAGCGGGTATTTTGACATCCGAGATTCCACGTAAGTTTCCTAAAGCTACGGCTTGAATACCGTCGGATAACTGGAAGACTGCCGCAATAACTAATAGCGGTTTAGCTAGTTGAATTATATCTTGATCATCAATGTAAATACCTATTAAACCTTCATTAAATACTAGGATAATAAGCATGGTTAAAGCCATAAGAATGGTGACTAATGTATAGGATACATTTGAGGCCAAACGAAGTTTTGGCATGCTTCCTAAGCCTACGGCATTGCCAACTCTTATGGCTCCAGAATACGCAATTCCAGTAGCTGTCATATAGGCTGTTGCTGCTATGTTAATGGCTATTTGATGTGCTGCTAAAGCATCTTCACTTATCCAACCCATCATAATTAAGGCTACAGAAAATGCTCCTATTTCAAACAAGAACTGAAGGCCACTTGGGATACTAAGGCGTAGTAGTCGGATAGTTTGTTCTTTACTTTGAAGAAGTTTTAATTTTGGTGGAATTATATGGTTAACCTCACTGATGTAGAGTAAGGCTATGAGAAGGGCAAAAAACATAATAATTCTAACTATAAGTGTAGAATATGCGGCACCATTTAAGCCCATCTTAGGTATGAAGCCAATGCCATTTATTAAAGAGTAGTTTATTACTACGTTCAAAGCCAAACCAAGAAAAGTAATAAGCATTGAAACCTTAGGAAGAGATAAGCCATCAAACGTTTGTTTAAGAGCAAGGAAGAGGAATAGTGGAATGTTTGATAAGGTAATTATCAAAAAGAATGGCTTAGATAGTGTATTTATGTTTTGTGTTTGGCCTAGCAAATCAAAGTTTAATAGTAGGACTAAGCTGATGGCTGTAAGAGCCACTGAGTAGATTATAGCAATGGCAATGGATGCTGTGAATGTTTCAAGCATTTTGTTAGCATTCTTTGCGGCAAAGTGCTTTGAAATTAATGGTGAAACGATGGGAAAGCCACCTACTGCAATAGATGCTATTAGAAAGCAAAGGGAGTTGGATAAGCCAGCAGCTGCTAAAGCCTCTTTACCTATGAATCGGCCAATCATAATATTGTCCGAAACGCTCATTAGAACTACACCTAACTGAGCTATAACGATAGGGAAAGCAAGATTTAAACTAGTTTTAACTTCTTTGAAGTATTCTTTAGAGAGCATTAAATTATGCTTTTTGTAATTCAAAAACGGTGATTTCCGGAAGTATACCTATTCTTCCAGGATAGCCGAGGTAGCCATAACCGCGGTTAACATAAAGCTGTTGTTGGTTCTCTTTATACAGACCTGCCCACTCTTTATACCTTAGGCTTACTGGACTCCACTTAAAACCTCCAATTTCTACACCATACTGCATGCCGTGTGTATGACCAGCGAATGATACATCAATATTAGTTTTATCAAGTACTTGTGCTCGCCAGTGAGAAGGGTCATGAGAAAGTAAAAGCTTGGTGGATAAGTGGTCTGTATTTAACATGGCTTTTTCTAAGTTGCCATGTTGTGCAAAGCCCTGACCCCAGTTTTGAATTCCTAGAATACCAATGCTATCTCCATCTATTTTTATTTCTTTATGCTCATCCATAAGTAAATTCCAGTTCATAAGCTTATGGGCTTCCATCAGGTCTTTCAAGTTTTGGGTTTTCGCTTGCTCATTGCTCCATTGTACATAATCACCATAGTCATGGTTACCTAGTGTAGAGTAAACGCCTAGAGGGGCTTGAATTCGTTTGAATATGTCAAAGTAATCATTAAGTTCTTCAGCTTTATTATTGACAATATCACCAGTAAAAAAAACCATGTCGGGCTTTTCATTGAGGAGCATGTCTACGCCACCTTCTACAGCCGTTTTGTTAAAGAAGCTGCCAGAGTGAATGTCAGAGATTTGGACAAGTTTCAAACCATGAAACTGTGCAGGAAGGTTAGGAAGGTTGAGCGGAATACGTCTAATTCTATAGTCATGAGCACCAGAAATAATTCCCCATGTCATAGTTCCGATGTGCGTGGCTCCAACAGCTAGTGCGGCTTTTGTAATGAATTCTGTTCGGCTAATAGGATTGGAAGTAGGTTCATTTAGTGATGCATTATTATCTGTAAATGAAGAGTGAATCCATGAGTAGGCTTTACGAAGCATCAAAACGATATCACCGAATATGAGAACCACTGCAGCAAATATTTTTGAAACGTATACTATTAAAACAAAAGAAGCTATGAATGTTCTGGTTTGATAAGATAGTCTTTCGCCTAGCCAGAAGAATCCAATTATTATGAGTGATACACTTAGGAATGGGATGGCCCAATATAGTATGGATACAAGCCTTTGGTTATTTAAAGACCATGGTTTTATAAGTTGTTTTACGCCTGTAAATATGTACCAGTCTAATACTAAAAAGAGCAGGACTAAAATAGTAAGGATTATTGTTCTTTGCATCATATTTACTTTGTACAAAGGTTAAACTCAGTTGTGGCTTGGCTAGTTCGTTTCCTTCTAGATGTTTTGGGGACTTTTGAAGATATATTTAAAAAAAGAGACTGCCTTACATGAAGACAGTCTCTTTTAAAATATAGAAATAAATTTACTAATCTGGTCTAGATTAATTTGCAGGCACTAGAGTGGCCACAAATTCATAATCAAAGCTCCAGTAAGATTTTAGCGTTATTATTCCTGTGGCTGGGTCAACTTTCATAGAAGTTAAAGTTAGATCTCCACCGAAAGTATTAACCGTTAACGTTTGGTCAGAGGTGAAATTAATTCCGTCAGTAGAAGTTACCTCTAGTCCTAAAGCAGAATAGGCTCCTCCTAATGCACGTCCATAAGTGTACCAACCACCTGTTGCTTCAGAAACTTTAAATTTGTCTCCGTCTTTAACAATGTAAATTGGTCCAACATTTTGGTATTGCGGTGAAGTAGTACCATTTCTAACAATACTTGAGGTATAAGTACCTGAAATATCTCCAGCTGATACATCTCCTTGGCAAGGATTAATATAAATATTTCTGAAGGCTGAACCTGGGATTCCGTCTTTATTTACAGCACTATAGTTTACTGTATAATGGTCGGGTCCACTTACTGTACTTCCTCCGAAAAAAGTCCCACTGATAACTTCGTTTAGCTCTATTTCTGAACCTCCTTCTGAAGCAGAAGCACTGTAGTTTGCAGGGTCATAAGCTTCATCACCACAATTAATATTTACCAAAGTAGGTCCTACTAGTTCTATTTTAGGCAAATAAGTGATTTCTGAAGGTGTTATTCCAAAGTCTTCAATTTTGTCGCAACTTAAAATTGTGACAAGGAATAATGGTAATAAAAATAATTTTTTCATTTTAATATTTTTTAATTGTCCCAAAATATTTTATCTGTAATAACTCTTTGAGCTGGTGAGTTAGGATTAAGGTTAATCTCAGATGCTGGGTATAACCAAGATGCTGGAAATACACCTTGTCCTAAAGCAGATGCAGTAGGTGTCTGAAAGATACCTTCTGTAAATAACCTGCTTGCTGGTCTGTCAAATCTTCTTGATTCGATCCAACCTTCATCTTCTTGAGAACCATTCATAGAAATCCATTTCTGAACACCAATAGCATCAATCATTCCATTCATATCTAAACTCGAGAAATTTAAAGTAGCGATATATGCTGCTGCACCATCAACGCCTAAATAACTAAAGTTTGTTGAAATAGCATTCGAGAAATAAGTTTCAGCAGTGGCTGCTGAACCGTATCTTGCTTCCGCTTCTGCTCTTAAAAACCATACTTCCCAAGGAGTCATGAAAAACACAGGATTATCCGAATTAACCGCAAAAGCTCCAGAACGACTGTAGTGGTCTTTATTACCTGTAAATGGTTCGTTATCTACAGAACCTTGATCGATTCCTCTAAATTGACCATTAAAGTCTCCACCTACAGCTCTGCTATAAAATGCATCAATTCTTGGATCAGCTAAGTCATTTAGCACATTCACTGAAGCGTTACTAGCAAAATAGAAGTCACCTAAGCTTCTTTCCATATTTGCCCACATTGGATTTTGATTTCCAGATGCTCCAGAGAAATCTACTTTTACTATGTCAGAAAAAGTTTCAATAAAAGTTCCATTAGATAATAAGGCTGTAATTGCCGCACTATTATCAGAAACTTCTGATGTTCTCATTAAAGCTTTAAGTTTTAGTGAATATGCAAATTTTTTCCATTTGTCCATATCACCAGCAAAAAGCAAGTCATCTGCTCCAACGTCGCCAGCAGTTACCTCAAAGTCAATTAGTGCATCGTCAATCAAAGTAATGATACCAGAATACACATCAGCAGCTGAATCATAAGTCGGTGTTAGTACTGAACCGTCTTCGATAGCTCCTTTTAACGCTTGAGAAAAAGGAATATCACCATAATGGTCAACTAATAATTGGAAGTTATAAGCACTAAGGACTTTTCCTATTCCACTATAGCTGCTGCTTTCAGATTTTCTTAAATAGTTTAAATCTTCTAATGCATTTGCATAAAATCTTTGCCATTTATTATTATTGGTTGATGCTTCTTGTCTGAAACGGTCTGCATTACCAATTGCAACTCCAAGACCCCAAGTATAATACTGTCCCCATAGAAACGAGTATTCATTTAAGTCTTGCTCTTGAATTGCCGCCATATATCCCAAAGAAGCTGTTAAGATTTGAGGATCTGAAGCTACCGGTGAGTTATTCGGGTCAATATTTAAATCTGCAAGCCTCTCATCGCAAGAAGTTACAGAAAAGCACAACAAAGCTGCTGTAGCTAAACTATATATATATTTCATTGTTATTTTCATTTAATAATTTGATTTAAAAAGTAAAACCAATTTTCACCCCATAGCTTTTAGATGGAGGCACTTGAGAAGTTTCTATTCCTACATAGTTACCTGTTTGGCCTGCACCATTTACTTCAGGATCTGCATAAGTATTGTCGCTTGGTAACCAGAACTTTACATTGTTTGCAAACAATCCAATATTCGCATTACTTATGTTTAATTTATCAAGAACCTTTGATGGTATAGCATAGTTTAATGCTAATTCTCTTAGTTTGACATAACTAGCATCTAATAAATTCTCAGAAGCTGGAACTGCTCCACCTGTGGTGAAATAAGTTTCAGAGTCAGCTATTTCGATAGTATTTACTTCACCCTCTTCAGTCACTGAATTAGGGAATACAAATGGAACACCACGATCAAATTCTAAGGTACTTAAGTTTGTTCCGTTAAATGTAGACTGATCCTTAGTCCAAGAATAGAATTTTCCTCCTTGTTTAATATCTAATAAACCACTCAATGAAAATCCTTTGTAACCTATTCTTGTACCTACGCTAGCCATGAAATCTGGCTGGTAAGAACCTGCAAAAACTTGCTCAGAGGTAGATAATGGTAATCCTGTAGCGTCAACAATAACACGTCCTTGAGAATCTCTTCTGAAGTCAATTACTTTATAAGCTCCGAAAGGCTGACCTTCTTTAGCTACTAAAGACATATCACCTAAACCACCTATTGTTAATTCATCAATTTCGTCAGTAATCTTAACTACATTACTCTCGTTTTTAGAGTAGTTTAAGTTAATGTCCCAGTTTAAACCTTGAACTAAACCTTGGATAGGTCTTAAAGTCAATGATACTTCGTGACCCTTATTTGTCATTTCACCAATATTTGATGTAGTAGATGTAAACCCAGAAGAAGCAGGTAAACTTACACGAACAATTTGGTCAGTATGAAGAGAGCTGTAATAGGTATAATCAAGATTTACTCTGTTTCCAAAGAAAGAAAGATCTGCTCCAATTTCAAGAGTAGTTGTTAATTCAGGCTTTAAATTAGGGTTACCAATGGTATTACCCGTTGTAAAGGCTGGTTGCCCACCTAAAGGAAAATTAAGAGAAAAATCACCAAAGTCTCTAATTTGAGGATTACCCACATAAACAGAGTTTAACAAGTAAAGACCTGCATCCTTACCAGTGGTACCAAAGCTACCTCTTACTTTAGCAAAGTCTAATATTTTGTTGCTTTGTAAGTTTAGTGCATCAGAGACTATAATAGACCCACCAACTGCTTGATAGAAAAAGCTATTATTAGCTACAGGTAAGGTTGAAGACCAGTCATTTCTTGCAGAATACTCTAAGAAATAGGTATCTTTATAGGCTAAACTAACGTTAGCTAAAGCCCCTAAAATACGGTATTTTGAACTAAATTGCTCAGAAGTAGAAGCAACTGTACTGTTATCTAAATTATACCAATCTGGCACAACTAGTCCACCTTGAGTTGTTCCACTGATTCTTCTGAACGTTTTATGAAACATATTCCAACCTGCAGTTAGATTTAACTTTAAGCCGTCTACGTTTGGAATATCGGTATTGTAGTTAGCTAATCCAGAAACATCCCAGTTGTTGGATCTTGTATTACCATTATAATAATTTCCAATAGCTCCGTCTCTTTCATAAGTTCCTAAGGCTAAGTCATCTCCCCAGAAATATTGTAATTCAGGAGTGAATTTAGGTGCCCATTGGTTTATTTCTGTATTAACGTTATTGTTACCAACTCTAGCAATTAGGTCTAGGTTTTTTATTGGCGAATAAGTTAAACTCATTTTAGTCAATAAGTTATTAACATCTGCTTCGTTTCCATATTCATTCAAGATAAAATATGGGTTAACAGAGGAGTAACCACCCCAATACCCTTGAGTAGTACTGTAAAATGGGTTTTTATAATCACGTAATTCATTAAATGGAATACTATTTGGAGACTGTATAGCCATCGCATAAGCATTATTACCATCAAAAGCTCTAAAACCTTCCGTTGCAGTATTTTGATCAACTA
Organism: uncultured Arcticibacterium sp.; assembly: GCF_964021845.1. NCBI lineage: Bacteria > Pseudomonadati > Bacteroidota > Cytophagia > Cytophagales > Leadbetterellaceae > Arcticibacterium > uncultured Arcticibacterium sp. The sequence goes on along the minus strand of NZ_CAXHZC010000007.1, from coordinate 289,724 downwards.
AAGAGTAAGAAACCTTAAAGTCTGCTTTAAGATTAGAAGTAAGTTGAGAACTTGCATTTAAGTTAATTGAGTTTCTTGTGTACTTAGTATTGTCTAAAGTACCGTTTTGAACTGTACTACCATATGACATATAATAGTTAAATCCATTCTTACCAGCAGAAAGACTAACACTATTATTTAAAGTGTTACCTAAGTTAAAAAAGCTTTGCATTTGGTTTGGCACAACTGAATATGGTCTTGTTAACGCTTCTAAAGCACCATCACCATCAGCATCAATTGCGGAAGTCCAAGGTCTTACAACACCATCAAATTTTGGACCCCAAGCCCAGTTTTCTCTAGTGTCAAAATGTGCTGTACCGTATCCTTGACCGTATTGGTCTTGTCTTTCAAAAAGTACATAGGCTTTTTCTGTAGAGTAAGATGAGTTAACGCTGATTTTGGCTTTGCCATCTTTTCCTTTTTTGGTAGTAACTAATAGTACTCCAGAAGCACCACGAGAACCATAAAGTGAAGTAGCTGATGGTCCTTTTAAAACTGTAATACTTTCAATGTCATTTGGATTGATGTCATTAAATCTACTACCATAATCAGAGTAACCGCTTTGATCAGAACCTGCATCACCACCACCAGAGGTAGAGTTGTCAATCGGAATACCGTCTACTACGATAAGGGCGGTGTTGTTTCCTGTTAGAGAGCCTTCTGCTCTAAGTACAATTCTTGTTGAAGCTCCAACAGAACCAGAACCAGTTGATATTTTAACTCCAGACACCTTTCCTCTAAGAGACTCTAAGGCGTTTTTTCCTGGAGTAGACATCAAATCTTCACTTTTTACAGTTTGATTGGCATAAACTACATCCTTTGCTGTTCTATTTAGACCAGTTGATGTCACAACAATTTCAGAAAGTAATCCTTGATCTGAAGTAAGAGAGACATTAATTACACTTTGGCTTCCAATAGCAATTGATTTGCTATTCATACCAACAAATGAGTAAACTAAAGTTGCTCCTTTCTCAGCAGCAATTTTGTACATACCATCTACATCAGAGGTTGTACCACGGGTTGTACCTTGAACAGTGACGGACACACCTGGAAGTCCAATGCCGTCATCAGCCGAGGTTACCTTTCCTGAAACTTCCATGGATTGTGCAAAAGTGAAAACACTTAAGCCAACCAAACACATGGTTAATAAAAATTTCTTCATACAGTTTGTTATTAAGGTTTTTAATTGTTCTTAAAGTGCCAAATTAAAAAATGTTAAATAAATTATTACCTGAATATAAATAAAATTCAATTTATATCGGAATAGTCCAAGCCTTTGTTGGAAAAGTATAAAGGTATGCGTGCATACTATTATTGAAGAGAAATTATTTAGGGGCTTGTTTTACAACGATTTTACTAAGAATTCGAGGAAAAAAACGCTTTAAATACACACCAGCTAGTTCCTTAAAACCACCTATGTAAACTTCGTTCTTATTTGCAGAAATTGACTTTACTATTTGTTTGGCACATTCTGTAGAAGACAAACCATTAATTTGGTTATTGTCCATTTTGCCATATTTAGAGCCATCTGCGGAGAGTGAGTTTTTTGAGATATCTGTGTTGATATATCCGGGGCAAACTACAGTAACCCCAATGTTGTATTTGTAAACTTCAGCCCTTAAAGAATCATAAAATCCTCTTAGAGCAAATTTGGCAGCTGCATACCCAGAGCGTCCTGGAGTGGCTACAATACCGGCTACACTTGAAGTGGCAGCAATGTGTCCCGACTTACGCTCAACCATATATGGTAAAACGGTTTTAGTTAGAGCAATGACACTTATTAAGTCAATGTCGATTAATTTTTTGTAAACCTCAATATCTGTTTCTAAGACAAAACTCCTTTGAGAAATACCGGCGTTATTAAAAAGAATGTCAATATGACCAAAGTGCTCGATTACTTTTTCAGTAAGGGAGCTAAACGCTTCAATGTTTTGAACATCCATAGGTAAGACCATAACATGACCATCAGGCAATGCGAGGTTTTCTTTAACTCTTAGGAGCTCGTTTTCTCTACGAGCGGAGAGAATAAGTTTACATCCATGTTGACCAAATTCATAAGCAGTAGCTTCTCCTATTCCAGAAGAAGCCCCCGTAATCCAAACTACTTTGTTTTCTAATTTCATGAATTTGGCTAGCTAAAGATTAGTCAATTAAAACCGCGTTGCCGGAGGCCACTTCTTCTTCCACAAATTTAAATTTGACATCTCTCTTTATGGAACCATCTTTAAACTGTACGCTTACTCGTTCATTTCTGTTGGCCACTTTTTGAGATTTTGCAGGAGTAACTTGTGCTATTCCTTCTTCTCCAGCTCCTTCTGCTCTATTTGTAGAAAGTTTTGGTTTGTCTTGTTTTGGCGGAGCCACTTGTTGGAAACGCATTTCTACTATTCCTGCTTTCATTAAGAAGGAAATCATTTCGGCATTAACCTTTTGAAGGAAACTTTGGAATAATTCTACTGCTTCAAACTTGTAGATTAATAGTGGGTCTTTTTGCTCATAAGAGGCATTTTGCACAGACTGCTTTAAGTCGTCCATATCTCTTAAATGCTCTTTCCATTCTTGGTCAATCACACTTAGAGAAATGGCTTTTTCCATTTCTTTGATTAGCTCTTTTCCGTTAGACTCAACGGTTTTTTTCATGTCGCAGAAAACTGCAATGTTTCTAGTTCCATCTCCAACTACCGCCATAAACGGTTCGTCTTTTATAGCACTTCTGTCTTCCAATACTTTCTGCAGCACAGGAATAGTTTTCTCAGCTATTGCCTGGTTTTTTTCTGCGTAATGCTTTTCAGCTAGTTCGTAGAAAGTATTTTCTAAGTCAGATTTTCCACGATCAAATTCTTCGCGAGTAATAGCTGGTTTAAATCCTAAATTTTGTAGAGTTCTTAGTTCAAACTCGTCGTAGTTATTATTTGCATTAGACAAAATCGCATGACAATTGTCATATAAAACATTTGCAATGTCTAAAGAAAGTCTATCGCCAAAGAGTGCATTTTTTCTACGCTTGTAGATAGTGTCTCTTTGGATATTCATAACATCATCATACTCAATAAGACGCTTTCTGACTCCAAAGTTATTTTCTTCAACTTTTTGTTGGGCTCTTTCTATGGAGTTCGTAATCATGGAGTGTTGAATAACTTCGCCCTCTTCCATGCCAAGTTTATCCATCATTTTGGCCGTACGGTCTGAGAAGAAAAGTCTCATTAAGCTATCTTCTAAACTCACAAAGAATTGCGAAGAACCAGGGTCTCCTTGACGACCTGCTCTACCTCTTAACTGTCTATCTACTCTTCTAGATTCGTGACGCTCTGTACCTACAATAGCTAGTCCACCTGAAGCCTTACTTTCTGCGGTAAGTTTTATATCTGTACCACGTCCGGCCATATTGGTTGCAATGGTCACGGTACCAGGCTTACCAGCCTCAGCTACAATGTCCGCCTCCCTAGAGTGCTGCTTAGCGTTAAGGACTTGGTGTTTTATTTTTCTGATACTTAGCATTTTACTTAGTATCTCAGAGTTTTCTACAGAAGTAGTTCCCAAAAGTACAGGTCTTCCACCTTCTACTAAATCTACAATTTCGTCAGCCACGGCATTGTATTTTTCTCGTACAGTTTTGTAGACTTTATCTTGCATATCATCTCTTACTATGGGCCTATTTGTAGGTATAGTCATGACATCAAGTTTATAAATCTTCCAAAGCTCTCCTGCTTCAGTTTCTGCTGTACCAGTCATACCAGCCAGCTTGTGATACATTCTAAAATAGTTTTGGAGCGTAACGGTGGCATAAGTTTGTGTAGAGTCTTCAATTTTCACATTCTCTTTCGCTTCAACGGCTTGGTGTAGTCCGTCAGACCACCTTCTACCATCCATTACACGACCTGTTTGCTCATCTACAATCTTAACCTTGCCGTCCATCAATACGTAATCAACGTCTTTTTCAAAGAGGCAGTAAGATTTAAGTAATTGGTTTACAGCGTGAATTCGCTCAGCTTTAGTGGAGTAGTCTCTTATAAGTTCATCCTTTTTAAGGATTTTATCTTGTTCTGATACCTCACTTTTGTCAATCTCGTCAATTTTGATTGACAAATCTGGCATGATAAAGAAGTTTGGGTCTTCGTCATGGCCTGTTAAGTAGTCAATACCTTTATCTGTAAGCTCAATGCCCTTATTCTTTTCATCTATAGTGAAATAAAGAGGTTCGTCTGCTTGCGGCATTAATTTATTATTTTCCGCAATGTGGGTAGCCTCTGTGTCCAGTAATATCTTTTTGATACCACTTTCTGATAGGTATTTAATTAATGGCTTACTTTTAGGTAAACCCCTGTAAGCTCTAAAAAGAGAAAGCCCGCCTTCTTTTATTTCCCCAGCTTTTATTAATTTTTTGGCTTCGTTTAGGTAGTTGTTTACAATTGTTTTTTGAACTTCTACAATTTGACCAATTCTAGGTTTAAGAGAATTGTAAAGAGCTTCGTCTCCTTTTTTTGCCATTGGCCCACTAATAATAAGTGGTGTACGAGCATCGTCAATAAGAACAGAATCAACCTCATCAATCATGGCGAAGTGGTGTCTCTTTTGAACAAGTTCTTTAGGATTGCTCACCATGTTATCTCTCAGGTAATCAAAACCAAATTCGTTGTTTGTTCCGTAGGAGATACCCGCGGCATAAGCTTCTCTTCTGGCATTACTGTTTGCTGGGTATTTATCAATACAGTCACAAGTGATACCATGAAACTCAAAAATAGGAGCCATCCACTCAGAGTCACGTCGTGCCAAATAGTCATTGACGGTTACTATATGTACGCCTTTACCTGCAAGTGCATTAAGGAAAGCTGGGAATGTGGCTACTAAGGTTTTACCCTCACCAGTTTGCATCTCTGCTACTTTTCCTTTGTGGAGTGCGGCTCCGCCAATAATTTGTACGTCGTAGTGAAGCATATCCCATCTTAACAGATTTCCTGCTGCTTCCCATGTACTATTCCAAGTGGCTTGGTCGCCTTCAATAGTAATATGACCTTTTTTCATGGCCAACTCTCTATCAAGGTGGCTAGCTGTAACGGTAATGCTATCGTTATCTTTGAACCTTCTCGCTGTTTCTTTAATAATTGCAAAAGCTTTTGGAAGAATCTCAAGAAGAACTACTTCAAGTTCTTCATTCTCTTGCTCTTTTAATTTATCTATTTGGTTAAAAGCAGCTTCTTTGTCAGCAATGCTCAGCTCGGCGTTTTCTTCAATGTTTTTTTCGATAGCTGCTATCTCGTCGGTAATGGATGCCAGCGAGTCTTTGATGTACTGCTGTAGTTCTACAGTTTTAGCTCTGAAGTCGTCATTGCTTAATTGACCAAGCTTTTGAAACTCCTCGTTTGTAGCAGTTACATAGGGTGTAAGTTCTTTAACATCTCTTTCTGATTTGGTACCGAATATTTTGGAGATGCCTTTGCTTAAAAAATCTAACATTATATATCTTTAAAAATCTTATAATCTCTTACCTGTAAAATAGAACGCAAAATTACTTAATTACACTTGTAACATAACAAGAATAGTGCGTGAAAAGCAAGGTGTGTCAAATTGACAATGTTTAAAAGTAAAATGGTGCCTAAGTGCCAGAATTGCATGATTCTGTTGTCTAATGACTGGTTTTGTCAGGTTTAATTTACCACAACCACAGGGTTTTTTGAGGTTTTCTCTAATAGAGGGACTAAAATTTTTGAGGCATTTTCTTCAGCCGTCTTGAGTAAACTTGAATTCTGGGCTGTTTGAAGTAGTTTCTTTTCCGCCGATTTAAATGCTTCGCCGAAAAGTAATTCTTCATTCATGAAGGCATAATCGGAGTCATAAATTTTTGATTTTGAATGGTCAATCTTGAAATGACAGATATAAGGTTTAGGTAGTTTTATAAATGTGGTATCGCCTAAAGTATACACATCATCATTGCCTATTTTTGTCAAATCAACACAACCAGAGGCACTTCCATACACAATTAGAAGAGCTTTTGGGTCAGGTAGAAAATCTCTAGGAAGCTTTTGTTCTACTATATCGTTAAAATAGTATGCAGCTAGTTCGAGGTTTCCCATTGTCTTTACTTCCTTAAGAATTATGGAGTGAGTAGTTTCAATGGTGTTAATTTTAAACGGATTTGACAGTTTTGGAATTAATAGTTCCCACACAATAATAGCAATGAGGGCAACAATAAGAAGGCTGATAACATTTTTTATGATTTTTGTCATTACGTAATGAATGGAAATAATATTAATTTTGTTGCAGAGTACAAATGATCACTAATGATTTTAGTTTTAATGAAAACGAAACTAATCCGAATTTAGTTTTATGCAATTAGAAGCAATAGAAAGAAGAAGTAATTTATCAAGAGAAGAATTCATTGAAAGTTACTTAAAGCCCAAAAAGCCGGTCATTTTTACCGACTTAGTAAAAGATTGGCCAGCCACGGAGAAATGGACTTTTGATTGGCTAAAGAAAAATCATGGTAATTTGGAAGTGCCATTGATAGATAAGCACTATCATGATCCGGATAAGTATTTTCAGATTGCGAAAAAAATGAAGTTTGGAGATTACTTAGACCTCATTCAAGCTGGGCCTGTAGATTTAAGAATATTTTTGTTTGATATCTTTAAGAAAATTCCTGAATTAGCTGAAGATATACGTTACCCCACCATAATGGATGGCTTTATTAAAAGTTATAAGTTTATGTTTTTTGGCGGACAAGACTCTGTCACTAGCCTGCATTATGACATGGATTGTTCCAATGTTTTTTTAACGCAGTTTCAAACTAAGAAAAAGGTTATACTTTTTGGGCCTGACCAAAGCAAGAAATTGTATAAACATCCGTATACGGTAATGAGTCATTTTGATCCAGAAAATCCTGATTTTGACAGATTTCCTGCAGCTAAAAACTTAGTTGGTCAAGAAGGTGTTTTTGGTCATGGCGAAACTGTATTTATACCATCGCTGTGGTGGCATCATATTAGGTATGTGGATGGGGGTTATAGCCTAGCTTTAAGAGCAAATGATTCTGTTTTTACAACCCTAAAAGGTGGTATGTTTTTAGCGAGACATAGCATTGTGGATAGAGGTATGACTAAGGTTTTAGGGAGGAAATGGAAAGAGTGGAAAGAAAATAAAGCATCAGAAAATGCTTTAGAGTTTATTTAAGATTTTGATTTCTAGTATTTAAAGTGGATTTTGTGAAAGCAAAATCCACTTTTTTTATGGGGGGAATTGAGTAAATTGCCTGAGTAGGAAAATATTACAATAATTGACATTGATAAACCTAGATCCAAATAATGTCCTGAATTTAACTTTAGCTAAGTTATTGAAGACTGATTTTACGCAGTTTGATAGTGCTAGCCATGCATTAGAATATATAAGTAAGTCTTTAAAATCGGCTTTGAGTGTTGAGAGGGTGAGTATTTGGGGACTCTATAACGACTCTATTGTCCTCGAATTTCTTTACGCAAAAGATCAAATTGTAAGCCCAGGAATTACTTTGCGTCAAGAAGATTATCCTTCTTATTTTGAGGTTGTTAAAGAGGGATTGCCCATTGTGGCAAATGATGCTCCAAGGCATAAGGGAACTAAAGAATTTAGCAAAGATTATCTGAAACCTTTAGGGATTTCATCTATGCTGGACGTGCCCATTCACGAGCATGGGAAACAAACAGGAGTACTCTGCTGTGAGCATATAGGCGAAAGTAGAACTTGGAAAGAAAGCGAGGTGTATTTTGTTAGTCTAGTAGCAGGATTGATATCATTAGTAAATAGCTTGTTCGAGGTAAAAGAAACTAAGAAAAAGTTAAGAGAAGAGAGAGTATTATTGAGGACAATTATTGATAACCTTCCTTTAAATGTTTTTGTTAAAGACAAGGAACATAAATGGATTTTATCGAATAAGAGTACACTTAAATACTTAGGATTAGAAAAAGAGGAGGATGTTATTGGTAAAAGTGATATTGAGCTTTTGCCAAATGTTAATAATAAGTTTGTTTATGAGCAAGACAGCTCAGTGTTAGAAACAGGTGAGCCTATTCTCTCTAAAATAGGATTTAATGTAAGGCCAGGTGATCTTAGTTTTAGGAAGTTTTTGATATCAAAGTTTCCTCTTGTTAATGACAAAAGCGAGGTTTCGGCTGTCATAGGAATAAGTGAGGATATTACGGAGAGAAATCAAATTGAAGAACTACTAAAAGAAAGTGAAGAGAAATTTAGATTTATAGCAGAAAACACTTCTGATGGAATCATTGTTGCTGAAAATGGTTTATTGACTTATTATTCGCCGGCTTGTGAAAGGATTACAGGTTATTCGTTTGACGAAATGCTAGAGCTCAATCGAGGGAATTTAATGGATCTAATTCACCCAGAAGATAGGGAGGGGGCAGATAAGATTTTGAAGAAAGCCGTTGCCGAGAAGAAGGCAAGTGTTGTTCTAAAACACAGAGCGAAGCATAAAACTGACGGATATACATGGCGAGATAGTACTGTAAGCTATTTTTATGATTCTTCTGGTGAGATTTGGAGGGTAATAGTGGTCATTAGGGACATTACGGAGACGGTCAATTCGGAGATGCAAATAAGAGAAAGTGAGAGACTTTTAAGCGAAATCCTTCATTCTTTGAACGAGGCCGTTTGGGCTATAGATTACTATACTTATACGCCACTCTTCATGAGTAAATCTTTTGAGGTTTTATTTGGCTTTTCTTTAGATGAATGGAAGGATAAGCCTGAGCGATGGATGGATGTAATTCATGAGGAAGACAAACATTTCATCAATACCGTTATGGATGATGTGCAACATAAAAGTTTTGCTTCATATACACTTAGGGTTTTAAACAAAGAAGGGGATGTTAGATGGGTAGAAAATAGAGGTAAAATCATTTTTGATAACGCAGGTAAGCCCACTATGCTTCTCGGGATGGCGGTAGATATAACTGACAAAGTAACGGCTCTTAAAGAGTTGGAGAAAAGCGAAAAACAGCTGTCTATTATTTTAAATTCTTTGGATGAAATAGTTTGGGCCATAAACCTTCCAAGCCGTGAGCCTCTTTTTATAAGTGATTCTTTTGAAAAGGTATTTGGAATCCCAACAGAGCAATGGTACGAAGATTACGGAATTTGGTCTGAATACGTTGCTGAAAGCTCGATTAAGGAGAAAAACAGGATGTTAAAAGAGCTTTTTTCTAAAGGCTCTTCTAAAGGCTTGCTACAAATTAAGGATGCTAATGGTAACATAAAATGGCTAAACACTGTTGCTAAATATGTTCATAAAGAGAATAATGAACTGGACATGATGCTGGGCATTAGTTTAGACATTACCGAACAAGTTAATACTCAAAACCAACTAAAAAGTAGTGAGCGAAATTTAAGTGATCTTTTATTTGCTTTAGACGAGGCCGTATGGGCGGCTAGTATACCAGACTATGTGCCTTTGTTTGTAAGTAAGTCTTTTGAAGAGTTTTATGGGTTTAGTCTAGAAGAATGGCAAGAGGACTGGTTTCTTTGGGAGCAAGCCGTTCATCCAGAACACAGGCATTTAATAGATGATTTTAAAAAGAGAGTTTACTCTTTTGAGATTGCCACTGGTACTTGTAAAATTGTAAGTAAAAATGGTGTAGAAAGATGGGTTCACAATATAGCAAAGACCATTAGGGATGAAAGTGGGGAGCCGTATATGCTTTTGGGTGTAGCAATAGATGTGACTGGTGAAATAGAGAATGAAAAAGAGCTTAACGAGGTGAAAAACAAAGCTATGAAGGCTGAAATGGCTCGGGCGGAGTTAGAGCTAAAAACGCTCCAAATGCAGATGAATCCTCATTTTATATTTAATTCCCTTAACTCAATACAAAGCTTTATTTTAAAAAATGATGTTATTTCTACCAATGATTACCTTAGTAAATTTGCTCGTTTAATTCGTTCTTTTTTAGACTCCTCTCGTTCGGTTAAGATAAGATTAAGAGAGGAAATAAAGCTTATAACCCTTTATGTGGAAATGGAACAAATGAGGTTTGGAGATAAATTTGATTTTCAGCTAAATGTGGGTCCAGATGTTGATGTCTTGATGGAAATTCCAAGTATGATGCTTCAGCCTTTTGTGGAGAATTCTATTAATCATGGAATCAGATATAAAGACAAAAAAGGCTTACTTAAAATTAGTTTTGAAAACCTTGAGGGCAGTTTACTTTGTAAAATTGAAGACGATGGCGTAGGGAGAGATAGAGCGGAGGCTATTTTAGCTAAAACTAATAAAGGCTATATTTCTCAAGGCTTGAAAATTACGGCCGAACGATTTATGACTTATAATGCCATTCATCAATCTAATATTACTTACAAGGTTTCTAATCTAATAGACGAGCCAGGGGTAAAAGATGTAGGTACCTCGGTTGAGGTATCTTTTCCTTTTGTAAATAGCCTAAAAGGTGGAGATTAATTTATTTTGACTATAGCTTTCGGAGCTAACTTTCAAAATCATCTGACCTTGGTTTAATCCAGTCTTTTGAGTATCAATAGCTATTTCAATACCCGTGGTAGTATCAATTTTATGTGCTTCTTGATAAAGCATTTGACCCGAAAGGGAGTAAAACTGAAAACTATAAGTGTCAGGTTTAACAGGATTAAATAAAACCTTAAACCTCTCTTTAGACGGATTTGGAGAAATAATGAGCTTCGCCAAAGATGTTTCAGTCCTTAAAACGGGGTTAACAATCACCTCAATAGCGGTTTCGTTTACACACCCTCCTTGGTTTTCTGTCAAAACATAAATCCCAGCCTCTTTCGTACTTACGTTTTTCAATGTTGGATTCGGCTCACTGCTTTGAAAATCGTTTGGGCCACTCCAAGAAAGCGTACCATTACTAAGGGCTTGAGAGCTTAAGTTAAGGTCTTGGTTAGCTAAGATAGGGGAGTTAGAATTGGCAACAGGAGCAGGAAGTGTATTAACTTGAATTTGGAAATTTTGAGTTAAACAGCCTTGGCTGTCAGTAATACTAATTAATGTGTCTTGAACTAAGGGTGTGGTATTAATTTCAGGGTTCCAGTTTTTTAGCATAGAGTTATCTGACCACTTAGTTTTTAATGTTAAAGACTCGCCACAGTTTATGCTTAGCTTTTCAGCGGTTTGGTCTTCTTTTACCATGACAAAATTATCAAGCATAATACCTTTTGATGTGAGATATTTGACGATAAAAACATTGTTTTCAACTTCAATAATCACAGCTCCGGTTTCAACTGTATCTGAGAAATACATGGCGTTATGAGGGTAACCTTCAGATTTGCCACCTACCCAACCACCCGTTCCTGCCACCATGTAAACAGTACCTAAGTCTGTTTTTTTATAGGGGCAAGAGTTATCTTGCTGATTATACTTAGCAGAAGAGCTGCTAATGGCATGTTTTTCTTTTTGGAATTCAGTTTCAGAACCCTTAAATCCATTTAGTAAATAAGACCTTTCATAGGTGTGAGAGTGTCCTGTCAATACTAAATCGACAGCGTATTTGTCAAAAATAGGGACCAAGTTATTTCTGATATCAATAAGCTCTTGTTCTTTATCAGAATCATGCGAGCCCTTAGAGAATGGCGGATGATGAAAGAAAACCACCGTCCATTCTAGCTCGTTGGCAGCTAAATCGTCCTGCAACCATTTGGCTTGTTTTCCGAGTAGGTTTGACATTCTATGACCATCTTCTTGCCCATAAGAATCTAAAGATATGAAATGAACATTACCGATATCAAAAGAATAATAGGCTTCATTATTTGACGCTAGACCGCCAGATTCGCCCTGTGTAGGTAAATTGAAAACATTGAAATAGTCTGGTCTCTCTCCAAAGTCGTTTGGCCAAAGCCTATCGGCATAGTCATGGTTGCCAGGAGTAGGCCATACAACGGTTTTTCTTAATAAGTCATTTTGATAAACTGAGAAAAAATTGGATTGATATTCTCTGTCAAAACCAAAGCTATAGGCATTGTCACCCAATAAAAGCATGCCATCTATAGGCTTTTCTTGGTAGTAGTTTTTTACTTGTTGGAGTACATCTTTTTGGGCGGGAGTACCTGTACCACAATCCCCAAAAGCCACAAAGCTTAGTTTATCTGTAGCACCTGAAACTGGCAAGGTTTTAAAAGAACCAGTCACAGTTTTATCGTCAGAATTCGTAATAGCGTAATAGTATATCGTGGCAGGAGCAAGCCCTGTTAAATTTGCCTCAAAATCAATAAAGCCTGTGACCGTTTTGGAGTTATCTAAATTGTTTGGCTGGAGGCCATACTTTAAATCAAAGGTCTGAACGGCATTAGAACGCCACTTTATTATGAGGCCATCTTGCCTGGCAGATTGTAAAAAAGGTCCTCTAGTGATTTCTTGACCCATAAGGGAAAGACTCATTAGAAGACCAATTATTAAAGCGGACGTTTTCATGCTATAAAAATAGCCTATTTGAGCTTAGAAAACGGTAAAGGTTCCATCATAATAGAAACTACTTTTTCTACTATTTTACCATCTTCTTCTGAAGCCTTTTGAGCCTTTTTCCAGACTGGGTCAGCTCTAAAAGCATCCCATGATGTTTTGGCAGCGGCTTCACTTTCATGAGCAATGATATATACCAAATGTGGTTGCGTATTTTCCTTTTCTATAGTGCCCCAGTAAGCTATATTTTCAATACCATGTGTTTCAAAAATATCTCTGGTATGGTCTCTAAATCGAGCAACAATATTTGGATACCTTCCAGGAAGGCAATAGTAAGACCTGAGCTCAAAGGTTCGCTCTGGAGACTTAGCTTTTAACTTTAGCTTCTTTGTCAATTCTGGCTCCATTTTCAGAAATTTAGAATCTACTGCAGCCACTATTTTTCCATCTTTTTGAGAGTCAGCAGCTACTTTTTGCCATTCTGGGTCGGCGGAAAAAGCTTTCCAAGCTGCTTGTCTTGCTTCCATGGAAGGGTAAGATAGCATATAGATGAGGTCATTCTTCATATCTGGTGAAGTAGGTAACCAGTAGGCTACGTTTGTCATACCATGCTTCTCAAAAATACGCGTAGTATGATTTTGAAAACGGGCTATAAGGTCATCTCTTTTACCTTCATGACAATGGTATACACGTAATTCATAAACCTTTGTGTCAGGTTTGGCGTCCACATTGAGAGCTAATAAGGCCATAGAGAATAGGAGAAAAAGTTTCATAATTTATTTAATAGGTTTTCTGTAAATTTACAGTAAATCATTTCAAAACTACGCCCTTTATTCCCTTATAGGTTATTGTGAAAACCAAATAGTGATTTTCGACAATGTCAATACAATAAACTCTTATGAATTTAAATAGAAGACTTTTCTTAGCTACGGTTTTGTCTGGTTTTGTTCAAATGTCTTTTAAGAAAGGTCGCAAACTCTGCTTTTCTACTTTAGGTTGTCCAGATTGGAGCTGGGAAGAGATTCTAACTAATGCTGAAAAGTATGCTTATAAAGGCATAGAGATAAGAGGGCTAGGTAGTGAGATTGATATCTTAAAAAGCCCGGTTTTTTCTAAAGCAATGCTAAAAGAGTCGAAGAGAAGGGCAGAAGATAGCGGCGTTGAAATTGTCAATCTAAACCCATCTTCTAATTTGCATCAAACAGAGGTGAGCAAGCGTCAAGCCAATATGGATGAGCTGAAAAGGTATGTTGATTTAGCGGTGGAATTAAATAGCCCCTATGTAAGAGTTTTTCCAGACAAGTTTGCTTTCAAAAACGATAAACAAAAATCGCTTAGTTTGATAAGTGAGGGGCTGCAAGAAGCCAATGAGTATGCGAATGGTAGTGGCGTGAAAGTACTTTTAGACTGTCATGGAGATTTGGTTTGGTCTGAAGATATTAAACAAGTTATGAATGAGCAGCCGGCCGGCAGTTCAGGTATAATTTGGGATTATTTCAATATGCATTATTTGACGGAGGAGTCTGCATCAAAAATGACGAAAAGCTAAAACCATTTATTGAGTTTGTTCAGATAAAAGACGGTAGTTTTAAGAATAGAGAAACTCACGAATACTTTTTACCAGGGAAAGGGGAGGTGCCTATTACAAAGGTTTTAAAACAACTTGATAAAATCGGCTACAAGGGCTTTATAAGTCTAGAATGGGAGAAAAGATGGCATCCAGAACTGCCAGATTTAAAACAGGCATTGCCTCTTTTTAGTCAAATTATTAATGCCTAGTCAAACCAAAATTTACTTGCAAGTGACCAAAGCCAAAATTCTATTTAGCTGTGTTTTAGCTTTTTTCTCTAGCTTGGTTTTTGGGCAAGCAGAAAATTCTAGATTTGGCATAAGCCCGCATTTTGGTTTAGGAATGCTTTTACCTGGTGCTCAAAAAGCGATAGAGGGAAACCAAAGAATGAACTACTTATGGAAGTTTTACAATATTGGTTATACCACAAATAATCAGGGAGAAAGAAGCTTCAACCTCCAAACTACGAATAGAATAGGCGTAAATTTTAATTACAAACTATCGAACAATATTGATTTAACTGCGGGAGGAACTAGGATAAATTATGTGAGTGCCTATAAGCCAAGTTTGAATTATGATTTTCAGGGGCAGCAGGTGCAGGCCTTTCTTGATGACTTTAACTACCTAAGTCTAAACTTTGGTGTAAAATATAGAGCTTATAATCTCTATTATGTGGTGCAGGGAAATTTTATACCAAATGTTAATGGATTTTACCAGAGGCGTAAAGAAAAGTACTCTTCGGATATAATTTCCGGAGACTATACCAATACAAGTGGAACGGGTTTAAAATTTAACACTTTGGTGTCAAATGACCTTAAGTATGGGCTTTACTTGGGCATAGGACAAGAGGTGTTTTTAGGAGGTGATACGGAGCTGGAGTTAGGTTTTAGTTTTGCTCTTCAGCCTCTTTATGTAGAACAAATTGACTTTTATAATAGAGGTTCGCTTATTGGAAGAAATAGAAATAACAAACTTATTAATGGGGTGTTCTTAGGCCTTAAACAGTCTTTTAATTTTAGGAAGAAGGAGAAGCGACCAAAACCAAAAAAGAAGAAAACTCCAAGGGTTGAAGTAAATGAAGAAAGCTTTGAAATAGGGGAGTCAGCAGTTAGGGTAGGAGAGGATTTGGTGATGGACGAAATCCAGTTTGAGCAATCATCTTCTGAATTAGATTACTTTAGTCAGCAAAGCTTAAACTCTATTTATGCGTTTTTACTAAGGTATCCTAAGTCAAAAATAGAGATTAGTGGGCATACTTCTTCAGAAGGTGATAGGGGTGCCAATATTGAACTTTCAGAAAAGCGAGCCGAGGCCTGTAAAGACTATTTGATAAGTAAAGGAATTAGCGGAAGACGAATAAGAACCTTAGGTTTAGGCCCAGACAGGCCGATTTCAAGAAAAGAAGAGGAACTGAACAGACGTGTGGAGGTTAAGATTTTGAGTATGGAGTAAATGTTCTTTAATCTTGTCTAATTTTACGTTTTAAATCACATAATGAATAACAGACTTTGAAAAAAATAGTAACTTTTATATTCTTATTTTATCATTTGGTTTCTTTTGCCTTTGGACAAAGTGCAGACTCTCTCGTGATTATTGAGCCAAAACCGGTTGGAGGAGTTAATTCCCTTATTTATCATTTTTATGATATTAATTTCGAGAGGGAGCAAAGACAGTTACTCAATGATGTTGAGGTAGAATTAATATTCAATATAGATAGAGAAGGAAATCCAGAATTGAAAGTTGTAAACGGAGTTGCTGATAAGGCAATTAGAGATAGTTTGTTTCATGCAGCGAAAGGGTCACCTCAATTTATCCCTTATAGCAAGAATGGAATACCAGAAGAAACAACTTATTTTCTAATGCTTACTTTTCCCTCTTTTGACCCTAACTCCTATGAAGAAGTGCCGTATTTACAGAGTATTGCCTTTAAGGAAGCTAATTATGAAGACTTTGAGTATTTAGAAAAAGGGCAACCTAGCTTAGACATTTTGATTTCTGGTCAGATGAATCAATTTTTAGGCTCGCCAGCAAATCATCTTGGGTTAGGAGGAGGTATGAAACTTGATATGTTTTTAACCACCAAAAAATATTTCACTTTAGGTTTAGACATGTCTTTCTATGGAAATAAGCTAAAGTCGCCGTTTGACTTGGATATTAATGAAAGTCAAAACCAAGCCCCTCCGAGCCTTTTTGTAGGAATAATTATTGGCAAGCAATGGAAACAAATAACTACTAATTTGGAGGCGAATGTAATGGTAATAAACATCACTCCAAGTTCTGAGCACAAAGAAACAGGCGTTCAATTTAACGGATGGAGTCCAGGTTTGACACTACATTATCCGATAAAAATAGGCAAGCCTATTCCCAGGTTTGAATATTCAAGACTTGGTGTATATCAAAACAATATAGATTTGAATATTGGTATTAAGCAATTGCTTTTGGATAATAAACAGGCTTCTGGAACTATGGTGGAGTTAGGGGTTGGATACAGAATTAATGCATCAAAGGTTAAAAAGTATAAATTGAAAGAAAACTGGAAGAATTAAACACAAAAAAAACGAAGCATCTCACGATACTTCGTTTTAATATTAGCCTTAAAGCTTATCAAACATCACAAATCTTCACACATCTTTCAAGAGATGCTAACATACCTGCCTTGTCTTTAGCTTTAGGGATAAATTCTTGTCCTAAATATCCTTTATACCCAGACTCTATCAAGGCTTCTACCACCGCTGGGTAATATATTTCTTGTGTTTCATCTATCTCATTACGGCCAGGCATTCCACCAGTGTGATAATGGTTAATGTACTTTCCAAAACGTCTGATGTTTCTGATATGGTCGCCGTGCATGCTTTGCATGTGGAAGATGTCATATAATAATTTGAAGTATTCAGAACCTACCATTTCACATAGTGATACACCCCAGTCTATGTGGTCACACATGTAATCTCTGTGGCTATTTCTTGAGCTAAGCAACTCCATAGAAAGTATAACGTCATACTTTTCACATGTTGGAATTAGCTTTCTAATCACGGTGGCACAGTTTATCATGCCCTCGTAATCATTCATGCCGTTTCTGTTTCCAGAAAAACATATAATGCTTTTGATACCATTTTCAGAAGCCTGCTTTAGCAGGTTTTCATAAAAAGGAATAAGTACTTCATGATTTTTAGTGTTGGCAAAAAAGTTGGTAAGACCAGTGCCTTTAGGCCATGCACCCCAACCTATCGCTGCGGTTAAACCATACTTTTTCAGTATTGGCCACTCCTCAGGCCCAGTAAGTTCTATAGAAGCCATTCCGATGTCTTTAACACCTTGGCATAATTCTTCAAAATCAATAGAGCCATAGCACCATCTACACACAGAGTGCTTTATGTTATTCTTCAGTTCCACTTTTGGTTTGATTAAATTTTCGTTTGCAATTGCTCCTCCAGCTATTGAGGTTGCCGCCACAGTGCCTAGGGCCTTAATGGCATTTCGTCTTGATGTATTCATTATTGTTCTGTTAGGGTAACGGTTAAAGTTAAGCAAAGAATTTGGTTCGGCTGAATTCTGTTTATCTCAAAACAGCCAAATTGACGGTTTGTGCAATCATTTGAATTATTTCAGACGCCCTAAAACCAAAAACACCGACTATCAATATTGACAGTCGGTGCTTAAATAGAAGCGAAGCTTTAAATTACCTCAATCCATTAATATAACTCGCTATTTTCATCACATCTGCTTTAGGCACATGTGGCATTGGAGCCATTGGCGTGGCATAATCAGGCCAGTTTTTTGGCTGAGGAACAGCTATCAGCTCAGCTATTTTTGCATCGCTGTACTTTCTCTTTGCAATATCTTTAAAAGCAGGGCCAATCACTTTTTTATCTTGAGAGTGACACGCTAAACAAGTATGCTTTTGAAGTAATGGTTTTACTTCGTCAAAAGTAGGAGCAGCAGCTGAAGCCTTTGCTTGACCTTGACCATCAGGAGAAACCAGCTTTTTAACTGTTTTTGATGCAGAAGCAGGTTTGGCTTTTCCAGAGTCTGTTGTTTTTAATTCTGACGTTGACATTTTTTCTCCGTCAGGAATATTATTTAAAGTATAATAAACCGTAGGATGAATAAGCGAGTAGTACGTACCAGCAGCTCTAATGCCATCAAGGTTTAACTCATGCACAAAATACTTTCTAAGGCCGTCCATTACTATTCTTAGTTTTTTGCCATCGGCAGAAAGCTTAACACCTTTTATGTTTAGGTCTTCTCTGAAAATAGGAGGTGAGCCATAAACTGGGTGGTGCTTATAGTTAAAACTAGAAGCAGAAATAGAAGCCAAATCTTCCGCAGATTTTCTGTCAACAGGAAGCGTGAACTCTACTTCAAAACCATCAGGCATCGCCTTAACTTTTAACATTTCAAATGGCATTTTACCATTCCATACTAATCTTTGGAAACCTTGGTTCGCGTCACCAGCTGAGCCCCATCCACGGTTAGTTTCTCCCACAAAAAGAGAACCGTCTTTTGCCCAATCCATTCTCATTACACCAGACTGAAAACCACTTCTAAAATCCCAAGCAGCACCTTGGTATTCGCCATTGACTTTTTCCATAAACACACGCATGATTTTAGATTGACCTTGGTCACCTATAAAAACTTGGTTGCTAAAAGGGCCAAAAGCTCCTTTGGTTTCATCTTTTATTAATTCAGAATTAGAAATACCAAGAATACCATGAGGTAACCAAACCACAGGCGTTTGCACCTGTGGGTATTTTTCTTTTAGCTGCCAAAGCATGTCTGGCGTTTCGTTTACTACGTTTTCTGGTTTGATATATGCACCAGCGGCGTTTCTAATTTTTCTGTTGTCGCGTTCCGCAAAAAACTGCTCTTCAGTAAGCTTGGTAGGCGAGTCTTCAGTGGTCCATGCTAAACTAGCTGGGTGACCCGTGAATGCACCTTTTTTCAAATGCCAGATTCCACCAGAACCCATCCAGTCACCTTGGTTATCAGCATAAAATAACTCACCATCTATCATTCCAAGACCTGCAGGCGAACGCATTCCTGTAGCCCACTCTTCTCTATGACCATCAGGAAATACTTTAAATACAGAACCTCTAGTAGGTACTCTAGCTTCACCTCTCCACCATTCTTCGTTTCCAAAAGCCACATTTCCACTGACAAAGAAACTTCCGTCAGGAGCAAACTTAGGACCGAAAGAATACTCATGATAGTGTCCTGAAATAGGCCATGCACTTACTGTTTCATAACGGTCTGCTTTTCCATCGCCGTTTTCGTCGGTAAGTTTTGTTAACTCACCACGCTGCACGCAGTAAAAAGAACCATCACGGTATTCTAAACCAAGAATTTCATGTAAACCAGAAGCATATAGCTTGTAATAAGGTTTTCTGCTAAGTGGGTTTTCCAGAATCCATATATCACCTCGTCTGGTTGAAACAGCCACAGAGCCATTAGGTAGTGTACATACACCACCTACTTCTAAAAGCACTCCTTCAGGAACGGGCGGCGTAACAATTTTGTAAAAATCTTCTTCTTTTGGAGACTCTTGGGCTTGCACAGCAAAGCAGAAGAGGCTTAAAAGTAATATTTGTAATTTTTTCATTTATCTAAATCTTTTAATATTAGAATAATAGCTCGTAAGTCAATTGGTCTTTAACCGCAACCTTTAGCTCTTTTTTGTTGCCATTGGTACTGATAATAACAGAAGCATTTGGTTCCAGTTTTATGTACCAGCTTTTATTATCAATCGCATATAAGTTGTCAGACATTTTTTCAATTTTTGAAGCACTCGTCAATTTGGCAAACAAATCTTTTGAGCCCTCTACGGTAATAGTTCTTTCAAAATTCTTTCCGTCTTTAATTCTGATTTTGTCGTTCACCTTAGAACCATAAATTTCGTAAACGAAAGTTGGCATGTTGTTTTCATCTATGGTGTAACCTTTTGGTTTGTACGCAGTACCTACCGTGTCTTTTGGCCAAGCCAAAGCAGTTTTAGAAAGTGTCAAATCATTATTAAGTAAAGTCAATGAACCTCTAGGCCTTGAAGAACCATCACCTCTGCTATCCCACATTGGTGTGGCGTCTAAGAAATCGCCTCTCCAAAATTGAAGCAAAGCTCCCTTGTCAAGGTCATATGTGAAGTGAATATTTTCAGGTGTACCCACGCTTATGGCGTGAACAATTCTTATGCGACCGTCGCCATTGTCAAAATCCATGAAACTTCTAAGATTTGTATTGGTTTTGGCATCAATCAAGATGGGGTCAGAAGCTTTATTTCCAAACATAGAGCTCGGTGAGTGAAGAGCCACTTTTCTAAAACCAGGACCTGTAACAAAAAGGCCTAAAGTTGGGCTCATCCAGCCATCATATTTAGCATTGTATATTTCTAAGGAATGTTTTCCAGCTTTCAGCTCAATTTCTCCTGTTCTTTCGTCATTTGGTCCCGTGTATTTATTGGTCAAAACTTCTTTACCGTCAATGCTTAGGGTGTTGTTAGCTGAAGAAAACTGATTGAAAGTATATTTTCCATCTGCAGGGGCTGTGAAATCTCCTTTAATAGTATAAGAGTATTCGTTTGGCTGCTTCATAAATTCCCATGAAAGTTCCTTTAATTCACCAGCATCGTCAGTGGCAAGGTTCTTAGGGTCTGCACTTGGGTCATAAGGAGCATAAGAAACTTTGTATGTTAAGTTTTCCAAACTTGCACTTGGTTTATCAAAGTTACTTATCATGATGTTTTTTAATGCCAAAGAACCGTGGTCGCCTTGAAATCTTAATGGGCCTTTTGCCACATCTTTTGCAGTCATAGCACCTCTAGTTACACCAGAAAGCTCTACATTTTCATGAATCAACATGCCATTCAGTTTTACAGAAAGAATTTCGGCATTGGCTATTTTATTTCCTTGAGCGTCAAACTTTGCTGCTTGAAAAGAGATATCCATGTGTTGCCATAAGCCAGGGGCTTTAGCTGCGTTTATTCTTGGAGCGTAGCCTTGATAGCCTTTTTGACCATCAGGTTTGCTTTCGTCCCATCTTTGGTAAATTCCACCACAGTCTCCATAGATAGGATTTTTCTTTCCCCAGCTATCAAATAGTTGAATTTCGTAGTTTCCTTGAAGATAGATACCTGAATTAGAACCTTTCGCAATCATAAAATCAAATGATATATCAAGGTCGCCATGTGTAAAGTCTGAGACTAATTCATATTCTCCGCCATAGGTACCATGTTCATGGATGTTGGCTAATACGCCTTTACCGGCAGTAGTTTCAAGATTATTATCAAGGAAAGGATTGGCAGAGGCACTACCTACAATACTCCAATTGTTCGCTTTATTTGAAAACCCAGAGAGGTTGTCAGATAAAATCTTTTCCTGAGCAAATAGGAGGTTGATACTCCCTAGTAGGAGTAGCCCGAGAGCATTTTTTTTCATTTGTTTATGTATTTTCTAAAATGGAACTTCAAATATAAGTCGAGAAAATTCGATATAAAGCCTAAGTTGTCAGCTTTTTAGGCAGAAAAGTAGACAAGACGCTAGATTTTTAATTATTAAAAGAATTTAAAATCAACTAATCAATTATTTATTTGTTTGATAAAGTGGCTCTTATATTCTAAAAATTATGGCAATGAAAGAATAAAGCCTTTAGCTTAATTTTTTTTAAATTGTTCTAAGGTTTCTACTCTTTAGCTATATGATGTCATTTCTATTTATTCTCCTTCTATAAGTGCCAAAATATCCGACATCCCTTTTGGGGAGATAGCCCCCTCCAAACCATTGGGCATAGCAGACTGTTTAGCTATTCGACGAGATTTTATAGCTGTTTTCGCTATATTTTCTGTTTGCCCACCAAGTGTTTTCAGACTCAGCGAATTCTCACTTTCAGAAATAATGATTCCAGAGAGGAAATTCCCATTATTTGTTTCTATTTCCCATTGACCATATTTATCGGCAATTGAGTTATTAGGGTTTATTATTTCGGTAATAATAGAATGTTTGTTTCTACTTTTTAGGGTGGCTAAATCAGGGCCAAAAGCAGTACCATCTTTACCGTCAATTTGATGACAAATGGCACAGTTTTGCTGAAACAGTTTCTTGCCGTTTTCTGCATTACCTTTCATGTTTGCCGCCGGCAGATAGTTTTGAAGTACTGCTTTTCTATCTTCATTTATGGCAAAAACTTCTCTTGCATAGTCCCTAATATTAGTGTCATAGTAATTCATCAATTCTACTATCTGAGGCCATTCAATATCTGCTTTGGCAATGTTGCCCACTTCTACCTGCTTTATTAATTCGGATACTTTGTTTTCATTGTTTAATAGGTAAGCTATCCAAGCCTTTTTAGAAGAGTTCGTTAAATCAGCGTATTTTTTATTGATACTTGTAAGTTCAGTAATGCTTAAAGTATTTGTCAAAGCCTCTATGGAAGCTAATTGCAATTTTTCGTTTTTACCGTTGAGAATATTGTCAAGAATTTTGCCTTTTATCTTAGGCTCTCCAAGGGTAGAGAGCAAACTCATACCATCAATTTGAAAGGCGATATCATCATCCGAAGCCATTCTGGTATATATAGCATTGGTGTTTAAGGTATTCGAAACCCTGTTTACACCAAAAGTGCCTATGATACTTTTTCTGAGTTCATGATTTTGGCTGGTAAGGAATGTACTTAAAAGTAATTCTTGTTCTGTTTTAGTTAATGTTTTTGGGTCGCTGTAAGCTTGTATAGAAGAAATACCAGAAAGCATAGCGGCTTGCCACCAACTGTTATTGTCGTCCGTAATGTTTAGGATTTTAGTAATTAAACCACCTTCTCCTTTTTTGTACATAGTGGCGGCCAAATGTGAGAAAAACTCACTTTTATTTTTTGATGCTTCTGCTCCAAAATCTCTTACGGCATTTTGAAAGAGTGTTTCTTCAGAACCAGCAGATGAAGCAATAGCTGCAATACCCACCCATTTGTCTTCCGCGTCATTTTTCAGAATTGTAGATTTTAATTCTTCTACTTCAGGGAAATCAAAAAAGGCAGAAGAGCAAAGCCATTGAAATCTAACTCTCTCGCTAGAGTCATCTGCCGTTTTTAGTATTGATGCTTTCAGAGCTTCTGTTTGAAACATAGGATTTGACCAAAGTCTGTCTGCCAGTTGCAAAGCATTTTCTCTTACTCCAGACTCTTTGGCTGCTAAAGCTAAGGTAAGGTCGTCGCTTGTTAATTCTTCCCAATCATGAAGTAGCCATAGTGCTGGGATTTTGGCTTGCTCACTATCTTCTTTTATGATTTCATGAAGAAAAGGGGCTGCAGTTTTGTCTGCTCTTTGAAAAAGTAGTCGCTGAGCAGTTCTTCTATACCATCCATTCTCATGAGATAGTAGTTTGGTGAGTTCTTCAGTAGAGTTTTCGCCTAAGTTTAGAGCACTTATCCAGTCCATTTTGAGACCACTTTTTGGCGTTATTCTATAAATTCTGCCTTTTTTAGTTCCTTCGTAAAGAGCACCGCTTTGGTTTACTTCGTCGCTCATCCACTCAGGGTGTTCCACTATTTGGCGGTAATAATCCACCACATATAATGCTCCATCGGGTCCTACATAAAAGAAAACAGGCCTAAACCATGGGTCTTTGGATGCTAAAAACTCTTTGTTTTCTAATACTCTTTTTCCTGTGAAAGTGGCTCCGTCAGTTTCTATATGGTCAATATGAACCAGGTTATGAACTGGCTCGCCAACAAGCGTAGTGTTTTTAAATTCATTACCAAAAGCTCCTCCATCATACCATGTAATGCCACAGCTGGAGGTAATTTGTCCAACATCAGTCAGTAGTTGATGATTTGGGTTTTCCGTAATTGGGAAAACTTTGGCGGCGTTTCCATGGTCAGAAAACTTTTCCATGGCTTCCTCTATAGCCAAGTTCGGGTTCGCCTTCACATAGCGAGCGTCCATCACCTCATGGAAGAGATGATTAGCGTTGTCAGTATAAAATCGATGTCCCCATTCGTCTACCGCATGCCCATATTGCGACTCGCCAGAAAGCGTTTCTAGTTCTAAATAATTTGGTTTGAAACGCACATTTCTTCCGTCTGCATTTCTTGCCAATCTAGGAGCGTTTGGTTCATCTGGAAATCTAACTTCTGAGCCTTTGTCGCTAAAAACATGTTCGTAGGCAAATGAGTTTATAGCACCAGAATGTGCCACGTATATCCAATTGTCAATCCCAAACTTTGGGGTATTCATATTATGCTGCGGATTGGATAAAGAAAAGCCCGTTATCATGGCTTTTTTTATATCCGCTTTGCCGTCATTGTCTTTATCGGCCAGGAAGGTGACATCTGGAGCATCTGCTACCAAAATTCCATCTTCCCATTTCATTAAGCCCATTGGAAGGGTAAGGCTATCCGCAAAAACTTCACTTTTATCTGGTAGGCCGTCGCCATCGGTATCTATCAACTTTTTGATTTTACCGGATTTAGTCAGGTCTAAAGGATAACCAGGCATTTCTGCTACATACCAGTCTCCGTTTTCGTCAATTTCCATGGCAACCGGGTCTGAAATTAAAGGCTCAGCCGCTACAATTTCAATGTTGAAACCATCCATTATCTCTAAGTCTTCTAGGGTTTTTAGAAGTTCTGGATTTTGGTCAAAATAAGTGGGGTTTGGGCTTTGGCAGGATGCTAAAAGCGTTAAGAAAAAGAAAGAGAAGTATTTCATAGGGCTAGGTTATTTACTGCAATTTAAAACCTACATACGACATACACTCTTTTATTACCTGACTTTCGTAGGCTGTTTCGTCATATTTATTCTTCAACCTCTTGAAGAAACTCTGGAAAGTTGGCTTAACGCTTGTTTCCATTTTGATTCTGTAATAATCTAGCTCTTCCTTTTTATAGGTGTTTGGTTGGCCATTGGTATAAGCTATGAAATACTGATTTTTTTCGCATAATGCACCCAAATAACAAATTTTGGCACCTAATTCAGGCTCAGGATTTGCAGCCAAGGCATGTTCAAAGCATTCTTTTGCGTAGGAGTTGGTAAAATAGTCTTCGGAGGTAGGCTCGCCATATTGAATTTCCATGGCACTCCATTCTCTATCAGAAAAAAGCCAACCATTTCCCCAGTAACTCATATTATAGGCGGCCAAACCTAGCTCATACCACGCTCTAGCATTTTTGGGGTTCTTAGCTACTTCTTTTTGATTGTTGACAGCGTTTTCCAAAAAGTATATTGGATTTAGCAATCCTTCATCTACTTCTTCACCCATAATAAACTGTCTAGGAATTGGAGAGAAATAATGGGTAAAAGGACCGCCTGTAAAATGACTTTCTTCACACTCTTTGAAGGCGGCTAGTGCTTTTTCATACTGCTGCGTTCTGATTAATTTCCTACCGTAGGCCATCAAAAGGTTATTCTTATTAATGCCAGAAAGGGTAATCAATTGTTTATCTACAGAACTTAAATCTTCGCTTTTTATAAAGTTTATGGTAGCTCCTAGAAGTTTAGCGTCTTGAGTTTCCAAGAGCCTTGCTTCTGAGGTACCGTTCATGTAGGAGTAACTATCTTCTTTTACTGCGGCAATATTCTCCGCTAAGAAAGCCTTCACTTTTTGGCTATCAATACTTTCTATCTTCTTGCTAAAGCATGACTGCAACCAGCTTTTTGATTCAACAGTTTTAACGCTTAAATACTTTTCTTGTAGCTTGTCGGTCAATAGCACAAGAACATTATTATCTCGGAAGCTTTCTACTTTTTTAAATGCCGCTATTTGTTCCAGTAAGCTTTCTTCTTCGTCCACAGCTTTGGTTTCTAAGAAATACAGTGTTTTGAAAAGCTGGATTTGGCGGTTCAAAGCCATGTTTTTCACCCCTTCATCCTCAGCTTTTTCTAGAAGGGGTTCCATAGCAAGATAATCACCTTTTATATAATGTAGATAGGCTGCTGTGGTGTACCAAAAGGCTTTCTTATCTAAAGATTGGTTTTTTAAAAGAGACTGATTGAAAGCTAAAAGTGATTCAAAATATGTTTTGCTTTCATTTGTAAGAGCCTGTGCTTTGCTAGAATCAACTTTATAGTTTTCGTCTAAAACATCTAAGTTATGTGAATATAGTCCGGCGTTCTTTTCGGCATAAAAATTAACCTCGTTTTTGTTTATTTCTCTTGCCATCACCAGTTCCAGCATTGGGTGGTTTGGGTTCAAGGCGGTCATGTGCTTTAAAAGTTCTAGCCCGTCTTGGAAGGGTTGAATAGCTTGCAAGGCATAAACCATGAGTTTTTCTTCATCATTTTGGCATAAGGCTAGAGCTTCAGAAAAGTGCTGACGTTTTAGGCGTCTTACACTCAAATCTGCCTGATTTCTTCGGGTAGGAGATTTCTCAAAAATCTTCGCAAATTCTAAAACGGCTTTTGCGGTATCGCCTTGATAAAGTAAAGCTCCCGCATGTCTACTCTGCGACCATTCTGATATATAGGTCTTGGTTTTTACCTCTTTTTGAAACTTTTCATAGTCTCTAAATAATGAACGCCAGTCATTCGCTTTCGCGTCCATTTTCATCAATTGGAAACCATAACGTTCTTTAATAAAATCACTTTTTGATTTGTCGGCATTTATAAGGGCAACATCCCTAAGGTCGGCCAATAATTGCTCATTGACAGGCTCCGCGGGCTCCCAATACGTGCTAAACTTCTCCGTTTCTTTGTCTACCTCTTGTGCTAATAGAATATATTCTGCGGCTTCTGCTTTGCCAATTTTTCGTAATTGCTCTGCAAATTCTTTACCTAAAGTTTTTTCATATAAGCCCTTTTTGATAGTGGTTTTGTCAATCTTTTTATCCGTGTAATTATACCAAGTTTCCAGATTGAGAGAATCAGAAAGCGAAGCCGAATTCTGCATGAAATACTGCTGATTCAAATAATCGTTGGTATAAAAATAGGGCTGAGTAGCGTCGGGATTATTAGCAGCTTCGGGATAAAAAATGGTAAAGTATTCTGTAAAATCAAGCGGGCCAGGACCACAAGCAATAGAGAATAGAATGAAATATGAAAGGAGTTTTTTTACGTTAGGGCGTTTCATGATTTAAGCTATGTTCTAGTTTTCTAACAGCTTTGAATATTGTTTTAGTGTAAAGTTGTCAAGGCTTTTGTGGTCAAGATGAAAGAGCAGAATTTGAACATCCTTGTTTCTAACTCTTTTGAGTATTGCTTTTTTGACCTTATTCAGTGTTTTGAAGTCTACTTTTTCATGTCTAAAAACGTCGCCTTTCCGGAAAGATTGATTCTGGAATTCGCAATTTTCTTGACAAATTAGGAGGTTTCCATTTTCTCCAGGCTTAGTATTGAAATGTCTCTTCAAGTCTAATTTTGACACATTTTTGAAATAGGTGTGAAACCTATTGTTCCTAAAAACTATGGCCTGTTGGTAAATGGGGAGGGCAATATCAACCGGCAGCGGATATTCAGGAAGTCGATAAATGTACTGGTCAATTATGCTTGGGTCAAACAGGGAGTTTTTCGTTTGAATGTTTGTCCAGTCGCCTACATTATAAAGCATGAGTGCCACGCGGTCTACAGGCGGTACGCCTGTCTTTTCTCTGAATTTCACTTGGTGAAGCCTCAGCGTGCATGTGAGCTTAACTTTCTCTTCAAACTCACCCTTTAATTTCTCAAGAAAATGAAAATATTTAGCCTGTGTTGTTTCTGTCCAGTCGCAGTCTAACTGTATTTCATTAAATGTTAAAGAATGGTCACTGGCTATGGATTTAATTTTAGAAGCCGTTTTGGTGGCTAGCTTGGTTGTTTCTTCTAGGTTTAATGACTTAAAAGTTCTGTTAGTTATGTAAACAACAGGAACTAAATTACCCTTTGGACTGTCTTTAAATTTTACCATTCCTTTCGGAATAGCTTGATTGATTTCTTTGTTAAAATCTATATCGAAAAAACGAATGTAGGTTTTGTTTATGTCGAGTTTTGTGAATGTTTCTTTCGCTTTTTCTGAAGGTTGGTAGCTGGATTTCCAATGATATACAGCCTTTGATAAGACCTTTTTCTCTGGTTTTTCAGAACAGGAAAGGACAAACAAACAAAAGCAGCATAATAAGAAACGACAACTCATAGACTCAAAGTAAAAGCTTTTCCGCAACTTTGCGAATCAAAACATAATATGCTTGAATATTTAAGAACGGGAATTTGTTTTATTTCAGTCTTGAAGCATACTTAATAGCCTTTAAATAGGGCTAATTTTTATATGAACACTTATTTTAAATTACTTTCTTACGCTGGCAACCTAAGAAAATTTGTAATACCTTTTCTATTTACCTCGCTTATTGCTGCAGTTTTTGGGGTGCTTAATTTGGTGCTCTTAAAGCCAATTTTAGATGTCTTGTTTGGACAAGTAGAGCCGGAGGTTATTTCTGGAATGCTTCAAAAACCAAGTAACTTAAATGTGCTAGACTGGTTTAACTATTACTTTGCTTATTTCTTAGAGGAAAAAGGCAAACTAGGAGCTTTGCAGTTTGTTTGTGTATCTCTTATTCTAGGTATTTTTATAGGGAATATTTTCCGCTATTTAAGCTTAAGATTATTGGAGGGTTTTAAGGTGAACATGGTCTCAAATCTCCGTCAAGCCATTTTTGACAAGTCTTTGTTGCTGCCTATTGGCTTTTTCAATAATCAGAAAAAAGGGGATATTATTTCTAGAATCACCACCGATGTTCAAGAAGTAGAAAACAGTATTGCCAATACTTTTTCGGCCGCTATCAAGGAGCTTTTTCTTTTGGTGGGTTATCTGATTGCCCTTTTTTATATGTCGTATAAGTTGACACTTTTTGCTTTAATCGTGATTCCTATTACCGGTACTTTTTTAGGATTGATGTTAAAAAAGTTAAGGCATGATGCGGGCGAAGGACAAGGCAGACTTAGTAATATTATGAGTTTGATGGACGAGACTTTTGGCGGCATGCGTGTGGTGAAGGGTTTTGTGGCTGAGAAATTTATCAGCAATAAATTTGAGACAGAGAATCAAGGATATAAACGCTCTATTTTTTCTTACGCAGCCAAAAGAGAATTGGCGAATCCTTTCTCGGAAGTGGTAGGTGTAAGCATGGTGGCTTCGCTCTTGCTTTATGGAGGAAGTTTGATTTTGTCAGACCAAAGTGCTTTGGATGCGTCTACCTTTATGGCGTATATCGCTCTCTTTTCTCAGGTGGTTCGTCCCGCCAAAACCATTGCACAGGCATTTAGTGCTTCGCAAAGAGGGATTGCTTCGGGTGATAGGATTTTGGAGGTTTTAAACATGGAACCAGAGATTTCAGACAGTCTTAATGCCAAAGAGGTTAAAACCTTAGACAATGAAATAGCTTTTGAGAATGTTTCTTTTGCCTACGAAGAAGGTCAAAAAGTTCTTCAAAATGTCAATTTCAAATTATGCAAAGGAAAGACAGTAGCCTTAGTGGGTCCATCAGGTGGAGGTAAATCTACGCTGGCAGATTTACTGCCTCGTTTTTATGAACCTACAGAAGGTAAGATTAAACTGGACGGAACAGACATCAATGAAATCTCGCAAGCTTCATTGAGAAACCTCATGGGGATAGTGACGCAAGACCCTGTTCTATTTAATGACACTATTTATAATAACATCACTTTTGGTAAGGATGTAAGTAGAGAGGAGGTTTTAGCTGCCGCCAAAATTGCAAATGCTCACGAGTTTATAGAAGAGCAGTTTGAAGCTTATGAAACTGTAATAGGCGACAGGGGCGTAAAGCTATCGGGTGGGCAGCGTCAAAGAATTTCTATTGCGAGAGCCATTCTTCAAAATCCTCCAATCCTCATTTTGGATGAAGCCACCTCTGCTCTAGATACTGAGTCAGAAAAACTAGTGCAAGATGCCATCATGCATTTGATGAAAGACAGAACATCGCTGGTGATAGCTCACCGACTAAGCACTATTCAGCACGCGGATGAGATTTTAGTGATAGACAAGGGGCAAATAGCAGAAAGAGGAACTCATCAAGAGTTGTTCGCTAATGCAGATGGTATTTACCATAAATTGGTAGAGTTACAGGAGATTTAGGTTTCTGAGTTTTTGGGTTTTACCATGAAAAACGAAATCTATACTTTTGATTTTCATGGTAAAACTATTTAAGCCTATCCTTTTTTATTATAAAATTTCAGGTAATACCTCTTTTAAGAAAAGCTCTAAGCTAGTAACAGTTATATCAGGTTCAATTCGAAAAGTTTCATTTACACTGGCTATCACATAGCCATTTTCAGCTTTGGTGTCTTCTATGCTAATTCTAAAACCTTTGGGGATTTTAGGCGAGGAGCTTAGTTTTACTTCAATGCAAGCTAAGACTTTACCATTTTTCTCAAGTAATAGATCACATTCCGCTCCCTGCTGAGTTCTATAAAAATAAGCTTGCGAAGTTTCTTTAGATGCGTTTATAATCTGCTCTATCACAAAACCTTCCCAAGAGGCCCCTACATTGGGGTCGTTTAGCAAGGTATCGTAATTTGTCACCTCCTTGAAAGCATGAAGAATTCCACTATCTCTAAGGTATATTTTAGGCGACTTTACTAAGCGTTTTGAAATGTTAACATGGTACGGAAGCAACCTTCTTATTAGGAATGCCCCCTCCATAATATCTAGGTATTTACTAATAGTAGGTGCTGTAAGTCCCAGTGATCTTCCAATGCTATGGGCGTTCCATAAATTACCATGTGTGGCAGAAAGCATTCGCCAAAAACGCTCGATAGTTCTTGACTCAGCACTTAGGCCTAATAGATTTAGGTCTTTTTCTATGTATGTTTTGATGAAGTTTTTTCGCCAAATCATGCTTCCTCTTTCTGTTTTTGCTAAAAATGCAAGAGGAAATCCGCCTTTTAGCCAAAGTTCTTTTTCATGATCATAACCAACTTCTGGTAAGCTAAAAGGGGAGAGCTCAATGTAGCCAATCCTACCCGCTAAAGAGTCTGCACTTTTTCTTATTAATTGAGGAGAGGCCGAGCCCAGGATAATAAACCGACCTGCTTTTCTTTCGCTATCTATTAGTCCTCTCAATTCAGCGAAGAGTTCTGGCATTTGCTGAATTTCATCCAACACAACTATTTTATCTGTGTAGTTTTTTAAGTATAAAAGTGGGTCATTAAGCTTTAATCTGTCTGCAGAAGACTCTAAGTCTAGATAATGAATTTCAGAATCTAGACTTAAACTTTTAGCCATAGTGGTTTTACCCACCTGTCTTGGCCCTACAATACCAACAGCAGGAAATATTTCTAAATATTCCTTAAGTAAAGCCTCCTCTATTCTGACATTTTCCATGAAAAACGAAAATTAAATTTTTGATTTACATGGTAAAGTTATAATAAAATATAGTGATTTCTACCGCTACATAAGACTTATTTATTTGTGGAGCATTTATATATAATGATTTACGTAATTTCTAGCTATACTAGAGATGGATAGCGGAATAAATGCATTCTAATAATGAAAATTGAAGGTTAGGACTTAGTGAAAATTTATATTTACCATGAAAAACGAAAGATAGACTTTTGATTTTCATGGATAATGATTCCTAAAACCTCGGCATTTGATATTCAGAATTGGCATCCATCACGACCAAAACAAAATCACTTCCCCAACCATTTGACCAAGGTTCAAAAACTGGATTTTCGGTAGTTTTGAAAGTTCCAGCACTTTTAGACTTTCCGCTTCTAGGGTTGTACCAAAAAGACTTAACCTCTTTCGCTTTCATCTTTGAAAAATCTAATTGGATTGACCTTCCCGTAGGGGTATAAGCTATTATGAAGTCTTTTTTATGGCCAATAGATGCCACAATATAAGACTCGTCTTCTGGGTTTTCAGAACTAATTAATGCCTGATTATTACTCATTTGTTGCCATGGGAAACTTTCAAAAAGTGCTTTCAAATATTTCATTTGATTTGCACCAGGAAGTTGCAAAGCTTGACTCCAACCAGTTCTGGCTTTAATCATAGGTTCTTTATCTATAGCATACATTTGCCAGACATCGTTACAGCCATAGGTATAACCAGCGGTACCAGATAGCATACTCCAGTAGCCACCTATTCTGGCGTCGGCATCGTCTAGCCAGCCCGTTTGACTTTTGTCCCAAAAACGGTCGCCTAT
The DNA here is from genome assembly GCF_964021845.1 of uncultured Arcticibacterium sp. Classification (NCBI taxonomy): domain Bacteria; kingdom Pseudomonadati; phylum Bacteroidota; class Cytophagia; order Cytophagales; family Leadbetterellaceae; genus Arcticibacterium; species uncultured Arcticibacterium sp. The sequence continues at coordinate 257,595 of NZ_CAXHZC010000007.1, read as the reverse complement.
ATTCTCATACCTAGCCTCACCATTAATGAAGGGTCTTTTAGCATCTACCTTTTTTATAAATTCATATTCTTTTGAAATTCGGCTATGGCCACTTTGGTACATGTCTATATCTAGCCATTTATCATCAAAATAATCACTGGCTATCTTGGTACCTGAAGGGTGATAGCTTATTAAGTGTTTGGTGTCTACACTTCTGATACCTCTTGCCATGGCTCTAACTATGTCAAAATGAACAGCCTCTTCTGGGATTCTGTCACCACCTAAAACCCAAATGATGTTATCATATTTTAGGTATCTCTTAGCTAATATGTGCCCAAAGGTTTCTGCATTTTTTGAATTAAAAACTACTGGACCATCTCCCCATTTTAAATTGAATTTATCTCCCCAAGTTGGCAGCAATGCTACCTGTAAGCCTAGCTTTTGAGCTTTTTCCATTACATAATCTACATGCTCAAAGTAGGCTTCGTTGATTAATTCAGGATTATTGTCAATCAATGGTTTTTCGCCGTAGGCATTAGGTGTGTTTAGTCCGTCAAGTTCAGCCAAAACTACGGTTTGAATAACATTAAAACCTTGGGCAAGTCTAGTATTTAAATAGAGGTCGGTTTCTTCACGATTTAAACGATGCAGTAACTCCCAAGCGGTATCTCCCATCCAAAGGAAAGGTTCGCCCTTTTCTGTGGATAGGTATTTTCCATCATTACTAATTTTAAGGTTTTGACTAAAACCAGCAATAGTAACAAAAACGATAAGGATCAGGCTAAACAGGACTTTCATTATCTTTCTTCTTTTCCAAAGGTTACACCTTCCCAAGTATCAGTTCGGAAAGGAGTCATAGGCAGACCATCACGATTATACATATTACAAACAGGGTTGTTTGCCCATGCATATCGTACCGCTACTGGCGTCGAGATTCCTTTACCTGATATTTCCATTTGATTACTAGAAATGATTTCGGCATCCGCCCAAACGAACTTTTTATCTGACCCAGCTATAGCAAAACCTTGTGGTTCTCTAGTATCAAAGGAGTAGAGTCCTTGGCCTACATGGTCAAACGTCAGAACGATTTTATCTCCTTTTACTTCCATTGATTTATAACGAGGCCCTTCATAAACAATATCCTTATTGTAATCTCTCGCAAGAGCAATTCTTACTAGCCTGTCCGCCACTGTTTGTTTATTTCTTGGATGAATATCTCTGCCTTCTCCAAGATCAATGATAACTGCCTCACCTACGTTTTTAAGTTTGTCTTTGGTCATTGTTTGAGCTTCTCTTAGCTCAGCCCAGCCACTTTCTTCTGGTTGCTCGGTTTCTGCCATGAAATCTGCTAGCTGCACATAGTAGAAAGGGAAGTCGCCTTGTTTCCACTCGTTACGCCAGTTTTGAATCATAAATGGGAATAAATCACGGTACTGATAAGAGCGGCCAGCATTAGACTCTCCTTGATACCAAATAACACCTTTCATTCCATATCCAATAGTTGGGTGTAGTACGCCATTATAAATGTTGGCAGGGCGGTGATTTCCTGTCATTTGATTCCCAGGTCTTCTTGGCATGCCTTTCTCTTCTTTATTGGCTTCCCATTCTTCAACAGACTTCTTCCATTTTTTTAATTCATCATCATAATTATAAGACTGTTCCAGTTTTTTCCAAGAAGTCATAAGTTCAGCATAGTTTTTATCAGCTTCTATCACATCTCTGTTTACCCATGCTTCGGCAGCAGAACCACCCCAAGCATTATCAATTAAGCCAATAGGCACATCTAAAGCATGATGCAGTCGCTGTCCAAAAAAGTAGCCAATAGCAGAAAAGTTAGGCACAGTTTCAGGTGAAGCTGCCTCCCAAGAGCCATAAAAGTCATCTTGAACTACATCTGTTCCAACTTGCGGTACGGAGATTAATCGAATATTTGGGTAATTAGAAGTGGCAATGGCTAACTCTGCACTATTAGTTCTGTTTACAGGCCAAGCCATATTTGACTGTCCGGAGCAAATCCAAACTTCTCCTACTAGAATGTCGTCAAAAAAGAAACTAGAGGAACTGCCTTCAATATGCATTTTGTAAGGGCCGCCAACAGGGATAGGTCTTAAAACTATACGCCAGTGCCCTTTGTCATCAGCAAAGGTAGAATGGCTTTGACCATTTATAGCAACAGTTATTTTTTCGTTTGGCTCTGCCCAACCCCAAACTGGGTTATTGTGCTTTTGTTGTAAAACCATGTGGTCACCAAAAATAGAAGGCAACTTGATTTGTGCGTTTGCCTGAAAGGCAAAAAGTAGAGTAAGTAATAAGGGAATAAGTCTCATCGTATTATTTTATGTAGGGTTGAATGGAGTGAAAAAATGTTTCACTCTGGCTGACCAATATACTATATAAAACGCATGGTATTAATAATGAATAGGCTAAAACATAGATATTACCCTATGTTGCCTGTCAAAAAAGGGATTAATAAAATTACCTCAAGAGCTTTAAACTCAAGTTTAAAGGTTCAGCCCAATGATTTGCAGGTCATAAGTTTTCATAGTAATTAGTTAAACGCTAAAAGTGATGATTTGATTTTAACGGTTGAGAAAGAGGCATTATCAAGAACTAGCTTCAATTCTTTTCTTAAATTGTGCTTTCAAACCTATCGAAATAATTAATGGCTAATTTTAATATAGACGCAAAGAAAGATATGACCTATGACGCCATAGTCATTGGTTCTGGAATTAGTGGTGGCTGGGCTGCCAAGGAGCTTTGCGAAAATGGACTTAAGACTTTAGTGCTAGAAAGAGGAAGGCTAGTGGAACATGTTATTGACTACCCCACCATGAATAATGACCCATGGGATTTAGACCTAAGAGGTGCAGCCACGGCAGAAGAAATGGCTGACCGCCAAATAGTGGCACGGTCTGGTTTTATAGGGGAGAATAATATGCATTTCTATGCCAAAGACGACGAAAACCCTTACAAAGAAGAAAAGCCCTTTTTATGGATGCGTGCTAATCAAATGGGTGGGCGTTCATTGCTTTGGGGGAAACAATGTTACCGCTGGTCGGATTTAGATTTTGAAGCAAATGCAAAAGATGGTCATGGCGTAGACTGGCCAATTAGGTATAAAGACATTGCTCCTTGGTACACCCATGTGGAGAAATTTGCTGGGATATCTGGTGAAGCCATAGGTTTGCCACAGCTACCAGATAGCCATTTTTTACCCCCAATGGAGCTTAACTGTGTAGAGAAAGACGTTAAAGCCAGAATTGAAAAAGAGTTTCCTGGCAGAAACATGATTATAGGTAGAGTAGCACATTTGACAGAACCACTTAACGGTCGAGGTCAGTGTCAATCTAGAAACCGATGTGATAGGGGATGCCCTTATGGAGCTTATTTTAGCAGTAATGCAGTTACCTTACCTGCGGCTAATGCTACCGGTAATTTGACCATCAGGCCATTTTCTTTAGCCGAGTCTATCATTTATGATGAAGAAAAAGGTAAGGCTGTGGGTGTGAGAGTGATTGACTCAGAAACAAAAGAGTCTATTGATTATTTTGCGAAAATTATATTCTGTAATGCCTCTACCATTGCTTCTACACAAATTCTTTTGAATTCGACTTCTAACCGCTTTGAAAATGGATTAGGAAATGATAGTGGTGAATTAGGTCATAACCTGATGGACCACACTTACAGGGTAGGTGCCATGGGGAAATTTGATGGTCATGAAGATAAATATTACAAAGGTCGTAGACCAAACGGTATCTATATTCCAAGGTATAGAAACATTGATGCAGAATCTACCACAGATAAGTTTGTTAGAGGTTACGGTTATCAAGGCGGAGCCGGAAGAGCAAACTGGGGTGCGGGAGCAAACCAAGAAGCTTTTGGTGCTGAGTTTAAAGATGCTTTGACCAAACCTGGTGACTGGGAATTCTTCATAACGGGTTTTGCAGAATGCCTCCCATATCATGAAAATAAGGTGACACTGGATAAAGAAAAATTAGATAAATGGGGAAGACCAACGCTGGTGATTGACGCAGAGTTTAAAGAAAACGAATTGGCCATAAATAGACAGATTCAAATAGACGCTGTGGAGATGTTAGAAAAAGCTGGTTTGAAAGACATTGTTGGTTTTGATAACGAGCATGGTATGGGTTACGGAATTCATGAAATGGGAACAGCGAGAATGGGTAAAGACCCTAAAACTTCAGTCTTGAACGCTACCAATCAAGTTCATGCTGCCAAGAATGTTTTTGTTACGGATGGTGCTTGTATGACTTCATCGTCTTGTGTCAACCCTTCTTTAACCTATATGGCTCTTACAGCTAGGGCCGCTAATCACGCCGTATCTGAACTTAAAAAGAAAAATCTTTAATACTATGCAAAGAAGAGAAGCATTAAAACAAACAGCCCTTTTTGGTATATCTACCGCTTTATTTCCATCTTTATTACAGTCGTGTAAAGAGCAGTCAAGGTTAAACTGGCAGCCTCAGTTTTTAAGTGTAAAACATGCAGAATTGATTTCATCGCTGGTAGACACGCTGTTGCCTAAAACAGAAACACCTGGAGCCTTAGAAATGAAAGTTGATATGTTTATTGATTTGGTTTATGGTAAACTTAATGGGGAAGCGGGCCAGAAAGAAATGGACAAAGGCATGGACAAGTTTGATGAGAAATGTGAAGCCGAATTTGGTGACAGGTTTGCAGATTTAAGTCAAGAGAATAAAGTGGCTTTTCTGAAAATGGAGGAAGCTAGCTCGCCTAAATTCAATGGCTCTATCTGGGGAACGGCAGCTGGAAAACAAGAGCCTGTTGGTTTCTATAGAAGCCTAAAGTCAACTGCTCTTTGGGGCTATTTTTCTTCGGAAGAAATCGGCCTAAATGTATTAACCTATGACCCCGTTCCTGGGCCATATCAAGGGTGTATTCCTTTGAGCGAGGTCGGGAATACTTATAGTTTATAGGGTGTAAATAAAAAAAACGAAAGCCTCATTTCGACGCTTTCGTTTTAAAATATTTTCAATATGCATAAGAGATATTTTCAATTTGCATAAATCCAAGGCTCGACATACCTCTAATAAATGCAATGCTTGAAAACAACAAAAGCCCCACATGAAGGCTTTTGTTTTCTAATGATGTATTCAATGATTAATCGCTAACGATAATCTTAGCTTTTTTCAAATAACGAGCAGTGAAGTAGAATGCCACAATAGCCACAAATGCCGCAATGAAAAAGTTTTTATTGCCTGCTAAATCGTACAAGTCTGGGTTTCTGTAGAAGTGCATATACAATACCCCTAAACCACCTAAAAGCCAGATAAATGTAGTGTTATATTCTTTTATAACAACTCTATTCCATTTAAAGTCCATGCTGCTTAATGTAGCTCCTAGGCCTTTTAAGCTAGGTAGCCATCTATTTACGTCTTTAGTGTATTCGTCAAAACCCTTACCAAATTTATTAGAAAGGAAATCTTCTTCGGCTCTCACTATGGCTTGATATATAAACAAGAAAGCTGGAATAATTACTGCCATAAAAAGCAGTGAATTAGAAGCAATTCCCAAACCTGCAAGCATTAAAATATTTCCTACATAAAGAGGGTTTCTACAGTGTGCAAAAATCCCAGTTGTAACTAAGTCTTCTGCGTAAACTCGTCTGTTTTTTCCACCACGAATAATATAAACCAAACCAATGGTAGCAATACGCGTAGCCTGACCAATAATGGCTACTATAAAGCCAATAAGCATGGCTGTATTTGGATGTTCAAAAACCTGTGTAAAGGGAATGAAAAGAAACAGATAGACTATTGGAAAGAGCCAGTTTCTATTATGATAAAGTACGTTACCAATCTTGACCATGAAAATCTTAATAATGATGTTTAGATTATTTTACGGCTACCATGCCACAGAAGTTATACCATTTGAAAAAGGTCTCTACATATTCAAAACCCGTTTTCTTTAACAACTCAATATTCTCATTCAGTTTGTAAGGAATAAGAACATTTTCAAGAGCCTCTCTTTTTTGAGAAATCTCCATTTCGTTATAATTATTTCTGCGTTTGAAGTCGTAGTAATGTTTGATAAACTGTCTGTTAAAGAGCGAGTCTTCTCCTAAAACTTTCTCTACCAAAATTAGGCAGCTATTAGGATTCATGCTGTCATAAATCTCTTTAACTAATCGCTCTCTGTACAGCGGACGGATAAACTGTAAGGTCAAACATAAAACTACCACAGAAGCATTCTCAATCTTTACAGATTGGTTCATGTCTTGCCACTCTAATTTATATTCACGCGTCATGCCTTGCTCTTTAAAGTTGGCATCACACTTTTCTAACATTTCGTGACTGTCATCAATACCCACAAAAGTGATATCCTCTGGTAAAACCTTGTCTAGGTTATTTAAGGTAGTTCCTGTAGAACAGCCTAAATCATAAACATTAGTACCTTCTACCGCAAAATCCTGAACAATTTCAGTAATCATGCGTTGCATTTCAAGGTAGAAGGGAACCGAACGGGTTACCATATCATCAAAAACGGAAACTACATTAGCTCCGAACTTAAAATCGTGAGCTTTTAAGGGTTTTTCAAAAACTTTGTCTTGACCGGACATATTTTTTTGTATTGATTAAAGCCCAAAAATAGGGCTAATTGCTTATATAATTTTATAAAATCCTCTTAGGAGTGGGTGCTTACTATTTCTGACTGTCTATTTTAATGCTAGTATTGTAATCAGTGTACTGAGAGTATCTCTTATTCTGCATCCATAGAATTTGATTTTTGGCATCTGAGCCAGCACCTCTTATAGCATAAGGTCTTACATTGTCTTTTTCTGAGTTTAAGGTGATGGCAGTTTCTTCCCAAGTTTTCCCTGAATCAATGGTTTGGGCTTTGAAAATCTCAAAGACATCTCCTACTGGTTTTGAGTAATACACCACATCTGTATTTTCATGATCTAGGTATATTCCACCGGAGTAATGAGGCTCAGGCTCTCGCATGGCTTTGGTCTTTTCATATCTCGGAAACCAAGTACCCGCCTCCGATATTTTAGAATTCTGCCATTTTGAACCATCCCATTTGGCGTAGAAATATTGATGTTTAGATTCTTCAGGAAGTCTGGTGTATACCATCACAGGAAAACCCTTTTCATCTTCTGCAATGTCCCAAATCCAAGCTCTAGTACCGTTGTGACTTTTTTCAAATTCTTTGGTAGAACTAAAAACCACATCACAGTCTCCATGCCTAATAGGCAGAGATTCCATAGAGCCTACCACGGTGCCGTCTGCTTTGTGAAATTTGCCAGCTTTATATTTTAGATAGTAAATGCTATTTAGCGGCTCGTTTCTTGGGTGACCGTCTGTAAAAGCAAAGTTAATTTCGTCTTTTCCATTGCTAGAGATTTTGACATAAGGTCTTTTCCCATTGTCAGAAAACGATTTTATAAGTGATTGAGGGTCAGACCATTTTTTGCCAAAATTGTCAGTATAGGCAAAAGTTGGTTTCCAGTCTCCTCCCCGCCAAAACAGATATATTCTGTTATTTTCTTCCGAGAGCATTACAGGATTGGAATAACAAAACTTCATGGGCCCCTCGGCATTTTTTGTTAATCTTTTTTGAGGCTCCCATGAGCTTATATCTTCTGGGTTTGTGGTGGTGGCATAGGTTATGGCAGGTTCTTTTTCTCCTCTTCCTAAAGTAGAATGTGCCGAGAAAAATACCATCAATCGTTTATCAGGAAGTACTAAAAAAGACGGGTTAGCGTGGTCGTCTTTATTAAACTGCGGAGATATATTGACTTCCTTAGTTTCACCTGTGTTTTGATTATGACTCGCCACCATGATACTACCATCGGTAGCTACCCAGCCAGCATATATTTTATCATTAATTTGAACTGCTCTTGGGTCAGAAAACCAGCACCATGCACCGTCTGAACTAAAGGTTTGATAAGAAGAAGCTTTTTGAGCCGATAGGCTTAATGAAATAAGAAATACGAATAAACCAGAGAGTGAAATAGTTTTCATTTAGTGAATAAGGTTGAATTGAAAGCCTTAAACTACCAATATGTTTTAGAATAATTAAACGACAGGCCATATTAGGGCATAAAAAAACGCAGAGCCGTTTGACTCCACGTTTCAATGTTAGGGGATTTTACTTCCTAAAGACCTTTAATCAAAGCCTCATTAAGTCTTACATAGTCCATATTACCAGCTTTTTGGGCTAAGTCCATAGAAGCTTTAGCAGCAGCAATGGCAGCTGTTTTGTTACCTACTTTAGCATTAGCTTTTGCTAATAGATGTCTTACCCAGTAAGCTTCTGGCTGAGCATCAGCTGCTTTTTTAGCCCATTCAAGTGCCTTGTTGTCATCTTTACCGTTTTCGAAGTAATAACTTGCTGCAGCATAATAAGGTTTGTTATCGTTGTTCATTACCTTATCTATTTGGCTCATGATTTCAGAGTCAATATCAGCACTTACAGAAATAGTTGCCATTTTATTAGCCCATAGAATATCAATATCAGCTGAGTTATCTTTAACATTACTTACCATGATAGTGAAGGTTTCAACATCAAACGGAAGATTGATAGAGTTTGCAGTAAAGGTAGTGACTACATTCTCCTCTTTGAAGTTGTAAACACTAGTGCCATCTTTACAAAGCATCACTTCCCAAGAAGATCTACCTGGTGCCGTGATTACAGAATATTTACCAGCTTTAACAGCTTTTCCGCCTACGGTTACATCTTGACCAAAAGTGAAAGTAGTAGGGGCATTAGCACCTGTTCTCCATTTTTCATCGAAAGGAACTAATCCACCAAAAATATTACGACCTTTCATAGAAGGACGAGAATAGTCAATTTCGATGCTAGATAGGGCAAACTCTTGTGTAATAGTTTGGTGTGTACTTGGAGCTGGAGTTTTAAGGTCTTGAGCTGTTACAGATAAAGAGAAAAGTACAGCAAAACCTAGTAGTAATTTTTTCATTTGTGAAATTTTGTATTAGTTTTTTAAATCAATTCAAAGGTAGTGAAATGAAATGCCAAGTTGCACAGAGGTCAATATTAAATCATTTTAAAGATTTGCTTTCTAGCTATTTGTCTTTCCTATGAGTTTTTTCTTAAAGTTTTGGCCCTTTTATCTTCTCCATCATGACTCCAGCCGGGTGCTTTAAAAATATAACGCAACTTATCTGAAAGTTTCGAGGCTCTTTTTACATCACTCCAGATAGCAGCATATTCGTGACTTGCTACTTTAAGCGGGTTATAAGTTTCAATGTTCACTGTAAGGCCATAAACCGGTTTTTCAATATCTAGTTCTTCAGAGAAAGTCCCGAATATTTTATCCCATATTATTAAAACACCGGCATGGTTACAGTCTAAATAACGAATATTGGAAGCGTGATGCACTCTGTGGTGTGAGGGTGTATTAAAAATGGCTTCGTACCAGTTTGGCAGTTTTTTAACAAGCTCGGTATGGACAAAAAATTGGTAAAGTAGATTAAGCGAAATCATGGTGAAAATCATTAATGGGTCAAAACCCAGAAGAGGCAGCCAAAGCCAAAAGATGAACTTATGGATTCTTTCGCCTACACCTTGCCTTAATGCCGTACCAAAGTTCATATGAATAGAGGAGTGGTGAGGCACATGCCCTGCCCAGAAAAGCCTGACTTCATGGTTTAATCTGTGAAACCAGTAATAGCTAAAGTCATCAAGAAAGAAAAGTAGTATCCATGCCCACCACTGACGCTGTATAATATCTTTTAGTGGACTAAATTCATGTAGAAAAAGGAAAGCTATAAAAGCAAGAATCTTAGGCAGGAACTCTACGATGCTACTAAAAACACCCATAGAAATAGAAACCCAGAAGTCTTTTCTATTATAAAGGTTTGGGTGTTTTTCTTTCGCAAAAACATATTCAATAGCGGCAGAGACTAAGAAAAGTGGAATGGCAAATAGCAGTAATTTGTCATTTTGGAGTTCTAATAGTGCATTTTGAAAATTCATTTTTGATAGGGTCTTTATCAAAAATAGAACTTTGGTTAGAAACTATTCTGCTTGGAACTTTAAAATATCACCAGGTTGGCATTCTAAAACACGGCATATCGCTTCCAAAGTGCTAAAACGCACAGCTTTCGCTTTTCCTGTTTTCAAGATAGACAGATTGGCATTGGTTATTTCTACCTTCTCGGCTAAATCTTGCAGCGAGATTTTCCGTTTTGCCATCATGACGTCTAGGTTTACTATGATGGGCATAATTATACGGTTAGTTCGTTTTCGGATTGAAGCTCTATGCCTTTTTTGAAAATTTGTGATAGCACATAAACCAATGCAGCCATAAAAAGGTAAGACTCCACGGTATGGCTCGTTGGTAATAGAGTGTCGGCAAACTTATTTAAGTATTTGTTATAAGAATTTGAAAGGAAAATGAGCATACCTATCGCGAATAGGTCATAAGCTATGTTTTCAAACTTCTTTGGCATGCTTGGGTGAAATGGTTTGATGACATCAAGTTTGGTTAATAACTGCATAATCTTAAACCATACAGTCGCTTTTAAAATAGGTACAGCCACTACTAAACTAAATGCGGAAAAGTATTTCCACGAACCCATATTAAGAGCTCCGCTAAGGTTCAAACCTTTATACAAGTCGCTAGCTGCTACAGGATTTTTAAGACTAATTGCGAAGGAAATCAACATGCTTCCTGCTTCTATGGCATAGCCAATCAGAGCAATCCAAGAGATTATCCGAAGTACGTTCAGGACGTTGTTTGTTTTGTTTGACATGAGAGTTTGTTTCTAGTTAGAAACAAATGTCAAAAATGTTTATCGAAAAGCAATAATAAATTATTGAATTATAGTAAAATAGAAAACTCTACCTTATTGGGGTAGAGTTTAAAGTTATGAGAAAGAAGTATTCTACTTCTTCTCAAAAATAAGATAATAGCCACCATCTCTTGGGTGGCTGTTTTCGTCCCTAAAGTTTCCAATTCTTAGTTCGCCATTATCATCAAAGGCAAAATCAGTAGCGGTATCTAACTGTGATAGAAAACGAGTTTCACAATTCATCAAATTTTCTGGACCCGCCATTTTAGTGCTTCCTATAGGACTTGTTTGTATTTTACCTGTACGGCTTTTTTCATCAAAAGAAATAACTTCTAAAGAACCAAAATAAGAGTTGATTGCAGACTTTCCACTGATAGAATAATTGTCGCCGTCTTTTGCTACTTTAAGTGTTAAGGGTTCGTGTTTTTCCACCTCCCAACCACAAGGTGAATCCATGGCATCGCTTAAGAAAACGTTCTTTAAAACCCATTCTCCCGCCAAATCTTCTTTTATGACTATGTCCACTTTTTCGCAAGAATCTAGTTGTGTCATTAATAATCCTATGATAACAAAAGCAACTTTATTTAACATGATATTCTATTTTTATCCTTAGACGCTCATTGAGGCTAAAAGGTTGTATGAGGCAGCTTACTGATACCCCGCAGCCTGTAAATTAAATAATTCGGCATAAAGTGTCTTATTAGCCATCAGCTCCTCATGCGTGCCTATTTCCAGCACTTTACCGTCTTTTAAAACCATGATTCGGTCTGCCATTCTTACAGTGCTAAACCTGTGAGAAATTATGACGGCGGTTTTTCCTTTAGTCAAACCAATGAATCGCTGAAAAGCTTCAAACTCCGCTCTCGCATCCAGAGCTGAAGTGGGCTCATCTAAAATCAATACTTTGGCGTCTTTCATGTATGCTCTCGCCAATGCTATTTTTTGCCACTGTCCACCAGAGAGGTCTTTGCCGTTTTTAAAACGTCTTCCCAACTGCTGGTCTAAGCCAGAAGGCATTTCATCAATCACCTGATTTGCCAAGCTTTTTTCAGCGGCGTTTTCTAATTGATTCACGTTTTCTATCTGGTCAATTTTCCCAACTGCCACATTTTCTCTAATGGTGAGTTCATATTTGACAAAGTCCTGAAATATCACACCAAAATATTGTTGATAAGCTGCTCTATCGTATTTTTTGATATCAATGCCTTCTAGTAGGATTTGACCCTCGGTTGGGTCATAAAATCGTAAAAGAAGCTTTATCAATGTCGTTTTTCCTGCTCCGTTTTCACCTACAAAAGCTAGCTTTTCGTTAGCTAGTAATTTGAAGTTGATGCCTCTTACCACCCATCTTTCTGAGTTTGGATAGTGAAAACCTACATTCTTAAATTCGAAACCAGTTTTGATTTCAGCAGGAAGGGGCAAATGGTCGGTTTTTTCAAGTTCTACATTCTGAATGTCTAAAAACTCAAAGTAGTCTTTAAGATAAAGAGAGCTTTCTGTGATTTGTGTAAAACGGGTAAAAAAGCCCTGTAATTTATTCCGAAGGCTGCTAAATGAGCCTGAAAGAAATGTCAAATCACCAATGGTAAGCACGCCAGCTACGGTTCTCATAAGAATTAAAACATAAGCTCCATAATAAGCTCCTGTACCTAAAACATTAAAAGCTGAGCCCCATGATGCTCGCTGAACGGCTAGTTTTTTGTTCGCTTCGTAATATTTGTCAGACAAGATTTTAAATCTATTTGCCAGGTAATCCGCTAGTCCAAAAAGCTTTACTTCTTTGGCGGTAACGTCTGATGCACCCGCATAGCGGAGGTAATCTAATTCGCGGCGTTCAGATGTCCAGCTACGCGATAAAGAGTAACTGGTGCCACTAAATTTAATTTCGTTGATAACGGTGGGAATAATGGAAACAATAAGCAGCACAATGAGCCAGGGTTCAAAAACTACCAAACCAGTTAGCAAAGAAACAATGACAATGATATCTTGCGTTTGTGTCAAAATATTTGACATTAAACCCACCCTGTTGGTGGTTTGGCGTCTAGCTCTTTCTAGTTTATCGTAAAATTCAGCGTCTTCTAATTGCTCTAAATTTAACTCAGCTGTTTTTTGAATAAGTTCTACAGAGGATGCATTAGAATATTGGTCGCCTAAAAGTGCATCGGTAAGGTTTACACCTCTTTTTAAGAGGTCAGACAGTACCGCAAGTCCTAACTCAAGACCGACTAGAATCCATAGCTGTTTGAGGTCTTTTTCTGTCAGACTTACTTGCAAAATAACTTCGTCAATAATCATTTTACCTACCCACAGCATCAAAACTGGGGTTATAGCATCAATGAGTCTTGAAAGAATATTGAAGAAAAAAAGTAGCGGACTTACTTCCCTTACTTTCTTAAAAAATCGGGGAACGTACCGTAAAGCTTCAAAGCTTTCTTTAAAGTTGAAGGTTTTCGGTTTTAATGTTTTTAGAGCAGGAGGGGCCATAGAAATTTAAAACCCTTTTTTTTGTTTAAAAATTCGGAATAAACATATTTACCGAGGAAATATTATATTAATTTAAGTAGATTGGGAGCAATTAATGTTAACTCTACATTCATATTGATAAGTCTTCATATTTGAATCAAAACTGGTAGTTTTAGCGATTGAATTAGGGGGAATCTTGGATTGGAATTACATAAAATAGAAGGCTTAAAATGAAGATAAACTGCAATAATTCAGGAATAGTTACAAAACTGAGATTTAAGAAGTCTTTATTTTTGATTATTCTTTTTATGTATCATAGCTCATTTTTGATGGCTACTGTACGGTATGTTAAACAGGATGCTGTAGGTAATAATAACGGAAACTCATGGTTCGATGCCTATACTGATTTACAAGATGCTATAGACGTCTCTGTTATTAATGATACTATTTGGGTAGCTGCCGGAACTTATCTACCTAAAGACGCTCCAGACGGGACGATTTCTACAGGAGTACTCGATAGAAACAACGCGTTTCATCTCCATACTAATATGAAAATCTATGGAGGTTTTTCAGGAACAGAAACACTCCTTTCTGAACGAGATTGGACTTCAAACTTAACCCTCCTTAGCGGGGACTTTGCTAATAATGACGTAGTCACAGGCGGTGGGGCTGAACTATCATTTATGGGCAATGACGAAAACGCTTATCATGTTATTATTACTGCTGACTTGACACCTGATGCTCTTTTGGATGGATTTACTATCAGTGGTGGAAATGCTAATGATTTGCAAGATGGTTATATTACTTACGTCTTTAAAAGGTTATATAAATATGATGGAGGAGGAATGTATAACGCGTATTCTTCTCCAACTATAACTAATTTAACTTTCACTTCAAATTCTGTTTATAATACTGGAGGGGGAATGTATAATTCTCCATCATCTTCTCCAGTAATAATGAATTCGACTTTTATTTCAAATTCGGCTGATTTTGGTGGTGGTGCGATGTTAAACTCTTATTCCAATTCTACTTCTATAGTTAATTCGACCTTTATTTCAAATTCGGCTGTTGTTGGTGGTGCCGTGCTTAATTTTTCTTCCTCTTCAAGATTTATAGCTAATTCGTCCTTCAATTCGAATTATGCACATTTGAATGGTGGTGCGATTTATCATACTCCAAATTCGAACTTAACTATAATTAATTCGACCTTTGTTTCGAATTTGGCAAATAGTCAGGGGGGGGGGATATTCCTTTCGCATTCCTCCATTCAAAGTATAATTAATTCTATTTTTATCTTAAATTCGGCGGATTCTGGAGGGGGGATTTTTAATAGAAATTCCCCAACTATATTCAATGCTACCTTTGCTTCAAATTCAGCAAATTCTGGTGGAGCGATCTACAATGAATTTTATGCTCATCCTAAAATTTATAACTCCATCTTTTGGAGTAATTTTCAATCGGGTTCTGCTAATTTTCAAGGTTCTGATATTTTAAATAGTAATAATAGTTTACCAACTGTAGAACATTGCATAACTCAAGAAAATAGCATTTATAGCACTGGTACGGGAATTATAAATAATCAAGAACCTAAATTTGAAGATGCTGCGAATCTTAACTTTAAACTAAAATGCACTTCGCCTGCCATAAACCAAGGGACACTTTCTGGTGCTCCCAAAGAAGATATCAGAGCATTCGATAGAGCGGGCAACCCAGATATTGGAGCCTATGAATTTGGAGAGTCGGAGCCCTTGATTATTGAGAGAAATATTGAAAATGGCATGAATCCCAAATATGTTGGTATGCCTTCCATTTCTACTGAGTGGCCTATTTTAAATACCAATAATTCTATTTTTAAAGCTAGAAACTTCATTTTACTTAAATCTGGTTTTTCGGTGGCACCCACGAATGGTGAGGCGACGGTTTTTAGGGCAGAGATAGGGAATGGTGGTTGCCCTTAATTCTTTAATTCAGTAAGATAAGGAGCAGAACTTTGAGCTCCCATCCTAGTTACGGAAATGGCGGCAGCTTTATTCGCAAATGCTATTGATTGTTTCCATGATTTGTTTTGAGCTAAACTTACCGTCAAAGCTCCATTAAATACATCGCCAGCGGCTGTGGTGTCAATGGCTTTTACTTTTTCACTTTCGATTAGGAAGTTTTCGTTTTTAGAAGCGTAGAATGCTCCTTGTTTTCCTAATGTGATAATAATGTTTTCGACCCCCTTTTTTAGGAAGATAGCTGCGGCTTCTTTGCACTTTTCTATGCTGTCTGGGTAAACACCAGTTAAGAGCTCCGTTTCAGTTTCATTTGGTGTGATTAGGAATAAACCGTTTAAAATATTTGCTGAAAGTTCATTAGCAGGAGCAGGATTGAGAACTAGCTTTTTGTTATACTTTTTTGCCAAATTGGCTATTACCTCTGTGCTTCCTATAGGAGTTTCTAACTGTGTCAAAATAATGTCAGCAGCCTGAAAAGAGGCTTCAATTTTTAGTATCTTTTCTGACGTCAAACTTACATTTGCCCCAGGGGCAACTACAATCGTGTTTTCAGCATTTTCGTTGACCGTTATAACGGCTACTCCTGAAGGTTTTCCGTCTTCTAAGCCTATCAAAGATGTGTTGATTTTATCTTTTTCAAAACCTGCTAATGACTCCTTGCCGAAAACGTCATTTCCCAAATTACAAACGAAAGTCACTTCGCCTTCAAGCCTTGCAGCTGCTACAGCTTGATTAGCTCCTTTGCCCCCAGGGAAAAGAAAAAAGTCACCTCCTAAGATCGTTTCGCCAGGTTTTGGGAGTCTGGAAGTTTTTACCACCATATCGGTGTTGGCACTGCCTATAACTAAAACTCTAGGTTTCTGCATTAGTCTATTTCGTTTCAGGGAGCGTGTAATTTTCCATTCGGCTGTAAAAGTCTGTCATGATATTTTCTTTGTCAAAGTTTTCCCAAACCGTAATTTTTCTTGTGTTGTTTGGTCGTTCTTTCCATTCTTCATTTTCCAAGATAGGAGCAGGTATTTCGTTCGCTTCTCCCCAAGATGGATTTTTAACAATAGCCACTGCTACCATATCAAAAAGAGGCCTAGAAGGAGTAGTGCCGTGCATTGAAATATGGTCAAAAAGGTTAATAGCATAGTCGCCAAAATGACTAAAAGTATCACCGTGTCTACCTGTAATCTCTTCTGTGGCTTCAGGCCCCAGTCCCACCATTTTTTCTTGAATGTCAGATTGAAGGGCTTTGACCGCATCGGTACCAGACGGATCGCCATATCGTACAGTTACCATTTCAAAAGGAATATTAGAATCAAGTAAATAATTAATAGACGCAGGGTCGCTGTTTTGATTATACTCTCCTGGTTCTGGATAATTAGAGCCAAGCCAAACCAACCTTACTTTTTCAGCAAAAGTTGGGTCTTTTTTTAGTGCCAAAGCCACATTTGTAAGTTTTCCTACAGCTATAATAGTTAAGCCTCCTTTGTTGGCTTCTTCAATCATAAAATCAACCGCCGCCGAACCATCACCTTCAAGGGAGTCTGAGGCTATAATATCTTCAAAATTTGCATTGGCTCCGTTAAATAGAGGGATTTGACCCGAAAGATTATAGAGTTTCAATATTCTTTCAGCCTCATCATAATGTAAATTAATTTCACCTCCACTGGGCGTAGCATTTACAGTTACTCCTTTAATATCAAAGTAGTCACCATTACTTAAAAGGTAGGCAAGGGCGTGCTGGTCATCTAGTTCATTGTTAGCATCGGTGTCAAAAATGACTTTGGTTTTTTCTACAGATTTACCTTCTTTACAGGACAATAAAAGGAGTAAAGGGAATAGTGCTAGAATAGTTAGTCTTCTCATTTTGGGTTGAATAATAGTTTAAAGTAAAGGTTTGATTATTTCTAATTGGGAAGTTAAAACTATTTATAATTTCATTTTTAAACTAGAAGAATGCTTGAATCATTTTTTGTAGATTCGCCATACTATTCAACCGTTATAAAAAATGAGGTATTTAAAGGTACTCCTGATTACATTAATCGGGACTGCAGTACAGGCTCAAAAAAAGCCAAATGTTGTTTTTATTTTGGCCGATGATTTAGGCTATCACGACCTCGGGTACGCTGGAAGTACTTATTATGAAACCCCAAATATTGATGGTTTAGCAGCCAAAAGTCAAAACTTTGTAAATGGGTATGCGGCGAGCAGAGTTTGTAGCCCTTCTAGAGCGGCTATCATGACAGGGAAATCGCCTGCAAGGTTACAAATCACAGACTGGATTGGTGCGAAATCAGGAACAGACTGGCGTAAGGCAGGAAGAGCGAGTAAACTTTTACCTGCTACGTATATTCATGAGCTCCCGCAAACAGAAACTACTATTGCAGAAGCTTTTAGAGAAGAAGGATATCGGACATTTTTCGCAGGAAAGTGGCATTTAGGAGATGAA
The DNA here is from genome assembly GCF_964021845.1 of uncultured Arcticibacterium sp. NCBI lineage: Bacteria > Pseudomonadati > Bacteroidota > Cytophagia > Cytophagales > Leadbetterellaceae > Arcticibacterium > uncultured Arcticibacterium sp. The sequence continues at coordinate 239,914 of NZ_CAXHZC010000007.1, read as the reverse complement.
GGTTCTCATCCTGAAGACCATGGTTTTGAAATTAATGTAGGAGGTTATCACGCCGGTAGTCCCTTTGGAGGTTATTTTTCGCCCTATAAGAACCCAAAAATGGAAGACGGTGAAAACGGTGAAAACCTATCAATGAGGCTAGCCAATGAAACAGCAGATTTTATTTCAGAGAACAAGGAGAAGCCTTTCTTCGCATTTTTATCTTTTTATGCTGTTCATGGTCCTATTCAAACGACTGAGGAAAAGTGGCAGAAATATCAAGACAAAGCTAAGGAGACGGGAATAGCTGACTCGGGTTTTGAAATGGAAAGAGTTTTACCTATTCGTCAGCATCAAGATAACCCCGTTTATGCTGGCTTAGTAGAAACCATGGATGATGCCGTGGGAATAGTTTTAAAAAGGTTAGAAGCATTAGGTTTGGCAGAAAATACTATTGTAGTCTTTACATCTGATAATGGAGGTGTAGCCTCAGGAGACGCGTTTTCTACTTCAAATGCACCACTTCGTGGAGGTAAAGGATACCAGTGGGAAGGAGGAATTAAGGAGCCTTTTTTAATAGCAGCCCCAGGCATGGCTCCTAAAGTGATTTCAGATAAAGTTATAGGCATGGATTTTTATCCTACGCTGTTAGGTTTAGCTGGTTTATCTCCTCAAAATTCTCAACATGTAGATGGCGTAAACCTTATGCCTTTAATTACTAATAAGCAGAAAATCGATAGAGATTTGTATTGGCATTACCCACATTACGGAAACCAAGGCGGTGAGCCATCTTCTATTATTAGAGAAGGCGACTGGAAGCTGATTCATTATTGGGAAGACGAAAGGAATGAGCTGTATAACCTTCAAGATGACCCAGAGGAAAAAAATGATTTGAGTAAACTTAAGTTTGTTAAGGCTGATGAACTATATATGAAACTTAAGAAATGGCTGGCTGAAACTAAGGCAGAATTTGCCGAACAAGACCCCATTTTTGACCAAGGAAAATACGATAAGGTGCTAGAAAAGTACCAAAAAATACTACTGCCTAAATTAGAAAAAGAAAGAAAGCGAATGTTGTCAGATACTTATGAGCCTAACGCCGACTGGTGGGGAAGCCAAGGTACTGAGGACTAATCTTAATTTAACTAATTACTTTAATCCTAAGAAAATGAAATCAATTTATGTTTTATTAGCCTTTTTTATAGGGCTGAACTCCGCTATGGGGCAAAGTATACCTTTGCCAGAACATCCAAGACCAGATTTTGAAAGACCAGAATGGCAAAATTTAAACGGTATTTGGGAATTTGAATTTGACAGCTTAGATGTAGGATTAAATCAAAACTGGACTTCTGGAAATACTGATTTCTCTAAAGAAATTAACGTCCCTTTTCCATGGGGTTCTAAACTTTCAGGGGTGGCAGATGAGGCCGACATTGCCTGGTATAAAAAAAGCATATCTGTTTCAGAAAATTGGAAAGGCAAACGCACCTTTTTTACCATAGGAGCTTCAGATTGGGAAACCACAGTTTGGCTTGATGGAAAACTTCTTGGAAAACACGAAGGAGGTTATACACCATTTTCTTTTGACCTGACAGAACACTTGACCTACGGCAAAACTCAAAGCCTAGTAATAAGAGTAGATGATGCCCGTAGAATGTTTACCCTTTACGGAAAGCAAGGCTACGGAAATGCAAGAGGTATTTGGCAAACAGCCTATTTGGAAGCGAGAGGGGCTACTTATTTAGATTACCTTCACTTTATTCCAGACATAGACAAAGGGCAGTTTACTATCAAAGGAGAGTTAGGGCAGGCAGCCATGAAAGATGAAATACTTGAGTTGACTGTGGCGGGAGTAAGTGGTAAATTAAAGACAGAAATCAAGGCAGGTCAAAAACGTTTTGAAGCTACTTTTAATTTAGCGAATGCCCGTTTATGGTCTATTGAAGACCCATATCTTTATGATGTTACGGCCACTGTGGCAGACGATAAAGTGAAGTCATATTTTGGAATGCGTAAAATATCGGTGACTAATTTACCTGGTACAGACATCCCTTATGTAGCATTAAATAATAAGCCACTTTACCTGCAGCTTACGCTAGACCAGTCTTATCATCCTGATGGATTCTATACTTTTCCTACAGATGAATTTATGAAAAATGAAATTCAGCTATGTAAAGACATAGGGCTGAATGGACTTAGAACACACATTAAAATTGATATTCCAAGAAAGCTTTATTGGGCTGACAAATTAGGTTTACTGGTAATGGCCGATTTGCCAAACAGTTGGGGTGAGCCAGATGCTGACGCTCAAAAGGAATCTGAGTACACTTTACGCGAAATGATAAAACGTGATTTTAATCACCCTTCTATTTTCTCCTGGATTACCTTTAACGAAACCTGGGGATTAAGAACTGATGTCAAAAATGAGCAGGGCAAAATTGATAGAAAATACCTGCCTAAAACGCAGTATTGGGTGGCATCTATGTATTATTTGGCAAAGTCTTTAGATGAGACCCGTTTGGTAGAAGATAACTCCATTTGCTGCGGAGCAGGACATACGGAAACCGATATCAACTCCTGGCACTCCTATTTGCCAGGCTACGAATGGGAGGCTTTCATGAGCAATTTAGATAAAAACACCTTTGCTGGAAGCACAGCAGATTTTGAAGATGGTTTTGCTCAAGGAAACCAGCCAATGATAAACTCAGAATGCGGAAATGTGTGGGGTTATGACGGTAGCACTGGCGATATTGACTGGAGTTATGATTACCACCGAATGATGAATGTTTTTAGACAGCACCCTAAAATGGCGGGTTGGTTATATACCGAGCATCATGATGTGATAAATGAGTGGAATGGCTACTGGCGTTTTGATAGGACTATGAAATACACGGGCTTGAATGAAATAGTAAAAGGAATGGAAGACAAAGACTTTCACTCGTTATTTTATGTGTCCACCGGTCAAGATATAACCCAAACTGCCAAAGCAGGGTCGATTGCATCAGTTCCCATTTACTTATCTTGCCATACGGGTGAAGAGCTTTCTCAGTCAAAAATGACTTTAGAATATCAGGTCACTGGAATAGATGCTTTAGGAAATAATGTTGAGTTGCCGGCCGAATCTAAAACGCTAGACTACACACCTTGGATGCAGAAAAGAGAGGCTCCTTTAAGTGTTAAAATGCCAGAAATGGATGGTTTATATACTGTCTCTCTTATTTTGAAAGATATGAATGGGAGAACACTGCACCATAATTTTATGAATTTCAAAGTGAGTGGAGGTATAAGTTCCGCTGGTATTTCTGTTTTAGAGGTTTCACCAAAAGACACTAAAAATGCAGACTGGTCTGTAAAAAGCTGGGCTGTTATGGATGGTCTGAAAATGAACGGAACAGGAAACGGTTCTTTTGAATATGTGTTTAGTGGAGAGGTTAAAAAGGCTAAGTCTGCTTACCTGCTTATGGAGCTAGGAGCCAAAGAACTTTTTGCAAAAGACAGGGGCGGTATAGATTTGATTGACATGGATTATATGTTGGGTGCTATTGCAGAGCCAAGTCAAAATAAGAACTCATACCCAATGACGGACGAAACTAAGTTTCCGTCAAAAGTTGCGGTGTCAATAAATGGAGTAACCGTAAAAAATGTAAACTTAGAAGATGACCCTGCTGACCATAGAGGTATTTTAAGTTGGCATAGCCAAAAAGAAGACAGACTTCTTCATGAAGCAGGAAGCTATGGTTACATGGTCAAAATACCACTTACAAAAAGTCAATTAAAAAGCTTAAAAAAGGATGGTGAGCTGAAAGTTAAATTGTCTGTTAAAAACGGTGGAGGTTTGGCTGTTTATGGCAAAGACTTTGGCCGTTACCCGTTTAATCCTAGTATAGTATTATCAGAAAAATAATTATAAATGAAAAAAATACTCTTATCACTGGCTTTATCGAGCTTGTTTCTTTCATGCACAAAGCAAACAGAAGAAGGAAAAACACAACCCAACGTTTTAGTCATTTATGCTGACGACCTCGGCTATGGCGATGTAAGTGCTTACGGTCAAGGAACACTTGAAACTCCAAATATTGATGCCTTAGCGGCCAATGGAATAAGATTTACTAGTGGCTATGCTACTTCGGCTACCTGTTCTCCTAGCAGATATGGACTTTTAACAGGGCAGTATCCATGGAAAAACGAAAGAGCTAAGATTCTGGCTGGTGATGCTCCAATGCTAATTGATTCAGCCTCATATACCATTGCTGATATGTTTAAAAGCCAGGGCTATGAAACCTCCGTAGTAGGAAAATGGCATCTGGGTTTAGGCAATGGAAGCATTAACTGGAATGAAGACATTAGTATTACGCCAAACGATATTGGTTTTGACTATTCCTACATCATGGCTGCCACAAATGATAGGACTCCAACCGTGTATGTAGATAATAGAAGAGTGGATAATCTTTCGGCAGACGACTCCCTTTTTGTGAGTTATAAAGAGAATTTTGAGGGCGAGCCTACGGCAATTTCTAATCCTGAATTGATGACCAAAATGAAATGGCATCATGGTCATAATCAATCTGTGCATAATGGTGTGCCGCGTATTGGGTATATGAAAGGTGGTAAGTCAGCTCTTTGGGTTGATGAAGATATGGCAGACCATTTTCTTGATATTGCTAAAGGTCAAATTGATAAAAGCACGGAGTCTGAAAAGCCTTTCTTTATGTATTATGCCTTACATCAGCCGCATGTGCCTAGAGTACCTAATCAACGTTTTGTTGGTACATCAGGTTTAGGGCCAAGGGGAGACGCTATTTTAGAGGCAGATTGGTGTGTAGGTGAAATCATGAAGCACCTTGAAGAAAAAGGTCTTTTAGAAAACACCATTGTTATTTTTTCTAGCGATAATGGTCCAGTTTTAAACGACGGTTATTATGATGAAGCTGTTGAGAAATTGGGCGACCATACACCTGCAGGTGTATTGAGAGGTGGTAAGTATAGCCTTTTTGAGGCGGGTACTAAAGTTCCTTTTATAGTTTCTTGGAAAGGGAAAGCGAAGCCAGGTGTTTCTAATGCCATGGTTTGTCAGCTAGACTTAGCGGCCTCTTTAGCTAGCTTAGTTGGAGCAAAATCTGATTTTGACGACAGTCAAAATTTTATGGACACGTTTTTAGGAGAATCCGAAGTAGGTAGAGAGAATTTGGTTCTAGAAGCCACAGGCCGTTTGTCTTATCGTAAAGGTGACTACGCCTATATCCCAAGATATAAAGGAAGTGCCGTAAGCAAGCAGGTCAATATTGAAGTTGGCGTAAGCCAAGAAGAGCAACTTTATAATGTTAAAAATGACCCAGGAGAAATGACTAACATTTTTGAAGAGGAATCTGAGCTAGGAGCTAGCCTAAAATCAGAGTTTGAAAAAGCTACCGAGGGCTATTTCAAACCGATGCAAACTGATGTGGTCTTACATTGATAAAATTGATATCAATTAGAAATATTTGTACCCATTTATAAATCGGTACGCAAAAGCAGCCATTAATGGCTGCTTTTGCTGTTTTAGAAGCTGTACGGTCATTCTAAATCGGGACGAATAGAAAGTAGTTTAGACCTAATTTTGTAAGACATTAACCTATTGAAATGCAAAAAATAACACTTTCCATTCTTTTCGTATTTTGCTTGCTATGCTCGCAAGCTCAGATAGTAAAAGTTACTCCAGAAAATCCTAGCCTTAATGATGAAATAGAAATATTTTTTGACGCATCGAAGGGCACAAAAGGTTTGGTGGGAGCCACTAACGTTTACATGCATTCGGGTGTGGTTATTGACCAACCAAACGGAACGGCTTGGGAATATGTCAAAGGAAACTGGGGAGAAGATGATGGCCTAGGGAAAATGACCAAAGTGGTTGGTCAAGAAGATCTCTGGTCAATTAAAATCTCAAACATTGCCGCATATTATGGTGTGCGAACGGACATCAATATTTTCAGACTTTCCATGGTTTTTAGAAACGCCAGTGGAAGTAACGAAGGAAAAGGAACTCCAGGTGATTTTAGTGGTGGTAGCGTAGCTTCAAATGGTGATATTTACATTGATATCACGGTCAATAATTATGTCCAAATTTCAGCTCCTACAGCGTCTAGCATTTATTTGAAAGAAGACGAGGCTGTTAGTTTTAGAGCAGATGCATCTACTGAAGCTACCAAGCTTTCCTTATATTTAGACCAAGGTAAGGGTTTTGAATTATTAAGTTCGGAGGATAATAGTCGGACCATTGATTTTGATTATACACCAAAAGTAACTCAGAAAGCCACACTTTTAGCAGAAGCTATTTTTGAGTTAGACACCCAAAAAATAACAAAGGAATACCAATTTGTGATTCAAAAAACAATCAGTTCTAAGGAGGTGCCCCTTGGATTAAAAAAGGGAATAAATTATTCGGAAGACCAGTCTAAGGTAACTTTAGTATTGGAAGCTCCGCAGAAAAGTTTTGTTTACGTGGTAGGCGATTTTACCAACTGGGAAGTCCAAGATGAGTTTTTGATGAACAAGACTCCTGATGGCGAACTGTTTTGGTTAGAAATTGACAATTTAACAGCCTTAAAAGAGTACGTTTTTCAATACTGGGTGGACGGTGAAATAAAAATAGGCGACCCTTATGCCGATAAAGTAGCAGACCCATGGAATGACGGCGATATTTCAGAAGAGCTTTATCCTAATTTGCCTGCATATCAAAGAACTGATTTTGGCGTAGCTACTGTTTTACAAACTGGTCAAAATTCCTTCGAATGGAATCAAAGTGAAAATTCTTGGCAGAAGCCAGCCAAAGAAAACTTGATAATTTATGAACTGCTAGTTCGTGATTTTATAGGCTCACACAGTTATAAAGACCTTTCTGATACCCTCAGTTATTTGAAAACCTTAGGCGTTAATGCTATTGAACTTATGCCTATTATGGAGTTTGAAGGGAACGAAAGTTGGGGTTACAATCCAAGCTACTTCTTTGCTCCTGATAAATATTATGGTTCAAAAAATGATTTAAAGAGTTTTATTCAGAAAGCACACCAAGAAGGTTTTGCTGTGATTTTAGACATGGTTTTAAATCATGCCTACGGTCAAAACGCCATGGTGAAAATGTATTGGGATGAGGCCAATAATAGACCAGCGGCAGATAGTCCCTGGTTTAACGAAGAACCAAAGCACCCATTTAATGTAGGCTATGACTTTAACCATGAAAGCGTTTATACGCAGTCTTTTGTAGATGATGTGAACGCCTACTGGCTCAATGAATTCCATTTTGACGGTTTTAGGTTTGATTTGTCAAAAGGGTTTACGCAAACCAATAATCCTAATGATGTTGACAAATGGGGGCAAAAAGATGATGCTAGAATAGCTATTCTCAAAAGAATGGCATCTAAAATATGGGAGCAAAAAGAAGATGCTTATGTGATTTTGGAGCATTTTGCTGTAGAAAGCGAAGAGAAAGAACTTCAAGAGGCTGGAATGCTAACTTGGGGAAATTATACGCATACCTATGGAGATTTACTGACAGGAAAAGCTACCACAGACATTTCTGATGTTGCTGACTTTGGGAAAGTGGCTTACATGGAAAGCCATGATGAGGAGCGATTGATTTATAAAGCCGATAATAGTACCATAAAAACAACCACCTACGATACCAACAACGAGCTAATAGCACTCAATAGAAACAAAATGTTGGCCGCTTTTTTCTTTACGCTGCCTGGACCAAAAATGATGTGGCAGTTTCAAGAACTCGGCTATGATGTGGCCATCGATTTTAATGGAAGAGTAGGAAATAAACCACAAGCATGGGGTGAAGGTGGCTTAGGCTATTACGAACAAAAAGAGCGAAGAGACTTATACAAAGCTTATGCAGCTATCATAAATCTTGTTCAGAATAACAGAACTACATTTTCAGAAGGAACTGTCAAAACTTCTTTAAATCAAGCCGTAAAAAGTATAAGTTTTGAGGCAGATGAGATGGGTGCCTTTATCGTTGGAAACTTTGACATAAATACTCAGTCGAAAGAAATAGTATTCCCTAAAGCAGGAAAGTGGTTTGAATACTTTTCAGGTGACTCATTAAGTCTTAGTACTGAAAAACATGTATTTGAGCTTAGCCCCGGGGAGTTTCATATTTATACTTCGGTGAAGCTTCAGGAGCTAGAAGAAGGTTTGCTTACCACTTTTGAGCCTATTGTTTTTACGGAGCCAGAGAGTTTTTCAGCTGGGACGGGTGTAACGCTTAATTTGCGAGCAAACTTGGCAGAGAGTGAGGGCAATTTTAAAGAGCTTGACCAGATATTTCTGGCGGCAGGTGTGGTAACAGATTCGCCTAATAGCGTCGATTTAAAATATTTGAAAATTGACCCAAGTGCTGAGAACGAACTTACTTTAAGCTCTGCTGAAGAGAATATCTGGCAATTAAGCTTAAACCCAAGGGCGTATTTCAATGTTCCAGAGCAAGAAGAAATTTATAAAATTGGTCTTTATTTAAAAAGTAAGGATACGCTAACCCAAGGCTTTGGTTATGGTAAAGAATTAATCTGGCTAAACTTGAAATCAGAAGCGGAGGTAGTAAAAATTAGCCCAAAAGAGTTTTATAAAAACACGCCAATCACCATCACTTTTGATGCCGCTGCTGCTAATGGAAATGGCACGGCGGGCTTAGTAGGAGCTGAAAAGGTTTATATGCATGCCGGTATTATTACGGCTTCGCTTTTTGATGAAAACTGGGAGTACACCAAAGGAAACTGGGGACAAGATGACGGAATAGGTCAAATGAACAAAGTGAGTGGCTCTGATACCAAATGGCAGATTTCACTTACACCAAATAAATATTTCTCTGGTGTGCCGACTAGTGCCACTTGGTATAGAATAGCCATGGTTTTCAGAAATCAAGACGGAAGCTTAGAAGGGAAAAGTAAAACAGGGGGTGATGTTTTTATGGATTTTGCTATTTCTGAAGAGGTCATTTTGGCTACCGAGCCAAAACAAAAGATTTTGATTTACCCTAACCCTAGTGAGGGCGTTTTAAAAGTACAGTCGTCTGAGAAAATAATAGGAGCCTACCTTTTTAATATGAAAGGAGAAAAGCTGAAGACATTTGAAAATGTAAAGCATTTAAGCACCCAGGATTTGAGTTCGGGAACATATATTCTTCAGATTTTGACAGAAAAAGGAACACGAACAAAAAGAGTCTTTATCCGCTAATACACTTCATAATAGTACTCGAAAAGAAGGTCTCGAAAGATGGGGTTGTCGGTTTCTTGATTTAGAAGTTCCTGACCACTGTTCCTGATTAAATAGCCATTTTGGTCAAACTCAGGATTTAAAGTTCTTTCGTCTGACAGTATTCTGACACCATTAATGGTTTTATGTGTTACAATTTCCTTCTCTATACCTATGCGGTAGTCAAAAGCTTTTATTTTCGGAAATCCCTTAAAGGTAGGAAGGGCTGACTCTGGTAATCCGCTTTTTTGTAAAGTATAGTCCTGCTCAAAAATGAGCTCGTTTTTACTATACTTCTCGTATCTTTTTAAAAGCAAATCGCTGTCTAAAAAGGTATTCTCATTTTCTTTCGAGAAGGTAAACCCTTCATTTGTTTTAACATAATTTAGTGGGATATCATTGTTGTAGTCCACTATGGTTTTATTTCCGGAAAACTTGTTTGTGAAAATCGTTGTGCTGAGTTTTCCTTGGTTATCATAGCGATACTCCCGTACATTTTCATTAAAGTCTTCTAGTGATAATAATTCATTTTTATAGCTATAATTAACCTCGGCTTGGTCTACTAGTGTGATACTTTGGGCTTCGCTATATTTCCTTACCAAATAGCCTTCGGTGTTATAAAAGTATTCATGGGTTACCTTTACTGGGGTTATTTGTCCAGTGATATTAGAATAAGAAGTGTCGTTTTTTGCCTCTATTATTAGGTAGCCATTCTGGTCATAATTGTAAACTCCGGAGTAAATATCGGTTTTGTTTTCGTAAGTATAAACCTGTTTGTATCCTACCAGTCTTTGTCTTTCGGGTGTCGAAACTTCTGATTTCTCACAAGAGAAAAAGAAGAATGAAATTCCCAATAATGCTAAAAACTGTCTCATAGAAGTTTGAAATGACTCCAATGTACAGTTTTTAAGCAAAAGTATCTATTAGTTGACGCTTTAATAGTAATGAGCTAAACTATTATTTCTTTCTGAAAAGTACAGTAATAGTAGAGCCCTCAAAACCGAAACTTTCTCTCAGTTTGTTTCTCAAGAATCGTTCATAATCTTCACGAATATACTGCGGAAGATTACAGAAGAATACAAAAGTAGGCGAAGGTGTAGGTAGCTGCATGATGTATTTAATTCTGATATACTTACCTTTTACGGCAGGCGGAGGAGTGCGTTCAATGTGAGGAAGCATCACATCATTGATTTTTGATGTAGGTATTTTTAAGCTTCTATTCTCATAAACTTCCATGGCCTTTTCTATTACCTGAAATATCCTTTGCTTATGAAGTGCAGAAGCAAATATCATTGGCATGTAGTTCATAGGAGCTAGCCTTTCTAGAATCTCCTTCTTCATCTGGTCAGCTGTTTTAGAGCTTTTTTCCACTAAGTCCCACTTATTCATCATTAGCACAATTCCCTTCTTAGAATTATGAGCTTGAGCAATAATGTGCATATCCTGAGCCTCTAAACCCCTTTCTGCATCTAGTAAAACGATACATACTTGAGAGTTTTCCATGGCTTTAAGGCTACGTAAAACAGAGTAAAATTCTATACTTTCTTGAACCTTGGCTTTCTTTCTAATACCAGCGGTATCTGTTAAAATAAAGTGGTTCCCATAAAGTTTGTAGTGCGTGTCTATTGAGTCTCTAGTGGTGCCTGCTATGTCGGTTACTATACTTCTATCTTTACCTAAAAGTGCATTAAGGAAAGATGATTTACCTGCGTTTGGTCTTCCTAAAATTGATATTCTCGGTATACCATCATCAGGGTTTTCTATGCCATCGTCCTCAAAGTGTTTTACCACTTCGTCTAATAATTCACCAGTTCCAGAGCCATCCGTTGATGATATTGGGAAAACCTCACCCATTCCCAAGGAGTAAAACTCAGGAGCTACTAAAGATTGTCTTTCAAAAGTCTCCGCTTTGTTGGCAACCACTATTACTGGTTTTTTAGAACGACGAAGAATATTGGCAAAGTCGTTATCTAAATCAATTAGGCCTGTCATGGTATCCACTACAAAGAGCACAACGGTAGCTTCATCCAAAGCCATGGCTACTTGGTCTCTAATGGCACCCTCAAAAGTGTCTTCAGAGCCTACCACATATCCACCAGTGTCAATAACCGTAAAATATTTTTCTGTCCAGACAGACTCGCCATAGTGACGGTCACGGGTAACTCCAGAAACGTTGTCAGTTATGGCCATACGTTGCTCTATTAACCTATTAAATAAGGTTGATTTACCTACATTCGGGCGACCAACTATTGCTACTATATTTGCCATAATACTTTAATACTTTTCTAAAATTAATCCCTTTTTCTGAAAAGGGCTGCAAAGATACTGAAACAACGAGGATTATGCTTCGCTAAGTTCCTTTTTCACTGCACCTAGCGAATAAAGGTGCAGTGCTATCACGTAATAGTACAATTAAGGCTTAGCTTATTTCTCAAAACAAGCTAGAAAGCTCTTGGTAAGAGATTAGAAACAAGGCGACTATGGCCATTATAAAGCCTAATTTGTTTATTTTATTGAGCTTCTCCTGGAAAAAGATAGCGGCAACACTAGCTGAAAATATGATGACGCCAATGTTATAAATAGGGTAAACGAAAGCCCCACTATTACCAAAGGACGTAAGAGCCAGTATCAATAAATAGAATGACAGGAAGTTTGGAACGCCAAGAGAAATGGCCGCCAAAGCGTTTTTCCATGCCCAAGCTTCTTTGTTTTTAATTAAGCTGAAGCTCAAAAGAATAAGACCAGCTATTGCTGCTCCTAAAACCATGACCAATGTTACTGGAATAGTCAATTCAGGGTTTGGAATAAACTCCAGGTTCAGGTAATTAATAGCGGCATTGGTGATTCCATACATTAGAAACACACCTAATGGCAAATACCAGCTAGAAAGTGAAGAGTTTAGGCCATCTTCTGATTTTTGATAGGTGGCTATGCCTACCGCCAAAATAGCCAAGAAAAGACCTAGATAATTTAAGAAGTCAAAAGTTTTGCCTTGCGTTTCCAATAGTAGCAGACTTACAAGAACTGGAATGACCAGAGAAACATTATTTGCCAAAGAGGTAACGGTAATACCAGCTTTTTGGGTAGAGAGTCCTGATAAAACAAAAGTGATTATAAAGCCAACGCCTAAGGTCAAACAGTACCAAGTCCAGTTTTGAGATAAATCTAGAGCGAAAGATTGCCCTGCGGGCATCAAGAGCATTCCTGTAGCGAAACAAACTATATAGTTGAGAGAAATGGCATGAAGCGTATTAACACCAAACTTTGGGAATAACCTGAAGTTGACCAATAGTAAAACAGAGAAAAGAATGCTTGAAAGAAGGTAAATCATTTTGATAGATTAAAAGACTCTAGACATAAGACAAAAGTAGGGCCAATAAACACTAGGTATCAATCATCAAGCAACTGACACCCAACATCAGACACCCTAATACCCAAACCGCTTAACCTTATCTCTTTTTAATCGCCAATCTGCCTCCACCTTTATGTATTGCTGCAAGAAGACTTTCTTTTCAAAAAACGCCTCCATCTCCTCTCTAGCTTCTGTACCTACCTTCTTAATTCTTTCGCCTTTATGGCCTAAAAGTATGGCTCTTTGTGAGGAGCGTTCTACGTATATTTCAGCGTAAATCTTTATGATGTCATCATCTTCTTTAAACTCTGTCACCACCACCTCACAGCTATAAGGAATTTCCTTTTTATAGTTGGTGAAGATTTTCTCACGCAGCATTTCTGCTGCAAAAAAGCGTTCAGGCTTATCTGTTAGTTGGTCTTTTGGGAAATATGGTGGGTGTACGGGTAGAAGTTTGACAACAGTTTCAAGAAGCTCAGAAACCCCTAAATTCTGCAATGCAGAGATTGTCAATATCTCCCTAGGGTTTAAAACTGTTTTCCAGTGATTTATTTTTTCTTGTATTTGCTCTTCCGTAGCTAGGTCAATTTTATTGATAATTAACAAAAGTGGAGCGTCAGACTTTCCAAGTTTTTGGATAACGTCTTCTTCGTCGTATTTCTCAAAAATGTCTGTAACAAAAAGAACCACATCAGCATCTTCTAGCGAGCCATGAACAAACTCCATCATAGAGTTATGCAGCTCATACATCGGTTTTATAATACCAGGTGTGTCGGAGTAAACCAGTTGGAAATCATCACCATTCATTTCGCCATTTACTATTCCCATTATTCTATGACGGGTAGTTTGTGCCTTTGAAGTGATGATAGATAGTTTTTCGCCAACCAGTTGGTTCATCAAAGTAGATTTCCCCACGTTTGGTTTACCAATAATACTTATGAAGCCAGCTCTATGTGTTTTTTGCATGGGGCAAAGATAGGTAGTAGTTTAGAAAATAACTTGTAACTAATGACGATATGGTTTTTACTCCCTAAGTTGTTTCTAGTCTTTTACGAGGATATACTTGGGGTATTCCATAATCGAGAGTTGGAAAAGGTTTTTCGAGTTAATATTTATCTTGATTTGGTTGTGGCTTATTAACGAAAAAAATAATTTGGCCAAAATAATAGTTTTAGTTCTGTAATAAGGTTGGGCTTTGTCCGATAATAGAGTTGATATATATAACAATTCGAAGATGTTGAGATTATCTTTTTTTTACTTAATGATGCTTGGTATAAATCTTAGCAGTCAAGCTAAGTTTGAGTTTGTATATACCGGGGAGGATACATATAAGCAGGAACAAATTTGGTCTTTTGAAAATGGACAGGCAAAATTAAAAGTACTAGGTACTAAGTCAGAGTTAAATAGTCGCTCAGTTGATTGGTTTAAGTCTTTGCTAGAATATGGCTCAGAAGTTGATTTGGTAATTGTCACTAATGATTTTATACGAATAAAGAATGAATTTGAATTGCATTACTTGTACACTAAAAACTCATTAAGAAACTTTCCAGTAAAGCTTGAGTTTGACTTGCACTTTTCAGAAGATGAGATTATCATGAGTGTAGTTAGCTTTGGGACTAATTATCCAGAAGAGAGGTTAGATATGTTTTTTGCGAATGAAGATTTAATAAGACTAAAACCTTTTAAACTTGTTAGGAAGAAGCTAAAGAAAACTAATGAGTACAATCAAATGGTTCGGATACAAAAAATCATGAATGACTATTTTTTGTCATTAAAGAACTTTCTTTGACATCTTTTCGACTCGTAGATGGAGTATACTTCTATTCCTGCTTTCCTTAGGTCAAGGATAAAGGAATGATCTATATTCTCATCCGCAAGTATCATTAAACGGTAATAAGGATTTCTTCATTAGCCAAGCTATCAGCAGCATATGCCATCGCAGCTTGAATTTGTTTTAAATTCAAGCTAGGATACATTTCTAAAAGGGCATTCATGGTAGCACCTTGAGATAGTTTCCTTAAAATGAGTTCAACAGATATTCGTGTTCCTTTTATTACTGGCTTGCCAAGCAATATATTATGGTCAGAAGATATTAAGTCGATGTACTTTTTCATAAGCTCAATCAATATATTCAAATTTACTTAAAATATAGATTTGGCAGCAATAATTAAACACAAAAAAAGAGGCCAAATGACCTCTTTTCTGTTTTTAGTAGCGGGAGTAGGACTCGAACCTACGACCTTTGGGTTATGAGCCCAACGAGCTGCCAACTGCTCCATCCCGCGATATTGGACTGCAAAAGTACAAATTATTTTTGAAACTCCAAATTGTGGGTGATAAATAATTAATGTTTTTTTGTTTTTATAGCTAAAAGGGCTTCACGTACCTATATTGCTATCTAAACCTTTATTGAAACTCGATTTGATTAATATAGTAGAAAGAGCTCAGGCTCATTTAGAAAGAGTAGCTGTCCGCAGTGAAAACAAAGATTATACGTATCAAGACCTTTTAAATAGCTCAGAAAATATTTCGCTTGCTTTGTTGCAGGGTAGGAAAGACCTAAAAGAGGCTAGAATTGCTTTTATAGTAAACCCCGGTTTTGACTACGTAGCCATACAGTGGGGAATTTGGCGTGCTGGTGGCGTGGCAGTGCCGCTTTGCGTTAAGCACCCCTATGAGTCATTGAAATATGTGATTGAAGATACACAGGCCAAAACCATTATTCATTCAGATGAATATGAACCTTTGGTTTCCAAGTTTAACAAAGAGTTATTACTAAACAGAAAGAATGTTTTAGCCACTTCAGGTTATTTGCCAGATATAGATGAAAGCAGAAGAGCCATGATTCTCTATACCAGCGGCACCACGGGAAACCCGAAAGGTGTGGTGAGTACGCATGCAAACATTGAGGCTCAGGTTACCTCATTGGTAGAAGCCTGGGCATGGCAAAAAGAAGATAGAATATTGAACGTGCTACCGCTGCACCATGTGCATGGTATTATTAATGCTACTTGCTCTCCTTTATGGTCTGGGGCTTGTGTAGAGTTTATTCCTAAGTTTAATCCAGAAAGTATCTTTGAGGTTTTCTGTAAAGGTGAAGTCAATATTTTCATGGCGGTGCCTACTATCTATTTTAAACTCATAGCTCATTATAATACGATGGAAGAAGAGGCTCAAAAAGACGTTTCTGATGCACTGAATAAGTTTAGGTTCATGGTTTCAGGTTCGGCGGCTCTGCCAATATCTGTTTTAGAGCAATGGCGTGCCATAAGTGGTCAAACACTTTTAGAAAGGTACGGAATGACAGAAATGGGAATGGCCATTAGTAATCCTTATGAAGGAGAGCGTAAACCCGGTTATATAGGTCAGGCTTTGCCAAAAGTGACAGTTAGACTAGCTGACGAAGAGGAAAATGAAATTACAGACGGAAGTCAAGGGGAAATTCAAATAAAAGGGCCAAACGTCTTTAAAGAATATTGGCAGAAGCCAGAAGCTACCACAGAGACTTTTACGGTAGATGGTTGGTTCAAAACAGGAGATATTGCTGTTTTTGAAGAAGGAGCGTATAGAATCTTAGGTAGAAATTCGGTTGATATTATTAAGTCTGGTGGGTACAAAATTTCGGCATTAGAAATTGAAGAAGTACTTAGGAAATATCCCGGCATAAAAGACTGTGGTGTAGTAGGTGTTCCTGACGATGAGTGGGGAGAAATTATTGGAGCCAGCCTAATTGCAAAGGAGTCGGAGATTGACCTAAAGGCACTAAATACTTGGCTAAAAGAAAAGCTTCCAAACTATAAAATGCCGAGGAAATACATATTTCAGGAAGATTTACCAAGAAATGTCATGGGCAAAGTGACTAAGAAAGAATTGAAAAAACTACTCTAAATAAGACGAAGGATTATGAAAATTTATGGAGTAGCCTTATTGGCCTTTTGTTATTTAATAGGCAAACTTATTGGTACATTTTTAGGCGAAACCATTGGTGTAAATGGCGATGTTGGTGGTGTGGGTTTTGCAATGCTTTTGCTGATTTTGCTTAATGCCTATATGAAAAAGAAAGGCTGGTTAGAAGCCGAAACTGAGAAAGGAATATTATTCTGGAGCTCCATGTATATTCCTGTGGTGGTGGCTATGGCTTCCATTTTAAATGTAAAGGCTGCCCTTTCAGGTGGTTGGGTCGCTGTTATGGTAGGTGTTTTGGTGACTTTGGGTTCGTTCTTATTGGTTCCTGTCATTTCTAAAATTGGGAAACCTAAAGCCTAACCATGGAGTTACTAAAAACCCTTATTGATAAAAACGGACTAGTCTTCGCCTTTCTTCTAGTAGGTGTTATTATGTTATTTTCTTTCTGGTTTTCTGGAAAGTTCTTACGCAAAAAAATACCAGGAGTGGCCATAGCAGTATTAATTGGCTTATGGCTGGCCACTTTTGGCGGAGAAAAAGGAATTTCTAATGTGCCATATTTTGCAGGGATGGCATTGCTTGGAGGCTCTATGCTCAGAGATTTTACCGTGGTAGCCACAGCCATGGGAGCAGATTTAGATAAAATCAAACATGCAGGCTTGGCCGGTGTGGTCGCATTATTCGTGGGTGTAATCTTCTCATTCTTTTTTGGAGTAGTAATAGCCGCGGCTATGGGCTACACAGATGTAGTAAGTTTGACTACTATTGGGGCCGGAGCATGCACCTATATAGTAGGGCCAGTAACGGGGTCCGCACTAGGAGCCAGCTCTGATGTGATAGCCATAAGTATAGCTATAGGCGTAATAAAAACAGTGGTTACCACCATAATAACACCTTTAATAGCAAAACGAATAGGTTTAGATAATCCGCACTCGGCCATTGTTTTTGGTGGATTGATAGGTACTTCTAGCGGAGTGACAGCAGGATTAGCCGCAACAGACCCCAAATTAGTGCCTTATGGAGCCTTAACGGCTACTTTTTATACAGGCTTGGGTTGTTTGCTTTGCCCATCCTTGTTTTATATCATTTTGAATGCACTTGTTTAAGTCATTTGCCCTCATATTTCAATCACAAGCTTATATTTGTGGCAGATTTGAATTTTACCCTAACGCTATATAAATAATTTTATGAATTTTTCAACCTTAGATTACGTCATTTTTGCGGCTTACGCTGTTCTAATCCTTGGGGTTGGGCTGTGGGTTTCTCGTAAAGGCGAAAAAACATCTGAAGACTATTTTCTTGCCAGTAAATCACTTCCATGGTGGGCTATTGGAGCATCTTTAATTGCGGCGAATATCTCAGCCGAACAGTTTATTGGGATGTCTGGTTCTGGTTTTGCTGGTGGTTTGGCTATTGCTTCTTATGAGTGGATGGCAGCTATAACTTTGCTTTTGGTAGGTAAGTATTTCTTACCAATTTTTATCGAAAAGGGGCTTTATACTATTCCGGAGTTTGTTGAGAAGCGGTTTAGTACACAGTTAAAAACTATTTTGGCTGTTTTCTGGATAGGTCTTTATGTTTTTGTCAATCTTAGTTCAGTGCTTTATTTAGGTGCTTTGGCTTTAGAAACTATCATGGGTGTGCCTATGATGTACGGTGTGGCAGGTTTAGCACTTTTTGCAGCAGCATATTCGCTTTACGGTGGGCTTTCTGCCGTAGCTTGGACAGACGTGGTTCAGGTGGTATTTTTGGTTCTTGGTGGTTTGTGTACTACCTATTTGGCTTTAAATACACTTTCAGATGGTGCGGGTGTGATTACAGGTTTCAAGCAAGTGTTTGCAGCTGTGCCTGAAAATTTCCACATGATTTTAGACCAGTCAAATCCAGAGTATCAAAACTTGCCAGGTATTTGGGTTTTAGTTGGAGGACTTTGGGTGGCTAATCTTTACTATTGGGGTTTTAACCAATACATCATTCAAAGAACCTTGGCGGCAAAGTCGCTTCAAGAAGCTCAAAAAGGTATTGTTTTAGCAGCGGCTTTAAAATTGGTGATACCGTTTATAGTGGTAATTCCTGGTATTGCGGCATATGTTATGGTCAATGACCCTGAAGTAATGGCTAGGTTAGGGGATTTGGGTCAATCTAACCTTCCAAGTTTAGAGCAGGCAGATAAAGCTTATCCTTGGTTGTTACAACTATTGCCTTCGGGTCTTAAAGGAGTTGCGTTTGCGGCGTTAACAGCGGCTATCGTTTCCTCTTTAGCATCCATGCTTAACTCTACTTCTACCATTTTCACTATGGATATTTATAAAGAGTATATCAATAAAAATGCTTCAGAAGGGAAATTGGTTAACATTGGTAGAATCTCTGCTTTTGTAGCTTTAATCATTGCTTGTATCATGGCTCCACTTTTAGGAGGAATTGACCAAGCGTTCCAGTTTATTCAGAAATACACAGGAATGGTGAGTCCTGGTATTTTGGCGGTATTTATGTTAGGTCTTTTTTACAAGAAAACTACCAATAGAGGTGCTATTTGGGGAGCATTGCTTTCAATAGTTATAACGGCTTCTTTCAATATTTTCACAGACTTACCATTTATGCATCAAATGGGCTTGTCGGCCGTATTGGCTGCATTGGTAATTGTGATTATTAGTCACTTGGATAGCAATGGCGAAGAAGACCCTAAGGGTATTGAGTTATCAAAGAAAACGTTCGAAACAAATGCGACTTTCAATATCTCCGCTTTCGCTATCGGAATAGTGGTGATAGCATTATATGCTTTGTTTTGGTAGGTCAAATTAATTGACGGTCTATAATCCGTGTTCCATAAATCAATAAGAACACGGATTTTACGCCTGCCTGTCGGCAGACTAGGATTGGACATGGATTTTGTTTTAGGATAAGTAGGATTAGATTCCTATAAGAATTAGAACTATTCTCTAAATTGTCTGGAGTTCGTAATCTTAAACATTTATAATTAGTCCAGAATGAAACGAACTTTCAAATATTATGTATTGCTTATTTCAGGCATTTTACCTTTGGGATGTTTTGGGCAAAAGAAATTGACATTAGAAAATTATCGGTCTTTTGTCCCTCCAAATATGATTCAAGTAAATGATACTCTTTTTTGTGACCAAGTTGAGATGTCAAATATCGATTGGTTGCTTTATGACTATAATACTAAAGAGGTTAATGGAGATTCTTCAAAACAATACAACTCGCTAAAGTTAGATTGGGACGGAGTGATAGGGTTAGAAAAAGACTATTTAAGATATCCAGGTTATAGAGACTTTCCGCTTATTTCTGTTAGTCTAGATCAAGCCAAAGGATTTGCAGATTGGAGAACGGAAACACTCTTTAGTTATATTTTAAAGGAGTTAAAATTGGTTTCGGAGGACTTTTTTAAGAAAGGGGAGAGTACTAGTATTAATGAAATTTTTAAGTCTCATCCTGAACTGAAGGATAAGCTATACTATTTTGAATTTAGGATTCCCACAGAGAAAGAGTGGCGGGTTTCCCTAAAATATGCCGACGATATCGATGGGAGATATAAGAAAAAAAATAGGCACATATTGGCAGAGAATTACAATTTAGAAGGGAGTACTATTGAAAACGGCTTGTCTAATGTTTTTATAGGTTATCAAGTGACTAGGAATAGAAACCCAATACTTAAAATGAACGATAACGTCTCGGAAATAATCCTGGAAGAAGGTTATTCTATGGGTGGAAATTATTATGAGAAAGAACCTGAAAGTATTAAGAATAAATTTGAAGGTCCCAATGCGTGGACAGGTTTTAGATGCGTAGGTTCTTGGAAGAAATGGGGGGAATGAAAGTTTATTTATTTGTGATATAGCACACAGATTTTGCTTTTACGGCAAGTACGATTTTCCAGAAGAACTTGCCACCGTGTGTGCCGCTAGGCATCCGTGTCTAATCAAAAAAATCCGTGTTCTATAAATCAATAGGAACACGGATTTAATTTTAGTGGAAGTTAATCCCTACTAATCTCTTTCTTCAATATTTTTCCGGTAGCACTCATAGGAAGTGCATCCATAAACCTTACTTCTCTTGGGTATTTATAGGCGGCTATACGCTCCTTTGTCCAAGCTATTAAATCCTCTTCGCTGATGGTTTGACCAGGTTTTAAAACCACGCAGGCTCTTATTTCTTCGCCTCTCCTTTCGTTTGGTATGCCTATTACGGCCACCATAGAAACCATGTCATGCTGCATGATTACCTCTTCTACTTCTCTAGGATAAACATTTAAACCACCTCTGATAATCATTTCTTTGGTACGATCTACGATGAAAAAGAATCCATCTTCATCTTTGATAGCAACATCGCCAGAGTAAAGCCAGCCATTTTTAAGTGTTTTGGCGTTTGCGTCAGGCCTGTTTAAATAACCTTTCATCACATTGTGCCCACGGTAAATAAGTTCTCCTTTTTCGCCTACAGGTACTTCGTTATCTTCGGCATCCACTATTTTGACATCAACTCCCCAAACAGGTTTTCCTACGGAGCCAGGTTTTCTTCCAAGGTCTAATTGATTAAAAGTCACCACAGGTGAGCCTTCGGACATGCCATACCCTTCTATAATATCAACTTTAAAACGAGCTTCAAATTCCTCTAAAACATTTACAGGAAGAGCCGCACCACCGGACACACAAATCTTTAAATTTGAAGCTATTTGAGCATAATCGAAATTCTCTTCTTTATAGTTTAATAGCCCCCAATACATACTTGGTACACCGGCAAAAACGCTCACTTTGTGCTCTTGCATAAGAGAAAAAACAGATGCTGCATCAAACTTTGGCAATAAAACGGACTTTGCTCCTCTGTAGGTGGCTGCATTCATAAGTACAGTCATGGCGAAAATATGAAACAATGGAAGAACTATTAGCAGAGTGTCATCAGTGTTCATAGTAACCAAATCTGCCGAAAGAATGGCATTTTGAAGTAAGTTACTATGTGTTAATTCTGCACCTTTTGGCTTTCCTGTAGTACCCGAAGTATAAATTACCACAGCGGTGTCTTCTGCACCAGTTTGAACGGTGTCAAACAGTGGAGATTGTCCATTCATTAAGCTGCCTAAAGTTTGTGTGCCTTCTATGCTAGAGGGCATTTCTGGCTTTGGCATAATCATGAAGAAATGCTCACAAGAGTTTGCTTGTTGGAAGCCATCGTAACCCATTTTTCCCATCGGCAAATCTTCAGTACCTATAAAACAGAAATATGCCTTGGCACCACTATCAGACAAGTGATAAGCTATTTCGTCTTTTTTTAGTAGAACACTTAAAGGCACTACGGCTGCCCCAGCTTTTAAAATACCATAATAAATGATTGGAAAGTAAGGGAGGTTAAAACAGCTCAAGGCAACTTTGTCTCCTGGTTTTATCCCTTTGGCCACTAAGCCATTCGCTACTTGATTGGCAGCACCGTTTATTTGAGCAAAGTTCAATTCAGTTTCGCCAAAGATGTAGGCCGTGCGAGTAGGGTATTTTCTAGCACTTTCTTGGAGGCAGGTTGATAAATTAAGCATAGTCTTAAAAGTATTTTAATGTAAGGGCAATTAGTTTTCTTTTGAAGCCTGTGTAGGGAGGCATAATCATTTCAATAGCACCAGGGATAATTTGTTTGTAAACTCCTCTTGCATTTGAAAAGGCAAGGAATCCATAGTAGCCATGTGATTTCCCAATACCGCTATTATTAGAACCACCAAAAGGAAGGTTTCCGTTAAAAAACTGGACGTCGTTATTGTTGATACAAGTGGTGCCAGCTCTTGTGTTATTTAATATATAATCTGTGTTTTTATTACTGTTGCTATAGATATAAAGTGCCAGTGGTTTTTCTCCAGCGTTTATTTCACCTATGACTTCGTCAATATTTTGAAAGGTAAAAATGGGTAAAACGGGGCCAAATATTTCATTCAACATTAATGAGCTGTCTTTAGCCACATCTGTTATCAATGTAGGGGCAATGTATTTTTCATTTGACTGACCTCCTGCTATTACTTTGGCACCTTTAGCTACAGCATCTTTGACATAGCCCATTACTCTTTCGGCATGTTTGGTGTTGACCATTCTGCTGTAAGAATCAGAGTTTTCTGGGTTTTCTCCAAAAAACTTTACCAAGACATTTTTCATCTCAGCTATGAGTTCCTCCCTCTTATTTTCGTGTACATAGAGATAATCAGGAGCAATGCATATTTGACCCGTATTTAGGAATTTACCCCAAATAAGCCTTTTTGCCGTTGATTTAACGGAAGCGGTTTCGTCAACTATGGTTGGTGATTTTCCGCCCAGTTCTAGCGTAACAGAGCATAGGTTTTTGGCGGCAGCCTTCATCACTATTTTACCTACGGCAGGAGAGCCTGTGAAAAATATATGGTTAAATGGTAGCTCGAGCAAAGCCGTTGACGTTTCAACCGCCCCTTCAAAAACAGCAACCTCATTAGGGTCAAAAAGTTCTTCCACTATTTCTTTAATAATAGCAGAGCTGTTAGGTGTCATTTCTGAAGGTTTTATGATAACCGTGTTTCCTGCTGCAATGGCCGAAACCAGTGGGCCAAATGTCAGGTTAAAAGGGAAATTCCATGGAGAGATAATCAAGCAAACCCCTTTTGGTTCATACTTTATATATGATTTAGAGCCCAAAAGACTTATTGGAGTACTTACCGCTTGGTCTCTGGTCCACTGTCCTAAATGGTGAAGTGCTTCTTTAACCTCGTTTTTGATGATAAAAATTTCATTAAGGTCAACATCTTCTGCTGGCTTTTTGAAGTCCGCCATCATGGCTGCTCTAATTTTATCTCTATAGGTAAATTCTACGGCATTATTTAAAGCCTTAAGCTTTGCTTTTCTTTCCTTAATGGTGCAGTTGGCAATAACATACTGATTGGCTTTTTGAGCAGCAAAAGTGTCACGAATTTGTTCTGTCTTATTTGAGTCTGCTACTTTATCCATTTTTATGTTGTTTTTAAAACTTATAAACGAGGGCATTACAATGCATGCCAGCACCTACCGAAGCCATTACTACGGTCATTCCTTTTTTTATTTCGTAGTCGCCTAGCTGTTTTTTCAAAATCAAAGCGAGCATGGTTGGAACAGTAGCTACCGAAGTATTTCCGGTAAACTGAATGGTGGTTGGTATTTTACCTTCAAACGAAGTGCCTTCCATGCCATACATTTCAGCTAAATTGTTTGCAAAAGCATGCAGCATTTTACCGTTGGCTTGATGAAACAAAAACATATCTACGTCTGCAACGGTTAGTTTGGCTTTATCGAGAGCTTTTTTTATAACCCTTGGTACCCAAACGGTGGCATATCTATAAACATCCTTACCATTCATTTTGAATAGTGTAGGAAGGTCTAAGTCAGGATTATTTGATTTGTCTAAATAAATGCAGCCAAGGTCTTCTTGAGCATGAGAAAATGTGGCATATGATAAAATTCCTAAATCGGTTTCTTCTGAAGAGGATATTATGGCTGCACCACAGCCATCCGCCAAAATCATGGAATCTAAATCATGAGGGTCTAAGAGTCTAGAGGCCACTTCAATGCCGAGTACCAAAACGTTTGTGGCATCGCCAGCTTCTATCGCCTGTTTGGCTTGAATTATTCCTTGAATCCAGCCTGGGCAGCCAAAGAGAATGTCATAAGCAAAACACTCATGATTACTTATTGCGAGCTTGTTTTTCAAAATAGCAGCCATATTAGGCACGGTATGAAAACCAGCGGTGCCTTCTAGCATGTTACCAGCATTATGAGCCACTATGATACCGTCAATCTCGTTTTTGTTGAGCCCAGAATCTTGAATGGCTTTTTGGGCAGCAGCTACCATTAGTGGAGCTGAGTCTCCTTCTTTTGCAATGTAGTGCCTTTCTTTTATTCCTGTAATAGCTTCTAGTTTGGCTATTATTTCTGCTTGCGGTTTGGGATTTGGAACGCCATCAGGGCTCATGAATTGATGGTCAAGGAAGTAGTCGTTCTTTATGACTCTTTCTGGAAGTTCTGTTCCGGTACCTTTTATGACTATGCTCACGGTTTTTTATTATATTTTTCGTTTTCAGGATCTCGATATGCTTCAAAAGGAATTTTTAAGAGGGAGCCAATATGCTCGTTTTCCTCAGGAGACATGTAGGTATCTATTCCATAGATTAATTTATTTTTTTCTAAACTACTATACGTACCGAAAATTCTGTCCCAAATAGAAAAAATATTTCCATAGTTCGAGTCGGTATATGGTTGTGTGTAATGGTGATGCACATGGTGCATGTTAGGTGTTACTATAAAGTAGCTCAGTATTTTATGAACGTTATTTGGTAGGTTTATATTGGCATGATTAAACTGAGAAAGCACCACCGAGATAGATTGATACATGAAAACCATCCACATGGGTGCACCCGTTATCACTACTGCTATGGTAGTAAATACAAGCCTAAAAACGCTTTCGC
This sequence comes from uncultured Arcticibacterium sp., assembly GCF_964021845.1. NCBI lineage: Bacteria > Pseudomonadati > Bacteroidota > Cytophagia > Cytophagales > Leadbetterellaceae > Arcticibacterium > uncultured Arcticibacterium sp. Next base: position 214,991 of record NZ_CAXHZC010000007.1, on the reverse strand, counting down.
CAGGATGGTGTCTATTTGCTGAAGTGGTGTCCACATTAAGGTCGGAATGATGAATTAAATGAAACATCCACATCCATTTTACTTGATGCTCTAGCCAGTGAATAAAGTATGCTCCTATTAAATCAAGAATCATTAAACCCAAAATGGCGTAGGCCCAAATGGGCATTTCTGGAAGCCAATTAATAATACCGAAGTCATTTTTTACTACCCAGTCTGATGATTTTACAAGGATAAAAGCAAGGGGAAAATTGACCAGAATGGTGGTTAGGGTAAAGAAAATGTTTAGACCAGCGTGTTTGACCTTTTTATACTTGAATTCAAACAAAGGAGATATTGACTCCAAAATCCAAAAGAAGGCTATTCCTCCTACAAGAATTATGGTTCTATGAAGGGGTGGAATGGTATCAAAGTAGTTTATGATGTTTTCCAATTTTTAGTTTAGCTTGATGAATGAATCAGAAAAGTACAAAATATTGTTTGAATAATTAAAGCTATGCCCTGTTTTGAAATTAATCCTTAAGAATAGCAGCTGCCCCTTTTTCAGCAATCATATAGATGGGAGCGTTGGTATTACCAGAAACTATGGTCGGCATAATGGAACCATCAATTACTCTCAAGTTTTCAATTCCTTTGACTCTTAATTTTTCGTCTACAACAGCCATGTCGTCAGCCCCCATTTTGCAAGTTCCTACAGGATGGTAGACCGTTTCTACTTGTTTTAAAATGTGGTCCATAAATGCTTCATCAGAACTATAATCTGGCGGAGTTAAATGGGCCTTCATGTGTTTTGAGAAGGCATTAGAATGTAAAATCGCTAAAGCTTTTTTGCCAGCGTTTAAAAGTAGAAGTCTGTCTGCTTCTTCTGAAAGGAAATTGGGTTGGATAAGTGCTTGGTCAAAAGGATTAGAACTCTTAAGGCTTATCTCCCCTCGACTTTTAGGTCTTAAAAGGGTTGGTAAAATGGTGAAGCCATCTTGCTTTGGAAGTGATTTGTGATTGTAAATATCCACGGTGTAGTCATTTCCAATGTTTATGGCTGCAAAGTGTAATTGATAATCAATTCTATTCGGACTAGCGGCGGTGCAGCCAAAAGCTACAGACTCTAATGGGCCAATGGTCAATGCTCCCTTTTTGGTAAAGAGGTATTGAATGAAATCTTTGGTTTGATTGAATAAAGATAAATGGTGGTTTTGACCTTCTTGTGTATTGGCAAGGCCACTCACACCATAAAAAAGGTGGTCTTGTAGGTTTTTTCCTACACCATCCAGTTCTTTAATGCATGTGATACCGTGTTTTTCTAATTGACTTTTTTCGCCAATTCCAGAAAGCATCAATAACTGAGGAGAAACAAAAGAGCCAGCCGAAAGAATAATCTCATTAGTAGCCTGAAAGGTTTGAATATTGTTTTTTCCAAGTTCTACTTCTACGCCTGTAGCTTTATCATTTTCTATAATGACCTTCCTAACAGTAGCTCTGGTAATTATGCGGAGGTTTTTTCTTTTAAAAGCGGGTTTAAGAAAAGCAGTAACTGCACTGTGCCTTTTACTGTCTTTTATGCTAAACTGAAATTTACCTACACCTTTTTGCGAAGCTCCATTATAATCAGGGTTTAGCTCAAAGCCCTGTTCTATGGCAGAATTTATAAACGCTTCTGAAAATGGCGTTCCGAAACTCTGATTAAAAGTAATATTCAGCTCACCGCCACTACCATGATATTGGTCTTGATGGTCTTCATTATGTTCTGACTTTTTAAAATATGGGAGTATATCTTTATAGCTCCAGCCTTTGTTCCCAGCGGCCGCCCAGTCATTATAATCTTCCTGGTTTCCTCGTACATATGCCATGGCGTTTGTAGAGCTACACCCTCCTAGCACTTTCCCTCTTGGGAGGTATATTTTTCTATTTAGTATATGCTCTTGCGGTTCTGTATAGTAGCCACCGTCCACTTTAGTTCGGTGAAGTTTTGCATATCCTGCTGGAATATGAATTTCTAGCTTTTTATCAGGTCCGCCGGCTTCTAAAAGCAAAACTTGATTCGCTGGGTTTTCAGAAAGCCTGTTGGCCAAAACGCATCCAGCACTTCCAGCTCCCACTATTATGTAGTCGTATTTCATCAATTTTAGGGTTTGTTGATTTATAGCGAAGTGTGGTAGGCTTTGAAGTTAGTCGTTTTTCTTCAATATTTCCCAAATTAGATTACTTTCATACCCTTTTTGCATGGCATATTTAGCTGCTTTCTGATTTTTGACAAAAGGGTTTGATTCCGTTCTTAAGGAGTGAAGCTTCTTGTGAAGCAATGCCTGTAACACAAGAAAATACTCTTCCTCGTCAATTTCGGACATTCCTTTTTTGATACAATAATCTGTAAGGCCACGTTTCTTTAGTTCTAGCAAGATTTTTCTTCGTCCCCACTTCTTAACTCTAAATTTGCTTCCAGCATAAACTTTAGAAAACCGTTCTTCATTCAGGAAATTTTCTTGAATCAATTCCGATATAATTTCTTCGGCAGGTTCGCCATAAGTGTGCCATTCTTGGAGTTTTTGACGCACTTCATCTTGGGTTCTTTCTTGATAAACACAAAAATTACAAGCTTTAAGGAATATTCCTCTGTCCATTAAAATTGTTGAAATAAGGTTTTTGGGTGTGCAAAATACCATTTATCAATAAAAACATGATACAATCTTAACCAATCTTACTTTTGTATCTCTATTTTTGATTTATCAAGATTCATAATAATAAAAGCACATGCTTCAATTTTTCAAATACGTTTTGGCCACAGTGGCAGGGTTGTTCGTCTTTTTTATCCTATCACTGATTCTTTTAGTAGGTATTGGTTCTATGTTTTCTAGTTCCGATTCTGTAGTCACAGTGAAAGAAAACTCGGTTTTAGAGCTTAATCTTAACCAACTTATAGTAGAGGACGCCCCTTCAGAGGATCCTTTAGCGGTGCTTTTTGAAAACGGGCCAAGTAAAGTAGGTTTAGTTAGTTTAAAGTCGGCTATTCTTAATGCTAAAGAAGATCCGAATATTAAAGGTATATTTTTAGATTCTGGATATCCTCAAGCGAGCTTTGGAACATTAGAAGAGCTTAGAAATGTACTGGAGGAGTTTAAAGAATCAGGTAAGTTTATCTATGCCTATTCGGAGGTGATGTCTGAACAGGCGGTTTATATCAATTCCGTGGCAGATAGAATATTCTTGAATACAGCTGGTGGTTTAGAGTTTAATGGCTTGTATGGAGAAGTGACATTCTTCAAAGGACTTTTTGATAAAATTGGTGTTAAGCCGCTTGTCTTCAAAGTAGGAGACTATAAAAGTGCAGTGGAGCCATTTATCAGAACTAATATGTCTGATGCTAATCGCGAGCAAGTAACTTCTTATATAACTTCAATAGCAGACCATATCTATCATCAAGTGGCGGAGTCTCGTGGAATGACAGATGAAGAAATAAAAGCGATACTTAACGATAATATTAGCTCCTCTAAAGACGCTTTAGAAAGAAAGTTAATTACGGATGTAGGGTATTTTGATGAATTTGAAGCTGCTTTAAGAGAAGCTTTGGAAATAGAAAAAGATGATAAAATCAATTTCATTTCAGCCGAGAAATATGGTAAGGCTAAGAAAATGATTAAAAGTGGGGATAGAAATCAAAGAATTGCGGTAATAGTAGGACAAGGAAGCATAGTTTCTGGTGAAGGAACCAATGAGGTGATAGCATCGGAAAGTTGGATAAAGGAGCTTAGAAAAGCCGCAAAAGATAAAAAAGTAAAAGCCATAGTATTAAGGATTAACTCTGGCGGAGGAAGTGCTTTAGCTTCTGATATTATGTGGAGAGAAGTTCAACTTGCTAAAAAAGAGAAGCCAGTATATGCCAGTATGGGAGACTATGCTGCATCAGGGGGTTATTATATGGCAATGGGCTGTGATACCATTTTTGCAAACCCAACAACCATTACTGGTTCAATTGGTATTTTTGGAATGCTGGTTAATACAGAAGAGCTGCTGAATAACAAATTGGGTATAACTTTTGACGGAGTGGAGTCTCATGAACATTCAAATTTCCCTTCTCTGGTGGGAGATATGTCTGATGTAGAGAAAATGATGATTCAGAAGAGTGTAAATGAAGGTTACGAAGAGTTTACCTCAAAGGCAGCTGAAGGCAGAAATATGTCAATTGAAGATTTAAAGTCTGTAGCGAGTGGACGTGTTTGGACGGGTTTGCAGGCAAAAGAAAATGGTTTAGTTGATGTGCTTGGAAGCTTAGAAGATGCTATTCAATTGGCTGCCGAAAATGTAGGTATACAAGACGATTTTCAGGTTAGATATTACCCAAAAGCGAAAAGTGAGATAGAGTTTTTAATGGAAAAACTGTCGGAGCAAAGTTCTCTTAAATTAGATCAGAAATTAGGCATTTTAGCACCCTATCTTAAAGAGATAAATGAGCTGCAGAAAATGGAGAAACTACAAGCCAGAATGCCTTATGAGATTAAAATCAAGTGATTTTCTTTTATTAAGGTTTGTCCTTAATGTCAAACCTTAATGAAAATTTTCTTTTGATACATCCATCTTAATAGAAGCCATTCCATTATCAAAATAACAGTTCCCGAAACTAATGTTTCATAAGGCATCCCAAGAAAGCTAGTATAGTTTTGTCCAATATGTATTTGAAAGCTTTTGTGTATAAAACTGTCAATGGTATGAGCCATGACATAGGCTGCTAAAGAGTTCATGCCTATTATTTTAAGCCAGTTAAACGGCTTGATAATTTCTTTTTTATCAGCTAACCAATGGAAGAATGCTAAAATAAAAAAGCATAAGCCACCACTAAATAAAGTCCAAGATGGCGTCCAGATTCTTTTTACAATGGGGTTTATTCCTGCAAAATGAAGGATTAGGCTGATAGCAATTAAGCTGCCACCAATTTTCAAGAAACTTATTACTTTATCAGAACTATCTTCCAGTAGTATCCTTCCAGCAAATAGCCCAAGAATCATGGTGCTAAGTGTCGGTATAAAACTTAAGGTAGCATAACCACCACCATTAAAATTAAAAACGGATTCTCTTGAAAAGAGGTTGAGAAACCAACGGTCAAAAGCCCATGCTAGATTAGTGTTCTTGTTCCAATGTGAAGCTAGTCCTGAATAATTATTTTGCCAGTCTGCAGGAACACCTGTATTAGCAATAGTGTTAAGCGATGGAGGTATTTCATATATAAAGAATGCGAGCCAATAAGCAGCTAGAAGAATTGAAAATATAATCCAAAGTTTTCTGTTTTTGGTGGAGCCCAAAAGGAAAAGGATTGGGTATCCAAGTCCAATTTGCGACAAGGTATCTTCAAAAGTCCAGTTTGTAATAGAGCTATACATTGATCTTAAAAACACTCCTAAGAGAACTAATATAGCCGCACGTTTGATTACATGTAACCACAAATTTTTAGAGTCATCTCCTTTACTAATTCTTCGTGACACAGAAAATGGCAGGGCAACACCTACTAAAAATGTAAAGGAAGGCTGGATTAGGTCATGTAAAGAACAGCCAGCCCATGCTACGTGAGATTGGTTAAAGGCTAAAAAGCTCCAAAAGCTACTTTGGGGTAAGTTTGAAGAGACCTTACTCAAGTGCCAAACCTCTGCCATCATCAAAAACATGACCAGGCCTCTATAAATGTCAACAGAGAGGATTCTTTTTGAACTTGCCATTCGTTTTTTCATTTCATGAATTAATGGGGGAAATTACTTATTTTCTGCGACTTTAGTTTTTGCCGATTTGTCATAAAAATTGACTATTTTTACGTGGTAAAACAAGAGCCCATTTTTATGGGCTTTTTAGTACGAGAAAATTAATCTAAACTACAAAAATAAACCCTTTAGAGTATGTCTGACGGAGCAGAGAATAGGAAGGATTATTCAGCTAATAATATTCAAGTTTTAGAAGGTCTGGAAGCCGTGCGTAAGCGTCCAGCCATGTATATAGGTGATGTAGGGGCTAAAGGTCTTCATCATCTAATCTGGGAGGTAGTGGATAACTCTATTGATGAAGCCATGGCCGGCCACTGTGATACCATAGGTGTAACTATTGAAGAAGATAATTCTATCACGGTTCAAGATAATGGAAGGGGAATTCCTACAGGTTATCACGACAAAGAAAAAAAATCTGCTTTAGAGGTAGTAATGACAGTCTTACATGCCGGTGGTAAGTTTGATAAAGATACTTACAAAGTTTCTGGTGGACTTCACGGTGTGGGTGTTTCCTGTGTAAATGCTGTATCTAAATTATTGAGAGCGGAGGTTCATAGAGAAGGCAAAGTTTTTGAACAGGAGTATAAAGCTGGAAAACCTCAGTATGACGTTAGAGAAATAGGAACCACAGAAAAGAGAGGTACTTTTATTCAGTTTTGGCCAGATGAACTCATCTTTGAAACCACAGAGTATAAGTATGAAACAGTTGCGAACAGGCTGCGTGAGCTTTCTTTTCTAAACAAAGGCATTACCCTTAAACTTACCGATAAGAGAAACCTTGATGACGATGGGAATCCAATATCTGATGAATTCCATTCTGAGGGTGGCTTGGTAGAATTTGTAGAATACATAGATCAAAGCAGAGAACGTCTTATTCCTATGCCTATGCACATGGAAGGTGAGAAAGATGGTGTACCTGTGGAGGTATCTATGATTTACAATAATTCTTATGCAGAGAATGTATCTTCTTTTGTAAACAATATTAATACCATTGAGGGTGGTACCCACGTTTCTGGTTTTAGAATGGCTTTAACAAGGACATTGAAAACCTATGCAGACAAGTCGGGAATGTTGGCCAAGGAAAAAGTAGAAATTTCGGGTGACGACTTTAGAGAAGGTTTAACAGCAGTAATTTCTGTAAAAGTGGCCGAGCCTCAGTTTGAAGGTCAAACTAAAACTAAGTTAGGTAACTCTGAAGTTACATCCGCAGTAAGTGGATGTGTTCAAGAGATGCTTGAAAACTACCTAGAGGAAAATCCGAAAGAAGCCAAAACCATTGTAGATAAGGTTATCATTGCGGCTAAAGCCCGAATTGCGGCTAAGAAAGCCAGAGAAATGGTTCAGCGTAAAAACGTTTTAACGGGCTCTGGTCTTCCTGGGAAATTAGCAGATTGTGCTAATTCTGACCCTGCTGTTTGTGAAGTTTACCTTGTCGAGGGAGATTCTGCAGGTGGTTCTGCTAAACAAGGAAGAGATAGAGCATTCCAAGCTATTTTGCCACTTAGAGGTAAAATTCTTAATGTGGAGAAAGCCCAAGAGTATAGAATTTATGAGAACGACGAGATAAAAAACATTATCACAGCTTTGGGCGTGAGAATGGGTAGAGACGGTGACGAAAGAGCTCTGGATATGGAGAAATTACGTTATCACAAAATTATAATCATGACGGATGCCGATATTGACGGTAGTCACATTCGTACCTTAATTTTGACTTTCTTCTATAGGTTCATGAAAGAGCTAATTGAAAAAGGCTATTTATACATTGCTCAGCCTCCGTTCTACTTAGTGAAGAAAGGAAGTAAGTCTGAATATTGCTGGACAGAAGAACAGCGTATAGCCGCAGTAAAAAGATTGGCTGGCAATGGTAAAGAGGAGTCCGTAGGTGTTCAACGTTATAAGGGTCTTGGAGAGATGAACCCGGAACAACTTTGGGAAACCACAATGGATCCTGAAGGAAGAACCTTAAAGCAAGTAACAATAGAGTCAGCGGCAGAAGCTGACCATTTATTCTCTATGTTAATGGGAGATGAAGTAGCTCCAAGGAGAGAGTTTATTGAGAAAAATGCAAAATATGCTCATGTAGATGTATAATTAAAGCTATCATCTTTCAAAGGTCGCTCTTTTATCAAGGGGCGGCCTTTTTGCATTAAATAGGGAGACTTTTATAGGTAATGCTTATTAATAGGTGTTTTATCATAAAGGAATCTTTTATGCTATCTTTTGAATGATTAAATTAGAGAAGTCTTCATTATATTTGTCATATCGACTCCATGAAAAACACTAATTTTACTTCAATAAATACAAACTAACAACACCTATAAAGAAATGACTGATATGAAACCCTGGCTTAAAAATTACCCTGAAGGGATTCCGACTGAAATAAATCCGGACTTACATAATTCTTTAATAGATTTAATAGAAGAGGGTTTTAGCAAGTTTGCATCACATTCGGCTTACTCTAATATGGGTAAAGAATTGACCTTTGCCGACATAGATAAACACTCCCTACATTTTGCCTCATACCTACAAAGTTTAGGCCTAGTTCAAGGTGATAGAATAGCTATTCAAATGCCAAATTGCCTTCAGTACCCCGTAGTTTTATTTGGAGCTTTGAGAGCAGGCTTAGTAGTGGTTAATACTAACCCCCTATACACGCCTAGAGAGATGAAACACCAATTCAAAGACTCTGGAGCTAAGGCAATTGTGGTGGTAGCTAATTTTGCTTATAACCTAGAAAAAGTCATTGCAGATACCGCTATTGAGCATGTAATATTGACCGAACTGGGCGATATGCTGAGTTTTCCGAAAAAACAGTTGGTAAACTTTGTAGTGAAAACGGTAAAGAAAATGGTGCCTCCTTTTTCTTTACCTACGGCTGTTAAGTTTTCTGCGGCTTTAAGCCAAGGGGCAAATCAGACCTATGTCAGACCTTCGGTAGAAAGAACAGACTTAGCATTTATTCAATATACTGGTGGTACCACTGGCGTGTCAAAAGGAGCAATGCTGTCTCATAGAAACTTATTGGCAAACTTAGAAGCAAACGATGCTTGGCAAAGTGTAATCATGGGTGATATAGAAGAAGACAAAGTAGTGGTGGTAGCAGCATTACCACTTTATCATGTTTATGCACTTACTGTAAATGCCCTTACAGCCTTGAAAACTGGTGTTATGAATCTTTTGATTACTAACCCTAGAGATATGGCAGGATTTATAAAGGATTTAAAAAAGAATCCTCCCCATATTTTCACTGGTCTTAATACGCTTTATAATGGCTTGTTAAATCATCCAGACATAGTTGGGGTAGACTGGAGTAGATTGAAAATTACATCGGCCGGAGGAATGGCTTTACAAAAGGCTGTGGCTAACAGATGGAAAGATATGACAGGCTGCTTACCTGTAGAGGGTTACGGGCTTTCTGAAACATCGCCAGTTTTAACTTCAAATCCTATCAAAGGAGACAATAGAATAGGAACCATAGGTGTACCATGGCCTAGTACAGATATTAGAATATTGAAAGATGATGAAACTTGGGCTAAACCTGGCGAAGTAGGAGAGATTTGTGCCTATGGGCCACAGGTTATGTCGGGATATTATAATAGACCAGATGAAACAGAGAATACTTTCTTTACAGATCCTTCTGATGCTAGAAGATGGTTTAAGACTGGAGACATTGGAGAAATGAGTGAAGATGGCTATTTCAGAATAGTTGATCGTAAGAAAGATATGATTATAGTATCTGGATTTAACGTTTACCCTAATGAGGTGGAAGATGTTATAGCAGAGCATCCAGGTGTATTGGAGTTAGCTTGTGTAGGTGTTCCTGACGCAAAGTCTACAGAAGCTGTAAAGGTGTTTGTGGTAAAGAAAGACCCAAACATAACGGAGGCAGAAATTAAGACTTTTGCAAGGGAAAACCTTACTCCATATAAATGTCCTAAACATGTAGAATTTAGAGATGAATTACCAAAAACTAATGTTGGTAAAATCTTAAGAAGGGCTTTGAAAGACGAAGCTAAATAAGCTTTTTTATAAAGATAAATACCCCGCCGGAAATTCCGACGGGGTATTTTTTTGCACAGTTTATTAAAATATTATTAATGGAATCGGTAGTTGACACCGTAGTTTATTCCTAAGTATCTTGGTTTGAAAGAGAAACCCTCTGTTTGTTCTACGCCAGAAGTTAAGGTTTGCTGTAAGTTTGTACCTATAGATACTTGCCAGTTGCTTCTTATAGCATAATTAACTTTTAAGCCGGCCAGTCCGCTAAGGTTAACTGGTTTATAAGCTGAATTTCTTGATGTAAGCTTACTGCCTCCTTCTGATAAATTATCAAAAACGTTATTGATGATAAAGTCACCCGAGACACCAGCAGTTAAAGAAGCCTCTAATTTCTTGGTCATAGGCAAATGATAGCCAATCTGGAGTGGAATCATTAAAAACTGATAATCACTATCAATATCTTCTCCAGAAGAAATGACTGTATTGTCAAAAAGTCCAGCGTCTTGACGAATGTAATTAGACTCTAAAAAGCTTTGAACTCTTCCTGTAAACGGGTTGTAAGAGTAAACATTACTGGCTACTAGTGAGTTTCCAGCTAAGTATCTTGCTCCACTTTCTATAGACCAGTGTTTCTTAAATCGTTTTCCGTAATTAAGGCTGATATTGACAGACCGACCAGCTTTAACGTTATTGTAAGGTTGAGAAAGCGGAATGGCAAAAGTCTCACTTTTTATAGGATTAGTAGTTTCTCCCACACTATTTGCCTGAAAAGGAATATCACTGGCAGAAACTAAAGCAGCTCTTTCAAAATTGTTAATCTTAAAATTTGGGTCAAAAGGAGAAACTCCTGAGAACAAACCAAACCAAGACCTTTTTAAGAAAGAGGAATTATCTGCAAGAAGTTTGTCAGGGGTTTGATAAGAAAGCTTATTTCTTTTCAAGACAAACCTGTTACCATATTTGTCAAATCCCTTTTTCACTAGTGATTTTAAGTTATCAATTGAATTCTCAATCGAAGTTTCTATAGTATTTGAGAATGCTTCATTTTTTTGCTCACTTTCAATTCCCAATGTAGAGAAAGACTCAACTGATAAATCATTTTCAGAAACTCTTGATAGTTTAACTGAAGGCTTTTTTGAAGTTAATGCCTTAGTATTATAAGCTGTCGAATTTGATATTTTCTGAGTCTGTTCAGAAGAAGTGCTTTCAAAAGAAGGAGAAGTCGTATTCTCAGAATCGCCAATATTCTTCTCTGATTTTAAAGGGCTAATTTTTGAAAGTTCTTTAGAGCCTTCTGAAATACTATCAGAATTATTAAAAACTGAAAAGCCCAAGGCTAAAAGTAGTAAAGCGGCTATTCCGGTAGCTGCATATTTGTTTAGCCAAAAAACAATAAATGGTTTTCTATCTTGCTCTTTGTCAAGTTCCTTTTCTATGTTTAACCAAACAGAATTGTCGGGCGTTTCTGACGCAGACAAAAGCATATTTTTCATTGCCGCTTCCGCCATCATTTGCTCATCAAGCTCTCCCTCAATTTTTCTCCAAACATCAGCTGGAGGATTCTCCTCAGCACTTCCTAGTGCTTTCTTCCACTGATTTTCAAAAGAATGATCCATTACTTACAGTTTTGCTGGAATTTTTCCAGTCTTCTTATAATTTTCCTTTGCAAGTTTCTCTTGCAATAAAGACTTAGCTCTAGAATACTGCGATTTCGAAGTTCCTTCGGTCACGTCAAGCATTTTAGCAATTTCCTGATGTTTAAAACCCTCAATGGCGTAGAGGTTGAAAATAGTTCTACACCCTTCCGGTAATTCTCCAATGATTTCCATCAGATGTTCGTAAGCAAGGTTTTCAAAGCCAGCGTTACTGTGATGAAGCTCTTTGCTTATCATATAATCACCCTCTAAGCTTTGTGTAAGTTTTTTGTCTTTTTTTAGGGCTTTTAAAGCCGTATTAACCACAATCTTTCTTAACCAAGCTTCCAGTGGACTGTCAAAACGGAAAGTGTCTAGATATTTAAATATTTTGACAAACGAATCTTGCAAAACATCTTGAGCACTTTCTCTGTCTTTCATGTACCGCAATGCCACTACAAATAATTTACCCGAATAAAGCTCGTAAAGCTTTTTTTGGGCACCCCGATCCTGCTTTAAGCAGTCTTGGATTATTTGAGTTTCATTGGCCATTCGATATTGAAAATTGCTATTATCAGCTTAAAAAATCTAATAAATGGCAAGCCCCTATCGAAGGAATCCATTTATCAAGACTCATCTGCTGCGGTTATGGTTGGAATTCTCTAGAAAAAATCCGTAAAAAGTCTGTTCCTAAATCAATATTCTCTATTTCCAGTAAGTTTTTAGGAATTTGAGCTGCATTTAACCCTTCAGGGATAATTAACTTTTTACTCTTAAAAACTCTGATTTCATCATAAAAGTTGCTTTCAATAAACATTTGATGAAGCCTAGGGCCTCCTTCCACCATAAGAGAGGTGATATCTCTGCTGTGAAGTTCCTTTAAAATGAAATCTAGAATATTCGAATTTACACTAATCTTTATAAATTCAAGATTGCCATTTATCAAAGAATGGCTTTTGTTAAATACGTAAGTTTTAATATTTTGGTCGAGTACACGGTATTTAGCTTTAATATCTATGTCTGGAAAGAGTACCACTCTTATAGGGTTTCTGCCTTTCCAATGCCTTGTGGTAAGGCTTGGGTTGTCATTTAAAATAGTTTGGCTGCCTACCATAATGGCGTCCTCGGTAGCTCGCCATTTGTGTGAATGTAATTGGGCAAAGTCTCCGCTTATTGACACAGGTTTTCCATCAGAACTTGCAGCACATCCATTAGCAGACTCTGCCCACTTTAAAGTAACATAGGGTCTTTTTGAGGTTTGGGATTTAAAAAACCTTCTGTTTAAATATGAACCTTTACTTTTTAATATTCCTGTAACTACTTCTAGCCCTGCATTTTTTAGTTTCTGAATTCCACTGCCGTTTACTTTCTCATTAGGGTCGGTATTACAGATAACTACTTTTTTAACACCTTCTTTGATTAGCAAATCTGCACAAGGAGGTGTTTTGCCAAAGTGAGAGCAAGGTTCTAGGCTTACATAAGCTGTAGCAAATGGAAGTAAGGGCTTGTCTATTACGGAGTTTACGGCGTTAACTTCGGCATGTGCTTCTCCGTATTTTTTATGCCATCCTTCTCCAATGATTTTATTATTGTGTACCAGTACACAGCCAACCATTGGGTTTGGACTTACATAGCCTTCACTCTTTTGAGCGAGCTCTAAAGCCCTTTCCATAAAATGCTCGTGCTTCATCCCGAAATATAAATTTAATTTTTGTAGAAGGAAAGCTTATTGTAGCTTGCTAAGGTCGTCAAAAGAATTTTCGAACGTTCTTTTTTGCTCTAAAAGGGAAGTACAAAAGGCTTGATTTCTTATTTCGGCAATCTCAAAATCCTCAGGGCTTATCTTACCAAAAGTTTTTTTGATACGAAGTATAGTAAGAGCTACTTTTTTGCCAAGGTAGTTTACCCACCATTTTTTTCTCAATTTATCAAAAAAAGTAAGAAGGCCTTGTGCTTTTTTATATTGATAGGCGTAAGGCAGTACAAAAACATCGGCTTCGCCAAAGCCATATATCATAGCCTTTAGCCTTTCCCAAGTAAGCCTATCTGACTTGATAAGATGCTGCGTGTTTATTTGGTTAGAATAGAATATCTGATAGCCCAGGAGCCTTGACGCAAGGGTTAATTCAGAGTCGCCACCACCAGATTGTTTTTTGCCAACTCGGTCAGAAAGGTAGGGTTCCCAGCCTTTCTCGTCCAGCTTCTTGAAAATTTCTTTTCTCATAGACATACCAGCACCATACACCAAACCAGCATAGGTTACATTGCCAAAATCTACCTCGTATAGCTTGCCGGTGGCAAAGGAGAGTTTATGCTTTTCGTACCAATCTGGTATAGGATAGTCAAACTTTCCAATGGAAGTACAACCCAAAACACCTACTTCTTGATTTTTAAAAACCTCATGGACATAGGCCACCCAGTTTTCAGGAATGAGGTTGTCGTCGTCTACAAATGAGATAATGTCAAATTGAGACTCTTTTATTCCTCTTAATCTAGCATTCGACAGACCGGGGTTTTCTTCTTTAAAAACCTTTAGATTCGGGTTTTTATCAAAATCCCAAAAAGACTTAACTACTGCCGACGTGTTATCTGTAGAGTTATTGTCAATCAAGATAACCTCCCAATTGACATTAGAAACCACCTGTTTTTCGACATAAGAAAGTGTCTGCTCAATTATTTCTTCGCTGTTATAGCAGCAGATTATTAGGCTTATTCCTTTCATTTAGATTCTTATGAGGCTAATGTTTATGGTAAAAGTTTATTGACAAGTGGGCTGAGGGTATAAAATACCTTTGCAGGAAAAGGCATTATTCTTAAAAATTGTTTCTTGTCTTTTATTTTGCTATTTCTAAGTTTTTGAACCCAATAGAAAATAACTTTTTGCTTTTCTAAGAAACCAAAGGTTTGCTGTTTAAAAATATGATTAACCACTTTTAAACCTTCAGAAAATTGAAGCCCTTTTGATTCTGCTTCAAAAGAGACATTATTGGCATGTCTTCTAAAGGAGTTGAGCCTTTCGCTACTTCTTTTTACCTCTGTATTTTTTATTAGGTCAACCCAAAAAAGCCAGTCACCACAGTATTTATATTCTATTACTTCTTTAAGTGTATTTTCTGGGACCAGTGATTTTTTAAAGACACAGGAGCTGGCATTATAAATCAGGTTTCCTTTTATGAATTCGTTCTTTAAAAGTGTATTTCCCGCGGCGTGGAGTTCGACCTCGTGACCTGGTTCATGAATTTTAGTTCCTTTTTCGTCTATCCAAACCGATGCTGAGAAAGAGACACCAAGGTTCTCGTTATTTTTAAGCTGCGAAATATGGTATTCTAGGAAGTTTGGAGCCGCCAAATCATCACTTTCTGCTATCCAGATGTATTTCCCCGAGGATATTCCAAGGCCTTTTTGCCATTGAATAAAAGTGCTTCCAGAGTTTTTCTTGTTGAAAATTATAGACTTTACTTTGGGGTGGTTTTCGTAAGAACTCAAGATGCTAATGCTTCCATCAGAAGAGGCATCATCCAAAATTATAAGTTCAAAGTCTTGATTAGTTTGCGTCAAAATACTCTCAATTCTGTCTACCAAAAAATTGGCGTGATTATAATTGGGTAAAATGACACTTACTGTGGGCATTGGAAACTTTTGGAAGTTTAAATACAAGATTTCAAACTTACGTAAAGGTTGAATTGATTAAAATCGAAATCGAATTTATTTGAACGAATTATAAAGGGCGTCTCGTGTTTTCGCACATTTTTCAATTTGATATTGGTCTGTAATCAGTTTTTGCGAAGCATCAATAAGTTTTGAACAAAGTTTATTGTTTTCTATTAGTTGTATGGTTTTCTCAATGAACTCTTCGGAATTTGATGCTAACATGCAGTTTTCGGCATCTTCCATGGGTAAGCCTTCAGCTCCTTCTATGGTGCTTACTATTGGCATCTTCCAAGATATGCCCTCCAAGATCTTCATACGCATTCCACTAACAATTCTCAAAGGTACTATCATAATGGAACCATCAAAAACAGTAGAAAGGTCTTCTACAAAACCCAAGAATTCAACATTCTTTCTTGATTTATGTAGGTTCTGGAATTCAGTGGTCCATTTTGAAACTATCTGTAATGTAAGGTTTGGATGAGCCTGAGATATTTTGTCCCAGCATTCTTCTAGAAACCAATTGATACCATCTAGGTTGGGGTAATGATTTTCCGGGCCAAGAAAGACCAAGTTATTCTTAAATTGGAATGGCTGGTTGATATCGGTTTCTTTAAAATTGATAGGTAGCGTAGAGGTGTGAAGTAGTTCTTTCTTAATTCCCGCCTCTGCCAAAAACTTGTTATCAGTATCAGTAACTGTTACCACTTTGTCATAATGGTTAAGCAAGGCTATTTCTAGGTCTTTAGTAGCCGCAATATGCCATTTATCTTCCAGCGACTTTGTATTCAGTGTCTGGTATTCCATCTCTAACCTTTTGAACCTGAGTTCATGATGGATAAATATTTTTTTTAAGTCTTTTGGAAGAATATGAACCAAGCCAGCAAATTCAATGAACTCGACCTGAACAAGGTCAAAGTTTTCTGAGGTAACTTTATCTTTGACCAATTTCAATAGTTCTGGATAGTAAACTTTTGAAAGGTCATTAATATAAAGATGGGTTTTAGGGTAGAAATAATCGTCCACTTTGCCCTTCAAAAACTTATTGATTTTAAGAACATTCTTATAGAGTTTGAGCGAACGGCTTTCTCCTTGGTTTTTATCAGTAGTTAAAATCTCAACATTTGGCCATAACTCATGAAGTTTCTGCTTGTTCTCGGCCTTGACGTTAGGGCAAATAAACGTAATGTCATGTTTATGCCTTAATGAGTCAATCATATTAAATGTAGCCGCACCGCCACCATTGTCAATGGGGTATGGGAACACTATAGAAACTATGGCTATTTTCATCTTTTTAGATTAAATAGGTAATCTTTCAAAAAACGCAAAGACTCTATAAGAGACTGACATCAGTGTCTTTTTTAGGAAGCTTCTATCGTCTATTACTACATCTCCTTTGGCGTAAACGCACTTAAACGTTTTAAAGTATGAGTTAGAGAATGCTTCTAGCTGCTCTCTATAAGATTTAAAAAGAGGAGCAAGGTCTGGTCTTTTTGCTATGTCAAAACGGTTTTGCCATCTTGAAATATTATTTGGGTCATTGGCATTCATGCCACTGTAGTGATAAAATATAAGTGGCTCGCCATTTACAAAATACTTGCCGTCTTTTTCCGAAACTGTACGCTCATGCAGGTTCCAGTAGGAAATATTGTAGGCAGGGCTTTTTTCTATAAAAACGTTGTCAAAGTAAAGAGGAACCATGTTACAGTAGAGTTGGTCTACAAACATTCCTTTCTGAATATCCATGTAGCATTCAGTTCGAAGTTTTATCATCCACCATTTCATAAATTCTGAGGTAGATTTAGACCTTTTTACCGCCAGAAAACCAAGGTTGTAAATTCCGTTGACAAACATCTCTTGTTCGGTTCTGGAATAGTTATCATAAACCGGTGTACAAAAGTGAGGTGTTAAAACAATGTCATACTTAGATAAGCTATTTTGAATTCCGGTGAATTTGTCAAATATTTCAATGTCAGGGTCGATATAATAAAAGTTATCAAGCTCTGGCCTTGAATTAAGGAAGTAGTTAAAATAGAAAGGTTTTACGGCGGTGTTAAGCTCGGTGATGTCATATCGCTCGCACATGTCATCAAAACCTTCAATGCCGATTTTGTCAACCTCGACGATGTTTAAACCTTCAAGTTTTGATTGGTCAATATCTCGGCCTTCCATTTTATCACATAAACCAATAATGAATTCAAAATCTGGATTGGTTCTTAAAAGTGATTCAGCAAGTATTTTGGCTTGTGCCAAATAGTTGACAGAGCAAATAGTAAAGGCGAGCGTTTTAGGCATTAATTGAAGGGTTAATAAGGCGTAACAAATTTACAAGGAAAATTGCGTTTGAAAAAAGCTAAACTCGTTTAAACGCAAAACCACCAAAGCTGTTATTTATTTAGCTTTGGTGGTTTTAATAAGCCTCAAAATTTAGGCTAATTCTGTTTGACGACTGTTACGTTTTCTCTCGTTTTCGTCAAGGAATATTTTACGCATTCTCAAAGACTTAGGTGTGATTTCTAAGTACTCATCTTTTTGGATATACTCCATACATTCCTCTAAAGAGAATTGAATTTTTGGAGCAATCTTAACCGAGTCATCAGCACCGGAAGAACGCATGTTACTAAGTTTCTTAGTTGTTTGTAGGTTTACCACAATGTCATTCTGACGGTTGTGCTCACCTACTACCATACCCATGTAAATTTCTTCTCCAGCGTCAATAAAGAATGACCCTCTGTCTTGAAGTTTATCAAGAGAGTAAGGAATAGCTGGGCCATTAGACATAGAAATTAAAGAGCCGTTGGTTCTACCAGGTAGAGTTCCTTTATACGGTTCGTATGCTTTAAACCTATGGTTCATGATAGCCTCACCTTGTGTTGCTGTCAATACATTACTTCTAAGTCCAATTAAACCTCTAGAAGGAATATTAAATTCTAAGTGTTGCAAATCACCTTTTGGTTCCATGATAAGAAGCTCACCTTTTTTCTGTGTAGCTAGCTCAATCACTTTTCCAGCAGTTTCTTCTGGTACGTCTACTACTAAAGTCTCAATAGGCTCTAGTCTTTCACCGTTTTCTCCTTGTTTAAAGATAACCTGTGGTTGACCTACTTGTAATTCGTAACCCTCTCTACGCATTGTTTCTATCAATACAGAAAGGTGAAGAATACCTCTACCATAAACGATAAACTTATCTTCAGATTCACCTTGCTCTACTTTTAATGCTAGGTTTTTCTCCATTTCTTTCATTAATCTGTCTCTCAAGTGACGAGAAGTAACAAATTTTCCGTCTTGTCCGAAGAAAGGAGAGTTATTAATAGTGAAGAGCATGTTCATTGTAGGCTCATCAATAGAAATTCTTGGAAGTGCTTCAGGATTTTCAACATCAGCTACTGTGTCGCCAATTTCAAAACCTTCAATACCTGTAATGGCACAAATTTCTCCAGAAGAAACCTCAGATACCTTTACTCTACCAAGACCTTCAAATACATGAAGTTCTTTGATTTTGTTTCTCTTCATTTGGCCATCTGCAGTGCAAAGCATTACATTTTGACCTTCTTTTAAAACACCTCTTGCTACCAATCCAATAGCAATTCTTCCTACGAAAGAAGAATAATCTAAAGAAGTGATTTGCATTTGGGCAGAACCCTCTTTTGTTTTTGCAGCAGGAATATGCTTAATAACTGCATCCAATAGAGGAATGATGTTATCTGTTGGTTTTTGCCAATCTTCACTCATCCAGCCTTGCTTAGAAGAACCATAAAGTGTTGGGAAGTCTAATTGGTTGTCTGTAGCGTTCAAGTTGAACATTAAATCGAAAACCATTTCGTGAACTTCGTCAGGTCTACAGTTTTCTTTGTCTACTTTATTAACTACTACTATTGGCTTTAGGCCTAAATCAAGTGCTTTACCAAGTACAAAACGCGTTTGAGGCATTGGGCCTTCAAAAGCATCTACTAAAAGGATAACACCATCAGCTAGTTTCAAAACACGTTCCACTTCACCACCGAAATCGGCGTGACCAGGAGTGTCAATAATATTGATTTTTGTGTCGCCGTATCTTACTGATACATTTTTAGAGACGATGGTAATTCCACGTTCTCTTTCCAAATCATTGTTGTCAAGAATTAGCTCGCCAAATTCCTGATTTTCACGAAAAATTTTCGATGCGTGGATTATCTTATCCACTAAAGTAGTTTTGCCGTGGTCAACGTGGGCAATTATCGCGATATTTCTAATGTCTTGCATAATATTAAATTTCTAGAGGGAACGTTTTGTTAACTAGAAGCCTATGAAAAAGTCCGCAAAAGTAACCATAAAAATTAGTAAACTCTATTGTGCTATTTTAATATATTATTAATCTATTGATAGTTAAATAATTAGTTGGCAGAGTGCAATCCTGTAAGCCATTGATTCTGAATAGGCTAAGCCACGCAGTCAAGCTTGTTTAGCAAATTTTGATTTGTTCGGCATCATAGCCTCTGAGTAAATCATCAATACTCAAACGTTTTTTACCTGGAATTTGTAGGTTTAGAATGGTCAAAAGTCCGTCGGAAGTAGCAATGTGGAGGAATGTTTTATTGTCAGTAAATATTTCGCCAGGTAAATGCTTTTCTTCTGAATCTAATATTTTAGAATCAAAAATTTTAAGGCTTCCTGTTTCGCCAGTTTTTTGATTTTCAAATTTAGTCCAAGCACCAGGGTATGGACTTAAACCTCTTATGAAATTGAATATTGATTTTGAGTTTTTTGACCAATTAATCTCACAGTTTTCTTTAAAAATTTTTGGAGCTGGTTTTAGTTCCTCAAATTCTTCCTGTTCTATTTGAGGATAGTCATTTTTTTCAATGGCTTTCACCGTTTTAAGAACTAACTGTCCACCTATTTCCATCAATTTATCATGGATACTTCCTGCATTATCCTCTTCAGTAATAGCTAGCTTCTCTTTGAAAATAATTTTCCCAGTATCTATCTCTTTTTCAATAAAGAAAGTAGTGACACCTGTTTCTGTTTCTCCATTCATTACAGCCCAATTGATAGGTGCCGCTCCTCTATATTGCGGCAAAAGCGAACCATGAAGATTAAATGTCCCAAATTTTGGCATATCCCAAACTAATTCTGGTAGCATTCTAAAGGCTACCACTACTTGTAAGTCGGCCTTGTAACTTTTAAGAGTTTCTAAGAATTCTGGATTTTTTAGCCTAGGAGGTTGTAAAACAGGAATACCTTGTGAAAGAGCATAGGTTTTTACCGGAGACTGCTGAATTTTCTTTCCTCTGCCTGCCGGCTTATCAGGAGCAGTAATTACGGCCACTACTTCACAATTCGCTTCCACCAAGACTTTAAGGCTCTCTACAGCAAAGTCGGGTGTTCCCATAAATATTAATCTCATCTCTTTTAAAACCTTTTTGTGGACTGCAAAGCTAGAAAAAATGAAATTCGAAAATTGTGTTGGGTGTTGATTTACTCAGAATAATTTGTAATTTTGGATTGTAAAGATTAAAAATGAGGCAAGAGATATACTTATTTAAATTTAAAGAGCGACTCTGAACAGGATTCCATAACACATAATATGTTTGTTTGGAACGGTTCGATTTTCGCCGTTCTTTTTTTTTACCCACCTGCGAAGGCGGGCAATTTTTTTTTAAGAAACACATAATAAAAGATTTATATATGTCAAAATATCAATATTACACGAAAGAGGGCTACGAAAACTTAAAGAATAAGTTAGCTGATTTAAAGGGGAGAGGTAGGCAAGATATAGCATATCAAATAGCAGAAGCTCGAGATAAGGGTGACTTGTCTGAAAATGCCGAGTATGATGCAGCTAAAGATGCTCAAGGCCACATGGAATCTGAAATTTCAAAGTTGGAGACTTTAATGTCTGTAGCTAGAATTTTAGACGAGTCGGCTATTGACAATTCTAGGGTTTCTTTACTTAATAAAGTTACCATTAAGAATTTGAAAAACGGGGCTCAAATGGTTTACACTTTGGTGGCAGAAGAAGAGGCTGATTTAAAGCAAGGAAAGATTTCTGTAAACTCTCCTTTTGCTAAAGGTTTGTTAGGGAAAGCTGTAGGCGACAAAGCTGAAATTCAAGCACCAGCAGGAATTGTGGAAGTAGAAGTTGTAGATATTAGCATGTAATTTTAAAATATATGGCGACTATTTTTTCTAAAATCATTAACGGTGAAATTCCCTGTCATAAAATTGCGGAAACGGAAGATTATTTGGCCTTCTTAGATGTGTTTCCTTGTGCAAAGGGACATACATTGGTGATACCTAAAAAGGAAGTTGATTATATTTT
This sequence comes from uncultured Arcticibacterium sp., assembly GCF_964021845.1. Taxonomy (NCBI): domain Bacteria; kingdom Pseudomonadati; phylum Bacteroidota; class Cytophagia; order Cytophagales; family Leadbetterellaceae; genus Arcticibacterium; species uncultured Arcticibacterium sp. The sequence continues at coordinate 193,671 of NZ_CAXHZC010000007.1, read as the reverse complement.
TGATATGGAAGACGACCTGTATCTAGGATTAATGGCTTTTGCTAAAAGCTTGTCGCCAGCCATCAAAGCAGCAGTGCCTTGTAAAAGGGTAGGTGTAGCCGTAATTGGACTTGAAGTGCCTCATGCCCATGTTCATTTGATACCTCTAAATAGCATGGCGGATATGGATTTTTCTGATAAAATTAAAATTTCACAGGAAGAGCTTTCTGAAATAGCCGCTGCTATTCAGAAGGAGCTTTAAATTGGCATTGCTGATTTAAAATTCTTACCTTTTCATCTCATAACAAACTAAAATAATAAGGTATGGCAATTGTAAAAGTAATTGAACTAATAGCATCGTCTGAAATCAGTATTGAAGATGCAATCCAAAACGCAGTAACGTCTGCCTCCAAGTCTATTCATAACATAGACTCAGTATATGTAGAAGATATTAAAGCACATGTACAAGATGGGAAAGTAACTACTTACGGGTGTATCTGTAAATTGTCTTTTAGGGTAGATGCATAATGTTTAAGAAAGTTTTACTTTCAAAGAATTAAACTCCTTTTTTAAGGAGTTTTTTTTGTATAAAATAGCATGAGCAAAATTTACAATGGGTAGCTCAACTTTCGCTTTCTGGTTTATTTCATAAATGCTTTTTACAGCATAGTAGCCTTCTGCTACCATATTCATCTCCATCTGAGCGGTTTTGACGCTATAACCTCTCCCTATCATATTGCCAAAAGTGCGATTTCGGCTAAACTGAGAGTAGGCTGTTACTAGTAAATCTCCTAAGTATGCGGAGGATATTAGCTCTCTTTCTAACGGAGCTATCTGGTTTACAAATCGCTTGATTTCTAGCATGGCATTTGAAACCATTACTGCCTGAAAGTTATCACCAGCTCCTAAGCCATGTGTTATTCCGCAGGCAAGAGCCACTATATTTTTCATCACAGCCGAAACTTCTACACCGTATAAATCTGTAATGGCGGACGTGTTGACATATCTGCAAGAAAGTAACTTGGCAAATCGTTCACCTACTTCTAAGTCAGGAGCTGCTATAGTAAGGTAAGATTGCTTTTCTGCAGCTACCTCTTCGGCATGGCATGGCCCAGCTATAGCACATTGATGTGAAAGTGGAATGTCGTATTGATTTAAAAGAAAGTCTGATATCAGTTCATTAGTTTTCGGAATCATTCCTTTTACTGCAGAGACTAAGAATTTGTCTTTGAGGTCTTCTTTCTTGATGGAAGAAATAGCTTCCGCCAAAAAGGCAGCAGGCACAGCCAAAATCACCCAGTCGGTGTTTTTAATGGCCTCTTTTAAGTTATAGTATGGTTTAACTCTCGATGGATGAAATTCAATACTACTGAGGTATTTTGGGTTATGATGATGCTTTCGAATATGTTCTACTGCATCATGATTCCTCATCCACCATTTTACTTTGGTTTGATGGTTTTCACTTAAAACTTTAACTAAAGCGGTAGCCCAACTTCCTCCTCCTATCACTGTGACTTTCATAAAACAAATATATCTCTATACAAGCAAAAAAGAGAAGACCAGGGGCCATCTCTTTTTCAATGTATTTCAAAAAGTGTTATTTATTCTTTTTTTCTTCTTCTTTCTTTTCTGTTACGCTATCACCGTCTTTAAGTCTTTTTGATACTTCTACAAAAGGGCCTGAAATGATTACATCACCCTCTTTTAATCCTTCTATTACTTCAATGGTTCCTGCTTCGGTGTCTGTAATACCTGTTTTTACTTCTCTTATTTTGGCTATTCCGGCTTCATTAATGAAGACAATTTCTTTTGGTTTTTCTTTAGAAATAGTTTCTTCTTTAATAGCTCCTAAGCTAGGTCCCATATCATTATTATCTTCGGACTTTGTGCTCTTTTCTTCTCCTGTACGAGTAGTTACCGCTGATATTGGCACTGTTATTACGTCAGTTTTAGTTTCGGTAATTATATCTACAGTAGCAGTCATACCAGGTTTAAACGGATATCTATTTCTAGCCAAAAGTTCTTTATAAGAATCTGATAAAATCTTGATTCTTACCTCAAACTCGGTAACAGCTTCTGTAGAGTTTGCATTTGCAGATAATGAACCTCCAGAACCATTGGCCGAATTGGCTATTTGAGTAATAACTCCCATGAACTCTTTGTCGTCTGCACTATAAGCGTCTACGTCAATAATTGCTTTATCGCCATCCGCCACTCTTACTATATCGTTTTCGTTCACATTGACCCTAACTTCCATGTTGTTAAGGTTGGCTATTCTTAGCATTTCGGTACCTGCCATTTGAGAGGTTCCCACCACTCTTTCCCCAAGCTCCACATTTAGCATAGAGACGATGCCGTTCATTGGGGCATATATATTGGTTTTACGAAGGTTTTCGGAAGCATCTTTCAAATTTGCTTCTGCACTTCTTATGCCATATTTGGCGGCTTCATAATTAGCTTTCGCGGCTGCTAAGTCCTGTTTTGCTACACCATAGTTGGTTTCAGAAATTTCATATTCTGATTGAGAAACTACTTTGTCGTTAAAGAGTTGCTTTTGTCTTTTAAAGTCTAATTCGGCACGAAGTAGCTGTGATTCGGCTCTTGCTATTTGCGACTTAGACTGTTCAGAGGAAGCTTTGGCTTGGTTTACGCCTGCTTTAAAACGCTCTACTACAGAGATATAGTTTTCAGGTTGAATCCTTAGCAATAGTTGACCTTTTTTGACAGAGTCGCCTTCTTCAATATAAAGGCCAATGATTTCTCCTGGAACATCGGGTGTAATGCTAACCTCTAATTCAGGTTGTATTTTTCCTGAAGCAGAAACGGTTTCCACTAAATCTGATTTGGTTACTGTGGTAAACTCTACCTCCGTTGCCTTCTTTTGACCTATCCAACCTTGTTGTTTGGCTAGTAGCAAAGCAGCTATGAATACCACAGCAATGCCGCCTACTATCCACCATATTTTATTCGATTTCTTATTCATTACTATTAGTTTTTATATCAGAATTCTAGCGGTTTGTTTTGATAAAAGTCTAAGATTTTAATTTTAAAAAGGTAGTCGTACTTTGCTTGTATTTGGTTTGCCAGTGCTCTATCGAGGTTGGTTTTGGCCAAATTGTAATCTACATAATTAGAAGCACCTGCATTATAACTAGCATCGGCTGCTTCAAAAGCCCTTTGAAGTGCGTCAACCTGAACACTGTTGGCACTGTAAGTTTTTGATGCGTTTAACATATTGATGTATGCTTGGTCAATACTTTGACGAATACCTACTTTAGTGTTTTCTGTGGTTAACTCAGACTGTTTTTTTTGAATTTGAGCAGCCTGCATTTGATATTTCTTATTGTAACCATTAAATATTGGGATTTGCATCGATACGCCAATGTTGACATTTTGGTTATTACCAATTTGATTAAAGTATGGAATACTTTCTCTAGTAACACTTTGCTCAGGGAAATTCACCACAAACGGAATTGTTTGCCCTTCAAATTCAGCAGAAACCGCAATTGGGTTATAAACGGTAGCTCCAGGTATTATGTTTTTTGCAATAGTAGAGTAGGACGAACCCCAGCCAAGATTAGCACTAATACTCGGTAAGCCTACCGCTTTGGCAATTTGTATATTCACCTCCGCCATTTTTTCTCTCATAATAGATGATTTTACCTCTGGGAGGTAGTTAAGAGCTGCTTGGTAAACCTCTTGAGGGGTTTCTGGGTAAATTCTCATGGAAGGGTTTGGTACCTCTACTCGCTGAATGGCAATAGCATCATAATCTTGCAGATTCATGTTCTGCTTTAATGTCAATAGATTGGATTGATATCCATTTTGAGCATTTACTAGTTGTAGTTCGTCGTTTGCTAGCTGAGCATTCAGGTTAAAAATATTTGTTTCAGGAAGTGCCCCGGCTCTAACTAGCTTTTCAGTTCTGTCTAGCTGTAGTTTAGTGACATTTACATTCTGATTAGCCACCTCTATCATATCTTCGGAAGATAGGATGTTAAGGTAAGCTACCGCAATTTGTAAAGAGATGTTATTCTTTTGGGTTTCTACATCTAGTCTGGCAGCCTCTAGGTCTAATTCGCTTCTTAAAATTGTGTTTTTTAGACGGTAGCCATTGTATAAAATCATGTTAGCACCGGCTCCCAAAGAGTTAGTACCAATGGTACTGGTTACTACATCATTCGAGAAAGGGTCAATATTTCTACCAAAGTTAGTGTTCGCGTTTATTTGACCATTCACGCTTGGAAGAACTGCCGCTTGAGATTGTTTAAGTCTTATGGAGCTACTTTCAATCGCAAGTTCACTTTGACGCAAGGTGATGTTGTGCTCTAAAGCATAATCAATGCATTCGTAGAGGGTATAGGTTTTGGTTTCCCCAGCACCTGAAAGTTTTGTTTGAGCCGAAGCGGTCAAAGAACCTAAAAATAGTAAAAATAGAAGTCTATAGTTCATCTGCATCTCTTGTTTTCGGTAGCAATGTTACTAAAGAATACATATTCCTGAGTATCTAATTAGTATAAACGGCAGATTGACTAAATGAAATAGGTTATTCTCTATGTTGGCTTATAACGCATTAGTTGAGTTTACTTTTGATTGCCCCTGAATCATACTTCAGTCTTTAAACTAATTAAAGAGATCTTAATGGGTCATGTATTTTTATGTTTTTCTGGTTCAATGTTTATGAAATTGGCTCTCATTTTTAAGGATATAAATAACTGATATAGCTAGTTGATAGTGTTCCAGATAACTAGTGAAAATTAGCTAGTTTCTTGTTTTCTAGTTATCTAGATAGTATTAGTTTTTTACTGTGATACTCATCTTTCTCACTTCCAAAAAAAGGTAAAAATTTGCTTTTAGGTAACCTCAGTCTATTCTTTGATACTAGCATAGAGAAATTAGAAGTTAAAGATGGGGCGTAGAAATGGATAAAATAGTGTCAAAAGAGGAACCTGTACTAATAGTACTATGCTTATAAAAGTTTTAACTTTGCATAGTGATTGAATTCATGTCTAACCCTCGTGGATTTTGAGATATTTTAAACTCTTTTCTTTAAATAATTTTATTCAATTAATTTAAACCTTAATTTTTATGAGAAAAAAACTACCTATATGGAAAGTTTTTATCTTCTCCCTTATTTCGTGTTATTCAATGGCTCAGTCAATGAATGTTACGGGTACGGTAGTAGAGGATGATGGAGCCCCGCTTTATGGGGTAAATGTTACGGTAAAAGGTACCACCAATGGTACTATTACAAATGATGCTGGCGAGTACAGCATAGCAGTAACCAAAGGTCAAACAATAACCTATAGTTATGTTGGTTTTGAGTCACAGGACATTACGGTGGGTAATGCTAATGTTATCAATGTGACACTTTCTGCCGACGCTAGTACATTAGGAGAGGTAGTAGTGACCGCTTTAGGTGTTACTAGAGATAAAAGGGCCCTTCAGTACTCCGTTACGGAAGTAGGTGGGGAAGAATTTACTAAGGCTCGTGTGAATAATCTAGGTTCATCGCTTTCTGGACGTATTGCCGGTGTTAATGTGACTACTCCTTCTGGTGGAGCTGGGGCTTCTTCTAGAGTAATTATTCGTGGTAATAAATCCCTTGGAGGTCAAAATCAGCCTTTATATGTGATTGACGGAGTACCAATGGATAATAGCCAAGGAGGCTCTGTAGGTTTATGGGGTGGTTCAGATGGTGGTGATGGTTTGACCAGTTTGAACCCAGATGATATAGAGTCAATTACTGTGTTAAAGGGTGCAAATGCCGCAGCTTTGTACGGCTCAAGAGGTGGATATGGTGTTATTAATGTTACCACTAAGAAAGGGACAAAGAGAAAAGGTGTTGGTGTCAGTTATAACGTCAATTTTGTAGCAGATGAGTTATATGATTTATCTGAGTTACAAACTACCTATGGCTCTGGAGCCTACGTTAATGGTGTAGCTACTGCACCTACTTCTGTGCAGCAGGCTTCTGATTGGGGTCGTCAAGGATGGGGGCCGAAAATGGATGGGCGTCAGGTAATGGGCGTAGATGGAATTCAAAGACCTTATAGTTATGCCGGTAATAATTTTGATAAATTCTTTGAGACGGGTAAATCACTTACTAATTCTATTGCCTTATCTGGTGGTAATGGTAGTCAGAACTTTCGTTTAGCATTAGCAGATTTAAGGTCAAATGCTATTACACCAAATTCAGGTTTTGACAGGACCAACGTTTCTTTCTCAACAAATTCTAAATTTGGAAAGAATTTTACTGTTACTGGTAAGATCTTATATTCTAAAGAGAGAACAAAAAACCGTGCTAGAGTATCTGATTCCCCAGGGAATTCGAACCAGGCAGTATGGTTTCTTCCAGCTAACGTGAATGTAGAGGACTTTAAAGGAGATCCTAATAATCTAGGGCGAATTCCTGATGACTGGGATCCAGATCTTTATGCCGCTGGAGATCGTTATCCTGGTTTAGAGTTTTTACCTACATATTCTAACTTTTGGGGTTCTAATGCATATTTCTCTGCGTATCAGTATACTAATAATACTAATAGAGATCGTATAACGGCTTCTGCATCTGCAAGGTACGACATAACAGATTTCTTGTATTTACAAGGACGAATAAGTGCTGATAACTACTATACTAAAAGAGAAAGTGTTACGCCACAAGGAACAGGATATCAAACTGGTGGAGGTATTTCTGAATCATTCCAACAGAATCAAGAAAATAATATTGATTTTATGTTAGGCTATGATGATGTTTTTGGTAAGATATCGGTCAATGCTTTTGTAGGTGGCAACCAGCAGAGAGGATCTTATGAGAATATAGCTGCGAATGGTAATGGGTTCTCTGTGCCGTTTGTTGATGTCTTAGCTACAGCTAATAATCGTAATTATGGTTATGGGTTCTCGGAATCTGGGATAAATTCATTGTATGGTTCTGCGGAGTTAGGCTATGACAACTATTTCTATTTAACAGCGACAGCTAGACAAGACTGGTTCTCTATTTTGAATGGCAAAAGTATACTTTATCCTTCTGTAGGAGCAAGTTTAGTATTTAGTGATATGTTGCCAGATGCTATGCCTGATTGGTTAAGTTTTGGTAAAGTACGTGCTTCATGGGCTCAAGTGGGTCTTACAGGTAATTTAGGACCGTATGCTCTTACGCAGCCTTATGATTTGAATGCTAACCAACACCTTGGTCAATCAATGGGTAAATTTGCAAACCAAGCAACCATTGCTAATCCTAACCTTGAACCTGCTTTATCAACAGAGCTAGAATTTGGTGTTGACTTGAGATTCTTAGGTGGTAGACTTGGATTGGATGTTGGTTATTATGACCAAAAAACAACAAATGATATACTTAATGCCAATATCTCACAGGCATCTGGATTTAGTTCTACCTCAGTAAATATTGGTGAGTTACAGAATAAGGGTATAGAGGTTTTAATAAATGCTGTGCCATTTAGAAAAAATAGTTTCGAATGGGCAACTTCATTAAACTTTGCTAAAAACAATAATGAGGTTATTTCATTATCTGGTGGAGCTACGGAAGTGACCTTTGAAGAATCTAGAACTCGTACTACGTTTATTAAACATATCGTAGGGCAGCCATTCGGTGTTATTACTGGATTAGTTCCTCAAATGATAAATGGTCAAATCGTTTATGACGAAGAAGGAAGACCTGTAGTAGGAGATTCGTATGAAATTATTGGACAGTCTGTAGCGGCTTTTACGGGAGGTTGGAATAATAATGTATCATATAAGGATTTTAGCTTAAGTTTCTTAATAGACACTAAAATAGGTGGTGATATTCACTCTGGAACTAATCAATTAATTGATGGTTCGGGATTTTCTGAGCGTTCATTGCAGGGACGAGAGGGCGAAGAGCCTTTAACGGTTTCAGGTGTAAATGCTGAAGGTTCTCCACTTACTATGACGTTGACTCCTCAGCAGGCTCAGGCATATTGGGGTGCACTTGGTGGAAGAGATTCAAGAGAATATTTATACGATGCTAGTTTTGTTAAATTACGTCAGGTTACGCTTGGCTATAATTTACCAAAGTCGGTAATTTCTAAGACGCCATTTAACAATATAAATCTTTCTTTTGTGGCTAGAAACTTAGCTATTCTTTATAAGAATACACCGAATATTGATCCGGAATCAGGTTATGCATTTAGTGCAGGTGCCCAAGGATTAGAGTTTTTTGGAGTTCCTACTACCAGAAGTTACGGCGTAAATCTTGGTGTATCGTTTTAATGATAAAATATTAGAAAAAATATGAAAAAAATAATATTAATGATAGCTGCCGCGGTGACACTTAATGCATGTGACACTCAAGAGCTAAAAGATTTAAATGTAAACCCTCAGGCTGTACAAGAATTGAACACTAACTTTTTCTTTACCTCAGCGTTGCTAGGTAATGCATCTGGAGGGTCTAGAGGAGATAACCGTTATATAGACTGGCGTACCAATATTGGTGTGTTCGGACATGCTATCCAGCAAATTGCAAGCGTAAATGTGGGGGGTAATTCCTCGGGTGACAAGTATTCAGATAATGCTGAAGCTAACACAGCTCCATGGGAGTTTACCTATACAGATGTTCTTCAAAACTTAACTGAAGTCATTAGACAAACTGGCGAAGGAGGATATGAAGAAGGTAGAAGGAAAAATATGCGTGAAGCGGCTCGAATTGTAAGAGCTTATAGTTTCATGCGTTTGACAGATTATTATGGTAATATTCCTTATACCGAAGCAATGAAAGGTATTTCAGATGGAATATTTTATCCTAAATATTCAACCCAACAAGAGGTTTATACTGATTTATTAAAAGAGGTTTCTGAAGCTACTAAGGCTATGAGTACTTCTAATCCTGATGAAGGATTTTCTGATTCAGATTTGTATTTTGGAGGAGATGTAGCTAAATGGAAGAAGTTTGGTAATACCTTACTATTAAGAATGGCTATGAGGATTTCTAATGTAGATCCTGCAGCAACAGCGACATATGCCGCTCAAGCTATTTCTGGTGGTTTAATGACATCTAATGATGATATCGCCATGATAGGGATGGACTTAGGACCCTCTGAGTGGACTAACCAGAATGGTATATCTCGTGCTTTTGCCCAAGGTGATGGTGGGCAACCTTCACCTTTAAGTGCAACTTTGGTGGATTTTTTAAAGGCTAACAATGACCCTAGATTAATGATTCTTAGTGGTGGTGTTGGCGGAGTAGACATGGATCCTGCAAATCAGAAAGGTCTTCCTAATGGCTTGGATGGCGGCACGCTTGAAACATTTTTAGGCAAAACGGGGGCTAATGTTTTAGAAGAATTTTCTATAATCAACCCTAAACTTTTGGATGATGATGAAAGCTATGTTTTTATGAATTATTCAGAGGCAGAGTTTTTATTGGCAGAAGCCGCTCAAAGAGGAATTGGTGGAGCTACAGATGCCGAAGGGCATTTTAGAAAAGGTGTTCAGGCTGCTGTTCAGCAATATGCTCTCTATGATCCTTCACTTGCTGTTAGTGATGCTGAAGCCTCAGCGTACGCTGCTAGTATTCCTTATAACGGTTTAGAGTCTATTGGTGAGCAAATGTGGGTTTCTAAGTTTTTTAACTGGTGGGACGCTTGGGCTGACTGGAGAAGAACTGGTTACCCTCAATTAACACCTGTGAGCTACCCAGGAAACGTTACTGGGGGAACTATCCCACGTAAGTTGAAAATTCCTAATAGTGAATTAGCAATTAATCCTGATCAGTTCCAGGCTGGAGGAACACTACCAAATGACTACACTACTCGTGTGTGGTGGGATGGTGGTAATTAATTTTATAAGTTAATTTAATATTGGAGAGAGGTGCCTATATTTGGGTACCTCTTTTTTTTGATTTTCCATCAGTTAAGCAGCTTTTATATGAAGTCCTTGCATTTGTATTTTCTTTTGCTATTTGTGCCAACTTTTACAATGGCTCAGGGAAATCAATTATCAGGTTATTATGTAAACATTAAAGGAGACTCTGTTTCCTGTTTATTTAGTAAAAATGATTTCCGTGAAATCTCAGAGAGTTTAACCATAAAACAAACTGGAGATAGAAAACAAATGGTTTTAAATCCAAATAACTGTCTTGGATTTGGGATAAAAGGTTCGAAAGAGTATCGAACTATTAGAACTAAGCTAAACTATACCTCAACAGGATCGCAAATGTCCAAGTGGGATGTGTCAGAAGAGACTCTTGTTTTTATGGAGGTTTTGGAAGATAATCCGCTGGCTCTATACTCATATAAAATTAATGAGAAAGATGATGTATTTTTTGTTGGTAAGGTAAAAGGATTGGCCACGCAGTTAATTAATCATTCATATTATCAATCAAATGGGCAACTGGTTGAGAACGAATATTTTAGAAATCAGATTTATCAATTGACCATTGATAGAATTATTCCAATTAATGGTCTAAAGTATGATGCATATTCTCTAAAGAAATATATAGCGAAGTATAATAACCTTAACGATAGTTTAGGTCGATCCGTGAAGTTTCGTGTGGGTTTAGGAGCCAATTATAATTTTGTTCATAAAGTGTCATCTTATAGTAGTTTGGCAGAGTTTGATGCTAATGTTTCTCCTTCTTTAGAAGTGGATTTAAATGCACCCTTATCAGCAAAAACTGGTGAAGACTTTATTAAAGCAGGTCTGAATTTTAATGCGATAAAATTAAAAAGGCAAGATGCAGCTACAATTTTCACAAGACTTCAGTCTTTTTCTGCATATAATTTATTTGGTTTTATAGGATACCGAAAGGGCTTTAAGGTTTCGGATAATATTAACCTATATACTTCTTTGAATTTCGGGCCTAATAGTTCTTTTGGAGGTAAAACAATAAGCTCTAATGGCGAGCAGATAAAAATGGAGGAGGGAGATACCCAAAGTGGTGATTTTAAATTAAGAAAAACCTCGATGAGGTGTTTTGCTTCATCGGGTCTTGATATTGGTGATAAAATTGAATTGGAATTGAGATTTGATCGTATTCAGCGGTATAACTTTAAGTCGGATAATGGTGGTAAATCTTCATTGAATTTTCTTGGTTTGTTTATGTTTTACAAATTGAACTAAGTAGTAGTTAATACTATTCAAAAACCAGCATCTTAGCATTATTCCGAGCCATAAAAATCCTATTGCCGAAGCTTAAAGCATCTCTAACCTGCCCAGTAATACTGATACCACTTTCTTTATTAGAAATAGCTTTAAACCTTTGGTTTCCTATGCCTTTTAGTAAAACTCCTCTGCTGGCGTCATGTCTGCCTACTTGTGGTTTCAGCCCGTAAAAGTTGCCACCAAGCCAAATATCCATTTTTCCATCTTTATTAAAATCCCTCGCGATTATTCCAAAAATGGGAGATACCTGAGCTTCAATTGGCAAAGCTTTAAAAGTGAATTTACCTCCTTCATTCCATAGAATTCCAGTGCTTAGATTTTCAGCTTTAAAGGCCTTGGCTTTATCCACTTTTTCTGCATCAAAGAGTTCTTGATATTTCATTCTGCCAAACTGGTCATACTTTAAGTTCTTCTTTTTAAGGCTAGGCATTTGCATTGTCAAATCCATTTTACTAGCAAAGGGAAAGCTTTCAGAATCTAAAGGAGCTTTCCAGTTAATAATGGTTTCGGATTTACCGTTCCCGTCAAAGTCACTAACATACATGGATAGTGGGTTTGAGGCCGATGCTTGAAATTTGCTGTTTTGCCCCCAATTACCAAGAATAAAGTCCATGTCTCCATCGCCATCTAAGTCTTGAGACTCTACCCTAGTCCACCAACCAGTGCTGTTTGGTATTATTTCAGGAATGGATAATATACCTCCATTATTTCTGAAAATATGAATGCCCATCCATTCTCCTACCACTAATAAATCCATGTCACCATCTTGGTCTGTGTCTTCCCAAATAGCATCCGTTACCATGCCAATATTTGCTAATGCTTCTGTAGCCACATCAGTCCAAACGCCTCCATCATTTCTAAAAAGGAAGCACCTAGGGGGTAAACCATAGTTTCCTGGGACGGTTCTGGCACCCAAGAAAAAATCTGGGTCACCGTCTTTGTCATAGTCGCTTACTTCTAAGGTTGAAAAGTTACCAACTGCTGGTGGGATTTTTTCTGGACTTACAGTGAAGTTTCCTCTTCCGTCATTTGTGTAAAGTCTAACAATAAAATTGACTTTTTCTACATTTACCTGATTTCCACCCGCTCCAACAAGAAGGTCTAGGTCACCGTCCATATCGAAGTCAAGAAAGCTTCCACAGGTACTTTCAAAAGCCTTGTCATTGTTGAATGCTTTGTTGTTTCCAAGTTTAAAGCTTCCATTTTTGCTTTGAAGAAAGAGTTTGTCAGGGTCATCTTTGGCTCCTAGAAGTATAAAATCGTCTAATCTGTCTCCATTGACGTCACCCACCACCAGCCTAGGACCTTCGGTAGAAAGCATGTTGGTGAGTAAAATTTCTTGGTCAAAATCATTGTAGCGATTCTCAACATGTGTCGCATTGCCATAAATGGTTTCATTTGTAACATCTTTAAACCATGGCTTTGCAATTGCAGTATTTTCAGGAGCAGTTAGTTCGTTTGCCTTATTATAGTCGAGTGTTAAGGCTTGATTAATGCCGACATTAGACATTTTTTCTGTTTTGCCATCTGGCCAAATAACTGTCAGTTCGGTAATAGTTTCTTTTCCTAAGCCAAAAATCAATGAAGGTTCAATGCTACTTTCAAACCCTCTATTCATGTAGTTTTCCATGACTTGTGTAGAGCTAGAGGTTTTGACGCTTACTTTAGCTCCAAGACCTTTCGAGTTTCCCTTGGGCCCTTTAAAATTAACTTTGAGGTAGTTATTTTGATATAGCGTTTCTGCATTGTTTTGATAAATAAAGCTAGGCATGTTGACATTGTTTATCACCAAATCTAAGTCACCATCGTTATCTAAGTCGGCATAAACAGAACCATTACTAAATGATGGCGTTCCTAGTCCAAGGCTATCCGTAGCATTACTAAATTTCAGATTACCTTCATTAAGGTAAGCCACATTCTTTAAAGGATTTGAAGGTATTTGCTCGCTGAGAGCTACAAAGTCAAAAGTCTCTGGGGAAGTGGCAAGCTCTTTTTGAATATCAGTGCTGCTCATAAAATCCCTGAAGTCACCTGACATAATATCTTTATTGATGCCATTAGCAACAAAGATATCTTTGGTACCGTCGTTTTGGAAGTCAAAAAGAAGAGCACCCCAACTCCAATCTGTAGCCGCCACACCGGAGAGTAAGGCCACTTCCTGAAAATTGGCATCGCCATCATTTAACTGAAGACAGTTCTGAATCATTTGATAGTGATAATTGGCTCTGTATTTTAAATCTTCTAAATGAAATGGGTCAAAGTTTACCATAGATTTTATACGGTAATTATCACCAGCTAGCATATCTGTGGTGAAAATTTCAGGGAAACCATCGCCGTTAATATCGGCTATGTCTGCTCCCATACTAGAGACCGATGTATAGTTTATCCTGTTGGTTAAATCTTCCTTAAATGTACCATCGCCATTGTTTAGATAAAGGTAATCTCTTTCCCAAAAATCGTTAGAAATATAAATATCAGGTAGGTTATCTTGGTTTAAATCACCAATGGCCACACCAAGTCCAAAGCCGATTTCGCTGCTGTAAATACCTGCTTCTGCAGAGGCGTCTGTGAATATACCATTGTCATTTCTCATGAGCCTATCTCCGCCAGCAACATCTGGCTGGTCTCTCATGCTTTTATATAATTCAATTCGTGATGGGTCTTTAAAGCTATTGTTTAGAATGTAGCAGTCTAAATCTCCATCTTGGTCGTAGTCAAAAAAGGCGGCATGTGTGGTATATCCGGTGTTGTCTAGATTGAGTTCTTTTCCTTTTTCAGTAAATGTTAAATCACCATTATTTAGGAAGACTTCATTTTCTTTATTTTGACCTTCAAGTCCTCCTGAGTTACACACATAAATATCCAGAAAACCATCGTCATTAATATCGGCCATCACTACGCCAGTGCTCCATTCCTTATTTCCGCCTACTCCAGCTGTTGCTGTTATATCTTCGAATTGAAAATTTCCTTTATTAAGGTACAGCTTATTTTGATGTTGATTACTGGTGAAATAGATATCTGGAAGCCCGTCATTATTGATATCACCTACGGCTACACCTCCGCCGTTATAAAAATTTCGGTAGGTATGAATGTTAAATTCTTTGGTTTCTTTGACTTGATTAATGAAGTCAATACCCGTCTCTTCTGCTGTTTTTAGTTCAAAGAGCTTTTTTTTCTCATTCGATTTTTGGCAAGAAATGAATTGAAAAACTAAAAATAAAATCGGGAGAATGATTCTCATGTAAACAAAAGGTTTTGATAAAAAGTAGTCTTTCAAATTTACTTTAAAATAAGAAGTTTTGGACGGTCAATTCGTTAATTTTAAGGTCAAAACTTTTTGTTAATTAATTGTCTTTTAAAATCATAGGTGCCAAATATTGTAATAGTTTTTCTACGGCTTTAGTTACGCTATGCTTACTATTGGTTTCGTTATTCTCTTTCTCTCAAGATTCATGGACCACAGTTTTACCTACCGTGGGTACATTTTCTTCGCCAAGGGTTTCAGATTTAAATGGTGACGGTGTCAAAGACATAATTTTAGGAGCAGGGCGGTTGGAGTTTGAGGCCTGTGACTCCGCCATGATTGCTCTGGACGGTACTAATGGCGATATACTTTGGAAGGTGCCTGCTATAGATCAGATTTTTGTATCTGCAGCTTTATTAGATATTAACCTTGATGGCGTAGATGATGTCTTTTTAGGAGGGCGTTCTTCAGAATTAAAAGCTATCAATGGGAAGACAGGAGACGTTTTTTGGTCTTTTGATACACTAAAATATTCGGAAAATGGGGCCAAACGTTGGTTCAATTTTTATAACCCTCAGTTTATTCATGATGTTGACCAAGACGGAATTCAAGATATTTTAATTGCAAATGGTGGTGATATCATGGTGGAGCCACATGACCCCAATAGGGCAGCTGGTAGGCTCTGCATTATTTCGTCAAAAACAGGTGTATTACTGGCAGATGCCACTATGCCAGATGAGCATGAAATTTATATGTCTGCTGCAGTCGATATGGATTTAGAGAACCCGCTAGCTTCTAGAGTTATTTTTGGAACTGGTGGTGAAACCACCCCAGGAAACTTGTTTGTTGGAACACTGGACATGGTTTTAAAAGGAGACCTTAGTGCTTCACAAAAGTTGGCTAATGGCTTTGAAAAAGGTTTCATATCGCCTCCGGCTTGGGTAGATATTAATGAAGATGGAATAAGAGACATTGTTAGTAGTTCTGTAGATGGCAGGTTATTGGCATTCGATGGAAAAACCAATAAAGACCTTTGGCAAATGCGTTTGCCAAATACTGAGGCCTATTCCTCCATGGCAATAGGTATGTTTAATGAAGATGAAATTCCAGATTTTTTTGTTTCTTATGCTCAGGGTGTCTGGCCTGATTTATCATGGACCAGGCAAGCTATGGTGAATGGATTAAATGGTGAGATAGAATACTTAGATTCTCTCGGTTACTATCAAACCTCCAGTCCAGTGGTTGTTGATTTAACTGGAGATGGTATTGACGAAGTGGTTTTGAGTGTAGGCTATCAGGTATTAGACAGTTTAAACAGAATGAGCTTTTATTCCACACTGTATGCCATAGAGTTTATTCAGGAAAACGTATTGCCAATGGTAGACGGTTTGCCGGGTCATAATGAGGCCTCTACACCTTGGCTCGGCGATTTAGACGGTGATGGCTTGTTAGATATTGTTTACTGCCATGGTATAAATAAGTACCAGACCTATACCTTTGATGGTTTAAGAGTGAATTGTCTTAAAACTACCGCACCCATTTCAAAACCCATAAAATGGGGTGCATATATGGGTAGTGATTATAATGGCGTGTACAAATAGAAATAAATATGACAACGGTTTTAACTATTCTGGAGTGCTCAATTTTGTTAATATTAGGCATCATTCATTTTAATTGGGCTGCGGGTGGAAAGTTTGGAATGGAAGGAGCTGTACCCACCACAGAAAAGGGTGAGTCGGTATTAAACCCAGGGGCAAAGGATAGTCTAATCGTGGGTTTAGGTTTGACCGTTTTTGCCTTATACTTTGCTGTTTCTGGAGGTTTAATTTCTGTAAAACTACCTGTTTGGGTTGCTAAATATGGAGGTTGGGTTATCTCTATTATTTTCCTCTTGAGAGCCATGGGCGACTTTAATTATGTAGGTTTTTTCAAGAAAAAAAGGAACACCAAATTTCACAAGATGGATACCAAACTTTATATCCCACTGTGCCTAACACTAGGCCTTATTGGCCTTTATCTTACTTGGTAAATACACCATTACCTTCGGGTCCCATGTATGCACCCCATTTCACAGGAGCATCCATTTTAATAGAAGTACTAATTCTTTTTACTTGCATGCCAAGAAAGGCCAGAAGGTTAGCACTTGGGCTAAAGTATTGACAATGAATAATATCAAGATAGCCGTCACTGTCTAAGTCACCTATCCACGGCGTGCTAAATATATTTTTGAAAAGGGCAAGTTCTTCAATCTGCTGAACTTTGTTATTCCTAAAATCTAGGGCTAATAGTTTGGTCTTAACTTCAATCTCCTCAGGAGAGGTAAAACCTAGGTCACAGTCATATTCATTAATACTTATAATGGCTTCGTCAGCCCCATCATCATTAAGGTCATAGATTACGGGAGAAGAAAAACCGGTACATCCCAAAGTATTGGTATAAGCCACGTTACCAGTTTTTCCGTCAAGCATGATTTGTAAAGAGCCCGTGCTTTGAGGCCAAATGCCTTTGCTCACAAATGTGAAAAGGTCGGGAGTTTTATCCCCATTAAAATTACCTACGGCAAAACCATTGCTAGACTCAGTTTCGGGAATGCTTTGTGTCCAAAGTGAATTTAAACTTTTGCCGTCAACGGCCGCGATTTTACTTCCATGAGAAATGGAAACAATATCATAAAAACTATCGCCATTTAAATCAACAGCCACAGAAGGGGCAATATAGCCATGTCCGCTAGTGTCAGAGCTGATGATTTTAGCTCGGCTAATGTCATTACTTTTTAAATCTTCTAGTGTGGTGAGGTATAAATTACCGTTTATGGTTTCTCCACCAGTACCAAAAACAATGTGTTCACTTCCATCAGGTTGTTTGAAATAAAGTGGAGGCATATATGACTCACCGCCATCAGGCATAGTATCAGCAGCTATAACGCTTCCGTCTTTACTATTTAAAATCATGAGAATTCCAGCATACCTATTCTCTGTAGTATTTGGAGCGGCTTTGGAGTTTCCGCCAGTAACTACTAAAAGGTCTTTGGTGTTATCATTGTTTTGGTCCGGAATAATGACTGTATTATGGAAGTTATATTTGGCATTTTTTAATTTCGGGTGATTTTCATATTTGTATTCCCATCGCCAAATGCCCTCTCCAGTTTTTCCGTTTATGGCGTAAAACTGGTTTGACCTACCTCCTATAAAAACATCTTTTACTCCATCTTCATTTACATCAAGTAAAGTGGCGGAGCCATAAATTTGGTCAATAGTAGCATGCTGCCAAATAAGCTCTCCCGTTTTTCCGTCAAAGGCTATAACGCCTTGACTAGATTCTTGATATTCGTTTTTTCCGGCCCCCATTATAATATCAAAAACGCCATCATTATTTAGATCAGCAGCTTTTGGAGAAGACTGTGAACCAATTTGAGATAAGTTTTTTGTCCAGGTTAGCTCTGTTTTCTTTGAGGAGCATGAAAGTACAGTGAGGGTGATTAGTGCAATCGAAACGTATTTTGTCATCTTGATTCTTAGCATTGTTTTGGTTTTTAAAACACGCCACAAGTTACTTTATTACTTTTTAAATTATTGCACCTGCTTTAGCTTAAAAGCTTTCAAAAAACTAATTTTATGTTTCTGTGAAATCTGAATGTGCCTTGTCTCAAATGAAAAAATATATTGTTTTTTGTCTGTCTCTCTTAGTGCTGTCTTGTCAAAAGTCAAATGACACGTTGTTTGTTGCTTTAGACGCTTCTGATTCGGGCGTTAATTTTATAAATAGCATCGTCGAAACCGACGACTTAAACGTCTTGGTTTATGAGTATTTCTATAATGGAGGAGGAGTAGCTGCCGCCGATTTTGATAATGACGGTTTGGTTGATTTATACTTTACAGCTAATCAAGGGGCTGATAAGGTGTATAGGAACCTAGGGGAATTAAAATTTGAAGATAAATCTGAAATTGCGGGTTTGACCTGGAATAATGAGTGGAAAACAGGAGTAACTGTAGTAGATATTAACGCTGATGGACTTTTAGATATCTATGTATCTGTTTCAGGAAATGAAGAAAGACCAGACCTAAGAAAGAACAAATTCTATATAAACGAGGGCAACTTTAAGTTTACCGATAGGGCGGGAGAATACGGTTTAGATTGCGATGGTTTCACTACCCAAACTGCCTTCTTTGATTATGATAAGGACGGCGATTTAGATGCCTATGTGATGAATCATAACGTTAAAGACTTTAAGCGTTTTGATGTGGAGGCTATTCACTTTATGCGAGACCAGTATGCAGGAGATAAACTTTTCAGAAATGACGATGGGAAGTTTATTGATGTAAGTAAAGAAGCGGGTATTAAAGGCAATCCTATAGGTTTTGGTTTGGGAATAAACGTCTCTGATTTGAATGAAGATGGCTGGCCAGATATTTATATTTCTAATGATTACTTGGAGGGAGACTATCTCTATGTCAATAATCAAGACGGAACGTTTTCTGATAAAATAGCGGAGATGGTAGATCATACCAGCTATTTCAGTATGGGGAATGATGTGGCTGATATTAATAATGATGCCCTGCCAGACATTTTTACGGCAGATATGCTTCCTGAAGATAATAGGCGTCAAAAGTTACTTTTTGGGCCAGATAATTATGAAGGCTATTTGAACATGCTTCAAAATGGATTTCATCCGGAAGTGATGCGAAATATGCTACACATCAATGAAGGCAATGGCAAGTTTTCTGAAATGGGTCAGCTGGCAGGTATATCAAATACGGATTGGAGCTGGTCTCCTTTATTGGCCGATTTTGACAACGATGGTTTTAAGGACATGTTTGTTTCAAATGGTTATCTGAGAGATTATACCAATAATGATTTCGTCAAATTCTATTCTGAACAGCGTAGCGAAGGCAATGACAATGTTTTAGAGATTATAAACAAAATGCCGTCTACCAAAACCGCCAATTACGCCTTTAAAAATAAGGGAGGACAGACTTTTGAAAATGTACAAGAAAGTTGGGGTTTTGAAGATGCTCGAATTACCAATGGTGCCATTTATGCTGATTTGGATAATGATGGAGACCTGGAGATTATTACCAATAACCTCAATGAAACGGCAAACATTTTTGAAAATAAGACCAATGTTAAAGTCAGTTATATAGGCATTGATTTAGAAGGAAGCTCTAGTCAAATATTAAATACAAAAATCAAGGTTTATGCTAATGGCAGCTCGCAATACAGTGAGTTTTCTCCAAACCATGGATTTCAAAGTAGCTATTATGGTCCGCAGGTTTTTGGTTTAGGTGCGAGCACCTCTATAGATAGGATAGAAGTAGTTTATCCAAATGGGCAAGGTCAGGTATTGAGTAATCCAGCTGTCAATACTTACCTCATTATTCCTTTTGCACCACAGGATATGGAAGCATTAGAAGAAGAATTTCCAATTTTTAAAGAGATTGATTTTCAGGCCATAGCACATTCCCAAAAGCATTTGAATGACTTTAATCGTCAAATTCTTTTGCCTTGGATGTATTCTTTTCAGGGTCCATGTTTGGCAAAGGGAGATATTGATAAGGACGGCATTGAAGACTTTTATTTAGGAGGAGGGAAAGGTTCTCCGGGTCAATTAATGAAAGGCTTAGGCAATGGGAAATATCTGGCTGTAAGTGAAACAACATTTAAAAAATGGGAGCTATGCACCGATGTAGATGCTGAGTTTTTTGATGCTGATAATGATGGTGATTTAGACCTTTATGTAGTAGGTGGTGGATATGAATATTTGCCAAACGACCTCATGTTGCAAAACAGACTTTTCCTGAATGATGGCAAAGGAAATTTCACTAAAACAGACTCTGCTTTTCCTGCTGATATCTTTTCAGATGCTGCCGTGGAGGTTTTTGACTTTGATAATGATGGAGACCAAGATGTTTTTGTTGCGGGATTTGTAGTGCCTGGAGATTATCCAAAAGCAAATCCCTCAAGAATGTATATTAACGAGTCTGGTGTTTTTAAGAAACTGGATTTAGAGCTATTTGAAAATTTAGGACTGATTACTGACGTAAAAGCCGCGGATTATAATGTTGACGGAAATATGGATTTGATATTAGCGGGTGAGTGGACAGCCATTAAAATTCTTAAAAATACTGGTGGCAGTTTTGAGGAGGCAAACGAGGCCATTTCTAGCGGAACAGGGCTATGGCAACGTTTACTTTTGGAAGATTTTGATGGTGATGGAGATATGGATTTGGTCGCAGGAAATCTTGGCTTGAACTCGCAGTATTGTGCCACTGAAGCGGAGCCTTTGCAGCTTCATCTGGCTGACTTTGATGGAAATGGAAGAATGGACCCTGTGATTTCGTGCTATATCCAGGGTGTGAGTTATCCTGCATACAGTAGAGATGAGATTTTAGATCACATAGCACCTTTAAGGAAGGTTTACACCACGTATGAAATTTACTCTGGAGTAACTACAGAGAGCTTTTTAGAAAATTTCCCTGATGTAAAGCCTGAGGTTTTAAAAACAACTAACCTTTCCACGTCTTATTTTAGAAATGATAATGGCAAATTTGTCAAAGTAGATTTACCCGTTCAAATTCAGGCGGCTCCGATTTATACCATGCTTGCCAAAGATGTAAATGGCGATGGTAAAAAAGACTTAATAGCTGCAGGAAATAACACGCACACACGTGTAAGAATTGGCAATATCTCGGCAAATCATGGTCAAGTTTTTCTTAATAATGGTCAGGGTGGTTTTACTTATCTGGCTCCTTCTAAAGTTGGATTAAATCTAAATGGTGAGGTTAGATCTATGTCAGAAGTGAATGGGAAACTGCTCATTGGCCAGAACCAACGCTCACTTCGAGCATTTTCTTATTAATTTTTACGGCCTCACAATATTCTACTAGTAAGTATGTTATGATGTTTCTGTAAAATTTTTCAATTTTTATTTTTGTTTTATAAGATTTCTGTGCTTTCATTTGTGTCATAATTAACCAAATGGTTAAACTAAATAGATAGACCAAAGAGTTGACACAAGAAGCATCTACAGAATCGAAAATTTTAAAAGCCGCAGAGGACATCTTCATAAGAGATGGAATTGACGGTGCCCGAATGCAGGAGATTGCTGACACGGCAGGTATTAATAAGGCCATGTTGCATTACTATTTTAGATCTAAAAAGCTTCTATTTGACAAGGTATTTACTGAGAAAGCAAAGTATTTCTTTCCGGAGGTTTCAAACATTTTCATGTCTGACAGCTCTATGATTGAAAAACTAGATGCTTTTGTAGAAAAGTACATTCTGTTTATGAATGAAAACCCATACATCCCTTTTTTCATAATCAGTACAGTAAATAAGAGAGGCAATGAGGAGTTTATAGATAAACTTCCTTTTAAAGAAACCATAGCAAAGAATTTTATGGAAAGCTATGCTCATGATTTAGAATTAGGTAGGGTACAAAAGGTTGACCCTATGCAGTTGCTGCTTTCAGTACTTGGGATGTGCATTTTTCCGTATCTCTCCAAGCCTATTCTGACTCATAACTTTGGCGGGGATGATGATTTTTTCAAGGAATTTATGCTGGCGAGGATTGTGGAGGTTAAGGCTTATCTCAGGAAAATTTTAATAGTGGATTAGATATGAGAAAAACACTTGTAATAATATTTTTAATGGCTGGTTCTCTTCATGCTCAAACCAATTTGGGTTTAGAAGAGTTGATTGAAAAGGCTCGTGGTTTTAATCCTCAGCAAGAGCAGAAAGGCCTAATTGATGAGATTACTGCTTTGCAAATCAAAAACCTTAAAGGTGCATATTTACCGCAATCTTCTCTGAATGGGCAGGCATCATGGCAGTCAGAAGTGACTTCATTACCTATTAGCATTCCCGGAATTGACATTGAGCTCCCAGCTCAAGACCAATACAAAGTCACTTTGGATATCCAACAAAATATATATGATGGTGGCGTAACCGCTAGTCAAAAATCTATGGCCTTGGCTAATCAAAAAGTAGAGCTCGCCAAAGTGGATGTGGACCTTTACAAATCAGAAGAGCAAGTAACCGCCTTATACTTCGGTGTGCTTTTTGCCAATAGGCAGAAAGAGAACGCAGAATTGATATTAGCCGAGGTAAACGCCAACCTAAAAAGGGTGAAGGCTTCCGTAGATAATGGCGTTGCTATCAAAAGTAACTTACTGGCTTTAGAGGCAAAAAAAATTGAATTAGAACAGAGTCTCTTGGAGATTGAAAAGAAAAAGGAAGCCGCTATCGAGGGCATTTACCTCTTAACGGGAGTTCAACTTGATAAAACTGCAACGCTAGAATCTCCGGCTAATTATCAATTTGACTCATATCAAAATGACCGACCAGAGCTAAACTTACTTTCGGCACAGCAGCAGTCTATACTGGCCTCGGAGAGTTTAATGAAATCAAAGAACAAACCGAAGATTGCCCTTTTTGGAACAGGCGGTTATGGTAGGCCAGGTCTTAACTTTTTGGCTAGAGATTTCTCTCCTTATTTCATAGGTGGTTTGCAGTTAAAAGTACCTTTAAGTCATTTGTATACAGGAAGTCAGCAGAATGATATTCAACAATTAAAGGTAAACCGCTTGAGGCTTGAAAAGCAAAAGGAAAGCTTTGATATAGCATCTAATGTACAGTTGGCTTCTGCCCGAAAGGAGATTGAAAGGCTGGAAAGCTTAATAGAAAGTGACAGGAAATTGATTAGCATCCGAGAAGAAATTACAGGGGTCGCTAGTGCTCAGTTAGAAAACGGAGTTATAACTGCCACAGATTATTTAGAAGAACTTAACAAACAAGATTTGGCGAAGCAAAATTTGATTCTTCATGAGGTTCAAATAATGCAAGCCTACAGAAATATTAAAATCATTTTGGGTCAATAACATGAGAAACAAGCATAAAATGACGGGACAAAATATATTAAAATTAAGCTTTTTGGTGGGCACATTGGCTAGCTGTAGCGGAGGTGAAAATGACTTTGACGCTTCTGGTGTATTTGAAGCCACAGAAATTATAGTTTCTTCAGAGAGTTCAGGTAAAATCTTGGACTTTGGAATTGAAGAAGGTACCGTTTTGACCGCAGGTCAAATTATTGGAAATATTGATTGCGAAAACCTTAACCTTCAAAAATCCCAATTAGAGGCTAGTTATGAGGCTATTGGAGCCAAGAGGAATTCTTCTGGACCGCAGGTTGGTATTTTAAAACAGCAATTAGTAACGCAAAACAAGCAACTAGCCGCTCAGCGTCAACAGTATGCGGTTTTAGCGAAAGAGCAAAAACGCTTACAAAAGCTAGTAGAAGCTGAGGCCGTTCCGGTCAAACAGTTAGATGATTTGGACGGGAGTTTAGAAGTACTTCAAAAGCAAATTGATGCAGCTGAAAGTCAACTTAATGTGACAGAGCAGCAGATAGTTTCTGCGGAGCAGCAAATTGCGATAGGAAACCGTGCGGTAATGAGTGAAGAAAAACCCATGCAAGAGCGTATAGCTCAGGTGGAAAACATGATAGGCAAGTGCCAAATTCAAAACCCTCAAGCAGGTACTGTTTTGGTGAAATATGCAGAGCAAAATGAAGTAACAGCTCCAGGAAAAGCTCTTTATAAATTGGCAGATATGTCAACATTAAAACTAAGAGCATATTTGACAAATGGCCAGCTTTCAAAAGTAAAAGTAGGGCAGGAGGTAACCGTTATGGTAGATGACGGCGAAGACTCTTACAAAGAAATGAAAGGAGTGGTAGAATGGATTTCTGACAAAGCAGAGTTTACGCCGAAAACCATTCAGACTAAAGATGAACGTGCAAACCTAGTTTACGCCTCCAAAATCAAAGTGGAAAACGACGGTTTCTTAAAAATAGGCATGTACGGTGAAGTGAAACTTTAATGGCTAGTGTAAAAGTTGAAAATATCACCAAAACCTATGACGAAGGGAAAGTTGTAGCCCTTGATAACATTAGTCTGACGGTTAATGAGGGCGAGCTCTTTGGTATAATAGGCCCTGATGGAGCTGGAAAAACCACCTTGTTTAGGGTCTTGGCTACGCTGTTAGTTGCTGATTCTGGGAAAGCGGAGGTTGCTGGTTTTGACGTGTTAGATGGCATGTGGGATATTCGAAAAATAGTGGGGTATATGCCCGGCAAATTTTCGCTTTATCAAGACTTGAGCATTGAAGAAAACCTAAACTTCTTTGCCACAGTTTTTGACACCACTTTAGAAAAAAACTATCATCTCATTAAAGATATTTATGACCAGATAGAACCATTCAAACAGAGAGCAGCAGGAGCACTTTCTGGTGGAATGAAACAAAAATTGGCACTATGCTGTGCTTTAATTCACGAGCCTAAAGTACTTTTTTTAGATGAACCGACTACGGGTGTTGACCCTGTTTCAAGAACAGAATTTTGGGACATGCTGGATAAGCTAAAGGCCAAAGGAATTACCATTGTGGTTTCTACGCCTTATATGGATGAAGCTAATAGATGTGATAGAATAGCTCTTATGCAAAACGGGCAAATTTTAGAATTGGATACGCTTCAGAATATAATAGAGCGTCATAAGATAAAAACCTTTGGTGTGAAAGCGGCTAAAAGATATCAACTCATGCAAGATATTAAGACCTATGAAGGTACAAGTAGTTGTTTTGCTTTTGGGGAGAAAAACCACGTGACGCTGAAATCTGATTTGCCAGATGAGGAGGATTTAAAAGCTTATTTGGTAAATCGTGGTCATGCAGATGTTTCTGTAGCGGAAGTGGAACCAGGGATAGAAGATACATTCATTAAACTGATGCTAGAAAATGAGTGATGTGGTAATTCATACGGATGGGCTTACGCGGAAGTTTGGAGACTTTACGGCGGTAGATAATATAAGTTTTGATGTAAAAGCAGGGGAGATATTTGGCTTTTTGGGAGCTAATGGTGCAGGAAAAACCACGGCTATGCGTATTCTTTGTGGTCTCTTGGAGCCTACCTCGGGTATAGGTAGGGTAGCAGGTTTTGACGTGTATAAGGAGAATGAGGAAATCAAGAAAAACATAGGCTACATGAGTCAGAAGTTCTCTTTATATGAGACGCTGACGGTACGTGAAAACATTACTTTTTTTGGTGGCATTTATGGCATCCCTAGGAAGGAGTTGAAAGAAAAAGGAAATGTGTTAATTGATAGGCTTGGCTTAGAAGAGCAAGCAGACAAATTAGTAGGCTCTTTGCCTTTAGGCTGGAAGCAAAAAATCTCTTTTTCTACTGCCATTTTGCATGAGCCTAAAATTGTGTTTTTAGATGAACCTACAGGAGGTGTAGACCCTATAACAAGACGACAGTTTTGGGATATGATTTATGAGGCATCTAACAGAGGGATTACGGTTTTTGTGACTACACATTATATGGACGAAGCCGAATATTGCGACCGTGTAAGCATCATGGTAGACGGAGCCATAGCAGCCTTAGATGCACCGCATGAGATGAAAAAGGCTTTTGAGGCCAAGGATATGAACGAGGTGTTTTTGAAACTGGCTAGGGGAGCCAAAAGAGGAGAATAATGAAAATCTTTTTAGCTTTTGTAAGAAAGGAGTTTTGGCATGTACTGCGTGACAAGCGAAGCATGATTATTTTGATGGGCTTGCCTATTGTGATGATGTTGCTTTTTGGCTTTGCCTTGACTTCAGAGGTTAAAAATTCGAAAGTTGGTATTCTTGATTTTTCAAAAGATGAGACTACAAGTTTATTGGTAGACAGATTTGACCAAAGCAAGTATTTTAGTGTAAACAAGGTACTCAGGAGTGAGAGTGAAATAGAAGAAAGTTTTAGAAGAGGGGAGGTTAGGCTGGTGATTGTTTTTCCTGAAAATTTTCAGGCCGATTTATTACATAGCAACAAAGCTCAGGTGAGGTTAATAGGTGATGCTTCGGACCCAAATACCTCAAATATTATGATAAACTATGCCTCGGCAATATTTGGAGCCTATCAAAATGAGCTTTTGGGTGACAGCAAACTGCCTTATCAAATCAATACCGAAACTCGGATGCTCTATAATCCACAGTTAAAAGGAGCCTATAGCTTTGTTCCCGGTGTGATGACCTTGATTTTGATGCTTTTGGGAGCTATGATGACTTCGGTTTCCATAGTAAAAGAGAAAGAAACAGGGACTATGGAAATTCTCTTAGTGTCGCCCATGAAGCCGCTTTTAGTGGTCTTGAGTAAGGCGGTGCCTTATTTAGTGCTGTGTTTTGTAGATGTGATTATCATTCTTTTGATGGCAGTTTATGTGTTAGACATGCCTATTGTAGGGTCTGTTCCGCTGCTTTTGGCAGAGAGCCTTTTATTCATTTTTACGGCATTGTCTTTAGGGCTTTTAATATCTGCCATAGTTGATACGCAGCAGGTGGCCATGTTTATTTCTTTGGTGGGTTTTCTTATGCCAGCTTTGGTGTTTAGTGGTTTTATGTTTCCTATTGAAAACATGCCGCTACCGCTACAAGTCATCAGTAATGTGGTACCTACCAAATGGTACTATAACATCATTAGTAGTATTATGGTGAAGGGTCTTGGTTTTGCTTTTGTAATGAAACAAACGGCCATTCTTTTAGGTATGACTATATTTTTCTTAGCCATAGCCATCAAGAAATTCAAAGTGAGGTTAGAGTAAAAATGTCTTTGACGAAATGTTTATAACAGGTATAAACTAAAAATATGAATTCCTTATAACTCCCTGTACTGTTTGAGCACGGTCTAAATTCGAGCTTCAAAAAGTTAATTTATAAGCTGCCAGTATTTAGAATTTTGATTGTGTGAGTTTACAGGGTGCAGTTTTTTTTGGTTCGTTTTTTTTCAAACGGTGCGACGCCTCGCAAAAATGAAGTCCCCGCTGGAAAGCGAGCGACAAAAAGAGTTCGTCGTTTTAAATATGAGGCGAAATCTACAATTGTTGATCGCAGAGGTTATTTTTCGGAGTTCGGGATAAAAAAGGGACATCGGTATTTTAAAAATTAATAAAAGTGAACAACCTATTTTTTCTTCTGGAGAAAGAGTTTAAACAGATTTTCCGTGACCCGGCTATTCTGCGTTTAATTCTTTTGATGCCTATTATTCAGCTTATAATGATTCCTTTGGCGGCAGATTATGAGGTGAAACAAATCGATATTTCTGTAGTAGACCAAGACCATTCTCCGTATTCTAAAAGGCTTACAGAAAAACTCACTTCTTCGGGCTATTTTCAGCTAGCCGAATACCATAACTCCTATTCAAAAGCCTTAGAAACCGTAGGAAATGGTAACACGGATATAATTTTAACTATTCCGCCTAATTTCGAAAGAGATTTAATTAAAGAGAATAAAAATACGCTTCATCTGGCGGCAGATGCCGTGAATGGAGTTAGAGCAGGTTTGGGAGTAGCTTATGCGGGTCAAATCATAAACAATTTTAATCAGGAAATTAGAGAAGAATGGGTGCAGTTTCCGAGGATGATGCCATTGCCGCAGATAGAGATTACTTCATCAAATTGGTACAACCCACACATTAACTATTACCTATTTATGGTGCCTGGCATCTTGGTTATTTTGGTAACCATGGTGGGGAGTTTTATAGCCGCATTAAACATTGTAGCGGAAAAAGAGGTGGGTACCATAGAGCAGCTTAATGTTACGCCCTTAAAGAAGCACGAGTTTATTCTTGGTAAACTTATTCCGTTTTGGGTGCTTGGTATGGTTTCTATCACGCTGGGCATGTTGTTGGCTTGGGTAATATTTGGAATTATTCCTGTGGGTTCCTACTTAACCGTTTATGCTTATGCGGCGGTATACCTTTTGGGTGTTTTAGGGATAGGTCTACTGGTAAGCACTTTTGTAGACACGCAGCAACAGGCTACCCTTTTTGCCTTTTTTATTATGATGGTTTTCATTCTTTTGGGAGGGCTTTACACACCTATAGAAAGTATGCCAGACTGGGCACAGTGGCTAACTAAAATTAACCCGCCAGCTTACTTTATTAGAGTAATTAGAGCCGTATTTATAAAAGGAAGCAGTTTTTCAGAACTCCTACCGGACTTCTTTGCCATGGTGGGTTTTGCTATATTTTTCAATTTCTTAGCGGTAAGAAATTACAGTAAAAGAACTTCTTAAGCGAATGGATAATAATTGATACTTAAGGAACGTAGGATTAAAAAATAGAATCCTCCCCAAAGTCTAAATTGGTCAAACAAATTTCCTAGTCCCTGCAAAATCTTCACGGAATTGTTTAGGTGTACAGTTTTTCTTTGACTTGAAAAGTCTATTGAAATAAGAAAGATTATTAAAACCACACTTATATGCTATTTCAGAAATGGTTTCTGTGGTGTCAATTAACCTACGAGAAGCATGTCCTAGCCTGATTTCATTCAGGCTGTCTATAAAGGTTTTTCCAGTTCTTTTTCTAATAAACCTACTAAAAGAAACGTCCGTCATTCCTGCAATTTTGGCTACGGTAGATAGTGTTACTTCTTTAGCATAGTGGGTTCTCATATGCTCAAAAACCGCTTCTATTCTTCGGCTGTTAAAACTTGTTTTATTACCCATGAAAGTATCGTCAGATAACAGACGGATATCTTCTGATATAGAAAGCTCGTGCAGGATACTCATGAGCTCAATTGTACTTTCAAATCCCGTTTTCTCTGTTAGAGATTGAAGTTTTGGTCTTAGTTTTAGAGCCAGTTCTGGCGAGAAAGTTATCCCTCTTGCCGATTTTTCAAATAGTTTGGTTATCAGATAGGATTGATTCTTTTTTAAGAAGTTTTCTCCGAACAAATCCATATGAAATTGGATGGTTATTTCATCAATATGTTTCCCTGTTTTTTCAAAGTTATAATCGTGATTTACCCACCCGTGCGGTAAATTGGGACCAACTAAAACTAGCTCCACATCATTAATAACCTCTTGATGGTCGCCCACTATTCGTTTTACACCTTGTGCATTTAACAAAAAGTTAAGTTCAAATTCTTCATGAAAGTGAAGAGGAAAGTCAAAATTTGTTTTGGTCCTAGTGATAACGTAAAAACAGTCATACTCGGTCAATGGAGTTATTTCTCGGTAAACTTGAGCCATTTAATATATAGGGTAAAAGTATTTGTTTCAAAAATAGTTGATTTTGTATTACATTTCAAACAGTATTTTACTATTATACTAAAACGATTAAGCTTGTTTTCTGTACTTTAATGATAGGAACTAATGAATGTTTGTCAGTTTTAGGTAGATAAAATTGTATTATTAGTATAGTTTAAATTATTGGTTTTCGGTCTCTTTCTATTATTCTGTCTGGCTTAAAAAAAAGTATCTTTTTGGTATGTGGTTCGTGGTTATTTCTATTTTTGACGTTCGGAAGGGTTTATCTGTGTAAGAGTTTTGATGAGTTTCTTCCTAAAAAAATATCAACCAATTATTTACTATCCCTAAACCAATCTCATGTCTGAAAAGAAAACTAACAACATGTCTGCTCTCTATACGCTCATGACCGTATGGTTCTTTTGGAGTTTTGTGGCAGCTTCTAATGGCATTCTTATTCCATTGTTTAAAGAGAAATTTGTCCTATCACAAACAGAAGCACAGTTAGTAGATTTTGCTTTTTACGCAGCCTATTTCGTGGGCTCATGGCTATATCTAATATTTTCTAAGTTAATGAAGACCGACATTCTTAATAAAATTGGCTACAAAAACGGAATAGTCATAGGTCTTGGAATGTCAGCCTTGGGAACACTTTTATTTTATCCAGCGGCAGTAGCAGAATCTTATGAGTTGCTTTTGGGAGGTTTGTTTATAGTAGGTCTAGGTTTTAGTCTTCAACAAACGGCTACGCAGCCATTTATGATAGCTTTAGGGCCTGCCGAAACAGGTGCACAGCGTATTAATATGGGCGGTGCCGTAAATAATTTTGGTGGTACCATTGGTCCAGCCTTAGTTAGCTACGCCATTTTTGGTTCTATTTCTAAAGACGCCGCTTTAAATGCGTCAATTCAAGATGTAAAGATTCCTTATTTGATATTAGGAGCCCTTTTCGTAATTGTTGCTATTTTCTTTTTGGTGTCTAAACTTCCAAGAATAAATAATGAGGAAGAAGTTCAAGTTGATAATAACTTAACTTTTGGTCCATTGATATTGATAGGTATTTTTGCAGTTACATCTATCTTTTTAAGTATTGAAGACGCCATTATGGTGAGTTTTGGTATTATGGTACTTTTCTTAGTTTATGCCTTATACAGAGGATTTACTTCAGGTCCATTATCAGGAAAAGAATCCTCCGTTTTTGATTATCCACAAGCTCTTTTAGGTATGGCCGCCATCTTTGTTTACGTAGGTGTGGAGGTGACAGTAGGTTCCAATTTAGGAGAATATTTAAAAGAGACACAAGACTTAGATTCTTCAGAAATTTCTAAATATGTATCGCTTTTTTGGGGTAGTATGATGATTGGCCGTTGGACAGCCGCTATGCCGGCTTTTAACCCTTCTGCTATGTGGAAGAAAATTTTGACTTGGGTAGTTCCGTTTTCGGCCTTTGGTATTGTATTAGGTGCCAACTCGCTTTATAGCGGCGACGTATCAGACCTTTACCCGTACGTGGGTTGTGTGATAATCATGATTTTAGCATTTATAGCGGCAAAAGAAAAGCCAGTACTAATCCTACTAATATTTACAGCACTAGGAGCTATTATGACTTGTATAGGTATTTTTAGTACTGGAGATGTGGCTCTTTTCTGTCTTATTTCTGGTGGTCTTTTCTGCTCTATCCTGTGGCCAAGTATTTTCTCATTGGGTACGGCCGGTCTTGGTAAATTTACCAATCAAGGTTCAGCATTGCTTATCATGATGATTTTAGGGGGAGCTATTTTACCGGTAATTCAGGGGAAATTAGCAGATATGATAGGCATTCAATTTTCTTATACTTTGGCAGCGGCATGTTTTATTTTCTTATTTGTTTTTGGTTTAGTAGCTCAGAAAACATTGAGAAAGCAAGGCATTGACTTTGATGCTGAAGTAGCTAAAAAGGGAGCTTCAAAAGGCGGACACTAAATATGCAAGAAATTAATATCAGAGAATTTGGAGAAGATGATTTTGAGCAATTGCTTGAGCTTTTCAAAGAATTCTCTGTTTTTGAGAAACGCCCTCAAATGATGGTCAATGATTTAACCACAATGAAGGCCGAGAAAGATTATTTTAAAGGCTTTGCGGCAGTTTTACCTAACGGTCAAATTGTGGGCTACGCTACCTATAACTTTGTATACTATACTTGGAGCGGAAAATCCATTTACATGGATGATTTATACGTCAAACCTGATTTCAGAGGAACAGGCTTAGGCAAAGGGCTTATCAATAAAGTCATAGACTTCGCAAAGGAAAACAACTGTCAAAAAGTAAAATGGCAGGTGTCTCACTGGAATGTCAAAGCCAAAGAGTTTTACAGAAGCCTAGGAGCAGTAATTGACGATAACGAACAAAACTGTGATTTGAAGCTACTATCATCCGATTAAAGAGTATAAATGAATTGAATTCGATATATCGCCCTGTGCTGTCTGAGTACAGTCAAAATCCTCTTTAAATTATTATAATAATATATAGCTGATATTAGGATTTTGAGTGTGCGAGTTTTCAGGGTGTTGCTTTTTTTGTTTCGTTTTTTTACAATAAAAAAATGAAATCCCGGCTGGAAAGCCTGCCGAACAAAAAGCAGTGGCAAAGAAATGAACAGCATTAATTTTGAAAGAAAGTCTACTTTTAACGCGATTATGATGTTTAGATGAATTACATTAATTTAATATTGAAAAAAACGTGAACCCAAAAATCATAGACTCAGCCGAAAGGAAATTTATAGGCATGAGTCTAGAAATGACATACTCAAATAACACCACAGGTCAATTATGGGGTGGCTTTATGCCAAGAAGAAATGAAGTTCAAAACAGAATTCATCCAGGTTATTTCTCTTTACAAGGCACCAACCCTGCCTATACTATGTATGATAGAACCGTAGATAGGACATTTACAAAATGGGCTTTGGTAGAAGTTAACAGCTTTGATGTAGTACCTGATGGCATGGAAACCTTCGTTTTACCAGCAGGTAAGTATGCAGTTTTTCTTCATAGCGGAAAAGGTGTTCCAGCTTTCATAGAGAAAATAAAAACAATTTTAAGCAAATGGCTTCCAAGCTCAGGGTATCAAATTGACAACCGCCCCGACTTTGAAATCTTAGAAGAAAATGCCCGAAATAACCCAGAAGCAGAAGAAGAGATTTGGGTACCTATAAAGTGAGAGTTTTGTATGGCTTCAAAAAGGAGCTTTCAAACTTTATGTAGGCTGATTTAGAGTTGCAATATTTTTAGTAATTTGGTTTATGCGTTTATCTAAACTGATTTTATTTTTATTCTTAACTAGCAGTAGTGTTTTTGCTTATTGTGGAGATAGTGGGATTTGGGTATTTCCAAACGACAGAAAATTAAATAAGAATCCTGTATTTATAGTAGAAGGTTTTGCAAGGAGCCAAAAGGCTATTTTATCCCTAAATAAAGAGCATAAAATATATTTAAAAAGTGGCAATAGTAAAGTTGATCTAGTAGTGTTAGAAACGCTTATAGGTGATTTTCAACTAACGCAGGCTGTTTTGAAACCAGAAGTGGAACTTATTCCAGGTTTAGTGTATAGCCTGGAAATAGATAATCTTAAGAATCCCGAAATACTTAGAAGGTTTAATTTTGAAACAAAGAAATTTGAATCAATAGAATTTATTGTTGGGGAAGAGTTAGATTTAAAGAAACCGAGAATTAAAAGAAAACCTCAAGTTTCAGAAGAGGTTCTTACTTATTGGGGGTGCGGGAAAGAAGTCAAGGTCATCTTCGATTTTAAAGTTAAAGATGATTCTGAGGTGGTAGTAAGAGCATTAGTGAGGAACAGAATGACTGGAAAGGAAACCGAATTCTATGTTTCTTTAATAAATGATAAAATGGTGTTGGGTAAAAATATGTGCTCTGGGGCTTTCTTGTTCGAGGAAGAAGTTCGATATGAGGCCGAATTTGTCGTAATGGACGCTTCTGGTAACAAAACCGCATATTCTAGAAAGCCTATTAATTTATCACGTCCTGCAAAACGAACTTATCCTGAATTTTCAAAATTAGATTTAAAGTTTGAATCAATAGAACTTGATGATTTATAGAACAAAATCATAAAATATGAAAAACCTAAGCCTACTACTTCTAACCCTTTTTGCTTGGCAAAGCCTTATCGCTCAACCGCCACCAGACCATCAATGGGTGGAGGTGATAGTTTCGCCAAATAACGCAGACTGGCTTTATGAAATGGGAGAAGAAGCCGAGTTTACGGTGACCGTACTTAGAAGAAATGTACCCTTAGAAAACGTTACCATAAAGTATAGCATTGGCCCAGAAAAGATGCCAGCTACTTTAGAAAACGAGGTTACTTTGACCTATGGAGCTACTAAAATCATGGGCGGCACCATGAAAAACCCAGGTTTTTTAAGATGCCATGTAAGTACGGAGGTTGATGGTAAAACCTATACAGGTTGGGCTACGGTGGGTTTTGAGCCAGAAAAAATTCAACCAACTGTTAAGAAGCCTGTCAACTTTAATATCTTTTGGAATGAAGCCTTGGCAGAAAACGCCAAACTCCCATTAGACACCAAAATGACACTCTTACCAGAACGCTGTACGGAAAAAGTAAACGTGTATCATGTAAGCTTACAAAACTGGAAACATGGAGCAAGACTTTACGGAATTCTTTGTGTACCCAAAGCTGAAGGAAAATACCCTGCAGTGTTAAAAGTACCGGGTGCTGGCATTAGACCTTATTATGGTGATGTTCAGTTTGCGGAAGACGGCGTTATCAGTTTTGAAATAGGGATCCATGGTATTTCAGTGATTATGCCGCAGCAAAATTATGATGATTTATTGGCTGGTTGGAATAACCACTATTGGAATAATAACCTGAACGACAAAGACACTTATTTCTACAAACGCGTGTATATGGGCGTGGTGAGAGCCAATGATTTCATCACATCGCTTCCGCAGTGGGATGGTAAAAACTTAGGCGTAATGGGAAGCAGCCAAGGCGGTACACTTACCCTAGTTACCGCAGGTTTAGACAAAAGAGTTACGGCAGCTTCACCAGTTCACCCAGCTATGTGCGATTTGACAGGCTATTTAGAAGGTAGAGCGGGGGGTTGGCCACACTATTTGTCAGATACCACTAAATGGTCTAGAGCAAGCCACCAAGATGTTATGGAGACTATTGGCTATTATGACGCAGTGAATTTCGCTAGACAGGTTACAGTACCTGTTTTATTCTCTTTTGGTTATAATGATACCACTTGCCCGCCCACCTCGGTTTATGCAGCCTATAATAGCATCACAAGTCCAAAGGAAACATTTTTAGCCGTGGAGTCTTCTCACTGGGTTTTCCCTGAGCAGCAGCAGAAACAACGAGCTTGGATGATGAGGAAATTGGGGAAGTGAATTCAACCAAAAAATGTTAAATTTGTCTAGGCTAAAATGTTTTGAAAATGACACAATTATTAGTTGAGGTTCCAGAAGGCGAATTAGATTTTTTCAATTCGCTTATAGAAAAGTTTAAATACAACTCAAGAGTATTGGAAGATGAGGGTGAATTCTCGCCGGAGTTAAAGGCACTTTTAGATGAACGATTAGAGGAAGACGAAACGAAGTATGTCTCTTTTAGAGAAAGCCATTTGGAGTTGAAAAAGAAGTACGGAATTTAAGGTAATAATTTACCAAAGGCTGTAGAGTAAATAAATCCCAAAACTATATATCATGTTTAAATTTTTAAAAAATATTTTGTCAAAACCAGAGGGATACAAGGAGTATCAAGATTTATTACATGTTTTTTTAAATGATACGGCACTTTCAGAGAATCAAAAAAGCGAATTAGAGGATTTAGCTAGGTTCTATAACATTTTGGATAGTGATTTACGAGTAATTCATAAAAAGGAAATTACAAATGTTTTTAAAGCAATTACTTCGGATGGTATAATAACCGAAATCGAAAAGGCTCACTTAGAGGACTTAATGAGCTATTTTGGTTTTGCTAGAAGCGACTTTGGTTTTAATCAAAAGGAGTTTAATAAGTGCTATACTCTAGGATTAATTGAAAATGGAGAATTGCCAAAAACAAACATTCCTACCTTAAACTTGATTCTAAAAAAAGATGAGTTTTACCATTGGGGGTGTGAAATGAAATTGAAGCAATTTAAAAAAGTCAATAGTGGTGCATCATACCGAGGTCTATCAAGCTCTGTTAAAATAGCGAAGGGTGTTCGTTATCGAATAGGTTCGTATAAGGTATCATCAAATACAAGAGAAGAATTAAAGGTAATTGACAACGGGTTATTTTGGTTAACTAACCAAAGAGTTGGCTTTCAAGGAACTAAAAAAAGTTTTTCAATGCCTTATACTAAGATACACTCTTTCGAACTCACAAAGGACGGGATTTATTTATTTAAGGATGGAAGAGAGTCACCTTTTATAATGGAGTTAGATGACTATGATGTACCCTGCCTTTTAATATCGACTATTCTGAATTCTTAACATTGAGAAAAAAGCGAACCAAACTGGCTCGCTTTTTATCTGAATAACTAATGTTAAAATCACTTCTGTAAATGCACCGTTCTTTGAGGAAACGGAATCTCTATTTTAGCGTCATCAAATCCTTTCTTAAGCTGCTCATGCATGTAGAAATACACATCCCAGTAATGCTCACTCTTTGCCCATGGACGAACCGCGAAATTGACAGAACTATCTCCTAATTCTGACACAAAAATATCTACAGGTTTAGTTGTCAATACTTGCGGACAAGAATCTGCCACTAGCTGAATTACTTTTTTTGCATGATCTATATCGTCAGAGTATCCTATTCCAAAAGTCATATCTACTCTAATTTCTCCTTGCCCTGAAATGTTCAGAATAACATCACTAGTTACCACGCCGTTAGGGATAATAACTTTTTTATTGTCGGGTGTTAATAAAATGGTGTTGAAGATCTGAATGGCTTCTACCACACCTACTTTCCCACCTAATTCTACTAAATCGCCCACTACGTATGGTTTAAATGTAAGTAGCATTACGCCACTGGCAAAATGCCCTAAGCTACCTTGAAGTGCCATTCCAATGGCAAAAGCCATGGCACCAAAAATAGCAATGAATGAAGCGGTTTCTACGCCAAACATTCCTGCTACTGTAAAAAGCAAAAGAACTTTAAGACCTACCGATACCAGTGATAAAAAGAATGGCTTAACGGTCTCGTCTACCTTTCTTTTGTCAAGAGTATTGGATAACAGATTGGAAATTTTCTTGATTATCCAGAATCCTACAATAAGCGTGAGAAGGGCTAGAAGTATCTTAGGTGCATACTCTATGGCCATGCTGGTTATTTGGTCTATGTATTTTTGCATTTCAGTTTTGAGGTTTATATGATTAATTGCGTTAATTATTCTTTAGACTACATTTTTCTGAAAAGTCATTCTTTTTCACAAAAAAAGGGAAGAACCAAGCTTGATTCTTCCCTTTAATATTAAGATGTTTTTTGTGCCTAAGCAGACTGCTCAATATGCACAGACCTCTGTGGAAACGGAATCTCAATCCCTTCCTTATCAAATGCCTTTTTAATATGCTCTTGCATGTAGAAATTAATGCCCCAGTAATGTTCGTTTTTAGCCCAAACTCTAACCGAAAAGTTAACAGAACTGTCGGCTAGTTCTGACACGAAAATATCAATAGACTTCTCTCTCATGATATTTGGGCAGCTGTCTATTACCTGTTTGATTACACTTCTTGCTTTGTCAATGTCATCACCATAACCAATTCCAAAAGTCATTACTAGTTTCTGTTCTTCTTGACCTGTTATGTTGATAATAACACCGCTAGTGACTACACCATTGGGTATCACTACTTTCTTGTTGTCATGTGTAATAAGAATGGTATTAAAAATATGGATACCCTCTACAGTACCTATTTTGCCACTAATTTCTACCACGTCACCTACTTGATATGGCTTGAATACTAAAAGCAATACACCACTGGCAAAATGTCCTAAACTCCCTTGAAGAGCCATTCCTACAGCAAATGCCAAGGCTCCTAAAACAGCTACAAAAGACGCTGTTTCTACACCGAAAATACCTGCAGCACTAAAGCACAGCAGCACTTTCAATCCTATACTCACCAGCGAAACCAAAAAAGGTTTTACCGTTTCATCAATCTCTCTTTTATCTAAGGTTCTTTTAAACGCTGCGGTGATTTTTTTGATAATCCAAAAACCAACGATAAGTGTAACGATGGTTAAAAGAACTTTTGGTAAAAATTCAACCGCCATACTCGTAACTTGGTCTATATACTTCTGCATAAATCCTGTTTTTTTATTTTTACTTTAAAATATTGTTTGGTGCTTTACTTACGGGAACTAACCATTTTTGTATCGAAAAAGTGTCGAAGAATTGACGAAAAACTGCGTTTCAAGGCTAGAATAAGAGAATTGTATGATTGATTATAATAATAGGAAGTTTAGAGTAATGTCGAATTCGGAGAATGGCGAAACAGATGGGAATACTATTTTCCTATACCAGCAAAGAGGGAACATACTGAGTTGTGATTATAAAGGAGATCAAATTATAGAAGGACACCTTTTAGCAAAAGTAAAACCAGATGGAAGCCTAGAGATGGCCTATCATCAAGTTAATTCAAAAGGTGAATTAATGACGGGGAATTGTCTTTCTACTCCTGAAATCTTATCCGATGGCCGTGTAAGGTTACACGAAAAATGGAAGTGGACTTCAGGTGATTTTTCTGAAGGAGAGTCTACCCTTGAAGAAATAAAGGCATGAGGTATCAAGAGGTTATTGACGAACTCCACCAGCTGGCAAATCCTGAAAAGGTACAATTCAAAAAGGAGAAGTTTGGCATAATTACCAGTGACGCCTTGGGCATTTATCATGCCGATTTAAAGATTTTGGCTAAGAAGATAGGGTCAGATAATGATTTGGCCTTACAACTTTTTGATTCTGACATTTTTGAAGGAAGGCTTTTATGTAGTAAAATCTTCAAGCCGGCAGATGTTACAGAAGCACTCATGGAAAAATGGCTAGTTACTTTTGAAAATTGGGAAATATGTGATTCGTTTAGCATGGGTTTATTTTCAAAATCACCGTTTGCGGTTAAGAAGATTAGGGAATGGTCTACTAGAGAGCAGGAGTTTGAAAAAAGGGCTGCCTTTGCCACCCTCCCATCTTACTGCATGGCAGATAAAAAATCAGAGAATGAGCTTTTCCTTTCTTTCTTGCCAATTATTGAGCGTGAATCTGATGATGAACGACTCTATGTAAAAAAAGCAGTGAACTGGGCTTTACGCAGTATTGGCAAAAGGAATATAGATTTGAATAAAGCAGCCATAAACTTGTCAAAAGAACTTCTGAAAAAAGAAAACAAAGCTGCTAAATGGATAGCGAAAGATGCCCTGAGAGAATTGGAGAAAGAAGGTGTTAACATTTTGGACTATCCCAGAGCCATTTATAGAACATAAGTCAGCATATCTGATTAATTTGGCATCAATTTATTGATCACCCTATGCGTAAAATATTACTGTCTTTTCTTCTTTTAATTTCCATTAGTACCCTGTTTGCTCAAGAAGCAACCAAGAATACGGCAAAACCTTGGGCCTATTGGTGGTGGCCAGGCTCAGCTGTTAATGAGGCGGACCTTGCCGCAAACTTGAAAACTTATGCAGATGCTGGTTTCGGCGGCATGCACATTATTCCTATTTATGGCGTAAAAGGAGAGGAGGATAAGTTTATCCCTTACATGTCTGACAGATGGTTAGAAATTTTAGACTTTACAGTCAAAGAGGCCAAAAAGAAAGGCATGCAGATAGATATGAGTTTAGGAACGG
The DNA here is from genome assembly GCF_964021845.1 of uncultured Arcticibacterium sp. NCBI lineage: Bacteria > Pseudomonadati > Bacteroidota > Cytophagia > Cytophagales > Leadbetterellaceae > Arcticibacterium > uncultured Arcticibacterium sp. Next base: position 154,403 of record NZ_CAXHZC010000007.1, on the reverse strand, counting down.
GTTGGCCTTTTGGTGGTTCGGAATTGACTGAAAAAGAAGCTGCAAAGAAATTTAGCCTTGAAAAGGTTAATGGGAAGTACATATTGACGGTGAGCAATACGGGTCAAAAAGTAAAACGAGCAGCTCCTGGTGGGGAGGGTTTAGTGCTTGACCATTTTAGTACCGAAGCAGCCGAAACGTATTTCTCTTTGTTTGGCAATGCCTTTAAAAAGAAAAACTATGGGGTTAGAGCTTTTTATAATGACTCTTATGAGGTTTATGGAGCAAACTGGACTACAGACTTTCTGGCTAAATTTAAAGAACTGCGTGGCTATGATATTGCAGAATATTATGATGTTTTGGTTTTAGATTCCGCCAGAACAGAAAAAGAACAAAGAATATGGGCAGACTATAATCAAACACTGCATGACTTATTACTAAGCACCTTTACTAAAAGTTATACCGACTTTGCCCACAGTTTTGGCAAGTTTGCCAGAAATGAAGCTCATGGTTCACCGGCAAATATTTTAGATTTATACGGTCTTTCTGATGTGCCTGAAACGGAGTTTTTCGGGAGTAAACAATACGACATTCCGGGGTATAGACAAGACGAAGATTATGACCCTAGCCGTTTTGGAACGCCTACAGAATATGTTATGAAAATGGCTTCTTCGCCAGCACATATTTTAGGGAAACCGTTGGTCTCGTCAGAAACAGCCACATGGAACGCCAATCATTTTAAAGGAGCACTTTCGCAAATAAAACCGCTTATTGATGAGTCTTTTGTGGCAGGCGTAAATCATGTTTTTTACCATGGTGTGCCTTATTCGCCACCAAGTGCTGAGTTTCCTGGATGGCTTTTTTATGCCAGTACTAATTTTAATCAAAACTCGCATTTCTTTAAAGAGCTACCACTTTTAAACAGATATATAGAGGTTTGTCAAACGAGATTACAGCAAAGCACCCCAGATAATGATGTATTGGTGCTTTTGCCTTTTTCTGACCTATGGCATTCGATAGGGAATAAATCTAGGATGCACATGGTTGATGTTCATAATATTACCAATGGCGGAATATTTTCTAAGGCCTTATTAAAACTTTTAGATGACTTAAAGGCTGCCGGTATTTCCTATGACTTTATTTCAGACAGCCAGCTGTATGATTTAGATGTGGTGGCTGAGAATCAGTCTTACGTACAAATAAAGAATGGTTTAGCGAAGTATAAGGCTGTTATGGTTCCAAAGTCTGTTCACTTGAAGAAAGAAACGGCTAGTAGGCTGAAGTTTTTCCATGAGGCCAAAGTGCCTGTGGTTTTTGAAGAAATGTTACCTTCTAAGTCTTTCGGTTACCAAAATTTTGAAAAAAGAGATACAGAATTAAAGACAACGCTTTCAGCAATGGGAGAGCAAGTTTCAAAAGCACCTTTGACTACCTTGAATGCGTTTAATGTTGGTGGGGAAGAACTCGGTCAATTAGGTTTGGACTTTGTGAGAAAAATAAATAATAGAGGTCAAATAGAATACTTTGTAAGTAATTTGTCTGCCAATACTGTTGACCAAAATGTATGGTTGAATACTAAGTCGGAGCGTTTCAGAGTATTTTCACCATTGACCGAAGATTCAGGAGTTTTAAAGGCAATTGACCATAATGAAGAAAAAACTTTAATCCCATTTTATTTAGAACCAGGACAAAGTGTTTTCATTGTAGCCGGTGGCGATTCAAAAGAGGCATGGGTTTGGCATAAAACGAATGAAACATTTGAAATCAAAGGAGAGTGGCGGGTCGAGTTTTTGAGAGGAAATACGGAAAAGCCAGCTTCTTATGTAACGTCGGAATTAAGCTCATGGACAAATGCACCAGACAGCAAGGCTCAGTATTTTGATGGCTACGCCAAATACTCTATAGATTTTAGTTTGTCAAATATCCCGATGAATACAGCTGTTTTATCCTTGGGCGATGTCCGTGAAACGGCTAAAGTATTATTGAACGGTGTTGATTTAGGTACGGCATGGAGTTTGCCGTTTAAAATCAATGTTCCTAGAGGAGTTTTAAAAGCAGAGAATCACCTTGAAATAGTAGTAAGGAATACCTCTGCCAATAGAATGAGACTTTTAGATAAAGAAGGTGTAGCATGGAAGAAGTTCTATGATATTAACTTTGTGGACATTACGTATACACCTTTTGATGCTTCAAAATGGGCACCAGTTTCTTCCGGGTTGTTAGGTCCCGTAAAACTTACATTTGAATGATTTTGAAACAATTTTAAATAAAATATCACAGCAATATGAGTTTAGATTTTGACAAAAGTGCTGAGAGGCCAAGTGTTTTTAAAGGTGTTCAGGCTTTCTTAGATGAAAAGGGCTTTAAAGTAGTAGCTACAGATCATAATAGGCCTTGGGGTGGTTTTTTTGTGTTGGAAGAAAGCCAAGCTCCCGACTTCATTAAAAGTTTTTTTCCTCATCTTTCTTTAGAAGATTTTGCAGGTTTTGAAAAACTTAGCCCTAAAATACTTGTAGTAGCACCAGACCAGCGACTTTCGTGGCAATACCATCATCGTCGTGCAGAAATATGGAAGTTAATAGGTGGAGTAGCAGGTGTAGTTATATCTGATACAGATGAGCAAACAGACCTACAGCATCTTCAAATAGGCCAGGTTATAAACCTTAAATGTGGCGAAAGACACAGATTGGTAGGGACTGATGGTTATGGAATAGTGGCTGAAATTTGGCAACACACAGATAAAGAAAACCCATCGAACGAAGACGATATAGTTCGTGTTCAAGATGATTTTGGTAGATAATTTCCTTTCTTTCTTATATTTGGTCAAAACTAGAAACTCCCACATAATTAATCTGATATGAAAATTTCCAGAATAGTAGTTTTGCTTCTATTAGTTTCACTTTTTTCTTGTACTAAAGAAGTCTTAAAAACGAAAAAAACGTATACAGAGAATGCAATTTCAGGAAAAGTTGGAATTCTAAATGTGTGCATCGGAAAGCCATTGCAAGCTGTATTACCCCTTTTAGATGCAGCAGCGTTTAATGGGAAAATGAATAAGTTGTCTGACCAAATTATAGATGCTGAACGTGAGGCTATTCTAGAGTATCAAGTTATTTTAGGTAATAAACTAGTAGAGGAATTCTCATTTGAAGTACTTTCTTCTCAGCGTTTATCTGATTTAGAAGGATATCAGGAAGTGAAGAATATGTTTCATCAGAAGGAGTCTCTTTTGACGGAGAATGATAATTATCCAATATTGATTATAGGAGAAAGGGATGTTGTTCCTTTTTTATTTAATAAAGGAAAATATATCCAATACCTTACTGGAGATATTGATTACTCTAGAGTATTATTGGACATTTGCAAAAAACTAGAGTTAGGAGGAATTGCTATTAATGTAATACATCTAAATGTACAAGGAGTATCCACTTTCGGTGTTGCAGCAAATGCTAGGTTAAACTCTTCAATTTTTCTTTTTAATGACAATGGCAAATTGGTAGGACATACTGATGCTTTCTCAAAAATAAATGGTATTAGAGGTAAGGAAATTGCTGATTATCAAAACTTGCTTGATATGTATGGAGAATTAACATCAAATGCTTTGAAAGACATGAAAAGTAATGATTAGTGGAATGAAAAGGTGCATTTTTTTATTAAAAATTTGTGTTTTGGTCAATTTAAATGTGTTTTGTCAAAATTACGATTTTGGTACAAAACCATATTCAAATGGTTCAATTTCATTGAAAAATGGTGTTAAGTTTGATGCATTACAAATCGATATACAGGCTGATTCTATTTCTTATAATTTGGTGAATAGTTCTTTTAGAAACCACTATCATATGTCTAGGGTAGATTATGTTAAGTTGAATATTGGACATCAAGGAAAGAGGGGAGCATTTTTGGGTGGAATGGCGGCGTTGTCAATAGTGGTTTACTCTGTTTTAGATGTTGGACTAGATGACAAGAAGGTTTTTAACCCTAATATTGTTCGGAATTCTATAATACTTGTAGGAGCAGGAACGGGTATTGGCCTAATTATAGGTATGTCTAAACCGAGGTGGAAAACTATTTTTCCGAATTTGTAATTAGCATGAAGTGCCTATTTTGGAAATTGAATATCTATCTAAATGGTAGAATATATAGATATTATATAACCTTTCTTACGAATTGTGTGCTTGATTTCTAGGCTATCTCAGTTCATTTTTGTATATTTTCAATGATATAAGTTTAAAGGTGTTGGATTTTAACAATTCACAGAGCTACAGTCATTATTCTTTTCATTGACAATTTAAACTTTTACAATTATGAGAACTTATATCAGCTACCTAGCAGTTACTGCCGGCTGCCTATTTATGTGCCAATCTTGTAACTTGGCAAGCCAAACTAAACTTGACGAAGAAAAAGAAACAGCAAAAATAGTCAAGGTTATAGAGGAGGAAACAAGGTGCTTTTTCTTGCGAGATTATGATTGCTGGCAAGACCAATTTACACATACAGATTATTCTTATCAGGCTTGGAGCAATTCCGACGGAACCTTTGATGCGAGTGTGGGCTGGGAAGCCATTGAGAAAAACCTAGGAAAGTATATTAAAGAGAATCCTTCGGATCCTGAGGAGGCAGGTTCAAGTCACCCTATAGTCAGGAGGGAGAATTTAAAGGTAAAGTTTTACGGTAATGCGGCCGCTCATCTAACTTGGGACCAATATAATAGCAATAGAACGCAAGAGTACTTTTTGCATTCAAAAGAAGTTCGTTTGATGGAGATGGTAGATAATGACTGGAAAATTGTCAATGTCTCGGCATTCTGGAATTATAAAAACCGTATTCCAATAGCAGATATTTAAGATTTAGTAAGTCCTTATGCATAAAAAAGCCTGTCTGTCATTCGCTTACCATTCTACTTAGAAGTGGAGGCTATGACGGACAGGCTTAAATTTCTTAAGCTAATAATTACTTAGAATCTCCAGTCGCCTTCATTAGCTCCTTGATATCTTCTATAATTTTATCAGCCAAATTATTTGCAGTAGTATCAAACTCTGATTCTGCATATATTCTAACTATAGGCTCTGTATTAGATTTTCTTAAGTGAACCCATTCGTTGTCAAAAATGATTTTTAAGCCATCTTGGGTGTCAACAGGATACTTTTTATATTTCTCTTTTACACCACCAATGATAGCATCAAGATCCATTGATTTATCTAACTCTACCTTCTTCTTAGCTATAAAATAATTTGGATAGCTTTTTCTTAAGAAGCCAACAGGTTTTTTATAATTGGCCAGCTGAGAAAGGAATAATGCGATTCCTACTAATGAGTCTCTACCGTAATGCAATTCTGGGTAAATGATACCGCCGTTTCCTTCACCGCCAATAATGGCACCTACTTCTTTCATTTTGGTAACTACATTAACTTCACCCACGGCAGAAGCATGGTATTCTCCCTCATGTTTTTCGGTTACTACCTTTAAGGCCATGCTAGAAGATAGGTTAGAAACTGTTTTTAAGCCCTTTTGAGCGGTTTTTGAGAGAATATAGTCAGCTATAGCCACAAGGGTGTATTCTTCGCCAAATGGCTCACCATTTTCGCATATGAATGCTAAACGGTCTACATCAGGATCTACCACTATTCCTAAATCATAATCTCCTTTTTCTAATTCGTTAGAGATTTCAGTTAGGTGTTTGGGAAGTGGTTCAGGGTTATGAGCAAAATGACCGGTAGGTTCGCAGTTAATGCATTTGATGTCTTTTACGCCTAGTTGATTTAATAGCAATGGTACGGCTATTCCACCAGAAGAATTAATAGCGTCAACCGCCACCGAGAAGTTAGCTTTTTTTATGGCTTCTACATCAACTAAGTCAAGAGCTAGAATGGCGTCTATGTGCTTTTGGAGTAAAGTGTCATCGGTACTGTAGGTACCTAATTTCTTAACCTCTGCAAAACTAAAATCTTCACTTTCTGCAATTTCAAGTAATTGTTCTCCATCAAGAGCGGATATAAATTCACCTCTTTCATTTAGAAGTTTTAAAGCATTCCACTGTATAGGATTATGACTTGCAGTCAAAATTATTCCTCCAGAGGCTTTTTCTGTTATAACGGCCATCTCTACAGTAGGGGTAGTAGAGAGTCCTAAGTCAATTACATTAAAGCCAAGACCTATTAATGTATTGCTTACTAAACCAGAAATCATTTCTCCTGAGAGTCTGGCGTCTCTTCCTAGGATGATGTTATGGTTGTTTTCGTTTCTTTTCTTAAGAAAAGTACCAAAAGCAGCAGTGAATTTTACAATGTCTAGAGGGCTAAGGCTGTCTCCGGCTTTTCCGCCAATAGTTCCTCGGATTCCGGAGATGGATTTGATTAAGGTCACAATTTATAATTATGGTGAGAGTGGGACAAAAGTACGGTGAATAAAATGGAATTAGAAGATAAAGTTAGCATTGCTAAAATTATTTCAGTCGAGCTTCTTCATAAAAAAAGACATCCGGGAGTCCCAAATGTCTTTCTAATACGAAAATACTTTAACCTATGATTAAATCACCTTTCAGCGATATTCATACATAATCTAATGTGTTTAAAACACATACAAAGCTATTGAAATGTGTGAGTTATAAGCAAAAGTTATAAAAATTGTTAAAATAGTATCATAGGAAATATAGTTAGCCCGCTTGAAACTCAAGCGGGCTAATATACTTAGTCTACATATTCTCTTTTTCTGTTCTCAATGAGCATTCGCTCTTGAGCAGCTTCTAATTCTATTTTAGAGCCTACTATGATATTTTGATAATCTCTCTTACCTGTTCCAGCAGGAATAAGATGACCAACAATCACATTCTCTTTCAATCCTTCTAAGGTATCTTCTTTACCTTGAACAGAAGCATGAGAAAGAACTTTAGTAGTTTCCTGGAACGATGCTGCTGAGAATACAGATTCTGTTCCTAAAGAAGCAGTAGTAATACCTTGAAGTATGGTTTGAGATACGGCTGGTCTAGCTTCTCTCACTTTCATAATTTTAAGGTCTTCACGCTTAAGTCTACTATTCTCATCTCTGAACTCACGGTTTGTAAGCATTTGTCCAGGTTGATAAGTGGAAGATCCTCCAGCGTCTTCTACTACTTTCATATCAAGAATTCTATCATTCTCAACTCTAAATTTCCATTTATCGATGGCTTGCATCTCAAGGAAAATAGTGTCTCCAGCATCAAGGATATCCACTTTCTGCATCATTTGACGTACAATTACCTCAATATGTTTATCAGAAAGTTTCACACCTTGCTGACGATATACCGCTTGGGTTTCGTCTACTAAGTATTCTTGAACAGCCGTAGGTCCTTTAATTCTAAGAATATCGGCTGGTGTGATGGCTCCATCAGATAACGGTTCTCCCGCTCTGGTGTAATCTCCTTCTTGAACTAAGATTAGCTTAGAAAGAGAAACCATGTATTTCATTTTAGTGCCATCTTTAGCTTCCACGAAAACCTCGCGGTTACCTCTTTTAATACCACCGTAAGAAACTACACCGTCAATCTCAGAAACGACGGCAGGGTTAGATGGGTTACGTGCTTCAAAAAGCTCAGTAACACGAGGAAGACCACCAGTAATATCGGCGTTCATGTTTACAGCTCTTGGTATTTTGGCCAAAATCTGTCCTGCCTTAACTTTCGACTTTTCTTCAACCATTACACGAGCACCTACCGGAAGGTTATAAGACTTATCGTCGTCTTTTTTACCTTTTATGATAATAGATGGGTTCTTAGTACGGTCCTTAGAATCAGTAATAACCTTATCCTTAAATCCAGTTTGCTCATCGGCTTCTTCTCTGAAAGTAATACCTTCTTCGATAGCGTCGTACTCAATAGTACCATCTCTTTCAGAAATGATAACCGCGTTAAACTGATCCCAGTGACAGATGTTATCACCTTTCTCGAGCATTTGACCATCTTCTATCTGAAGTGTGGCACCGTAAGGTATGTTGTTAGTAATTAAGATTTGGTTTGTCTCTGGATCTACAATCCTCAATTCACCACGTCTACCTAACACTACTTTAGCAATGTTACCTTCTTTATCAACTGTATCTACAGTTCTTACTTGGTCAAAGTTAGCAACACCTGGAAATTTCGCTTTGATGTTTGCATCAACCGAAACGTTCATGGCAGTACCCCCTGTATGGAACGTACGTAAGGTTAACTGGGTACCTGGCTCTCCAATAGATTGAGAAGCAATTACACCAACAGCTTCACCTACTTCCACCATTCTATTAGTAGAAAGGTTTCTTCCGTAGCATTTGCCACATATACCTTTTCTTGTTTCACAAGTCAAAGCAGAACGGATTTCAACAGAATCAACAGCAGATTCCTCGATAAGGTCTGCAATTTCTTCTGTGATTTCTTCACCTGCTTTTGCAAGGATAGTTTTAGTAATCGGGTCGATAACATCATCAACAGCCGTTCTACCGAGAATTCTCTCTGATAAAGGCTCAATAATGTCCTCGTTTTCCTTAAGAGCAGAAACTGTAATTCCTCTTAAAGTTTCACAGTCAACTTCATTTACTACTACATCTTGAGCAACATCATGAAGACGTCTTGTTAGGTAACCTGCATCGGCTGTTTTAAGAGCCGTATCGGCCAAACCTTTACGAGCACCGTGTGTAGAGATAAAGTACTCTAATACATCAAGACCCTCTTTAAAGTTAGAAAGAATAGGGTTTTCAATGATTTCACCAACAGAACCTGCGATGTTCTTTTGTGGTTTTGCCATCAAACCTCTCATACCTCCTAGCTGACGAATTTGCTCTTTAGAACCACGGGCTCCAGAGTGCATCATCATATAAACCGAGTTGAAACCTTGATCTTTATCTTCTAATTGCTGAAGAAGAGTTTCTCTTAGTCTTGTATTTACACGAGTCCAAATATCAATGATTTGGTTATAACGCTCACGCTCCGTAATAATACCGAACATGTAATTGCTTTGAACTTCTTCTACTTCTTGACGAGCATTTACAATAAGGTCTTGCTTCTCTTCAGGAATCATGATATCACCTAAACCAATAGATAGCCCACCAGTAAAGGCTGTTTGGAAACCTAATGTTTTGATATCATCAAGGAAGTCAGCAGTTCTCGCAAAACTTACTTCTTTGAAAACTTGACCAATAATGGTTTGAAGTTTCTTCTTAGTAAGAAGTTCGTTAATATAACCTACTTGCTCAGGAACAAACTGATTGAATAAAATTCTACCAGCTACAGTTTCTATGATTTTACTTTCAATGACACCAGCTTCGTTCTTAACATTCAACTTACAATTAATGTAAGCATGCTTAGATACTACGCCTTCATTCATCGCAATAATGACCTCTTCTGGAGAGTAGAAAGTCATGCCTTCACCGTCAATCTTCTCTTCTGGAGTTGATCTCTTACCTTTTGTTACATAGTAGAGACCCAAAACCATATCCTGTGATGGTACCGTAATAGGTGCACCATTGGCAGGGTTAAGAATGTTATGAGAAGAAAGCATCAATATAGAGGCTTCCAAAACAGCTTCTTGTCCCAAAGGAACGTGAACGGCCATTTGGTCACCATCGAAATCGGCGTTAAATGCAGTACAAACTAATGGGTGAAGTTGAATTGCTTTCCCTTCTACCAATTTAGGTTGGAATGCTTGGATACCCAATCTGTGAAGCGTAGGAGCACGGTTAAGCATAACCGGATGACCTTTCAACACATTTTCAAGAATATCCCAAACTACTGCGTCTTTTCTATCAACTATTTTCTTAGCCGACTTAACCGTTTTCACTATACCACGCTCAATAAGCTTACGGATAATGAATGGTTTGAAAAGCTCAGCAGCCATTCCTTTTGGAAGACCACACTCGTGAAGTTTTAATTCTGGTCCTACCACAATTACAGAACGACCAGAGTAATCAACACGCTTTCCTAATAAGTTTTGACGGAAACGACCTTGCTTTCCTTTCAGCATATCTGAAAGAGATTTCAATGCACGGTTTCCATCAGAACGTACAGCGTTAACTTTTCTTGAGTTATCAAAAAGAGAATCTACTGCTTCTTGAAGCATACGTTTTTCATTACGTAAGATAACTTCAGGAGCCTTAATTTCTAATAATCTCTTAAGTCTGTTGTTACGAATAATAACACGACGATAAAGATCATTTAAATCAGATGTGGCAAAACGACCACCATCTAAAGGCACAAGAGGACGTAATTCTGGTGGAATTACTGGAACCATCTTGATAATCATCCATTCTGGACGGTTTTCAATTCTGGTGTTAGCATCTCGAAGAGCTTCTACAATTCTCAATCTTTTTAAAGCTTCTGCTTTTCTTTGTTGAGATGTATCAGTAGCTGCTTGGTGACGTAATTGATAAGATAACTCATCAAGTTTTAATCTACCAAGTAACATTTCTAGAGCTTCTGCACCCATTTTAGCGATGAACTTTTGAGGATCATCATCAGGAAGCATTTGATTTTCTCTAGGAAGCTTATCTACGATATCTAGGTACTCTTCTTCAGTAAGGTAATCCATGTAAGAAATACCATCTTCTTCTTTAGCACCAGCCTGAATTACTACGTATCGCTCGTAGTAAATAATTTGATCAAGTTTCTTAGACGAAAGTCCAAGCAGGTATCCAATTTTGTTTGGAAGACTTTTGAAATACCAGATATGAGCTACTGGAACCACAAGTTCAATGTGACCCATACGCTCTCTACGTACCTTTTTCTCAGTAACTTCTACACCACAACGGTCGCAGATGATACCTTTATAACGAATACGCTTATATTTTCCACAGTGACATTCCCAGTCTTTTACTGGACCAAAAGTACGCTCACAGAACAAACCACCCATTTCTGGTTTGTAGGTTCTATAGTTGATAGTTTCTGGTTGAGTAACTTCACCAAAAGAGCTTTCCAGAATAGATTCTGGAGAAGCCAAACTAATGGTTATGCTATTGAAGTCGCTGTTTAACTTTTTGTTTTTCTTAAAAGACATTTTCTTCTTTTTTAAATGAAAATGATAAATTATTTCAAGGTAATCTCAAGAGCCAATCCTCTCAATTCATGTACAAGTACATTGAATGATTCTGGAATTCCTGACTTAGGTAGATTTTCCCCTTTCACGATTGCCTCATAGGCTTTGGCACGGCCAACTACGTCATCAGATTTTAATGTCAAAATCTCACGAAGAACATGAGAAGCACCAAATGCCTCTAATGCCCACACTTCCATCTCTCCAAAACGCTGTCCACCAAACTGAGCTTTACCTCCCAATGGCTGTTGCGTAATTAACGAGTATGGTCCAATAGACCTCGCGTGCATTTTATCATCAACTAAGTGACCTAGTTTCAGCATGTAAATAATACCTACTGTTACTTTTTGGTCAAATTTCTCACCTGTAAGACCATTGAAAAGAACTGTTCTACCAAAATCTGGAAGACCAGCTTCTTTCAGTTCAGCGTCTACCTGTGTAGCTGTGGCACCATCGAAAATTGGCGTTGCATATCTTCTGTTGAGTTTTCTACCGGCCCAGCCTAATGCAGTTTCATAAAGCTGACCAATATTCATACGAGAAGGTACACCTAATGGGTTAAGAACGATATCAACTGGGCTACCGTCTTCTAGGAATGGCATGTCTTCATGACGTACTATTCTTGCTACAACCCCTTTATTACCATGACGACCGGCCATCTTATCACCAACTTTCAGTTTACGCTTTTTAGCGATATAAACTTTAGCTAGTTTGACAATACCTGCTGGTAATTCATCACCTACTTCTAATACAAATCTCTCTCTCTTAAACTCACCGATAATCTCACTACGCTTAGAAAGATAGTTTTTAACTAATCTTACTAAAAGTTGGTTTGTCTCTTCAGTTTTAGTCCAACCTTCTAGCATGATATCTCCCAGTAAGTTAGACTCTTCAGGTACACTGTATGTACTTTCGTCTACGTATGGGTTTTTCTCTGGGAAAAGGTTGTTAGTTATGTTTGACTTGTTGAATTTAACTCCTTTAGAAATTAATTCATCACCAAATTTATGCTTAACGCCATTGGTAGTTTTTCCCGAAAGAACAGCTACCATTTTGTCAATCATAATGGTTTTGATTTCAGAAAGGTTTTTGCTATGCTCTTTAAGCAAAGTTTTCAACTCTTCTTTATGCTTAACTCTTTCTTCTTTTGAAGGTCTAGAGAAAAGCTTAGTATCAATAACCACACCTCTTAATGAAGGAGATGCTTTTTTAGATGCATCTTTTACATCACCAGCCTTGTCTCCAAAAATGGCACGAAGAAGTTTTTCTTCTGGAGTTGGGTCTGACTCTCCTTTAGGAGTAATCTTACCAATCAGAATATCACCCTCTTTAATATGAGTACCTACTCTTACTATTCCATTTTCATCAAGATTTTTAACAGTCTCTTCAGAAACGTTTGGAATTTCAGCAGTAAGTTCTTCTTGACCTCTCTTAGTATCTCTTACTTCTAAGTCGAACTCTTCAATGTGAAGCGATGTGAAAATATCGTCTCTTACTACTCTTTCAGATATTACAATCGCATCCTCAAAGTTATAACCCTGCCAAGGCATGAAAGCCACTAGCATGTTTCTACCTAGTGCTAGTTCACCACCTTGTGTAGCGTAACCTTCTACTAAGATTTGACCTTTTTGTACTCTATCCTTCATACCAACAATTGGTCTAAGGTTAATACAAGTGTCTTGGTTAGTTCTTCTAAATTTAATTAAGTCGTAAGTTTTCTCACTAGTGTTAAAGTTGACCATGATGTCATCTTCGTTCCAGTCATAATTAACTACGATTTTATTTGCATCAACGTACTCAATAGTTCCAGGCCCTTCGGCTACTACCATTGTTCTAGAGTCACGAGCAATTCTACTCTCAAGACCGGTTCCTACAATAGGAGCTTCTGGTCTTAATAAAGGAACTGCCTGACGCTGCATGTTAGAGCCCATCAAGGCACGGTTGGCATCATCATGCTCCAAGAATGGAATGATGGAAGCGGCAACCGAAACAATTTGATTTGGAGCTATATCCATGTAATCTACATCTGTCGGGTCTTTTAAAGGGAAGTCACCTTCAAAACGGCATTTAAGAGTAGCTGTAGTAAAAGCTCCTTTATCATCAGTGTCTGGCGTAGCCATGGCAATGTTCTTACCATCTTCTTCTTCAGCAGTTAAGTATTGAACATCACCAGATAATTTTCCGTCCGCAATTTCCATGTAAGGAGTTTCAATGAATCCCATTGAATTAACCTTTGCATAAGTACAAAGCGAAGAAATAAGACCAATGTTTGGTCCCTCAGGAGTTTCAATAGTACAAAGACGACCGTAGTGCGTGTAGTGAACATCTCGAACCTCAAAACCTGCTCTTTCTCTTGAAAGACCTCCAGGTCCAAGAGCCGACATTCTTCGTTTATGCGTAATTTCAGCCAATGGATTAGTTTGGTCCATGAACTGAGAAAGCTGGTTAGTACCAAAGAATGAGTTAATTACTGAAGAAAGAGTTCTTGCATTAATCAAGTCAACTGGTTTGAAATCTTCGTTATCACGAACATTCATTCGCTCTTTGATGGTACGAGCCATACGAGCAAGACCTACACCAAACTGGCTAGACAACTGCTCTCCAACTGTTCTAACACGACGATTGGAAAGGTGGTCAATATCATCAACAACAGTTTTTGCATTAATCAAGGTGATTAAGTACTTAACTATTTTTATGATATCTTCTGTAGTTAATACTCTCTTGGTCAATTCCGTATCCATTTCCAATTTGGTATTGACACGGTATCTTCCTACTTCACCAAGGTCGTAACGTTTTTCAGAGAAGAATAAACCTTGAATAATTTCACGAGCAGTAGCTTCATCAGGTGCTTCTGTGTTTCTAAGTTGACGGTAGATTTGTTCTACAGCCTCTTTCTCAGAGTTAGAGCTATCTTTTTGAAGCGTATTATAAATAATGTTGTAATCTGCTATGTTAGCATCTTCACGGTGAAGAATAACAGACTTTTGGTCTGTATCCAAAATTAATTGAATATCTTCTTCAGTGATGATGGAGTCCCGCTCCATAATTACCTCGTTTCTATCAATAGAAACAACCTCACCTGTATCCTCATCAACGAAATCTTCCGTCCAAGTTTTAAGAACCCTTGCAGCTAGTTTTCTACCAATTGCTTTTTTTAGGTCTTTTTTACTTGCCGTAACTTCTTCCGACAATTCGAAAAGGTTAAGGATATCTTTATCAGAACCAAATCCAATAGAGCGAAGAAGTGTAGTTACTGGGAATTTTTTCTTTCTGTCAATATATGCATACATCACATTATTAACATCAGTAGAAAATTCAATCCAAGAACCCTTCATCGGGATTACTCTTGCTGAATAAAGTTTCGTTCCGTTTGTATGCTTACTCATAGAGAAGAATACACCTGGAGAACGGTGGAGTTGAGAAACGATAACCCTTTCTGCACCATTGATAACAAACGAACCTCTGTTTGTCATGTAAGGGATATTCCCTAAGAATACCTCTTGCTCAATAGTTTCGAAATCTTCGTTATCATCATCATTACAAAGCAATCTTAATTTTGCTTTTAATGGAACAGAGTAAGTTAATCCTCTGTCAATACACTCATCGATGGAGTATTTTGGTGGGTCGACGGTATAGTCGACGAATTCAAGCACAAAGTTCTCCCTAGAATCTGCTATCGGGAAATTGTCCATAAATACTTTGTACAAACCTTCAGCACGGCGGCTTTCAGCTGGAGTATCTATCTGGAAAAATTCCTGAAAAGATTGAAGTTGAATATCCAAGAAATCTGGATACTCTAAAGCAGGGTGAACATTGGCAAAACTCTTCCTTCCGGTTGCTGTCAAATTCAAAGCTTTAATTGTTTAAATTAAAAAAATTATAACTTGTTGGTATTAAAAAACGTCTAGCGTTTTTACCAAAGAACTCGCAGTGAAGCCAATTGATGCCCCTTTGCAACTGTCCTACGAAAAACAGCAGTGTATCGGGCAAAAACCTTATTAATTAGTCAAGAGTTTAACGTCTTGAGTATCTTTTATTGTGTGTTTTAGAATACGGTTGTTATTTACAGCAAAAGACTCGACCGATTTTCAAGAGAAAATCGGACCGAGTCTGATGATTGGTTGAAGTATAGCTTACGCTAATTCTACTTCAGCACCAGCTTCTTCAAGCTGCTTTTTCAAAGCTTCAGCTTCGTCTTTTGCAACACCTTCTTTCACTGCTTTTGGAGCAGAATCAACTAGGTCTTTAGCGTCTTTCAAGCCTAAGCCTGCAAGATCTTTCACTAATTTCACTACTTGAAGTTTGCTTCCACCAGCTGCTTTAAGAATTACATCAAAAGTTGATTTTTCTTCAGCGGCTGCACCAGCGTCACCACCTGCAGGACCTGCTACCATTACAGCTCCACCAGCTGCTGGCTCAATACCGTACTCATCTTTAAGAATGTCAGCTAACTCGTTTACTTCTTTAACAGTAAGGTTAACTAATTGTTCTGCGAAGGCTTTTAAATCTGCCATTATTTCTAAAAATTTAAATAGTTTATATTTTGATTAAAATTAGGCGGCTTCTTTCTCTGAAAGAGTTTTAAGAATACCTGCCAGTTTGTTACCACCACTCTGCAGACCACCAATAACGGTTTTCGCAGGAGATTGAAGTAACATGATTACGTCGCCAATTAATTCGGCTTTAGATTTCAAGCTAGCTAGCATATCCAGTTGATCATGACCTATAAATAGTTCAGCGTCAATAGATGCACCTTTTAGTAAAATCGAATCCTTGTTTTCTTTCAAGAAGTCTTTGATAAGCTTGGCAGCGTCTTTCCCTGATTCAGGGTGAAACATGATGCCTGAAAAACCTGTCAAAACTGACTCTTTGAATGGCGTGTAATCTGTGTCTAGTGTTTCTAGAGCTTTCTCTATAAGAGTGTTTTTAACAACTTTATATTCTATACCTCTTTCAAAGCAAAGTCTACGTAGCTTATTAGTAGTAGCTACAGTCATTCCACTTGCGTCAGTGATATAAAAAAATGGGTTGTTAGCAAACTTCTCAGACAGATCCTGAATTATCGCTCCTTTGTCTTGTCTATTCATGATTACAATCCGTTTATTCCGGTAAGATCAACTTTTATTCCTGGGCTCATAGTACTAGACAATGTAATGCCTTTTACGTATGTTCCTTTTGCAGAAGATGGCTTCAACTTAATGATTGTTTGAATCAATTCATTAGCGTTAGCTTGTAACTGCTCAGCTCCAAAGGATGTTTTGCCAATACCAGCGTGAATAATACCAGTTTTATCAACTTTAAAGTCAATTTTACCAGCTTTTACTTCAGTAACTGCTTGACCAACATTTGGTGTTACTGTTCCTGCTTTAGGATTTGGCATAAGACCTCTTGGTCCTAAAACTCTACCTAAACGTCCCAATTTCGCCATAACAGCAGGCATAGTGATAATTACATCTATGTCTGTCCATCCTTTTGAAATTTTGTCGATGTATTCATCAAGGCCTACGTAATCAGCACCAGCGTCTTTAGCTTCTTGCTCCTTGTCAGGAGTACAAAGAACTAAAACTTTGATCTTCTTACCAGTTCCATGAGGAAGAGCCACAACACCACGAACCATTTGGTCCGCCTTACGTGGGTCTACACCCAATCGGATGTCTAAATCAACAGAAGCGTCAAACTTAGTGTATGAAATCTCTTTCAACACTGAAGTAGCCTCAGCCAAAGTATAATCCTTAGTAGAATCATATTTTTCGAGTGCTTCTTTTCTTTTTTTGCTTAATCTTGCCATTTGTTTGTTTTGGTAAATAACGCCACTGTTACGTGGCTCCCATTAATAATTTAATTAGAATGGTGCAGCACCTTTGATTCTAATACCCATATTAGCTGCACTACCTGCTACCATTTTCATGGCAGATTCAACAGTAAAACAGTTAAGATCTGGCATCTTAGTTTCGGCAATAACCTTAACTTGATCCCAAGTTACAGTTCCGACCTTTGCACGATTTGGCTGGTCTGAACCTGACTTAACTTTTGCTGCATCTTTAAGTAATACGGCTGTAGGGGGAGTTTTAATTACGAACTCAAATGATTTATCTGTGTAGTATGTTACTAACACAGGAACCACTTGTCCCATTTTATCTTGTGTTCTAGCATTAAATTGCTTACAGAACTCCATGATATTAATACCCTTAGAACCTAAGGCAGGACCAATAGGAGGTGCAGGGTTAGCTTGACCACCCTTTGCCTGTAATTTTAAGTATCCTGCGATTTCTTTCGCCATAGTTTTACTTGTTTAATATTGAGAAATACGAAATGACGAACCACAAATTAATTTCAATAACGTAAGTCACAATCAGCTATTTCCACTTAAATGCTCATTCGTTTCTCCAAAAGATCAATTCCATTCTCAGGGGAAGCCTAGCAGCTGCTTGGAAGAGCAAACTGACAAGAAAACAATTGACCTTCTGCCGTCCTAAAATCACACGATTCTTCAAACGGACTGCAAAGGTAATTTATTATTTTCTTGTACACAAGGTTATTTAGAATAAAATCCTGATAGTGACGGAGATGAAGGTGGTAGAAAAGGAAAAGCTCACTGTGGGTACAGGGAGCTTTAATATAAATGATGAAAATATGTTATGACAATTTTTCTACTTGGACGTAACTTAATTCTACCGGTGTGCTTCGACCAAATATTTTGACACTAACACTAAGTTTCTTTTTGTCTTCGTAAATTTCTTCAACGCTACCTTCAAAGGTAGAGAAAGGTCCGTCAATAACTTTCACGGCTTCTCCAACGACAAATGAGATGTTAGAATCAATAGCTTCTTCCTCAACTTCGTTTTGAACACCTAAGAATCTATTAACCTCTGAAAGTCTTAGTGGTTCTGGTTCAATAGATGAATTGCCATCTTTTCTTAAGAAGCCAATAACGCCTGGTAAGCTTTTAATCATGTGCATTACCTCTCCGTTATTTAAATCGGCCTGAATTAGCATATAGCCAGGCATGAAGTTTTTTTCACGAACACGCTTTTTACCGTTCTTAACTTCTACTATTTTTTCGGAAGGAATTAAAATCTGAGGAATAAAGTCTTTAAGATTTGCTCTTTCAGCTTCATTCTCAATGTACATTTTGATCTTCTTCTCTTGACCAGAAACAGCTCTTACTACGTACCAGTTTATTTCTTCCATAATTCTTTAGAATGATTGATAAAGTAACTTCAGACCATTGTCTATAACGAAATCAATGGCTCCAACCACTAATGCGAAAATGATAGAGGCAATAAGTACCAAAGTAGCACTAGCCTGTAATTCGCTGAATTTAGGCCATGTTACCTCATTGGTAATTTCATGCCAAGACTCTTTTACAAAACTTTGTAATTTTTCCATTTTATCAAATTAAAGCACGGGCACAAGGATTCGAACCCTGATCAACGGTTTTGGAGACCGCTATTCTACCATTGAACTATGCCCGTGTATAAAAAAAAAGTACTCCGTTTGAGGGAGTATTTGGGCTGCAAATGTAGGAAGAAAAATTACTTTATCAAATGTTTCTTCTAGCCTTTTTGTTTTGATAAGATTTTTCTTGTCACAATAATGCTAATTAGGCAGAAAAGTGAGCCTAAAATGAAGGGTGCACCAGGGAAATAAATTTCGGTATCTTTTGCGGAGAAATAGCCGAATAGTCCTAGCATGAGTGGTTGGCCTACAATGGCGGCAATACTTAACACACTTGTAAGAGCTCCTTGTAGTTCTCCCTGTTCATTTGGTTTAACTTGACTAGATATGATGCCCTGAAAGGCAGGATTAGCCAAGCCACTAAGTGCGAAGGGCACCATGATGGCATACATCATCCAGCCATGAGTCGCAAAAGCGAATGCAAGAAGACCAAGCATATTTATGGTTAGCCCAACAAAGAGTGATTTTATTTGACCTATTTTAGGTATGATGACTCTAATTAGGCCACCTTGGACAATGGCTATCATGAGACCAACAAAACCTAAGGAAAGACCTACTTGCATTTCGGTCCATTTAAATTTTTCTATAGTATAGAAAGACCAACTAGATTGAACGGCATGGCCGGCTACATAAACTAGAAATAGTGATGCAACTAAGGAAAGAATAAAGGGATAGCGTTTGAGGTTTAATAAACTACCAATAGGATTGGCTCTTTTAATATCAAATTTTCTTCGATTTTCTAGGGCTAAAGATTCGGGAAGTACGAAATAGCCATAAAGCCAATTTAAGAAAGATAATGCCGCAGATGCATAAAAGGGGAGTCTAGTGCTATAGGAACCTAAAACACCACCTAGCGTTGGTCCTATGATGAAACCTAGGCCGAATGCAGCCCCTAGAAGACCAAAGTTTTGAGCTCTTTTCTCTGGCGTACTTACATCAGCAATATAAGCGTTTGCAGTAGTGAAACTGGCTCCAGTAATGCCAGCAATGGTACGGCCTAGAAATAACCAGCCGACGGTAGGTGCGAGTGCTTGGAAAAGGGAGTCAACTCCAAAACCCAGTAAAGAAAAGAGTAAGACTTTCCTTCTGCCATATTGGTCACTTAGCCCACCTATGATAGGAGAAAATAGGAATTGCATGGAAGCATAGATCAAAACAAGGCCCATAGCATAGTGACTAGCGTCACTTATAGTTCCGCCTACTAATTCTTGGATAAGAGCAGGAATTATCGGAATTACAATGCCAATGCCTATTACATCTATAAGAACTGTTATAAAAATAAAGACAGTAGCTGCTTTTCTTGTTTTCATTTTATAGGGTGTCTTTTACACAAAAAAAGCACTCCGCAAGGAGTGCTTTTTTATATCTAAAATAATTCGAGATTATTCTATTATTTCAGTTACCTGACCTGCACCTACAGTACGTCCACCTTCACGTATCGCGAATCTAAGACCTTTATCCATAGCAATTGCATTAATCAAAGTAACTTCGATAGTTACGTTATCACCTGGCATAACCATTTCTACGTTTGCAGGTAGCATGATTTCACCAGTTACGTCTGTTGTTCTGAAGTAGAACTGAGGACGATATTTGTTAAAGAATGGAGTATGACGACCACCTTCTTCTTTAGAAAGAACGTAAACCTCACCTTTAAACTTAGTGTGTGGCTTAACAGAACCTGGCTTACAGATTACCATTCCACGCTTAATTTGAGCTTTCTCAACTCCTCTTAATAGTAAACCAGTGTTATCACCAGCTTCACCTCTATCAAGAATCTTACGGAACATCTCAACACCAGTTACAGTTGACTTCAAGTTTTCTGCACCCATACCTAAGATGTCTACAGCGTCACCAGAGTTAATTACACCAGTTTCGATACGACCAGTAGCTACTGTTCCACGACCAGTGATAGAGAATACATCTTCAACTGGCATTAGGAAAGGCTTATCAGTCGCTCTTTCCGGAAGAGGGATGAAAGAATCCACTGCTTCCATTAGTTCTTCTATAGTTTTAACCCATTTCTCTTCTCCGTTCAAGCCACCAAGTGCTGAACCTTGAATTACAGGAATGTTATCACCATCGAATTTATAGAAAGATAATAGCTCACGGATTTCCATTTCTACTAATTCAAGTAGTTCAGGATCGTCAACCATATCAACTTTGTTCATGAATACTACTAATTCAGGAACACCTACCTGACGAGCAAGAAGGATGTGCTCACGTGTTTGTGGCATAGGACCATCAGTAGCAGCAACAACAAGTATAGCACCATCCATTTGAGCCGCTCCAGTAACCATGTTTTTCACGTAATCCGCGTGACCAGGACAGTCGACGTGTGCGTAGTGACGGTTAGCAGTAGCATACTCAACGTGTGAAGTATTAATAGTAATACCACGCTCTTTTTCTTCAGGAGCATTATCAATAGATGAAAAGTCTCTTAAAGCTGAAAGTCCTTTACCTGCTAGTACTGTTGTAATCGCAGCAGTCAAAGTTGTCTTTCCGTGATCGACGTGACCAATAGTACCAATATTTACGTGAGGCTTACTACGGTCAAAATTCTCTTTTGCCATATTGTTATTAAATTAAATTATATTAAATCCGATGTAAAAATCAAAATAAAAAATCACATAGAAAAACTTCTAGTGATAAAGACCTCCTTCAAGTCAAAATGAGGAGAGCCTTCGAGCAGAATTGAACTGCCGACCTCTTCCTTACCAAGGAAGTGCTCTACCCCTGAGCTACGAAGGCTTTTTAGAGCGAGTGACGTGGTTCGAACACGCGACCTACAGCTTGGAAGGCTGTCGCTCTACCAGCTGAGCTACACTCGCATTTCTGCGTCTAAAAAACTGTGGGGGCGGATGGATTCGAACCACCGTAAGCGAAAGCTAGCAGATTTACAGTCTGCCCCATTTGGCCACTCTGGTACACCCCCAAAAATCGTAATATTTACTAGACAAAGAACTTGTTCCTGAAAAAGGAGTTGCAAAAGTAGGTCGATTTTTTGAATTGGCAAAGCATTGATTAAAAAAAACCTATTTTTTTTCAGGGTAGGAAAAATCGTTTTGGCTACTCTAGTCAAAAGAAAGTTTTAAAATCCTAATTACGAAGCATTTGCTTATAATCGTATGCCAAAACTGTATGCTTGTAAATCTTTAGCATTTATTTGATTTGATTCAAAAAGCGGTCTTAAATCATACCTAAAGAAAAATGATAAGCCACCTTTTTTTCCAATTTCGGATGTAAGGCCGTAGTTAAACCTATTAAGGTTAAATCCATCTCGTATCTTTTCTTTGTTCCCATCTAAATCTTTTGTTTTGGTATGGCTACCTATTCTATAACCCATGTAACCTCCTAAGCTTAATTTAAAACCTTGCTTTTTTGTTCCCAAACTTAAAAGCAAAGGAAGGTTTATGTAAGGCACAGTTAGTTTTGATTTTTTGGTTTCAAATTCTAATGTTTCGAAAGTGACTTGCCCATTCTGATTTATAATACCATTGCTGTTTTTGAACATGAGATTATATATGGCAAACTCTGGTCCGTAGCTAAAAGCTAGGTCGAGATTTCTGCTTTTTGAGAGCGTTGCATTTTTTCTAAATGAAAAAGCAACGTATCTGGAGCTCCAAGGTCTAAGCTTGCTTAGCTGAGATGGAACTGTGGTAGATGCATTCTTATAATTATTAAGACCTATGTAGAAACCGAAATCGCTTCGGGGGAAGAATTTGGGGCTTGTTTCAGGAGGATAGTCGTTTTGATTATCTTCGGAGTCCCAATCATCTTCATGTATGTAATCATCCTCATAGTCATCAAATTCTTCAAGAAACTTCTGTTGGGTTGCTATTCCTACAATTTGAAGTTTTTGACCCGATGGGCTAGTTACATTAAGTGTATCGCTTTGATATTTCTCATGCTGGATGTCATTCAAAATACTTTGCGTTTTTTCTTTGCTAAGACCAAGGTCGGTTAATAGTCTTTCGAGATTAAATGTAATAGGAATGTCCATTTCCTTGTTTCCGGTGCTTATAACGGTAACTCTTTTATTGAGCGAATTATCAGAAAATGAAATAATGGTGGTGTCTGCAGCTGTCCATTCCATACTGTAAGCTGTTTGGAAAGATAATAGGCTAAGTAGTACTAAAAGTTTTTTCATTTTAAAATAGCTGATGAAATAAGATTATTGCTTAGAAAGTTTTCCTTTAACCCATCTGAATCGTTCTCTAAATTGCATGGTTTCATGCCCAATAAAGCCGTCTTCATTATTGAGGATGGACTGTTCGTTTGATGCCGTAATAGCATTGAAACTTGCTTTTTCTCCATGTTTCAAATGTTTTAGTTCGGTGAATACTTTCGCCATTAAAGAACGGTCTTCCTCTAATATATCTGAACCTAGGTATTCGGCTTCTGCCAAAGTAATAGGTGAATCAGAATTTATTTCTGGTAAATATATCTCTTCTGTATCAAGTTCTGAGGCAACAATGATTATAGTCTCGCCAACACTAGTCTGAAAGAGCTCACGGGAATCTTGTAAATCTTTTGCGGCTAAATCAGCCTTTTGTTTAGTTTTTTCATCTTCAGCAGCTTGCAGAGCCAAGGTAAGTTTGTCTTGAATTAACTCGTCTGTTTCTATTAGCCCTGTTAAGCTTTTTACTGGTTTTGACTGAATTGGCTGTTGCGTAAGACTTTGCTGAGCTTTTGCCATTCTAGGTGTACTTGTCTTTTTAACACTACTTATTTTTATCACTTCTTCATTTACTACTTCTGGAGCTGGCGTTTCGTTTTCCGAAATAACCGGTGCTTTCGTTTTAGATGATTCCACAGAATGCTCCGCCAAAGCTGCATCTGGTTTAATATCAGAGCTATTATTAAGTAAAAACCAACTTAAGGTACCAATTAAGACAATTCCCGCAGCTGCGGAGAAATACCAGAAAGGTTTTCTTGAAGATTCCTCAGTGTCGATATTAGCCAAAAACTTTTCTTTAGCCTCTAGTGAGGGTTCCATTTCAAAACCAGAAAGCTTTTGGCGAAAAAGCTCATCAATGGGATGTTTTTTGTTGTTTTTAATTGAATTCATTTTTTAAGCTGTTATCCTGATTTTCTATTTTCTTTTGGAGCATTGCTCTTGCTCTGCTCAGTTGAGACTTGGATGTACCTTCCGAAATGCCTAATTGTTCTGAAATTTCGGAATGACTAAAGCCTTCAATGGCGTAGAGGTTAAAAACTGTTTTATAGCCTTGCGGCAAAGTATTTATCATGGAGAGTAAGTCTTCCGCTTCTAGCTTAGAAGAAGCTTGTGTCTCAAAATTTGAGACAGCAACGTCTTCAATCCCAACCTCTTTGGTTTTAATAGACCTTAATTTCATTAAGGCTTCGTTTACCATTATGCGTTTAATCCATCCTTCAAAACTTCCTTTGAAGTTAAACTGGTCAATTTTCTCAAAGATTTTCATGAAACCTTTGAGCATTACATCTTCTGCAGCCATTTGGTCACCCATATAACGCATGCATATACCGAACATCAAACCTGAATAGCGTTCGTATAAGTGATTCTGAGCTTTTTTGTCTCCTCGTTTTAATGCTTTTGCCAGATTGTGTTCTGAGCTAAACAAGGATAAAATTTTTGTCATAAATGGCCTGTTTCAAATTTAAGATGCACTTTTTATCTAGGATGGTTGCACGAGCTATTAAAAAAGTTTAAGTCTGTGAATCTAGCAAACTTATTTTTTGGACATATAGGATCATGTTTGAATTAAGTTTTTTGCCATCGACCCAATGAATGGTTTTAACGAATGATTTTGAGGGTAAATCGACTCTACACTACTGACCTTAGAATTATGCGTACTTTAACAAATGAGGGCATGAAGTAAGTCGGAATTCTATTAGAATTGGGCTTTAATTTCTGCACTCCTATAAAGAATTTGAAATTCAATGTAGAATTTAGGTTAAAAGGTGAGCATATTACCCCTCTGAGTTTTTAGAGGGGTTAATATTTTAAATAGTATTTATTTTAGTTTAAAAGCCTCGTTTTAAGTAGTCTTATCAAAGCAGATAGTATTGTTTTTTATATTTGGCACGGTAATTGAAAATAGATTACTTATAAAACTCGTGCAAAATGAAAAAACTTACCATACTGGCTTTGGCTATCTCTTTATTTACTCTTGGTGCTTGGACTTCTGAAAAAGATGTCAATACTGTAAAATTTTATAGTGGTACCTATGATAACTTCCTTCGTTCGGCCAAAAAACAACATAAACCAATCATATTAGATTTTTGGGCTTCATGGTGTGGACCTTGTAAAAAGATGGATAGAGAAACCTTTTCAAATCCTGATTTAGCGGAGTACTTGAATGAGAATTATCTGGTTTATAGAGTGAATATAGATTCGGAAGACGGTAAGGCAATTATAGAACGTTTTGGTGTCAAAGAATTTCCAACGCTTTTGGTAGCTGATTATAAAGGAAATGAGGTGACAAAACTAAAAGGGTTTTATTACCCGAATTATTTAACAAAAACATTGGATGGTTTGGATGAGTCTCATAGACTTTTGGGTTCTTCAAAGAAAGAACAATATGTAATGAACTAACGTAGCTTTTCGATATAAACACTTAAGCCAACCAGTCTGGTTGGCTTTTTTTTTGCAAAAAAATAAATCTCGTTTAAAGACCTGTTATTTTTGCAGCATGAGTTTACAAAATGATTTGCTCTTAAGAGCGGCCAAAGGAGAAGAACAAGAAAGAGTACCCGTGTGGGTAATGAGGCAGGCAGGTAGAATATTAAAAGAATACCGTGCGGTAAGAAAAACAGCGGGCAGCTTTATTAACTTGGCCAAAAGTCCTGAAATGGCAGCAGAAGTAACACTGCAGCCAGTTGATATTTTAGGCGTAGATGCAGCAATTATATTTTCGGATATCTTAGTGGTGCCTGAGGCTATGGATTTGCCATATGAGATGGTAGAAAAGGTAGGGCCTATTTTTAGAAAGACCATTAAATCTAAGGCTGAGGTTGATGCTCTTAATACGAATGATATAGAAGACAGGCTTTCTTATGTGTTAGATGCTATTAAATTAGTTAAAACAGGATTGTCTGAAAGAGTTCCTTTGATAGGTTTTGCTGGAGCTCCCTTTACTATTTTCTGTTATATGATAGAAGGGAAGGGTTCTAAGACATTCTCTGAAGCAAAGAAAATGCTTTACACGGAGCCTGAATTGTCACATCAGTTATTGCAGAAAATTACAGATGTAACCATAACTTATTTGAAAGCCCAGGTGGCTTGCGGAGCTAATTTGGTTCAGGTTTTTGATAGCTGGGCTGGGATACTATCGCCAAGTCAATACGCCGTTTTTGCTACACCTTATATTTCTCAAATATGTAAGGCTATTAATAATGTTCCAGTAACTGTTTTTGCCAAAGGTGCATATTTTGCTAGAGAGGAAATAGGCCAGTTAGACTGTAATGTAGTAGGAATGGACTGGAACATGGATATTACGGAGTCTAGAAAGTTAATACCAAATAAGACTTTGCAGGGTAATTTAGATCCCTGCGTGCTATACGGCTCTTTCAAAGAAATAGAAAAAGAGACTACCGAAATGCTAAATAAGTTTGGCAAGCAGAAGTATATCGCCAATTTAGGGCACGGGGTATATCCTGACATGAATCCAGATAATGTGAAATGTTTTATAGATACAGTGAAGGCTTGGTAACGCAATCAAGGGTTTTACCTTTTAAAAAGATGTACAAGAATGAAGTACGTAATTTATATTTTCCTTTTTTCGACTTTTGCCTGCGTTCGGACTGTTCCCAGTGGGGGTGAAAGCAACGTTGAAAAAGAAAGTTTTCGTGGGATTCATAAGAAGATAGCAATCTTACCTTACGAAAGCCTTGAACAAAAGCAGTTTTTTGTCACGCTTGCGGAGCAGGTAAGCAAGGGTAGACAGGAGGTATCGGTTCAAAGTTATATAGAGACCAATAGAATTTTAAAGGATAAGGGCATAGAAAAAGAGGGTTTTGATTCTAGTGAGCTCGGTCGGGTTTTAGGAGTTGACGCCATCATTATTTGTAAGTCTTCTTTGGAAGAGTCTGTGGGTGGAAGAGATGCCGTTACAACAGTGTTTTGCTCAATTTATGATACTAAGACCTTAAAGCTTGTTTGGAACGAAAAAACAGAGGTAAGTAGTAAATATAATTTAGGAGAAGTTCGCCCGTCGATGCTTCGTAGGGGGATTCTGACATTAGTTAAAGAACTTCCGTATTAATTTTTTGGCTTTTAAGGCAGAGTCAAGCTAGCTGATCGTTTGATTTATGAAAATTCAAATAGTAAGTTTGATTTCGTTGAGAACCTTTTTATATTTTTAGTTAATTGTTTATCAGTAGTTTATATTTATTTGGGCTTTGGTGAATCCAAAGTGTCATTTAAACTAAACTATTATGAATAGAAATTTTATCATATGTTTCATATTGACCATCTCTTTTTCGGCCTGTCAAAGGAGATTTAATAAAGTTGTTGAATACCCAACGAGCCTTCAAGAGTCTTATATTGTTAATCAAGATACGCATATAGGGAAGGTGGCCGTGCTTCAAAGCAAGACAATGCCTTACGCATTTTCAGAAGAAAAAAATCAATGGTATGAATCAAGTCTATTAAGACCTAGTTACCTTCAAAGGGAGTTGTTTATTGGTTTGGCAAAGAGAGTAGCAGAGGGTAAGCTTGATTTGGCACTTCAGAGTTTTTTAGAATCTAACTCAAAAGTAAAGCGTCATAAATTACAATATTCCAGCTTGTCGAGAGCCGATAGGGTTTATATTGGAAATACGTTGGATGTTGATGGCTTGATAGTTTGTGAGTTTTATGACGGCGTAAATGATTGTGACTGGATTGAAAACTATGATGAAATTGAACGTATAGAGAAAATAGTCTTTTATATTTCCATGTTCGATGCGAGAAATGGCAAGTTGGCTTGGAGAGAAAAAACAACTGTTTCTGTAAATGGGAGATCCAATAAACTTGGAAATTTGGTCTCAGGTAATATTAGTTCTCTTTTGAAAGATTTACCTCGAAGGGTGGAGAGGGCTGGTGGCTACAAAGAAATAACTTTTTTATAGAAGCTTTTGAAGTATATATTAGATACAACAAATATGTGCATAAAAGCGTATTAATAAGTATGAAAAGAATATTGACGGCTTTAGTGGTTCTTACTTATATAGTGACAAGCTGTGCTTCAAATGCTCCATATGTTTCGGCAGATGTGCAGAGTGCTATTTCAAGGCATCAAAAAATTGCGGTACTTCCTTTTGAAGTAAGCTTTAATGAGGAATATAAGCAGAATAGACGAGGACGAACTGGTGCTGAGTATTGGCGAGAGCAAGAGAGGTTAGCAGGTTTAGATATGCAGAAGGAGTGTTTTATTTCTGTTGCGAAACAAGTAGAAAAAGGGAAATTTGAAAAAGTAGTTCAGGATTTCTTAACTACAAATAGGCTTTTGGAGTCTTCAGGTGTTAAAATTTATGACATACCTAAATTAGATAAAGGAGACTTATGCCGTGTGCTTAATGTGGATGCTGTAGTTTGGGGAGAAACGAGTATTGTGGTTAATCCACCCTTTGGCTTTAGTGCTTTACCTGGCGGAGCAACTACTTATGGGAATTTATACGACGGAAGAACAGGCGAGTTACTATGGCAAAAAAAGTTGAGCCAAAATCCAACTAGCAGAATGGATACGCCGCAAAGACTTGGTGCAGAAACGGCAAGGCAATTGGCGAAAATTTTGCCTTATAATGGAAGACGTTAGGAGCTTTAATAATAATTTAAAGCTAGGCTTTTAATTCTTTTTCTAATTTATCTATTGTAATAGTAGCATGCTTACGCATTAGTAGTTCTGCTTTTTCTCCGTTTCCTTCTCTAATGGCTTCTATAATTTCCATATGTTCAGGAAGTGTTTCTTCTGGAGTTCTTAATAATCCATAGGTAAAAGTCATTTGTAGGTAGTTAGCTAAGGCATCCATCTTTTGTAAAACGGTGTTATTACTTAATTCACAGATGGTATTGTGAAAATCTTGGTCTGCTTTGCGATAGCTTTCATTATTTATATCACTATTATTTAAGTAGGGTTTAAAAAAGGACGCCAGCTTATCCGCTATTTTTTCATGGTCTACGTTTTTGGCAAGCTTTCTGGCGGCCAATCCTTCTAATACTTCTCTACATTCAAAAGCGTCAATCTTGTCTTTTAAGTTATGTTCTTTTACGAAGTAGCCTTTTCTTGGTATGGATTCAATCAAAAACTCACTTTCTAACATTTGGAGGGCCTTATGCAGTGGCATACGACTTATCCCCAGTTCTGCAGCTATTTTTTCCTGAACCAGTTTTTGCCCCTTAGCTAGGTTACCTTTTAGGATTCTTTTTTTTAATTCATGGTATGCTAGCTTACTTAGGTCGGAGTGTTTTATCATGGATACTGTATTTTGTATACAAAAGTATTGGAAAATTACTAGATTTGTTAGGATTGGTAATTTAAAGAGTTTACTAGTTTGGTATAGCTCTTTATTAAGTTATAGTATATGAGTTACTTATGTCCTTTTTAAGTCCATTTACTTTATAAATTTCAACCTGAAGAGAACAACAAAAACTTTTTTTTAAATGAGAAAATTTCAACCGCTCAGTCGTATTTTCGGCACCTTGGGCTTTATTTTTTTAGTGGGGTGTGTAAAACCTCAAACAGAAAGCTGGCAATGGAGAACTTTATCTGTCAATGGAGAACCAGTGGCTCGTCACGAAGCAGGCTTAGTAGCTCATGAATCTAAAATATACCTTTTAGGAGGTAGAAGGATAAATGAAACTTCAGTATTTGACCCAGCTACCAATTCTTGGGAATCTAAATCGGAAACGCCCATTGAATTACATCATTTTCAGCCAGTAAGTTTTGGTGGTGCTATTTATATAGTGGGTGCTATGACTGGACAATGGCCAAACGAAAAGCCCTTATATAGGGTAGTGATTTATCATCCAGAGAAAGACAAATATGAATTTGGACACACTATTCCTGAAGATAGAAGAAGGGGTGGGGCAGGAGCTGTGGTTTATAAAAATAAAATTTATGTGGTAGGTGGAATTACTAATGGACACATGGATGGCTCAAAAGCTTGGTTAGATGCTTATGACCCTAAAACAGGAGAATGGGAGGTTTTGGAAGATGCTCCTAGTGCTAGAGACCATTTTCAGGCCGTGGCCGTTAATGATAAATTATACGCATTTGGTGGTAGAAATAGCTCTAGAAGAACTGGAGAAGATATGTCGAGAACTATTCAGCATGGAAATATTTATGATTTTATAAAGGACAAATGGCAGCCGGTGACTAGTAATTTGGCCCTACCTACTCAGAGGGCAGGGAGTTTTACTTTTGCTCATGATAATTTGGTGCTAATAGGTGGTGGAGAGCAAGCAGGAATGGACTTTGCTCAAAATGAGGTGGAAGCTTTCAATACCGAGACTGAAACGTGGGAGGAATGGCCATCATTTAATAGGGGAAGGCACGGAACGGGTTTCGCAGTAGTTGGAGATTACGTTTACATCGCTTCAGGCTGTGGGAAACCAGGAGGAGAGCCCGAGTTGAAATCGGTGGAGCGTTTATTGTTACCAAAAAAATCCTCCATAATATCTGCCAAAGGCGTCATAAAGACCCCGGTTTATACCAAGTTTAATACAGTGACCTTGGCTTTTGAGGGACCTCAAACTTCTGAAAGTGCTGCGGATAATCCATTTTTGAATTACAGATTATTAGTAGAATTTAAGCACAATGAAGGCAATCAAATCATTAGAGGTTTTTACGCAGCCGATGGAAACGCCGCAGAAACCAGTGAAGATGCAGGGGCTATTTGGAATGTAAGGTTTACGCCAGATAAAATTGGTGATTGGACTTATAGGGCTAGCTTAGAAAAAGGTGAAAACATAGCTTTAAGTAATGATGAGAATACAGGTGCTGCTGTTTCCATCACTAATTCTGAAGGTAAGTTTATTGTAGTTCCTTCTGATAAAGACGAAGCAGATTTTAGAGCAAAAGGTCGTTTAGTGGCAAGTGAAGGATTCTTCAAATTTAGTGATACCAATAAATATTGGATGAAAATGGGAACCAATAGTCCAGAGAACCTTTTGGCTTATGAAGGTTTTGATGGTACTTTCAGAATTTCGGCGGAAGAAAGTGAAGGGGAGGCTACCGCTTCAGATGAATTGCATAAATATGAGAACCACGAAAAGGACTGGAAATTAGGAGACCCAAATTGGCAAAACGGAAAAGGCAAATCCATCATTGGTGCCATGAATTACTTGGCATCAAAAGGAATGAACACGGTGTATTTTTTAAGCATGAACATTCTAGGAGATGGAAAAGATGTGTGGCCTTATACCAGCGAAAAAGACTTTACAAGGTTTGACGTGAGTAAGCTAGAACAATGGCAAGTTTTATTTGACCACATGCAGTCAAAAGGTCTTCTTCTTCATGTTGTGGTTCAAGAAACGGAGAATGAAACCATGCTAGATGGTGGAGATACCGGGCCAATGAGAAAACTTTACTTTAATGAATTAATTGCAAGGTTTGGTCATAACTTAGGTCTTGTATGGAATTTAGGCGAAGAAAATGGACCCGCGAGCTGGTCGCCAGATGGGCAAAACGACATTCAAAGGAAAGCAATGGCAAAGTATCTTAAAGAGAATGACCCATATAATCACCCTGTATTATTGCACACACACTCTGAAGACCCTTTAAGGTCTGATATTTTAGAAGATATAGTGGGGTATAAATATGTGGATGGATTATCTCTTCAGCAGGCTGAACGTACCGAAACGGCAGAGGTAATAGAACATTGGAAAAAGGAGGCAAAAGAAATGAATCATGAATGGCTAATTACCATGGATGAGATAGGTAAATGGCATACAGGTGCTGTTATGGATGAAGAAAATCCAGGTCATGATTCACTTCGTCATTACGTACTTTGGGGCTCATTAATGTCAGGAGCTGCCGGTGTAGAGTGGTATTTTGGTGCAAAGCATCCTCATAACGACTTGACTTCCGAAGATTGGAGAAAAAGAGACCAACTTTGGGAGCTTTCTAATCATGCTAGAGTCTTTTTTGAAAACTATATTCCTTATTGGGATATGACACCAGCACATCATTTGATAAATCAAGAAGAGGCGTATTGCTTTGTGAAACCAAGCGAATTTTATGCAGTTTATCTTCCTAAAAAAGGGGAGGCTAAAATTGACCTAACAGGAGCTATCGGGAATTTCACTATGCAATGGTATGACCCTTTGAAGGGAGGAGAACTTCAAAACGGTAGTTTGAAGAACATAAAAGGTGGTTCTGTTCAAAGTTTAGGTAATTCGCCTAATAATAAGGAACAAGACTGGGTAGTGCTGATAAAGAAGTAGGATTACAAATTATTCATTTAAAATGAGGCGATTGACTTTAATCATTCGTCTCATTTTTTTGTTTTTAATATGTCTCAAAAGCTAACGTCAAGTATGCTAATATCAGGATAGCAAACCTAGCTCCTTAGAGTTAGGAGTTTAATCAATTTAAAAGGCGGGGATAAAAGGGTATAAGACACCTATTTGAGCTGTCTGTGTTTAATTTCTCCTTTTCTAAAACTTTTTGGTGTAGTCCCTGCATTTTTCTTGAACCATTTATTACAGTTACTTTGATTTGAAAAAGAAAGTTGATTCGATATTTCTTTCATACTGTGGCTGGTATTAACAAGTAATTCCTTGGCAAGTTTTAGTTTCAAATCATTGTAATAACATAGAATTCCTTTGCCATAAAAGGCTTTAAAATCTACGCACATTTTTGTTTTAGATATTCCAAACTCCTCTGCTAAACTTTTTAAAGATGGAGGGTTGGAGGTTAAATTTTGGGTGAGCTTCTTTTCTATTTGAATTAGTTTTTTGAAGTCTTTATCATCAAGTGCTGAGGTCGTTGTTTTTGGTGAATCTTTTAAAAATTTTATCACAAAGAAGTAATCTCCGAGCATTTTTAAAAAGTCTCCAAATTTTTCAAATTTATTGCCATGCAATTGGTCATGGAATAGATTAAGGGTTTCAAATAGTTTATCAAAGCTTAATACTTTATTGAGAGCAATTATTTCAGATGATTTACCTTTTTTATATAAAGGCTCATGAAAGTTCAGCCTCGTATTGTTAGGTAACATTTCATCTAGTGCATTTTGATTCAAAAACAATAAGTGAAATGTGCAGGCTTCGTTTTCCTTTATTATAAAACTTGGCATGTCACTAAACTGTGATAAGAGATGACATGAAATGGTTGTGTTGTCTTTCTCAAAGCTAGGAATTGCGGTGGTGTCACTAGTAAAGCTCTCCTGAGTATTTATGTTTAGAAATTTAACGGCTTTAGGAGAGCCTTTATGGAATAATAATAATTTATAATTTTTTGCAGATTCTGTTTGACAAAAGTTGAACTTAATAGGTTGGTTTAGCTTAATGTTAAATTGTAAATAATTTATGTTTTGGTCAATTATTTTAAATGAATAACTGCCAGAACCAAGTTTTTCGCTTAAGTCAAATTTATTTATGGTTGGGGAGAGTTCATGATATTGTAAAATATTCTCCCAGAATGTAAAAGGATCTTTTACATTGAAATTAAATTGAATCATAAGGATTTTATAGTTTCATGGTGCTTTAAAGAAACATATTTAACCTGTTTCTTTATA
Organism: uncultured Arcticibacterium sp.; assembly: GCF_964021845.1. Classification (NCBI taxonomy): domain Bacteria; kingdom Pseudomonadati; phylum Bacteroidota; class Cytophagia; order Cytophagales; family Leadbetterellaceae; genus Arcticibacterium; species uncultured Arcticibacterium sp. The sequence goes on along the minus strand of NZ_CAXHZC010000007.1, from coordinate 121,233 downwards.
TTCTAAATCAATCGAAAATAATTAAATAATCAAAGGTGAGCCAATCTAAGAGCTTATTTGATAGACGAAAAAAGGTAATGATTATTGTCTTCTACGTATATACACGTAGTGTAAGGTAGTTTACCGCTATACGTAACTTATCCTTCCGTTCATTTAAGTATTCCATTTGTTCGAATTTTGCCATCTTACATTCGACAGGTATATAAATTGTTTCAAGCGTTTTTATAAAAAACTTACAAATGCTATGAGACAAAACATCAAATTTATTTTCTTTATTCTATTTCTTTTTCCCTCCTTTTTATATGCTCAAACTCCAGAAAATAATGGTACCTGTACCGACCCAATAGTAGGAGCAGGAGTTTTCATAAATGAAGCTAGAAGTGCTGGAATTAATCTTCTCGGGGGAGTTTCTTCTTCAGGAAGCTCTATAGACGGAGACTTAAGCAATTATACTGAAATGCAAACCGGAGTAGCATTGCTTGGAGGAGGTACTTCATTGTCTATTAAAGATTCCGTTTATCTCTACCCTTCTGGCTATAAAGCAGGTTTTGTGGTACAAACAGCGGGAGGCATTCTTAGTGCCGATGTTTTATCTAATCTTACCATTAATCTTTACAAAGATGACGTTTTAGTCCAGACTGGAACTACTGGTAGTGGATTAGTTTCATTGGGTTTACTGAGTGGTTCATCAGGACTTCAAAAAATTGGTATCACATCCACTTCTGATTTTGATGAAATTCAGATTTTTGTTGATGGTACTTTGTCATTATTGACTAACCTGCGTGTATATTATGCATTTGAAGAGCCTACTAGTTGCCCAGATAACTGTATTGAAGCTGTAACAGCTGCTTCTGGAGCAAGTATTGTTAATACTCGTACAGGAATAAGCGGTATTTGTGTATTATGTTCTGTAAGTGATAGGGCAAATGTGGTAAATAATGATACTACTCTTTTTGGCACCATTAGTCAGACGGTTGGGGTGCTATCTAGTGGTTCTATTTCGGTAAGTGCCGGCTCCATCAAGCCAGCGGGAACAGAAGTGGGATTTGCCATTTCACCTTCTTCGGGAATTTTGGATATTGGTGCTCTTGAGAATATTTCAATATCTACCTATGAGGGAGGAGCATTTAAACAATCATTTTTAGCTAATAACTCTCTGGTTAAGGCGAGTGTTTTGGGCAACTCTTCCATACAAACCTTATCATTTAAAACAACACAAAGTTTTGATGAAATTAGGCTTACTGTAAGTGCGGTGCTGAGTGTATTGTCTGATGTGAGAGTTTATTATGCTTATACAGCTATTGATACCGATGGAGATGGTGTTTATGACTGTTTAGACAAATGTACAGGAAATGATTTAAGAGATAACGATGGAGACGGAATTCCAGATGACTGTGATCTAGATGATGACAATGACTTGATTTCCGATATTGATGAAAATACAAAATATTTCACAGATCCTTTTGATGGAGATACAGATGATGATGGTCTTTCAGACTATGTAGAAATTTTTGGAAATTCTCCTTTAGTATCTCCTACAGACCCTCTTTTAACAGATACTGATAATGATGGAATACAAGACGGTACTGAGGTTGGTCTTACTTTAGCAAATAAATATACCAATGTGTCTGTTTTTATACCAGATAGTGACCCAAGCACTACCACAAACCCACTAGAGCCTGATACAGATAATGATGGATATACGGACGGTGCTGAAGATAAAAACTTTAATGGCCAGGTAGACGCATTAGAGAGTGACCCTAATAATCCATGTGACCCTGTGGCTTGTAGTATAGATTTGAATCTTATGAAGTTAGTAAATAGGCAAGTGGCTGCTATTGGTGACACGCTAGTGTATTCGCTCACTTTGGTGAATGAAGCTTCGGGTATTGCTGCTACAGGAGTTGCGGTTTTAGATCAACTACCCGCTCAAACACAATATGTTGAACATGTTTCTTTTGCAGGAACTACTTTTGACCCAATAAGTGGGATTTGGGATATTGGAAATGTGATGACATCAGTAGATACTGTTACCTTAAGTATTTCAGTAAAAGTTATTGGCTCTGGTGTTATCTCTAATTCAGCTGAAGTAATAGCCGCGGACCAAACAGATGTAGACTCTACCCCAGCGAATGGCAATCTGAATGAAGATGACCATGGTTTGGTTTGTTCTAGTGTACCTTATGAAATTTGTGGAGGTGATTCTTTAACCTTAAGTGTGGCAGCGGGGTATACCTCGTACCAATGGAATCTTAATGGTTCTCCTATTTCTGGTGAAACGGGTAATACGCTTGTGGTTTCATCGCAGGGTTCTTACACGGTCGACATTGACAATGAGTCTGGTTGTGCTACTGGGCTTTGCTGTCCTTTTATCGTAATTGGTGGAGTAGCTACTGAGGTTACAATTGCCGGAACGGATAGTCTATGCTCTGGAAGCTCTATAAACCTTACTGCAAGCACTAGTACGGGAACTATAACAAGTTATTTATGGACACTACCAAACGGTTCATATTTGTCAACTAATGGAGTGAGTATTAATTCTGCCACTGTGTCAAATAGCGGTCAATATATTTTGCAGGCTACCTTCGAAGGCGGCTGTATTGCTATTGACACTTTCAATGTTGTGGTTAATCAAAGCCTGGCGGCACCAAACATAGTAACGCTATGTGATAATAATGGAACAGACGATAATGGGGCAGATGATAAATTTAGTTTCAATATTACACCTACAGGAGCTTTGGGGCATACCTATTCAATTACCGGGAATGGTTTAAATGTAACAGGGCTGAATGTAGGACAACCGAGTGGCGAAACTGGAAGCTTTGATATTTCTAGTGGTTCATTTAGTGTAACTCTAACTGATGAAATGAATAATTGTAGTACAGATATTGTGGTATCGCCACCTTTCAATTGCTCTAGTTGTAAAGCGGCCTTATGTATTCCAATAACTATTGTAAAAACGAAGTAATATCAAAAAAAGGCCGTTTCACTTAATAGTGGACGGCCTTTTTATGTGTTCTGGCTTATTCAGGACTAGACATAAACCCTATAATCAACTCTGGTCACGAAACAACTATGTTTCCATTTAAGGATGGTATAGCGGCTTTAGTTATACGGGACGGAAATGAACACAATACAATTCAATATGCTCCAGATGGCGTTAATTTTAAAATTGCTGCTATTTCTGAGTTTCTACCTACAGCAGCTGGTCCATATATTCCTGATGCGTTTACAAATACCAAAAATGGGCAAGGGATCACATGGGGTATTTCGCACCTGACTAATGTCACCACTTGGGAAAATAATCATTCTATACTTTTAAAGTTTGACTGCGATTTAAGTCAAAAACTTGATGATCCAGAAATGAAAAGAGCCCACAACTATTTTAAACCCGAATTTTATTACAAAATGGGGTTAAGCAAGAAGCAGAAAGAACGAATTGAAAAAGAAAACAATAGTTTAGAATAAAATATCAAAGCCTGATTCAAAAAAAAATGAGAATCAAAACCTGAATTATCTTAATCCTATTTCTAGTAAATATGATTGTTTCCTTAGCTAAAGGTTCTGCAAACTTAGATAAAAAGATAAAGTTGGTTCAGATTTTAGGAATAAACACAAAGGTGAAATGGAAGCAAACAGCCGAAGGTTTGATTATCTCAAAACTAGCTAATTTGCCGCTTTCGCATGCTACTACTATTAAGGTAGAATTTAAGAAGTAATAAATAAAAACGAGGGGTTTTTCTAAAGAATAGAAAGTGCATTTAATCTTGAGACGCTTTTTAGTCCATTTCTGGATTTTGCAAGACTATTCCTTGCTCTCTAGCTTTCATGTATTCTGCTTTTGAGGGTCTTGGACGCAATCGGTATTTTGTTGGTAATCCCGTTTCTCTAAAGAAATCATCTTGCGTTCTTTCCGGTGGTAAAAAGTCATTGGTGCTTTCTCTGATAAAGTTAAGTTTTGTTCTCATCTCCTCTAAGACTGAACTGTACTTAGCATTAATAGCCAAATTATGAAGTTCGTTTGGGTCGGCAACAATATCATAGAGTTCTTCCTCTTGTCTCGGTGCATTAAAGCACCAAAGTTGGGCTTCAGTTAAGTTACCCTTTTTCTTTTCTGCAATCATACTTTGCCAACTTAAGTCACGAACTATATCAGCAGATGGTGTATTCGGCAAATCTGGGTAATAGTTTTTGATGTATTTAAACTCCTTTGTACGTATTGCTCGCGTGTAATCTTCAAAATCATGGAAATGGTCTTCGGCATATATTTCTTTACGTATTTCTTTCTTCTCCGCAGACAAAGTAGGAAGGAAGTCTACCCCATCAAATTCTGCTAAAGGTTCTAAGCCAGCTACCCGCATGAAAGTAGGTGCTAAGTCAATAGAGCTTATCAAATTATTATTAATTGACCCTTTCTTAATTTGGGCAGGCCATTTAATTATCCATGGTGTTTTTATACCCCCATCGTACAAAGTGGTTTTATCTCTAGGGAAAGCTCTTCCATTATCAGAGATAAAAACAATCATGGTGTTTTCTGATACACCTTGAGCCTCAAGTTCAGCAACCACCTTTCCTATGTAGTTGTCCATTCTGGTTATTTCTTCATAATAAAGGGCAAAATCCTTTTTTACACTATCAGTTTCAGGAATGTATGGTGGAATTCGTACTTCATCGAGATTATAGGGCTTATCGCTTATGCCTTCATAGAATGGTCTATGGGCATCAAAAGAGGCTAACCAAGTAAAGAAAGGCTTATCCTTTGGTCTTTCTTGAAGAAGTTTTATCCAATTATCACATCCACTTCCGTCCCCTTCAAGTTTCCTATCAAGACCCAAAGGTGCATCTAGCCATTGCATTTCATGTAGTACATCAAAATCATCAATAACGGCATCGCCCATATGGTACTTTCCTGCAAGACCAGTCCAGTAGCCCGCATTTTTGAGTTCTTGTACAAATGTCCTTTTGTCTTCAGGTAATGGCCAAGATAATTGCTCTGCATCTGTATTATGTGGATATAGACCTGAGATGATACTCGTGCGACTCGGGCTACATGAGCTGGTGGTAAGAAAGGCTTCCGTAAAGAGCATCCCATCGGCGGCAAGTTTATCTAAATTTGGTGTTCTCACAGATGGGTGGCCATAAGGACTAATGTCATTCCAGCTAACGTCATCCGCAATAATAAGTACAATATTAGGCTGAGCCTGATGTTGAGATTCTTTACACGAAATTATCTGAAGAGAAAGGAATAAAAGAAGAAGAAATCTATACATTTTCAGGTAGCATTAGTTTTACTTAAAAATAAGGGCTATTCATGGAGCATGAAAGGAAATGCACTAGACAAGAACTGATAAGATTGTTTTTCAAGTTTGTTTATTCATTTTAAATCTTGTTTTTGCCTGTGGGAACAAAGACTGTTTTATGAGCCTATTTTTTTTACCCTTTGACTTAGAACGCATTTCGGAAAATTCAATAGAAAAGCCTAGATATTAAAGCTAAAAACATTTTTGTTCCTTAGAACCCAGTAATGTAAGTCCCTGAATATTATCTTCACCGACATTATTTTTTTAGAAAAAAACTCTTTTATATGAAAAAGCAATCCTTGCTGAAAGTCACCGTATTGTCCTTGCTAAATTTTGCATTATTTTCATGCTCGCCACAAGCAGAAAAAGCGGATACAAATGAGGATTTAAGCAAAGGTGAAACTTTAGCCAAAAACTATTGTGCAGGATGTCATTCATATGTTAATCCCGAATTATTACCTAAGGCTTATTGGAATAGCGTGCTATCTAAAATGTCTATGCATTTTGGAGTAAATGACGGAAGTACACCAAATCAGCTAAATACAAAAGAGGCTTTGGTTAGGCTTGACAGTGCTGGCGTTTTTCCTAAAAACCCAACATTAACTAAAGAAGAATGGAAAGCAATAAAAGACTTCATTTTAAAAAAAGCACAAGAAACTATTCCACAAGGCCCACGCCCTCCCATAAATTTTGAATTAGCGAGATTTAAGCTTAAACCTGTTTCCTTAGATAATAATCAGCAAATTCCAAGCCTTGTAAAAGTCTTAGGGAAAAATAGAATAGGTCTCGGACTGAGTTCATCGGCCGAAAATCACTCTTATAGTATTACAGATTTAGATGGAAAAAGCAAGGCGACCATAGCCCTTCCCTCTCCTGTTACAGCACTTCTTCAGTATGGAGCAAAACTTTATTTGACTTTAATGGGTCCATTTGCTGCTGATGATAATCCGCAGGGTAAAATTATTTCTATTGCTACTCAAGATGGTTTACAAATAAATAACTCCTTAGAAATCCTATTAAATAATAGAGAGCGGCCTATACATACCAATATTGCTGATTTTGACAAAGATGGAAAAAATGACCTCTTGGTAACAGAATTTGGAAAATACCTGGGAGGTCTGAATTTATATCTACAAAATAGTCACAAAGGCTATACTAAAAAAACATTATACAACGGCCCAGGAGCCATATCCACCATAATAAAGGATGTAAACCACGACGGGCTGCCCGATATCTATGCATTGATTTCTCAAGAGAAAGAAGGTATCAATTTGTATATAAACAAAGGACACGGAGATTTTGAAGAAAAGGTACTTTTGACTTTCCCCCCGTACTACGGCTCCACTCATTTTGAGGTGATTGACTTTGACCAAGACGGCAAAGATGATATCATTTATTCAAATGGTGACAGTGGAGATTTTGGTATGCCAGCCAAACCATTTCATGGCATTCGTTTTTATAAAAACTACGCCGATTTTTCATTTAAAGAAGAATGGTTTTATCCGCAGCAGGGCACTTACAAAGCTATTGTGAAAGACTTTGACCAAGATGGCGATTTAGACATAGCATCTATCGGATTTTTTGCCATTGCAACTTTGCCCGATGAGAGTTTTCTTTATCTAGAAAACCAAGGAAACATAAAAGGTAAACACAATTTTAAAACGTATTCCTTTTCTGAAGCCAGAAACAACAGTTACATGGTGATGGATGCCGGCGATATCGATAACGACGGCGACATTGATTTGGTTTTGGGCTCTTCGATGACTTTACTGACGAATTCAGAAAAAAAGAGGCAGTTTGAAAAATGGAAAAAAGAAGGCGGCATGATTATGATTTTAGAGAATACCTTAAAGTAACCTTTCTTAAAACATCCGCCTTATTTCTGATACTGCTTAGCAGTTTTAACTGTAAAAATCTAAGGATTTGTAGACCACAAGGCGGCACTTTTTAGCATGGCACGTCTTGGAAGTTTTAAGCCTGCCACAATTAATTCTGCAAAATCTTCTGGCTGAAGCACATTTTCCTCTGAGCCTTCTTTTACAAAACCTAATTCAACTGTCATTTCTGATTCTATGGTGCTTGGTGTTAATGTAATTACCCTAATATTATTTTTACGCACTTCTTTCATCAAAGATTCAGACATGCCAATAACAGCAAATTTTGATGCCGAATAAGCAGATACGTTTGAATTTCCCGTTAAACCTGCGGTAGAAGACACGTTAATGATATCGCCTTCATTCTTACTTAATAGGTATGGTAAAACTTCTTTGGTAACGTAATACATCCCCATTACGTTGGTTTGGATAATTTGACTCCATTCGCTCACTTTCATGTCATTGAAAGAGCCCAAAGCTGCAATTCCGGCATTATTAACCAAAATATCAACAGTGCCTAATGTGTCAATAATGCTTTTTATACCGCTTTTGACTTCTTCATAATTGCTCACATCAAATACCGAATAAATGGCTTTTACACCGTAGGTCTCTAATTCACCAACGGTTTCTTTCAAGACAGCCTCGTTTCTACCTGTTATAGCTACATCTATTCCTTCTTTGGCAAAAGCTATTGCAGTGGCTTTTCCTAATCCTCTTCCACCACCAGTTATGATGGCTTTTTTATTTTTTATATTTTCCATTTTGAATATGTTAATGTCTAAAAATTAGTCTCAATCCAGACACCTGGAATAATAGCATTTTTGATTAATCCAGAACCTCCTGGTTTAATGTCATATTGAACTGCAGGCTGAACTACAAAGTGCTTAGCTATTTGAAAACGATAACCCATCTCCAATACTATTTCTGAAGTTAACTCTTGTTCTTGTAAGTTGGCCCACTCTTCACTAAAAGTACCTACAGTAGCAAAGAATAGTAGCCTATCGTCTGCTCTTTTTTTGGAGAAACCTTTCCAATTTAGTCCAAAGCTACTTTGAAAAGGCACTTTCGCAATCTCACCATGGTTCGAATATGCCATCGTAAGAAAAGAACTTAAACCTTCTTTTAATTCTACGTCCAGATGCCCATAATAACGCGTAAAATGGTTCGAACTATTATCAGAATCAAAGGTATCAAAAGAGCCAAATGCTTGATGTGTTCCTAGATAAACTCTGGCATTACGACCTGCAATTTCCCCAAGCCAGTCGTATTGAAAAAATACGGATAAATCATCTGAACTCCTGAAAGCAAAGTCTAGCCCATGGTGCGAAATGTCAAACACGCGTTCGCCTAATTGATAAGCCGCTAATTGGAATTGGTGCTTAGCCGTCGGCTTGTATTTTAACCTTGTCCCCCAAGTGGGGAAGGGAAAAGTGGTCATCAATCCGTCTAATAAAAGGGCTCTTATGACACCATTTACGGTATTGTTGAGCGAATAATAGTATAGCGTGGACATAGTGAAGTCATCACTTGTAGTAGTTCGTCCTGCCTTTAAAGAGAGCTGTTTGCCAAAGTCTTTCTCAATACTTAAATCATATAAAAAAGTGCTTTGTCCACCAACCAAGGTCAATGGCTCAAAAACAGAACCCACGGAATTGGAAAGTCCACTGCCATGACGATTAATCATCGAAAGCTTTGCACGTGTTCCTTTCCAGCCCCATATTTTTTCAAAATCAAAATTGATTCCGGCGTAAAGTTGACCCGAGTAACTTCCTTTTTGCTCAAGTCCTCCCGAGACATTTGCCGCTGCAATAGCAGCAAATGAAAAGAATGGCACTATACCTTCATTTAACCATTTGCTTTGGTTTAATTCATCGGTCGTAGGTTTTGCACTTTCTTCCACAATCAAAGTAGCTGAAGTAGTCAGCATACTAGAGTCTATACCCTGGTTAATTTTCATGGCAAGGGTGGAGGTTTGAGATTCCTGAGATTGACCCATCAACGTTGACGAAGAAAAGACAAGGACGAGTAAAATTATTTTTTTCATTTTACGTCAAATTGAGGCAATAGATTTCCTGGCGATATCATTATTCGCTATTCAGTGCTTCAAAGTATTAGCACGATTTTCTCTTATTCTTGATTTTGTTGAGATTGTTTGACTTGTTTAAGTCATCACATGAATTTTTACTTTTCTGTCCAATAATCCATTACCAATACATCGGCTATAATTGGCCCTATTTTACCAACTAAGCGTATATGAGCTTCATGGAATAAGTAAATTTCTCTGCCGTGGTCGTCTTTAAATGTTAGATTAAAAACATGTGTCAAACCTTTACTAGCACCTTCTTTACTGTCATTAACGCCCCATTCGATATGCTCTATCTCTGGAATTTCATTTTTAAGATTTAAGAAAGCTTGAACAGCCTCGTTTACCTGTTCTTCAGTAGCACCTTCCTTGTATTTAAGGTTTACGATATGCCTTAAGACTTTGCCCTTTCTATCTATTTTAGGTAAAATCCTATAGGTCGCCACCTTCCTAAGGTCGAATCTATTGGAGCCTGCGATAAGGAAATTGCTATCACCAATTTTATGCGACCTCAAACCATAATAAATAGAAAAACCTGTTTCTAGGTAATTGATAGGACTTAGTATACCATTGACATCTAATTTAACAAGCTGAATACTCGCATCGTCTCTAGTACCTACTGCCAATACGGCTTCATTATCTTTTACAGACACAATTTCTATTCTAGTTTGCCCTTGTAGTTTAGTGTTTTCATCATCTTTCAAAACGTAATGTGGCACAAGTGCCCCTTTCTTGTCAATTTTAAAAACACTCACACCATCACCATGGTAAACAAAGTCTGGATTTTTGATAAAACCACTGCTTTTATCGTAATATTTATGATGTCTGTGGCCTACTATGATATAATAATTCTCTCCTAATTTCACTCCTGTTACGGGGTAGGCTCCTGTTAAATATCTATCTGTAGTATTGTCACCAATATTGTTGATGTTTTTAAATGTTCCGTTGTCTTTTACTTCAAAGCTACTTACGCCATTGTCTTGAAAGCCACCAGTGTATAAATATGTCTTTCCATTAATTTTATGTGTAAACATTCCAATAATTCCATCTGTAAAGATTTTGTCGTCGTCTTTCATAGACTGCACATGCGTCAGTTTTCCGTCATTCTCTATTTTGAAACTGCTTAAGCCTGGAGTTTCTTCCAAACCACCTATAAAAAGATAGGATGCTGCATCCATATGAACCACTTGTAATGTAATGGCAATACCCAGATGAGTTTCATCGGTATCCATAGTTAGGTACATGCGGTCAAGGGAACCATCTTCTAAAATCTTAAAAGTTTCAATGGCATTGCCATGTTTGTTTGCTACAAATAAAAAGTCGGTACCATTGATATTATCTGCAACCATTCCTCTTGCTGGTCCTTCTTCCTTATAGAGCTCTTGGGTACTTACAGGTGTTAATTTGCCTTCACTATCCATAGAAAAAACATCAACCCCTTTAAAACCTCCTACGTAAACATAGTGAGCACCGCCTTTTTCATAACTCGTTATAGTTACAGTGTTGTTAGCACTTATGCTCTTAAAGTCTTGCATGTAAGGCATTAGCTCATCTGTGGATTGCGAAAAGCTAAATTGAGACAAAAGCAATAAACTGAGTAGAATAGAAAATTTTATATTATTCATAAATCTAGTTTTTTAATGTTTTGTAGATTATTTATTAATTGAATCTGCCCCTGCTGAAGCAATTTCATGGTCTTGTTCGATAGTTCCACCACTCACGCCAATGGCCCCAATAATTTTTCCGTTTTCATTTTTTATAGGAACTCCGCCGGGAAAGGTCATGAGACCACCATTTGAAAGTTCAATGTTATAAATAATACCTCCTGGTTGGCTAAGTTTTCCCAAATCACCAGAATTGATATCAAAGTAACGTGAGGTTTTTGCTTTTTTGATGGCTACGTCAATACTTCCTAAAAAGGAATCATCCATTCGGATAAATGCCTTCAGGTTAGCTCCTGCATCCACTACCGCAATATTGACTAATACACCTGTCTGTTCAGCTTTTTCTTTTGCTGCTAGTAAAACTTTTAAAGCTTTCTCGTGTGAAATGTCCGTTGGTGCTTGTGCAAAAACGACACTAGTATTTAAAAGTATTAATATAAGTAAGTAGGCAATGTTTTTAGGTCTTGTTGTTTTGTTTTTCATCTCTGATTTACATTTTTAATTCTGCAAATATCTTCAAGGGAGATGACAAAAAAGTTGAACTTGTTCAACCGGGGATAATTAATTCAGCGATTTTTTAATCTTGCTCAAAAATTCGTGGGTTATTCCTAAGTAGCTAGCTATATGTTTATCAGTAAGTTTTAAGGCAATATGCGGGTAAGTCTCTACGAAAATCTGGTATCGTTCTTTGGCTGTTTGACAATGGTTACTTACTAAGCGGCGTTGCCATGCCACCAATGCTTTTTGAAACATTACTCTAAATAGCTTTTCTACGGAGGGGATTGTTTGGTAAAGTGAAAGTTTATCAGTCCTGTTGATAATTAGTACCTTACTGTCTTCCAAAGCTTGAATATTAAGATTGGAGGGAGTTTGATTCGTAAAACTATCAATATCCATTAACCACCAGTCACTTGCCGCAAAATATAAGGTATTTTCATTTCCTTTATCGTCGATAGTGAACACCCTAAAACAACCTTCAACCACAAAGCCTTCAAACTTGGATACATTGCCTTGTCTCAATAAAAAGTCTTTTTTCTTAATGATGCGAGGCTTAAAATAGCTTGTGAAACGGTTGATGTCTTCCTCTGACATCTCCACAAGATTGTTGATATTTTGTTTTAATAAATTATAGGGCATTGATTTTTTATTGGTTTACCTAATTCCTGAAACTGCAACTCTTCCACTTGCTAAAGTTTTTCCAGTGTTTTTAGATTGAAATTATCGTTTTCATTTCGTTTTTCTATTTCAAAAAAGTTTTCGTCTGATATAGGAATCTGATTATCTTTTAGCTTTGTCAATAATTCAGCGAAGACTTCTTTATCTATTTGACGAAGTATTAAGGCTACCAGCTTTTGATTTTGAAAGGTATTGTCAAGGCTTATTTCATTAATAAGAAATTCGCTGAGCTCAGAATGGTGTTTAACCTTTTCAAGCTTTTTAAGAATAGCCTTTTGCGTGAAATAATCTAGTTCTTGGTAATTGTTGATTATATAATTCTGAACCGACTTGGACTCAAAAAGTGTTTCAGGAATCTTTTCAAAGGCATTCTTACTGAAGTAGCCTTTACTCTCTGCCATTAAGCCTAAAATGGCGTCAATATTTTCGCTATAAGAGGCTTCATCTAAACGGTTAATAAGGAAATAATTATTTGTCTGGCTTTTTTGGCCTATCATCTTGGAAACAAGGTTTTTGTCTAAATCAGCACTTGTATGAGCTTTTATAGAGTCTACTACGGCACCATTTGCTACATGCCAGAGCGTATAACAAGTATAAAGTGCTCCTTCTATTACCTCTTTTTTTACGGTTTCTTTAGTGGCTCCAGAGTAGCCGTCTAATTTGGGCTTGTCAGATTTGACTACTAATTCTTCGGCAGGTATTTTGACAAAGTTCAAATCTTGATTTCTTAGAATACTTTGAAGCCTTTGATAGTCTTTTGGTGAAAAAGGAATATGGTCAAGTTTGGTCAAAGGCTCGCCAGAAAGAATTTCAAAGTCAATGAATTCACCAATCAAGTTCCAGTTGAAAATAAGATTGACGTCATAGCAAACTCTATCTTCACACACAGGAGCTATTATATTGGCTCTGTATGTGTCTAGTAGCCCTTGTTTGTCTTTTAAAGCAGTAACTTTAAAACTGCCTCCATTTTCCATGTTAACCTCAAGATCGCCTTTTTCTTGATGGTCAAATCTCAAAAAAGAAGAGCAAAAGAGGCATAAGATAATAGAGTAGAACAGTTTCATCTATCCTGAGTTTCCATTAATGTTCCACCTCTATTATAGTCTTGTGTATTAGGAATATTTGGGTTCCCTACACCTTTTATCATAAGGGCTTCTAATTGGTCAAAATGCTTTTGGTACAAACCTCTTGGATTAGTATTTTCTTTGGTACATACAGAAGCTGCCATGCCAAGAACCTCTCCCATCATTCCGCCTGTTCGCATTAACCTTACGGTACCTAATGCCACATGTGATACGCTTATGTCTCTGCCAGCCATCATCAGATTATTTATATTTTTAGAATACAAGCATCTGAAAGGAATAGGGTAGGGGTAAATTTTGGTATGTATCGCAATAGACTTAAACGCAGCCCCAGGGAATAATTTCGAGTTTTCAGGGTCTGGATAATGTAAATCAATGGTCCATGAGGTAGGTGCTGTGCCGTCAGGATATACGCGGCGTTCTGTCAAATCTTGCTCTATCAATACATAATCACCTTTTAGCCTTGCAGATTCTCGCTTACCAGCTATATAGGCTACCCAGCGGATGCTTTCATTTTTAAACTTCTCTTTATTTACAGACTTGTTTTTAAGGTAAGACCAGTTAGAATAAACGGCTAGCATACCGTAATCTCTAATTTGCTCAAAGTCTAGCGTCATATCTAAACCCATACCTGTTTCCCATTCCCAGTCTCCTTTAGTAATTTCCTCAGATTTCGCTTCGTCCCACTCCATGCCCCATTTTATATCAGGGAATGTCACAGGCTCATCTTTCTTTTCAGAAAACCACTGTACAGATGCACCCATTGTAAGATTATCACCTACTTCAGGTGCGGTAGGTTCATTATAAACAGATTTAGCCTCTCTACCAGTCATAAATTCTGCACCTGCTAAAAGTCCTATGGTACCATCACCGGTACAGTCGGCAAAGAGCGGTGCTTTGAAAATTACTTTTTCACCCGTTTCAATGTTCGTCGCAAATACTTTTTTGATAGTACCATTTTCGGTTTCTACTTTGTTCGCATGATGATTTAAGAAAAGAGAAATATTAGGTTCGTTTAAAACGGCATTTAGTTTTTTGTCGTCTTCATAATAGTTTTTTGGTTGGGCGTTCCCGCCTTCATCCGGCCCTATTTCATTGACTAGGTTTCCTAGGGCTGGATAAGGTTCTAGGTTTATACGTCCGCCTAAATGTACACGCACCTCCGAACTATTGTTCCCTCCAAGCAAAGGCCTATTTTGAATGAGAGCCACTTTTACACCATTTCTAGCAGCAGATATAGCGGCACAAGTACCAGCCATACCACCTCCTATGATCACAAAATCAAATTCACCAGCATCTCTAGGATTATCATCAAATCCGAAATAATCATTCCTAAACTGACTTAATTCTTTGACGTCTTCAATGGGTTTGAAGTCAGGGTCATTCGTGAAAATAATGGCATCGCAGCGGCCATTAAAGCCAGTTAAGTCTTTAAGAGAAAGAGTGATTTCTTTATTCGAAATAGCTATTTCACCTCCGTCTGTCCAAGCCCATTCTGCATGGTCTTTCCCATAGATTTTAGGTAAAGGTATACCGTCAATGGCCAATTGAAACTGCCCTGCGGCTTCGGCCTGTGACCATTGAGAAGACCAATTTAGGGTACGAACATAGACACGATATTTCCCTTTTTTAGGGAATGTTACTTTGGTAGAAGCATCTTTTACAGGAATGCCCATGCCATGTGCCATAAGAAAGGAAGACCCCATGACATCCATAAATTGTTGGTCAATCACCCATCCGCCTTTGTTCTCAAAACTTTCGGTTTCTATAAATACGGTGGTGTTTTTTTGTCCATAGGTATTGACCTGACTAAAGAGAAGAAGGAATACTAGTTTTTTCATTTTGGGTTGAATCTTAATGGCATGTAAGAAGCTGACCTCTACATTTTGTTTTGAATTTATTTCTTCTTGTATGCATATCCTAAAACAACTCTCAAAATATAGTCGTCGCAGGTGACGTATAGTGTTTTTTCGTCGTCAGATAAAACACAATTTGAGGTCTTTTTACCAGTATAGATAGTACCTAAATGTTTTCCCGATGGGTCAATGAGCAACACGCCATCTGGCCCAGCTAGAAATATCATACCTTCTTTATTTATGTCTAAGCCGTCTGGTTGTTGCTTGCTTCGGCTCTCTTCTACTAAGGTTTTAGCATCAAAAAACAAGCTCCCTTTCATTGGGAAGGTTTCTTTTTTTAAGTCGTAAACCATAAACTGTGAATTGGCCGAATTGGCCACATAAAGTTTACTTTCATTAGGCGAGAGCCCAAGGCCGTTAGGTCTACTTAAGTTTTCAACTAAAAGGTCTACCGTTCCGTCCAGATTTAACCTATATACTCCATAAAAGTCTAGGTCTGGTTTAATGTTCGGGTCCATGCCATAAGGAGGGTCTGTAAAATAGATGTTTCCCTTTTTGTCGACTATTACATCGTTGGGGCTATTAAGACGCTTTCCTTGGTAATTATCTACCAGAGTCTGAAAAACCGGAATAGGATAAGCATAAGAACTAATCAAACGGGCAATCTCTCTGTCGCCATCTCTACAGATAAGTAATTGACCATCATTGTCTACCGCAAGGCCATTACTGCCTGAGCCTTTTTTTGTGCCTGTATAGCCAGATTTCTCTAAGAACAATTCTATGCCCTTGCTTTCTGTCCATTTATAAATGACGTTTCTTGGCACATCAGAAAACAACAGTGCTTGCTCTTTTTCTACCCATACTGGCCCTTCTATCCAAGTGAAGCCTTCACCCAAAACTTCAATTTTAGTGTGTGCAGGAACCGTTTTATAAAAACTAGGGTCAAAAACTTTAAGCTCACCAAAAGTTCGATAAGCTCTTAAAGAATCTAAAATCTTGCTATACTTCTTTTTTATTTTAAGCTTATCCCCCGAAAGCTTAACAAGTTTATTTTGCTCTAGTTCATCATTCTTTATGTCGTAAAAGCGGTCGTCGTCGTACAGTTTATACCGCTTTCCCTTTACAAATCTGGAAGGCATGATGCTTTCTTTGTCCCAGCCTGGTCTTGGGTTGTGGTCTATTAAAACCCAATCTCTACGATTAAAATCTTCTTTTTTATTCAAGATTTCTGGCCAAAAACTACTGCCGTCCGTATAGAAACCTTTGGGTGTATTTCGGCCAATTACATCAAAAATGGTTGGAATAAAATCACTAGGAGCAACCATTTGGTCAGACTTCTGAGCGTTAATTTTCCCTGGCCAACTTAAGATTAAGGGTGCTCTAGTGCCATTGTCAATCATTTCACCTTTGGCTCCTTGCACGGCCTTTGCTCCTTTCATAGAAACAATACTTTGATGGGTACCATTGTCTGTATAAAAAATAAGTAATGTATTATCCCTAACACCTAAGTCTTCTAGCTGTTTAATGATTTTACCTACGAGCTTGTCGGCGTATTCCACCATGTCTCCAAAGTTTGCTTTGTCTACCAAAAGCCTTTGGCTGGCATCGTCCCAAGTTTTACTATCTGGCGTGATATTAAACGGAGGATGTGTAAGAGCCATTGGGTAATACACAAAAAAGGGTTGTTTTACATTTTTGGCTATAAAGTCATTAATGAAATCTACGAAAACATCTGGACCGTATTTGTTATGCGTATCTTTTAAAAAATCACCATCACTGTAAATCATTGGGTCAGCAAAACGACTCCCTTTGTCTTCCGTATGAGCAGTGTGATACATGGCATATTCATCAAAACCGGCATTTTCTAGAGTCATGCCTTTTCCTCTTCGTAGGTCTGAGCCGGGAAAGCCAGGAGGGTCATAACTTTGGAGTTGCCATTTTCCTACCATGCAGGTTTTATAGCCTTGTTCCTGCATTAAATGGCCTATCGTTTTTTCATTGGGGTCTAAAATTCCGAATGCCTTCCAGTTTCTGAAATTATATTTCCCCGTCATTAAGCTCACACGTGTAGGAGTGCATAATGGATAAGCGTAAGCATGGTCAAAAAGAGCCCCCTCTGAAGCTATTTTGTCTAAAACGGGAGTTTTATAAGATGTACCGCCATAAGCACCAAGTGCTTCTCTACCTAAATCATCGGCCATAATTAAGATAATGTTTGGCATTTTGTCTACGGTGGGCTCTTGGGCAAACGAAGAGATGCTAAACAAGTAGATTATAAAGAGACCACAGAGGATGAGTGGCTTATTTTTAACTCTAAGTTTTATTTTTTGCATAGGGAGTTTTTTCTTTCAAATAGTTTTAGGTATCTAAGGATAAATAATTAGAACAAAAGGCATTATCTCAATTGTAAATGAGGTGACGCTATTTGTATCAATTTCTAAGTTTGGCGTTTTCTTTTTTTACTCTATCTAATTGCTTTTTACTTAGGCTTTGCCTGTAGAATACATCTGGTTTATGATTTACACGGTGCTCTTTCATTTCTTCATCATGTAAGTCTTGACTTAAATCGCAATCAAACCTTACTAGCACCGAGTGGGTTTTCCCTCGACCACCTTGATTTATAAAATGGGCTAAGCCCCAAGTAATACCACGGCCATCTTTTGTATCTGTAAATGCATCGGGAATATAAGGTGCAGCAGCGTATGGCATAAGTTCTGTAATGGCGGCAATATTAAAATTTACGCCATCTTCGGCATATTGAACAGTGTTATGTTCGTTTCCATCTTTATATACTAGTGCTGCTATTCCTTCTTTGAAAGGGAATAAGGATGTTTCATGTCCTGAACTTATTACAGGGTTTAAGGGATGTTTGGTAAAAGGTCCTAAAGGATTATCTGCCGTAGCGAGGCCCTGCATTCTGACCCAGTTAGGGTTTTTATCAAAATCAGATTTATAATAAAGGTATATTTTACCATTGTGCACTAATGGGTAAGGGTCATGGATAGAAAAATGGTCCCATTCGTTTTCCGCACCGTTTGGTACTACTATTTTATGATATGGAGTCCATGGTCCATCGGGAGAGTCGGCATAAGAAACGGCCACAGGGCAGTCATCTCCTCGTTTTCCGCTGGCTTCCATAAATCCTTGGTAGTATAAATAGTACTTTCCTTCCCAGACTAAAATGTCAGGTGTGGTGACCGAACGCCAGCCTACTAGAGGTTTCTCGGGTCTTTTGATAGCAACTCCTTCTTCTTTCCATGTAAAACCATCTGTAGAACTAGCATACCAAATTTCTGCTAAATCCCAATCAGAAGAAGGAATAACATCGCTTGATTTTTGGGCACCCTGTGGAGGTGTGGAAGTTTCTCGGTGAGTGTACCAAACATAATACTTACCATTGGCAAAAATCACCTTTGACGGGTCTCTTCTGGTAATAGTCCCGTCGGCATTGTTATAGTCAAAACCTTTTACCTCCGTGTACTTGAATTGGCTGAAAACCTCGTTGTTTTCCGGTTTTGGGGCAGCGTAGTTGGTATAAATGCGTTCTACGGCTGCACTCATCTCTCTGTCTGGTTTGTCTTTAGGTAGTATGTAAGGAAAACCGTCTTGACTAAAAGTACTATTGACATTGAAAGTCGTTAATACACTTCCAAGAATTAAGATGAGTGCTGTTCTTTTCATGTTGTTCAATTATTTGAGCTTTGCTTATAGTGTTGTACTTTATTTAGAAGTGATGGAATTAGGTCTCTCTTTTAAATTTGATTTTTGGAAACAAGAATTTTAGTAAGAACCTGCACTATGGCTTTCAACCGTATATCTTAAAACTTTAGGTCGTTCAGTGCCCCTGGCATTCTTTATCTCTGATTTCCAGGCTTGCCTCATTTCTGCTAAAACTGTTTGGTTTGACTTTTCTGAAATAAGGTTATTAAGTTCGTATGGGTCTGTTTTTAAGTGGTACAGCTCTTCATAAACCGCTTGTTCCCCTTTTAAAGGAGCTTCCACAAAATCGCGGTAAATGGCCATGTCCAAATCATGGACGGCGTAGAGTATTTTGTTGGTTTTGATACCAAAGAAATCAGCAGCTTCTATTTTTTTTGAGGCGGAAAAAGTTTCGTTTTTATAATATCGGATATACTTCCATTCTTTATTTTGAACGGCCTCACATCGAGGGTTTCCAAATTGTGTAGACCATAAGTTTTCTGTGAAAATGTATTCACGAACGCCATTTTCTTGACCATTTAAAAGCCCTGAAATATCTTTTCCTTGAAAAGATTCAGGTTGCTCTATTCCAGCAAGGGACAGCATGGTGGCAGGAATATCAATGCTCTGTACCAAGGCATCTCGTTTAAGTCCTTTTAGGTGAGTGGCTTGGGAAGGATTATAAATAATTAAAGGCACGTGGGTTACTACTTCGTAACAAAGAGCTTTTCCGGCAAGGCCTTGTTCTCCATGAAAAAGTCCGTGGTCTGAGGAGAAAATAATGACGGTGTTTTTATCAAGTCCCTGTTCTTTTAGCGTTTTTCTAATGTTACCTACTAATCTGTCTATCCCGGTGACAGCTTGTGATTCTCTAATAATTCGCTCCCGATTCTCTTCAGGAGTGTAAGCGTAACTATAACTATCTTGACGGTCATCTGCTCTTAGTAATTCTGAGGGCAGTTTAGGGGTCTTTATATCTTTTTTTGCTATGTAGTTTGGAGGCATCGAGATCTCGTTATTTCTGTAGAGTGTTCTGTAAATTTCATCATCTTCTGGCTTAATTTTCATAGAACTGGTTCCGGCTCCGTGTGGAAGGTTTAAAGAAATCGAAAGTACAAATGGCTGTTCTTTGGGTCTTTCTTTTAAAAAGTGAACCGCACCTTCTAGCCTATCCTCATTGGAGTCATTTAGGAAATCGTCAATACCTTCGTTTATTACCTCAACCTGTGTGTTATGCTTAGCCCCTTTAAAAATTTTGTGCCTGTCTTTTGGGTAAAAGCCTAAATGCCCGTGGCCAGCATACCAATAATCAAAACTTTTATCCATTAATCCGCTTTCATAGCCTCCGTCTCCAATAGGTGCATGGTTTTTACCTATCCAGCCGGTATAATAGCCTGCTTTTTTCATCACCATAGGGTAAGACAGTTCCCAAGCTTCCGGCGAGACACTAGTACCTGAATTAAAATTAACCTGATGTTTTCTTTCGTATTGGCTTAGCAAAATTGAGATTCTACTTGGTGTGCAAATTCCGCTTGTGATATGGGCATTGGTAAAAACCGTGCTTTCGTTTGCCAGTCGGTCTAAGTTGGGGGTTTGGACAATTTCGTTTCCCTCATGCCCCATCAAACCATAAGACTGGTCGTCTGTCAATATGAATACAAAATTTGGTTTTTCGTGCTGTTGGGAATAGGTAGAATTGGCAAACAGTAGGCCTGTAAGTACGTAGATTATTTTATTCATAAGACTAAGGGTTAATGTCTTATCAAAGAACCTAACTATCAAAAGGTATTACAACCGATATGTTATCATGGTATAATAGGATATTACCATACAAAAAGACTGACCCTCTTTTTTCTAAATAAAATCTAGACTAAGCCTTAGAACTACATCGATTGATGTTTTACTATCAACAATGCTAATTATACTAGAATTTGCCTATAAATTCCGTCAAATTTACATGACGGTCAAGTCCCAATTTAGTGCGTAATCGAGAGCGTTTGGTATGTACGCTCTCATTTGAAAGTCCTAATAGCATTGATATTTCTTTACTGGAGAGTTTCAATTTAATCAAAGCACATAATTTATCATCGGAGGCAGTAAGGTTGGGGTAACTTGAGTGCAATCGTTTATAAAAACTGCTATTTATTGAGGTAAACCGCGTTTGGAATTCTTCCCAGTTTCTATTTCTATTTAAGTCCCAGTTCCTAATGAAATTCTTCAGGAATCTTGGTTCAGCTGCCCACTTTTTACTTTTCAAAACAATACCAAACTCCTCCACAATTTCGTCTTTTTCAATAAGTTTTAGCGTAGAAGTAGCAAGCTCCTTATTTTTCAATTCAATTACCTCTTGGACTTTTTCAAATTCCATTTCTTGTTTCTTTTTTGCCAGCTCCTTTTCTAGTCGATATTTTTTTGTCAAATACTTAACATAATAAAAGGCAAATAATCCAAGCAAAAGGATTCCACAAATTAAAAGAGCTCTTTGGAAAAACAGGATTTTACCGGTATTCTCCATTTCTTCAAAACGGATTAATTGTATCTCTGCTTCTTGTTCTTCTATGTATTTTCTTTGTTCATCTTGAATCTCAAGCAATGACTTGTTTCTTTCACTTCGGCTATCGAAAAAATCGAAATTAACATTAGCCATTTTATTGAGCATTTCAATTGCCTTTTCAGGTTCACCCCTTTGTAAATAAATATTTGAAAGTTCCTTATATATTTTGGGTATGAAGTCTAAATGTGCGTTGTATTTATACCCAATTCGTAAGGCATTTTTTAGTTTACTTTCAGCTTTTTTGGTTTCTTTTAAATGGCGAAGGTTAACTGCTTCATAAAATTCAAATAAGACGAGATATGACTTTAATTGCTCATTTATAATAGGGTAAGCTTGCTTAAAAAGAGCCTTTGATTTGGTGAACTCCTTATCCTTAGTTAGTATAACTGCTTCTTCCATTATTAGCATTGCATTTAGGATTTCACTCCTTTCTTTATCAATGTATTTTTTGCTGCTATCTAAGCTTTGCTTTTGCATTGGTAAATCATCGAAGTCTCTATAAAAGGAGCAAATATTATGGTAGTTTTCAGCTAGAATGGAAGGACTTTGCGAGTTTTCTTTTATTCGAGTCATTTGAGCATCAATAGACCTCTGAAAATATTTTAATGCTTCCTTCTTTCTTCCGTAAAAACCGTAATGTCTTCCAATTCTTAAGTTAATTGTTGAGATGCCTTCAAGGTTATTAGCTTGTTCAGCTATTAAAAGTCCCTTCCATAAATTGTCATAAGAGGCTTTATAATTTGCCTGGCTTCCATAAAAATGAGCAATTTTTAGAAGCCATTGTATCTGTTTGTTCGTGTCGTTTTGAGAAACTGCGGCTTCATAGCCACTTAAATTTGCTGAATAAAGGCTATCAGAATAAGGGTTTGTCGAGTCTGTAAAACCTACCTTCTCCTCTAGATTTTGAGATGACGCAATCGTTGAGTTAAAGAAAGAAATCCACAACAAGATGATTAAAACTCTAAGCATATATTTTTTAATAAAATTTAGACTTTAAAGCGGTAAGTACATATCTAAATGAGCAATTAGCGTCATAGAATACATATTTATTCCTTTTTGTTAAGTTTTTGTTAAGGTCTAAAATAGCAATATAACTGGATATAATAGCAAGATTTGCATGTCTTTAACAAAAAGAGTTCCTCTCTCAAAAATGAATAATGATAAAATTTAAAAGAAATATCACCACACTTGTCTTCTCTATTATTGCAATTTCAGTTTGCTTATTCTCATGTAAGTCTTCGGAAAAAAGCACTAAACCCAATATTGTTATCGTCTACTTGGATGATTTGGGTTTTGGCGATCTAAGTAGTTATGGTGCTACAGAGCTTATAACTCCAAACATTGATATATTAGCTAACGAAGGCATTCGTTTTACAAATGGCTACGCCACTTCGTCTACGTGTACACCAAGTCGTTATGGATTACTAACGGGTGTTTATCCATGGAGAAATAGTGATGCCAAAATATTGCCAGGAACAGCTCCATTAATTATTAGTCAGACTCAGCAAACTATCCCTAAAGTTTTAAAAACGGCTGGATACGAAACCGCTATAATCGGGAAATGGCATTTAGGCTTGGGTGATGGTGAAACTAATTGGAATGAAACCATTACACCAGGACCCAATGAAGTTGGTTTTGACTATTCTTACATTTTGGCTGCCACCCAAGATAGAGTACCTACTGTTTATATCGAAAATGGAAAAGTTGACAACTTAGATCTTAATGACCCTATTGAAGTCAACTATCAAAAAAACTTTGAAGGCCAGCCTACGGGAGTAGAAAACCCAGAACTATTGAAAATGAAATGGCACCATGGCCATAATAATAGCATAGTAAATGGCATACCAAGAATCGGCTATATGAAAGGTGGAGAATCTGCCAAATGGAGTGATGAGGATATGGCAGATACATTTTTAGATAAAGTAAAATCTTACTTAAGCGAAAAAAGAGAAAACCCATTCTTTCTGTATTATGCTTTACAGCAGCCTCATGTGCCTCGTACTCCACACCCAAGATTTGTTGGTAAATCCGGTTTGGGACCTCGCGGTGATGTTATCCTTGAAGCGGATTGGGTAGTTGGTGAATTATATGCCTCGCTGGAAAAAGAAAATTTATTAGAAAATACGATCATTGTTTTCACCAGTGATAATGGTCCTGTTTTAAACGATGGTTACTTTGACCAAGCAGATGAACTCATAGCCGACCATACTCCTTCTGGCGGATTAAGAGGTGGTAAGTACAGCCTTTTTGATGCGGGTACGCATGTGCCATTTATCACTTATTGGAAAGGGAAAATAGAACCCAAAACTTCTGATGCACTTGTGTCTCAACTAGACCTATTGAATTCTTTAGCCGCATTGGCGGGTGTAGAGGCTAATATTGAAGATGGTCAAAACTTACTACCCGCATTAATGGGAAAATCTGTCACTGGCAGAGAAAGTCTCATAGTAGAAGCTACATCTAGAACGGCATTGAGACATAAAGAGTGGGCTATGATTCCTCCTTATAAAGGGGCGAAGGTCAATAAGCAAGTAAATATTGAGTTAGGAAACGATTCTGACTATCAATTATATAATCTAAACACCGACCCTACACAAAAGGTAAATTTGGCACTTTCTGAACCCCAAATCTTACAAGAACTTATAACAAGATTTCAAGAAGAAAGAGGAAGTCTGAACCACACGATAAAAGAGTTAGAACTTAAATGATTTTTTTAAAAGTATTTTCAATTAACCTATAATAATACAATGAATAAACTTAGACATGTAAAATTGTTCTTGATTTTTACGGCACTGCTATTTGGCAACCAGCTGTATGCTCAAGATAAAATCAGTGGAATGGTCACTGACGAAACAGGCGAAGCCCTTGTGGGTGTAAATGTGATAGTAAAAGGTACCACCACGGGTACTATGACTAATGTAGATGGCAAGTATGAAATTGGGGCTGCCAAAGGCTCAACACTTGTGTACAGCTTTATTGGATTCAATAGCCAAGAGGTAGCTATACTTAATCAAAAAATAATAGACATTTCTCTAAAAGAAGGCTCTGTTTTAGACGAAGTAATAGTGGTAGGTTATGGGAAAGCAAAAAAGTCAACGCTTACTGGTGCGGTAGCAGCTATTGACAACAAGCAGCTGACTGCTGTACCTGTGGCTAATACGGCAAATTTACTAGGGGGAAGAGTTCCGGGAGTAATGACTCGCCAAAGTACAGGTTTGCCAGGCGGAGAAGATACTCAAATTCGTATCAGAGGTTTCGCCAAACCTCCACTTACTTTGGTGGATGGTGTTCAAATGGACTTTAGCCGTGTTGACCCTAATGATATCGAAAGTATTACGATATTAAAAGATGCTGCTGCGGCTGTTTATGGTGCTAGAGCGGGTAATGGAGTTGTTCTAGTCACAACAAAGCGTGGTAAGACTGGTAAAGCAAGAATTTCTTACGCCGGAAGTTACACATCGCAATCAGCCGCTCAGTTTTTAGAACAAGTAAATCCTGAACAATATGTTCAGCTTTTTCGTGAAGCTGATTTAATGGACGGAAACGGATATGATTTTACTTTTAATGATGAGGAGCAACAGAAATACAGAGACGGAGTTCCAAATTACGAAGGGGGAGACTGGGTAAATGCATTAATAAAGAATAACGCTCCTATGACGCAGCACAATCTAAGTGTTTCTGGAGGTAGCGAAAACATCAGTTACTTTACTTCTGTTGGTTTAACAGACCAAGAGAGTTATTTCAGATCAAGAGATTTTGATTATGGCAGAATAAATGCCCGTTCTAATATAGATGCTAAAATCAATAAAAATCTTAGTTTTAACCTGGATTTATCTTATAGAACAGAGCAAACCAATAGGTCGATATCAGGTGTACCAAACCTGAGCGACCTGTGGACAGAGTTGTCGACTACCCAACCAATCTTACCAACAGAACTCCCAGATCCTACAATAGGCTATCCTTACACTGGTTTCTCTCAAAGAAACCCTGTAACTTCAAGTACAAGATCTATCAGAGGGACATGGGACAGAACAGAGAACCTTTTCCGTGGTAAACTTGGTTTAACTTTTAAGGTGCCATTCATTGATGGATTAACGGCAAAAGCGGAAATTAATACCCAACAGTATGACCGTGCCATAAAACAATTCACTAAACCAGCGGAACTATATCAATACTTGCCAGCATCAGATACCTATGTACTAGAAGGAACGCAAAACCCTGTTTCAACTATATCTGACTCACAGTATAGACGAAATCAAATTTATCCTTTGATTTCGCTGGAATATGCTAAACAAGTAAATGACCATAGTTTCAAGATCTTAGGAATTGCTGAGCAAACCACCCAGAAATTCAATAGTCTTTCTGCAAGCAGAAGGGAGCTTCTTTCTACCGCTATTCCTGAGCTGTTCATTGGGTCTACAGATCAACAATTCAATTATGGATTTTCGGGTTCTGATATTGGAAGAAAATCAGTAGTAGGTAGACTTAACTATGGTTACAAAGACAAATACTTATTTGAATCTACTTTTAGAGCGGATGGAAATGTGCTTTTTGCTCCTGAAACAAGATGGGGATACTTTCCTAGTTTTTCGGCAGCATGGGTAATGTCGGAGGAGAGTTTTATGAAATCAAATAAAGTAGTTGATTTCTTAAAACTTAGATTAGCATATTCTCAATTAGGAGACGACACCGCAGATGGATTAACGGGTTTTGATTACTTAACAGGTTATGATCTAAATGGAATTTACATATTTGATCAAAGTGCTGGTTTTCCAAGAATTTCTACCAGAGGTTTGGTAAATCCACTCCTCAGTTGGGAAGTACTTACCATGTATAATTTAGGTTTAGAAACATCTGTTCTTAATGGTAAATTGACTTTAGAAGCCGAGCTTTTCTATAGAAAGAGAGATGGTATTATTGATGTAAACATTGAAGATGTACCTTCTACTTTTGGAGCTGCTTTACCAGTGGTGAATATCAATAGTCAAGATAGCAGAGGTATAGAGCTGTCTGCATATTACAGACAAAATGTTGGCAAATTTAAGTTTGACCTTTCACCAAACTTCTCCATAGCGAAATCGAAATGGTTAGAGGTTAAAAGTCAAGAAAACTTTACTGACCCCGATTTGCAACGAATTAATGGCCTAGACGGCAATTGGGTGAACAGAAGGTTTGGGTATGTTTCTGATGGAATTTTCATGTCACAAGAAGAGGTTGATTCTCATCAAATCATTCAAGATGGTAATGGAAATACAACTTTAAGACCAGGAGATATCAAATACAAAGACTTGAATGATGATGGAGAAATTGATTTTAGAGATCAAGATTTAATCGGTTTTGCAGCAGGTATTCCAGAATTAATGTATGGAATGAATATTGGCATAGACTATGGCAACTTTAGGCTAAGTGGTTTGCTTCAAGGAGCTTCTAGGTTCGGAATGGCTATTACTGCTTATGCTAGAGATATGTTTAGTAATGGATCAACTCCATTAACCTATCACTTTGAAAATCGTTGGCAGCCAGACCCTAACAATCCGGGGGTAAATATTAACCCTAATGCTTCTCTTCCAGCTGCTACCCAAGCTCCAGGAAGTAACAATGGTAAATTTTCAGATTTCTATTATAGAAATGTGAATTACCTAAGACTTAAGAATGTCAATTTGTCTTACAATTTACCTAGTTCATTTTTGGCTAAAGCGGGTATAGAAAGTGCCCAAATTTATATTGCTGCCGAAAATATTTTCACTTTGACTAATCTAGGTTTTTATTCCAATTCTTTTGACCCAGAATTTGACCCATCTGTAGGAGGAACAGGATATAATGTCCCAATTACAAAATCGCAGTCTATAGGTTTGAGATTAGGCCTATAATTTAGAGAACAAACATTGTATTAAATCATTAAAAAATTTAAACAGATGAAAAAAATTATTATACTTTTTGCGGGTTTGCTAATTTTTAGCACTTCCTGCGAAGACCCTTTCGAACTAACACCTACAGGTATTATTTCCGGGGATATTGTATTCGCTGATGAAAATTTGGCAAATGCCTTCTTGGCAAATTTATATGAGGAAAGTTTATTTAGCATTACCAGTGGAGGCACCAATATTGAAATGAACCTAATAGGTTCTTTAGGTGCTGAGGCTAGAAACTTTGCCCCATGGCAATCGCCTTTCGGACAAGTTATGAATACCGACTTTAATGAAACTGGGGCGGGTGTAATTGACTATTGGCCTTATGCACTTATTAGAGAAGCAAATGTTTACATAACAGGATTAGATAATTCTGAGAAGTTAAGTGCTGACTATAAGAGTGTTCGTAGTGCTGAAGCTAGATTTATTAGAGCCTTTGCTTATTTTGAAATGGTGAAAAGATTTGGAGGCGTACCTATCTTAACAGAGGCTCAATCGATTGACGCCACTCCTGAAGAATTATTTGTTACGCGTAATTCTGAAAAAGAAGTCTATGACTTCATAGGTTCCGAAATGGATGAAATTACAGCCATATTACCTGCTGTGGCTGATAATGATGGTAGAATCACGAGATGGACAGCATTGGCATTACAAAGTAGAGCCATGCTGTATGCTGCTAGTGTTGCAAATTTTGGCAAAGTTCAGTTAGATGGTCTACTAGGATTTTCTGCTGGAGAAGCCAACTCGTATTATCAGAAATCTTTGGCGGCATCAAAGGAAATTATGCAGAACGGGCCTTTTTCACTTTATAGAAAAAGTGATGATAAGGTTCAAAACTTCATGGATCTTTTCATAGACGAGACTAACAACACTGAAGTAATTTTAGCAGAAAAGTATGATCAAACTGCTGGTAAATCTCATGCATGGGATATAACAGGAACACCCGCTGGATTTGGTTTTGCATGGAACTCTAATTATCCTGTTTATATGGAAACATTAGAAAATTTCGATTTTATAGATGGCACTTCAGGTAAAGTAGATAGAGCTATGTATGATGACAAAACACCAATTGACCCAGAATGGTATTTTGAACAAAGAGACCCAAGAATGAGGGCTTCCATTTTTTACCCAGGTACAGCTTTTAAAGGCGATAAAGTATATTTCCATAGAAGTACAGACTATACAGATGCTTCTGGAACTGTGCAGCGTTCTACAGCACAGGGCTTCACAATTCCTGGTTCTGACGGATGGCCTGGTGCTGGGCACCCAAGACATGTTGGTGGTAACCCTACAGGCATGCTAATCAGAAAGAGAATAAACCCAACTACCCCAGACGGCGTGGGTTCTAGTACAGACATCATCATCTTTAGATTGGCAGAAGTGATGCTAAACTATGTAGAAGCGGCATTCTATTTAGGTGACCCAAATGGAGATATGGCTAGTATATTAAATGACGAAATCAGAGATAGAGCTGGAATGCCAGCTTTGACTGCAAATCAAATTACGGAAGACAAAATCCGTCAAGAAAGACGAGTGGAACTTGCTTTTGAAGAGCATGTGTTCTGGGACTTAAGAAGATGGCGTACGGCCGTTGAAGAATTGGATAATGTGCAAAAACATAGAACCCATTTTAGATACAATTATGATACGGGAATGTATACTATTCAATTAGCCGATGGAGATTTAGGAAGAATAAGGCTTTTTAAAGAAAGGAATTATTACTACGCTCTAGGTCTTGGGAGAATAGCTGACAACCCTAATTTGGTTGAAAACCCAGGATACCAATAATGCTTGGTTACTAATTAAATACTCTATCTAAAAACAAGAAGTCGCTGGAAATATTTTCAGCGACTTTCTTTTATGAGCAGTGTGAGAATATCATATTATTGTATAGAAAGTCAGTATTTTAAATTTGGAGGTATAGCGAAAATTATGAGTTAATTCATTGTAATTTTGGTACTCTTCTTAAGAAATTCTACCCTTTCCGGAAAACTTTTGGGCTTACTCCTTTCCACTTTTTGAAGGCTCTGTTGAAATACGGGATATCGTCAAAACCCGATTCGAATGCGACTTCATTTATTCTCATGGAGCTTGACGCCAAAAGCTGGGCAGCAGCCTCTAGTCGGTAATCTAAAATTACTTCAAATAGCGTTTTACCAGTAGTCTTTTTAAAGTATCTACAAAAGGAAGTCGGCGTTAAACCGGCTTTTTCGGCAACTTCATTTAGAGAGATGTCTTCTCTAAAATGTTCTATGATATAACTAAAAACAGAGTGAAAACGATCTGGGCTAGTACCTTGGGAAGGAACAATATCTAAAATGGTTTTTGAGGGTTGAGATGCCAGTTCCAGAAAAAGAGTCATCAAACCTAATATGCGTTGATTATTTTCAGCTTGGAAAATACCTTCTATTGCTTCTCTGTGATTGCCCTCAAACCTGATACCCGCCTTTGAAAGTGAAAAAAGCTTCTTAACCTCCTTAAATTCTGGAAGCTGAAAGAAGGTATTTTCAAAAATGGATTGCTTGAACTGAATCACATACGATTTTACAAATTCACCATCTGATTTTGGTATATCAAGCCAGCAGTGTGGCAAATTAGGTCCTAAGAAAACTAATTCACCTTCCTGAAATTCCTCCATTTTAATTCCAACATGCCTTGTCCCTTTACCCTTAACTATTAGTGTTAATTCGCACTCAGGATGATAATGGAATGGAGAATCAAAGTTTGGAAGTTCTAGTTCTCGGTATACAACAGAATGATTGTTGTTTGGACTAATATGCTCTAAAACTGCCTTCATTTTGCATCGATTGTTATATAATGCTTGTCTGGAGATAAAATAAGACAATTTTTTGAAAAGAAACACCAAAAAACTACTTCGAAATTAAATAACCTTTGTAAAGGTTTGAAATGGGCTATCGAGGATTTAAACATAAAATTGAACAAAAATGACCGAAGCAAAAGCAGCAATCGCTTTAGGAAATGGAGATTTTTCTATTGAGACTATCAATATTGAAGACCCTGTAGGTGACGAGGTACTGGTACAAATGAAAGCGGCGGGTATTTGTCATACAGACTGGGATTCTTTAAGCTGGGGCAAGCCTATTGTAATGGGTCATGAAGGGGCTGGTGTTGTTCACAAAGTTGGCCCTGACGTTAAAAACCTTCAAGTGGGAGACCATGTCATTCTAAATTGGGCTATTCCCTGTTATTCATGCTTTCAATGCATGGAGGGTAATCAACATATATGTGAAGAAAACTCTGCGGTTACTGCTGGTAATGCTCTTGCTGGTGGACATGCTACTTTAAACGCCACTACTTTTAATGGTCAAGCTATAGAGCGTTCGTTTGCACTGGGTACTATGGCGGAGTTTAGTTTAGTAAGGGAAGCAGCATGTGTGGTGACGATGGAAGATGTTCCATTTCCTAGTGCGGCTATAGTTAGCTGTGGCGTTATGACTGGTTATGGTTCAGTTATTAATGCTGCCAAAGTTAGCCCAGGAAGTACGGTAACTGTCATAGGCACTGGTGGTGTAGGCTTAAATGTTATCCAAGGGGCAAAAGTATCTGGAGCGTCAAAAATTATAGCGATTGACATAAAAGAGGAAAGGTTAGCACTGGCAAAACAGTTTGGAGCAACGCACACCATTTTGGCTGATAAGGAAGATAAAGTATTATTAAAAGCTGCTGAAAAAGTAAAAGAGCTTTGTAACGGAAGAGGGGCAGATTTTGCTTTCGAATGTACAGCCATTCCCTCTTTAGGGGCAGCTCCGCTGGCTATGATTAGAAACGCGGGCACTGCTGTACAGGTGAGTGGTATTGAGGAAGAGATTAGTATTGATATGAATCTTTTTGAGTGGGATAAGCTCTACATCAATCCTTTATATGGAAAAGCTAGACCACAAATTGATTTCCCGAAAATTATTGACCTCTATAAAAATGGCGACTTGCTTCTTGACGAAATGGTAACAAGAACATACCCCTTACAAAATTTAAAACAGGCATTTGATGATATGTTAGCTGGTAAAAATGCGAAAGGCGTACTTGTTTTTTGATGATGAATATGAAAACTTTTTTTACTGTAGAAAACGGCTCAAATAACGGCATAGAACATTTTACCGTTAAGAGTAAAGCCATAGGAAATCGCGTTGATGTTTCGGTGTATAAGCCAGCTGGTGAGTTTGAAAATTTACCAGTAGTGATATTACTTCATGGCGTGTATGGCAGTCACTGGGCTTGGAGTTTAAAAGCCGAAGTGCACCTAACTTTAAAACAAAAAATAGACAAAGGAGAATTGCCTCCTATGATGTTGGTAATGCCATCAGATGGTTTATTTCAAGATGGAAGTGCTTATTTGCCGCATCATACAGCGAATTATGAGAAATGGATTTCTCATGAAGTGCCAGAATTAATCAAAGAACAATTTCAAGAGGTGGGCGAGATTTCTCCCTTTTTTCTTGCCGGGCTTTCTATGGGAGGTTATGGTGCTTTGAGAATTGGAGCTAAATATCCTGAAGTATTTAAAGCTTTCAGCGGCTTGTCTTCCATTACCTTTTTTGACGAGTTTGAGCACTTTGTTGAAGATTTTGATGCTCTTAAAGCAGCTGTTATTAAAGAGGAAAAGGTCTTTGATATTATTGATGAAAATAAAAGAAAACTGGCTCCATTTAGATTTGACTGTGGTAGTAAGGATACGCTTTACGGAGGAAATGTCTCCTTACATGAGCAACTAAAAGAGGCCAAGATAGCCCATGAGTTTTACACCTATGAAGGGGAACATACTTGGGAGTATTGGAAAGAGAATATTGCAGAAACACTTCAGTTTTTTGCAAAACAATTATAAAAAACTGTTGAAATTTTAAAGATTGAGAAGAAATGTTATCGAGTAGTTTGCTTAATGGCTCCAAAGCGAATCTCTGATTGCCAACAGGCAAAAAGTTGAGCTCATCAAGGGTACCAGAAATGGAATGGGAGGCATTCCTTTGGGCTGCGGTCAGTCGGGCGGCGAACCGCTTCCATCCATTTAACTCTAGAGCCGTTTTTATTAAGTTAAAAAGTAGCTCCGGAGCGAATCGAACGCTCATCAAGGGTACCGGAAACCCTCATTCTATCCATTGAACTACGGAGCCAAATTACTTTCTTCTCTACCTATTTCTAACACCCTTATCAAGGGTACCTTAAACTGAACGGGCGGCGAACCGCTTCTACGCATTGAATGGCAGGTACGGAGCCAAATTACTTTTTCTCTGCTCTATTAATTACCACAAATTTAAGTGATTTTAAAGCCCAAAAATAGCCTTTAATTCATTGGCTTCTTCTGGATTCATTCTACCTCCTAAAACTAACCTTAATTGTCTTCTTCTTAAAGCTGCCGCAAACAAATCTTTTTCTTCCTCTGTTTCGGGAATAGCTTCTGCTATTTCTATAGGTCTGCCAGACTGATCTACAGCGACAAAGGTCAGAAAAGCAGTATTCGTTTGAATTCGAGTACCCGCTGGTATGTTTTCAGAGTAGACTTTGACCATGACTTCCATAGAAGTGTTAAACGCTCTTGTGACTTTGGCTTCCAAAGTAATTACGTCTCCTAGCGGTACTTTGTTTTCAAAAGAAACATTATCAATGGATGCTGTTACCACAATTCTGTTAGAATGTCTTTGAGCAGAAATAGCTCCCGCTATATCCACCATTCTCATCAAATTTCCGCCCATCAGATTCCCTAATGTGTTGGTATCATTCGGCATGATCATTTGAGAATTGATAGCTAAAGACTCAGAGACTTTCTTTGGTTTGGGCATACGTTTGTTGTTTTCTGGTGCAAATCTACCCGATTTATAAAAGAGGAACTAAAGATTTTACAGCAAACCCATTATTATTTGTGACCATGAAGGTATTTCTCGTCTTAAAAATGATTTTAACTTTTAAACCGTCGGGTTTAAAGATTATTATTTTGATTGATTATGTGGTCAAATTTTCTGAAACCCCTTTTAGATGACCACTTAAGCCCCTACTGAGAAATCAGAGGGGCTTTTATTTTTCATGAAATAAGTTTTGTAATGTTCTTTTTTTGATTCTACTTTGCATTTCAAAGTACTTTTAATAAATGAAAAAACATTACATCAGTCGGTCAACAAAGAGTCTTTTAATACTTTCTGGGCTTTGTTTCACACTTTTTTTAGTTCGTTTTCTCTTAACTAGTGAGATGCTTGGTTTTGGTTTAGTTTGGAATTTATTTTTGGCATGGGTGCCTTTATTCTTTGCACTTATTGCTAGGAGATATTCGAAAAAAGAAAACCATATTTTGCTTTATTTGAGTTTGGGTTTTTGGCTACTCTTCTTTCCTAATGCTCCTTATATTATTACTGATTTGGTGCATTTAAATCATCTGACAGCTTCTTTATGGTGGTTTGATTCCTTAGGTATTTTTATGACTGCCATGACAGGACTAATTCTTGGGATTTATTCTTTGAGTATTGTTCATTATTTGTTTGAAAAGTATTGGGGAGTACTTATGGCATGGGTAACAGTATTTATAAGTATTCTGCTGAGTGGGTTTGGGATTTATCTAGGCAGATTTTCAAGATTTAATTCTTGGGATTTATTTACCAATCCCGTTTTTCTCTTGCAAAGCTCGCTTAACGAAGCCTTCAACCCTTTGGCCATTAAACTAACGCTGGTTTTTACATTGGTTTTATCTGTTTTGTATATTTCTTTCAGAATCTTAAAAGTGCAGCCAGATGAATATCAATAAAATGGTTAAAAGTTTTGGCTTTGCCAGTAAGGGCTTTAGTCATTTGCTGAGAAGTGAGAATAATTTTCAGTTTCATTTCCTTGCAGCTGTTTTGGTATTCATTTGTGGTTTTTGGCTAAAAGTATCGCGAATAGAATGGGCAATATTGATAATACAAATAGGCTTAGTTTTCTCTGCTGAGGCTTTCAATACAGCTCTGGAAATTCTTTGTGACGTCGTTTCTCCAGATTGGAATGAAAAAATTGGCAAAGTAAAAGACGTAGCGGCAGCTGGAGTTTTGATAGTGGCTGTAGTAGCCGTGGCAGTGGCAATTCTGATTTTAGGAAATAGATTCATAACCCTTTATTTTTAGCACAATGCAAGAACATTTAAATGACCTGAAGGAAATAAGAAGCCTGATGGAAAAGTCTTCCAAGTTTATTTCGCTAAGTGGCCTTTCGGGCATCTTTGCGGGAGCAGTAGCTTTACTTTCAGCAGGTGTATTATACCTAAAAAAGGTAAACGCTGTTGGTTCTTATAAGTTAAGTGGCTTTTATATTGATAGAAGTACCGACGCTAGCTATTTGGAGTTTTTATTTCTTTTGGCGGTGGCTACATTGGTTTTGGCCATAGGAGGAGGTTTGTTTTTGACATGGCGAAAAACTAGAAAATCGAATCAAAAGCTTTGGAATCCTTTGTCTAGAAAACTCGCAGTAAGCTTAGCTATTCCACTTTTAGTTGGAGGTGTTTTTGCCATTGCTTTAGTGCTGAATGGAATGGTGCGTTTGGTACCCGCTACCACCCTTGTATTTTATGGATTGGCCCTTATAAATACGTCACAACATACCTATAGAGACGTTTACTCGCTTGGCTTGTGCGAAGTATTATTAGGTCTTTTCGCTTTGTTTGTTGCGGGGTATTCTTTGCTCTTTTGGACAATTGGTTTTGGCGTTTTACATATAGTGTATGGCGTAAGTATGTACTATAAATACGACAGGAAGGCATGAATTTAGACAAATTCAATAAAGCTTTTGAGAATAAGGCCAGGCTAGGCATTATGTCAGTACTGATGGTAAATGATACCATCAATTTTACTGGACT
Source organism: uncultured Arcticibacterium sp. (assembly GCF_964021845.1). Taxonomy (NCBI): domain Bacteria; kingdom Pseudomonadati; phylum Bacteroidota; class Cytophagia; order Cytophagales; family Leadbetterellaceae; genus Arcticibacterium; species uncultured Arcticibacterium sp. The sequence goes on along the minus strand of NZ_CAXHZC010000007.1, from coordinate 86,211 downwards.
CAAAGAGATATTGGAGATGACTGACGGAAATTTGGCCACGCATTTAAAAGCCCTAGAGAAGGTTAAGTTTATTTCTGTAACAAAGGAGTTTGTCAAGAGAAAACCAAACACCACTTATAGTGCTACGAAAAGTGGGAGAGCAGCTTTTGAAGAGCATTTGGCGGTCTTAGAAGCTTTGATAAAAAGGAACACTTAAATTTTTTTATACCTGTACTTTGAAAAACAAAGTACTTTTAAATATATAAAATGAAGAGAAGAACAACCAAACAATGGCTGGAATATTTCCAAGAGAATACGACCCAGAAACGTATCGACTGGAGAATTGAGCCCAAAGTGACAACTGAAGAAAGAAAAGTGATTATTAAATCGCTTAAGGCCTGGCAGCTAGGCGAAACGTCAGAAGGGCATAATTTAATAAAGGCCACTAAAGTATACGCCGATAAGATTCAAGATTACGATTACCTCTATGCGGTCAAGCTTTTTATTAAGGAGGAACAAAAGCATGGAAATAACCTAGGAAGATACCTCGACTTGATTGGTGAAAGTCGGATAAGCTTTAACTGGGGTGACCATTTTTTCAGAAAAGTGAGAGGAATTAATACCAGCCTAGAAATATGGACTATTACTGTACTCATAGTGGAAACCTACGCACAGCTATATTATGAGGCAGTTCGTAAAACTATTAATTGCCCACTATTAAAAATTATTTGCAAAGATATTCTTATAGATGAAGCTGCTCATATCAAATTCCAAACGGAGCGTTTAGCTACCTATTTAGATAATAATACTCTCTGGAAGAAATGGACTCGGAAGTTTGTTTATCATGCTTTTTTCTATGGTATAAGCTCTGCGGTGTGGATTGGTCATCGTAAAGTTTTTAGTAAAGCCGGCTATTCTTTCTTGACTTACTTAGCCAAGGCTAAATTCAAGTTTGATAAAATTAATCATACTCTTTTCACCGCTCGTAACGAGCAAACAAGCCCCGCTTTTCAGCCTATTCTCGCTACCAAAAATTCATAATATCAAAATGTTTACATTTCGTTTAAATTATTTCTTGCTCTTCGTAACCATTCTTTTGGTCGAGGTATTTATCGCACTTTATGTGCATGACAGTTTTATTCGCCCATTTTTCGGAGATTTCTTAGCCTCCATTTTTGTTTACTTGGGTTTGAAGAGCATATTCAGTATGCCTGTCAAAGCAGCTGCAATTTTTAGTTTGTTGCTATCCTATTTAGTAGAGACACTTCAATATTTCAATTTCTTGGAATCGTCTGGTTTGCATAGCAATAAGTTCTTCAGAATTGTCTTAGGAACATCGTTCGCTTGGGAAGATATCTTGGCTTATACTTTAGGAATTGGCCTAGTATTACTTGTAGAAAACTACACAAAACTAAAGCTGTCAAAATGAATTTTGTAGCAAAATATTCTATTGTAAGAGAAATCTGGGGAAGCTCAGATACCCTGCTCTTTATTTTTGCGGGTGCGGCAGCCGAGTTTTCTTTAAATAAGTCTATTGACTGGCTCTATTTTACTGGAAAACTCCCGAAAGACCCCATTGGTAGGCTGTTTTCCACCGTGAACTATTCCCAAGACATACTTTTCTCCGATCAAGAAACTGCCAATAAGACCATTGACAAAATGGTAAAAATTCATGGGCAGGTTGAAAATGCCAGAGGCATGAAAATTCCCGAATGGGCCTTTAGGGATGTTTTGTACATGCTTATTTATTATTCCATTGCCGCTTTTGAGTTGCTTCAAAGAAAATTAAATCTTCAAGAAAAAGAGGAGGTTTTTGATGTTTTCTATAGACTGGGGCAAAGGATGAAATTAGAGGCTTTGCCAAATACATATTCCGATTGGCTGATTAGCAGAAAGGAACACCTCGAAAGCAATTTGGTGAAAAGTGATTTAAGTATAGACCTATACGGTCAATATAAAAGAAGCTTAGGACCGTTAAGATATTGGCTTCTTTTGGAGGCTCAAAAAGGCATGATGCCAATTAGCGTGCGAGCATTGTTGGGCTTTGCTAGACCAATTTCGATTTTCCCTATGATAGCGGCCTATAGAGTTACAAAGTTTTTATCCTTGAGCAATTACCTTTTAAAGATGCTTTTACCTGCAGTTTATACACAAAGAATTATGGACTTGAACACTCCTGAAATAAAGGGGTGACTTTTTAATAAAAATTTAAATACAAAATAACAATGGAAGAGAAACCGTCATTTTATCAAAGAAATCAGTTGTTGATCAAAGGGGCTTTAATCGGCTTTTTAGTTCTTCTTTTAATGATTCCGACATTTTTTATTCGAGACTTAATTTCCGAAAGGCAGCTTAGGAAATCAGAAGTACTAACAGACATTTCGCAAAAATGGGGAAGAGCTCAAACAATTAATGGGCCGCTTCTGAAAGTACCATACTTTCAGAAGGAGGAAGTACAGGTAAGTGCTAGCAACGGCACAACAAGTTTGCAAATAAAGAAAGTGGAGAAAATTAAATACTTCAGTCCTCAGGAGCTCAATGTTAGCTCTAATTTGATTCCGCAGAAAAGGAAGCGAGGCATTTTCGAAGTGATTGTTTATGAATCAGAGAATCACTTATCTGGGAATTTTAAATTTATCAACGACTTCTTTAAAGATATTCCTGAAGGTGACGTGGAATGGAATAAAGCAGAATTGATATTGGGTTTTTCAGACCTCAGAGGAATAAATAGTGAGGTGAAATTGCTTTTTGATAATAAAGAAGTAGACTTTGCAGAAAGCCGACATATTGCTCAGAGCTTTGGAGATGGTATTATTGCTCCTTTGGATTTGAGTGATTCTGATGGAAATGGAAGTTTTGATATCTCATTGAGGCTTAACGGTTCAGAGGAGCTAAATTTTGTGGCATTGGCTAAGCAAAATAATGTAGAGGTTACTTCTAACTGGGATAGTCCAAAGTTTTTTGGTGAGTTTTTGCCATTTGAAAGAGAAGTCAATAAAGATGGCTTTAATGCAAAGTGGCAGGTCTCACACCTGAATAGGAATTTGCCAGAGACATGGAGTGAGAACTCATTTCCAAGTTTCAGGGCAAGTACATTCGGGGTTTCTTTAATAAATCCGAATAATAATTATCAGAAATCTGAGAGGTCTGTCAAATATGCTATTCTGGTAATAGGTCTTACCTTTCTGGCTTTCTTTTTTGGAGAAATTCTCAAAAATCAGAAAATACATGTCTTTCAATACATATTGGTGGGTTTTGCACTGTGTATCTTTTATACATTGCTAATTTCCATGTCTGAAATATGGACCTTTAATTTGTCTTATGGAGTAAGTGCAGCCATGACCCTGATTTTAACTTTCTTTTATTCCAGAAGTATTTTTCAGAATACTGGTCTAGCATTAGGTATAAATGGTGTTTTGGCGGCTTTATATGCATTTATTTTTGTGATAATTCAGTTGGAGGATACAGCACTACTCATTGGTAGTTTAGGTTTGTTCGTTATCCTGGCTATCACTATGTATGTTTCCAGAAAGATAAATTGGTATAAGTGATTTTTTATGTGGGCTTGAACTAAATACTAGATCAGCCCATATATTGTTTTTTAGCCTTTGGGTATACCTAACATTCTATTCAATACAGTTTTTTATTTCTGCTCTAAAAGGATTTGTGCTATTAGTTTCAAAACCAGGGTTGATACTTATGCTTTTTCCGGCTTCTAGTTCTAGCTTTTCTGATTGCGTTTCCTGGATACTTATGTAGTCGGTAGCCTGATAAAGTCTTGGATTGGAGGCTATACTAGTGTTCAAAGTTCTGCTTTCTGGGCAAGGATTGACTTCGATACTTAAATGATTGAATGGTTGTTTAATGGTTGAGCATTGATTAAAGCCATATACTATATTATAAACTGCATCAAATTCAAATTCTGGACTAATAGGCCATTCACTATTTTCATTTTCAAAGGTGAACCAGTCATTTGTATTTAGTTGAATTCGAGCGGGGTACAGCGAGTTAGTAATAAGTTTTAAGTTTAGTGAGTCATATTTAATGATACTGGCAGGGGCAGATAGCTCTGCATGAAAGGTTGGACATTCAGAAAACTCATAGCTGAATACACTATAACCGTTAGAGTATGCATAGTTAATTTGGTAACCTGTTATTGAAAAACCAGAGCCAGTTTTTGTGATATTAGCGATGTGTTCATTTATGGGGTTGTTTATACCACTTGTCCAGTTACTAGTTCTATCGGAATATAATTTATGAAGGCGTATACTTTTTGTATTGTTGGTGCTGGAATTTTGATAATCATACGCGATGATATATTCATTATTGGTTTCGGCCAGTATTCCTTTTGGGTTAGTGATGTTATTTGACTCAAACAGCTTTTCATACTTAATTAGCCCGCTAGTGTCTATTTCAAAAAAAGCCGTATTGTAGAGCGAATTGTTTTTGTCTGAGGGGAAGCCCACGGAAGAACAGCTACCTAGAATTCCAAGATTTCCATTATCAGAGAGACAAATGGAACGAAAGTATTCATGTGAACCGCTACCATAGTTTTTGTTCCAAATACTGCTGCCAAGACTATCTATTTTAGATAAAAGACAATCCGAAAACCCAAAGTTCCCAGTAATATCACCATTACTCGAAGAGGTCTGTCCAACGGCGTATAGGTATCCTGAGTCATCTTCTTCAACTGCATGAAAGCTATCAGAACTGCTTCCACCAATCTGTTTTGACCACTTTTTATTTCCATTAGAGTCTGTCATTAATATAAACGCATCTTGTTGACCATGGTTTCCGATAGCGTCACCGTTGTTAGAGAGGCTATTGCCCACTAGAACATAATTTCCATTTTTGGTTTCAATACAATCAATTCCATATTCATGTTGAAGTCCTCCGAAATTTTTCTCCCAAAGAACATTTCCATTCTGATCAATTTTTGTGAGCCAAATATCATCTCCACCAAAGCCATATTCGCCAATTCTAAGGCTGCCTATTATTAGAATGTTATTTTCTGAAGTTAGTATCGCTTTGGAGGCATTTCGAAATTCAGTTCCCCTTACTATTGAGGTTTCCCAAATTAATGCGTTAGCTTCATTTGTTTTACGAATTATTATAGAGTTAACAGCTGAGTTTCCACGATAAGCAAAATCCATGTCTTTAGAATCTACAGATGCTATTAAGTATCCATTGTTACTACTGTCTTTCAGATAGGAAATTCCTTGGTCATTTCCGCTTCCTAATAAGACGGTGGATTTTAATATATTAGGGCCATATTTTTCGTAATACATGTAAATGCTATCTTGCGGATAAGAGGTTCCACTTGTATTCCAAGCAGAATCTATTTTCATCCATTTATTTTCATTAATAGCTAGAAACAGGGTGAAAGTTGGTTGATTAACGTCACGATATTCTTTACCATTTAAAACAAATGACATTGGAAATGTTCCACTTAAATTTACTTCTAATTCAATTCCATTTCCGGCAGAAAAGCTTACACCCGATGGTGCAGTTAGGGTAGCAGACGGTAATGTAGCGTATGAGTGGAAAGTAATTAGAAACAGGATAATAACTGCTAATTTAGATAAAGTCATTTTATGAATTTTAATTATTCAAAAGTAATATGATTAATGGAATTAAAAAGAATATAAAATAAGATTATGAACACCGGTAAAACCAATCGCTTAACTATTATCTTTTATCTTTGTGCCTTATAAAACCAAATATTTTAAATCATGACCGATAGGTACATGCAAAGAGGCGTTTCGGCTTCAAAAGAAGACGTACATAAAGCCATAGAAAAGCTTGATAAAGGTTTATTCCCAAAAGCATTTTGCAAAATCTCACCTGATACCTTGGGCGGAGACCCTGAATATTGCAATATCATGCATGCTGATGGAGCTGGAACTAAGACTTCTCTGGCATATTTATATTGGAAAGAAACGGGTGATTTAAGCGTTTGGAAAGGCATAGCACAAGACAGCATCATCATGAATACAGATGATTTGTTATGTGTAGGTTCTACAGGACCTATTCTTATGTCATCTTCTATTGACAGAAATAAAGGTAAAATTCCTGGTGAAGTAATCTCGGAACTAATCAATGGGGGAGAAGAAGTATTAGAAATGCTTCGCAATAACGGTGTAGAAATCTACAGTACAGGTGGCGAAACGGCCGATGTGGGTGATTTGGTAAGAACCGTCACGGTCAATACCACGGTTATAGGAAGAATGAAGCGTGCTGATGTTATTTCAAATGATAATATCAAAGCGGGTGATGTAATAGTAGGTTTATCTTCAAGTGGCCAATCTACTTATGAAGACGAGTATAACGGCGGAATGGGAAGCAATGGCCTTACATCTGCAAGACATGATGTTTTAGACCGAATTTATGCTGAAAAGTATAAGGAAAGTTATGACCCTGACATTCACAGCTCTTTAGTTTACTCAGGTAGCAAACAGCTAACAGATAAAATTAAAGTAGAAACTGGTGAGGAAATTTCTGTAGGTAAATTGATTCTTTCTCCTACTAGAACTTATGCTCCCGTGGCAAAGAGATTATTAGAAGAGCTTAAAGGAAAAATAAACGGGATGGTTCACTGCTCTGGCGGTGCTCAAACCAAGGTTCTTCATTTTGTAGATAATCTACATATCATAAAAGATAGCATGTTTCCGGTTCCACCACTTTTTGAATTGATTCAAAAAGAAAGTGACACTAGCTGGAAGGAGATGTATAAGGTGTTCAATATGGGTCACCGTTTGGAAGTTTACCTTCCTAAAGAGAACGCTCAAAAGGTGATTGACATCTCAAAATCCTTCAATATTCACGCACAAGTAGTGGGTAGGGTTGAAGCCTCTGAAACCAAAAAATTGACGATTACGAGTCAATTTGGGGAATTTGAATATACCTGATTAGGGTAGTTTTGGGTAATTATTAAAGTTCCGTAAGACCCTGCTAACTGCTTTAAGGTATTTCTTTTTAGTTGTATAGTGTTTATAGTAAGTGTTTAATGAGTGCTTCTGCTCTTTAATACTTATCTTTCAGTGATTTAGGAATAATATTTGCGGCTGTTTGCTTTTGCAAACCCCTAATATTTCCTTTTCAAGATGAAAACACTGCTACCTTTAATCTTTTGTAGCTTTTTGTTTACCACCATTTTTGGCCAAGAGCTAGAAACCTTTGGTTTAGGAAATGTTAGAAATGTTACCGTTACGGCAAGTTCAAATGCTTCCAATGGAATAAACACATTATTGGTAGATGGCTATATTCCAAATCATAATGCGGCCTCTCGTTTTTTATCGCAAGCTACACTGGGTGCTACTTTTTCTGATATCCAAGAAGTCGCAAATCTAGGTACTGAAACATGGCTAGAAAACCAATTAAGTCAGCCTAATTCTTTTAGTATAGAAGGCTACTTAAGATATTTAGCCCAAGGTGTGGCAGATTCCTTGAATCTCGCGAATCCACCTCCACAAACTGCATTTACAGTTGAAAACTTAAATTTAAGCGATTGGTATTTTGATATTGTTTGGTTTCAAGGAAGCATGACAGCACCCGATAAGTTAAGATGGCGTGTAGCCTTAGCTCTAAGCGAGATATTTGTAACTTCCAGAGTTTCTGATTTTGACGGAAACCCCTATGCCTTGGCCAGTTACTATGATTTGCTTTTAGACCAATCCTTCGGGAACTATAGGTCTTTGCTTGATAGTGTTACCTATCACCCTACTATGGCGGTTTATTTGACATATATGAATAACCATGCTCAGGGTGTTGTTAACGGAAATTTAGTTTTTCCTGATGAGAACTATGCCAGAGAAATCATGCAGCTTTTTTCAATAGGTTTATACGAGTTAAATATTGATGGAACAGAAAAGAAAGATGCACAAGGTAATTCTATTCCGACTTATGATAATAATGACATTGCGGAATTAGCAAAAGTGTTCACCGGACTTTCTTGGAATCATTCGCTTTACCTGGGCGATGGTGTAGAAAGTGAGCAAGATTACACCAAAAGATTGAAATTTTTTCCGATTGACAGTATGGATGCCTATAGAAACTCCTGGCGAAACCCGCCTAGAATTGTTGATGGTCATCAGTCTGGCGGTAAAACATTTTTAGGCACCACCGTAGGTCATGGAAGACCCATAGAACAAGGCGAAGACGATATTCAAGATGCCTTAGATGTTATTTTTAATCACCCAAATGTAGGTCCTTTTATAAGCAGACGACTTATTCAAAGGTTAGTAACCTCAAATCCTTCGAGTGCATATATAGGGAGAGTAGCTACCGTTTTTAATAATAATGGTCAAGGAGTCAGAGGTGATTTGGGGGCGGTGGTTAAAGCCATACTTTTAGATAGGGAAGCTAGGCTTGTCAATGAACAAGAAGAAGCTTTTGCGGGTAAACTGAGAGAGCCTTTTGTTACTTACATGAATTTAGTTTACGGTTTGGGATTAAACTCTACTACTGGGGTTTTCAGAAATAGAATGAATGAGGTTTATGACCAAATGGAGCAAAGGCCTCTGGAGTCTCCAACGGTATTTAATTTCTTTGAGCCTGATTACGTACCAGATGGAGACTTAAAAGAAGCTGGGAAATATGGGCCAGAGTTTCAAAAACTTAACTCCATTACGTTAACAGGCTATTTAAATGCTCTGAATGAGTGGTTGATAGACGATGACCCCATTGATTATTCGTCTTATTTCGGCGGAGAAACTTATAAAGAAGACCAGGAACCGCGTTTTGATTTTTCAGATGACTATGCTTTAAGTAGCGACCAAAACGTTTCGGTCTTACTAGATAAATACAACTTGATTTTGGCTCATGGAGCTTTAAGTGAGCAAAATCTCCAAGAAATAGAGTTTGTAGTTAAAAACTTGCCTTATCGATATTCGGATGGTTTACCTAATGAAGACGATCAGGATTTCAGAATTAGAATGGCTATATACCTTATCATGGCTTCGCCAGACTTTTTAATTAATAGGTAAAATGAGAAGAAGAGACTTTATTAAATCGGTGGGTTGTGGAGCCATGGGAAGTACTACGCTTCTGAATACTTTGGCAAATTTAGGTGTCATGAATGGTGCTATGGCAAATAGTACTTTTGATAATAATGCAGATGACTATAAAGCTATAGTTTGCGTCTTGCTTTCAGGAGGTTTAGACTCTTACAATATGCTAATTCCGGCTGGCACAGATGCTAATGGAGATAATGGTTTTGCCGAATATAACGCACTAAGAACTGATTTGGCCATTCAAGACATAGAGGACGTCAACGTTTTTAACGCTCCTCAGCATGTTGGAGTTCGAGGTTTTTCTAATGCTTATAGTTCATTTGGAGTGCATACGGGTATGCCTGAAGTCAAAACACTATTTGACCAAGGTAAACTAGCTTATATGTCAAACATAGGCACGCTGGTTGAGCCATTGATGTCAATAGCCGATTACCAAAACAGTGAGAAAAAGAAACCTCTGGGTATATATTCTCATTCTGACCAATCTATGCAGTGGCAAACTTCTGTGCCACAAAGTAGAGATGCTGTAGGCTTTGGTGGTAGAATGGCAGATTTGCTTCAAGCAAGTAATACCAATCAAAATTTAAGCATGAACCTTTCACTTGATGGTAAGAATATTTTCCAGCGAGGTCAAGACATTTCTGAATATGCCATTGGGTCAAATATTGGCCCTAATAATGTAGGTTTTGAGTCATTTCCCACATGGTGGAGTAATGCCGGTTATCTTAATCAATTGAGAGATAATGCCATTGACAATATGATGTCAAATACTTATGCTAATCTTCTTCAAAAAACATACGCCACCACGGCTAAAACATCAATTTCGGCCTTTGCTACTTTTAAAGAGGCTTTACAGAAAGTGCCTGCCATGAGCACCGTTTTTCCTGATACTAACCTTGGAGATGAAATGGCAGCTATCACCAGAGTAATGAGTGTGAGAAATGATTTAGGAGCCAAAAGACAGATTTTCTTTGTGAATTATGGTGGTTGGGATATGCATGATGGGCTAGTAAATGGCTTAAATGCAAGGTTGCCAGTAGTTAGCCAAGCTTTAAAAGCTTTTTATGATAGCACGGTGGAATTAGGTATTGCAGATAAAGTAACCACCTATACCATTTCAGATTTTGCCAGAACAGTAACCTCAAATGGCCAGGGCTCAGACCATGGCTGGGGCGGGAATAGTTTGGTAATGGGAGGAGCGGTGAATGGAGGAAAAATTTACGGCGGCTTTCCTCAAATGAGCCTAAATAATAATCCTCAAAATATTTCATTCAGAGGTAATTTCATTCCGGCTGTTTCTACAGACGAACTTTATGCGGAGTTGGCCCTTTGGTATGGCATTAGTCCTGCAGACTTATGTTATGTATTGCCTAATCTGGGCAATTTCTATTCTTATTCGGCAGGGAATTATCCATTGGGTTTGATGAATATGTCGGATGGGATTTCAAGTGTAGATAGACCTAAAAATTGTTTGACTTATTGATATGAAAAAAGTTCTATTTATACTGCTTTTGATGTCTGCATTTATTTCTGAAGGGCAAGCCCAATGCGTTGGGCAGGCTGGTCAGGTCAAATGGAATATTTGGATGGGTTTTGAAACTTATAGAGACAGCTCCTTTATGGCTGTGCAAGAGTTTTACCCCGAAACACCAGACCAAACCATAATTCTGGGTTCTTTAGAAACCGCTGTCAATTTCAATAATTATTACGTCTCTTATATCAGAGGCTATATTTCTGTGCCAGTTACGGATTCCTATTATTTCAATATTACAGGAGATGACGACTCTCAATTTTATCTCAGCACCGATGAAAACAAGGCAAATCTTGAGAAAAAAGCTTGGGTGTATTCGTACACCAGCGTTGGGCAACATGACAAAGATTCCACCCAAACATCAGAATTAACACAATTAGTAGCAGGCCAGAATTATTACTTTGAAATACATCATTATGAAGGTGGAGGGGGTGACCACGTAGGTGTTTATTGGCGAAGTCCAGATGTTCCTGATGTGGATACTGTTTGGCAAATAATAGACTACAATTACATCAAAGATTATAATTGTGAAGTGAGCTGTCCAGAAAGAGGTACCGCCTGTGACGATGGAAACGCAAATACTATTAATGATCAGCAAGACGGTCACTGTAACTGCGTTGGGGAATATCCTAAAACCAATGCTTGCATAGGAGAAAGAGGTAAAGTAGAGGCCTATTTTTATGACGATATTGACGGAACCTACGTAGAAAATGATTTGACTAATGCTCCAAACTTTCCTCTAGTGCCAGATAGGCGACAATATTTAGAAGGGGCTTTTGGTCCACATGATTATTATGATAGAAATGACTTCGGTTCTTTAGTACAGGGTTATTTAACAGTTCCCGTAACTGGTCAATATGAATTTAACATTACAGGAGATAATCAAACTTTTTTCTTCCTGAGTAAAAATGATTCCATAGAATATAAACAAACCAGTCAGGCTCTAGTTTTTTATGGAGTTGACGAATCAGAGCATGATAATTCAGTATTTCAAAACATAGGTCCGCTTCAGCTGGAAGCCGGCAAGTATTATTATTATGAGTTTAGGCATAAAGAAAACTCATGGAGAGGTTTCTTTAGTTTACACTGGAAAACACCTTTCCAAACGCATGATGGCTGGAAACAAGTACCAAAATTCTACCTCTATGATTATGATTGTGAAGTTTCTTGCATAGCTCAAGGTACACCATGTGATGATTTTGACCCATTCACAAATAACGATCAGATAGACGCCAACTGCGACTGCGTAGGAGTACCATGTTCAGGGCCAGACTGTGACAATCTATTTGCCAGTTATAATTTCTATGATAAAGCCGAGCATACCACTAACGTTATTAGTACTGAGGAAAATTCTTGGTTGTCTTGCGGAAACGGCACCGCCATAAACCCAAACCCATCTCGGGCTAACCTTAATAGGTGGATTAAATATGATTTTACAAACCAATATAAATTCGAGAATTCAAGGATTTGGAATTATAACGTACCAGGAGAAACCACGAAAGGTTTTAAAAATGTAGTAGTTGATTACTCTATTGATGGCACTTCATGGCAGGCTTTGGGAGGAACATATTCATGGCCTCAAGCACCTGGTAATAGCGATTACTCTGGTTTTATAGGGCCTAATTTCAATGAATTAAAAGCTAGGTATATTTTAATATCGGCGATTGATAATTGGGGAAACGCTACCTGTTCAGGGTTTAGTAAAGTGTCTTTTGATGCCTTATTATGTGATGATAAAGACACACCTTGTGATGACGGTGACCCGCTGACGTCTTATGATGTTTTTGACAATGACTGTAACTGCCGTGGTCAAGATATTAACTGTGCTAGTGATACTTTAGCTTTAGTAAGAGGAGAAATTACCGATGCAGAATTTAAGGCAATCAAAAGGATAGAATCTCAAAGTCTCGTGCCAAACACACAAAATATAACATTCACAGCCGGAAATAGTATAGTACTGCTCCCTGGCTTTGAGGTATCTAGTGAAGCTGTTTTTAAGGCAGATATCGCTAATTGTGTTCAAACAGCTTTTGAAGAAAATCAAGAGTTAAGTCTGAAGAAAGAAACAATGCTATCAGACGACACCGAAAGAGATAATATCAAAAAAGTAATATTTAGGCTCAATGCCCCAGGAGATGTCAAACTGGTGCTTTTAGATGCTAAAGGACAAAACTTGGTGACTATCATTGATGATTACTATGAAAACTTAGGAACGCAAGTTAAGTACATACCTACGGCCAAACTAGATAAAGGTACTTATGTAGTTGAGTTATCAATCAATGGGAATCAGTTGAAAGAAACCTTTACGGTAGATTAAATAAAAGAGATTTTGATAAGGCAATTAGCTGTATTTCTTTACTTATTCTTAGTGACCTTTTCGGTCAATTCACAGAGCTTTACACTGGAATTAGGTGCTGAAAAGGATAATAGTATTTTTTCGGAAAACACAGCTCTTAGTAATGGTGCTGGTAATAATATTTTTGTAGGAAGGATTCAAGACGGCTCGGCTTTTAGAAGAGGCTTGATAAAGTTTGATGTTAGCGACTTGCCGAGTGAAGCAGTTATAGAATCAGTTCAATTAGACCTGTATGTTTTTCGTTCTGCTCGTTCTACCACCACTCCGCATAGTTTTTCAATACATAAGGTTTTAAGCGAGTGGGGTGAAGCAGGAAGCTCAGGGAATGGTAGTGGAGCTGCCGCTCAAACTGGTGATGCTACTTGGTCACAAAGAACATATCCCAATACTGATTGGACTTCATCGGGAGGTGATTTTGCAGTTATAGCCTCTGCCGCACAAATGGTTTCTTACAGTAGTTTTAATTTAGAAAAAGATGTTTGGAGCTCTGCTCAAATGATTTCTGATATTAACTCATGGAGGTCAAATTCAAACACGAATTTTGGTTGGATTTTAATAGGAGATGAAACCATCTTTGGCTCCGCAAAGGGTTTTGTTTCTAGAGACATGACTGCTCCTTATGACTATGCCAGACCTAAACTAACCATTACCTACACTTTCCCTTCTGATAACAGAGTAATACTAAACGAAGTTAATCCGCAAAAGAGAAGAGTAGAACTTTATAATCCTGATAGCTCAGCGGTAGATTTAAGTAATTATACCTTAGTAGGCGGAACTACCACTTCTACCATTTCAGGAGGTAATGTTTCTATTTTGAACGGAAATATACTTTTAGATTCTTCGGAATATATTGTGCTAGAATGGCCTGACTTAAACCAAAATGATGGGGAATTAGCTCTTTATAATGGAGATACTATTTCTGGCGAATTGATAGATTATATACAGTATGGTTCTGGAAACCAATTACATGTAGCTGCCGCGGTTTCTGATAGTGTATGGGATAATGCCACACTATTTTTAAGTACAGAAAGTGACAGTAGCAATAGTTATTCATTAAGTACAGTTCAAAGCTATGCTAACGGTACAGAATCAAATTCTACACATTGGTTAAGTCAACATGAAACCCCGACTTATGTAAATATCCCATGCCTAGCTACTTTAAACTTAAAAGGTAATTTAGTGGAGGCGGATTATTATAGTTCTGACTTTATAGAGCTTGAAGGTGTCTTAAGTCCTTCTAAAGATGTTTTGCTAAGTTCAAGTAATGCCATTCACTTAAAACCAGGCACTTCCATAGAATTAGGGAATGTGTTTGAGGCTGTAATTGATGGCTGCTCGGAATAGTATTGATTTGCGTTAAATCAAAAGAACAAAACTCAAAAATGTTAAATATGAATAGAGGTCTTGGGCTTATAGTTCAGGGTGGAGGATATCAAATGTAAAAGCACTAGTTGTTTATTATTAGCCTTTTAGAGGTGTTTGCCGACAAGTTTTTCAAAATGTAAATATTCTGAAGAGGTTTTGCTATATAGATTTTATAATTGTACGGGTCTTCTACAAACATCGAAAACTTCACCTCTTTTCCATTTAAATCATAAAGCTTCAGTACGGGAATTACATTTCTTTCAGCACTCGAAAGGCGAACATAAAAAGTTTTTCCATTTACAGGGTTAGGATATATTTCAAGAGCTGAGCCGTCGTCAGAGTTAGGGAGGGCAACGTTATAATTGCAGCTTCGCACATTGGAAGCCATAAAATTCTCGTTTTCCAAAGCCTGTATATTGAAATTTAAAGTACTTTTGGTGAACTCTTTAATGGTGAGAGCTCCATTTTCATAAGTGCCGTTTCCACCTTCAATACTAACTTCGACCTCACTTTGATAAGGGTTTTGAATTTCAATCTGAAAAATCAAAGGAAGGTCGCTCGGCAGATTCCAGAAGTATTGGTGGTCACAGCTTTTAATTCTAAAGTCGGGGTTAGACTTTAGAACGTTTATTGTTATTTCCTGAGGCGGAGTACCCAATTCTACGGTATTACCGATTAACTTAAAAGTACCTGCCGCTTCAAAAAACACGGTATCATTTGAAACGTAACCAGGCCCTTCCATAGTGAAAATTGGAGGCGAAACACTATTGGTTTCATAGCTTAGGACATGAAACTTTGACAAATATTCATAGTTCTGCTTAGGTTCAAATAGGTCTAGGTAGATTAAACTATCTTTTAGTTTGCGAACACCGAGTTTGTCTAAAGCATAGAAATCGTCGCCTATTTGAACAAAGTCGTGAGTTTCAAATCTAATTTGGATATTACTATTAAGAGATTTCCATTTAGACGGCGTGTGTATAAACGCAAGGCCATTCTCTAACTCCTTGATATGATTGAAACCTTTATTATCAAAAACTTTGTTTCCCGCTTCAGATATTTCGAAATACTTATAATACCCTGAAAAAGTGTAATCGATGATTTCAAAAAGAAAATTATCAGTGCCTATATTAGGTTTTATTTTAACATAAGTTTCGCTATCTCTACCCCAAGGAACTCTGGGATAAATATTCATGTCACTGTAAGATATTAATTGGAAGAAATGGTCTAGGAAATAGATTTTAGTAGCAGAAGAATCTTTGTCCTTTAATACTAGGCAAATCTGTTTTTCATTTGAACTTATTGCTATAAAGTAGTTTTCGAAAGGTTGGTCGAAATCAAAATTGGAGCGAACTTTACCCGTAAGAAGGTCTTTACTAAAAACTTTATGATTAAGGGAATCGTAGAAGTATAACTCTCCAAGGTTGGTTTCGAGATGTAATATCTGGGAAGAATCTACTAAGTTAAGTTTATTCCCAAATGTCAGAGTCTTTAAATCGAAAGTCGAAATGCTTCGTGTATCGCTAAAGACTAATTTATTTCCCGTTTTTCCTATATAATTTATCTTTTCAGGGAATTCGGTGAATTGAATTTCTTCTTTAGATATATCATAAATACCAAACGCATCCAACGTTTGAAAGGTGTTTTTATCATCGTGGAAAGTTTTACTCTTATAGCTTACTAGAAATGATGAGTCACTTAACTCAAACATTCTTTCAGCAAAGTACCCTTCCTTATTCGGAATTAGATAGGAGCTATCTAGTCCAAAAACCTGACTGTAAGTTTGGCTTTGACTTCCAATGATTAGAATAAAAAAAACACTAAGAAATACTCTCACTCTGCTGTTTCCTAAAATACCAAATAAGCCCTCCCGTCAATACTAAAGAAGCAATAACGGCGGGCATTGGAAATGTTTCTAGCTCTTCGAGGTCAGTGCTGATAGCACCTGTGTGTGAGAGGTAAAACATTACTACTGCAAATCCATTATTGAAAATATGAGCGACTATTGGCACCCAAATATTGCCAGTCCAGAAATAGAAGTAACCAAACAAGGCACCAAGCATTAATCTTGGCAAGAAGCCGTAAAACTGCATGTGAATGGCAGAAAATATAAAAGCCGCTACCCAAATAGCTAAATGAGGATTCTTTAAGCCTTTATAAAGTTTACGTTGAATAAGTCCTCTGAAAATAAACTCTTCACCCACGCCAGCTACCACGGCTATCACAATAAATCCAACTAGCATTTTGATAAAACTATCAAAAGTGGTAAGGTACTCTGTCACTTCTGCGAGCGAGTCTTCCATGGTTTTAAAAAAACTTTCAAGACCAGAAAGAGCCTCAGGGAACTTCATACCCTCATTCATTTCTTGAAGCCATCCATTAAAAGGCAGAAAGCACAGTTGGGTAAGTATGACTAAAAAGAAGACGGCTGGCTTAGGCAAGCTTCTAAAATTAAGCTCAGAAAGGGATTTCTTCTCTACCACCTTCCAGTAAAATATCGCTGCAAGTACGAAGGTGATAATGGCAGCCACTCCCTGACCAAGCATTAAAGCCCACCAGCCAGAATCAGAAGCCATGAGAGCACCATTAATATTACTCAAATCTTCCATGCCAATTCCGCCTACTAAAATCATGACAGCCGCCGCCGCTAAATTTCCCACGACCATACATAAAAGAACCACTCCTATTATAATCAATAAGCTAGAAAGAGCTGGTTTGTCGGCGTTTAATTTGCTTAGGATGGAATTGAAATTCATGTTTTGAGGTTATTTTGATGTAAATTTGTAACCTCAACAAAAGTAGTAGATTTATTTCATCAATGGCTAATCTTTATATTATTGCGGGATGTAATGGAGCGGGTAAAACTACCGCTTCCATGACAGTATTGCCTGAGCTATTGGAATGTTATGAGTTTGTGAATGCAGATAATATTGCTGCAGGCTTATCCCCTCTAAATCCAGAAGGTGCTGCAATTAGGGCAGGTAGATTGATGCTTGAAAGGATTGATTATTTGTTAGAAAAAGGAGTTGATTTTGCGTTTGAAACTACTTTAGCAACTAAATCTTTTGCTAATTTTATTAAGGAAGCAAAAGATAAAGGTTATGAAATTACTCTTCTGTTTTTCTGGTTGAAAAATCCTGAAGTAGCGAAGTTGAGGGTGTCAAAAAGAGTATCTGAAGGAGGACATGATATTCCTGAAACTGTAATAGAAAGAAGGTATTTTAGAGGAATAAATAACTTAGTGAATATTTACTCAAACTTAGTTGACGATATATTGGTTTATGATAATAATGATGATACGCCTGAAGCAATATATTCTAGAATAAGTTTGGAAGAGGAAATATTTGTAGAGGAAACCTGGACGAAAATTAGAAATACATGAAAAAGCACTTAAAAGTGGAAGATTTCACCAAAAGCATCAAAAAGGCTATTGATAAAATGTTGGTTCAAAAGGCTAAAGATGGTCTTGATGTCGTTATTGCTGGTCCTGATGGCGAACCAATACATGTAAAGGCTTCAGAACTATTAAAAAAGAAATAGAATATTGGTCAAAATAGGCAACATAGAACTCGGTGAATTCCCATTATTACTAGCTCCCATGGAAGATGTGAGTGACCCACCTTTCAGGCAAGTCTGTAAGGAAAATGGGGCGGATATGATGTACACGGAGTTTATTTCATCTGAAGGTTTAATTAGAGATGCGTATAAAAGCACCCAAAAGCTAGATATTTTCCCTTACGAAAGACCTATCGGCGTTCAGCTTTTTGGCTCTGATGTGGAGACTATGGCGGAGTGTACTAAGATTGCTTCGGCGGTAAATCCCGATTTGATTGACATTAATTACGGCTGCCCAGTGAAAAAGGTAGCCTGTAAAGGAGCAGGGGCGGCATTGCTGCAAGACATCCCAATGATGACCAAAATGACGGAAGCTGTGGTGAAGGCTACCGACTTACCCGTTACGGTAAAAACCAGGTTAGGCTGGAATGAGGAGACTAAGAACATTGAAGAAGTAGCAGAAAGGCTTCAAGACGTGGGAATAAAAGCATTGACTGTTCACGGACGTACCAGAGCCCAAATGTATAAAGGGGAAGCTGATTGGCGGTTGATTGCCAAAATCAAAGAAAACCCAAGAATCAATATTCCAATTTTTGGAAATGGAGATATCGATTCGCCAGAAAAAGCTTTGGCGTACAGAAACAGATACGGAATTGATGGCATAATGATTGGCCGTGCGGCCATTGGTTATCCATGGATTTTTAATGAGATAAAACACTACTTCGCTACAGGTGAAAATTTACCTGCACCTAGTATGAAACAGCGAGTGGATGCCTGTAGGCAACATTTGAAGTTCTCTCTGGAATGGAAAAATGAAAGATTAGGTGTGCTGGAAATGAGAAGGCACTATTCAAATTACTTTAAAGGTCTACCCCACTTCAAGGAGTACAGAATGAAGCTGGTTCAATCACTTGAGCCTGAAGAGTTGTTCTCTATTCTTGAGGATGTGTTGGTTCAGTTTGACGGTTATTTCTTAGAAACCAAAGCTAAGAAAGTAGATTATGCAGGAGTGGATTAGTCTATATCCTTTTCGATTTCGTATTTGTTCTGTGAATAAAATTCTTCTTTTTCTTTTCTGTTTTTTCTCACTGAATGGTTTAGCACAAACCAGAGAATACGCCGTAAAAGTGGTAGGGCTTAGGGTAGGTACTATTTATGCCACGAAAACTAAATTAGGAGATAGTACTTCTTATGAGCTTAAAAGCAAGGTGGATGTTAACTTTTTAGTGTATAAACTAAAGGTAGATTACCAAGTCCGTTCTGTTTTGTCAAAAGGTAAACTGGTAAATTCTCTAGTCAAAGTAGAGTCAAATAAAGGTAACTTTTTGACAGATACTCAGAAAACTACAGAAGGCTATTTAGTCAAGTCCATCCAACATGAAGATAAGGTCAATAAGAAAATGAATCAAGATATAAACAGCACTTTTGCTAGCATATATTTTAACGAGCCTAATGCAAAGGATAAAGTCTATGCCGAATACTACGCTGACTTTATAAATATCACAAAGCCTTCTCCGGAGTACTATAAAGGAGTTTTAAATGATAATGTAGATGAGTATTACTATGAAAATGGGGAATTGATGAAGATTGTCAAGAAAAATAAGATTACTGACATGGTGCTTGAATATCAAGAACCGTCAAATAAAAAAGTAAGGAAATAAGGCTTTCATATTACAGATTTCAGCAGGAGCGTTTATCTTAGCATTTAAGATGAAACCCAATGCTTCCATGAGATTACTAATCTGCCTTTGTTTATTTCTTTCTTCACAAGTTTTTGCACAGCTTCCTAAACTAAAAGTTTCAGAGAATAACCGTTTTCTTCAAACAGAAGATGGTAAGCCTTTTTTCTGGACAGGGGACACTGCTTGGGAATTAATTCATAAACTTGATTACGACGAAGTAGACCACTATTTCAAAACCAGGGCAGAGCAAGGCTTTAATATTGTTCAAACAGTCTACTTGGCGGAATTAGACGGAATTGACTCACCAAACGCCTTGGGTCAGAAACCATTTGTTTCTGTTAATCCAATGAAACTAAACGTTTCTTATATCAATCATGTAAGAACGGTTTTAGATAAAGCCGCTGAAAATGGTCTCTATGTAGCACTTTTACCAACTTGGGGGGATAAGCTATTTAAAAACTCATGGGGAACTGGCCCAGAAATATTCAATGAAAAAAATGCTTTTGAATATGGCAAACTGTTGGGGCTGCACCTTCGAGACAAAACTAACATTGTTTGGATTATAGGGGGAGATAGAAACCCGAGGGAAGGTACAAATGATGCGAAGGTTTGGCAAGAAATGGCAAAAGGTATAAAAGAAGGTTTAGGGATTTTTGTAGATGGAATTTTCTCTTTTCACCCTCAGCCTCATGAGCCAGGAGGGTCTTCTAGATGGTTTCATAATGATGATTGGTTAAGCTTTAATATGCATCAAACTGGGCATTGTCCTAGTCAGACGTATAAAAAAATAGCACATGATTATAACTTACAGCCAGTTAAACCTACCATAGATGGTGAGCCACTTTATGAAGATCACCCAAATTGTTTCAATGCCAAAGAACTGGGTTATAGCTTACCAAGGGATATTAGAAGAATTATGTATTGGAATGTATTTGCTGGAGCCTTCGGTCAAACCTATGGCTCACATAATGTTTGGCAAATGCATGTTCTTAACGAAAAAGGAGTCAATGGCCCGCTAAGGCCTTGGAAAAAATCTTTAGACTTACCAATGGCCAATCAAGTGAAACATCTAAAAAGCTTGATGCTTTCAAGGCCCTATTTTGATAGAATTCCAGACCAAGGCTTGATTGAAGGAGAGCAAAGTGACGATGAAAACTATACGATAGGAACCAGAGACGAGTCTGGAACTTATGCTTTTATTTACTGCCCTACGGGCAAAACAGTTAACATTAATACCAAAAACTTGAGAGGTCAAAACCTAAGAATATGGTGGTATGATGTGAGAACAGGAGCAGCTTTTATGCTAGGAAATACGGTTAATTACGGTTCTTTTGCGGCAGTGCCACCTTCTAGCGGAAAAGGAAATGACTGGGTATTGGTTATTGATGATGCCTCTAAAGGCTATGATAAACCAGGAACAGTGGCATATTAAAGCTTCTGGAATCTAAAGTCGCATTTACTGGCACCATTGGCGATGGTGTCCATTCTTACTAATTCGTATCCGGCCAAACTAAAAGTAAGCTTGTCTACTTCACACATGATAGCCGTATAGTTTGCGGCCTGGTTATTTTTGAAAAGTGTGCAAATGCCGCAGGCCTTGATGTCCATTCCATAGCCAAAACCTAGGGTTGTGTTTTTGTCGGTAAACACATCGGCAGTAAAACCATTTTCATGTGAAGCTAGACTAGTTTTCCTACCATATCGTTTAAGGTAACTCTCAGCAAACGGCAAGTTTATTAGTTTTGGCTGTAAGGTGTTTATCCATTTGTGAAGCTTATTTTTTGGCTTTACATAATCCTTAGCTATGTCTACACAAAGTTTCTTAATAGTCTCAAAAGATTCGCCTTCCTTCTCTAAAACCTTAATTGTTGACAAGAAATATGCAGAAAACGCCATTTTTTTATCTAAAGGGTTTTTTGATTTCGCTGCAAACGTAATCTCCTTTAAAAGTAAAGTTTGTTTAGTCTCTATCTTCTTGATTATTTCTCTAAACCCTTCAGGATAACTGGTTTCTAAAGCCTTTTTGAAATACTTTCTAAAATTGTTTCTTAGGTAAATGATAGCAAAAGTGGCCGCTATGGTATCGGCAATAGGAAAGAGCAGTAAAAACCAATAAGACCAAAAACCGGAGTAGTAAAGAAGAGCAGTTATTGTCCACTTAGAAGCCATGAAAAGTAGTCCATAGAGGACGGTTTTCTTGACTTTGGTTTTCATTCTTTTGGTCATACAGGGAGCTTAGGGCTGTAAAGGTAGTATTTCTTTTTCTAACCCCTTTTAAGTAGAAACGCTTGGTGTCATATTCTTCTTTCTCGGGATAGAAATTCTTATTTTTGACAATATTCAAAACCCTTATAAAATGAAGAAAATACTTTTTGTGCTAATGGCTGTCTGCTGTACGGCCTATGCCCAAACGCCATCTATAAAGAAAAGTGCCCCATTAACTGCTGCTTCGCCTGAGTCAGTTGGTGTATCTAGCCAGCGATTAAATAGGATAGACGCCATGATTAATAGAGCCATGGAAGAAAACGTGATTCCGGGTGCTGTAGCCATCATTACGCGAAATGGCAAAATAGTGTACCAAAAGGCCTTTGGTCAGTCAGATGTACAAGCCAATAAGGCTTTTGAAACTAACAGCATTTTTAGAATAGCTTCGCAGTCAA
This sequence comes from uncultured Arcticibacterium sp., assembly GCF_964021845.1. NCBI lineage: Bacteria > Pseudomonadati > Bacteroidota > Cytophagia > Cytophagales > Leadbetterellaceae > Arcticibacterium > uncultured Arcticibacterium sp. The sequence goes on along the minus strand of NZ_CAXHZC010000007.1, from coordinate 64,075 downwards.
AAGCCATCACCACCACAGCCGTTATGATGTTATGGGAAGAAGGTCATTTCTTTCTTGACGACCCTATCTCAAAGTACATTCCGGAGTTTAAAAACCCTACTTTGTTAGATAGGTTTAACCTAAAAGATAGTACCTATACCACCAAGCCAGCTGGCAGAGAGATTACCATAAGGCAGCTAATGAACCACACTTCAGGTTTAGGCTATGGTGTGATTGATGGTGACCAAAGCTTCAAAGCTATTTATAAAAAAGCAGGTGTAACGGACCTTTTCACTACAGAGGAAATACCAATTGGCGAAAGCGTAAAAAAACTAGCAAAATTACCGCTTCATCATGTGCCAGGCGAGGCGTATGTATATTCTGAAGGCATTGATGTGTTAGGCTATTTTGTGGAGGTTATCTCAGGAATGAAGCTTGACGAGTACTTCTCACAGCACATTTTTAAACCCTTGGGCATGAGCGACACTTACTTTTATTTACCAAAAAGTAAAGCCAATAGGTTAGTAGAAGTCCAAACCAAGAAAGGTGATAAGTGGGTACCTTTTACGGACGATTTTTACGATGTAAATTATCCTAAAACTGGAGCAAAAACTTTCTTCTCTGGAGGAGCGGGCTTGTCAAGCACAGTATTTGATTATGCCACCTTTTTACAGATGTATCTAAACGGTGGGGAGCTAAACGGTACTAGGCTTCTTTCTCGAAAAACTGTTGAATTTATGCTTGAAAATCAAGTAGGAGAGCTATTTGGTAAGGATGCTGGATTTGGTTTAGGTTTTTCTGTTCTTAATGAAAAAGGAGCTGCAGATGGCGGAAAAGGTAGCAAAGGCACTTTCCGTTGGGGTGGTTATTTTAATACGCAGTATTTTGCTGACCCAGTAGAAAACACCATCGGAATCATCATGAAGCAGACACAGCAAACCGGTGGAGACTATACTGGCGATATGTTTAGACAGATGGTTTTTCAGTCAATAGATGATTAGGAGCTTACCCAAAGGGTCGGGCTATTCGCTATATCTTTTTTTCTTAACACTAAGCCAGCCCCACCAAAAAAAGGATGCCGCTGCTATCCCTAAGCCAAAACATTAATTTCTATGAATAAGATTCTAAGCCTTCTTCTATTCCTTATTAGCTCTACTGCTTTTGCTCAATTAAAGGTTGCCAATATTTTTGGAGACCACATGGTACTTCAAAGAGATAAACCCATTCATGTTTGGGGTTGGAATACTCCAAATGAAAAAGTACAAGTGAAATTTAATGGAGAATCATACCAAGCCAGTACAGATGCAGACGGAAATTGGTCTTTGCTTTTAGGTTCTGCCTCAGCAGACTTAAAACCATTGACAATGGAAATCTCAGACAGAGATGAGAATATTTCGTTTTCAGATATTCTTATGGGAGAGGTTTGGCTATGCTCTGGTCAGTCAAATATGGAATGGAAGGTTTGGAATGTAGATAATTGGGCAGAAGAAGTTAAAAATGGAAATCACCCACTTATTCGTCATATTTTAATTCCTAAAGCAACTGCTTTTAGCCCGGAAAAAGATTTTTCAGATAGAGAGTGGGAGGTTTGTAATCCCAAAACGGTGGGCAATTTTACGGCAGTAGGTTATTTCTTTGCCAGAAAACTTTCAGAAGATTTAGGTGTGCCAGTAGGATTGGTTAATTCTGCTTGGGGAGGCTCGCATGTAGAAACTTGGATAAGTAAATCCGCCATGTTAACCTCTGAAGTGCTGAAGGACTATGCGAAAGGTATGCCAATTGACAGAGCAACATCAGACATAAAAATGGAGAAAAAGACCATTGAGCGTTTTCATGGTTCAAAAGACTTTGACATCTCTACGATTAATGAGCAAGATTACCTAAAACCAACTTATGATTTTTCCAACTGGACTAAAATTGGGCCAATGGGAAGTTGGGATTGGAAAGGTGTACCATCATTTAGAGGTACTGTTTATATTCAGAAGACCTTAGAACTTACAGCAGAGCAAGCGGAGTCTATTTCGGAAGTAAGTTTTGGAGAAACCACAGGCGATATAGCATTTTATGTAAATGGGAAATTGGTTTATCAAGGCTATCATGAAGACCTTATTAAATTTAAAATCCCTCATGGTGTATGGAATGCGGGCGAAAATAGTTTGCTTGTAAAGTTTGCGGCAAATAGAGGCCCAGAAAATACAGACTTAGGATTAAGTCACGGTGCCGATAAATATAAACTCTCTTTTGCGGATTCTTCCCTTCCTCTAATGGATTCAGACTGGAATGCAAGACCAAGTTGGGATGCTCCAAGAAAATATAAGCCATGGATGAATAATGAAGGTACTTTATGTTATAATGCCATGATAGCACCAGTGGTAGGTTTAGGCTTGAAAGGTGTTCTTTGGTATCAAGGGGAGTCTAATGCTGGAAGAGCGTACGATTACAGGAAAGCCTTTTCCCTTTTAATTAATGACTGGCGGAACCAATGGAAAGAAGAGTTGCCTTTTTTCTGGGTACAGCTTTCAAGTTATGGTGCTTTTAATGACAGTAATACAGGTTCCGATTGGGCAGAGCTAAGAGAAGCTCAAAGTATGGCCTTAAGACTTCCTAAAACCGGCGAAGTGGTGACTATTGACATTGGTAATCCTAATGATATTCATCCCAGGAATAAACAAGATGTAGGGTTTAGAATGGCACTTTCTGCAGAAAAGGTAGCTTACGGTAAAAATGTAGTTTTTAGCGGGCCTACTTTTAAAAGCATGAGGATAAAAGGAAAAAGAGCTGTTCTTAGTTTTGACAATGTTGGAGGAGGTTTAAAGGCAAATAATAAGTACGGAAATCTAGAAGGGTTTGAAATAGCAGGAGCAGATAAGAAATTCTATTTCGCGGAGTCTAAAATTGTAGGAAATACAGTTGTGGTTTCACATCCAATGGTTAAAGTACCCAAAGCGGTAAGGTATGGCTGGTCAAATTCTCCTGTAGATGCCAATTTGTTCAATAAGGAAAACCTGCCAGCCTCCCCGTTTAGAACCGACTCATGGAGAGGTATTACAGAGGATAGCCATTTTGAATAGTTAATTACATCCCGAAATAGAAGCTTTGAATACGGTGCCAGAATTTATTTGAAAGGGTGGTTTTACCAGTATATAGTTTTCAGCTTGTAGTTTTACTTGGCTATTTGTAATTAATGAGTTTTCAAGAGACAAATATCCTCTTGACTTGCTCTCAATGCTTACATTATCAACTAAACTTTGAAGAGAAAAATTTTCTTTGCAATCAGAAATATCAAGCCAATAATCTTCGGTTTCTGAAATATAGTTAACAGAAGTAATTGCACATGGGTAATCAAATTCTGGTAATCGGCCATCCCAAGCTCTAACTCGTAGTCTAGTTAATCCAGAAGGAAAATCTTTAGGAATAGTGAAAAAACCTTGAAATGAAGGGTTCATTTCCGAATTTAAATTTTGATAAAGGACTTCAGTAGAAGAGAAAATATTGTCATGATTTTTGTCAATCCAAATCATGAAACTTTGAGGATTCGTTTCATAGAAGCCGTTGTTGAAATAGTCATCTACCCACCTTGAAGTAGCTTCAAGTTGAAATGAATAAGTTCCACCTGAAGTTATTTTATAAACCTCATTGTATAGCTTATATCCAAACATGTTAGTTTGAGACTCCTTATAGATTATGTCATTATTACTCATTGAATCTTTAACAATAAACTTTGAAATTGGGATATATTTCATATGTCCATTATCCGGACCTCCTCCTCTTGGACTACAAGAGTTTTCGTCTATTTTTATAATAATGCTATTACTTCTTTCGCTTATGCCACAATTGTTTTCTAGTTTTCTTACGTAATACTCCCCATCAGAATCGGGATAGAAGTTTTCTTGACGGTTGTTTTGTAGGTAGACCGCATTGATAGCTGAGTGTGTCCAGCTCTTATCTACAATATAATGGCTGTTTGCACTTCCTTGAACATTAACCAAAAAAGAGATTTTGGTACCACTCTTTATAAATTCTGAGCTTCCTATAAGTTCTACTTTAGGGATTGAATTTATGACAAATGGCATAGATGTAGGGGTACTAATGTTTTTATTAGGGCGTACTATCTTAATTTTGTAATTGGAGCCTACATTAAACGTGCTGTCTAAGTAAAACTCTAAGCTGTCATTTTCAATGATTCCGTTAATTGGAGAACTGTCTAAGAAATTACCACTACTATTTGAAATTCGAAAAGTGAGCGAAGAGGGAAGAGGAATATTACCTGTACTGAATAAAGGAAGTTTGACGGTCTTTTTTGTGCAAAAAGGAGGAACATTGTCTGGTATCCGAACACCAATTGAATTAGACGAAGCTGGTTTTAAATTAACGCTAATATCACGTGCCCAACCTCCTGAATCGCATGGGTTATCGTATTCTGATGAAACTATTCTCATTCTAGTTATACCGTATTTTACTTCAGCAGGGATAGGAAAGAGCCCCCTTAATAAACTTTTGCCGTCATTTAATAAAGTTGAACTACCAGAATAAATTTTTTCGGAAGAGTCGAAAATTCCATTAAAGTTCATGTCTAACCAAACGGAGAGGCTAAAATTTGTAGGTTGTCCGAATCTATCGAAAGCTTCAGATAAGTCTTCCATATAGTACAAATCTCCTAAAACAAGTTCTATGTTTTGTTCTGAAAGGTATTCGTACGATTTAGAGATATTGTTTGAAGAATTGATATTTATTAAATGCTTGTCTTCTTCATCTTTCAAGGTGAAATACTGCGGGTTATAGGAAGAATTTCCTCCACCGCCTCCTAGCGAACAATATTCTTTTTGAATAGTAAAAGAGATCGTGTCTCTATTATAGCCGCAACTGTTTTTTAATTCTGTTATATAAAGAACTGTAGTTGTAGTATCAGGGTCTAAGATATTCAAATCTGAAAAGTAGGTGGCTGTATTATAATCTCTAAAATTCTTTTGTCTCCATTTGTTTGCATTAAGGTTTCCACTTATGGGTGGTCCACCTTCTAGTGAAACTGAGTATTCATAGTTACGGTTTTGGCTTATCAGAGAATCCTTAGAAAAAATGGTGGCTTTTACGGGAGTATTTATGGCAAAGTCTTCGCTCAGATTAGCACTTACAGTTCCGTCTGAAAGGCTTTTCATTTTTATTTTGTAGCCATAGCCGTATTCAAAGGTTTCATCATCTGGAACTGGTATTTTTAAAGGAGATTCGCCAGAAATATTGATTTTATATATATCGTCAAATTGTCCTTTGTTGTTAGAAATCTCGCATTCAAAATTTCTTTGATTAGTTCCGGAGTAGTGAAGTAATATGCTATCCCCTACACAATAGCTTTTCTTGCTTAGACTGTCTATTTGATATCCAGAATGGTTAAATTCTTTTTCGAATTGGGCAATCCAGGCATCATGAAGGAATAAGTAACGTGGGTCACTAAGGGTTTGAGAAATATCATGATCTGTGGAATTGGTGTTTGCAGAAACTAAGATTTGATTCTGATGATCTAAAATAACTGAAGCATTTCCTAAGCCGTGGACCTCAGTAGGCCCTTCGGCACCGGAACCACCTATTATTTTAGACCAGACAATTTCTCCGAATTCAATATTGACCTTCATAAGCCAAAGATCAGATTGCCCAAATTTTTTCTTACCATATATGTTACCATCTTCTCGAAATGTTTTGCTAAGTAAAAGCATGTGGTTCGTGTCATACTTAACTACATCCAGCGGTGTGTTTCCGTCGTAATACTTTGTCCATATTAAGTTTGAGTATTGATCATATTTATTTATGGAAAACAGAGAACCATCGCCGTTAAATAAGTAATAGTTAGTACCATCAGATGCTAGTTTGTTAAACTCGGCACTTTTCGTGAAATTAGATAGAATGTTACCAGAATTGTCAATTGAGAAAATCCAACTGTCTTCAAAACTACTTTGCTCAGGAACATCTCCGGTTCCACCGCTTCTGGTGTGAGCTCCAATAATTATTCGATTTCCATTTTTTACAAGATCTACAAATGTATCGCTGGCTGTTCCACCATACCGTCTTTGCCATAATAATGTTCCAGAATTGTTGAGTTTTATTGCCGAGATACCATAATCATTGTTTTCAATATCTGTAGTTACTATAAGTAGATTATTGTCTGTAGTCTGTGTTACTTTAGATGCTCCATATGTTGGCTTGGTACTTGGGAAAGTACGCCACATAATTTGACCATAAAAACTGAACTTAGCAACCCAAAGAGAGCCTTTGTCCGTTGGTCTGGGTACTTTGCCGTTTGTTGAATTAATTTGGCCTATAACAATTATACCATCATTTTGGACTAGGATATCTTGTCCTGTATCACTAAGGCTCCCACCAAACGTTTTAGACCAGCTTACATTAAAGTTGGCATCCAGTTTAACTAACCAAAGGTCCGGCTCATATGCATAAACATCAATTTCAGGGTAATAATAATAGTGATTTATAGCGGAAGGATAAACTCCTGACACTTGGCCGTCGTTAGACTTTGCATATCCTATAAAAACGTAACCACCATCTGGTGTTTTACGTAAAGTCTGTATTCCCTCCGCTCCTCTTCCACCGAAGGATTTATCCATGAAGATGCGGGGCTGAGCTATAATAGAAGCTGTGCCAGAAAAAAGGAGTATCAATAGAAAGTAATATCGGAAGTAGAGGGATGAGACAGCTATTCTCATAAGGTAACAGAGCTTTTTTAAAGATGGAGATATGTTCTTGAAGCGGTTGGGTAAATATACAAAAATGAGGAAATTAAAGACTAAGACTTTTTATTTTGCATGTCCATTAAAGCAACCATCTGACCAATATTCTCATCCAACACTCATGAAAAATAAAACCCGTCGCCACGACATTGATTGGATAAGAGTTATCGTATTCGATATGCTGATTTTTTATCACGTAGGAATGCTCTTCGTGGAGTGGGGTTTTCATCTGAAAAACAATGTTATTGTAGACTGGATTCAGTGGCCTATGATTTTCGTGAATCAATGGCGGCTTCCTATACTTTTTGTGGTTTCTGGTATTGGAACCAGTTATGCCTTGTCAATGAAAAGTGGCTGGGCTTTTAGTCTAGAAAGGTTCAAAAGGCTCTTTATTCCTTTAGTGGTTGGAATCTTAATTATTGTTCCGCCACAGGTGTATTTAGAGCGTATTTATAAGGGAGCTGAGTATTCTAGCTTTTTAGATTTTTACCCATCTATTTTTAATACGGGACCATATCCCGAAGGCAACTTTAGCTGGCATCACCTCTGGTTTTTACCCTATTTGTTTTTAATGTCTTTAGCGGCACTACCATTATTTCTATGGTTAAGGCAGGAAGGCAATTCTATTATTTCGTTTCTGAAAAGTACGATAAAGAAGAATAAAGGATTAATATACCTATTTGCTATCCCCTTAATATTAGTAGATCTTTTTTTAGAGGGTGACTATCCCGTTACACATGCTTTAATAGGGGATTGGTACGCTTTGGCCTGGTTTTTTACTTTATTCATCTATGGCTTTCTTTTGGTAAGTATAAAAGAAGCCTTTTGGAAAACGGTAGAAAAACTGCGATACGCTTCACTCATAATAGGTATAGTAGCTTTGCCATGCTTAGTTTGGCTTTGGTATAATTTAGACCCAAGTTTCTGGATTCCAATAGCTCGCCAAATTAACTGTTGGGCCTGGATATTGACCATCTTTGGTTTTGCCTCAAAGTACCTTAATAAACCAAGTGAGCTTTTAACTTATAGAAATAAGGCGGTATATCCTTTTTATATTTTACACCAAACTGTAATGATGCTTTTAGCCTTCTATTTGGTAGACTTGAACATCCATTACGGCATAAAAATGTTTGTCTTAGTCCTCGGTACTTTTGGCTTGACTTGGATGCTTTATGAATTTATTATAAGGAGAGTTAAATTGCTACACTTGCTTTTCGGTATAAAGTAAGTTTAATACCTGGTGATATTATGTCAAAACCAGAGAAGATACTTACGCTTCATCCTCAAGGGAAAAACGGGGTGAATATTGATATGGAGAAATATAATACACTTAAGGATTATATTTTAACAGCTCTCAAAGAAAGTACTGAGATTGGCTTTTTTGATCTATTTGAACAAGCTAAAGGTGAATTACAGGCAAGTTTTGAGGGAAAGGTAGGCTGGTACTTTGTAACAGTTAAACTTGATTTAGAAGCTCGAGGAGTTATAGAAAGAATTCCAAAGAAAGGTTCACAGGTTATTCGCCTAAAAAAATAAAGGCACCTCCCATAAAGGAGATGCCCTATTCGTCTTATTATAAACTAAAATAATTATTAGTAACCAGGGTTTTGAGGGAATGAAGCATTACCACCGTCCACAAGGTCAATTTGCTCTTGCGGAATTGGTCTGTAATTATGCTTCTCTTCAATGTTTACAGAACCATTAGGGTTATACATTTTTACTCGCTCCACTAATTTACCCCAACGTTTAAGGTCAGTCCATCTGTGTCCTTCACCTAAAAGCTCTCTAGCTCTTTCGTCATAGATAAACTCCATGGTAGCTTGGTCTGCAGTGATTTCCATTACATTTTCTGAACCAGAAGCGGCAGCTCTCCTACGAACAGGATTGATATAGTTAACAGCCTCAGCATTCTTCCCTTGCATAATTAAACACTCAGCTACGTTTAAGTAGATGTCACCAAGACGAGTAATCATGAAATCTCTTCCACCTTGTACCTCATTAATACTTGCTCTTAATGGGTCTAAGAATTTAGATAAAACACCAAATTGCTTTTCTTGGTACACGCTAGGGCAGTACACTTGATAAGGGCGTTTGGCTTTTTCTTCTTCAGTCATTTCGAAACCAGGCATATAAATAGCGGTATCACCAATAGCAACAGTGATTTCGTCTTTTGATTTATCAAGAGATGTAGGGAAAGTTCCCTCACGTGTTGCATAGAACACTTTCTTGAAACTCTTATCATAACGAACATCATTTACACGGTCTGCAAAAGCAATGTTATACGTATAGTCAGTTGGTCTCAAACGTTTCCATGGACGACCCACTTCTAACACACGGCTCATACCTGGCTGAGTATCATACTCCATTAAGTAGTATAAATGCCATCTATTACCGGTTCCACCAGCTGTTAATAAATCATAGCTAAACTGTACAGAGAAAAGAGCTTCTGAGTTTTCGTCATTACCTAATTGGAATAGTTCAGCATAGTCAGAAACTAATTCTCTATCATAGTTATTGATTACATTTTTACCATACTGCTCAGCCTTGGCAAAGTCAGATGCTCCACCACCAAACGGACGTGTCGCAAGTGCCATATGAACCTTCACAAGCATAGACTCTACAGCTAATTGCGTGTATCTTCCCCACTCACCACTTGTGGCAGGTAGATCAGGCATTGCAGCAGCGTAATCCGCTAAGATCTGCGTATAAACAGCCTCTTCTGAAGAACGAGTGATTTCCGTAATAGGACCAGAAGACTCTGTTAATCTTAAATCAAGACCACCGTAATGCTGAACTAGCACAAAGTAAAAGTGTGCTCTTAAAGCTTTAGCTTCGGCAATTCTTGTTTTCAAGGTTGCAGCGTTAATACCTTCAATGTTAGGTCCACGCTCAATTACCGCATTACAAGTATTTATACCTCTATAGTACTCTCTCCACAAGGTTCTTACCCAGTTATCTCTTCCATCAAGGTCTGACTCGTATCTGTCATATCGTTTATAACTACCATCTGCACCATGCGTATATGTATCCGTACCCATCTGAGACATAGTCATTCCCATTTCTTGGGCATAAAACTGTCTTAAATAAGAATAAGAAGCTTTAACTGCATCTTCAAATCCTACAGGTGAGTTGATGTAGTCATTTCCTATATCAGAAATAACATTTTCTTTTAAAGGGTCTTCACAGGACTGACCAGTTAATAACGTAACTAAAAGCAACGCTACCATTCTTATACTCTTCATCTTTCTGAATAGTGTTTGTTTTATATTTTTCATTGTTGCTTATATTTTAAAATTTAACATTTATACCCAAAGTAGCTGACCATGTAGCCGGAGTTACATTGCCATCTAAACTTGCGTCAATATCAGTTTCTGGGTCAGAACCAGAATATTTTGAGATAAATGATGAGAAAATAAACGGCTGCTGAACACTTGAATATATTCTCAATGACTGCATTCCTAATTTTTTAGCAGCTGCTTCAGCAAAATTATACCCTAAATTAATGTTTCTTATTTTCACAAAAGAACCATCAAAGATGTTCAAAGATGACCCCCATTTCGGGAATTCTTGATTTTGATTTGGCTTAGGGAAAGTGTTTACAGGATTCGTTGGAGTCCAGTAGTCTACATCAATATTATTATACCTCCCAAATAATGAGTTATTACTTGTATGATAATTACTTCTGATAGTTTGGCCTAAACGAGCATAAACGAATGCAGAGAAGTCAAAGTTTTTAAACGAGATTCTATTTGTGATACCTCCAGAAAACTTAGGTACACCAGAACCTTGTTTAACTCTGTCATCGGCATTTATAACGCCATCGTTATTTTGGTCTACCACTCTAATTTCACCTGGTACACCGCCATAACTTGCAGCTAAATCAGCTTCGTCTGTTTGCCAAATTCCTTGCTGCTCGTAGTCAAAAATTACCGAAAGTGGCTCTCCAATAAACCAACCATTTCCTACATCATCTACTTTTCCATTAGCTAATTCTACAATCTGCTCTTTGTTAGTAAAGAAGGTGAAGTCTGTGCTCCATTTAAAGCTATTGCTTTTGGTTACGTTTACAGTACTAATTGTTCCTTCAAAACCTGAGTTTCTTGTTTTACCCACGTTGGTAGTTACTAATGAGAAACCAGTAGAGGTAGGTAAGTTTCTAGATAATAAAAGGTCACTAGTATTGGTATTATAATATTCTAACGAACCATATATACGCCCACTATATAGACTGAAATCTAAACCCAGGTTTAAAGTTGTAGAAGTTTCCCATTTTAAGTCAGGATTTCCAATAGTTCCAGGTGCATAACCAAAAGCAGCAGAATTTCCAAAATTATACGCCGTTTGCGTTAGCAAGCCTTGAGTTTGGTAAGGTCTAATACCCTGATTTCCTATTGAACCATACGAAAGTCTAAGTTTCATCAGGTCTATAGAACGAGCACTCTTAATGAAGCTTTCCTCTGACATATTCCAAGCCACAGCGACTGCAGGGAAATACCCCCATTTTGTGTTAGCACCAAATCGAGAAGAACCATCGGCACGTAAAGAAGCTGTTAGTAAATACTTATCGTTTATGCCATAGTTTAATCTACCCATGTAAGAAAGTATTGTCCATTCTTCTAGAGTAGAATATACATTATCAATAATACTGGCAGTACCTAAGCTATTGTATTGCTGATTTTCAGAAGGAATACCTGAAACCGCAACACCGTTACGTTGGAAGTTATCTGTTTGGTAAGACTGAACTGCAGTTAAGTTCATGTTTTGATTACCAAATAATTTTTTATCATAAGATAGGATATTTTCAATGGTATAGTTGAAAATATCTTGATTTTCAATAGAAGCTCTTGGAGGTCCTAATCGAACAGCATTTGTGAATGTTCCTGCAAAATTATCATACTTATCATTTCTGATATCAGGCCCAAAATTAAATCTGTATTTCAAGTCTTTAAGAATGTTCCATTCGGCATAAAGACCAGCAAATAGCCTATTACTTTTTCTTTGGTTAACTATAGCACCGTCTACTATTTCCGAGAAAGGATTTGAACGAAGTCCATCTTCTGTTGGTAAGAAGTTCAAGGAACCATCTTCATTATAAGGTTGACCTAAAGGATTCTCACGGAAGGCTCCTCCTAATGGATTAAAGCTTTCACCTTCTCTAACGGAGTAGTTCATAAAACCAGACAAGCCAATTCTCAAGTTTTTGGTAATGTTATGGTCTAAGTTTACTCTAAGAACATTTCTGTTATAACTTTGATTTGGAATGATGCCATTATCCTTATAATAGTTCAAAGACATATAGAACTGTGAACGGTCATTTCCTCCAGCAAATCCAATTTGATGGTTCATTTTAGTTCCAGTTTGAAGTAGTCCAGACACATAATCCGTAGAACGGCCCAAAGCAATACTCTCTAATTCTACTGTAGTGAAAATGGAAGCATCGTCAGGAATAGTTCCATCAGCTTGTCTATAAGCTTCTCTCTTTGTTGCGGCAAATTGCTCACCGTCCATTAGGTCAATGATGTCATGTGCTTTAGAAACACCGTAGTAAGCGTCATAATAAACAACTGGCTTACCTTTGGTACCTCTTTTAGAAGTAATAAGTATTACACCGTTTGCTCCACGAGCTCCATAAATGGCGGTGGCAGATGCATCTTTTAATACTTCCATTGAGGCAATGTCGTTAGGGTTGATGTCGCCAGTTCCTGTAGATAATGGGATACCATCTAATACATACAAAGGATCGTTACCAGCACTAAATGAACGACGTCCACGAATTACCACTCGAGGTTGAGTTCCCGGCTTACTACCTGCTTGCATTACATCCACACCAGCTATTCTTCCTTGAAGAGCTTGCTGCGTGTTTTCAAGAGGTAAATCTGTGATGTCTTTCGCTTTTACAGTACTAATGGCACCAGTCAACTGACTTTTCTTTACAGTACCATAACCTACTACCACCACTTCTTCTAAGGCAGCAGCATCTGTGTTCAGTGTAACATTGATTACAGATTGGTTGCCTACAACAACCTCCTGAGATACATATCCTACAAAAGAGAAAGTAAGTGTCGAGTTTGCAGGAGCTGCAATACTATACTTTCCGTTTACATCGGTTGTAGTTCCTATCGTAGTACCTTTTACTACTACACTAACACCTGGAAGCTCGGAAGCATCATCTCCGCCAACTGTACCTGTGACCTGTGCAACCGATTGCAAAGAGGTCAGTAAAAAAAATAGCATAAAGCTGCTACCTGCTAAACTTAACTGCCAAATCCTTGTTTTTAAGGAGTCAGCAGTATTACTGAGTCTAGTTCTTTTCATAAATAATAGAGTTAAGTTTAATAAAAATGAAATGGTTTAAAATATGACGTTTTTAAGGCTGATTATTGCTTTAAGAACATCTTTGGTCGGTAAGGTAGTTGGAGTCGAAGAAAATTGCAATATTTTCACAAAATAATTTCATGGAAATAGTCAAATAATACCTTTTTAAAATCTAATAAATCAGTTTGATCTTCTTATTTAAATGTTTGGAATGAACAAATTATGCTCTTTTCTAATACTCTTATTGATTTTGTCTACAAAAAGAGGTGTTTGGTTTTTACTGTAATTGTTTAATAGATAGATGAATATGGCTTATAGATATACCAAATTGAAGAAATTGGGCTTTCTTTATAAAAAAACGAGACCCTCGCAAATGCGAAGGTCTCGTTGAAAATGGGGAGTAAGTATATTTCTCTTTAGTATCCTGGGTTTTGAGAAAAAACGCCCACGTCAGATCTGTCAATTTGAGTTTGAGGAATTGGGCGTAAAAGATGTATAGAAGTTATGAAATCTTTAGCTTGTGGGTTATATAGTTTAACCCTTTCCACCAAGTTGCCCCATCGCTTTAAATCTAACCATCTGGTTTGCTCTCCGGCCAGCTCTCTTGCTCTTTCTTCCATGAGCATTTCCATGTTCATTTGAGCCGATGTAATTGCCATTGCTTCTTTTTTGCCCGGCCATCCCGCTCTTCTTCTTACCATGTTTATGGCGTCTGTAGCATCTTGGATATTTCCTGCTCCTAACTGAGCTTCGGCTAGCATTAGATAAGCATCAGCCAACCTAAATACAAAATAGTCTCTACTGCCTGACTCATAAGTCATATCAGGTCTTTTAGTATCAAAGAATTTAGTGAGTGTTGGGAATAAAGCCTCAGAGTACTTACTAGGATTTAAAACTTGGTAAGGCCTTTTGGCTCTTTCCTCTTTTGACATCTCATAGCCCGGGATAAATATGGTAGTATCTCCAGAGGCAAAGTTTAAAGTTGTTTTAGAGTCATCAAAGGCAGAATTATAAGTTCCTGGTTTATTAGACTTCCAAGTATCTCTAAATGTCTTTTTGTATCTAGAGTCATTTACTCTTTCACCAAAAACGGTTTCAAGAGCATAGGTAGTAGGTCTTAGTCTTTTAAATGGACGACCGTAGAAAACATCGCGTTGCATACCAGATTGCACATCATACTGCATACCAAAAAATAAATGAAGGTTATTACCACCATTTGTTGCATTCGTGTTATTAGTAAGGTTAGTGAGAAGATCTGAGGTATATTGTACTGCAAAAACTATTTCAGAGTTTTTCTGATTGTTTTCATCAAAAACACTAGCGAAATCGTCTAAGAGAGAAAAGCCGTAATTCTTAACAACACTTTGACTTAACGTAGCTGCTTTGCTGAAATCGTCACTTGCTTTAGAAGAAGAATATGCCTTAGCTAAATAAACTTTAGCCAATGCCATCTCAGCAGCTGGTTTTGTTGCTCTTCCGTATTGGCTTTGAGAAGCTGGTAAATCAGCAATAGCCGCATTGAAGTCGGCAATAATAGCCGTATACATATCTGTATCCGTAGCTCTAGTAGTTGCTTTTGTAGGAGCCAAAGTTTCAGACAACCTTAAGTCAACACCACCATATTGTTGAAACAAAATAAAGTAATACTGAGCTCTTAAAAATTTGGCTTCAGCTACTCTAAGTTTTTTAGTTTCTGCCGCTACAGAAGATTCTGGAGCTCTGTCAATAATAGCATTGCAGGTATTTATACCTCTGTAAAGCTCATCCCATACGTTTGCTAAATAATTTACAGACGGATTTAACTGAGGGTCGTAAAAGTGGAAACCTTTATAACCTCCATCTGCTCCGGTAGCATAAATGTCAGTTCCATATTCGGTCAAGGTTAGTCCTTGCTGGGTACCGTAATAATACCTCAACGTAGAGTATGCTGAATTTACAGCATCTTCAAAACCTTTTGGGGTGTTGATATAATTATTGCCAATACCAGAAACTACTACTTCGTCTAGAACGTCTTCGCAAGATTGCGTTGGTAAAAGTAAAGCCGCTAATGCTAATAGTTTTACGGGCTTTATTATATTATTCAATTTCATTTTCTTCTTTTTTTTAATTTTTTGTAAAAATTAGAACTTGGCGTTAAGTCCAAAAGTAAACACCTTAGTGGCTGGTGTTACACCATTATTTACAGCTGTGATAGGGTTGTTTTCAGAAGAAGAGATTGCAGCTTCTGGGTCAACACCATTATACTTAGATCTGAACTGTGCCCAAATGGCAGGTTGCTGAATAGATGAGAACAATCTTAAAGATTCCATTCCTAGTTTATTAGCAAGAGACTCGTTTAAAGCATAGCCGAAGTTTATGTTTCTCAACTTGATAAATGAACCGTCAAAGTATATCAAAGTAGTATTGTATACTGGGAACTCTTGAGTACTCTTAGGCTGAGGGAATTCATTGGTAGGGTTTAGAGGAGTCCAGTAGTCTACTTTAATCTGTTGGTATCTACCAGCCAATGAGTTATTGTTTTGGTGGAATCCACTTACAATAGTATTACCAAACCTTCCGAATAAGAAGAATGACAAGTCAAAGTTCTTATAAGAGAGCCTATTAGTAAGACCTGCAGAGAAGTCAGGAACGTCAGAACCATTAAGCACACGGTCATCTGCATTAATAACGCCATCATTGTTGGTGTCTTGAACTCTAATTTGACCTACAGCAGAACCATAAGATTTAGCAAGTTCTTCTTCTCCTAATTGCCATATTCCAACTTTCTTATAATCATAGAAAGAGTTTAACGGTTGGCCAATAAACCATCTGTTACCTATATCATCTATTTTACCATTATAAAGCTCTATAATAGCTTCTTTGTTTTTAGTGAATTGGAAGTCGGTAGTCCATTTAAACCCACTGGTTGAGTTTACATTGACCGTAGTAAAACCTAATTCAATACCTCTGTTTCTAGTCTCTCCTACGTTTTTAGTAACTTGACTAAAGCCTATAGAGCCAGGAAGCTGATCAGCAAGAAGTAATGCAGTGGTATTTGTTTGATATAGCTCTAGAGACCCTTGTAATCTACCTCTCCACATGCTGAAGTCAAGACCAATGTTGGCTGTTGCAGAGCTTTCCCATCTAAGATCTGGATTTCCTATAGTGTTTGGTCTATAACCAAAAGCAGCCGTGTTATCCCATGCATAAGCTGTTCTACTTAAAAGACCTTGAGTTTGATAAGGAGATACCGCTTGGTTTCCTACTATACCCCATCCTGCTCTTAGTTTTAATAAGTCTAACCAGGTGATTTGTTTTGCAAAGTCTTCATTGCCGATGTTCCAGCCCGCAGCCACACCAGGGAAGTTACCGTACTTAGTGTTCTCCCCAAATCTACTAGAGCCATCACGACGTAATGTTAACGTAAGAAGGTATTTGTCGTTAAAGTCATAGTTTAAACGACCCATATAAGAGTTAATAGTCCAGGCTATTAAATCACTTGATACCCCAGTTACTGAGCTAGCATTTCCAAAGTTGAAAAACTCTTGCGACTCGGCTGGAATGCCTTGAACGTTTGTGCCATATTGCTCATAACGGTCTCTCTGAATAGAGTGAAGAGCCGTAGCAGAAAGGTTATGCTTATCGAAAGATTTAGTGTAAGAAAGGATATTTTCTAATGTATAGTTAAATCCAAATCTATTGGTGCTGCTTGCTTGAGGATCTCCACCTTTTCTTGCGTTTGTTTGAGAACCAACAAATCGGCCACTTCTTGAGATATCAATATCGGGACCAAAGTTCATTCGGTATTTTAAACCATCAATGATTTTCACTTCTGCAAACATACTATTGAAAATACGATAAGACTTGGTGTTGTCAATTTGTGCACCAGGAACTATCTCAGCAAGCGGGTTAGTTAGAAGGGCATCGTTAGTAGGAGAGAAATTGATGTTACCTTCATCATCGTATGGAGCACCTAAAGGGTTTTGGTTTAGCGTAAAACTATATGGGTTTAGATTCTCACCATTTCTGTCAGACAGCATCATATAAGATGATAAACCTATTTTAACAGACTTGTTGATATTATGGTCTACGTTTGCTCTTAAAGAAGATCTTGTGTAGTTCAAACCTTCAGAAATTCCTTTGTCTTTAAAGAATGAGCCAGAAACGTAAAACTGCGTTTTGTCTGTACCTCCTTGTACTCCTATAGAATGACTTTGAATAAAGCCGTTCTGTAAAATCATGTCTTGGTAGTTTGTGTTTCTGCCGGCAGCAATACCCGCAGCCACACTTGGATCCCCACCTAATACGGCAATGGTCTTGTCGGCTTCTACAGAAGATTGACCTGTAGGTACAATGTTCCCACTTGCATCTTTATATATTCCAGTAGAACGATACGCTTCTCTTACATATTCAGCAAATTCATCTCCCGAAAAAAGTTCAATTTTATCTAAGGCTTGCGATTGTCCAAAATAAGTGTCGTAAGAAACGGTGGTTTTACCTTTTACAGCACCTCTTTTAGTGGTAATAAGTACTACGCCGTTTGCCCCTCTAGCTCCGTAAATGGCGGTAGCGGTAGCATCTTTTAATATCTCTAAAGATTGAACATCGTTAGGGTTGAAGTCTTCATATCCTCCGGCAATCGGAATGCCATCTACCACATATAGAGGATCATTATTGGCTCTGAAAGATCTTCTTCCTCTAATAAGAATTTTTGGAGTAGAGCCTGGTTTACTTCCAGATTGAGATACGTCTACCCCGGCTACTCTTCCTTGTAGTGCTTGGCCTACGTTTGTAAGTGGCATTTCACTAATTTGTTTGGAAGAGATCTGTGAAATTGCTCCTGTAGTCTGGCTTTTCTTTAAAGTACCATAACCTACTACTACAATTTCGTCTAATGAAGCTGCATCAGTAGCTAAAGTCACATTAATAATGCTCTGACTTCCTACCAAGATTTGCTGTGCTTCGTAACCCACAAATGAGAAGGTAAGTGTTGCGTTTGAGCCTACGTTAATCGAATACTTTCCGTTAACATCTGTGGTAGTTCCAGTGGTAGTTCCTGTAACTACCACGCTAACGCCGGGTAAGGATGAGTTATCATCTCCCATAACCGTTCCTGTAACCTGTGCAACCGATTGCAAGGTTATTCCAAATAAGAGCAGTAGAATACTGCAATTACCAAAAAGAGGCTGTAGAATCCTTGATTGTAAGGAGCTAACAGATTTTCTTAGTCCGTTTTTTTTCATAAAAATAGAGTTGTTTTAACCAAAATAGATTTTGAAAGGATTAAATAATTAATAATTCAAATCAGGAATCTGACTCAAGCGTGGAAACGCAATCGAATGTAGCGATTGTACAATTTATTCTACTAATTCTTACAATTGTACGTATATGCTATATAGTTTGATTTTATGAAAGACGAAAGTGCCAAGTTGTAGGTGCAAAATATCCCTTTGAGATTTCTAAAATTTGTAGCTAGTAGACATGAAGGAAATAAGTTATAAAATGGGAGGGTTTTAAAAAGTTATTTTACGGTCAAAAAAAAGAGCCAACTCTGTTAAAGTTGGCTCAAAATAAGAGATTTAGATTTAGCTCTTTTAATCGAAATATCTACCAATATTGTCGGCAATTTCATTTCTAAGTTCTAAGATATCTATCTCACCCATTTGAGAATAGACCTTTTTACCTTCAGGAGAAATTAACACTGTATATGGTAGAGCACCTTGCCAGTCTGGATCTATAGCCTCTATCATATCATACTTATTTACACCTTCTTCTAAAATATAATTAGTGTCTGTTGCTAATTTCTTTTTAAGAAACTTCAGGGTGTTGTCATAATTGTCTGCTTCGTCGTTAGAAACCGTTACAAATTCAAAATTTCTATCTCTATACATTTTATAGGATTCTGTCAAACCCTGAAATTCTGCTACACAAGGCCCACACCAAGTTGCCCACACGTTTACAAGCCTATAGTTTCCTGTGCCCTTGTTTTCCATAACTTCTTTTAGTTTAGCAAGGTCAGCTTTTTCAAGACTTACTGGCTCTTTTGACCAGTCTTCAATCTCTTTAGCCTTGTTCTTTGCTTTCTCCATCCATTTAATAGAGCAGCCAAAAGTCTTAGTAACTGCTGGGTCTGGTGTATTTCCAGCTAGAAGTGCATCTGTTGCTATTCTTAGGTTAAGTACTTTTTCTTTTCCAATATGCTCATCATCGTCTATTCTTCCTACATATTGCAGTTTTCTGTCTTTATCAAATAAGAAAACATGAGGAGTAGCTATAGGTCCGTATTTGGCAGTAACTTCTTGCGTAGCTCCATCATATAGATATGGGAAGTTGAAGTCCTGATCTTTAGCACGGTACTGCATGTCTTCAAAACTGTCGTTAACATCTGTATAGCCTAATTCATTAAAAAGTACAGCCTTATCTGCATTTGGGCTAATGGCCACTAACTGAACACCTTTGTCCTTATAATCTGTAACATATTTTTTAACACGAGCTTCATATGCTTGAGCAGTAGGGCAGTGATTACAAGTAAATAGAACAGCAAGAAGGTCGGCATCTTCAAAACTCTCTAAGGTATATTCCTTATTGTCTACTCCCATTAAATTGAAGTCAGGAGCTTGAGAGCCTATTTCTAAAGTCTTAACAGTTTTACTGTCTATAATAGCAACTTCTGCTATTTCTTCTGTCGCTTCTTCGGTATTTTCAGTGGAGGAAGTACATGCCGTGAATGCTAATGCTGCGGCTAGGTAAAGATAATTCTTCATACAATCGTTTAGTTAATTTATTTCGGGTTGAAATTTTTTATAAAAATACATGATTAAAAGGAGGAAGTTAATTTAATAGCGTTGCTTATACTCTATCAAATGAATGTATTTGTCTATTTTTGCCTTTATTTTACTGTTTTAGGCTTCAAAATCTTTCAATGTGATTGAAAAACAGAATTCTTCTAGTGGACTTTATGCATGGTCCATCCTTCTTTTTCTGGCGGTTATTTGGGGTCTCTCTTTTTTATTTATCAAGAAAATTGTTGTGGTTCTGACTCCCATTGAGTTGGGGGCTGGTAGAGTTTTCTTTGCTTCAATATTCTTGATTCCGTGGGTCTTAAAAGGTCTGAAAACAATTCCAAAAGAAAAGTACAATTGGCTAGTTGGAATTGGTTTGCTAGGTAACTTGTTCCCTGCCTTTATATTTTCACTCGTAGGTAGTAAACTTAACAGCTCTTTGGCCGGAACGCTAAATTCTACTACACCTATTTTTGTTCTTATTATAGGTGCTCTTTTTTTTGCATCTAGAATCCTGAAATTTCAAATTATAGGAATCATAGTAGGCTTTACCGGAAGCCTCATTTTGGTATTTACAGGGAATACAGAAGGCATAAATTTCGCAAACCCTTACGCACTATTGGCCATGTCGGCTACACTGATGTATGGTTTTAATGTGAACATTGTTAGCAAATATCTAGGAGGCTTGAAACCCCTTCAAATGACAGCAGTTGCCTTTTTCTTTGTAGGAATAGTAGCAATGATTGTATTATCCTTTACTGATTTCTATTCTAAAATCTTAGCACCGGAAAATAGAGTAGTGCTTTATTATCTAATTTGCCTTGCTGGTGTTAATACTTCACTAGCCTTAGTGCTTTTCAACTATATGCTCCAAATATCATCTCCGGTATTTGCCTCCTCCGTCACTTACCTTGTTCCAATAGTGGCTACAGTAGCAGGTCTTTTTGATGGCGAATTGATTTCAATTTGGCATTATCTGGGAATGAGTGTTATTTTGATAGGTGTATACCTAATAAATAAGAAGGAAACGTAAAGAGGTTTTAATAAGAGAAAAAATAATCGCAATTCAATTATATTTGCACAAACACCCAATAAATGTCAATCAAGTACAAGAGAATCCTACTAAAACTAAGCGGCGAAGCCCTAAACGGAGGAGATAAGAGCCAGATAATTAATTCGGAAATCCTTTCGCAATTTGCCAAAGAGGTAAAGTCAGTGGTAGATGCAGGCTGCGAGGTGGCCATAGTGATAGGTGGAGGTAATATTTATAGAGGGGCATCTGCCGACTCAGGAATAGATAGGTCTCAAGGAGATTATATGGGAATGCTGGCCACAGTTATCAACGGCATGGCAGTACAGTCTATCTTAGAAAACCACGGTTTACAAACCAGATTGCTTTCTGCCATAAAAATGGAACAGATAGCCGAACCATTTATAAGAAGAAGAGCAATTAGGCACTTAGAAAAGGGTCGTGTCGTTATTTTTGGAGCAGGCACAGGTAATCCGTACTTTTCTACAGACTCAGGAGGAGCTCTAAGAGCGAATGAAATAGAAGCAGAGGTTTTGTTAAAAGGAACCAATGTGGATGGTGTGTATGATAAAGACCCAAGGAAAAGTGATGACGCAGTGAAATACACTGAAATTACTTTTGATGAAGCCATTAATAAAGGCTTAAAAGTGATGGATAAAACAGCATTTACCCTTTGTCAGGAAAATGATTTGCCTATTATTGTTTTTGACATGAATGGAGAAGGCAACCTTTTAAGGGTGGTAAATGGTGAAACTATAGGAACATTAGTAAAAGATTAGTTTGAATGGTGAATAAACCATTCACATAAAATAATTCGTAAATAGCCCAAACGAAATTTAAGAGCAATGGAAGAAATTGACATGATACTGGAAATGGCGGAAGATAGTATGCAAAAATCTTTGCGTTATACTTCGTCTGAATTGAAAAAAATTAGAGCAGGAAAAGCAAATGCAAACATGCTTGATGGTATCTCCATAGACTATTATGGTGTTCCTACTCCCATTAATCAGGCCTCATCTGTAACCACACCCGATGCCCGTACTATTTCTATTAGACCTTTTGAGAAAAGCTTATTAGCCGATATTGAAAGAGCTATTATAAATGCTAATTTAGGTTTAGCCCCTACTAATGATGGTGAGTTTGTAAGACTAAACTTACCGCCAATGACGGAGGAAAGGCGATTTGATTTGGTGAAAAAGGTTAAAGCAGAAATGGAAACTGCTAGAATTAACGTTAGAAAAGTTAGACAAGAGTCTAATGATGAAATTAAGAAGCTTAAAAATGATGGCGTTTCTGAAGATGCTATTAAAATAGGGGAAGAGCGAGTTCAAAAATTGACGGACAAGTTCATGGTTAAAGTGGATGAAATGCTGGCTGTCAAAGAGAAGGATATAATGAGCGTTTAAGTTTTCAGGTCAACAAATATGGGTAATATGAAAAGATTATTTTTTTTATTTTTCTTAGTAACTACCCATTTAGCTGATGCTCAAAATTACTTTGATGAAAATCTGAGTTGCTTTGATTCTAAAATCAGAATAACGGAAGACAAACTATCAAAGCTTAAAGTAGCTTATCCGGGTGATGGAAACATAGACGTTACCTACTACTTTTTAGATATAAAAATAGAGCCGAGTACCAGATACTTAAAGGGTTCTGTTCAGATAGATTTTCAGCCATTGGTAGAAAATCTGTCTGACATAAGTTTAGATTTGGAAGAATCTTACACAGTAGACTCTGTTGTTTATAAAAATGAGAGGCTAGGTTTTATTCAAGAAACGGCTCAAATAAAAATTAATTTCCCGGCACCTTTAGTCTTAAATGATGTTCCAGCATCTATCAAAGTTTATTACCAAGGAACCACGCCTAGTTTAAGAGATAAAATTGGTTTGGCTTACACTACGCATGGTAATAATCAGCCGGTGATTTGGACATTAAGCGAACCTTATGATGCCCCACTTTGGTGGCCATGCGTAGATAACCCTGCCGATAAAGCTGATTCATGTGACGTATGGCTAACATTACCTAGTTTCTATACAGCTGTATCACAAGGTGTCTTGGTGGATTTACTGGAGAATACGGACGGTACTAATACTGCCAAATGGAAGCACAGGTATCCCATAGCACACTATTTAATTTCTATTGCGGCATCTAATTATCAGCTATTAGAAAGAAGTTTTACTTACGGTGAAACTGCTGCTATGCCCGTTTTGGATTATGTGTATCCTGAAATAGCTAATGACCCAAGGTTGAGCCCTCTTTTAGATGAAACTGTAGAAATGTTAAGCGTTTTTTCTGAAGCCTTTGGCGAATACCCTTTCATAAAGGAAAAATACGGGCACGCCATGTTTGGCTTTGGGGGGGGGATGGAACATCAGACCATTAGTTCTATGGGGACATTCAATACAGGCTTGATAGCCCATGAATTAGTTCATCAATGGTTTGGGGATAAAGTTACCTGTAAAACTTGGAGAGATATCTGGGTTAATGAGGCTTTTGCAGAGTTTGGCTCTTATTACTTTACAGAAAAGTCAGAAGGGAAGGCAGCTTACAATAGTGAGGTAAGTTTGGCAATGAATGGGGCTAAATTTGTGAATGGTACCGTGGCGATAGAGAATACTAGTTCGGTGAACGAGATTTTCAATTTTGCTAAAACTTATCAAAAAGGCTCTGTGGTGGTACACATGCTCAGAGGGGTATTGGGTGATGATGTTTTCTTTAAAACACTTAAAGAGTTTCAGAATACAGAGTTTGCTTATGGAAATGCAAGTATCGAAGATTTCAAAGCGGTGGCCGAAAGAGTATCGGGTGAAGATTTGACTTACTTTTTTGACGAATGGCTGTTTGGTACGGGCTATCCTAAATACTTTTTTGGCTGGGAGCAAACAGAGGATAATACAGCTTGGTTGAGCATTATTCACTCAGGCTCAGAGGATACAGAATTATTTACGATGCCCGTGGAGTTGAGCTTAACTTTTAAAGATGGAAGCAGTCGAATTGAAAAGGTTTTTGTAGACGCAAACACAATGATAGTATCATTAGATAATCTGGAAGGAGAGCTTAGTTCTATAGTTTTTGACCCAAATAATTTGATTCTTAAAGACCTTTCTTTAGGTTCTTTTGTGCCAGCTTTAGGCACCCAGGAAGAAATAGGTTTTTCCTTATACCCAAACCCTACAGACGGGCTCTTAAAATTTAATACTTCAGGGAAAACGCCGTATTCTTTTAAAATTCATAATACTAATGGTAAAACCATGGGTGCAGGACAAACTGATGTGCCCTTAAATGTAAAATACCTCCCGAGTGGAAGGTATTTTATTCTTTTTGAAAACGACGATAATAAAGCTTTTGTTAAATCTTTTATCAAAAATTAAACCGGCTCAGCAACAGCTAGAGTGTCTTTAGATAAGGGAGCTGGTTGTGGTAAAGCAGGCTGCGGCTGTGGTAACTGTGCAGGTTCTTCGTAATCTTGATAAACAGGTCTTTCTGGTTGTGGTTTGAAAATTACTTTCGTAATAAAGTATTTGGTATCTCCATTCCAAGGGAATCTTACAAACTTCTCTTGATAAATTAAGGTAACTCTTTCCCCTGTTCCCAGTGCTTTTCTTAAATCTGTGATGACAGAATCTGCCACAGTAGAGAAATCCCAATAGCGAGGCTGAAGTGTTCCAGTTTCACCTGAGTATCCACCTTCGTTAAGCACACCTTCATAGGTTTTAAATATATAGCCTCTTTCACTAAGTTTAGAAAGAGTACCTGCTCTTTCTCCTGAGCTAAAGTAACCTGTACTGATATACCAAAAAGCAGCTAACAGTATGGCTAAGAAGACTAAAAGAAATATTCTGAATTTCATAAAATGCGGTTTTATTTCGTTTGTTATACAAAACAAATGATTTTTTTCAAGATTATCTCTATTTCATCTATTTTGAAGAGAAATGATGTTGTTTATTTAGAGCGAATTGCAATTACTGGATTCAAAGCTGCAGCTTGAGATGCAGGGATTATTCCAGAGAGAATTCCAATAAAACTAGCTATAAAAAGACCCACTATCATGTTACCCGAAGTTAATATCAAATCAAGGGAACCGAGGTCAATGAAGCTAATTAAATAAACGAGTAATAGGCCTATGAGTCCGCCCAATACACATAAGAATACAGATTCAAAAAGAAACTGAAAAAGGATGAAGTAATTTTTAGCCCCTAGTGATTTCTGAATTCCAATGATATTGGTTCTTTCTTTAACGGATACAAACATGATGTTTGCAATCCCAAAACCGCCTATCAAAAGAGCAAAAGCTCCAATAATATATCCACCAACGCGTAAAGAACTAAAAACAGAAGATAAGGCATTGGCGGCAGCATCTGGTCGATTTAACGCAAAATTATCTTCTTGTGTAGGTCTTAATCCTCTTATAGTTCGCATGAGTCCAGTGATTTCTCCTTCTAGGGCAACCATGTTTTCATCATCTTCATAAGCTTGAAGCTGAATCATCCCATATAGGTTTCCACTGGAAAACATTCTTTTGTGTTTTAAGAAAGGGATGTAAATTTTTTGGTCTGGGTTGCCGCCAACGTCTACCAGTTGTTTTCCTTTGATTTCTTGTGTGCCAATCACAGTAAATTTCTGACCCTTTATTTTGATGCTTTTGCCTATACCGTTCCCGTCAGGAAAAAAGGTGTTGTAAATTTCTCCGCCTAAAATGGCTACGCTTTGTCCTGAATTTATTTCTTGCTCGGTAAAGTATCGACCTTCAATTACAGGAACCTCTGTGATTAAGTTAAATTCTGCGGTGATTCCATGGCATAAGGCATCAAAACTGCTGTTTTCGTATTTTGCGTTTGCTAAAGAGTAATCCATGATAGTTATGGCGTTCGCATTTTTAATGCGTTCTTTCAAAAACTGATATTCGGAGTATTTTGGCCTTGGTCTTTGAAAATACTTCCACCAAGGATAATCACCCTCTCCAAACATCCACGGAAACTTATCTACATAAATAGTTTTCTCGCCGATGCTGCTTAATGAATTTTTGATATTAGCCTCTAGCGAGTCAACCATGGTTAATACACCGATGATGGAGAAAATGCCAACAGTAACACCTAAAAGCGAAAGTAATGTTCGCAGAAGGTTTGCCCTAAGAGCTTGCCATGCAAATCTAAAACTTTCAAATACGAGTTGTAGAAATTTCATTCAATTAGCCAATTTTGGTAGTGTAAAGGAAGATAATCAACACTCAAAAAACAAAGCTTTTGGTAGGGAGGTCACGAAGGGATAAACGAACGGATGAAAAGGAGGATTTATGGATATCGGCCCCAGCCATTCATACCAAGTGAAATGCCTAAGGTGGCTGATGGGTAAAAGCCCTTCTGAGCTATTCTATTGAAAGAGGTATAGTAAATGAATTCATAGCCAGGCTCTAAGTCTTGGTCAAAATTGTGTTGGTATCTTACGCCTGCCCCTACGAAGAAATCAAATGTTGGGACTCCTTTTTTGATAAATGTTTTTCCATACTTTAAATGGAATGCCAGTACATTTATATTGACAGTATATTGGTCAGTTTGAGGGTTTTTACTAGGTAGCTCATCGGTTTTAACGGCAGTTTGAGGGTATAGAACGTTTTTGTAAAATAATTCACCTCCAAAATATGTACCCCACGGCTTATCCATATCTATGGTTTTATAATACTTCTTGTATTCTATTCTAAAAACGTCAGCTTTGATATATTTGTTTTTCTTGAAAAGCTTAGGAGCTCCAAAGCCATAAGAGAATTGGAGGCTGTTCTTTGGATTAAGAAAGTACTCGGCTTGAAACTGAATGGTAGGGTCAATATTGGCCATGGCGAATGGCCTGAATTTTATTGCATATTTAGGTAAGAAAGTAGTAGTTTCTTGCGAGAATACAGAATTTGTTGAAAGTAGAATGTAGAAAAGTGATATTTTAGTGAGGTATTTCATGTGAATGTGAACTTTATCTATTGTGAATTAAGTAGGAGGTTGAATCCTCACTATATAAAAATAATAATAATGACTAAAAATCTTACTATTCTTCTACTAACTGTTTTTCTGTTTTCTTGTAAAACGACCCAAAAAGCTGCTAATATTAAAACGGGCGATGGCTTGTTTGAACTCTTTGTAGAAGATGAAAATAGAAGCACCTTTTATTCTGATAAGAAAGGAGTTTTTGGAGCCAACGGCATGGTGGCTTCTGCAGACGTAATGGCTTCTGAAGTTGGGAAAGAAATATTAAGAAAAGGTGGAAATGCCGCGGACGCTTCGGTAGCTACTTTTTTTGCTTTGGCGGTTACTTACCCTTTCGCAGGAAACTTAGGTGGTGGTGGATTTGCCGTGATTCGTGAAGGAAACGGAACTAACCATGCACTAGATTTTAGGGAGAAAGCACCTTTAAAAGCACATAGAGATATGTACTTGGATGAAAAAGGAGATGTAATCAAAGGGAAAAGCACCTCAGGATATTTAGCTTCTGGCGTACCTGGCTCTGTAGCAGGAATGGTAGAGCTACATCAAAAACTTGGGAAAATGTCTTGGGAGAAGTTGTTGCAGCCTGCTATTGACCTTGCCGAAGACGGAGTTATATTGACTGAAGGTAGAGCCACTGGAATGAATCGCTCTAAAAAGCGTTTTCAATTAATGAATGGTGAGGATACCCCTTACTTTATTCATCCTACTAAAGAAGCATGGGAAGCTGGCGATTTGTTTGTTCAAAAAGATTTGGCTGAAAGCCTTAAAAGAATTCAAAAAGGTGGAGCAAAAGGTTTTTATGAAGGAATTACCGCTGATTTGTTAGTGAAAGAAATGGAAAAAGGAGGCGGAATTATTAGTCATGAAGATTTGCAATCTTATGACGCTGCTTGGAGAGAGGCTATAAAAAAGTCATACAAAGAATACGAAATTATATCTATGCCGCCGGCATCTAGTGGGGGAGTGGCTTTGGTTCAGCTGATGAGATTGGTAGAGCCATATCCTTTAAAAGATTGGGGTTGGAATTCTGGTAAAACAGTGCAGGTAATGATAGAGGCGGAAAGGAGAGTGTATGCTGACAGAGCCAAATGGATGGGAGATACGGATTTTGTGAAAGTACCTATGACGGAGCTTATGTCTTATCCTTATCTGCAAGAAAGATGGGCTTCGTTTGACGAAAAAGTGGCAAGTAAAAGTGAAGATATTTCTGGAGGGGCGGTTCCATATTATGAATCAGACGAAACCACACACTTTTCTGTGGTAGATGGCGATGGAATGGCGGTTTCTCTTACCACGACTTTGAATGGCGGATATGGTAGCAAAGTAGTGGTAGATGGAGCAGGCTTTTTGATGAACAATGAGATGGATGATTTTAGTGTAAAAGCTGGTGTGCCAAATATGTTTGGTTTAATAGGAAATAAGGCTAACGAAATTCAGCCTGGGAAAAGAATGCTTTCTTCAATGACACCAACGATAGTAGAGAAGGATGGAAAATTACTAATGGTGGTAGGTACGCCAGGTGGAAGTACCATTATTACTTCGGTTTATCAAACGATTCTTAATGTGGTAGAGCATGGCATGGGCATGCAGCAGGCGGTAAACGCATTGAAATTTCACCATCAATGGTTGCCAGACAAAACTTTTATAGAGAAAGATGCCTTAGACTTAGATGCTCTTCAAGAGTTACTAAACAAAGGTTTTATAATAGAAGCTCAAAACAGAACTTTGGGAAGAATGGACTGCATCATGCTTCACCCAAACGGAATGCTTGAGGGAGCTTCTGACCCAAGGTCTGAAAATACTAGCGTAGGTTTTTAATCATTCTTTGGAAAGAATAATAGCCTTAACCTCGGCTACTTGGGACTTGGGAATTGAAAGAGCGGAAAGCACAATGTTATTTGTGCCTTTTGGAATCTTGATATTCCCAATTTTCATTTTAGACCAAGTTTTTTCGTATGCTTCCTTTCTGGTGATTCTGTCGGGACTATCTATTAAGGTTCCTTCAAAGGCTTCAGTCAAGGATTTAGTCACGTCTGAGGTTCCAATTTTTACTTTGATTACCGCTCCTATGGACTCTTCAGGGCAATTGTAAATCAAATAAGCATTCAATTCAGTCTCTTCTGTAGCGTTCACTAGCCATCGCATTTCATCTGCTGTAGATGTCCAGTTTTTTAACCAATCATGTGCCCAACCGTGTCCTTCTTCATATTTTAAGTTTCCAGAAAACTGAGCTTCGTAAGCTGGTAATTCTATGTAATCGGTATTGACAGCTATCGGTTTTACAGATTGATAATTCTTTGAGGCATCTTTAAACCAGCTGAGGTACTTAGTGTAAAGGTTTTGGGTAAGCGGTGTGTTGTCCTCTGAAATATCGCTTTTCTGACTTGGGTCAGAATCTAAGGAATAGAGCTCAGGTGATTTCCCTTTAAAAACCATCAAGTTCTCACCTGTTCTTAAAGCTCCAGGATTGTCTTTTAGGTCTTTGTCAAGAAATGCCACATGGCTAAATATTTCCCTTTCTGGTATTTCAGTTTCCTCGTTTAAAAGAACATTAGCCAAGCTAATACCGTCAATTCCTTTTTTAGATTCCTGCTCAATACCACAAAGCTCTTTTAATGTAGGTAGCCAGTCAATGTGTGCTGTCAATCCATCTATTTTTCTTCCTTTCGTTATTTTATTTGGCCAGTTAATGATGGAAGGTACTCTTACCCCGCCTTCATCCACATGCCCTTTTACTCCTTTCATTTCACCATTGTAGCGTGTACCGTTTGGTCCATTATCAGACATGAAAATCACGATGGTGTTTTCTGCTAAACCTTCATTTTGTAGTTTCTCAAGGAGTCTTCCAATATTGAAATCCACATTATCTACCATACCATAAATACTGGCAAGTCCGTCGTCTAATCCTTTCGCTTTATACTTGTCGAAGTAGCTGTCTGGCACTTGAAAAGGGCTGTGTGGGGCGTTATAAGGGACATAACATAAGAAAGGTTCTTCTTTGTTTCTGTCAATAAAATCTATGGCTTTGTCTGTAAGATAATCGGTGATAAAACCCGTGCTTTGAATCTCGGTATTATTGCTATCGAGTTTAGTGTCAAAATAATTGCTCCAGTGGCCTGCACAAAAGCCTATAAACTCATCAAAACCTTGGTCTGTTGGGCGGTTTGGGTAATGTGAGCCGTTGTGCCATTTGCCAAATATCCCTGTTTTGTAGCCATTGCTTTTAAAAACTTCGGCAATAGTTTCTTCTTCGGCATCCATGATTTCTAAGCCGTTAGAAACTGAAGTTGCACCAGTTTTTAGATGATACCTGCCGGTCAATAAGCTAGCTCTGGTAGGAGCACACAGTGGCGACACATAAAAGCGGTCAAACTCTGCTCCATTTTTACTTAATAAATCTAGGTTAGGAGTTTCGATAATATCATTGCCATGACTTGTCATGTCTCCCCAGCCTTGGTCATCAGTTAATATGAAGAGGATATTGGGTTTCTTTGCTACCTCTTTTTGACAAGAAAAAATAGAGAAAGAAAAAAGAGCAAGGAATACTAAGGAGAATCGCATTGAAAAAGGCTTTGTTGAATTTTACTTAAAAGTATAGAAAATTCCGAAGCCACTATTGTTGTTCAAAGATGCATTTATAGATAATGTCGATACAGAGTTATTAATGGTATAATCAATATTACCGAAGCCAAAACCAGCAGTAAGCATTAGGTTTTCTTTAAAGTGATACATGAATCTAATTGGTGTGGCATAAAGGTTAATATTTGCACCATCAGTATTTCCAAAGATAGCTGAAACAGACCCTCCAATATATGGAGCAAGATATAGATCATCCACCAAAGGAATAAACTTACCCCGTTCTACAGATGGTCCTATGGAGACAGAATTGTTAAAAGTATTGGTAGGATAAAGGGCGAATTTTCCGCCAAAGGCCCAATAGGTGTTATCGCTCTTGATTTTCCCGAATAAAAGAGAAGAACTTATTGAAGTAAAGTCATTGTTTGAGCCAGAGATAACTTGTGCGTTTAAGTTTCCATTAACTATTTTTCTACCGGCCAAGTCTTGGGCATGAGCCAAATGAGAAACTAGAATTAGTGATGCGAAGAAAAAGAAGTGTTTCATAATGTGATATTTAGTTTAAAAGACGAATCTAGAACTAAATAACTTGAAACAAATACATCTCCTAGATATTTTTTTAAAAAAAATATCTAGGAGATGTAAAGGAAGTATGGCAGATTTATTTCGCTCTTTTAACTAAATCTGCTCTTGAAATTAAGATGGCTCGGCCTATGGCTCTTCCATTTCTAAATGTCTGTGTTCTAAGACTTAAGTCACCTTCAGGAACCTCAAAGGTACCTTCGTATTTGTTGCCAAATTGAACCGGATAAGTATTGTCAATAGTATAGAATATTTCGGTATTTGCTAAGTCGTTTTCTAAAGTTACGAGGAGCTTATCGCCTTCTTTTTTAACAGAAACTATCGGGTCTAGCACTGCATGAGAAATGTTGGTTTTCGCCATTTCAAATCTTGCAAAGTGGGTTTCCGTTCTATTTAAAAAACTTTGATAGTTTTTGCTCTCTTTTGGACTCCAAAGTGTTTCTGAAATAGCAAATGCCCTTGGATAAGTCATATAGAAAGCAAATTGTAGATTTGGAATAACTTCTGTCCAAAGGTTCCCTTGCCCTCCTAAAATATATTTAGCATCTACATCGTCTGGTACGGGCTCAAAAGAGTATGCTTTTTTAAGGCTTAAGTTAGCATAGATAGGATTTTCTAAACTTGGGTCTCCCTGCGTATAGTCGAGGTATGCAAAAGTAGTAGGTGTCATCACTACATTATGCCCTAGTTTTGCTGCTTCTATGCCACCCTTCATACCTTGCCAGCTCATTACGGCCGCACCTTCAGCTAGACCACCTTCTAAGATTTCATCCCAGCCAATCATCTTTTTACCTTTGCTATTGATGATTTTTTGAACACGACTTACAAAATAACTCTGCAGACCATGCGTGTCCGCTATTTTGTTAGCTTTCATGAATTTCTGCACTTCAGGGCTTTCTTCCCAGTATCCGTGGTAGCACTCATCTCCACCCATGTGGATGTATTGATTAGGGAAAAGCTCTGCCACCTCTGTCATTACTTTATCTACAAACTCATAGACCTTTTCGTCAGCTGGATTTAAGGTGTTTTCAATTAGCATTTTGAAATGCGGGCCTGTCCAGTCGGCAAAGTATCCACCAGGGTTAACCACTTTAGGCTCTTTCAAAGTAGAAAGTTCAGGGTAGGCCGCTAAAACCGCCATGCTATGCCCAGGGATATCAACCTCAGGAACTATCGTGATGTTTCTATCGGCAGCATATTTAATAACCTCTTTTATATCTTCATGTGTGTAGAAACCACCTTCTGTAGCTTTTTCTCCTTCTTTAGGGAAGGGTCTGTCTTTACCAAAACGACCATGTCTTGGTACTCTCCATGCACCGACCTCTGTAAGTTTTGGTAGTGATTTTATTTCTATTCTCCAGCCTTCGTCATCTGTCAAATGCCAGTGAAAAACGTTAAATTTATACTGAGCCATTTTGTCTAAATAGGCTTTGACGTCATCTACAGAGAAAAAATGCCTACTTACGTCAAGCATGAGTCCACGCCAGCCAAATCTAGGGTAATCTGTAATTTTACATCCCATAATCATCCCCATACCCATTCCGTATTCGGCGGTGTTTTCAAACTCTCTAGGTAATAATTGTCTTAAAGTTTGAAGACCATTGAAAATACCTGCAGCTTCGTTAGCCATTAGGCTAATTTCATTTTCTCGTACTTCAAGCTGATAGCCTTCTTTAGGGAGTGCAGGAGCAGCGGCCAGGGAAATACTGATGACCCTGTTGTTTCTGCTGGGTTCAGCTATACTTTTTAGCTCAATCTTATTACCAGACTGGGCAAGGAAATTTTGAAAGTTAGTTACATAGGTTTTTACTTGTGCATCATCAGTTCGGATGTCAATACCCACTTGGTTGTCGAGCATAAACATTCCGTCATTTGTTTCATAAGAAACAGGAGTAGGGATAATTTGATGCTGAGCCAGAGAAGCTAAACTAAGAGCAAAGGATAGTGCTAAGGTTAGTACTGTTTTCATTTTAATAAATTAGGATGAAACCAAAGTTATTAAAATATTTTAATAATTACCTTTTTGTTGTAGAATTATACTTTGACACAAAGCTTTGAGTATCGTGTTTTACCTTAGGTTTACCCAAGAGCCTGCGTCATGCACATTTTCCAAACCTTTGCTTGTTAGTATACCTTTTGCTTTTGAAGAACGCATACCTGAAGCACAGCAAAGTACTAGGGGCTTTTTATATTTCTGAATTTTTTTAAAGTTATTTGCCAAGGTATCTAAGGGGATATTTATAGCATTTTTAGCATGGCCTCCAGAAAACTCTCCAGGGCTACGCACGTCAATAATAATAGCACCATTGCTTACTAGTTTCTTAATTTCTTCTGAATTACCAGCAAATATTTTTTTTATGAAATCGAACATTTTGTTTTGTGTTTTATTTGACACAAAGCTACGTATGCAGTTTTCAAAAATAAGTGAGTTAAGTCACAGATGCTTTATCTGAAGAAAATGACCAGAGCACCTAATAGGGTTAGTCCAAGTATTAGCTTTCTGTAGTTGTCGTTGTTTATTTTCTTCACTATTCTAACACCAACAAAGAAGCCGGCTATCATGGCAGGAGCTAAAACTAGATCAATTTTAAATGTATTAAGGCTAATGGTTTCCCAAGAGAAAACGTGAAAAGGTACCTTAAAAAGGTTGATGAATAGAAACATCCACGACACAGTACCTATAAATTCATTTTTCGGGAATTTTAAAATCAAGAAGTAAACGTTTGAAAAAGCTCCAGCTAAGTTTCCAATCATGGTGGTAAAACCTGTGACTAGCCCCATGGTACTTCCAAACCAAAGGCCTTGTGGCATTTTCTCAGACTTTCTTCTTTCCCACCAAAATAGTAGACCTACAGCTGCAAGAATAATCACGGCCATGATGCGTTTAAACAGTGTGTCGTCAATGTCTCTACCCACATACCAGCCAATTAGAACACCGGCTACCATC
Organism: uncultured Arcticibacterium sp.; assembly: GCF_964021845.1. Lineage (NCBI taxonomy): Bacteria > Pseudomonadati > Bacteroidota > Cytophagia > Cytophagales > Leadbetterellaceae > Arcticibacterium > uncultured Arcticibacterium sp. Next base: position 30,179 of record NZ_CAXHZC010000007.1, on the reverse strand, counting down.
CATGGCATTAAAATTTTAAAATGCTTCCACTGGGCATGCCTGTTATAATAGAGTACTGCTAGTACATCGGCCATGCAGAGTAGAGGGAGCACTATACCCGTAGAGGCTTTTGAGCCAAATACTAAAGCCATGATGGTGACATTCATAACATCTACTCCACGGAGCCCTGCTTTAGAAAAACCTACAATAAAGGCAGAAAAAAATACGAGTGCCCATTCTAATAGGCTATGGTCTGAAAAGAAATCCAATATTTTGGGGATATTTGAAAGTTTGACAAGTTTAAGAAAGAATACTGGCTTGTTTAACTTCTTTTACCACAAATTGACTTTGAGCGTTGCCAATATTAGAAAGAGCCGATAGTTTATTAAGAATAAATAGCTTGTATTCTTCCATATCTTCAATTACTATTTTAAGTAGAAAATCGGCACCACCAGACACACAATAGCATTCTACTACTTCGGGAAGCGTTTGAATATCCTTTTCGAATTTTTCTAAATATTCAGCGGCATGTTCTTTTAAGCTGACGCTACAAAATACAAGTAAGTTTCTGTGTAGTTTTTTCTTATTAAGCTCAATGGTATATTTCTCAATAATACCATCTCGCCTAAGTCTCTTGATTCTTTCATGAACGGGAGTGGTAGTAAGGTTAAGTTCTGCCGCAATCTCTTTATTAGTGCTTAAGCCGTCTTTTACTAATAGCTTTAGAATTTTTAAGTCAACTGGGTCAATACGATTCATGGCAAAATATTCTAAATTATGGATAAATATATTCAGTCTGTCCTATTTTGGAATCAAATTAAGCGAGATTTAGGAAATTAGTCTAATTGTTGATGTTAATTATTTTTCAGGTTTAAAGTTTTATTGCTGTAAAGCAAAACACTCTCGCCATTATGGCGAGAGTGTTTTAGTTTATTGATGAAAGAGGATAGGAGTCAATTATGCATGATTTTCGCTCATACTAGCTTCGCGTCTTTTGAATTGAAGTTTTGATGTTAGCATTGGAACCGTACCTAAGGCTAATAAGGCAACACCTAAACCAACTATTTTCCAAATGTCTACAAAGTAAGTACCTGCTGTAAGTATGGTTAAAACCAATGTGGTAGAGAATGGAAGGGATATGGCTAATACCATTATGGCTAGTTCCGAGTTAAATGTTCTTTTCTCTTTTGCTATGCCCATGCTTTCTTCTTTGTTCAGAAATAATGAGATATGAGCAAACGGCCAAAAGCTTATACAACTTAAAGGGAAAATTATAGTAAGAAGTATATGGTTTGCTGAACTCATGCCAGTAGAAAATATAAATAACGCACTCAAAATAAGGCTAATGCCAGCTCTTAAAGACAACAATGAAAATACAAGCTTCTTTTTGCCTTCTTTAAGATTAACGGCTAAACCAATAAAAATTAGTACCAATGGCGTCATGATAGCACTGGTTTTGTCAAAAACACCCTGAACAACGGCAGGAAGTGAACTGTAACTTACGCCAAAACCTAATAAAACAAGTCCGGCTACTAGCACAATATTGATAGGCTCTTTTGCCAAACTGGCTAGTAATGAAGTGATTTTCTCTTTGACATTCTGTTTTTCAGAACCAGAGTTTTTAAGTGACATATTCATGGCCACTACATATAAAAATATTAAGCAGAAAAACTTATTTCCAATGTCGCCCATGGCGGCCATGGCTAAGCTTTCTTCGCCTAAAAATTCAACAATAAAAGGAAAACAAGACAGGCCAGGAGCTAATGAAGGAATAAGCAATGTTAATGTTCTTGCACTTGCCGAGTCTTTTTTCATTCCGAAGCTTGACAATACCACTGGCGTAATCAAAAACATGATGAAATTAAAAAGAAGAGCTACTACTGGAATGAAAAGTAAAGATGCGTCCAAATTTATTTTCATTAAGGCTATGAAAATGGTGGATGGAAGTGCCACAGAAAGTACTATTTCCTTGATGCCGTTAATTTTGTCTTTGCTGCCAAATTTAGCTTTAAGTATGAAACCTAAGGCTATTAGTAATACAAGGATAAGGGTTTTGAATATAGCTTCGTTCATTGAGATAGGAAATTTAAAGAAAACAGCTTAGCCGAAATTCGGCTAAGCGTGTTTATAAGAATTGATCAACTTAAAGTTTTAAGAGCACTTACGAACATTTTCATTTCGTCCATGGTACCCATACTTACGCGGCACATGTCTTTGCCCATAATGGTAAAAGCTCTACAGCCTACACCTTGGTCACGCATTTTGCCTAAGAACTCTTTACCATTCATATTTATCTGGAACATCATGAAGTTGGTGAAAGAAGGAATAGGCTCATAACCCATTGCGGCTACTGCTGCCATGGTATATTTTTTGGCAGCGTCATTTTTAGTTTTAGTCATTTCCTGGAATCCATCATCACCGTAGGCTGCTGTAGCAGCTTTAATTGATGTTAATGATATACCCATACCACCACGTGTAACGCTTGAGATTTCATTAATGAATTCAGGCTGAGCAACCATAAAACCGATTCTTAAACCAGCCATACCCATGATTTTTGAGAACGTGCGACAAACAATTACGTTATAGCCTTGTGCTACTAACGGAGACTGTGTAATGGCTTCTGGGCCATAGGCTAGTTCCATGTAAGCCTCATCTATAAAAATTGGAACCTTCTTAGATACTTTTTTACAGAATGCTTCTAAGTCTTTAGCAGCAGTCATGGTACCTACAGGATTATTTGGGTTACAGATATAAACCAATTTTGTTTCAGAATCCACAGCCTCGGCCATTTTATCTAAATCATGCGACCAATCAGAAGTACAAGGTACTGGCTTCCAAGTAGCTCCAACTCTTTCTGCCACACGAATAAGCGACATGTAAGTTGGGTCAGCAGAAACTAAGTTTCCTCCATTCATAAAACGAACAATGGCAACCTTCTCCAAAAGATCAGAAGAACCAGGCCCCATCATAAGGTGCTTAGTAGTTACTCCTTCTTTTTTTGCTATACTTTCCATTAGTTCAGCCATTTCTCTCCAAGCGTAGCGATTTCCGCCACTAACAGAATCAATAACGGCTTGTTTTGCACTAGCAGGAGGTCCGTATGGATTTTCGTTTGAAGTAAGTTTAGCAACAATTTCCGGTGCGAAATTTTCGTCGACGAAATATTCTCTAGCTAATGGGCTATATACAAGACGGTTGCTAGCATCTAATTGGAAAGGTGCAGTTTCAAAGGCTCCTTTTGCTATATGTGGTGCTAAGGCCATGCCTCCAAGAGACATTAAACCTGTCTTAAGCATGTTTCTACGATTCAGAGATTTTTTCATGTTACTGTTTTTTTTATTTTGATCAATTCTAGAGTTTTTAAAAAGAAAATGAAGCCCCCGAAGGGGCTCCTATAGGTTAGTTTGAAGCTAATTTGAATAACTTAGTAAAGGCCACATCTTTATAAGTTCCGGAGGCACTTAAGGAAACTGTTGAGCCTGATTCGGAAATTCCTAAAGTAGACCATGGTACTTCTACTGAAGCAAGTCCATCTGCTCCTGTAGTAAATGTTCCTATTTCTGCCCCTCCTCTAAATTTTACAAGAAGTGGTACAGATGCTACTGGAATGGAATCAATCCCCTTGGTATAATCCAAGATGTTGGTTTTGTCAAGTTCTAAAACCATTAGGCTTAGTTTAGCGGTTTCGCCAAAAGATGAGCTTATAGTAGGGTCAGTAGTTAGGCCTGATGATGGAGAACCAGTGTCTCCCTTTACTGTTACTAATACTGGTGCTACTACTCTGTCTACAAAAGGATCTTGCTTTTCACAGGCCACAAATGTGGAAACCAGTGTCAGTCCTAAAATGATATATGATAATTTTTTCATTGTTGTCTTTTTTTTGTTTGAATCAAAAATTACTCTGCCCACCAAAGTTTAGTTTGCATATTGTCAGGACCTCCGTTTAGCGATACGCCAGCGTCAAGTTTTGCTTTATTAAGTGAGTACTCCGTGGTTGGGTATGGCAAACGCGTTGGAATAATACCATCGTTTTCGAAAATTGCTCTTGGGTCAGCTGCAGGAATGCTTGGGAAACCAGTTCTACGAAATTCTGTCCAAGCTTCAATTCCTTGACCAAATAAGGCTACATATTTCTGAGTCATTATTGTTTCCTTAGTTAATGCACCAAAAGATGTTTCAAAGTCGGCAGGTTTAGTTAAGCCATAAGAGTCAAAAGAAGCTTCTATGCCTGTTTTGAAATAAGCGTCTGCATCACCAGAAATATCCCCATCTAATGCTGCTTCAGCTAAAATGAAGTTTAACTCGCTGTAAGTCATTAGGATACTAGGTGCATCTGCAGCACTGAAAGAACTTTGAAGAATAGACGCTGAACTTAAGTAAGTAGTAGCTATGGCATCAGGTAAGCCGTTAGGAATACCATTGTACTCACCATTAACTGCTGTGGCAATTGCTCCTAATCTTGGGTCAGAGGTTTCTGTCATTAAGTCTACAAAAGTCTTACTCATACTCCAGTCCGTACGTCCGCCCTGTACCATCACTTCATTCCAAGTATTATTACTTGGCCTTGTGGCGGTGTGTACTAGCTGAGCATTGTCGTCATTACTTGAGAAGATTGGATATGTACCTGGAGCACCTAAAATCTCTGCCATAATAGCCTGAGATTCTGCTGACTTTTTAGCAGCCTGTCTGTTTGCTAATTTCAAACGAAGAGAGTTAGCAAATTTCTTCCACTTTAAGATGTCACCACCATAAAGGATATCACCTGCTACTGTAGGCCCACTTACAGATAACTTTTCATTAGCTAATTTTAAATCAGCTAATAAACCTGTATAGATTGCTTCCATGGTGTCATACTCAGGTGTATAAATTGGCTCACCAGAAGTACCAGACACCGCTTGCGAGTAAGGTACCGCACCATACATGTCAGTAAGTAAAGAATATACCCATGATTTCATTACTAAGGCTATGCCTTCGTAGTTAGTATTTGGGCTTATTCCTTCGGTAGTACTAAGTGTTTCTATTCTTTGAAAGTTAGTAAGACCATCATTGTAAAGAGACTCCCAAGTGTTATTATAAAATGCTGGAGTAATACCATAACTGTCACCTTCGTTAGAGTAGATGTTTCTAGCCAAATACTGTATCCATAGCATAGCCCCATCTAGGTTTAACCTTTCAAAACGGGTGCTTCCTCCCCAGTATCTGTCTACCGACTGCTCAATGGCATATGGTAGTAAGTACTGTGCCCCAATCTTCGTAGGATTGTTAGGGTCGGTGTTTAATTCTTCAAAATCATCTGTACAGCTGTTTGCAAAAACAAGCATGATTCCAGCGAGAGCAGATAAGAATATTTTATTATTGATTTTCATTTTCTTGTCAATTTTAATGGATTAAAAGCCTAGAGATAGGTTGAAGCCTAAGCTTCTTGAATTAGGCAATTGTCCGTAAGTGAAACCTTGAGAATTACCACCATAAGAGTCAACCTCAGGGTCGATATGTGGAGAGTTAGAGAAAAGCATTAACACGTTACGACCAACTAAAGAAAGTTTTGCTTTTTGAATTTTCATTTTCTCTAAGAAAGCAGAGCTAAATGAGTAGCCTAAAGACATCTCTCTAAGTTTTACATAAGTACCATCAAAAATTGCAGCTTCGTGGTACCTTCTTGGGCTGTTATACCCATAAAACTGATTTCCGGCTACCATGACTGTATTTGGTACATACTCTGGGTTCTCGTCAGTGCCAATGTTCATCACACCTGCTCCAATTACACCTTCTTCACGTCCAACTGCTGTTTCAGCATATTGGCCTGTCCATCTTGCTGTAGCAGTTCCTTCGTCATAGAAGTCTCCACCAAATCTTGCATCAATAAGAGCTGTTAGCGTTACGTTCTTGTAGCTCAAAGTATTCATAAAACCACCTGTCCAATCTGGCTGAACATTACCCAATACTTGTGGCGTACTTTCTACTTGAGGAAGACCGTTTTCATAAATAATCTGTCCGTCAGGGCTTTTAGCAAAACCAATACCGTAAAGAGTACCGTAAGGTTCGCCTATAGTCGCTATTGAAGTTAAACCTCTACGCTCTTGTAAAGTGTAGGTGTCTAAGCCTTCAGCCAATTCTACTACTTTGTTTTTATTTTTAGAGTAGTTTAATAAAACATCCCATTTGAATCCTGAAGGAGACTGAAAGGCTGTTCCGCTTAAGCTGATCTCGATTCCTTTATTATTAACTTTTCCTGCATTAAGAACTCTAGAATTGTAACCACTTGCTTTTGAAATTTCAACACCTAAAATTTGATTTTTAGTAGTTTGATCGTAGTAAGTAACATCTAATGCTAAGCGACTTTTGAAGAATCTTAAGTCAGCACCTAACTCTATACCCGTGGTGATTTCTGGTTTTAGGTAAGCATTAGCTATTTCTGTGTTTTCATAATATTCAGGAATAGAACCATCCCAAGAGCCATCTGCACGGAACGTCTGACTTAATTGATATGCATCTGCATCGTTTCCTACTTGTGCCCAGCTAGCTCTTAGTTTACCAAAAGAAAGGATAGGGCCGCTGATATCAACTAAGTCTGTAATTACAGCACTAAGTGACGCAGAAGGGTAGAAATAAGAATTGTTACCGTTTGGTAAAGTACTAGACCAATCGTTTCTGGCTGTTAAATCTAAAAACAATGCGTTTAAGTAACCCATTTGAGCCGAGCCATATACACTCTGTACTTCTGATTGTTCAATAGTACTTTCTGCCGTGTTTTGGCTTGGGTTAGCATTTGAAAGGTTATAGATACCGTCCACTACCAGTTCACCTACATACGTGTAATTACGCTTGTAATAGTTTGTTCTTACTGCTCCACCTGCTTGACCTACAAAAGAGAAATCGTTTGAGAACATTTTGTCATAAGACAAAAGAAAATCATGATTGTTTTCTTGTTTTCTTAATACAGTTTCAGAGAATCTACCTGGTGATGTATTTCCGTTTCTAGTACGTTCAAAGTTTGATACGTTAATTCTAGTGTCACTCCAAACATCTGTACCCGTTCTAAGCATTAGGTTTAGATTATCTGTGATGGTTGCTTGAATAGAAATATTACCCAATAAACGGTCTTTGTCGTTCGTAGTTGGCAAAAGTTCGTTAGTATAGAATGGGTTAGTGAAGTACGTGTGCTGCCAGTTTGGCGGGTCCGTATCTCCTTCTTTTTGAATATGAGTATCTACATAATCAGACCAGTTGGCCAGTCTATCCCAAGATACATGACGGTGAGCCCAAATAAACTGCTGACCTGATTGGTAGTTTCTGTTTCCACCAGTTTTGATGTAGTCTGCAGTGAAATTAGCTTTCAGCCATTTAGTTAAATTATAGCCGGACGCTAAAGTGAAGTTATCTCTGCTGTAATCATTAAACGACGAAATACCTTTTTGGTTTAGCTTGCTATAAGCCAATCTGAAGTTACCGTCTTCGTTTCCTCCAGAAAGTGCAATACTGTTTGTTAACGTAGTTCCTGTTTCCCAGAACTCATCCCAGTTATCTGGTTGTGGTGTTAGAGGAGCTACATCCGTACCTGTCCACCATTGTCTTGTAAGTCTTCCATCTAAAGGAGCTCCCCAGCTTTCATCTGTACCTGCTGTACCGGTAGTTACACCAGGCACTAAATTGCCATAAGCAGCTTGGTATTGGTCATAGGCATCAGGCTCTAAAACGCCACTCCAGCCGTTTGCGTACCAAGTTCTATAGCCATTTCCTCCACCATAAGTGTTTTGGAAATCAGGCTTAACAAATGGCCTTTCTACTGTAAAGTTTGCATTGTATTCAACTCCAATTCCTTTAGTTGAACTCCCGTCTTTTGTGGTGATCAATATAACACCGTTTGCGGCTCTAGAGCCATAAAGTGCTGCTGCGTTTGGTCCTTTAAGCACAGACATTGTTTTGATATTGTCTGGGTTTACTTCAGAAATACCACCACCGTAGGTGTTATCATTATCTTGCTGCATTGGTACACCGTTAATTACTATCAATGGACCGTTATTTCCTGACACAGAAGAAGCACCTCTTATTTGAATATTTGAACCACTCCCAGGTCCACCGTTAGAGGATATACGCACACCGGCAACTTTACCAGATAATCCGTTAACCACGTTGCTTGAACGAGACTCTGTTAGTGTTTCGCCAGCAAGTTCCTGTTGAGAAAAACCAAGTGATTTCTTTTCTCTGCTAATTCCTAAGGCAGTTACTACGACTTCATTAAGTAGTTTGTTATCAGAAACGAGAGTAACATTAAAGGAGGTTTTGTTTCCTACCGTTACTTCCTGTGTTGCAAATGCAATTGCACTAAATACTAATATAGATTCTTTAGAAGGTGCTTTTAAAGAAAATTTACCATCAAAGTCTGAAATGGTACCAACAGTGGTACCTTTAACAGCAATGGATACGCCAGGTAGCGGGCCGTCTTCTGCAGATGACACTACCCCTGAGATAGTCTGAGCATTTGCCGTAAGGGCAAAAAGCAGCAGAACTAAGACTCTGTTTAAAAGTAGAAATTTTTTCATTTAGGTTCAGTTTAGCTTAAGGTTCATTTTAACAAGTTCTTGAAATGTTTTCTCCGCCCGGAAAATGGAGTTCCCCGACCGCTCGGTTCTTACATTGACCAAAGGCGGAGAAAACATTTTATTTCTTGAAACCACGATTTTGAATTTCGTGATGAAATTTTCTTAAGATTAGTTTAGAATTATTATTACCACACACACTAGACACCGTTGTCTACAGTAGCTATGCTTCTACACATAGCCTCTGTAAAACTTTCGCCATTGTTGCGGTCGGGATGGGAAGTTTCGTTTGCTAAATTTTGTATTTCGTTCTAAATACAGTTCAAGTGTACTGCACTATTTGTTTTTAAAAAAATTTAATATGGCAAAAATGAGTATTTGCCATAAAAAAGATAAATGATTATAACATAATATAAAATAAGTACAATAAGTAAAGCAAAAGTGGTGAATATTGGAGTGTGAGTGTCTTAGTGGCGTACTATTGTATTATTCCGTTATTTAGAATCCTTCTTAAGAGTGGTCAAGAGTATGAAGAGTAGCTTAATACGAACGTGGAGAAATGTTATTTAAATGCCTTATAGACTATTTTGGATAAAAAAAGCCTCCATTGGTAAAAGGGCAATGGAGGCTTTAGTGTTTAGTGAAAATTGGTGTGTTTTTTATGAAACCCAGTTCTCAATTTCCTCTTTAGAGGGAAGTTTTGTGTCAATTTTTAGTTTTTTACGCATTCCGCCCAAATCATTAAATATTTTATTCGGATTAGCCTCTTTAAGAGCCTCAATGGTGAAGAATCCCATTTTTTGCAAAGCTGGGACCCAAATTTCAGGAACGCCAACGGCTTCATAGTCGGCCACGGTGGCAACTTCTACTTTTTTCTCTGGTCTCATTTGAGGAAAGAAAAGCACCTCTTGAATACTCGTATTATTAGTCAATAGCATAGCCAGCCTGTCAATACCAATACCAATACCTGATGTAGGGGGCATACCGTACTCTAAGGCTCGTAAGAAGTCTTGATCAATGAACATGGCTTCATCATCTCCCTTTTTAGTCAGCTGCATTTGCTCCTCAAAGCGTTCACGTTGATCAATAGGGTCATTTAGCTCAGAGTAGGCATTGGCTAATTCTTTACCATTCACCATTAGTTCGAATCTTTCTGTTAAGTCTGGGTTATCTCTATGTACTTTACATAATGGACTCATTTCTTTAGGATAATCAGTAATGAACGTAGGCTGAATGTAATGATGCTCACATTTTTCCCCAAATAACTCATCAATGAGCTTTCCTACTCCCATAGTATCATCAACGGGTATGCCTACTTTTTTACAAACCTCACGTAGCTCTATTTCATTCATTCCTGCCACGTCATACCCAGTATGAACTTTTATAGCTTCCAAAATAGGAACTCTTGCATAAGGGGCTTTGAATTCAATTTGATTTTCGCCTACAGTTACTGTTGAAGTACCATTGGAGTCTAAAGCTACTTTTTCTAGTAACTCCTCAGTCATTTCCATCATCCAGTTATAATCTTTGTAGGCCACGTACAGTTCCATGACTGTAAACTCTGGATTATGCGTTCTGTCCATACCTTCATTTCTGAAGTCCTTAGCAAACTCATAGACAGCATCAAAACCTCCAACTATCAATCTTTTGAGGTACAGCTCATTGGCAATACGAAGATATAAAGGGATATCTAAAGCATTGTGATGTGTCATAAATGGACGAGCTGCTGCACCTCCAGGAATGGGCTGAAGAATAGGTGTTTCTACTTCCAAGTACTCTCTGTCATTGAAAAACTGGCGAATAGAATTTGTGATTTTCGTTCGTTTTAAGAAAACATCTCTAACCTCAGGATTTACTATAAGGTCTACATAACGCTGACGATACCTTAATTCTGGGTCTGTAAAGCCATCATGTACATTGCCGTCTTTGTCTCTCTTTACTATTGGGAGAGGTTTGAGGGCTTTATTGAGTATTTTGAAAGACGTTACGTGAATAGAGATTTCTCCTACTTGAGTCACAAAGGCATATCCCTGGATTCCTAGAATGTCACCAATGTCCAAAAGTTTTTTGAAGACAATGTTGTACATCGTTTTGTCTTCTTCTGGGCAAATGTCGTCCCTTCTGAAATAGACCTGAATTCTTCCAGAACTATCCTGAATTTCTGCGAAAGCTGCACTTCCTTTACCACGTACACTCATGAGTCTACCCGCAAGGCTTATAAACTTATAGTTTCCTTTTTCTGTGTCAAAGTTTGCCTTTATTTCGGCAGACGTTGCGTTGATTTCAAAAAGCTCTGGCGGGTAGGGATTTATGCCCATAGCCATTAGCTCTTCTCTCTTTTGTCTTCTAAGGATTTCTTGCTCGTTCAGTAACATCTATAATTGTTCTATATATAATGGAATGTTTAGCCCATTCCAAGCGTAAAAAAGAATGCAAAATTATGAAATATTAATCAATCTCCGATGAACATTGCCTAGCTTTGAGCATGCTAAAAGTAGGTCAATTAAATAAGTTAGAGGTTTTAAGAGGTACATCGGTAGGTTTTTACCTAGGAGATGACGAAAATAACGATGTATTACTACCTCATAAGTACATTCCCGAAAACCTGAATGTAGGCGATGAGGTGGAGGTTTTTCTTTACAGAGACTCTGAAGATAGAATCATTGCTACCACTTTAGAACCTCTTATAAAGCTTAATGAGTTTGCTTGTTTACAGGTAAGTGCAGCTACCAGAATAGGGGCATTTTTAGACTGGGGTTTAGAAAAAGACCTTTTTGTTCCTTTTAGAGAACAAAATCAAAAGCTTAGAGAAGGGGATTACACGGTGGTCTACCTTTATTTAGATACCGAGACAGATAGGCTAGTAGGTTCATGCCGACTGAATAGGCACTTTGAGTTTGAAAACATTGATCTAAAAGAAGGGGAGGAGGTAGACCTTTTGATTTTGGACAAAACCGACCTAGGATATAATGTGGCGGTCAATCATAAATACCGTGGACTTATTTATGAAAATGAGATTTTCCAAAGGGTAGCTTGGGGAGACATCACTAAAGGCTTTGTGAAAGTGGTGCGAGAAGATGGTAAAATTGACATCACCCTTCAAAAGCAAGGTTTTGAAAATATCAATGAGCCCAATGCTCAAAAGGTATTAGAAACTTTAAAAGCCAATGGCGGCAGCCTCGACCTTTCTGATAAATCTGACTCTGCAGATATTCAAGGCAGATTAGAAATGAGCAAGAAAGCCTTCAAAAGGGCTATTGGTAGTTTATACAAGCAAAAGCTTATTGTTATTGAGCCGGAAGGGATAAGCTTGGTTCAATAGGAATACGTTACTCCTTCTTCTTCCCCTCCTTATCTTTCCCTTTAAAAAGAGAGAAATGCACATAACGTCTCGGATTCGCTTTCAAATCAGAAAGTAGGGCGTCTAAAGATGCGGCTGTTTCGTCAAGGTTGGAATATAGTGACTGGTCAGAAGTTAATTTGCCTAAAGTACCTTGTCCCTCATTTACATTTGTCAGAATATCCTGCAAGCCAGCTATGGCAGTATTAAGGCTGCTTACTGTTTTCTCTAGTTCTAAAGTACTAAGGTTTTCTGTAAATGCTCCAGTTCTTTCCATTATTGGAGCTATTTGAGTGTCTAAGTTTCCCGTAACTGTTCCAAGGTTTTCTGTAACAGTTTCAGCATTAGAAATAACTTTTGCCAGACCATTAGAATTTTGAGCTAAAACAGCGTTTAAACCATCTGTAGTTTTATTGGCAGAAGTCAGGAGTTCATTTAAGGCATAACCGGTTTGGTCAAACTGCTTTACCACCTTATTAAGATTAATTAAAAGGGAGTCCACATTTTGCAGAGCAGGTGTAATGGTAGATATGGCTTCATCAGCCAAACCCATTTCAGTTTGACCTTTAAGAAGGCCTCCTTCAGGTAGGCTTGTCCCTGGTTCTATTTGCAGTTTTATCAGTTTACCACCTATAAGTCCATCGTCAGATAATAGAGCTACAGTTTGGTCTGTAAGTTTTATGTGCTTTCTAACGGCTAATGTTACATTTATCCGATTATTCTCTTGGTCTGTCTTCATAGACATTACACGCCCTACATTTACACCTTTAAAGGTAACGGCGTTTGAGGTCTGAAGCCCTTGTACATCACTAAATACTACTTGGTATTCATTTTCTGTAGAAAATACATCCAAACCTTTAAGATAATTGAAACCTAGATATAAGATAACTAGCGAAATGATACCTAATAAACCAACCTTCGCTTCTTTACTTATTTTCATTTTTTGCTGTTTATGCCTGTGATTACAACTATGACACAAATATAATGCCTTATTGGTTTCTTTCTACGTCAGATTTGTAGGAATTGAATGCCGTGTATATCGCTTTCGCAATATTCTCTCTACCACTTTCCGAGGCTAATTTTCTGGCATCAGTAGGATTAGAGAGGTAACCCGTTTCAATTAATACACTCGGCATAGTAGTTTCCCAGATAACCAAAAAACCTGCTTGTTTTACGCCACGGCTTTTATTTCCATGATTAACAAATTGACGCTCCACTCTTGAAGCAAAATCCATGCTTTGATTCATAAAAGCACTTTGGTAGTTGGCTAACATGATATGTGCAAGCGGAGAGTTTGGGTTAAAACCTTTATAAGACTTTTTGTAATTATCTTCCATTAAAATCACATTATTCTCTCGCTTAGCCAGGTTAAGGTTATCCTCACTTTTATGAAGCCCCATAACATAAGTTTCTGTACCACTTGCATTTGCAGATGTGAACGCATTACAGTGTATGGATATAAAAAGGTCGGCTTTATTTTTATTGGCAATTTCCGCTCGCTCGTTTAATGGAATAAACACATCAGTGTCTCTAGTGTAAATTACATCTACATCTTTTAGATTATTTTTTATCATTTTACCTAAGCGGAGAGCTATGTCTAAAGCAAATCTTTTTTCTCGGCCATTTCCTGTACCAGGGTCTTTGCCACCATGTCCGGCATCAATCACCACTTTTTTTACGGCGTTTAAGGGATAGCTATTGAGCCTGCTGAACGAAAAAAAAGTGGCAGATGTAAGTAAAAAGGCTATTATGAAGGTTTTATTAGAAAGCATGATGTAGTGTTATTTAGGTAAATTTAACACGAGATTTGTATAATTTACGTTATTAGGAAGTACAATTAAAGTACTTTTGTGATTCAAATTTAACTTTTTTGATAAAACAGGAAAAATTTAAAAATATTGTCCTGAGACTTTCCTCTAAAATCGTAGGTCGCAAATCCCATATTTTGTGTCCTATTCTTTTGTTGTGCTGCCTAGTTTCCAGTTTGACTTATGCTCAAACAGACTCTTTAGTAGCAGCTCAAGATACTATTACCAATGGCATATTTTCAGACTCATTAGTGATTCCCAAAGATACACTTCCGAAGAGCTTAATTGCCGACTCCTTAGTAAGTGTAGATAATAACTTAGAAACTACTGTGGTTTACTCTGCTGATACCATTATAATGGAAGTGGATGGAGAGACTGTTTTTTTATATGGTAATGCTTCCGTAGAGTATGGAGATGTGGATTTAAAAGCTGATTTTATTCGCTTTAGTTGGGTAGATAGTGAGATTTACGCACACGGAGTTCCAGATTCTACAAAGTTGGTGGGAGAGAAAGTAAAAGGAAAACCGATTTTTACGCAAGGAGCAGAATCCTATAATACAGATACCATAAGGTATAACTTTAAGTCTAGGAAGGCCATTATTAAGGGGATTGTAACGCAAGAGGGAGAGGGTATAATTCAAGGTGAGAAAGTAAAGAAAGACCCAAAGGATAACCTCTATTTAGTAGATGCTAAATACTCTACTTGTGATTTGGCGGAGCCGCATTTTCATATTGCTGCAAAGAAAATTAAGCTTGTGAATAAACGCTCCATTATTTCTGGGCCATTTAATTTAGTTTTGGCCGGTATTCCTTTGCCCATAGGTTTTCCTTTTGGCTTTTTTCCTGTGCCAAAGAAGAAGGAGATAGGTACATCAGGTTTTATTATGGGTAGCTATGGAGAAGAGCCCAATAACAGAGGCTACTACTTTAGAGACTTTGGTTACTATCATGCTTTCAATGAGTATATCGGTGCAAAGGTTTTAGGTCAAATCTATTCCAAAGGAAGTTTTGGTCTTGGCGTGCAGTCACAGTATACCAAGAAGTATAGATACTCAGGAAATGTCAATGTCCAGTTCAATGTCAATAATCCTGGTGATGAGCTGTCGCTTCAAGAAACTTCTAGAGATTTTAATATTTCATGGTCGCATTCTCCGCAAAACAAAAGACCTGATAGAAGTTTTTCTGCTTCGGTCAATTTGGTAAGTAATGGCTTTAATCAAAACAATAGAAGGCTAGACGCCGTAGACCAATACACCAGTAATACTTTTGGCTCATCTATTCAATACTCAAAAGACTTTGGGAAATTGATAAGAACGAGTGGAGCATTAAGGGTCAATCAAAACGTGTCTACCAAGGTTTTAAATGCTGGAGCTACATATAGTTTAGCTGTTAGTCAGTTTAACCCATTTGTGCCAGAGAAAAAACAAATAGGAAGATGGTATGAGTCTTTTAGAACAGGGCTTTCAGTTAATGGAGGCTACTCCGTAACAAATCAAAACAACACTCGATCTACCAGCTATAATGATTACAATATTGCTGGAGTTTCTAACGAGCCCATTTCTGCAATAGAAGAAAGAAGAAAGCAGGAGCTCGAGCAGCTTCTTTTGTCAAATAATTTAACTGATGAAGAAAGAATTCTTTACGAAGAGCAGCTTGCAGCTTTAGATAGCCCAGTTATTGAGGGTATTGATAATATTCTTAATAATGGGGTGTTTAATACTTCTTATAATGTGCCTATTTCGCTACCAAACCTGAAGATTGCTAAGTATATAAACCTGACGCCAAGTATTTCCTACAAAGGAGATGTTTTTACTAAGGAATTGAAGTATCAATTTGTAAATCCTGGAGACGGAGAGAAGGTTGTTACTTTAAGCGATGGAAGAACTGTTACTGTACAAGGTGTTGAAGATTATGATTCTGTTTCATACAGCTATGATGATTTACAAAACTTAAGAGTTTTAGTTGACCCTAATGGTGGCGGTGTAGTCGTAATTGATACCTTAAATAAGCCGTCTTTTGGTCAGAGCTATTCTTTTGGAACAAGTTTAAATACTAGAGTGTACGGAACTTATAGGTTTAACGAAAAAGGAAGAATGCAGGCTATTAGGCATACCGTTTCTCCTTCTATGAGTTTGAGTTACACACCAGATACCGAAGGGCAGTATGCGTATAAGACTGTTACTAGGCAGGATAGTACGGGGGCTATAACTGAAAAGTATTTGCCAAGATTTATCAATTCTTCGGCGAGAACAGGTTCGGCTTCAGCCAATATTAGTTTCGGAATAACGAATCAGCTAGAAGCTAAAATGCGAAGTAAGTCAGACACTGCTCAAAACGAATTTGAGAAAGTTTCCTTGCTTGACAATTTTAGTATAAACGGGAGCTACAATCTTCTTGCTAAGGTAGGTTTAGGCGAATTTGCACTGTCCAATATTAATTTGAGTGCTAATACATCCTTATTTAAAGGTTTGATAAGGTTAAATACAGGAGGTACCATAGACCCTTACCAGTATGTTAAAGACGATTTAATTTCCAGTAACCTAGCCGGGCAAAGAGTTCCGATTTTTAAATGGAAAAATAATACAGAAGTAGATGTGGGAGACTACTTGAGTAGTTTTAACTTGTCTATGAATACCACGCTTAGTCCTAAAACCTTTAATAAGGGTAAACAAGGAGGAAAGGAAACGGATGAAAATGAAGACCCCGCGAAAGCTGCCATGGAGAAGTTTATCAAGGCTAACCCTATGGCTTATGTAGATTTTTCAATCCCATGGAGTTTGACAGTGGCTTACTCTTTAAACTATTCTAAGCAAGGTCTAGCAGATGCTCGAGTAACGCAAGCTTTGTCTTTTAGAGGAGATTTTAGTTTAACACCAAAGTGGAAAGTAACCTACAGTACAGGTTGGGACTTTGTTTATAAAGATGTAACACTGACTACGGTGGGAATGATGCGTGAGTTACACTGTTGGGATATGAGCTTTAACTGGACACCTATTGCAGGTAATGCGGCAAGAGCCTCAAACTATAGTTTTGATTTGAGGGTTCGTTCTTCCCTTCTTAAAGATTTAAAAGTAAGTAGGAGAAGACAGTATTATGACCGAGGAGGTTTCTAGCCATAACACTGTCTTGAAAATATTTGATTAGCTAATTTCGAAACTGGCTAGCTGTACAAATTCCATTACTCTATCGTTTATCTCTTGGTCAGTTAGGCCTAATATTCTTTCTACACCAAATTTCTCAACACAGAAAGAAGCCATTGCCGAACCATATATCATAGCTCTTTTAAGGTTATTGAAAGATAAGTCGTCAGACTTTGCCAAATAGCCAATAAACCCTCCGGCAAAGCTATCTCCAGCACCCGTTGGGTCAAAAACATCCTCTAACGGTAAAGCAGGGCAAAAGAAAATCTTATCTCCTTGGAATAATAAAGCACCGTGCTCACCTTTTTTAATAACCAAAGTTTTAGGTCCCATTGCCATAATGGTTTTAGCCGCTTTTCTTATAGAGTAGTCGCCTGAAAGTTGTCTTGCTTCAGAATCATTTATTGTCAAGCAATCAATATCAGCAATAACTGCCTTTAGTTCATCCATGGCTATGTCCATCCATAAGTTCATGGTATCTAGCATCACAAATTTAGGACGCTTGTTAAATTTATTTAAAGTAGCATGCTGCACAGCAGGCACCATGTTTCCTAACATAAGGTATTCGCAGTCTTGGTATTGCTCAGGTAATTTTGGCTCATAACCATCCAAAACATTTAACTGAGTCTCTAGGGTGTCACGGCTGTTCATATCATTATGATACTTACCAGACCAGAAAAATGTTTTACCGTTTGGGTCTATTTCTAGGCCGTCAGTATTAATGGCATGTTTATGAAATGTTTCAATCATTTCGGCAGGAAAATCTGCCCCAACTATCCCCACTAAATTATTCTTTTTAGTAAAGTAAGAAGCAGTTAATGATATATAAGTGGCAGCCCCACCAATAATTTTATCTGTCTTGCCAAAAGGTGTCTCTATTTTGTCAAATGCTACAGAACCTACAGTTAATAAACTCATGAATGATGTTTAGTTTTATAATTTTATGCAAAAATACTACGATTCTCGGAATAGTAACATTTGAATTTGCCGAACTATACGGAGGAATTTTGGCAAAAAAGCCCTTACCGTAAAAAATCGTACCATGTTTTTGTTTAATATTTTAGTGGATAGTTTGCTTATATCTATTAATTCTTTGTTGTATTTTTACCCTCTAATAACTAAATAAGAACAATTTTTCCAATGAAGAATCCTTTATTTCTTATCGGTGCTTTTTTGCTCACAGTAGCATTTAGTACGCAATCAAATGCCCAAGGTTCTGTACCATGTGTAGAAACGCTTAACTCGTTTTTTCATGATGAGGTAGTAACTACTATGCCAGAAGGAGCTGCCCCAAAGATCCTTAATAGGCTTGGAACTAATCCTCAGTTTGGACGAATTAGACGACATACAGCCGCTTCGGCCTATGCTCATCTTAAAGCTGTCAAAAGAAGAAGCAAAAGAAATGGTGCTGAACTTGATAGACTTTTAAGAACCCTAGGTTATACAGGTTCTGAAGATCCTGAATTTGACAAAGATGACATTACTCCAGTAATTGTACCTGCTGGCTCAGTAGGGTGGATGGGCTCAGGAAGTAAGAAATACTTCAAAGCTCAATTCGGAAAAGATTTTGAAGGGTATCAGATTTTTGTTAAAGATGGCCCTTGCTTTGTCTACATTATGAAAACTTGTGGAAATATCTTCTTCCAAGATCTTCCTAAATGTGACCAAGAGATTCCTTGTCCTGAGTGTAATAATTTTTCCGCTTGGAGTGCTAATAATACAGCCAATCCATATTGTAACTGTACACCATGTCCAGATTGTCAGGATACGGTAGATCAAACAATCAACTTATCGGGTGCTGGTGAAGTGGCTAGTGGAGATTGTGTAATGGGGACTAAAGAAGTAGAGTTAGTAGCATCTTATGGTGGTCAGAGCTTATGTTTAGGTAAATTGACTGTTCCTGTAAGTGTTACATATGAATACGCAGCATCTGGTTCTACGAGTGCTTCGGAAGTTGTAAGAGTAGATAATCAAAATGGAAACGCACTTTCCAATGTTGATTTAAAAATTCCAGTAAACTTAGATTTTGATGTAGAAGAAGGTCAGACAAGCTTTGGTGATAACGGTGCCATTAGAATGGATGTTACTAAAAAGAGATTTGCTGTCTTGAAAAAGGATTATGCCTTATGTCCTGCTGATATGGCTGGAACTGAAATGGAAGGTCTTTCTGCTACAGAAATTGAATCAACTGATGCAGTAGTAGCTGAAGCTGCTTCGGATGGAGTTATTGGTAAGAAAAAACAAACTATTTTCTTTGCTGGAAATGATGCCATAAGTGAAGTAGTAAGTAAAGAGCACAGTAACACAGTAACTGTTATTGCCCATGCCAAGAAAATGGGTAAACTTTCAAAAGGAGAGTCGGCTGACAAATATTTATGTTTAGGTCAATATAGTGTTGCTGGAGCATCTGCCCTTCAATACATGCTTACTGGAAGTAGCAACCTTACGCATGCTTTAGAGATTTGTGATGGTGAAGGAAATGAGCCAGCAGAGAAAAATATTGACTTGCCAATTGAGCTTGACGCAAGTTTCACTAAGCAAGAAATGAAAGTAGGTGATGATGGAAAAGTTTATATCGAAATCACTGAGAGTCAATACAAAAAAATGGGTAAGAGATTCTCAAGATGTTGCTCAAACGGAGACGATTCTTGTTTCTAGGAGCTTATTCGTTTTAGATATAAAAAAAGCATTCCAAACGGAATGCTTTTTTTATGCAGTAGAATGAAAGTTCTAATTCTTAACGATTAAGTAAATTCTCAAACGCTTTATCTACTTTATTAAATTCAAATCCGGCAATTAAGTAGTCCATATTTTTCACTAGAGCATCATTACATAGGTTTCCTATGCTACCTTCTAAGGTATGATTAAGGCTTCTGTCTGGTACAAAGTTTCCATCATTAATGCCTTCGCCAGTAATTTTGTAAGCATCTCTAAATGGTGTGCCCTTTAATACAAGGTTGTTTACATTTTCAACACTGAATAGTAAGTCATACTTTGGGTCGTCAAGAATATTTTTCTTCACCTCCATTTCTCTTACCATAAATTCCGTAATCTCTAAACACTCCGAGAAGCTATCAAAGGCTGGAATAAGAATTTCCTTAAGTAATTGAAGTTCTCGGTGGTAACCGCTTGGTAAGTTTGATAATAAGCTGTTTATCTGAGTTGGTAGGTTTTTTAAAAGATTAGCTTTTCCTCTGAGTATTTCTGCCACATCAGGGTTCTTTTTATGAGGCATTATGCTACTGCCTGTTGTGATTTCCTCTGGTAACTTGATGAAAGCAAAGTTCTGGCTGTTGTAAAGACAAACATCCATTGCCAGTCTTGATATAGTATTGGCAATGTTACTCAAAGCGGAAGAAACGGCATATTCCATCTTCCCTCGAGTCATTTGAGCGTATACTACATTATAATTTAGGTCATCAAAGCCAAGTAACTCTGTAGTCATGGTTCTGTTGAGTGGGAAAGAAGAGCCATAACCAGCACCACTGCCTAAAGGATTTTTATTAACAACCTTATATGCTGCTTGAAGTATAGTAATGTCATCAATAAGGCTTTCTGCATATGCTCCAAACCATAGGCCAAAAGAAGAGGGCATAGCTATTTGAAGGTGAGTGTATCCAGGCAGTAGGTCTCCTTTGTGCAAATTGCTTTTCTCAATAAGAGTTTGAAAAAGCGAATTCGTTTGAGAGCACATGTCTTCTATCTTACTCCTAAGGTACATCTTAAGGTCCACTAAAACTTGGTCGTTTCTAGAGCGGCCGCTATGGATTTTCTTTCCAATATCTCCTAATCGCTGGGTGAGTATTAACTCTACCTGACTGTGAACATCTTCTACGTCATCTTCAATTTTAAAAACACCACTGTCAATGTCGGAGATAATACTTTTACATTCTATAAGGAGTGATTCTAGTTCTTTTTTTTCTAGAAGTCCAATACTTTCCAGCATAATGGCATGAGCCATGGAGCCGAATACATCAAATCGGGCTAAATGAATATCTAGTTCTCTATCTTGACCTACGGTAAATTGTTCAATGTTTTCTTGAACTTTCTTACCATTACTTTTGCTCCAAAGTTTCACTACGTACTTGTTTTTTTGATTATTAACCTCACAAAGAAACAAAGAAAGTGACCTAAAATAGAAATATGCGTCTAATAATCTGAAAAGGAAAAATATTAAGCGGAGACATTTTTAGCACGGTATTTGCACTATTATTTGGGAATTCTTAAAACGTCTTATGCCGTTTTTTGGATTAAATAAAATAAGTCTTAAAAGATGCCTTCATTGGTGTTTGGGAGGGCTTTTTAGAAAGTAACATCGTGCAATCCTGTATTTTGGCATAATTTTTAAGGGCGAATTGCCCTTTCAAATACTGTCGTTTATATATGGAAAACTGGATGTTGCTTTTTTTTATTTAGAAAAAAAACTGATAATTCTGATAAGGAATTTAACATTGCTGATTGAATTTATTTAAAAAACTAGTTCTATTGAGAGAACACTTACTTAAAACTGAAATGAGAAGTCTGTCCAGATTATCTTCAAAAATGAAGAGAAGGCTATTTAGTGCCCTATCTTTAATTACACTATTATCATTCTTTGGTTCACCGACATTTGCTCAAAGCAAGGGGTCAGGAACAACGGGTCAAAGTAGTTCGTTGAAAAGTGCTTTAAGTCAGCAATCCTCCGTTGCGGGCGAGAGTCTTTCCTTTAAGGAAGCTGAAGCTGCTGTTTTAAAAGCAGCCCCGTTTCTTCAAGGGAGCGAACATGCCTTGGAACGACTAGAGCGGGTTAATAGATTCATGACTTCTGACTTTGTAAAGGAAGAAGAGGCCTCCAGTAAAATGGTTTCTGCAAGGGTGGTAGCTTCGGTTGATACAGACTGGAGCTATTCTTGTGCTGAAGGCAAGAGGATGGATGTATATGGTCAGGGAATAAAGGGACAGACAACCTCGACCATTAATATTCCGAATGCGAGCAATATTAACCGCATTTATGCAGAGGTAATATATAAAGGGGGTAACCCTGGCTCTTCTATTACTATTCAAGGTAAGACTGCACAGAGAACTACTCCAGTAGGAGGTAGCTCTGACGTTTATGTTTATAGAGCTGAGCTTTCGGCAGCATCCTCTGTGACATATACAAATTCAAGTAGTACTTCAAATCTTCAGTCATTAGTATTATATGTAGAGAGAAATGTTGTAGGCTTTCAAAGTTCAGGTGTTTTTGCTAAAAGGAGTGGTTATAATGATGTGCAAACCATCAATATGTCAATTCCAACATCTTCTTCTTCTAGGAATTTGACTATTAATGTTCCTATTTCCGAAATGACGAACGATAACAGGTACCTTATGATTAAGGCCACTGCAGGTTCAAGTTCGACTTCAAAATTTATTTATAGTTCAGATAAGTCTTTAGGAGATTGTTGTTTAAATATTGTAACGCTGGAGCTTAATAATGTTCCTGCTAACGTAAGCAGCATTGCTATTCAAGTAGATACAAGGCATAATCAAAATGGTCAGTCTGGAGTTAATGGTCAATCTTGGGTTTTAGGTAGTGCTATTGCTATTAATGGAGAGTGTAATCCAGCTCCATTGTCTTGTGTTTGTTTGTCAAATAATCTGGTCTTAAATCCTAACTTTGATTCTAACGCTAATAATTGGATAGCTCCTCAGGGTCAATTCTCAAGATATACAGGGGGACCTTCTGGAGGATATGGTATTTTAAATAATAGCAATTATGACAATGACTATACAGTTTATCAAGATGTTGCTTTAGGGGAGAATAAATACTACAAGTTGACAGCGGATGCTGCAAAGCACGGAACAAGTAATAATGCATATTTGCGATTAGAGTTTTATCAAGGAAATACGCTCATCAGCATGTCTCCTGATTTTAATATCACGAAGAACTTTGATGGAACTCTTCAAAGTATAACACCTATAGAAGGTTATACTCCACAAGGAACTAATAAAGTTCGTATTTATGGCTATGCTAGAAAAACGGCTTTAAAGTTTGATAATGTTGTTTTAAATACCTGTTACTCAGAGGTTATTGTAAATAATACAATAAAAGTAAAGCCGCAATGTGGCTCATCAGATGGTTCTATAGAGATTCAGGCTTCGGGTGGAAGTGGTGATTATCAATACAGAATAAATAATGGTAGTTATCAAACATCAAATAAATTTACTGGCTTAGGTCAGGGTACTTATACTATAGAGGTAAAAGATAAAAATAGTACGTGTAAAAAAACTACTTCTGTTGCTCTTGATTGTGAAGATTATTGTCCTTATTCAATAACAGACCCAGATCCTACTTCTGCAGAAGTTAACCCAAGTCAGGTTTTTGATTTGTCTGTTAAGACAGATGCTCCTAGTTCGGTTTATATAGAATGGGTAAGGTCAACACAGAATGTTAATTCATTAGATCAACTTACAACTAAAACAGTAGTTGGTGGTGGGTACGTTGCTAATGGTGGGGTTACAATTCAAACTACAGCTCCATCTTCTTTAGGTACATATTACTATTATGCTTGTTTCAAACCAGAAGATCCTTGTGGGACTTTTGCGAAACATATTATTACTGTAAAGAATATAGGAACTAACGATCCCGTTTGTCTATCTGGAGAAAGAGCTCTAACTGATAATTTATTAAGAGGAGCATGTGCAACATCTTCAACTTATTATTCAGTTTGGTTGGATATGAGTTCTTCTCAAGGGAAGCCTAATTATCAACACTTTAGAACAACGGACCTTAAATTTGAAGAATATTGTAACGGAACTGCTAAAATTTACGGTAGAGCCAAAGCCGATGGTGGAGGTAACAATGACTACATTGATGTAGTCTATAATCTTTCAAATAGAACTGCTACCACACCATCAAATAGCCCGAAAGCTAATTCATGTACGACTTACGGAAATGATTTGTATTATTATACTGATGCTGAGGGAACTATAAAAGGTGGTTCTAGTGGAATATATGCTGGAATGGAAATTACTATTTCTGATAATAATAGTAATTCAATGCCTGCTTTCCAACTAGGTACAGGTGCCAATGTTAATACAAATGATTTTGGAGCTAGTGGTTGGTTTAGCCTTAATTTTACAAATTCAGGTTCTAATGGTTGGTCTAAAAAAACAGATCATGGTGATTTTAATTTTAATCTAGGTGGAATTGTTCCTTTTGAATTGGAAGCTTCCGCTAGTTCACAATCCGTTTGTTTAGATGGTTCAGTTACTTTCAATGCTCAGTTTAAAGGAGAAGTTCCTCAGGACTGTAGTCTTTCTTATTCATGGAAATCTCCTGATAATGTTACAGTTAGCTCTTCTCAATCTTTCACGATAAGTAATGTAGATGAAAATGATGCTGGAGTTTATACAGTAACTGCTTCGTTTGTTTCTGGTGGGAAAGTTTGTAGTGCTACAGCTACTGTTAATATTATTGTTGATGCTAACTGCGAAGGAACCCCCGTATGTGTTCCAGATTGTACGCCGGTAGCTTTAGCTTCTTGGGACTTGGATAATTGTAACACCGGAACTGGTGGAAACTGGTACGGAGAATTTACCGCAAAAACTAATACTGGTGGATGTGGAGAAATAGAAGCAAGTACAATATATAGGGTAAATCCTGATGTAAATAAACACTCTTGTGCCTCAGGAATTTCAGGAGATGCAATGTGCATTAATGGTATTAACTCTACATCGAAACCAGGATCGGGTAATGATAGAGCAGTTAGATTTGCAACTACAATTACACCATCTAATGGTAAATCATATAAACTGTCTGATTTACAGTTTAGTTATAAGAGAAGTGGTTATCAGTGTAATGATGGTGGTTCGCAGTCTCTTGTACTTTATGTTTTCAAAAATGGTACACAAGTGCATGAGGAAACCATTACTGGCTTAACTAAGTCTTGGAAAACAAAAACTGTTTCATTTGCAGAAACAGAAGACTTTATTTCAGATGCAGCCACTACCTATGAATTTGAGCTAATTGGTTTTAACCCGACTGGAGGTTGTACGGTTTGGGAAATTGATGAGGTCAAATTGAATGGATGTTGTGGAAACTCCGTAGCTAAACCTATTATTAATGTAAGTAGTGCTAATATCTGTAAAGGAGAGTCCGTAACACTTACAGCATCAAGTTGTTCCGGAAATCTTCTTTGGAGTACAGGAGCTACTACGGAGCAAATTGTAGTTAGTCCTCAGTCTACAACTAGTTATTTAGTTAGTTGTTCTTTGGGGTCTTGTGCTGCCGAGCAATCTGTGGAAGTAACTGTAGATCCTAACTGTAATAATGATGTTTGTTTGACTTGTCAGCCAAAAACTGTCGTTAAATGGAATTTGAATCAGTGCCTTGCTCTACAAGAAGCCTATTCTTACAGCGAGTTTTTACCTGAATATCCTAATTCTGGTAATTTCACATCTGTTTCAGCTACAAACGTTTACCGAAATAATCCTTCAAATAACCCTCATAGTTGTGTTGTAGGATATACAGGGAATGCTAACTCAGATAGAGCGATGTGTATTTCTGCAAGTAAAAGTTCTTCGGCAGATTGGGATAAAGCAATTAGGTTTAAAGCTACTTTTGATCCTTCTCAAACAGGAGGAATAACCAAATTGAGGTTTAACCAAAAGGCAGAAAAGACTTTAGATTATGCTCCTGAGCCATCATCAAGTGGTGGTACGGCTAGTAATAATTATCCGAAAAAGTACTCTATAAGAATTTATAAAGAAGGTAATTTAGTTTATGAGTCTTTAAATCGTTCAACAAACCCAACTAGTTGGACTACCGAAGAAATTGATTTAAGTAATGACCCTGATTTTGAATTCTCGGATGAAACTGAATTTGAATTCAGAATGACTGCTTATTCTCCTGTTGGAAATGGTGCAGATCTTTCAGTATGGGATTTAGACAATATTGAAATTGTTGCTTGTAATAAGTCCGATGTGATTTCGGCTACTGCTTCAAACAATGGGAATATATGTATTGGAGGAGATGTTACTTTAACTGCAAATTCAGGAACGGCTAATCTAACCTATAATTGGACAGGGCCTAATGGTTTTTCAGCTACAGGTTCTTCTGTAACTACTGATGAGGCAGGTGTTTATACTGTTACTGTCACTTCAACAAACAGCTGTACCGCTACAGCAACTACGGAAGTTACTTTTAAAGCTCAACCAACGGTTTCGGTAAATAATACAACCACTTGTGCTGGTGAAACTGCTACGTTAACGGCGTCTGGTTGTAACGGAAACGTATCTTGGAATACTGGAGCAATTGGAAATACATTAACCATCAATAATCCAGATGCAACCAAAGAGTACACTGCTATGTGTACTGAAAATGGTTGTACGGCATCTGCTTCTGGAGTTATTTATGTTCAAAACTGTGATGAAAATTGTATTCCTCCAACTGATGATAATTTTGAAATTTGTGAAGATGAGCTCTTAACAGAAAATGTTGCTAGTAATGATTTATTACCTAGTGATGCTTTTGATATAGTTTATAGTTTAAATTCTAATGTTTCCAATGGAACACTGAATTTCTCAGGTAATGGTGAGTTTGTCTATACTCCTACGACAGGTTTTTCAGGGATAGATAATTTTGTTTACAAGCAAGTTTATAAAATAAATGACTCTATTCAAGGCTATTCTACTGATGATGCTGTTTTAAATGGCTGTGGTACTAATAAAATAATAGATACCTATGTAAAGGGTCTTGAAGGTGGAGGACAGTCAAACTCTATCACTATTCCAAACCCATCAAATCTTAATAATGTAATTGTTGAAGTTTGGGTGGAGAATGGTTCTTGTGCTAACACTATGACTATTGAAGGTCAGACGGTTACAGGGCAGTTTGTTGTAAGGACAAATGGACAGCCAGATTCTGAAAAAATATTCAGAACTACACTTTCTAGTGTAAGTGCGGATGGCAAAATAGATATTACTGCTGGCAATGGTTCTTGTCAGATGAGTAGTGTAGCGGCATATGTAGAAAGAGATCAAATAGGTGGTGCATCTTCATACTTGTCTAGTGATACTGATTTGTATCATGGATATGTTTCAGGTGGAGATGACTGTGTGACGGTTAATATACCTATAGGTGGAAGTTCGGCACCGAGAGATATAGATTTTAAAATTCCTCTGCACGAGGTAGATGATGTTAGACCAGTAACTGTTACTATTACAGCTGGTGGGGTCACTCAAAGTAAGACAAGTACTTCAGGGTTAAACGGAGCAGATCTGGTTTCTATAACTTTGAGTAATGTACCAGCCAATACCGAAATTGCTGAAATAACGGTATGCTCTCCTGACGGTAATGGTGACTCTTTTGGAATTGGTGCTGTTTCTGCTGCTGTGGAAGAATGTACACCTCCAAGTAAGATTTGTGAAGAAGTTGCTCAAGTTGAGATTATTGTACATCCAAAACCAGAAGGCTCAATTCCTGCTATTGCAGATGCTTGTGAAGGAGGGAATCTAACTATCCAATCCGGAACTTGGACTAATGGAGCTACGTATTCTTGGGTTGGACCAAATTCTTACAGTTCAAATCAACAAAACCCTGTGATTAGCAGTATTACAGAAAGTACTCAAGGTATTTATACATTGACAGTTACATCCGTTGAAAACTGTACAGCTACAGCTACGGTTATGGTAAATGTTGTACAATGTGGAAGCATTGGGTCTACGGTTTGGATTGATAGTGATAATGATGGAATTATTGATGGTAATGAAGATGGTATTTCTGGAGTTACAGTTTCTCTTTTTGACGGTTCAAATAACTTTATAGAGAGTGTTCCTACTGATTCAGAAGGGAATTATTATTTTGATGAATTGGCCCCTGGCCAATATCAAGTCAAAATACTTGGAGCAGACTTACCAACGCAGTATCAATACGCTAGTGAAACTACTATTGATACGGAAGAGGTGGATGGAAACAACAATGGTTCGCAAGTATCAGGAGGTCAAGATATAAGTTCACAAGTTGTGGTATTAGAGCCGAATGGCGAACCAACTGCGAATGAAGAATTATTAGGTAATTCAGATAACCAAATTGGTGGTGCTCAGGATGATACAAATGATTCTTATGGAGATATGACTGTTGATTTTGGATTGATATTAAATCCTAAATTAAATATTAACAAAACTTTTGTTTCAGCAACAGACTTGGGTAATAATCAATTTGAAGTCCTATATAATATTGTAGTTGATAATTCAGGAAGTGCTAAAACAACTTATGGTTTATCAGATCTACCAGCTTTTGATAATGATATAAATATTTTAGAAGCTTCTTATACTTCTGATGCTCCTGGTTTTTCTGGAACTAGTTTAGCAGGAAACGGGCCATGGTCACTTTCTACTGATGTATTATTGGGAGGTGGTCTGGAGCATACTTACGTATTGAAAGTTAAGGCTGCAATAAACTTAACAGATGGCGTTACTGGAGATGATACTTATAAAGAGTGTGGCTCTGGAAATTCCTCAACAATTGCTGCAGGCGAAGGTTTATTTAATGTTGCCTCTCTTTTAGATGGCAATGAGCTAGTAATAGATAAAGATTCAGCATGTGGCGATTTACCTTTCATTACGCATTCAAAAACTCTTTCGGCTACCACGGCCTTAGGAGATAATAAGTATGAAGTAACTTATGAAATAGTTGTGAATAATATTGGTGGAGCTTCTGGAACATATGGGTTGAAAGACGATGCTTCTTTTGAAGATGATATCAATATTTTAGATGTTAGTTATACTACTACTTCAGGTGTTCCAACAGTTTCACTTTACCCTACGGATAATGTATGGACTTTAGCAAATGGTGTTTCTTTGGCCGCAGGCGGAAGTCATACTTATTCTGTGAAAGTCATTACGCAAATAGATATGACACCAGGTTCTTCTGGAAATAATGTTTATGAGGGATGTGGCTCAAAAACAGGTGGGACAGAGTTCGAAGCTGGCGAAGGTTTATTTAATGAGTCTTTATTGACGGACTTTGAAGGAACAGTTATAGAGAAAGATACCGCTTGTGGAGATTTACCATATATTGTTCACTCTAAAGTTGCTTCAAATAGAACTCAAATAGATCGTGACGATTATGCTATTGAGTATACTATTGAGGTAGAAAACAAAGGTGGTAAAGACGGTGTTTACGGACTTCAAGATGCTCCTGGCTTTGACTCGGATGTTGAAATCCAGTCAGTGGCCTATACAAATAATGCTGGAGTTGCAGTCAATACATTAAATATAGGAGATGCGGTTTGGACACTTTCAGAAGATGTTAGTTTAGCTGTTGGCCAAAAACATACTTATATACTAACTGTCGATGTTAAACTGAACCTAGAAACGGGTTCTTCTGGAGATAATGTTTATAACGAATGTTCTTCTTCAAATGGAGGAGATTCCTTCACTAAAGGAAATGGACTTTTCAATGAGTCAATCTTATTAGATTTAAATGAATTAGAAATAGCAAGAGATACAGCTTGTATTGATTTATTAGCTGCTCTTGGTGATACAGTTTTTGTGGACATTAATGGAAATGGTTTACAAGATGTTGGAGAAGAGGGTATTCCTAATGTAACTGTTACTTTAAATGGAATAGTTGATGGAGTTGCAATTACTCCTCAAACTGCTGCTACAGATGCTAATGGTTTCTATGAGTTTATTGGATTGGAGCCAGGTGATTACACAGTAACTTTCCCAACCTCAGCAAACATTGATGGTCTTACTGGCCAAATAACGGCTGATGATGCTACCAATGGAAATACAGATGGAACCGATACGAATAAAGATTCGGATGCAGATCAAACAACTGGAATAACAGAAACTTATACCTTGTCTTATGGTGAATTTGAGCCAAGAGTCGACGCCGGTTACTATGTACCAGCGAGTTTAGGCGATACAGTCTTTGTAGATGTAAACGGAAACGGTTTACAAGATGCAGGGGAGCCAGGTATCGAAGGGGTAACGGTTATTTTAACAGGAACGACGGGCGATGGTGAGCCAGTAAGTGAGACAACGACGACTAATGGCGATGGTTATTATGAGTTTACAGGATTAGTACCAGGCGACTATGTAGTAACATTCCCAACGACCGCCGATGTAGATGGCTTAACAGGTCAATTAACAGATGAGAATGCTAATGGTGAAGCGGATGACGAAGGAGCAGACGATAGTGATGCAAATGAGACAGACGGAACCACGGATACAATCACACTTACAAGTGGCGAAGACGAGAAAGATATCGATGCCGGTTACTATGTACCAGCGAGTTTAGGAGATACAGTTTTTGTTGACACGAACGGAAATGGTTTACAAGATGCAGGGGAGCCAGGTATCGAAGGGGTAACTGTTATTTTAACAGGAACGACGGGCGATGGTG
>NZ_CAXHZC010000006.1:0-370329 GCF_964021845.1 uncultured Arcticibacterium sp. | reverse complement strand
TAGTTCTGGGAGAGTAGGTTGACGAACTAGGCGTCCCCCCGACATTTTTATTAAACCTCAATACTAAGGACCAAGAGCAAAAGTTGGGGTCAAGAACAAAAGTTGGGGGATGAACTCTTTAAGCATAAATTTGACATAGCCTAAAAAGGAAGAATTCAATACTCCTGACACCTCTAAATCTGCTCCTAAAAGCTTTTACTTTAGCATTGAAAGATTCTGCTGAAGCATTGGTGCTTCTGTTGTCAAAATGTTTAAGAATAGTTCTGTAATGATGCTCAAAAGTTCGGGCAATAGAATTAAATGACTTGAAGGCTGCCTGCCTTACTTCTTAATGCCATTTAGCTAGTCTAGCTAAGCCATATACTTGGTCAGTGGTCTTGTAGTAAATTTCAGCGAGTTTAATACCCAAGCCAAATGCCTTTTCAATGTCAGGATAACGTTCAAATAATAGAGTAGCTCTTTCGGTCTGCGATTTAGACCAGTTTACTGGTCGCTTATAAAGGTCATACCTGCTTCGAGCTAAAAGCTGCTTTAGCGTATCACCATTACTTAGTATTTTAGGTTTGTATGGAGTCCCTTTTGCTTTTGCAAGTTCAATAGCATCGCTTTCTTGGTCTATTTATCTGCCTTTGGCAGGGAGCCTCCCAACGATGCTTGATTCTCATCTCTTGCACTGCATCCCAAGCTAATTTTTGTACGTGAAATCTGTCGGGGACGCCTAGTCAGTAACACGCTTTGCCCATGGGAATGACTTCTTGATAGCTAATTCCATATTAGGGGCCATATCTAGGGTTACTTCTTTGATCATCTTACATTTAGGTTCTGGTATTTTACGTAAGACTTTCATTATATCAGCGGCTTTAGTGCCTGCTACGATGGCAACAATGCTTCCTTTTTTACCTTTCGCTTCTTTATTCGTCAGAATAGTATAAAGTTCTCCATCTGAAAGACTAGTTTCATCTATTGACAGATGTTCTCTCATATTTTGTGGGTAAACTAGCCATTCTTTGGCTCTTCGTTTCTGCTTCCAGTTCTTGAAATTGCTTAGATGATTCTTATACTGCCGCTGTAGTTTCTTCCCATTTAATCCGAATAATTTGCCAACAGTTTCGACATCAATAGCCTGTGTATCTATTGAATTCTTTTAAAAAAGCAGCAAACTCTGTTGTCATACGAGTGCCGCTAGCCACTAATTCCCAATCCCTTGCTACGTTCTTATTCGTCTCTAAATCCTTCCATTTACGACGTTTAATATGTGGAAAGACCTTATAATGACGAATCGGAAAGTCTCTGATAGTTATCTCATCAAAGAAGCCTTTTGAATGTAATTTTAGGTGCGATAGTTCTTTGGGGGTATCTCCTTTTTCGGTTAGATATATGCGTAAAACACTTGGGTCTTTCTTCTTATCGATTTTTGTTATGTCAAAATTATTAACCAATATTTCTGGCAGCAGTAGTTTTAAAATATCCTCCAATTTTAAGCTTCTTTTATTTTGCTCAAAATTCAGAATTTATCTCCTATCCCCCAACTTTTGCTCTTGACCCAAATGAACTAGGCGTTTATTTATAATCTTTAGTTTCTAAGAAGATTCTTGCCTTTTATTGTAGAATGCTAGCGAGATTAAGAATAACGACAAGGCGTTCCGTTACATATAAGCATGATGCTATAGTAGGATTCTATTAAGTAGTTTAAAGAACTCTACCGTTAGGTCGGTTTTCAAAAGCGAATAATTCCTTTCTGGAATACTTGAGACTAAATTGTTTCTTTGACAAACTTAGTACATGATTTGATTCAAAACTTGTTTGAAAAGGAATGTATTGCTAGCGAGATTTTAGTTCTTGATACAGTTGGTTGTTGAGATTCTTGGCCATGGTAATATGTGGAACATCGGTTGGTTTATAATTACCTTTTAGATGATTTAGTTTACGCCAAATATTTAGGTCTTTCCTTAATCTTTTGAGGTCATTATTGTCTTCTACCTTAAGAACCATCGTTTTTGAAGAGTCCCAAAAATCGAATCCGTTTACATGTATGTCAATAGGCGGATAGAAAGAAAAGAATTCAGAAAGCTTTTTATTGAAAGATGTAATTCTTTCTGAGTCGAGCAAATAGGTGTTTATGGTGATATGTGCTGTTGATGTATATGAATCAAATTTGCCGTATTGGTTAAAGATGTCTTGCTTTATTTGAGAAACTCTTTTTATAAGCGATTCGGAAGGGGAAAGGACGTTTAAGACCTGAAGGATTTCTGTAGCGAATAAAGTTTCCATAATATGAGTTCTATTTTAGCCTGCTTTGTAAGTTAAGTTTGAAAAACTCTCCTTAGGTAATGCTTCTATTGCAAGATTTTTTAGGTCACTGGCATTGATAACTTGAATTTTTGAGAATACTTCTTCTAAAGTGTTTACCTTATTAAGGTCCAAAAGACTTTTGGCCATCATAAGCATAAAGCTTTGATTGCTTTCGTCAGACATGGCTAATTGACCCATTAGCTGCTCCTTTAAATTTTTTAATTGTAAACTACCTAAAGGTTTAGTTTTGAGTAGTTCAATTTCTTTTTGAACAAGCTGGTTCGCTTTCTTTAAATTCTTTGGTTCGGTGGCATAGAAGATTGAAGTATAACCGCTATCTGTAAATGCGGTGTAGTTTGCATCAATTCCATAGACAAGACCATGTTTTTCTCTTAAACTTGCGTTTAATCTAGAATTCATTCCAGAACCTCCTAATAAATGGATGAGTGTAAAATAGGCAAATCGGTTTTTATCATTTAGGGAATAAGAGGGGATTCCTAAAGCCACATGAGCTTGATTAATGGGCTTTTCAAAAACAAGGTTTTGCGATTTGTAGTTGCTTGGCTTCGTTCTTAAAGAATTGTTGCTTTTTGTAGGAATATCTAGCAGATATTTTTCAACTAATCGAATAGCTTTTTTGAATGTAATATTTCCTACAACAGAAACTACAATTTTACTGGTATCTAAATTCTCTTCAACAAAGTTTTTAAGGTCGTTTTGAGTAAAGGATTGAACACTTTCTTTTGTACCGAGGATATTGTTTCCTAAAGTATGATTTTGGAAAACTAGACTGTCTAGTTCGTCTTGAATAGCATCTTCAGGGCTGTCAAGGTACATGGACATCTCCTCCAGTATTACACCTCTTTCTTTTTCAATTTGTTTCTCTGGAAATATTGAATGAAAAGTAATGTCGCTTAGGATATCTATAGCTTTATCAAAATGATTGTCAAGAACGGAGGCATAAAAGCATATCTTTTCTTTGGTAGTATAGGCGTTAAGTTCTCCTCCAACTACTTCAAGCTTGTTGATTATATGATAAGACTTCCTTTTTTTAGTGCCTTTGAATGCCATGTGCTCCCAGAAGTGAGCTAGACCTATTTGATGTGGTTTTTCATCTCTACTGCCAATATCTAGCATGATGCCACAATGAACTATTTTGGTATGTGTGACCTCTCTATGTGCTAGTCTGATGCCATTTGGCAGAGTATGCTCGCTATATTCGTTCATTTCCATAAAATAATCGACAAAAATACGGATAATTGTACTGGAATCAGATGTTATTAAATGAAGCTAATTGCAGATAGTGGCTCTACGAAAACAAATTGGGCATTATGCCAAGGTACTTCTTGTCGTATTTTTAAAACGAAAGGAATTAACCTTCATTTTATGAGTGAGGAGCAGGTAGGTGAAATACTTACCTCGGTTAAATTACATTTTGGCGAAGCCATTTCATCTATTCTTTTTTATGGGGCAGGTGTGTCTAGTATTGACAAGATTAAAGTGATGTCAGGTTATTTGAATAAATATATTGACACCTCTGCTGAAGTGCATGTTTTTTCAGACTTTTTAGGAGCATGCAGAGCTTTGTTTGGGAATGGAAAAGGAGTTGCTAGTATACTAGGTACAGGGGCTAGCAGTGGGGTTTATGATGGAATTGAAATAGTGGTCTCCGTTCCGTCTTTAGGTTTTTGGTTAGGTGATGAGGGTAGCGGTTCGGATTTAGGGAAAAGGCTTATTAAGGCTTACCTAAGAAATGAGTTGCCTCCTGATTTGAAAGATAAATTTGAAATAGAATTTGGCAGCTTTAAAAGAGATGTAATTTTTGAGGTTTTGACTAAGGAAAAACCCAATGCCTACTTCGCTAAGTTTGTGCCTTTTCTTAAATCAAATTTGGAGGACAGGTGGGTGTCAGCTTTGGTGTCCAAAGCTTTTGAAGAGTTTGTGAAGCATAACTTATTAAAATATAATGTGAACGGTGATATGAAGCTGGGATTTGTTGGTTCTATAGCATTTTATTTTCAAGATTTATTAAAGGCTACGTTGGCTAGGTATTTTGATAACGACATTTTAATACTACAAGACCCTATGCAGGCTTTGATTGATTTCCATGTGACAAATGTTCAATAGAGAACCTTTTACTATTCTTATCATTGTAGTATAAACAAAAACATAGAATGAAATTTATTGAATTGTTGGCTCAGCCCTGGAGCTTTGTGAGGATTTTGAGACTGGTAATGGGTGGATATATAGCCGTCGTAAGTTTGATGGAGGGTCAGCATTTTCTAGTGCTGGCAGGTCTTTTCTTTGTATATCAAGCAGTGATGAATGTAGGATGTGCGGCATGCACCCCTATAAAAAGCGAGCATGAAAATTTAGAAACTAAAAATATAGAAGTAGAATATGAAGAAGTCTAGGATTGTATTATTGTTATTAATGCTGGTAAGCATCATGGCCTGTAAGGAGGCAAATTCGCAAATAACAAACTTGCCTTTGGATGAGTTTGTAAGTACTTACAAATCTACCGAAAAAGCTCAGTTATTAGATGTGAGAACTCCGGGAGAATGGGCCAATGGTAAATTGGAAAAGTCGGCATTGATTAATTACAGCGATGCTAAATTTGAACAGAACCTTTCTGAATTAGATAAGTCAAAACCTGTATTTGTCTACTGTGCGGTAGGCGGAAGGAGTGCTAGAGCGGCCAAAGTATTAGAAAAAAAAGGGTTCAAAGTATATAATTTAACTAATTCTGGATATAACCAATTGAAGGATAAAGGGCTATGAAAAGAGACTTTAAAACAGTTTTGATGCCATTATTACTGTGTTTAACTTTGGGCTTAGCCCCTTTTATTCCTGGACCGCATATTGTAGGAAAACTTAAATGGTTATTTGGAGGAGCCAGTGGTATGAAACCAATGGATTACTTTGATTTACTGTTACATGGCTTTCCTTGGATATGGTTGATTTTGGCTTTGTTTAAGGTATTTGTAAAGAAGAATTAAGTAGATATATATGTCATCTGGAATTTGGAATAGACGTGGATTTCTAAAGAAATCAGTCTTAGGTTCTTTGACCTGTTTAGTTGGGTCGAATATTGTTCATGCTGCTAGCTTACCAAAAGGCGTTCTCCCTTTAGGAATTACGGAAGGACAGTTAGAAGAGGTTTTACCAGGGAAACATAAAGACTTGATAGTTCTGAATGATAGACCTTGGAATGTGGAAGCCCCACCCCATTTATTGGATGATAGAATTACTCCTGCTGACAAGATGTTTGTCAGAAATAATGGTATTCCTCCAGAAAGTATTGATTTAAGTACATGGAAATTGACAATTGAAGGTGAGTCGGTTGTTGATTCTAAATCATATTCAATAGCAGAGCTAAAGTCTAAATTCAAACATTATTCTTATCAACTAACATTAGAATGTGGTGGCAATGGGAGAGCAGGCTTTTACCCTCCTGCATCAGGAAATCAATGGGCGGAAGGTGCTGTTTCTTGTGCAAAATGGACGGGTGTTAGGCTAAAGGACATATTGAATGATGCTGGTGTTAAGGAAGATGCCGTTTACATAGGTTATTACGGAAAAGACACGCATATAAGCGGGGACCCTGACAAAAAACCAATATCTAGAGGAGTGCCAATTTCTAAAGCTATGGAAGACGAAACATTAATAGCTTGGGCTATGAATGATGAGGATATTCCAACCATGAATGGTTATCCATTAAGGTTAGCGGTAGGTGGCTGGCCGGCTTCTACCTCGGGGAAATGGTTAGAAAGGATTTCGATTAGGAATATAGTGCATGATGGACCTAAAATGACAGGTACCAGTTATAGAGTTCCTAAGAACCCTGTGGCACCGGGTGAGAAAGTGGCAGAAGAGGATTTCAAGATTATTGAAAGTATGCCGATAAAGTCTTTGGTAACTTATCCTAAAACAGGTGCGGTGATAAAGCCTAGTCAGGCTTTAAGTGTTAGAGGTCATGCTTGGGCAGGAGATTTATCGGTTTCCAAAGTTCAGGTTTCTATAGATTTTGGGGCTACATGGCAAGTTTGCTCTTTAGAAAAGCCTGTTAATAGGCTTGCATGGCAGCATTGGTCAGCGGAAGTTAACTTCCCAAAAGAAGGTTACTATGAAGTATGGGCAAAGGCTACAGATTCGGAGGGTAAATCTCAACCAATGGTTATTCCTGGTTGGAACCCTAAAGGGTATCTAAATAATTCTTGTCACAGAATAGCCATAAAAGTAGCGAGCTAAGCGTATGAAGAATTTATTGCTTTTCTTATTACTGGCCTTTTCTATAGTGCTTATAAAATGCAAAAACAGTCAACCTCAAATTCAGGAGGAACTAAGCGTTGGAATTGACCCGGACAGTGGCTTGCAGATTGACCCAAACTTAATGTTAGTAAAAGGTCAATGCACGGCCTGTCATTCTGCGAAACTGATTACCCAAAACAGGTTTACCAGAGAAGGCTGGAAAGATAAAATCGTTTGGATGCAGAAAACCCAAAACCTATGGGATTTAGGAGAGTTTGAGCCTGCTGTTTTAGACTATTTAGAGAAATATTACTCACCAGAGGAAAGAGCCTCTAGGCGAGCAAATCTTGAGAATGTGGAATGGTATGATTTAAATGAGCGTTAGAGCTTGAATATTTTATCCATCATTAGCCACTTTTCTCCTTCTTTGGCAGAAGGTAAGGCGTCTTGGTATTTCCACATAAGTTCTTCCCATTCTTGAACTTTTGGGTTATTTAAATCCATTTCGGATTTCTTTTCAAAGGAAAAATCATCCTTGGTTTCCATAATCATGAAAAGACGATTTTCAATACGGTAAATTTCCATATCAAGAATTCCTGCGTCTTTAATGCTAGCAGTGATTTCGGGCCAAGCGGTTTGATGATAAACTTCGTATTCCTCAATAAGTTTTGGGTCATTCTTTAAATCAAGAGCTAAACAAAATCTTTTCATACTTTCTTATTTCTTTATTAATGACCTGTCAAGGTGAACATATCCTCCGTCCACATGCATAATTTGTCCCGTGGTATGACTAGAGCGTTTTGAGAGTAAGAATACCACCATATTGGCGAGTTCTTCCACTGTAGTCATTCTGTTGCCTAAAGGAATTCTGTTATTTATTTCTTTGAGTTGCTCTTCACCATTAGGCAAAGATTTAATCCAGCGGTCATACATAGGTGTGTAACTTTCTGCTACTACCACGGCATTCACACGGATTCCATATTTGAGCAATTCTACCGCCCATTCTCTAGTTAAGGCATTTCTCCCACCATTTGCGGCAGCGTAACCTGATGTACCTCCTTGGCCGGTTTCTGCTACTTTGGAGGTAATGTTCACTATGCTTCCTTTACTTTCTTTTAGGGCAGGTAATGCATGATGAGCTAATAAGTAGTAATGCGTTAGGTTATTATGCAGCGATTGCATAAAACCTTCATAATTTCCACTTTCTAGGCTTACGCCATCATTTAATCCTGCATTATTGACAAGGCCGTGTATTTTTCCAAAACGATCATAAACATCTTTAATAGCTCTTTCGCATTCCTCTGGTTTTGAAAGCTCTGCTTTTACCGTATATCCAAAACCGCCAGCTGCGTTAATTTTATCAAGACAGGCCTGATTATCTTCCTCGTTTCGCCCAATGATAACGGGGAAGGCACCTTCTAATGCTAACTGAGCACAGATGCCTTCTCCAATACCTTTGGCTCCACCAGAGACAATAATTACTTTTTCGTTTAGATGAAGATTCATACTTTTTATTTAGTCATTTCGCCGTTTACAAGTCTCCATATTTTCAAAGGATTCGCTTCCTTTAACTCATCAGGAAGTAAAGAATCTGGTAGGCTTTGGAAACAAACGGGTCTAGTAAACCTCGTGATAGCTCCTGTTCCTACAGATGTGCTTCGGCTGTCTGTAGTACTTGGAAATGGTCCACCGTGTACCATAGCATGGGATACTTCAACGCCAGTAGGGAAGCCATTGATAATTAATCTTCCTACTTTTTGCTCCAAAATTTCTAATAATTCAGCATACTCCGTAAGTTCTTCTTCAGAACCATGTACTGTTGCTGTTAAATGACCACCCAAATTTTTAGCTATTTCTAGATACTCTTCTTTGGAGTTTCCTTCTACGACTAAACTGGTGGGTCCAAATATTTCCTCGTCTAGTTGAGGGTTATCTTTGAATGTTTGGTAGTCGGCATGAAGAATAGTAGGCTCTACACCTGTTAATCCGTCTGCTTTTTTACCAACACCAATAATCTTCGTAAACTTCTTAGATTTTTCTATTCCGCCGTTATAGGCATCTTTAATACCTGGCGTAAGCATATTTCCTCCAGAAGAGCTTTTGGCTTTTTCTTCTAGCATGTTAATGAAAGCTTCGTCCTTTTGTATTAACAAGATTCCAGGGTTTGTACAAAACTGTCCAACCCCCATATTAACGGAGTTGATATAGTTTTCTGCTAAAGCTTCTTTTTGACTTTCTAAGGTTTTCGGTAAAATGAAAACAGGGTTAGTACTTCCCATTTCTGAATAAACTGGAATAGGTTCTGGTCTTGCATTTGCAATGTCAAAAAGCAGTTTACCCACCTTATAAGAACCGGTAAAACCAACTGCTTTAATAGCAGGGCTTTTAACTAACTCCTGACTAACTTCAGGGTCGCCATGAAGCATAGAGAAAACACCATCTGGCATTCCTGTTTCTTTTGCGGCTTTTTGAATGGCTGTTCCTACTAATTCCGAAGTGCCTAAATGTGCAGGGTGTGCTTTGAATATTACTGGGCAACCTGCCGCTAAGGCAGAAGCGGTATCTCCACCAGCTACAGAAAAAGCTAATGGGAAATTACTAGCACCAAAAACGGCAACAGGACCTAGTGGCCTCTCCATTGACCGAAGGTCAACTCTAGGCATTGGCTGTCTGTCTGGCATAGCAGGGTCAATTTTGGCGTTAAGCCAAGAACCTTCTTCTAAAAGAGAGGCAAATAATCTTAATTGACCGCAAGTCCGACCTCTTTCTCCGTTTGCTCTTCCTTCTGGCAGGCCCGTTTCAGAGGTGTATCTGTCTGTTAAGTCTTGAGCAATAGCTTCTATTTCGTCGGCTATTTTTCTTAAAAAAGTTGCTTTTTCTTTACCACTTTTCTTTCGGTAAACAGCAAAAGCGTCTTCTGATAAATCAGTAGCTGAGGCTAGCTCTTCTAAAGTAGCATTATAAAATAAAGGTCCTAAAGTGTCTCCCGTTACAGGATTAATTGCCTGAATGGCAACGGTACCTTCTGATGAATTATTAAAACCAATGATGTTCTTTCCTTGTATTGTCATGTTATTTTGTTTCTACCGTGTTTGATAGTGTTCCTATGTTTTCAATGCTGATTTCAACCTTATCGTTCACTTGAAGAGAAAATTCATCTTCAGGAATGATTCCAGTACCTGTCATAAGAAAACAGCCATTATCAAAAGTACATTCGGCGTAAAGGTATTTGACCAAATCAGCCTGCGTTCTTTTCATTTGGTTAACTTGTATGTTTTGACTGAAAACAGTTTCACCATTTCTGAAAATCTCAAGTTTGATTTCAGATTCAGGGTCAATAGGAGTCTCTGTTACAAAGATACAAGGCCCAAGAGCGGCACTCTTGTCGTAAGATTTTGCTTGTGGCAAATACAAGGGATTTTCACCTTCAATATCTCTACTACTAACATCGTTTCCTACGGTGTATCCAGAAATTTGACCGGAGGTATTAATAAAAAGTGTCAATTCTGGC
Organism: uncultured Arcticibacterium sp.; assembly: GCF_964021845.1. Lineage (NCBI taxonomy): Bacteria > Pseudomonadati > Bacteroidota > Cytophagia > Cytophagales > Leadbetterellaceae > Arcticibacterium > uncultured Arcticibacterium sp. The sequence continues at coordinate 360,275 of NZ_CAXHZC010000006.1, read as the reverse complement.
TCAGGAACATTCCATTTAGAATCTCTTCTTATTCGGATGTTTTCTCCATTGCCTACTACACGACCAGCAGTGGCCTTGAAAAATAATTCTGGCCTGTCTGCATCATAAACTCTGTCATAGAAGTCTCCCCCACCGGAATCTTTTGATTCTTCCATTCTAGCTCTTTTACTTCTTAAGTATGTAACTCCCGAAGCCCAAACTTCTTGATTTTGGATAGGAGCTAAATTTTCTTCTGAGGCTAGTTTTTTTAGATCAGGAGAAGCTGTTAAGCTTTGAATCTCTTTTAGAAGCTCCTGAAATAAGTTATCTCTATTGATAAAAGAATCCCAGTTAGTATGTTTTGAAGAATAATACTGACCTTCGTTTTCGATAATGAAGGCTTTATTAGTTTTATAAACTTTCATGCGATTATGGGTTGAATATTTTTAAGGTTGAAATTTAGGACATTTGTTCAAAAATAGCGTATATATTTAAAAGTAACCTCTTATTAAGTGTCAAACATACAAGTAATGATAAACATAACCTTGGTTAATGATGAAGATGAAATCATTGGCTACGATGAAAAGATAAAAGTTCATAGAGAAGGCAAACTGCATAGAGCATTTTCTGTTCTTATTTTTAATAAAGAGGGCAAAATGTTGATTCATCAGAGAGCTTTTGGGAAATATCATTCCCCCGGCTTGTGGACAAACGCTTGCTGTGGACATCCAAATAAAGGAGAAGAAATTAAGCAGGCAGCCAATAGGAGGCTGGAAGAAGAAATGGGTTTTAACTGTGAAATAGATTATCAATTTACTTTTAGGTATCATGCGGCTTTTGATAATGGCTTGATAGAGCATGAGATTGACCATGTGTTTTTTGGTGAATACAATGACTCCTTTGTGGCAAATCCTGAAGAAGTGGCAAACTTTAAATGGGTAGATGTGGAAGAAGTAAAAGCAGACATTCTTAAAAACGAAGGGAACTATACGGTTTGGTTTAAGGAGATTTTAGAGCGAATTTAAAGAGCCAGTCGGAGTCCGAGGCTCTCATGCTTGCGTATCTCTCTTATCTAAAAAATCATGAGTTATGGCATTTAAAAGTGTAAATCCTTACAATAATCAAGAATTAGCATCTTTTCCTGAACACAGTATTACGGAACAAGAAGTGATACTAAAAAAAGCAGATAAAACATTTACTGAATGGCGAACTAGGTCATTTGCTGAAAGAGCGAAGGTTTTAAATAGGGCTGCAGAAATCCTCAAAAAGAATTCGGAGAAATATGCTAAAACCATTTCATCAGAAATGGGTAAGCCAATATCAGAAGCTAGAGCCGAGGTGAAAAAATGTGCATGGGTTTGTGAGTATTATGCGGAAAATGCAGAAGGTTTTCTAAGTCCAAAGTCTATAGATACCGATGCCCACGAGAGTTTTGTTACTTATGAGCCCCTAGGAGCTATTCTGGCCATTATGCCTTGGAATTTTCCTTTTTGGCAGGTCTTTAGGTTTGCAGCTCCTACGCTTATGGCCGGCAATATTGGTCTTTTAAAACATGCTTCTAATGTGCTAGGGTCTGGTAAGCATATAGCCGATATCTTTTCAGAAGCAGGAGCTCCTGAAGGTGCTTTTCAGCACCTTTTAGTTTCTCATGATAGCATAGAAACTTTATTAGGAAATGACATTGTCAAAGCCGTTTCATTGACTGGAAGCGAAAAGGCTGGTGCCTCAGTAGCTAGTTTGGCTGGAAAGAATATCAAGAAATCTCTTTTAGAATTAGGCGGAAGTAATGCCTTTGTGGTTCTGGATGATGCTGATATTGACAAAGCTGTGGAAATAGGAGTGAAGGCTCGTTTTATGAATACGGGGCAAAGCTGTATTGCGGCAAAACGTTTTATAGTGGTAGAAAAAGCCTATGATAAATTTGTAGAGGGATTTGTCAATAAGGTAAAGGCTTTAAAGTCTGGTGACCCAATGTTGGATAGTTCTGAAATTGGAGTTTTAGCGAGAGAAGATTTAGCAGATATTTTGGCAGAACAAGTTGACAAGTCTGTGGAAATGGGAGCTAAAATTAAGCTAGGAGGAAAGCAGAATGGGGCATATTATGAGCCAACGGTGTTAACCCATATTACTGCTGCTATGCCTGTTTTTAAAGAGGAAACTTTCGGACCTGTGGCTCCTATTATTAAGGTTAAGAATGCGAAAGAAGCTTTTGAAGTAGCGAAAGATACGGAGTTTGGTTTAGGGATAAGTGTTTTTACAGAAGACCTAGAAAAGGTAAAAGCTTATATCAAGGAAGTGCCAGATGGTGCTTTTTTTGTCAATGATTTGGTCAAATCAGACCCAAGGCTACCTTTTGGTGGCACGAAGAAATCAGGTTTCGGAAGAGAGCTGGCGAAAGACGGGATTATGGAGTTTGTGAATGTTAAGACCGTTTACATTCAGAAGTAGTTTAGAAAAATATATCATTTGCCAGTCTAAAAGTGTTGGCATGAGCTTCTACTATATCTCTGATGGCAGGAGAATAACCGCCTCCCATACTAATGCACAGCGGTAAGTTTAAATCTTTGCAGGTCTGAAGGACAAAACGGTCTCTTTCTTTACAACCCTCAATGGAGACAGAAAGCCTGCCTAACTTATCAGTTTCTAAAATGTCTACCCCTGACAAATAGAAAACCATTTCAGGCTTTACATCCTCCATTATTTTTGGTAATACATCTTTTAAGGTTTTAAGATAAAATTTGTCTGTGGTGTTATCTTCCAAACCAATATCTAAATCGCTTTTTTCTTTTCTTAAGGGGTAGTTTTTAGCACCATGCATACTGAAAGTGAAAACACGCGGTTCATTTTCAAAAATTTTGGCGGTGCCGTTTCCTTGATGAACATCTAAATCAACTATCAAGATTTTACTAAAAGTACCCTCTTTAAGAAGTATGTTTGCGGCTATAGCAATATCATTATAGATACAAAACCCCTCTCCACGGTCTGCATAGCTGTGGTGTGTGCCTCCGGCAATATTCATGGCGATGCCATGCTCAATGGCGTATCTGGCACATTGCAGTGTTCCGTTTGCTATGTATCTTCCTCTGTCTATTAGTTTTGCAGACATAGGAAAGCCAATGGCTCTAATTTCTTTCCTTGAAAGTGTTTGCGTTTTAAGCTTGTTGAGGAATTCTGCCGTATGGGTTAAAAGAATTTGCTCGTCTTCTAAAGCCGTCGGATGAAAGAAGTTTTCTTCGGTCACGGTTCCTTCATGAAGTAATTGGGCTGGAATGAGCTCATATTTCTCCATTGGGAATCTATGCCCATCTGGCAGTTCATATATATAAATAGGGGAGAAAGCTATTTTTAGCATAGAACTACAAAGCTAGAGAATCAGGGGAATAAAGTTTTAGATGGAATAATTCTTTTCTTGTCTCACCGAATGTTATTTAAATAATTTCTTCATCAGAAGTTAAATATTAATTTTTTTTAATAACTTGATTGGGTATCCAAATTGCCCATTTCAAGCCTAAACGAAATATGCTTAAACGCCAACGTATTCTTTCTATAGATGTCATGCGTGGTTTAACCCTCTTTTTAATGCTCTTTGTGAATGACCTCTATATTCCCGGAGTGCCAGACTGGTTGGGTCATACTAGTGCCAGCGACGACGGAATGGGTTTAGCAGACTGGGTGTTCCCTGGTTTTTTGTTTATGGTAGGTTTGTCTATTCCTTTTGCTTTTAAGGCACGAGAAAAGAAACAAGAAAGTAAGTGGAGCCTGCTTTTTCATATTTTCTCACGAACTATCAGTTTACTCATTATTGGTGTTTTTATGATAAACACTTCAAACCTTAATGAGGAACTAACTGGAATGCATAAAACACTGTGGGTGGTTTTGGGATATATTTCTGTGTTTTTAATTTGGAACAAATACCCTAAGCAAAGCAAAATGGCTTTTTTGAAATACTTAGGAATAGCACTTCTAATTTACTTAGCGTTCACTTTCAGGGGAGGTACTGCTGAAAAACCTACGTTTATAGAAAAGGGTTGGTGGGGTATTTTAGGCTTAATTGGTTGGGGTTACTTGGTGGCAGCTTTGACCTATTTTTTTCTCAGAGACAGTGTATGGAAAACAGTATTTGCTTGCTTTGTCTTTTTATTTTTGAACATTCTAAACGACTCAGGTTTTACGAATTTCATGAACCCTTTGAAACCTATTTTTGGTGTTATTTTGAGCGGTAGCGTACCATTAATAGTTCTTTCAGGTTTGTTAATTGGTATTCTTTTAAAGGAATTTAAAAATGAGCAAATCAAGTTTTTAAAGCGGATAATTCCGATAGGCTTAGCGGGTATAGTATTGGCCTTTGTGCTGCATTATTGGTTTATTTTCTCAAAAATTTTAGCAACTTCTAGCTGGGGAATGCTCTGTACAGGAATAAGTGTGTTGGTGTTTGGGCTGTTGTACTATTTGATTGACATAAAGAATATCACTGCTTTCTTCAAACCATTTAAGCCAGCTGGTCAAAATTCCTTAACCACCTATTTAGCACCAGATATTGTCTATTATTTAATTTGGGCTCTGCCTTTTCAGGTGTTGTTTTATAAGCAAGATGAAATGCAATGGCTCGCTGTATTGGGTTCTTTGGTTTGGGCTCTCGCAATGATAGGATTTGCAGCCTTGCTGTCAAAAGTCAATATCAGATTAAAATTATAAATTTTCTATTGTCAATTTTTAATAACCATTTGAATGAAAAAAATATTTGCTTTTACACTTTCACTTTTTATTAGCTTTTTGGCATTTGGTCAAGAGAGTTTGCCAGTTAGAGGGCTAGCAATAGCAGCTCCTAATAAAGGCAACTTAGATCGTTTTGTGAAGTTTATGAATGAAGAGTTAGCACCTCGTTCGGTGAATACTTTAATTCTTAGGGTTGATTATAATTTTCAATACAAATCCCATCCAGAATTGGTCAATGATAATGCTCTGAGGCAAAAGGATGTTGATAAATTGGTAGCTGCTGCACAAAAGGGTGGCATATCACTTATACCTCAAATTAATCTATTGGGGCATCAATCTTGGCATTCAGATTTAGAAAAATTGCTTCAGGTTTATCCTGAATTTGATGAAACGCCAGGTATCAAATTACCTGAAAAATATGTGTGGCCTAATGAAGATGGACTGTACTGTAAAAGTTATTGCCCTTTACATCCAGATGTCCACGAAGTTGTTTTTGAGATAGTTGATGAGATTATAGAGGCGTTTAAGGCAGATGCTTTTCATGCTGGAATGGATGAGGTCTTTTATTTAGGGCACGAGGACTGCCCAAGATGTCAGGGAAGAGATAAAGCAGAGCTCTTTGCTGGTGAGGTTACTAAAATTAGAAATCATTTAGCGGAAAATGAGAAGCGTCTTTGGATTTGGGGAGACAGGTTAATTGATGGGAAAACTACGGGAATAGGTCTTTGGGAGGCTAGCTATAATAATACACACCGAGCCATTGATATGATTCCTAAAGATGTCATGATTTGTGATTGGCATTACGAGCGTGTAGATCCCACAGCCGTAATGTTTGCCATGAAAGGTTTTGATGTAGCTACTTCACCCTGGCGGAAAACAGATTTAGCTATAAAGCAAAAGGAAATGATGACTGAATTAAGAGCCAACGCCACTCCTGAGATGAAAGAACATTTCACAGGAATGGTGCAAACGGTTTGGAGTGGCGTAGACGGTTTCCTAGATAGATTTTATGGCAACAGCGAAGAGGACAGCGACGCTAAATGCTTTAAGGCACTGTTTGAGAAAGAGTGATTTAATTCACCCTTCGCCTTTCTTCTTCTATGCCTGAGTTTCGCTTATTCTTTTTGGTCATGTTACCGAAGCTTCTAGAATAGGATAACCTGAAAACCCTATTGAAACTAGACTCGTTTTGGTATTTTGATTGGGTGTCAACATCAAAAATAATAGGGGTCATGGCTCCCATATAATTAACTATATTGAATGATTTTAAGAGGTCTGTAACGCTCAGTTGGATAGTGCCCTTTTCTCCTTTTAATTTTTTAGAAAGTCCCAAATTAGCCACTCCAAAACCAGCTTGTTTATTATGGCCGGTAAAACTCCTGAAGTTTCGCCAACCAGATACTTCTACGTTTATTTCCTTCGGAAACTCTAAGGTCTGGCTAAAGTTGAAACTTTGAAATAAGTAGGATTTAGCGGCTACGCTTGGTGTATATGAGATTTGAAATTTTCTCCAAGACGTGTTGCTGCTTATGCTCAGTTTTGCCCAAGAAGCCCATTGCCATGGATAATTAATGGCAAGATTTAGGCTGTTTTGGAAATCGGCATTCTGCGGGGAAATTAAAAGGATGTCTTCTGCCTTGGTGGATGTAATTTGGTACCGAATAATGGGGTTAATCTCTTTTTGAGCGGATAACTCCAGATTCAAACCTTTTACGTTGGCCGTAAATTTTAGAGCATTACTAAGTGTGGGCTTTAAAAGTGGATTTCCAGAAAAAACGGCTGTGGGGTCGTTATAAAAAAGGTTGGCTATTAGGTCTTCATAACTAGGTCTACTAATTCTACGAGAATAGTTTAGTGACAACGAGCTTTGGTCAGATACATTATGATGAATCAGGAATGATGGGAAAAACTGACTTATGGTAAAAGGACTTTCACTCGTATTGAGCGTTCGGTTCCAATATTCATACCTAAGCCCTGAATGGATATTAGTTTTATCTGATAGCTTAAACTTAAACTGCGAATAGGCCGCATAGAGTAGCTCATTACTAAAAATGGTGCTCTGAGAGCGAGGGTCTATCACCCATTCGCCGTCAGTGTTTGTTTCTATTTTACTGTCGTTCTGATTTGAAGAATAACTTCCTTTTAGACCAAATTCGCTCTCAATAGAAGCATTTATTTTCAAGGAATAATCTGCCTTAAATACTCCTAACTTTATGGAAGAAACACTTTGACCACGGTTACCATCAATGAAAATGCTATTCTCAGGAGTGAATTTGACGTTTTCTTTATTAAAATATTCGCTTTTAATCACGCTTGGATTGTCATTGCCGTATTGAAGAAAGTTGAGGTCGATGTTTAGATTCGCCTTCTCATTTATTTTTTGATTCCAGAAGAAAGAACCTATCAAATTATTTCTACTTCCCTTTGCATTAGAAACAGAGGCCGTTCTGATGTAATCTTTATCAACAATTTGACGACTATTGTTAATCAATGAAACCGAGTTGGCTTTGTTAAACATATAAGACATTTCCGCCCCAAATTCAGTTTTCGGTTTCGTTTGATAGAGTAGAGACAAACTACCATTATGGATGTTGGTATTGGTATGGAAGAAGGTTGAGAAGGTGGTTTCACTTGGGCCACCTAGAATAGGTTGATGACCTGTGCCAAAGCCTGCAAACCCATTTTTGGAATTATTGTGGAAATAAGAATATGCGGCATTTAGTTGAAACTTGTTTCGGCCATAGGAGTAGTTTAAAGCAGTGTTTGCTTTTTCTTTATAACCGTAGCCTGCAGAAAGGGAGAGATTCAATAGGCTCCCTTCGTTTTCATTCTTTTTGAAAATTACGTTAATAACTCCCGCTCCGCCATCGGCATCATATTTGGCAGATGGTGATGTGATTAGTTCTATTTTTTCAATATTGTCGGCTGAGGTACTTTCTAACAGTGCCATCAATTCTGTCATACCCATCGGCACTCTTCTGCCATTGAAAAGTATGGTGATTCCGTTTTGACCGTTTAGTGAAAACTGATTGTTTCTTTTGTCAACCAGAATACCTGGCAACCGCTCTAAAACCTGCATGGCGGAGCTTCCTTTGGTCATCAGGCTGTTTTGAATATTCACCACTGTTCCAAATGGCGTGTTTTGAATCATTTCTCTCTGGGCTGTTACCGTAACTTCTGAAAGCTCGTTTGTACTGGCTTTGAGGACGATGTCTTCTAAAAGTATGGAATCGTGTAAGAAAAAACTGTGCGATAGGCTGTTTGAGAAACCAATACTGCTCACACCTAAGAGATAATTATTATCGTTTTCTGCCGAAATAGAAAAATAGCCTTCTTCATTGGTACTGGTACCTGAAATAAAGCTGGTGTCGGTGGTATGATATAAAATCACATTGGCGTAAGGAATAGGCTGGCTAAAAGCATCACGCACGTTTCCTGTAATTTGAGCGAATATGGTATTTGAGAGCAACAGCAAACCGAATAAGTTGATTTTCATACGAGCTTTTTAGGTTTAGCTCAAAGTAAAAGTGTAAGCTTCTTGACTGTGCTATTGACTTGATGTATAGCGTTCAATTCTTGACAAATTACACTTGTTTCTGAATTTGCTGTTCGTCAGGAATTTGGGGCAGTTTGTCAATTTTGAATTCGAAATAGAAGAAGAATGCATAAATTCATGTTTTATGAGTTTATTTTCAAATACTTCTTGGGTGGTCAAATACAAGCTGTATCATTTACCGTTTTGGCTGGTTTACCATCTGGCCTGGACCTCCATTTATATCGGAAACTTTGAGGATGTTGTTGCTTATTTGGGCTCTATAAACTCTATCAAACTTTACTTTTATGTCGTTTTTCAGGTCATTGGGGTTTATGTAAACTTGTACTACCTTATTCCGAATTTTCTTTATAAAAGAGTGTACAGTTCTTACATTTTGGCCCTATTCTTATTGGTTTTTAGCTGCACCGCTTTTATCACATGCGGTTATTATATGGTGGCTCACTTCTCTAATCAAAGCTTTTACGAAATTTTCAAAAAGCAACCGGACGAGTTTTGGAGTATATTTTTTACTAATGCACTACCATCTACTTTGGCAAGTATGACGTTGGCCATGAGTATAAAACTGGGGAAGAATTGGTTAAGTGCAGAAAAGAAACAGCTCACGCTGCAAAAAGAAAATTTAGAAACAGAACTAAAATATTTGAAGTCTCAAATCAATCCACATTTTCTGTTTAACACCATCAATTCCATTTTTGCCCTTATTCATAAAAATCCTGATTTGGCGTCAGAGTCTTTAGCTAATTTTTCTGGGATGCTGCGGTATCAGCTTTATGAGTGTAATGAAGAAGAAACTGAGCTAGCCAAGGAGCTAGATTTTTTGGAGAATTTTATTGATTTGGAAAGCCTGCGATTAGACGAAACGCATACAGAACTTAAGTTTGAGATTCAAAGAGACAGTTTGTCTGGAAGGAAGATAGCTCCTTTTATTTTAATTCCGTTCGTAGAAAATGCCTTTAAGCATGTTTCAAAAGGGAGGGCACAAAATAACTATATTCGTATGCAGGTTTTGGCTAACGAAAGAGAGTTAGATTTAAGCATTAGAAATAGTGTTGCCGAAGGCTCTAAAACTATTAAAGGCGAAGAGGAATGTAGCGGGATAGGATTGAAAAATGTAAAACGAAGGTTAGATTTGATTTATCCTGAAAGGCACTATTTAGAGGTAGTTTCAAACGCTGACTCTTTCAAAATACACCTTAATATCAAATGGTAAATAAGCTTAAATGTGTGGTGGTGGATGACGAGCCTTTGGCAAGAGAGGTACTCACCAAATACGTGGAGGTGGTAGACTATTTGGAGCTGGCTGCTACCTGTGAAAACGCCTTAGAACTTAATCAAGTCTTAGAATCTGAGAAAATTGATATTATCTTTTTAGATATTGAAATGCCATTAATGACGGGCCTAGACTTTCTTCAGTTGAAATCAGATTTGCCCATTGTTATTCTTACTACTGCATTTTCTAACTATGCTTTAGATGGGTTTCAGTTTGATGTGATGGATTATTTATTGAAACCAATAACCTTTAACAGGTTTTTTAAGGCAGTAAGTAAGGCAAACGAGTATTACAATTTAAAAAACAATTCTCAAGGGCAGTCAAAAGAAAATATAGAGGAAGAACCTTACTTTTTTATAAAGTGCGAGAGCAAATATGAAAAGATATTTGCTAATAGAATACTCTTTGTGAAATCTATGCAAAACTACGTGCTTATTCATACGGATGTCGGTAATTACATGACGCTATTGCCGCTAAAAACCGTAGAAGAGAACCTTGATTCCAAAGAATTCATTAAGGTTCATAAATCTTACCTAGTGGCTATTTCAAAGATAGAGACCATGGAAAGCCATGAACTGCTAATAGAAAGCCACAGAATCCCGATAGGGCGAAGTTTTCGGGAGAATGTGCATGAAAGAGTCTTGAAAAATAAGGTTTTAAAGAAGGACTGAATTTACATAGTCCTTCTGAGGAGATTGAGTCTTATATGCATTAGAAAAATTTACTCCAAAACCTTCACTTTAATATCTTTAAAATAAGCAATGCTTTTAGGGTCATGACCTTGAAGGGCGAAGGTTCCTGAGCTAAGTCTTTTGGTGCCTCTATCATCTGGAAGAACGTCAGGTTCTGTATAATCTACGGCTACTTCCCCATCTATTTTAATGATGATTCTTTTGTCTTTGACAATTACATGATACTCATACCATACATTGTCTTTTGCAAAGTTCTCTTTTACGTCTTCTACGGCATAAAGGCTCCCCGTTTTACGCCAGTCGGTATGAGTTTGGTTTACTTGTATTTCGTATCCTTTTGATGGCCAGCCAGTAGCTTGGTAGGCAGTATGGATGAAAATACCGGAATTAGAGCCGGGTAAAGTCTTAGCCTTTAGTTTTAGCTCAAAATTCTTGAAGTCATGATTTGCAACAGTACCATCATAAAACATGTGAGCTCTTTTTCCTGCTACCTTTATTGCACCATCTTCAATCGAAAAACAGCTTGGGTCATCTTCATTGATTTGCCAACCATCAAAAGTTTTTCCATCAAAAAGTGATGTCCAGCCTTTTTGAGCGTTGGTTAAATTAGGAGTAAATAGAATAAGGAGGATGAGTATTTTCTTCATGATTGTTATTGGGTTGAATATTGAGTGTAAAAGTTACTACAATTTAGGGAGGTCTTTAATTACAGAGAATAAAAATAATGTTAACTGGATATAAATTCTCTAAATAGGAGTGTATAATTAAGCTTTAATTTTTTTCTCTAGTTTACACTTTTTCGTACGAATAAATGTGTGACACCACACTTTTTCAAAGGAATAAATGTAGGGGTGCTACACTTTTCCTAAGGAAAGTGGGTTCTGTTGTCGTCTTTAATGCGTGAAATTGGCCTTAATCACACTCCCCCTTCAAACTCTCCACAGGAATAAGAAACCTGGCTATAATGTATCTCATACTAGAACTATCAGCTAAGCATTTTAAGCTATGACTAAACTACTTGATGGTTGTCAAATATTACTTTAAATTTAATCTTTATACACAATGGTCAATTAATATGAAATACCCAGTTGAATCCACTATCGACACCTTACCATTTGAAGAATTAACTTGGGAAAGGTTTGAGAGGCTTTGTCGGGACATATTTGTGGAAGAATATCCTAATCTAACAAATATTAGAGAATACCTTAGCCAAGGGCATGAACAGTATGGTATAGATTTAAGAGGCTTTGACCCAGATGATGGTAAGTATGTTTTTATACAATCTAAAAGAAAGAAGTCCTTTACAGGGACTGATTTAGAAGAGGCGGTTGTTAAGTTTAAAGAGGGTAAATTTTTTTCTGAAGCTAAGGTTTTTATTATCTGCGTTTCTTCAAAAGTAAATGAGGCATATGAATCTAAGATATCGGAATTAGAAAAGAGACTTGCTTCTTACAAAATAGAATTTTTGGTCTGGGATGAAGTTTCTTTGAATCGGATTCTAAAAAGATTCCCACAAATAGTATTTGATATATTTGATAGGGGAGCTCTCCCTGCTATTTACACTAGAGCTTTTAATGGACAAGAAAGTCAAAAGAAGTTACTTCATCAGCCGAGTAAACGAAATTATCCCAAATTAGAGAATTATATTCCAAGACAGTTAACAAAAATCAATGAGATAGGGATAAGGATAGAAAATTCGATAATTGAAGCTATTGAAGGGATTTCTAACTATATAATTATTAAAAGCGAAGCTACTTATGGTAAAACGACAGAATTAGAATTTGCGGCTCATTATTTCTCGGTTTTAGAAGGCGGTCTATTTTATCCGATATTTATTTCATTGAAGAACTATATTTCTGAAACTTTTGATTCCTTGCTTAAGGAATATTTTTATGAAGACTGGAGGAAAGTTCCTCAAAATAAGCTCTTGCTCCTTTTAGATGGATTTGATGAAATTAAGACAGAAGAAAGAGAAGTCTTTCTTGGTAGGTTGGGCACTTTTATAAAATCTTGTCCAGAAGCCAAGATTGTTATATCTTCAAGAGCAAACTTTATTGCAGGCTCTTCGCTTCTGACAGAGTTTAGTATTTATACTCTGTCAGAATTCTCCAAAGAAGAGATAAGGCTCTATGTCTCCAACTTTATTCCAAATGAAAAGGAAATTACAAAGTTTTTTGAATATATAGAAAACCGAAAAATTCAGAATTGGATATCAAGCCCTTTTAATTTAACCAACCTTATAGAATTATACAATGCGGATTCAACGAACTTACCCAGTACTAGGATAGAGTTGATAAAGCAGATTCTTGACTTACACCTTGAAAAAGATTTTTTCAAGTATCGCATATCGGATTTTGAAAAGCTGAAATACAGAAGAGTTTTAAGTAATTTGGCTTTGTCTTTTAGCCTTTACGGGGTTAACGCGGTTTCAAAGGAAAACCTTACGAAGGTTTTTGGAATGAAGGAAATTGAAGTTTTAAGAAAAATTTCCATCGTCAATTTTGACGATTCCAATGTGTTTTTTAAACATAATGTATTCCAGGAATATTTAACCGCAGAGATTCTATCCCATAAGTCTTATGCTAGTTTAATGGAGCTTATATCCTTTAAGCCTGACTTTGTTGTTTTTAAACCGAAGTGGTACAATACTATAGGGATTCTTATAGAATTACTAGCAGCAGGAACTAAAGATTTAAAAGAGCTTCTTCTAGGTATAAGCAATAAAGACTCTTCAATTCTAAACAGCATTGAATATAAGTTCATTCCAGTTGGGCTACGTTTCGAAATCTTTAAAAGGATTGTGTCTAATCCAGAAAGGATTTATAGAAAAAATGAAATTGACACCTATAAACTGTCTCAATTTGTTGAAATTGATGAAAATGAAGAGGCATTTGATTTTTTACTTGAGCTTATTAAAGAATCAAAGGAGGAGGTTAGAAACGAAGCACTTCATTGTTTACTGCACATTGAACGTAAAGCAGAATGGTTAGACTCTGAAGAACTGGCAATAGTATTTTTTAAAATCCTTAAAGATGATTTAGTTTCCGAGTATACGAAAAGTTTATGCTTTGATGTCTTAAGGAAATTGAAAATAAGTGAAGAAAGTATAGAAGAGCTCTCTCTAGTGCTTATTGATAAGACTAAGGATTTTAGATTTATAGACAAGGTGTTGGCTTATCTTAATTGTTCAAATCGCTTTGAAGAATTTATTGATATTTACTTGAACAAAGTCCAAGACCTTGATAGGTATAACTCTATGCAGAATTCGGTTGTCGGATATGGCAGCCATTTTCAAAAAGGATTATTACAATTTGAAAAGCTTAGCAACATTCATCGAATACTGGATTATCTAATTAATAACATAGATGATGTTTTGGAGCGTAAATCCATATTTGTTGAGAAATTCTATAGTAATGAGAGTTTTTTTGATAAGTTTTTAGAAAATTTAATTAAGGCATATCAAAATGACAAATTTTTATATGAAAAGGTCTTACTTCTATTGACAACCTCAAAACCGGAAAAACTAAGGAAATATTTAGGTTCTTTAATAGAGTTTTTTGTTGCTACCAGAACCAACGATAGAGCATTTTGGCAACTATGGGAAGTGAATAAGGACTATAGAATTAAGCTATTGTTAGGTTTGTTAATTGATGACAGTCTTCTTAAAACTATCATTGACCAATACAAAAAGAATTCATTTTCCGATTCTGAGATTTGGAGTTTAATTAATTATATGAATTGGGTAGAGAGGCGTAATCTGGCTGAGGAGTTTAGGCAAAAAGTAAATGATATTTCAAATAGCTATTTTATTTACACGGTAGAACCAGATTATAAAAAAATAGAACAAATTAAAAAAAGTAGAGATTATGAATTGTTAATGGACAAGGTGCTTTTTAAGGAGAAAGCGTTAGATTTTTTTGTTTTTTTTGACAGCAACTCTCTTTCTCAAACAGAGGTTCTTTCGTATATGGAGGCTTGGGAGGAGTGCGACAATAACGTGGTTCCCTTCTTTTTGAATAATTGGTTTCAGGGAGTAGAAAATGAAGTTTTAACCCAAGAGGAAGTACATAATTGGTTTGCTTCTAAATCAGAAGGCTGGAATTGGTATGTTATTGGAGAATTGAGCGATATGGTTGATAATGAGATTCCATTAAAATGCTTCAATTATGTTCAAGAATGGTGTAATAAGGCGAAAAGTATGGTTGACTTTAGAACCGCGATTACTGAAAAGGAAAAGGGTCATTTTTCTGTCAGAAAGAGGGAATTATATTATTCCATATTTTTTAAAAAATTGAATATTAATGTTCCAAAAGTTAAACAATTGGAGATGCTTAGCTTTGACCTAGAATCAAACATCAAAAGTGTAAATGAGGAGCCAGAAGAAACGATTACTGAAAAAGTCATTCGTCTCCAAGGAAAGGAAGCTGTCTTGATTCAATTTTTAGATAATCTTAAATTTTTGGATCTTCCATATGATGTTTTACAGAACCATGTTTCGTGGTGTGAAGAATTGAAAATAACTGAGTCAACAGAATCGATTGCTCAATGCATTAAAAAGTATCGTTCAAGTGAAAATTTTGGCCTTGCCAACATGCTTAGCATCTATCTTAAGTTAGGGGGTGATGTTAGAGTTTTCACTTTTATTTTTAACGAATTTGACATGAATTTTGATTTGCATTGGGATATTCTTAAGGAAATGGTCGCACATCAGTTTTTTAAACGTAAAATAGTGAAACTTTTAAAGGGGCATATTGATGCAACGATGCCAAATGCTTTTCTATTAAAGTCGTCAATTTTTTTGGTCAGTTTGGGAGACATAGAGGGATTAAAGCGGTTTTCACTTTGGTTTAAAGGGCAACAAAGAATCCCAGATACCATTGAGTTTGTGGAAAATATTGATAGACTCGATTTTGACGAGGCATTTGTAATACTTGAAGACTTAATGCGACATATTATTAGCAAGAATTTTAGCGACTTTAGATTTACTAATCCTATCGGACAGATACTTCATTTGCTCGCAAAACCAGTATATATCAATGAAACAAGGTTTAATAAATGTGTCTATCAGCTAAATGAAATTAACAAGAGCATACAAATAGAAAATAATATTTACCGCTATAAATCTGAGGTTAACCATTTTATTGATGAGTATTATTTGCAGAAAGTTGATTTCGAAAACTATTCTGAAACGAAGGCTTATCTAGCCTAAATGAGTTAAGATTGAACAAATACTACTCCCCCTTCAAACTCTCCACAGGATTCACCATGGCCGCTTTAGCAGTTCTGAGGGTTACGGTTAGCATGGTCATGGCGAAAATGGCTAAGCCTACTCCTAGAAATACCCAAAGAGATAAGTCTGCTCTTAGTTCATATTTTGAAAGCCAATTATTCATGAAATAGTAGGCCACTGGAAAAGCTAGCAAACAGCTTAAGCCAATCAAAATCACGAAGTCTTTTGACATCAGCTGTATCACATTATTAACAGACGCTCCTAAAAGTTTTCTGATACCTATTTCTTTGCTTCGTTGCTCTGCCATGAAAGAGGATAGGCCAAAAATGCCTAAGAAACTAATAAAAACAGCCATGATTGAAAGGGCGGAGGATAGTTTAGCCACTTGCTCTTCCCTCATGAATTTTAAGCCCGTATCCTCACTGGCAAATTTGATATTTAAATCGCCATTCGGGCTAAATTCTCGTAATACAGTTTCTACTCTTTTTACAGATTCTGAAACACTTAATTCTGGGTTCATTCGCATAGAAACGAAAGGCATATTTCGTGGCCGAGATGTGAAAATAGTGGGCTTCACTTTTTCAAAAGGTGATTCCATAACTAGGTTCTTGCTCACTCCTATAACTTTAAAATTTGTCTCACGCCAGTTGATTATTTGACCCACTGGGTTTTCAAAACCTATTTGAGCCACAGCCGCTTCATTTAAAATCATGGCTTCTGTGTCCGTACTAAATTCTCTAGAGAAGTCTCTTCCTTCCAGAATATTCCATTGACTTACTTCCCCAAATTCAGGCGTTACATCTAGCGTAATAAACTCTAGTTTCAGTTCAGGGTTTTTGCCTTGCCATTGAAAGCCTTTATTAATATTCCACATGTCGGTAATGGGGCCAGAAGATTCACACATCTCTAAAACACCACCAGACTTGATGAGGTTTTCTCGCATGGCATCAAAATGTCCTCTTAGGTCATCTGAGCGTTTTTGAAAGTAAATAAGGTTGTTTTGGTCATAGCCCATGGGCCTATTTTTACCAAATTCTATCTGCTGATAAACCAATACAGTACCTATGATAAGTGTAATGGAAATACCAAATTGTAGTACTACCAGTCCTTTTCTAAAGTATGATTCTCGTTTTTTGCCTAACACTTTTCCTTTTAAAGTTTTTACAGGGTCAAAAGATGAAAGATATAGGGCTGGATAACTTCCAGAAAGAAGGCCTGTAAGTATGAAAAAGCTTAAAATTGTTCCCCAAAACAGTGGATTGGTCCATGGAATTACCAAAGCATTATTTGACAGGTTATTGAAGGTAGGCAGGAGTAAAACACTAATTAAAAGAGACGTTAAAAGTGCAATAAAAACGACTAAAAAGGTTTCTGTGAAAAACTGTAAAACCAACTGACTTTTAAAAGAACCTATGGCTTTTCGTAGCCCTATTTCTTTTGAGCGTTTGGCAGAGCGAGCGGTGCTCAAATTCATAAAGTTGATACTAGCCAGTAGCAATATCAAAACGCCAATTATGCCAAACATCCATACATTTTTTAAACCTGAACCTACGGGCACACCATCTTTATACTGAGGGTAAAGGTGCCATTTAGACATAGGATGAAGGAAAAGTTCTGGTTTTGATTCGTTAGGGTAAGCATCATTCAGCGTCGTTTTTATTTTTGCCGATACGGCATCAAAGTCTGCATTTTCAGCAATTTTTACATAGATAGGGAAGGCATTTGTCCACCAGTCGTCACGTGAGTTTTTAACCCATGCCGCCATGTTTTCTAACATCTCAAAAGAGCCATAATAGGAAATGTTTTTGTAGGTGGCATTTTTGGGAAGGTCTTTAAAAACACCGATGATTTCGGCATCTACATTTTCATCTATTTTCACCAATTGACCTACGGCAGATTGCTCACCAAATAAGGCTTCACTGGCAGACTTTGACATGTAAATGGCATTGGGAGCAAGTTTTCTTTGGGCGGAGCCTTCAATTAACTCTAAACCCATTACTTCAAAACCACCCTCTTCCATGAAAAGGCCTCTTCGGGTTATGGTTTTGTCGTTTACCCGCAAAGAGCGTTCGCCTCCGTAGGAAGAAACCACCACTTCATCAAAATCATCTGGGAAGAGTTCTCTGAGTTTAGCACCTAGTGGAACCGGGTTAGACGTCTCCGTAAATATTTGATTATTATAAAACCTGTTTTTCTGAAGTAAGGCTACTTTGTCATAAGAGGCGTTATACTTATCATAACTCAGTTCGTCCTGCAGCCAGAGACCTATCAGAATAGCCATGGCCATTCCGCTTCCTAAACCCAGTACATTAAGTACGGTGTATAGTTTATTTTTTGTAAGATTTCTCCAGGCGAGTTTAAGGTTGTTTTTTAGCATTAATTATTTGGGTTAAACGTTACGGGTTAAAAGGATAAGGGTTTTGTTAATTTCAAACCTCTACTCTTTGACCTCAAACATTTTTTATTCTCTTCTTAAAGTTTCCACTGGATTTATAAGGGCCGTTTTTACGGCCTGATAGGAGACGGTTAGCAGAGCAACTGAAATAGCGATAATGGCCGAAACTACAAATATCCAAGGTTTCATTTCTTCATGATAAGGGTAGTTTTGAAGAAATTCTTTTCCAGCCAAATATGCCAAGGGCAATGAAATGACAAGCGAGATAAGGGTAAGCTTTAAAAAGTCTTTTGTTAAGAGTTTAACAATACTCGCTACCGAAGCACCAATCGCCTTTCTGATTCCTACTTCTTTGCTTCTCTTTTCGGCAGATAAAAGTGCTAAGCCAAACAGGCCAATACAGGAGATGAAAATGGTTAATAGGGTACTTATGAAAGTGATTTGCTTCCATTTAGCTTCTTTTTCATAGGCTTTTATATTTTCTAAGTTTTTAAAACTATACGAGTAAGAATTCCTTGGGAATAGGCTTTTAAAAGTAGTCTCTATATGTACTAAACTTTCCGACGCTGACTTTGGTGCAATTTTAATATTTGCCATGCCAAAGCCTGTTGGTTTCATGGAGAAAAGCTGTGGCCTTATTTCTTGACTAAGGTTTGAAAAATGATAATCCTTAACCACACCCACCACGGAGTACTTTTCATTATCGTTATGCCAAAAGTCCACTATTTGGCCTATTGGCTCACTCCATCCAGCTTCTTTGGCGAAGGTTTCATTAATTAAAACGCTGGTGGAAGCATCAGATGGAAAGTCTTTTGAGAAATTCCTTCCTGCTACCAGCTTTAACTTTAACATAGGAATATAGGCTTCATCTACAGTTTCGTAACTGAAGTTCAGGGTCTTTTTTCCATTATTTACTTTGGCAGACTTAAACCAGCCGCCACTGTTTTTAGGAGCCACTGCCGTAATGCTGGCGTTTTGAAGTAATTCGTCCTTGAAAATGGCTGTTTTTTCTTCGTTTAAATTTTGCCCAAAATTGACCTGAACCAAATCTTTATCATCATAGCCAAGGTCTTTGTTTATCAAAAAATTGAACTGATTATAAACCGTTAAAGAAAGAACAATTAGAAAACCTGCCAAGCTAAACTGTACCACTACCAAAGACTTCTGAAGGTAGTTTTTGCCCGATAATTTGGTTCTGTTATATAGCGATGAAACAGGACTAAGACCACTCAAAACCAAGGCAGGGTAAAAACCAGCCAAAGTGGAGGTAAGGATGAACGTCAACACATAAATTGCAACCAGTTTGCTATCTAGAAGATAATTAAAAGCAAGAGCTTTGTTTGATAAATCATTGAAGGTTGGCAAGAAAATATTAACCAGAAGAATGGCCAAAACGAAAGCTAGGAAACCTATTAAATAAGATTCTCCTAGAAACTGATAAATCAATTGTTTTTTGTCGCCACCTACTACTTTTCTAAGTCCAATTTCTTTGGCTCTTTTGAGCGATTGAGAAATGGTGAGATTCACGAAATTGATACAGGCTATTACCAAAAGAAAAATAGCGATACCTGAAAGTAAATATGACAAAACGGGGTTACTATTGTCTTTAAGGCCATTTTGAGCTAAGTAATCTGTACTTAAATGCATCTCTCTTAATGGCTGGAGGAGGTATTCTGTCTTGCCTTCTTCCCCATACATTTCCTGCATTTCTTTGAACGCTAGAGCAGTTTCTTTTTCATAGTATGTACCCATGGAAGCTTCCACTTCAGCTTTATTTGAGTTTTCATCTAAAAGCACAAAGGTGTTTAAAAAGTAGTTAAACCATTGCTCACTTTGGTCTTTCGAATTAACGATGTAGGGCATCAGCATGTCAAACTTAATGCTGGAGTTTTGAGGTGATTTCTTCGTGATTCCCGTTACCGTGTAAACTTGAAAATCATCCCCATCTTTTATTTCTATGGTTTCATTGATAGCATTCTTTTTGCCAAAAAACTGAAGGGCTTTTTCTTCAGATAAAACTATAGATTTGGGCTCTTTTAAGGCAGTATTGGCATCACCATACACTAGCGGGAAACTAAAAACGGAGAAAAAGGAAGCGTCGGCACTGAGCATTTCGTAGCCATTTACCTCATTTTTTTGCTTTACATCTCTGTATTCGCCTTTAACTCTTACATAATCTTTAATACCTGGCACGTTCGCCTGAAACATAGGGCCTTGCGGATTTCCTGAGTTCGAATCTGTGCCACCTTTGCTGCCGTCAGGATTGTACCAATCGTTAACTACTCTATAAATTCTTGGCCCTTGCACATGAAAACGGTCATAGCTGAGTTCATCTTTCACATAAAGAGTAATGAGCATGACCACAGTTAGGCCTAATGATAGCCCCAAAATATTAATGGAGCTAAAGACCTTATTTCTAATTATGTTTCGCCAAGCTATTTTAAAGTAGTTTTTTATCATGGCTATTCAGATTTAAGTGATTTTACAGGATTCATTTGGGCGGCTTTTATGGCATGATAGGCTACCGTGAAAAATGCAATGAATATAGCTAGAATTCCGGATGCTGTTAATACTTTCCAGTCTACATCTACACGGTATGGAAATTTCTCAAGCCACGAATTCATTCCAAAATAAACCAGAGGCGAAGCTATCAAAATGGAGGCTAACACTAAGAGCAGAAAGTCCTTGCTCATTAGCCCTACTAAGGTATGTACTTCAGCTCCTAATACTTTTCTGACGCCTATTTCTTTTGTTCTGTTTTTGATAACCATAAGTGCTACCGCAAAAAGCCCAATACAAGAAAGAAGGATGGCTATACCAGCAGCGGTGACAAATATCTTGGCGAATTTCTGTTCTTTTTTATATTGATTATTGGTGTTTTCATCTAGAAAAGAGCCTTGGAACTCCGCTTGAGGGGCATAGGCCAAATATTTGTCCTCTAAAAGCTTCATTGTTTTGACAGGGTTTTGAGCATTGATTTTTACCAAAACATAATAGATACCGAAAGGCTTATTGAACATTAAAGTCAATGGTTCTACGGTTTTGTGAAGTGACTCAAAGTGGTAGTCTTTTACAATTCCGATGATGGTTTTTCCCTCGTCCAAATTGATTCTCGTACCTACCAAATCTTCCATCCCGCCTAGTTCTTTGGCCATGGCTTCATTTATAATACAGGCCTCTGTACTATCTGTGGAGAATTTCCTATCGAAACTTCTACCAGCAATAAGGTCTAAACCCATGGTTTCTACATAGTCAAAATCAACATTGAGCCCATTGGTTTGAATATTCCTGTCTTCTTGATTAAATCCAAAAACGGAAGACATGCTGCTATTATCTTTTCCTATTCCAAGGTTACCGTCAGAGCCTGAAATGCTTTGAATTTGACTTTCGTCTGCCAGTTCGTTTCTATAATAATTTAGAAGGTCATACCCTTCAATGCTGTTACCTACCGGAATGCTTATGACGTGTTCTTTGTCAAAGCCTAAAGGTTTGTTTTGAAGTAAATTTATTTGATTCCAAATCACAAAAGTAGCAGCTATAAGCCCGATGGAAATAGTAAACTGAACCACGATAAGGGAGTTTCTGATTCCTCCTTTTATCAAGCTCGTTTTTACTTTACCTTTTAAAACTGCTACAGTCTGAAATTTAGAAACCATTAAGGCTGGATAGCCTCCGGCCAATGCGGTAATTATGACAAAGGTAAACAGGATACTTAGTAAGACATTTACCTGAAATAGCTGGTTAAAGTTTAAGTGACCATCTAGCAAGGAATTGACCTCAGGAATTAGAACAATGGCAGCTGCTACGGCCAAAATAAAAGCTAGGCAATAGGTAATAAAAGCTTCACTCCAAAACTGCCAAATGACTTGCTGTCTGGTAGCACCCAATGCCTTTCGCATACCTACCTCTTTAGAGCGTTTGAAGGCTTTGGCAATAGAAAGATTAATAAAGTTGATGGAGGAAATAAGTAAAACGAGAAGGCCGATCGCTAATAAAATATAAGGATAATAAGGGTCTGTGGCTCTGTTTCCTACGGTTTGGTCAAAATGAACCTCCGTAAATGGTAAAAGTCTGGTACTAATAACTTCACCTCGTTCATCGCCATAGTAACCCTGCTCATTCGCAAACTTTATGGATTCTTGGTAGTATTTTTCCGTGAAGGGTTTTAGGTTTTTCTCAAAGTCGAGGTAGTTGACACCATCGGCTAGCTGAATGTATAAATCATGGTTTTTAGAGTTCCAGGTATCTTTGTTTTCTTGGTATTCAGGAAAGGCTTCTATGCGTACTAAATTCTCATTTTCTAAGGAGGAGTTTTCGGGAGAGTTTTGCGTAACACCATTCACTGTAAATGGTGTGGAACCTGCTCCAAAATTCACCATTACGGTTTCACCCATCGGGTCAGCTTCGCCAAAAATGCTTTTGGCTGTTTTTTGGGTCAAAACAATATTATTTAGCTGACTTAAAGCAGATTTTTTGGTGCCTTTGATAAGGTCAAAAGAAAACATTTCAAAGTAATCTTCATCCACAAAATTGACATCAAGTTCAAAAGACTTATCTCCGCTTTGGAGGTACATGCCGCCATCAAGAAGCCTTGTGGCATGTTTTATTTCCTCTTGGAATTCAGCTTTTAAGGCTGGTTGTTTTGGAAAGGGCATAGCCGTGCCAAATTCCGTTTTCTCTGGTCTGTTTACCTTGTAATAGACTTTATAAAGTTCGTTTTTGTTAGCTTGAAAATTATCAAAAGAAAACTCAAAGTTTGCCGACAAAAAAAGAACAATGGCCACTAAGAATGCAACGGATAAGCCAAGCAGGTTAATACCAAAAAACAGTTTGTCGTTTTTGATGTTTCTGAATGCTATTTTGAAGTAATTTTTTATCATAACTATTCAGATTTTAAAGATTTTACAGGGTTAACTACAGCTGCTTTAATGCTTTGGTAGCTTACGGTCAAAATAGAAATTAGAATCGCGGAAACTGCTGCCAAAATGTAAATCCAAACAGGGATGTCTATTCTGTATGAAAAATCTTCCAGCCATTTATTCATGATAAACCAGCCTAATGGTAATGCTATGATAATGGCTATGCCTACCAGTTTTAAGAAATCCATCGTCAAACGGTAGCTTATTTGACCCACGCTGGCTCCCATTACTTTTCTTACACCTATTTCTTTGGTGCGTTTTTCGGCATTAAAAGCTGCTAAACCAAATAATCCCAGACAAGCAATCAACAAAGACAAAATGGTGAAAGTGAAGAAAATACCTCCAAGCCTTTGCTCCGACTCATAAGTGTTATTGAAAGAGTCGTCCATGAAATAATGGTTGAATGGCTGCCCGGGAGCTACGGCTTGCCATTTTTCTTCTATTTCGGCTATCGTTTTCTTAAAGTCACCAGGCTTTAGTTTGACTACTAATTTATTTGCATATCCTGGAGATATATTCATGCTGAGAGGGCCAATATTATCTTTGAAGGATTCATAATGGAAGTTTTTCACTACGCCAATGATAGTAGAATATTCAGGTGTTTCTTTGCCTATTCCATCAGATAGCCTTTTCCCGATGGCGTCCTCAGGGCTAAGTCCTAAAATAGCTAGAGCCGATTCATTTATGACTATTCCGCTGCTGTCTGTACTAAAAGATTTATCAAAGAACCTTCCGGCTACCATTTCTAGGTCTAATGTTTTGGCGTAATCATGGTCTACTCGCCAGCTTTGCATTTGCACCGAATTATTTTCTTCGCCGTTGCCTTCTAGTTCATATCCATTATCGCTTCTGTTAGATGGGGTAGGGAGAAAACTACTCAAAGTGGCAGCATCTACTAAGCTTAGATTTGTCACCTGTTCTTTGAAAGATTCTCTTGAATTACCGGCAGCATAAACATCATCAATGATGAGCATTTGCTCTTTTTGAAAACCAACGTCTTTGTTTTGGATGAATTTTAGTTGCTGAAAAACCACCAAAGTGCTGATAATTAGAAAAACTGAAATGGCAAACTGAAATACCACAAGGGAATTTCTAATATTTCCGCCGCCGAGGCTTTGCTGTCCACCACCTTTTAAGACTTTTACGGGTAAAAATCTTGATAGAAAAAAAGCAGGGTAACTACCAGAAAATAAGGCAAGGATTATAGTGGAACTTATAATGACAGCCCAGAATATAGGATTCACAAAAGGAATGCTCATGTCTTTGCCAGCCAAATCATTAAAGTAAGGCAAGGCTATAATAGCTACAACTACAGCCAATGCTAATGAGAGAAAGGAAATAAGCCCAGACTCGGTAAGAAACTGTACTACTAAGCTTATTTTGTTTGAGCCCAATGTCTTTCTAACGCCTACCTCTTTAGCTCTTTTTAAAGACTGAGCCGTGGATAAATTCATGAAATTTACACAAGCTAGTGTCAAAAGAAACAAGGCAATGAATGAAAGAATATAGATATTCTGTTTGTCAGAATTGGTGCTCATTTCTGCCACTCTGTTTGAGGCTAAATGCAAATCTGTAAGGGCTACGGTGCTGTATCTAATGTAATTTCCTTCGGCTTCAAACTGCTCACGATTTAGATTAGGCATAAATGTGGCAGCCCAAGGAATCATATATTTTTCAAATATGATTTGAAGAGGTTTCTGTAAATCAGCGGCGTTTACAGAAGGAATTAGTTTGATGAACGTATTGAAATTATTACTGCCCCATTCCTGACTTTTTGACTCCTCATAACCTTCCATGGCCATGAAAACACTGTAATTTCTTATAAAGGAGTTTTTAGGAAGGTCGGCTATTACGCCAGTTACTTTAAAGGTTTCTTCGTTATTGATAAGAATACTTTTACCTAAGGCGGAGCTACTTCCAAAGTGTTTTTTTGCGGCGGTTTCGCTTATGACTACTGTGTTTGGTTCTAAAAGTGCTGTTGCTTTATTTCCCTCTAAAAGGTCAAGACCAAAGAAGTCTAAGAAGTTAGCATCTGCATAGGTGCTTTGGTCTTCTTTTTGGTTTTCTATGGTTTCAGGTCTTCTTACCAGCATGCTTCCCCAAGTCCTGAAACGAGTGGATTCTTCTATCTGAGAAAAGTCCTTTTTAAGGGTGGCCGCCATAGGTGGTACGGCTACAGCAAATTCTTGAGCTTGTCCGCCAAATTTTATGTCAACATTTAGTCGGTGAATTCTGTCTGCGTCGGCAAACATATTATCAAAACTTAGTTCATCATAAATGTATAAACCAATGAGTAGCCCACCGGCCATTCCTATGGCTAGACCAAAGGTGTTTAAGAAAGTAAAGAAGGGTTGTTTCTTTAAGGTTCTCCAGGCGATTTTAAGGTTATTTTTTATCATGATTTGTCAGAGCTTTAATTTATGCCGATTACAATCATATTAAATTCATACACCATGCCAGTACATCAATGTGCCTTATAATGAATGGCTTATGGTATTGGCTTAAATGAAAAATGTCCGAAAGCGAACATTTGAGTTTGCTTTCGGACAAGTTATGAAGTAAAGAGTTTATAATGCTTTTCGTCTTTGGAATAAATAGAATTTATTCACTCTTTAAACTCTCTACAGGGTTGACTAAGGCAGCTTTAATGGCCTGATAGCTTACAGTAATTACGGTTATCAAAATTATTCCGATAAACGAGTATATGAAAATCGAGTATGCAAGGTCAGCTTTGTAGGCATAGCCGTCCAGCCATTTATTGATACCATACCAGCTTAGTGGAAATGCTATTATTGCTGCTACTAGTGTTAATTTGATAAAATCACTGGAAAGCATCAAAACTACTTTGATTACCGAGGCTCCTAGTACTTTTCTGATGCCAATTTCTTTCGCTCTTTGTTTGGCGTTAAACATGGCAAGACCAAATAATCCTAAGCATGAAATAAGAATGGCTAATCCTGCGAAATAGCGTGAAAGTTTGGCTACTCGTTGTTCTGAGGCATAGAGCTTTTGATAATTATCATCCATAAAGGAGTAATTGAACGGGTAGCCTCTGTTAAACTCATTGTAAAGGTCTTCTAGGTTTGCTATTGCCACCGCTTCTTTTCCTTTAACAATTTTAAAGACAAACTGTGAGGTACGTTCGGGTGAAAATCGAAAGAGCATGGGTCGGATAGTCTCATGAATGGAGTTTGCAAAAAAGTCTTTTGTGACTCCTACAATGGTTTTCTCTTCCCCCCACATGTTAATTTTCTTTCCTATCGGGTTCTCTATTCCCATGGCTTTAATGGCGGTCTCATTAAATATGAGATTTTCGTTTTCCGCTCCAAATTCACGAGAGAAGCTTCGCCCTTCTACCATTTCTATGTTTAGCGTTTCTATTAAGTCATAGTCTACGGTTTTAATTGCGTAAACCAGATTTACTTCAGGGTCGCGTCCCTGCCAGTCGAGTCCTGAGGTATTGGAGTTGTCGCCAGACTGAGCAATGGCTCCTTGGATTGATGAGGCATTTAAAATTTCAGGAAACTCTTTAGCTCTGTTTAAAAACGCTTCAGACTTTTCCATTAAAGGCCCATCTCGCTCTATGTAAAGTACGTTTTCTCTGTCATAACCTAAGTTCATGTTTTGAATAAACTGTACCTGATTATACACCGCCAGTACGGCTACAATTAAAAAAAGCGATATGGAGAATTGAAAAATAACCAACCCTTTTCTAGCCAAAACCTCACTAAAAGAGGATTTTACTTTACCTTTTAAAATGCCAATGGTCGTGATTCCTGAAAGATAAAAAGCAGGATAGTAACCTGAGATTATACCTGTAATGACAGCTCCAAGGATAAGATAAACAAAGGTGAGGAGGTCTATGTCAAGAGCAATAGATTTATCGGTAATTTCATTGAATTGTGGTAACAGAATCAAAACCAAAAACACAGCCACCACCAGAGCAAAGAGAACTGTCATGACAGATTCTGACAAAAACTGAAGTATTAAACCACTTCTGGATGAACCCACAGCTTTTTTTATGCCAATTTCTTTTTCTCTTTTTGAGGCGGTAGCTGTACTTAAATTCATAAAGTTGATACAGGCTATAGCCAGAATGAACAGACCAATGACGGAGAAGAGTTTAACATAGTTTATTCTTCCACCAGATTGTACACCGTTTTCATAGGTGCCATATAAATAAGCCTCGGAATAAGGTCTTACAAAAGCAGTAAAGCGGGTATCGTTACTATAAGTATGAACAAAATTTTTGATTTTGGCATTGAAAGCGTCAATATCAGTCCCTTCTTTTAACGTTAAAAAGGTGTTTGTGCCTTCGTTGTTCCATTCCTTGAAGTTTGGTACCATGTCAAAGAGAGTTCCTTTGGTTAGCACAAAATCAAACTGCATAGTGCTATTTTCCGGTACATCTTTCATGACACCAGTAACTTTTGCCAAAACACCCATGCCAAAAAATGTGCAATCGATAGTTTCGCCTAAAACATCAGAAGAACCAAAAATCTTTTGAGCAAGGCTTTCAGAGATTACCACGGATTCTTTTTGATTAAAAACTTGCGAAGCATTACCTTGAATAAGTGGATATGTGAATATTTCAAAGAAAGGTTTATCGGCAAAAATGGCTCCTGCCTTCACAATCTTATTTTGAGGCGTTTTTAGATTGAAATCATAGCCCTCATTTACTAATGAAAAGAAAGTAGTTGCCTTTTCTACTTCTGGGAGGTCTTTTGCCATGGTTTCTGCTAGCAAGCCCTGTGTGTCTGGATTTACAGAAATATCGCCATTGGCTTCCTGAACTTCCATTACTTGATAAAGCTGCGTATTGTTTTCATGAAACTTATCTACACTGAGTTCATCCTTGACCCATAAACCAATTAGAATAAAACAGGCCAAACCCGTGGAAAGCCCAATGATATTTATCGCAAAAGACCCTTTGCTTTTGAGGATATTCCTCCAACCAATTTTGATGTAATTTTTAAGCATGTTTTTTTATTCGTTTCGTAAACTATCAACAGGGTTTCTTAGGGAGGTTTTAAGAACCTGAAAACTAATTGTAAACAATGTAAGAGCTAAAGCTCCAATGGCCGTCAAGAAGAATACCCAGCCGCTGATTTCAATTCTGTAGGTATATTTTTGAAGCCATTCGTTCATGAAGTACCATGATATGGGAGCGGCAATCAAGCATGCAACTAGTACTAAAGCAAAGAATTCTTTAGACATAAGGTGTAAGAGACTGCTGACTGAGGCACCCAAAACTTTACGGATTCCTATTTCTTTGGTGCGTTGCTCTGCAACGAAACTAGACAAACTAAAAAGTCCGATAGCCGAAATAAATATACCAATGAAAGTGAAGAATAGGGAGAGCTTACTTAGCATAGCTTCGGTTTTATATTCATGTTTGAAAGCATCTTCTAAGAGGGTGTATTCAAAGGGATATTCAGCATTGTTTTTATTAAAAACTGCTTTTAACTGGGCAATTTGACTGCTGAGGTCATTGCTCTCGCTAATTTTTATGTAGTAATGCTCCCCAAGGTTTTGCGAGTACATTAATACCATTGGTTGAATCTTTGACTGTAGATTATCATTATGGAAGTCGTCCAGAACACCAATGATTCTACCCTCTCCATTCCACATTTTTAGTTTCTGCCCAATGGCATTTTCTAGGGTATAGCTCATGGCTTTCATTGCCTTGGAATTAATAATATAATTAGAAGAATCTGTGCTGCTACTAAAGTTTCTCCCAGCTAACATTTCCATTTCCATGGTCGGAATAAATGCGTCGTCGCATCTTAATATTTTAAAAATTAAAGAAGAGCCATTAGGTTTTCCATTCCATTCTGGGTCTGTGGAGGTTATGGGAACAGTAAATACACTACTTCCAGCAAAAGCCATGTTTTTTACGAAGGGCAATTGCTTTATTTCATTTTGTAAACTCGCGTAATTATTAAGAATTCCATCGTTTTGGTCAACTACCAGAATGTTACTCTTATTAAAACCAAGGTTCTTCTTATTGATAAAGTCCATTTGCTTGTAAACCAATATACTACCAATCACCAGTAGAATTGCTGTGGCAAATTGACCTATGACTAAAAATTTACGTAGTCCGGCACCTTTAAAGTTATTTGAAATATCATCCTTAAAGGCCTTTATAGGTTTCATGTTTGAAAGTAAAAATGCAGGATATCCACCAGCTAAAACTCCTGTTAAAATGGTCAATAGCACTAAGGCTGCTAACATAAATGGATTGGTGGGCCAAAGTGAAATTGATTTCTCGGTAACTTCTTGAAATAGAGGCATGGATAGATAGAGTAGAAATAAGGCAGCTCCCATAGCTATGAATGAAGTTAATAATGCCTCCGTCATAAACTGAAATACTAAGTTTGACTTCGGTGCACCAATAGACTTTCGGACACCAACTTCCTTCATTCTAATAGTAGATTTTGCAATCGATATATTTATGAAATTTATACAAGCCATGGCTAGAATAAAGAAAGCGATAACTCCAAAAAGAATGATTTGCCATATCTTTCCGCCTGCATTTTTACCGTTTTCAAAATCACTATATAGTCTTAATTTAGAATATTGAAAAATGAATGGTGTGGTGGTGCAGTTGCTACAGTTCTTTTTGATAAGACCTGCTAGCTTTAAGTTTACCTGCTCAGGTGACATTTTAGGCTTTAAAAGTACTAGGGTAGTGATAGCCCCACTCTGCCAATTTTGAGTCCATGGATTTTCCTTTAGAAAAAGTTCTATTGGCAATATATAATCAAATCGTAAAGAGGAATTTTTGGGGGTATCTTCAAAAACACTACTTACCTGTAGCGTGTATTTTTGAGCTATTTGGAGTGTTTTACCTATTGGGTCGTCATTTTTAAATAGCTTTTTTGAAAGACTCTTTGATATTGAAATGGAATTCAACCCATGTAGCGGCTTTGCTTTACTTCCATCAGTAATACTGAAGTCCAAGATTTTAAAAAGGTAAGAATCAGCATAAAGTCCGTTTTCAACATAGCTGTTATTGCCATGCTTGATTAGCATGTCAGACCCAAAACTATGATGAGATACCTGTTCTACTTCAGGTATTTCGTTTTTTATTACATCTTTTAATTTAGACGGTGTAACTGGATAAGTTTCGATTTTTCCGTTTTCGTAGGTATTATTTGTAAGAACTTTAAAAATTCTATCAGAGTGCTGGTGGTATTTGTCAAAAGATATTTCATCCCAAATCCACAAACTGATTAGCATGGTAACGGTCATGCCGACAGCTAGGCCACTAATATTAATAATGGAATAGACTCTATTTCTAACTAAGGTTCTCCAAGCTATTTTGATGTGATTTTTGAGCATGATTTTTTGTAGAATTTGCTGTAAAAAGAGATTTAATCTACTTATCTGGCTCTACGAATACTCGTATCACCTAATGAAAGCCCTTTGCTTATTTTTGGGTTTCCTGAATAGGTAACATCGGCATCGCCCAGCGTTTTTATTTTTAAGAGCTCATTTACATGGATATCGAAACTAGCATCACCAAATATTACCAGTTTAGTGACATCATTATCTACATTCATCGTGTTCACATCGCAATCACCAAAAACGGTATAATCGTGATTGTTAATGTTTCCTGATTTTATTCGGAGGGTATGGTCACCGTATATGTTTGTTTCCATAAAATCTATATCCACCTCATTCATAGTGACTTCTGAGTCGCCATAGATATTTATTTCAAAGTCCCGAGCCACAAGTTTATTTTCAAAAAGAACATCTTGGTCTCCTTTTAAAACTACCTCTTCCAAATCTCTATAGGTTACCACTAGATAAGCTTTGGTGCCATTATGCTTATAATTCTTATCAAGGTTCCGGCCTTCAATGGAGAGCTTTAGGCTATTGTTTTCTACTTTTATCTGAATTTTATCCTCATCTATAAAGCTTCTTTTTATGTTGACAGATTCTTCTGAACCATGAACAAAGACAACCTCAATGTCAGGGTTGACCACTACCTTGTCAAAATGATTGACATGTACTTTTTGAGCGTTTGAGGCGGTAGCCGCAAATAGAACGACTAGACCTAAGGCGAATATTTTTAATATGTTTTTCATAAATGTTATTTGTTTAAGGCTTTTAAATTTCAATTTATTAGTTCAAGTAATTCCTCTTCCTGTCAATGACAGCGAAACTTAGAGCTACTCACTCTTTAAACTTTTTACAGGATTTACCACTGCGGCTTTTATACTTTGATAACTCACTGTGCTTATTGTTATAATTAAGGCTCCCAAACCAGTGACCGCGAATGTCCACCAGGCTATGCTGGTTTTATAATCAAAACCTTCAAGCCAAGAATTCATGAAATAGGCAGCTACTGGAGCCGCAATCAACATTGATATTATAACTAAGATAATGAAGTCTTTGGAGAGCATAGCCCAGAGGTTGGTCACAGTGGCTCCTAGTACTTTTCTCACACCAATTTCCTTGGAACGCTGCATGGCCATGAAACTGGCAAGACCAAACAAACCTAAAAAGCTTATAAGAATGGCGAGTGTAGCAAAAATATTGATGAGTTTGCTTAACCTTTCCAAACCGCTAAATTTGGTTGCGTAAGCTTCATCCACAAATTCATAGCTAAACGCGTTTTCTGGGTCAAATTTGGCAAAGACACTTTCAATTCCTGCAATAGATTCTGTGATACTTTTTGTGCCAGATAGTTTAAGGTTGACAAAGCGGTTTTGACGATTGTCAAGAAAGTAAAACATAGGCTGTGCTTGGTCATACGGAGAGCCAATTATCATGTTATCTACCACACCAATTACCTTGAAAGGGTCTACATCCCACCTGGTCATGGTGCCTACAGCTCCTTTTTCAAAAAGCTCTGCGGCAGCTTGATTTACGATGAAAGATTTACCTACATCGTCAAACTCATCTGAAAAGTCACGCCCATCTATCACATTCCAGTTTATAGTGGCACCATAATCTTTTGAAACACCAAAAAATGGAACTTCAAGGCTCTGAGATTTATCTCTGCCGTCCCAGTCTATCCCCGTGGTGGTACTTCCCATGCCAATAGGCGGGTCAGAAGATTGAGACATCTCCTCTACTAATCCTTTAGACTTTAGCTCGTTTTTAATAGCCTCAAAACTTTGATGAGCTTCATCGGAAATTCTTGAAAAAATAAGGTTGTTTTGGTTATAACCTAAAGGCCTTTCTTTAGCAAAGTTTATTTGCTGGAAAACTACCAAAGTACCAATTATCAAAGCGATACTTACCGTAAACTGTACTACTACAAGTGCTTTCCTTGGTAAACTTGCCATCTTTCCTGCTTTAAAAGTACCCTTAAGAACCTTGACAGGCTTAAAAGAAGATAAATATAGTGCAGGGTAGCTTCCAGAAAGTAAGCCAACAAAAAGTGTGAAACCAATCAGAATAGACCAGAAAATTGGATTTAACCAGTCAATTTGAATTTTCTTACCAGCAATTTCATTAAAACTTGGAAGCAGTAAGAAAACCAGAGCTATGGATATTATCAGTGCCAAAGTGGTGGTTAGAACAGACTCGCTCAAGTATTGAAAAATGAGCTGATTCTTCTTAGAACCTATGGCTTTTCTGATGCCCACTTCTTTCGCTTTTCGTTCTGACTGAGCGGTGCTCAAATTCATGAAGTTTATGCAGGCTAAAAACAAAACGAACAAACCTACAATACCAAATAACCAAACATATTCAATCCTTCCTCCAGCATTTATTCCATTTTCGAATTTTTCGTATAAATGCCACTTGCTCATTGGGAATAGAAATACTTCAGGTTTTTGAAGTGCGAGCCTTGCGTTTAAATTGCGTAGTCTGGTGTCTTTTATTTTGGCTGAAACGGTTTCTAAATCTGCGTTTTTTGCTAAAAGACCATAAGTAAATGCGAAGTTTGGTCGCCATGGGTCTTCCATGTTATTTAGCCATTCAGCTTCTCTAATTTCGAAGAGTTTCCAAGGCATTACATAAGCTACGCTTTTGAAAGTGGAGTTTTCAGGAAAGTCTTTGTATACGGCCGTGACTTTGACGTTATACTTATCGTCAATACTTATGACCTTGTCGATTGGGCTAGCTTCGCCAAAAAATGATTTAGCCACACGCTCAGAAAGCATGATGGAGTAGGGCTCGATTAATGCGGATTTTGTTCCTTCTATAAAATCAAAAGTTAGGATGTCGGTTATTTCTTCTTCAAAGAACTTTCCTTCGTGAAAAGCTTTTTTATCTCCTAGTTTTAAGACTTCATAACTACCATTTGACTGAGAAAGGTGCTCAAAATCGGAACCGTATAATTTTCTTATTTCTGTGGCCATTGGGTATGGATTCCAGGCCTGCGTTTTTTTGTCTCCGTTGCGTTGCATGTGCTGCATCACCTGTACTATCCTATCTTTCTTTTGATGCGTGTTATCAAAGGAAAGCTCGTCATAAACCCACAAACCAATCAGGATAGCCACGGTCATTCCCATGGCAAGTCCGCCAATATTTATGGCAGAGAATCCTTTGTTTTTGAGGAGGTTTCTCCAAGCGATTTTGAGGTAGTTCTTTAGCATAGTCTGATTCGAATTTATGAGACTTGATTTCTTAGTCATTTGAATCCATAGACCATGCCATTACTTTTAGTGTGCTTATAGTTAGTCGTTTATGTTCTATAGCAGAATGTTAAAATGTCCGAAAGCGAACATTTAGCGTTACTTTCGGACATGGTTGAAACATGTTACTTGGTATTTTATGAGCTTCGCTTACCGCCGTATCTTATCTATTTAAACAAAGCTCAGAAAAAACAAGGTACTATGTATTGCAATGTAATATGTAAAGTAGTATGTTTGTGCGAAGATTATAAAAAGCTAATTCAAAAAATTATGAAAAAAGTACTTGTACTATTATTACTATCTATTACTTCCTTCGCTCAAAATACGCCAGATTTAAAAGGGTTAATCCTAGAAAAGGACAGCCTTTTTTGGAAGGGTTATAACACCTGTGATTACAGTTTGATGGAACAGTTTTTAGCTACTGATGTGGAGTTTTATCATGACAAGGGCGGCCTAATGTTGGGCTCAGAGCCCGTTATAGAAGCAACTCGCAAAAATATTTGTGGTGATGTCAATAATAAGATAACACGTCAAGCTATAATCGAAAGTATTGAAGTTTACCCACTGGAAAATAATGGGGAGCTATATGGGGCTGTAATGCGGGGAGAGCATTATTTTTATCAAAATGGTCGTCGAACTGGTTCAGCAAAATTTAATCATTTATGGCTTTTAGAAGAAAATGCCTGGCTCATGCACCGCATACTTAGTTTTGACCATCAGGCTTCATATGAAAATTCCGACCAAGAAAAAATTAGGCTAACGGAGAATGAATTAAGCCAATTTGTAGGAAGTTATAAGTCGCAAAACTTTGGGGTTGTAAATGTTGAGCAAAGCGGAGCGAACCTCCTAATAAAATCGGTTTCCATGGTTCTTGAAGTAAGTCCAAAAACGGAAAATATTTTTTTCGTAAAAGACCGTGATTTAGAGTTTCAATTTGTGAAAGGAGTCCGTATTGATGTTATTGAAAAAGGAGCCAAGGTAGATGAAGTAATTTTTATCAAACCCTAATTATTTTCTAAATGAATTTTAAACTGTTCGTATTTATATCGAATGATTCGGTGCATTAGGTTTACTGATAAAGCCTTATATAATCTACCTCATATTTTATGGTCTTGGCTATTAACCATTGTTGATACCATTGACAAAGATAAAACGGTCCCGGTTTGTCCGTATGGTAATGCATTGCTCATGAAATTGGATTTCGCTGTTTTCCATTTCTACCGTTTATCAAAAGTTTATTGAGACTCATAATTTTTAGACCTAATTTACTTTAATGAAGGTGAAAAAGGATAGTTATTTCAAAACGATGTTTGCTTATATTGATTCAATCAACACTTTGCCCGAAAGTGACAAACAGATTATAAGAGAGTCTTTTGAGCCCTGTTTCATGAAAAAAGATAGTTTTATTTCCAGTGCTGGTAAGGTGCCTTTATACCATAATTTTATAGTTAGCGGCTATGTTAGAAATTATCATATCAATGATAAAGGAGAGGAAGTCACTACTGATTTAAATGATAGTGCTAGGTATTTTACCTCTTATAATCATTTTATGAACCGAACTGTTAGCCATGAAAATATTTGTTGTATAACAGATTGTGAAATCTTGCGGATTGAAAGAAATATGGTGGACGTTACGGCGGAAATAGGCCATACCCAAAAAGATTTCACGATGAAAATTCTCCAAAAAATATTAGCGGAAGAAAAAGAAAGAATGACAGATATGGCTACGCTTACTGCCGATGAGCGTTACTTAAAACTCATGAAAGAGAAACCCAATATTGTTCAAAATGTACCTTTGAAATACATTGCTTCTTATCTCGGAATCAAAGCAGAAAGCCTTAGCCGAATTCGCCGCGACGTATTACTTAACAAATGTTAAGTAGTTTGTAGATACATGAAAATAGCTTTGTTCTAAATTAGAAAAGCTATTTAAATGAAACAATCAAAGAGTTTAACTTATTACAATATCTCCAGGCAGTTCTGGTTTTTAATTATTTTCATAGGCCAGGCCATTTTTACCTACTATATACTTTTTCTTTATGGGAAGAACGGAATAGAAGGAAACTTTGAAAAGTGGAATACCGCAACTCCCCACGGATATGTTTCAAATGATATCTTGGGAAATATATTTTTTGGAATTCATGTAGCATTGGCCGCCATTATTACCATAGGTGGGCCACTTCAATTGATTCCTGCGATTAGAAAAAATCTAAAGAAATTTCATAGAATCAATGGCCGAGTCTATCTTTTATCGGCTGTAATCATCAGTTTGTCTGGCCTCTATCTTACATGGGTTCGTGGTTCCGTTGGAGGGCTTGTCGGCTCTATAGCCATTAGTTGCAATGCCGTGGCAATCTTAGTTTCAGCCTTCTGTACTGTTAAATATGCTTTAGCAAAGAACTTTTTACTTCACCAAAAATGGGCAGTTCATTTATTTTTAGCTGTAAGCGGTGTGTTTTTCTTTAGAATCTGTCTGATGTTTTGGTTGGGAGTAAATCAAGCTCCTGTCGGTTTTAACCCTAAAACTTTTCAAGGCCCTACCTTGAATGTGCTTTATGTTTTGGTTTACATTTTACCTGTTTTCATTTCTGAGCTTTTTCATCGGGCACTGAAACTTAAAAAACCGAAATCACTGATAGGAATGAGCCTCTTTCTTGTCATTACCGGATTGGCGTTGGCTTTTGGAGTATTTGTGGCAACTAAGGGCATGTGGTTGCCGAGGCTTTAGTTAATACCAGCTCACTGGTAAACTCGCACATAATCTACCTCATATTTTATGGTCTTGGTTTCTTGTCTTGGTGCTCCGCCATTATTGCCACCAATGGCCAGGTTTAAAAGAAGATAGTGAGGTTGTTTGAAGGGGTTAAAACCATCTGGGTTTAAAGTTTCCGAGAGTTTAACTTCATTTATTAATTCATCGTCTAAGAAAATCTTGATGTGGTTTTCTGTCCAGTCCATTCTCCAAATGTGGAATTTGTTTATCCAGTCGGGGTCTTGTTCTAAAAAGTGTGTCAATGGGATTTTTCGTTCATCCCATTTAGCTCTATAGGCCTGATTTGTACCCCAAGCTATATTGCCTAAAATAGTGGCTTGATTATTTACTCGGTATAACTCCATGATGTCAATTTCGCCATTTGATGGCCATGGTTTTTTAATACCTAAAGTCCAGATGGCTGGCCAAGATCCCAGTGTGCTATCTAATTTGGCTCTAATGAGGAAGGTTCCGTATTGAAACTCACGTTTGCCTTTGCTATGTATACTGGAGGATGTAAAGTTGATTTCTGGTCTGCTTGTTTTCCAGTCATTACTGCTTTTTCGGTAAGTTGGATTTACTTTTTTGACCCTTTTTGCAGTAATATTTAATACGCCCTTATCCATTTTGGCATTGTCCTCTTGATACCATTGCAATTCATTATTCCTTTTAAAACCATTTTCATGACTCCAGTTTTCAGGATCTGGTTTTCCTTGCTTGTTGAATTCGTCATGCCAGACGAGTTTCTTGCCGTTATAAGAATCTGGAACATTCTCTTGAGCTACAGACACATAGGAAAGAAGTAAGAATAAAAACAATTTGATTTTCATGATTGAGGGTTTTTCACCTCCAATTTAGATACAATTTTAATGGATTACTCGCTTTTCAAAGATTTCACGGGGTTTGCCAAAGCACCTTTTATGGCTTGAAAACTTACGGTGCCTAGTGTCAATACCAAACAGCCCAAGGTGGCCACTGCTGCCATCCACCATTTGATTTGAATTTGATAAGCGAAATCCGTGAGCCATTGATTTAGTAAATACCAGGTTATTGGCGTAGCTATTAATAAGCCAACAAAAACAAGTTTGACGAAGTCGGCCGATAATAGGGTAACTATTTGAGAAATACTGGAGCCTAAAACTTTTCTAATACCGATTTCTTTTGTGCGACTTTTAGCCACATATGCACTCATGGCAAACAGCCCCATAAATGCTAAAAGGACTATGATGCCAGAAAAGAAATTTAGGAGTTTAAATCTTGATAAATCGGTAGCCAAGAATCTGTCAAACTTAGCATCTAAAACATTAAACTCTACTGGGCTTTCGGGAGCAAAAAGGTCATT
Source organism: uncultured Arcticibacterium sp. (assembly GCF_964021845.1). NCBI lineage: Bacteria > Pseudomonadati > Bacteroidota > Cytophagia > Cytophagales > Leadbetterellaceae > Arcticibacterium > uncultured Arcticibacterium sp. The sequence continues at coordinate 322,829 of NZ_CAXHZC010000006.1, read as the reverse complement.
TACCTCTTCAATCGCAGTTCGTGTTTTTTGCCAATCTGTAGCGTTGATTTTTAGCGTGTAATAGTCTATGCTGTGAATGGGGTTATTCCAATTGCTTATAATTAAAGGTTTTACAGTAGTCCTGAAATCTTCCATTTGAAAATCTTTTACCACTCCCGCTATACTGACTTTGAAGGTTTGGTCAAGTTCGTTTAAGCTTCCACCATAATTTACGGCAGGGATGTCAATGTTTTGACCTACCGGTTCTGAAAGTCCAAGTGCTTTAGCTGCGGCTTCATTGATTAGTACTTTTGAGCTATCAGCGGGAAGCCCTCTAAAGTTTTCACCTTTAAGAAGTTTTATTTGGAATGTCTTTAAAAAGTCTTCGTCGGCCCCTATGAAAAGAGCATCTTTGGCGGCTTCTCTGTTTTGACCAGCATTAGAAGCCTTTACTATAGGAATATTTTTCCACTCACCGGGCACTCGTGAACTTACACTTAAAGATTCTACTTCAGGAATTCTTAAAAACTCAGTTTTAAGGGCCTGAAATCGCTGTCTGTAGACCCGGCTGTTGACATCTATCATGGCTAGGCCTTCTTTTTGAAAGCCTATTTCACGGTTTTTTAGAAAATCTAGCTGTTTATTAAAAACGATAGAAGCCATCAAAAAAGAAATAACTGCCACAAACTGAAAGACCAGCATGACACGCCTAAAAGGTAGCTTGGAAGCGGAGAGTTGATTTCGATAAGAATCATTTTTTACAATGAGATAGAAAGGATAAGCCACCGCCAAAAAGCTAATAAAAAGACCAGTAATTAGCATGAAAACTAGACCCTTTAGGGGAATCTCTGTAAGGTTTAAGGTAGTATTGAAAAGGTTCTGAACGGAGCTTTTGCTAAGTAGTAAAATCAGAAAAGCAAGTAATATGGAAATGGAGGTGAGCAACATGGACTCAGCTAGGAATTGACGTAATAATTGAAGCTTCCCTGAGCCCATCATTTGTCTGAGGTTAATTTCTTTGGCTCTGTCCATAAAAGCAATATTTAATAAGCCGGCATAATTAAAACAAGCCACTATGAGGATTATTAGGCCTATCCAAAAGAAGAGTTTTACATAAAGACCATTGCCTTTAGCGTTGTTTATTTCGCCTTCCACTTCGTTTTGATATAAGTGAATGTCTTGCACAGCTTGTAGTTTAAAGCTGCTGTTAAATGTTTTGGCGGCTGGGTAATTATCTATGGTTAAGTTTTCAATTTTAGTATTCAATGCACTTAAATCTGTCTGGGGATTTAACTTGAAATAAGAGATGAAATTTCTGTTCTCAAAATCACCAGAAATAGCTTGTTCCCATTCGTCAAAAATGCCCTTTGCAACAGTCTCGGTGAAGAATATTTGGTTTATCAAATGCGAGTTTTCAGGGAAATCTTTATAAACGGCCACAATTGGGTGCTCTCCATAACCTGTTTTCAAAACCTTTCCGAGAGCGGGTTCTTTTCCAAAATACTTTTCCTTGATGCTTTGTGTGAGTACTATGCCATTGGACTCATTTGTAAGCGTTCCTTCTATAAATGGAAAGTTAAAAACGGCAGGAAAATTATGACAAAGAATGACAATTGGCTCATGAGAAACGGTTTCAGGGTCATTTCCTACATCTGTTCTGCCTATTGGTAATATTTGCGTTTGAGTTTCAATCTCATCAAAATCCCTTGCCGCTTTTCTAGCAATGGCAGGTGCTAACTGAGCAGATTCTCTGATATTTCCGTTTTCTTCTGTTGCTATTTCTAGTAAGCGATACACATTTTCATGATCTGTATCAAAAGAGCTTTCACGAAGCACATAGGCGTTCAATAAAAAGAAGCAGTAAAAGCCAAAAGTAAGGCCAATGACATTTATCAGAGCAAACTGTTTATGGTTCTTGAGGTATCTGTAGGCTGTTTTTAGGTTGTTTTGGAACATGGGTTTTTGTGTTAGATGTCTGGTTTTTTTGTCAATTTGCTCTAACTGATAATGTCTGCGAATATAGTGTTTGTTCGATTTTACAGTTTAGCCAAAGCAGTGGCTAGAAGCCCTGCTTTGGCTTTTGACTTATAATTGATCGTTCTTTTTGGATTCTACTCGTATTCTTTGAGTAGCTTAATCATCTTTTTGTTTCCAGAATTTCGTGCATGAAACATAGCATATTCATCACCCGGAACATTTTGATATGGATCGGCACCTGCTTCCAGTAGTAATTCTGCTATTTCGTATCGGTTATTTCTTACGGCATAAATCAGTGCAGTGCCGTCTCCTCGGCTTTCTTTGTCTACCTCAGCACCATATTCTAAGAGCAAATGAGCAAGTTCTAGATTTCCGCTTCTGGAAACAGCCATTAGTGGGCTTTCGTCTCTAGAGAAATGGTATTCTGTATCTCCTCCAGCTTCTAGAATCATTTTACCTATTTCATAATTGCCATTTCTAGCAGCGGCTACTAGGGGAGAGCGTGGCTCACCATCGCCTGTATACGTACAGTCGGGGTTTTGGCTTTTTAAGAAGTCTTTAACCTTAGCAGGGTTTTCATTTTTGACAGCTCTTAACAGATTTCTGCATCCTTCTGTAGAGAATAGAAAGTCCCGGATAGACTCAGAAGAGCTTTCGTTTTCAAAGGTGTCATCTTTGGATCCAAATACTTCATCTCCTCCAGACCATTCGCCATCCGTTTCGTTACCAAATACAGCTTCATCGCTTCCCCATTCTTCGTTCTTATTTGAATCGGGATTAGCCGTTTTTTGAATGTCATCGATTGAACTTTGAGACGGTTTTAAGCTCTCCGTGATATCACTCAGGGGCTTAATGCTTGTTTGAGCAAAAACGGATAATGGTTTGTTTATTAGTAATAGTGTGCCAAAAAGTAGTGGCAGCATAAAAGCATATTTCCAATAGCTCTGATTGTTCGATTTTTTTGTATTCATTTTCATAATTCTTTGTTTTAGTAATGACTGATTATAGTTGGTAGTAATGCTAAGTGGGCCGGTGTAAGTAGCAACCTTGAGGAGGTTCATCTGATAGGAATCTCGTTTTACAGCTTTTCTTTCCAATAGTAAATCATCTGTTTGATATTCTATGTTTTTCTCTACTTCCTTTCGCCAAAGCCAAACTAGTGGGTTAAACCAAAGGATAATTACAGCGAGTTCAGCAAAAAGCAAGTCAAAAGAATGACGCTTGCTAACATGTATTTTTTCATGTTTTAGAATCTGCTCATACGTTTCAAAATCATAACTTTCAGGGTTGATAAAAATATAATTAAGGAACGAATAAGGCTCTTGAACTTTAGCTGAATTGACTATGACGGCATGTTCATCCTTTATTTTATCATGGCTTTTCCAAACCTTCAAGAGAATGCTGATAAGCTGAGAAACAAAGTTTAGAAAGAAAATAGCTACCCCGAAATAATAAACCAGCACTAGCCAGTCTACCAGCGTTCTTTCGTTTGAGGCTGACTGAGCACTGCTTTCTATTTTAGAGAAATCCTCAACCTTTTGCGAAACTTCTACTCCTGAAATTGATGTAGAAATCGCTGGTTTTGAGTCAACTTTCTCTATGAATTCCGACACCAAACCTTGTTTATTTACCATTTTTGGCAAAACGATGTATGGTAGTGTGAAGGCTAAAGCCAAACTAGCAAGTAGGTAAACTCTATTAGTGGAAAAGAAGCTTTCTTTCTCCAGAAAAAGTGTATAAAACACCAGCAAAATAGCTAGGATAAAGGAGGCTTTTAAAAGTAATACTAGCATAGCTTAGGCGTCTTTGTTTTTATTGATAACTGAAACCAATTCTGCAATTTCTTCTTCCGAAAGGTTTTCGCCTTTGGCAAAATGTGCTACCATGCTAGAGAAAGAACCACCAAAGAATTTCTTCTTGATATTCATTTCTCCTAGGTGCTCTCTTCTGTAATCCTCAAAAGCAACGGCCGCAGAATATTGATGCGTGTTGCCTATTTTTTCAGAATTTAAAAAGCCTTTTTTAACAAGAATTTTAACAATGGTGGCCACAGAATTATAATGCGGCTTGGGCTCCGGAAGCTCCTCTATTATATCTCTGATAAAAACGTTTCCTTGTTGCCAAACTATCTCCATTATTTGGTCTTCTCTCTTAGCTAATTGTACCATAATTTGAATTATTGATGCACAATGTTACTAACTGATTAGTAGAACTCCTAATTAATTAGTATTTATCTACTAATTGGTTAGTAGCTTAAGGGTGGGTAGGTTTTTGGCTAAGATTTAATTTATGACTTTCAGGGTTTTACCTTTTATACTGAAAGAGACCTTTTACTTGGATGCAGGAAGGTTTGACTATGTTATGGAATAAATTTTGTCAACCAGATTACTGAACTGATTGACAAAATTAGCTAAATAAATCTGACGTCTATCTTGGAGTTTTTAAAACGGTTACTTTGTTCAGAAAATCACTCTTTTTTGATTTTGGGATAGATATTGATAGTTCAGGGTGTTCTTCCATGGAAACAGAAATGGCGTCAAATTTTTTTAGGAAATTCATATTAAGAATGTGAAATCTAGAAAGTCGATAGAAATTGGGTTGCTGTAAAAAACCTTCTATATAGCTCAAATTCATAGTGGCCTGAAAGGGCTTTTTAATGCCCTTCATATAAAAATTTATATAACTTCCACTGGCTTGGATACAAATGATCTCTGATTTTTTTATTCGAATATACTCATGTCTATCTGGCAAATAAATAGAATCTGAGTCCAGAGGGGCAATATCTTTTTGACTCATCTTTGCATTCAAATATGCCAATTCAATCTGGTAGTTAAGCTCTATTTCTTTAAATGGTTTTATAATATATGCGGCGGGCTTTACTTCTTTGGCCTGTCTAAAGGTGAATTGCTCACTGTGTGCTGTTAAAAATATTACAGGAACACCATTTATTGCTCTAAATTCTCTTGCTAGATCAATTCCATTTTTATCTGATTTTTTCAAATGAATATCACAGAGGACAAGGTCAAATAGCTCTTTATTAAACAAGCCAAGAGCCTCACTTGAGTTTTTTGCTAAGAAGGCTGCATGACCAGAAAAGTGCAGGATTTCTTGAAGATCTGTCGCTGTAATTAGTTCGTCTTCAACTATTAGGATTTTTAAAGAGTTCATATTGGGAATTTCATTTCAAAGTGTGTTCCACTATTATAGGAATATGTGTATCTGCCATCTAATTGCTCTGTTTGCATAGAAATAAGTTTTGTTCCAAATCCTTCTATCCTGTTTTCAGCGACCCCTCCTCCATTGTCCCATAGACTAACATGAATCATATCTTCTATTTTTTTTAGTTGAAACCCGAGCATGGGCTTTTTTGTGGAGACCCATGCGTATTTGCAAGCATTGGTCACCAGTTCGTTGACTATCAAACTCAAGTACAAGTTTTGTTCACTGTTAAGTGCGACAAACTCAATAGTAATAGTTTTTTCAACTTGACCCAATAAATTAAAACTAATGAAAATAGAATCTATCAATTCATGAAAAAAATCTGTTAACACTACGCCATTCTCAAATTCATTTTGATGAAGTTTTTGATGAATCAGTGCCATGGTTTCAATCCGTAGTTGGCTTTCATCCAATTGCTTTTTTGCTGTTACATCTATAATTCGCCTTCCTTGTAGTTTGAGTAAGCTTGATAAGATTTGTAAATTGTTTTTAACCCTATGGTTTTGTTCTTTTAGAAGAGATTTATTCTGATCGGCTAATCTCTTATTTTTCTGGTAAAGTTGATAGAAAATAAAGCTGATGATACAAACTGCAACAATGCTTAACATTGACAGAATAAGCCAAGTACGTTGTTCTTTTATGTCCGAAGCTTGTTTTTCTATTTGATTCGTTTTCTTTTCATCTTCATAAGCCAATGTTAGTTCCGCAATAGAACCATTTCTATCATCTTCTAACCTTGAAAGTTCTAGCCGTTTTAACTCTGTCAAATGGTAATGAGATAATTTCCATTGGGATAGTTTTCTATAGAGTTCCTCTGCTACGGTGTGGTAAGAAAGTGCAATTTCGCCAACGTCAAAGTTATTTTTATTCAAGACGGCCGCCGCCTCTTTTAGTTTTTGTTCTGAAAGAGCTAATTGATTATTTCTCATATAGCAGAAAGCTAATTCCATTTTTAGAGGCAGATACTTGCCAGGGTCTTTGTCATCAACGATATAATCAAAAGGTAATAGTACCTTAAGAGCATCTCTATATTGTTCCACTTTTATTAATTCCTGAACCTTAAATAGTGCTAGGGATAGAATTGGCTGGTCTTTATGTTTGATAAACTCATTGGGAATAATGTCTGGAAGAGTTGATTTGTTTTTTTCGTAGTAGTCGGGAAATCGAAGCTTGAGTACAAAATAGGAGTTGGGCATTCCTTCAATTCCTTTTTTGGAATTAGCCTCCTTATAAATCTTTTCAGCAGCCATAAAGTGATGCCAGGCCAACTCTGGATTATTCAAAAAGATATACGTATTGCCAATAAAGGTGAGGCACCTTCCATGATAATAAGATGGTGGATATTTTTCATGAATTCTTAGTGCCTTAAAAAAGTAGTTTAAACAGGTTTTATAATCTCTTTTTGCATTGTAATATTTACCATAGAGGTAGTAAGCCTCTGCTAGTAATAAGTTGTCTCCGGTGGCAACAGCCTCATTATAGACCGAATCATAATAAAGTTTTTTCTCCTCCATAAAAGTTATCTCTTGAGCCCAGCAAGGATTTATAGCTTGGGAGCAAAAGAAAACAATTAGTAAAGTGGAAATATGTCTTTTCAGAAATTTCAAAGCTTCTATTTATCTCACCAAAGATAGAAACTAGATTTTCGATTTTAATGGCTTTTTGTTTCCTAAAGCATTTTGGTGGTTTGGGAAAGCGAAAACTTTGTTTGACAGAAATAGTGAGTAAGACTATTTTAAAAAATCTAAATATGTATTCTCAGAATAGGACAAACAATTTTCTCTAGCCCAGTAATGAAGAAAATAAGTATAAATATTTGCCATTTTTTCATATTTTTTCTTTTTAGTTTTGAAATGCTTGCACAGTGGTCGGGTGAATTGCCAACTGTAATTTGTAATGCTTCTGGTTGGCAGGAAAATGCTACTATCATTAGTGATGGTGAGGGAGGCTACATTATGGCATGGATGGATCAGCGAGGTAGTTTAAACGATCCTGAATTTGCTGATATTTATGTTCAGAGACTTAGCCCTGAAGGAATTCCTCAGTGGGGAACAAATGGATTATTAATCTGTGGAGCTGCTCATGAACAGGACTTTCCACAATTGACACTCTGTAAGAATTCTTTAAATGAAAGTAGGATAGTAGTTGTCTGGAAAGATAATAGGGATGAATTTAATAATTATACTAAAACAAAAATTTATGCTCAATCATTAGACTTAAATGGTAATATATTATGGCAGCCAAATGGAGTAGAGGTGGCAGATTGTAATGGCTTTACGTCATTTGTTCCCAAAGCACTAAGTACAAACTCTAGTTATAATTTATTAATAGCTTACAGGAGAAGAGATAGTAATTTTCAAAATGAATCCCTAAGAGTTCAGTCTATTTCCATAGATACTGGGTCTAAGTTATTTGATCCAAACGGAGTTATAGTAACCCAAGGGTTTAATCAGGGAGCTCAGGCTGAGATGAGTTACTCTGAATCCAGTCCACTAGATATAAATATTGCATGGGTTAACTATGTTAGCCCTTTTGGATATAATATTTATGCCCAAAAAATTAATTCTAATGATGGTTCATTATTATGGAATGTCAGTAAGCCTATATGTACTACTTCAAAAGATCAAACTGGCATACAGCTTCAAGGAAACTACATAGTTTGGCAAGATTGGCGAAATGATACTGGCTATCCGGATAATGTAGATATTTATGCTCAGCGATTTGATGAAAATGGAAATCCACTTTGGGGAATTGATGGGATTAACCTTAATATGGAAGAAGGTACACAGCGGTATCCGAGAATAGCGGTTGATAACACAAATAATCTCTGGACTACTTGGTCAGATTTTACAATGAATAGTTCTGACACCGCTTACTTATCCGTTCAAAAAATTACTCCTATGGGCCTACTTCCTTTTGGGTTAAAAGGTAAAAGACTAAACTCTGGTGATACTAATAGTGCGGAAGGTACGCTAGTTGAACAAGATGACGGAACTGTATTGCTACTTTATCAAGTCTTTGGTTTTCATAGTTATAGGTACCGAGTTCATAAACTTAATGCCAACGGAGAAAAGATGTGGGGGCCATTGGGGCAGCCTGTTGGCGGTGTAAATCTACAAAGCATTGAAAATGTTCGTGAGATTGAGGGAATCCCATTACCAAATGGGCAAGGGGCCGTTTTTGCGGTAGCAGAGTATTCAGATATTTGGGCAATGCGGGCGAAAATATGTGAAACGCCACCGTCGGTATTAACAGTTACTTCGCCCATAAAGAGGTGTACGCCCTTGGTGGGAAATGCTTCTTATAACCTTACTATGGAATCCACAGGTTGCAGCACGGGGCAAACCAGATATTACGAACGCCCCGATGGTTACGATTATATAGCAGCTACTTCACAAACGAGCACTAACCCCAACCGAACTACTTTTTTTGGTGTTAAATCTAGCCAATATATCTACGCAGAGTGTATTGTTGATGGGTGTGCTAATGTATCCCCGCTTACACCTTTGTCTATAATTATTGCTACCGAGAGCGTGTCAGAAAATCAACTGTCTGACTACCCTCTGCAATTCACAGACCCTACTTATGAGATACTTTCAAAGACCCAAATTTCGGCTATAAATAAAATTGAACCCGTATCAATTGTAAACTTTGAGGCAACTAATTCTATTGAACTGCAGCCGGGCTTCATGGCAAATACTGGGTCTGTTTTTAATGGGGAGGTGAAGGCATGTGTGAATCTAAATTAACCCAAACCGAAGAGTTGAATTTAAATTTTATTGATGATGAGAAGATTTTTATCCTTAGTTATAGGGCTATGTTGGCTCTTAAATAGTCAGGCACAAGTAATTGAGTTTCTACCAATTGAAAGTCAAAGAGATGCTGGTGCAACGTTAAACAAATCAAAGGTAGTAGAGCCATTTGGTGTTAAGTTGAAAGACAAGATTCTTTACGTAGTTGAGGATAGGAATTATCGCTATTTATTATCAACTGACGGAACAGAGGACGGAGCAATACAGCTAACCGACTTTCAAGACCAAATAAAACTTGCCGAAATAGAATTTGAAGATAAGTACCAGACTATTGACATAGAAACTAACGGTGAGATTGCCTTTTTTTATAAACAATCTTCGTCTTCTGGAAAATACACTTATAATTTGTGGAGAACCGATGGTACAAAGGAAGGGACTTTTGCCCTGCCAATTCAACAAGAATTAGGATCAAGGACAAATGTTTATCTAGGTACAATGTATGGCGGGAAATTATTTGAAAGTGTACGAACAGGTGAAACTGAAACGCAAACGTTTATTATAAATGGAGAAAAAGATAATACACAATTACTTGACAAGAACGTTTCAATATTTACACAAATATTTCAGGATCACAGTAAGGATAACAAATTATTGTACTATCGGTTTGAATTCATAGACAATGAATTTAAAATAAACCCTGTACTTTACCTTTATGATATTGAAAAAGAATCAAAAACTACAATTCCTTTTGAGTTTGGTTCCTTTAATAATATTTTGAGCTATTTTGATGACTCTGTGGCTCTAATACATGTAATGGATTCTACCAAAATTGAATTATGGAAAATAGATTTAAATTCTCTTACATCTACTAAAATTTTCACTTCTGATGCAGTTGACGTAAACTCTGAAAACGGCAGAGATGAGTTTAGAAGGGCGTACAAACTTAAACAAGACTTGTATATTGAAGCCACAAATTATAAGGATGATTTTCTTACAAAAACAAGTCAAACTTTAGTTTTGCAAAATGGCTCTACCACTCTTGAAAAAGCTTATAATTTTACCTTCGTTCCAATGGTTTTTAAAGATAAGTTTTTCTTTTTTAAGCGGGATAGTGAGAATGACAGATTGACTAATCTCTTTATGAGTGATGGATTAGAAACAGATGCTATCAAGATCTCGAGTTATTTAAACTATGCAAGTTGGTGGGATGAGAATTTGGGCAATAGGCGAGTACCGCAACCTACCCCTCGAATTATTGATGATAAAATGTTTTTCTTTGTTAGGCAAGGTGGTTCATCTCAAGAAAGAAGAAATTACTACTCAGTTCATTACATTGATGGTAGCGACTTGAAGCCAAAAGTTTTTTTAGATAGCTTGAGTGGGTACTCTGACTTCTTTAAAATTTCTGACAAATACTATTTTACAGATTACGAATATTTTTATGAAATTAATTCTGATTTTACAGAAGTCAAAAAAGTAATAAACTTGCCAGACAACTATGATAGAAGATTTCAAAGAGAAGGCATAAATTATAATCTCGAACATGTAAACATTAGTGATGTTGAAGCTGTAAATGATAGACTTCTAGTGGTTAATAACAGAAACTTTGAAGCTGGAGCATTTAGCAATAGAGGAAAAGGAGTTCTTCTGAATAGTGGCGAAAAAAGACCGTATGGGCTATTCGTTGGAGATAATAGCCAAAATCTGTATTATTTTGACCCCAACAAGGAAACTGAGATATGTGATAATGTTATTGGGTCACTCAGCTCTCAGTCACCTGAGGTTTGCACAGGGCTTCCTATTTATTCCCTTTGGAGTCAATACCCAGAAGTAAATTTAGAATGGTATCGCAATGATACGCTTATTAACACAGGCTCTATAGACTCCTTAATTGTTGATAAGAGCGGTACGTTTTACAGTAAAGTATATTACAAAGAGTGCGAGTCTAAATCCAATGAGGTTACTTTTGAAGTCGATGCACCCAATATCAAACTCTCTTTGAAAGAATTTACGGCTAATAATGGAGATAAATATTATGATTTAATTAGTGCATCATCAGGAGGATATTTGTCTGATATAGGCGATTATAAAAGCCACTCTTTATTCAGAGATGAGGCAAATATTGAACTTTTTCAGGGAGTTTTTGGGCCAACGCCGCAAGGGAGGGAAATATCTCGAGTTATAAATAATCAGTTTGGTCTTTACAGATATGAAATAACGGATAATTTGGGGTGTGTTGGCTCAGACACAATCACAGTTGGTTCAAGTGGCAATAATGGAGGCCTTACCGCCACAGTGTCCTCTCCAGCCACCATCACCTACACCCCTCAAACCATCACTTTAACAGCATCTACAGGCACAGGCTACACCTACCAATGGCAAAAAGACGGCATGAACATTCTAGGTGCTACTTCTTCCACTTATGAAGCGAATGAGACGGGTAATTATTCTGTAATAATAACCTCAGGTGGTGAAACCGCCACATCAAACACCATAACCGTAACCATTCTAACCCCCGTCGGGATTGAGCCAGTTTTAGTGTCGGATAAGTTGGAAATGAATGTTTTCCCAAACCCTACTTCGGAAAGGCTTACGGCTGAAATAAAACTAAAAGAGCGGAAAGGTCTGGAATTGGTTCTAAGAACAGTGGACGGTCGCATTCTAGAAAGCTGGAAATCTGATGATGAAAACACATTTCATAATCATAGTTTTTATATCAATAAATCATTTTCGAGTCAAATATTGTACTTAGAAGCCAACACTGGAAATGAACAATTAACTAAAAAAGTAATGTTAAAATAGGCATGAAAAAGATATTCATATACTTCGTTTTTGCGGTACTACTTTCTTGTAAAAAAGATAATGTGGATGATGGTGGAGGGAACAATCAAACAACTCTATCTGATAAAATAGCCAAGACATGGGTGGCAAATTCAGTGAAAGAAGATGGAGCCAGTGTATACTCAAAAGGAGACAATAGCAATCTTAAACCTGGTTATTCAGCCTTTAAATTGGACTTGCAGAAAAATGGAACTCTTTCTTTAGAAGAAATAGAAGGCACCAAAATAAGTGGCAAATGGAGATTAGCCTCAAATGATTCCAAACTGGTGTTAGAAAACCTTCAACCCGTTCCTTCAGAATCTGGAGGCACACTGGAGTTTACTATCTCGTTGGCAAATGAAACCAATCTCAACATTTCCGCTACTAAATCCAATTTTAAAACTGGTGGTACTATGAATACTTATATTCTCATTCCAGGGTAAAAGGCAAAGCCTGTTATTTCCTCCTTTTCCTCAAGTCTAATGTTGTAGAAAGGTTTGAGGTGGTTTCCTCCATTGGAATGATAACTGTTCTTGTTTCTTTGTTTTCTTCAAAGAATCTTCCTACTGCCGTATACTCTTGAACTGTTTTTACGCTGCCTTGTGTATGTCCTTCGCTGTAGAATCTTGTATGTCTCCTTGATTCGGCTTCCATGCTATTCACAGGTAAAGTATCATAATTACGACCTCCCGGATGAGCCACATGGTATGTGAAACCTCCAATAGATTTATTATTCCAAGTGTCAACAATATCAAAAAGTAGCGGGGTGTCTACACCTATGGTTGGGTGAAGGGCTGATGGCGGAGCCCATGCTTTATAACGTACACCAGCCACAAATTGACCTTTCTGACCAGTAGCTCTCAGTGGTATTTTGGTTTCATTACATGCCAATATGTATCGGTCCGAATGCCAGCCGTTAACTTTCACTTGGACACGCTCTACAGACGAATCTACATACCTTGCGGTACCTTGAGAAGTAACTTCTTCGCCCAAAACATTCCATGGCTCAATAGCCCACCTAAGTTCTAGAGAGATGTCACCAAACTGTGCTCTACCTAAAACAGGGAATCTAAACTCAATGAAGGCATCAAACCAAGAAGGTTCTATTTTATAGCCAGACTCTTGAATCTCTGATAAGATATGATTGAGGTCTTGCCTTACGTAATGCTCCAGCATAAACTGGTCATGTAGTTCTGTACCCCACCTTACTAATTTTTTCTCGTAAGGACTTTTCCAGAAGCGTGCTATTAGTGTTCTGATAAGTAAGTTTTGAGCAAGGCTCATATGAGCATGAGGCGGCATATCAAAACCGCGAAACTCTAAAATCCCCTGTCTGCCTGCCGTTCCATAAGGAGAGTAGAGTTTGTCTATACAAAGCTCTGCCCTATGGGTATTACCCGTAACATCGATAAGCAAATTCCTAAAAAGTCTATCCGAAATCCACAATGGAGGATTCTCTTCTTTTGGTACTTGACTAAAAGCTATTTCTAGTTCATAAAGTACATCATCTCTGCCTTCATCTACCCTTGGAGCTTGAGAGGTTGGCCCTATAAAAGGTCCACTAAAAAGATAGGAAAGAGATGGGTGGTGCTGCCAGTAGGTAATGATGCTTTGTAGCAATTTTGGTTTTCTAAGCAACGGGCTGTCCATTGGTGTAACTCCGCCAATGGTTATATGGTTTCCTCCGCCCGTTCCAGTATGCCTACCATCAATCATAAACTTCTCTGTGCCAAGTCTCGATAGTTTTGCCTGCTCATAAAGTTTAAGTGTGGTGTTCACTAACTCTTTCCAAGAGGCAGATGGATGTGTGTTTACCTCTATCACACCAGGGTCTGGCGTAACCATCAGCTTGTGAAGTTTTCCTTCGCTTGATGGTTCGTAACCCTCTAAAATGACAGGCGTGTTCATCTCATTTGCTACCAAATGGATGGCCGCTACCATTTCTAAATAATGCTCTAAGAGATCTTGCGGAGGTAAGAATATTTGAATTCTCCCATCTTTTACCTCCAAACACATAGCTGTTTTAAAACAGATATCTTCTCTTGTAGCTAAGGCTTTACTTTTTCCAGCTTTTAATTTGGCTTCATAATCTTGAAGGTTTGGAAGCGGTGCAAAGGGGTCTCTTGGGTAAGTCTCTTCTTCCATGTTTTTCTCAGGAAGGGAGTTTAAAGGCAATCGGTATCCTATAGCAGAATTACCTGGCACTAAGAAAAGATTTTTCTTTCTGAAAGGCCATTTGCAGCTTTCCCAGTGTTTATCTTTTCGGTTAAACCTTATAGGTAAAACATATCCAGAAGGCTCATTTAAGCCTTTGTTTAAGTTTTCTGTAAGCGTTCTTCTTTCTACACTATCTTTTAAATTAAGCTTTAATGGGTCTTTGTCTAAAGGTAATTTATCTTCTTCCCAAGCAAAATAGAAGGCATCTTCATAAGCTGGGAGGATGGCCTTTTGGTCAATGTTTAATAGTTCTGCGAGTTTTTCAAAAAACAGTTTTCCGTCTTCCTTAGTATTAGTACCTTTTTTTGCTGGTGAAGCTATTAATGCAGAGTTTTCCCAAATAGGGAAGCCATCTTTTCTCCAAAAACAGCCATATTGCCACCTTGGCAAAGATTCGCCCGGGTAAAGTTTTCCTTGACCAAAATGAAGCATCCCCTTAGGAGCAAAACTATCTCTAATTCTTAGTGTAAGTTCTTGAGCTAATTTTCTTTTGTGAGAGCCGTCAGCAGAAATATTCCATTCGGCACCTTCCATGTCATCAATAGAGACAAATGTTGGTTCACCACCCATGGTGAGTCTAACATCCATGGCTTCTAAATCCTCATCGACATTGTCGCCAAGGGCTAAAATATCTTGCCATTGCTGCTCAGAATAAGGCTTGGTCACTCTAGGCTCCTCGTGTATTCTTATGACTTCATTTTTGAAAGTAAAGGTTGTTTCGCAGGCATCTAGTAAGCCTGTGATTGGAGCAGCACTTCCAGGAGACGGTGTACATGATAGAGGAATATGACCTTCTCCTGCAAAAAGACCTGAAGTGGCGTCTAAGCCTACCCAGCCAGCACCAGGAATAAAAACTTCTGCCCAAGCGTGCAAATCTGTAAAGTCTGCTTCAGGACCGGAAGGGCCGTCTAATGATTTTTCGTCAGCAGTAAGCTGAACCAAGTAACCAGAAACAAACCTTGCGGCAAGTCCTAAATGGCGGAAAATCTGAACCAAAACCCATGCACTATCACGACAAGAGCCTAAAGCTTTGCCTAAGGTGTCTTCACAGGTTTGAACACCTGCTTCTAGTCTGATGGTATAATTTACTTGATTATATAGAGCTTGATTTATCGCTACTAGAAAGTCGACTATCTGCATGGGTTCTTTTGGAGCCTTGGTGTCAAGAAAGTCTTTAAGCAGTGGCCCATCTTCTATAATTTCAAAGTAAGGACTAAGCTCTTTTTGAAGTTGGTCTTCATATTTGAATGGAAACTTTTCTGCATATTCATCCACAAAAAAGTCAAATGGATTGATGACAATTAAATCAGCAATCACTTCTACATCCACATATAAGTTCTTGATTTTTTCAGGAAATACTACTCGAGCCTGGAAATTTCCAAAAGGATCTTGTTGCCAATTGATGAAATGATTTTCTGGCGAAATCTTTAAAGAGTAGGAGTGAATTGGCGTTCTGGAATGAACGGCAGGCTTTAACCTTATGACCTGAGGAGACACATTGATAAACTTATCATAATCATAATGCATCTGATGACGAATGGCTACTCTTATGGACATATATTGTACTTTATTGATTTATGAATATGAGTATTTGTTTCTTATAATTACTGTAATTAGCTTAAAATATACTTTCAAAGCAATTTAGTGCTTAAACTGTGATGAAGGTCATATTTGTCAAAAGCTTATTTGTGGTAAATTTCCAAGAATTTATTTCGTATCAAAAATGGTTCTTTTTGAGTTAAACTTCGTTTATTCAGGTGATACATTTTTTTTAACTGTATTACTTTCTGATTTATTTGCATTTTCACTCGTTTTATACCTAAGTTGTCGAAATAATCATTTGCTTTTTTGTTAAATAGCAAATACTGGAATTGATTTATGTACGCAATTGACAAATAAATTTCCGAAGGAGAACAATTTTACGGAATATTTTCGAATATTATAGATTATGATAAATTCTTATATCCCAGAAGGTGAAGTATATGATGAAATGTTTGAGTCGGACGGAACGGTTAGAAAACATTATGAATTATTATCAAATCATTTTGATAATTATGACATCACCACTTTTGCTAAATTAGCGAAAGAAGCGAAAGAAGTTTTTTTTAATAAAGGAATCACCTTTGCAGTCTACTCTGAAAACATGCAGGCTACGGAAAGGATATTTCCGTTTGACCTAGTACCAAGATTAATTACCACCTCAAAGTGGGAGCGATTGGAAGCAGGTATTTTGCAGCGAAACAAAGCGATAAACCTTTTTCTTAAGGACATTTATAACGAGCAGCGAATTTTCAAAGAGAATATAGTTCCTAGAGAATTGATAGAAAGCTCTGTCAATTTTCTTAAAGAAATGAAAGGCTTTGTACCTCCTGGTGGTATATATAACCATATTAATGGAAGTGATATTATAAGACATAATGATGGAGAATATTATGTTTTAGAAGATAATGTTAGATGTCCTTCTGGAGTGAGTTATGTTTATGCAAATAGGACCACTCTAAAGGAAACTTTCCCTCAGTTATTCTCTTCAAATAAAACAAGACAGGTAAATGATTATCCTTCTCACTTATTAGAGATGCTGCAGTCGGTGGCTCCTGAAAACCTAGATAGCGAACCTAGGTGTGTAGTTTTGACTCCCGGCGTTTTTAATTCAGCATATTACGAACATGCATGGCTGGCTCAATCTATGGGAATAGAACTGGTAGAAGGTAGAGATTTATACATTGAAAATGACAAGGTTTTTACACGTACGATAAATGGTCCTGCACAGGTTCATGTAATTTATAGAAGGGTTGATGATGCTTTTATAGACCCTGAAGTTTTTAATAAGGACTCTGTTCTTGGTGTAAAAGGTTTAATGCGGGCCTATAGAGCAGGTAATGTTAATATTGTGAACGCACCAGGTACTGGTGTGGCAGACGATAAGGCGGTTTATATTTACATGCCAGAAATTATAAAGTTCTATTTGGGAGAAGAGGCTAAGCTCAAGAATGTGCCTACATATAGGTGTGAGCTAGAAGACGATTACAAATATGTAATAGAAAACATTTCTAAACTAGTTGTCAAACCAGTGGATGAATCAGGTGGATATGGCATATCTATAGGGAATACATTAAATGAGCAGGAGATTGAAGAAGTCAAAAAAGCAATTTCTGCAAATAGAAGAAAGTATATTGCTCAGCCCATCATGAGCCTTTCCATGGCTCCTACATTTATTGAAGAAACGAAGACTATTGAACCGAGATATTTGGATTTGAGAACGTTCTGCCTTTTAGGAAAAAATAGTTCTTATGTTTTACCTGGTGGTCTAACAAGGGTCGCATTAAAAAAAGGAAACCTTATTGTAAACTCTTCTCAAGGTGGTGGTTCGAAAGACACTTGGGTGATTAAATAAAAGATTTATATGCTTTCAAGAATAGCTAACAATTTATATTGGGCAGGAAGAAATTTAGAACGGATGGAGCATATCGCTCGTTTTGTCCCCGTTAATTATTTTACTAGTCTGGATGGGCCTGCGGAGGTTAGTTTACAGTTTGTGCTTCGCAATATTAACTCTATGGCGGGTACGCTGTCAACAGATGATGAACTAGACCAGCAAAAGGTATTAAAAAATGTTGCCTTTGATAGGTCAAACCCTTCTTCTATTATTTCATGTGCCAATTTACTTAGAGAAAATTTTAGAGGAACACAGGATTTCATAAGTACTGAGCTATGGGAGGCTGTGAATAGCTTATACCATTATGTAGGAAGTTTTGATGAAGACGAGTATTTGAAATCTAGCATGAGTGAGTTCATGCTGAAAGTGCAAGACCAAGTAGTGCTGTGCAAGGCAAGAATAGACAGTACACTAATTCATGACCAAGGTTGGTCAGTGCTTAAAATAGGTTTGCTTTTAGAAAGAAGCTTTCAAATAACCCGAATTACGCAGCTTAAACTATACGATGAAGAAGCTCTAGAAGGTATAGACCCACTTCTTATTGACAATGAGTTTGGTAATCTTTTGAAAAGTTTAGAAGCTTTTGACATGAATAGGAAATTTTACAAAAAGCCTGTGAAGAAAAGAAGAGCATTAGAGTTTCTGATCTTTAATCAAAAGTTTCCGAGGTCACTGGCATTTTGTCTTTATGAATTTAAAGAAAGAATAAGCGATTTATCTCTAGATAAAAAAGGGAAAGATAATTCTATAAAACTTATAGCTAGAAATTTAAGAAACGAACTTTTTTATTATCAAATGGATGATATCGAAGGTAAAGAGATGGAATACCTTCAGGAGGTTCAGAAAAAGGTAATAGAAATGAATCAAATATTGGTAACGAATTACTTTGCTTATAGTTAGCGAATTATAGTTTTCTGTTGATTTTAAAAGAAAGAGCTCCATGCCAGGAGTTCTTTTTTTTATGGGCTTTTAATCCAAAAGAATCTCAGTGGCGTACATGCTGCATACAAAAAATGAAAAACACGAATTATGAAAAAGCAAATTAAAACGTTAGCACTTATTTTAGCAGGAATGGCTGCAAGTACAATGGTAAACGCTCAGACTGTGATGGTTGGAGGTGAAGCTATGTATGCTCAGAAGAACATAGTTGAAAATGCAGTAAACTCTAAAGACCACACCACTTTGGTGGCTGCGGTAAAAGCAGCAGGCCTAGTAGACGCTTTAATGGGAGACGGCCCTTTAACAGTTTTTGCTCCTGTAAACTCAGCATTTGATGCATTGCCAAAAGGAACAGTGGCTACGCTTCTTAAGCCAGAAAATAAGGATATGTTAAGTTCTATTTTAACTTATCATGTAGTAGCTGGGAAAATTGATGCCAACGAGCTAATGAAAATGATTAAGAAAGGTAAAGGAATGGCAACTATGAAAACTTTATCTGGAGCTACTCTTACTTTTAAAATGAATGGCGAGCATAACGTGATGGTCATTGATGAAAAAGGTGGAGCGGCAAACATTAGTGTGTATGACGTTTATCAAAGCAATGGCGTGATTCATTCTATTGACAAGGTTTTATTACCAAGCTAAATTTGAAAGGTAAACTCCCGGTGATACGATAAGCCGGGAGTTTCAAAAGACAATTAATTACTTTAGTTTTATATATTACAATTTTCTAAACTGAATACATTTTGGCTACAAAAACAAACAGATATTCAGAAGACGAATTAGTAGGTGCGTTGAAAAAAAATCAACGGCATGCATTTGAGTACTTGTATGATAATTATTCTTCTGCCCTATTTGGGGTCATTTCAAGAATAATTCCGGACGAGGAAAAAGCTGCAGACTTATTACAGGAAGTTTTTCTGAAAATATGGAAAAAAATTGGTGACTATGAGCCTAGCAAAGCAAAGCTCTACACCTGGATGATGAACATTGCTCGCAACGCGTCCATTGATCTTTACAGAAAAGAAAAGAACAAGTATCATGTTGATATTAATGATCAAATTGGATTGATTGACGAGAACAAACAAGATCAAATCTCCGTAAACACTATTGATTTACGAGGGATTGTAGATAAACTAAAACCAGAGAGAAAGGTTTTGTTAGACTTGGTTTACTTGCAGGGTTATACGCAGCAGGAAGCCGCCGAGAAACTAGACATTCCGTTGGGAACAGCGAAGTCTAGAATTAGGACAGCATTACAGGATCTTAAACTCTATTATGCAGCATGAACATTAAAGAATTTATAGAATCATCAGGGATGCTGGAGGATTATGTTTTAGGACACCTTCCAGATAAGGAGGCAGCAGGTATAGAATGCCTGGCTCAAACCTATCCCGAAATAAAACAGGAAATTGAAGTGTTAAATCTATCACTAGGGAAATATGCGGCAGTCTACGAGAAGGAGCCACCGGCTTTTCTCAAGGATCAGATTTTCTCTCAGATGACTTTCGCAGAAGATGAGGAAGTACAAGAAGAGGAAAGCCTGCCTGAAGCTTACGAAGAGATAACAGCAGAGACTGAAATAGAAGAAGTGAGAATTATTCCTCTTTGGAGTAAGATGGCTTTGGCCGCATCGGTTCTTTTAGCAGCAGTAACAGCATGGATGGTTTCTGAAAATAAGCAACTGAAAACAGAATCAACAGAGCTGAGCGAAAGAGTAGAAAACTTAGAAGGCTCTTTTAACTCTAGCAGCGAGCTGTTAGCAGAGTTTCAGAATCCAGTTAACAAGATTGTTAAACTAGGAGGAACGGAAGCCCAGCCAGAAGCAGCAGTAACTGTTATGTGGAATCAGAAAGATAACTCTGTGGAGCTCATGGTAAATAACCTGCCAAAGGCGGCAGATGGTAAACAGTACCAGCTTTGGATAATTGGCGAAAACGGACCAGAAGATATGGGTATGCTTGATAATGACTTTGAAGGGAAACTTCTGTCAATGAAAGCAGTGAACGGAACCCCTTCTGCATTTGCCATTACTTTAGAAAAAGCTGGCGGCGTACCAAGCCCCACTTTAGAGCAGCTCTACGTAATAGGAAACGTATAAAGATTGTAGCCGGATATCGTTCATCCACACCATAATAGCCCCTTTGGGGCTTTTGGTGTGGATGGGCGTTTAGTTTGATTAATTACATAGAAAATGCAGTCTCATAGGCATTTTCGAAACTTATTATTTTTCAAATCTTTGATCAAATTTGTCTATTTGTATTTGAGACGACAGGCTATTAAATGGATACTTGGCTTTGGCAAGGGTTGATTCTTTAAGATGGTGCTGAAGGCTAAGTTCCTTAAGCTGAAAGTTAAAATAAAACAGCATCTTTGAGGTATGGCTTTGTCAACCGAAGGTCTTGGTCAAAAGCCTCGAAGTGGTTTTCTTCTATTATTTTTCCATTCTCAACTTTCAAATCACCTACATAAGGAAGAGCAAACGCTTTACTAAAATTGGCTTTAATTGTTATCTACAGAGAATCCCTGGAGAAAGAATATTTTCAGAAATGGTTTTTCTGTTAACCCTGGATTTACCAAATTTCTTCCTTCAAAATTGAATTAAGCAGAAACTACGATGGTGTGATTGAGTTCATAGCCGTTTTCAATAGAACCAGATACACCCGCTAGTTCGTTTGCATAGCCATCTCTGAAAATACCATCTTTAGTATTGGATGTGTCTTGGGTTCCATTAGTGTAAATGGAACTGGCATTTGTGAATACATTATCACAAACCTCCTTAGGGAAGGCTATTTGAGTCACTAAAAGTGATTTTCCTGAACTATCAAATATTTGAACATGAATATGGGTGGCCCTACCCGGATACCAACCAGGAAAAATAGTTTTGAATGCTACTAGTCCATCGGCATTTGATATTTGTCGGCCCCTTAAAAAGTTTTCGGAAGCGTAACTACTTGCTCCATATTGTGAGTAGTTTCCTCCGGCATCACAGTGCCATATATCTACTATAGCTCCCACTAAGGGAGTACAGTTATCATTTATGTTTTTTATAGTAATGTAGCTATTCATAAGCACACCTTCTCTATTTGAAGTAATGTCTTCCATGACGTAAGAGGCAGGGCTTTTTGTTGGAAAAGGTCCAGCGGTCTCAGTGTTTGTTACCTCGCAGTTTTCTGAGGAAGAGCCATTAGTACTTCCTTCCGTTTCTGAAATAATTTCAGGGTTAAGGCTTTTTGACGACTGACAGCCAAGTAAAGTGGAGGTAATAATACCAGTACCAGCTTTTCGTAAAAATTCTATTCTTTTCATTCTCTTAGTTTTCTTTCTTAACGTAAAATTCAGGAGAAAAGAGGCTCGCAGAAAGATTTCTTCATCTTATATTTTTATTTTTTTTGGGAATCATACAAATCTACTGACTTGTAAGCCTCAGGGCTGTTTCTTTATGCTTTATAGCTTGAAAAGCCCATTTGACACGTATTGTTTTATTGAGAAATTGTTCCCAGAATACCAGTTTTGCTCTTTTCTTTTATCAATTACTGATCTTTTTATTTTTGCTAGGCGTAGATAGCTTGAATACAATTTTTTGAATTTAACAACATAAGATTATGAAAAGTAAAGCTGTAAAGGTAGAACGCGAAAGGGGGGCAAACAGAAGACAGTTCCTCAAGATCAGTGGTCTCACAATGATGAGTGCAGGAGTATTGGTGGCTTGTGATAAGGATGATGATATGATGACTCCTACACCAGGTCCAGATCCAATATTTGACCTTGGTGAAGGAGATTTAGGAGTGCTAAACTATGCGTATGCATTGGAGCAACTAGAGGCCGACTTTTATTCTAAGGTTGTAAATTCATTTTATTCTGGAATTTCGGATGTTGAAAAACAAGTATTGACAGATTTATATAATCATGAGGTTAACCACAGAGAGTTTTTTAAGGCAGCTTTAGGAGTTGCTACTGGAGGAGACACTAGTTTGGTAACACCAACTTTAGAGTTTGACTATGGAGGATTAGATTTCAATAATCGTGATGCGGTTTTGGGCACAGCTAAAGTTCTGGAAGATACAGGAGTGGCGGCTTATAACGGAGCAGGATACCTAATTACTAATCCTGATTATTTATTGATTGCAGGTAAAATTGTTTCTATTGAGGCAAGACACGCCTCAGCTATTCGGTCTTTAATTAACCCTAATTCGGCGGATTTTGCTGGTGATGATATCGTTACGGAAGCTGATGGCTTAGATGCGGCTATGGCTCCATCGGCTATTTTGGCTGCTGTCGGAGCTACTGGCTTTGTTAAAACAGTATTCACCGCAAATAAATTACCTTAATAATTAAACAGAATAACATTATGAAACTTATAAATTTTTTAAACGAATTCACTACTGACAAAATTCAGGAAGATGTAGTAAGCTCAAGAAGAGACATGTTTTCTTCATTTTCAAAAATAGGGAAGAACTTGGCAATGTCGGCACTTCCTTTAGGTTTAGGACTTTCAACAGTAGCTACTAAGGCTCATGCCAGAAAACCAGGTGATGCTGTTTCTGCGTTGCAACTAGCTCTTACTTTAGAGTACCTGGAAGACGAGTTTTACGATTTAGCACTTCAATCGGGTGTAATTCCAGCTGGAACTAGAGAAGAGAAAGTTTACATGCAAATATCTAAGCATGAGCAGGCACACGTTGACTTTTTAGTTGCTGGTTTAACAGCAGCAGGAGTAACGCCAGTTAGCAAACCTACTTTCGACTTTACAGTAGGTGGAGCTTTTGACCCATTTAATGATAATGGTATTGGTCAAGATACTGCCTATGCACAGTTATTAGCACTTGCTCAAGCCTTTGAAGATACTGGTGTAAGAGCCTACAAAGGGCAAGCGGGAGAATTAATGGGAACGCCGTATCTTACCCCTGCTCTTCAGATTCACTCAGTAGAAGCAAGACATGCTTCTGAGATTAGAAGAATTAGAGGATTGAAAGGTTGGATTACTGGAAGCGAAAGAGGAGAAGGCATGCCGGCCCCAACGCAAGCTGTTTATGATGGCGAAGAGAATTTTACTCAAGCTGGAGTAGATTTGACAACGTTGGGAACAGGATCTCCATTTACCATTGAAGCTTCTTCTGAAGCCTATGATGAGGCAATCACAGGAGATACTGCAGTTGCCATTGCTAGTCTTTTTATTGTTTCTTAAATAATTAGGGAGTAAAAAATATGTAACGCCTCAGGAAGAACTTTCTGAGGCGTTTTTTTGTATACTAAAAGATCGAACCATCTCAGTTGAGTCTACTTTTGGCTTATCCAGAAACTGCTATTGAGGTAAATGATAGAGTTTTAAATGCCATATAATGAGTTATTTATCTTTTATTTTCATGACATCGATCTAAATCTGTTCCTCAACTCGTAGCTAACCCGAATTCAAAATTAAAACAAAAAAATATTATGAAAAGGTTACAAAAAATTTGGGGAGTAGCAGCTCTTTTTGCTGTAGGAATCGGCATCGTTGCTGCTGACCACATTGACGCACCGGGCGTTCAAGGTACAACTGCCGACATTACTGACTATTATGCATTCCAAGGTGAGAATACAGACAACATGGTGTTTGTTGCCAATGTTCAGGGGCTTCTAAGTCCGGCGGCCACAGGAGCAGCTGCTTTTGATGAAAATGTTATGATAGAGTTTAACATTGATAACACGGGTGACAATGTTGAGGACTTAGTTATTCAGGCTATCCCGAGAGATGGCAAAATGTATTTCTTTGGTCCAGTAGCACCATCAGCTCCGGGAGTGAGTAGCATGGTTATGGAGTCTGCTCCTATGGCATCAGTAGACATTACGGCTTACGGAAGTCAGGCGGTAGTAGCCACTGAAAATGAAATGACTGTTTTTGCAGGTCCTAGAGATGACCCATTCTTTTTTGATTTTGGTAAGTACACAGAAATTATTGGCGGAACAGCTACAGCTTTTGATGCTGTAGGAACTGACACTTTTGCAGGTTCAAATGTACTTTCTGTGGTGGTAGAACTTCCTAAATCTGTTTTAGGCGGCTCAGGTACATTAGCTACGTGGGTAGAAGCGAAAAGAAAATAATTAATCAATTACAATAACATTTAGATCAAGATGAAAAAGATATTAAGAAATATAATGGGAATAGCTCTAGTAGGAGCTTTAGCTTTAACTAGCTGCGACAATGATGATGATATGATGAGCCCAGTAATGCCAACGCCTACAGGCCCAGACTTTAGTGGAACTTACATGACTGCCGACCAAATGGGGCGTCCTGCAATAAATACAGTTTTTGTTTCATCAAGCATGAAAGATGAATTTAACGTAACGCCACCTTCTGAGCAAGGAGCAAAATACGCTTCGGCTTTTGCGGCAGGTCTTATGGGCTTGAGCCCAGCTTATGCTAATGCAGGAGATAAAAATGCTTTAGGATTAGATGCAGCTACTTTTGGTTCTGTCTTAGCTACAGATGTATTGACGGTTTCTACTACGGCACCTACTACATTCTTTGACGGTACTAACGTTTTAACAGGAAGAAACCTTTCTGATGACGTAATTACAGTTGAGCTATTATTGATTTTTGGTGGAGAAGATTTTTCTGAAAATCCAACATTGTCAGATGACAACGTAAGCTCAAATGATAAGGACTTTAGTACTTCTTTTCCATATCTAGCCAGTCCTTGGTAAGATAAAAAACAAAATATTTGGGGTGGGTTTTACCTACCCCTATTTTAAAACAATAAACATTTAACGATTATGAAAAGGCTACAACTACTAATAATCTTAATGGGTATTCTTGCATTTTCTTGCGACGCTCCCATCAAAGATACTGTTACAAATCCATCAGACTACAATCAATACCTTACTTCAAACCTAGAGAACGAAAAGCTAGTTTTTGCAAAGAGTGAATTAGATTTTTGGTCAAATAAGTTTCAAAAGGCACCTAACCAGAGCACTTACTTAAGTAAAATAGCTGCCGCCAATACCGAATTATTTGCCTTAACAGGCCAAATAGACTATTTGAACACCGCCGCTAAACAATTGGCTAAAGTGAATGAAATGAGGTTTTCAACAAGTGCTTCGGTACTTCGTACACTGGCTAAAACTAAAATAACACAACACCAATTTCAAGAAGCAGACAAATACTTAACTCTTGCGGACTCTTTAGGTGAAAATAAAGGTGCTACTCAGAAAATGATTTTTGATGTAGCTATGGAGCTTGGCGAGTATGAAAAAGCAGGTTCAATCCTGAAAAAACTAAGCGAAAAAGAAGACTTTGATTACCTTATAAGATTAGCGAAATGGCGTGATTATAATGGTGATACAGAAGGTGCTATAGAGCAACTTAAGCTTGCCACCATTAAGGCAGAAGAGTTAGATAGCGACGACCTTAGACTTTGGATATATTCTAACATTGCAGACTTTTATGGTCACGTGGGTAGTATTGAAAAATCTTATGCTCATTATCTTAAAGCTTTGGAAATTGACCCAAATTACGTCTATGCCCTTAAAGGAATTGCATGGATAACATTTTCATACGAGAAAAACACTGAGGAGGCCGAAAGGATTATCGCCGCTATTGAAAGAAAGCATGAGGCTCCCGATTATAATTTATTAAAAGCGGAAATAGCGAAATACCAAGGAAACACAGCGAAAGAAACAGAACTTAAAGAAAAGTTCATATCGCTGGTTTCTTCTACTAAATATGGTGATATGTACAATGCATATTTGGTGACAATGTTAGAAAACAATCCAGAAAAGGCTTTAGAATTAGCAAAAAAGGAAGTCGCCAATAGACCCACGCCGCAGTCTTATCAATTACTTTCTTCTGCTTATTATCAAAACGGCAACAAATCCGAAGCTTTGTTAATAGCTAATAATAAGGTGAAAGGGAAAACGTATGAACCAAAGAGTTTAATTCACCTGGCTCAGTTATATAAAGCAGCCGGAAATGAAGAAAATGTTACGGATTTGAAAAATGAATTGAAAGGGAGTTACTTTGAGGTAGGGCCTAACATGGAAACAATTATAAAAAGCCTTTAATCATGAAGAAACTTCTAATTATATCATTATTTTTTCTAGTATCTCCTCTTTTTGCACAGCAGTTTAGCGGAAGAGTGGTAGACACGAATAAGTCAGGAATTCCTGAAGTATCTATAAGAATAGTAGGTACTAACAAATACGCAAAGACCGATTTTAACGGAAACTTTAAAATTGACAATGTCAATACTGGAGATATACTCAGCTTTAATATGCTTGGTTTTGGTTCTCAGTTAATAGTTTTTAATGAAGAAACTAAAAGTGAAATAGTATTAACAGAAGCTTTCATATCTCTTGATGGGGTGGAGGTGAGGCCAGAAATGGATGCCATGCAGGTTTTTGCAGATGTTAATATTGAGGTTAATCCTGTAAACTCCTCTCAAGATTTATTAAGAATGGTGCCAGGGCTTTTTACTGGACAGCATGCAGGTGGAGGTAAGGCAGAACAAATTTTCTTAAGAGGTTTTGACATAGACCACGGTACAGACCTTAATATTTCTGTAGACGGTATGCCAGTCAATATGGTTTCTCATGCTCATGGTCAAGGCTATTCAGATTTGCACTTTGTGATTCCTGAAACGATAGAAGGAATTGAGTTTTCAAAAGGTAGTTATAATGCAGACCAAGGTAACTTTGCCACAGCAGGAAGTGTATCTTTTAAGACAAAAGAAAGAATTGATAAGAGCTCAGTAAGTGTAGAGTACGGAAGCTTTAATCATAAAAGAGCCTTAGGTTTATTTAATTTAGTGGCAGACCGTTCTGCAAAAAATCAAGCATATATAGCATCTGAATATATTTATAGTGACGGGCCGTTTGTCTCACCTCAAAACTTTAACAGGTTTAATATAATGGGAAAATGGAACAATCAAATTTCAAGTACAGAAAAACTAGTAGTAGCTGGTTCGTACTTTGGAAGTAAATGGGACGCTTCTGGTCAAATACCAGAAAGAGCAGTAGCTTCAGGTTTGATTAGTCGTTTTGGTGCTATTGATGATACAGAAGGTGGAAACACTTCTAGAACTAACGCATCGGTATCTTACTTTAAGTCTTTTGGGAATAACACTACATTAGAGTCAAGGGCATTTTACACCAATTATGACTTTCTGTTATTTTCTAACTTCACCTTCTTTGCTGAAAATCCTATAAATGGAGACCAAATAAAACAAGCAGAAAATAGAAACTTATTAGGTTTTGAAACCTCGTTTACAAAAGAATTTAACGGGTTTACCCTTAACACAAACGGCGGTATAAGGTCTGACTTTATTAGAGATAATGAGCTAAGCAGAACAGAAAACAAGACCACGGTGCTTAGCAGAGTCTATTATGGAAATATAGATGAGACCAATACTTATTTAAACTTAAATACGGTTTTCAAATTTAGAAACTTTAGTATGATTCCTGGCTTACGTGTTGATCATTTTTATTTCAATTATAATGATAAGCTTTCTGACGACGGAATAGGCAATACTGAACAGAGTGTTTTAGTTAGTCCGAAATTAAGTTTCATTTTGCAGCCCAGCCCTGAAGCACAGTTTTTCCTGAAAACAGGAACAGGTTATCACTCCAATGATAGTAGGGCGGTAATTTTCAAAAACAATAATCAAGTACTGCCTCGATCTTATGGAGCGGATTTAGGAACGGTCTTAAAAATTAACAGGCGTATACTATTAAATGCCACTTTATGGGCACTTAATTTAGACCAAGAGTTTGTTTATGTAGGAGATGAAGGTATAGTGGAGCCAAGCGGAAAAACGAATAGGCTAGGAGCAGACTTAGGACTTAGGGCTCAAATAACAGACAGATTGTTTTTTGATTCTGATATTACCTATTCATACGCCAGA
The DNA here is from genome assembly GCF_964021845.1 of uncultured Arcticibacterium sp. Taxonomy (NCBI): domain Bacteria; kingdom Pseudomonadati; phylum Bacteroidota; class Cytophagia; order Cytophagales; family Leadbetterellaceae; genus Arcticibacterium; species uncultured Arcticibacterium sp. The sequence continues at coordinate 294,609 of NZ_CAXHZC010000006.1, read as the reverse complement.
AGTAAAGATGAGCCAGCAGGTGAAAATTATATTCCATTAGCTCCAGCTCTAACATTTACTGGAGGTTTGGCCATTACAAACTGGAATGGTTTCTCTGGTGGAATCAAAACAAGAGTTTTAGGTAAAAGACCTGCCAATGAAGATTATTCTATAACGGCAGAAGGCTACTTTATTACTGATGCAAATGTTAATTACGAATTTGGCAAGTGGAGATTGGGTCTTAATATTCAAAACCTTTTTAATTCGTCTTGGAATGAAACCCAATTTGCTACTACTTCTAAACTTTTTAATGAGGTAAGCCCTGTGGAAGAAATTCATTTTACGCCAGGTGCCCCCTTCTCATTAAGAACGAGCATTGCTTTAAGATTTTAAAACCCCGATTTGTACAAGAAGGCTTCCCCGTTTTGGGGAAGCTTTTTCCATTTTTTCCATTTTTTACTAGTTATACCATAGGGAATGGTTGTTTAAATGACAGCCTTACAAGGAGTGTTTCCTATTTATAAATTATAACGAAAAGTAAAATAAGAATGAGAAAGCAAAGTAGAATTTTAGCTTTAGGAGTGTTGGCTTTATCGATGTTCGCATTTTCTTGCGATGATAATGATTCTACACCAAAAGGTGACATTAATGATCCAGATCAAGCTCAAGGAAGCTTAAGTTTTGGTATTACAGATGCCCCTATTGATCAAGCAGATGTTTCGGCGGCTTTCATAACCGTGACAGAAATCAAAGTAGACGGACAAACGTTTGGTGGTTTTCAAGGGCCTAAAACTTTCAATCTTCTTGAACTTCAAAATGGCACCTCACTTGACTTAGGCCAAGGTAACGTGGCTGCTGGTTCATATTCAAGTCTAGAGTTAGTTATTGATGCAGAAAGTGACGCCACGGGTTCTGGTCCGGGATGTTATATTCTTAAAACAGATGGGACTAAAGAGAAACTAGAATTGGCTTCTGGAAGTGCTACATCTATTACCATGGCTCCTAGCGACTTTAAAGTTGAGGAAAACGCAAATACAGAAATCATTATGGATTTTGACTTGAGAAAGTCTGTTAAATCTTCTGGTGGTGATTATTCTTTTGTGACAAACAATGAATTAAACGCTGCAGTGAGAGCAGAAAATAAAGCTATGACTGGTGCCATAAAAGGTAAAATTGATAATGCTGCAGCAGCTAGCGGAAAAGTAGTGGTTTATGTTTACGAAAAAGGAACATTTGACGCAAGTACTGAAACTTCAGGTCAAGGAAGTAGTGAGGTAATGTATGCCAATGCAGTAAGTAGTGCTAAAGTAAATGCAGATGGTACGTTCAACCTGTCTTTCCTATCTGAAGGAAACTACGAGATTCAGTGTGATATGCCGGAGGAAGGCGATTCAGGATTAGGATTGAGCACTCTTTTAGAGCTAGAGAGTAGTGTAGACTTAAGTAATGTAGGTGTTAATGCAGGAGCAGAAACTAACCTAAACTTATCGCTAAAGCTTGATGGTATCCTTGGTGGTTCAATAAATTTGTAAGGAAGTATAAACCCTTCGGGGCTGAAAGCGGCTGTCATTTCTGGCAGTCGCTTTTATTTTTACTGTGATCTGAACAGAAAAAGGCTCTGATGTCCTTTTAAAACCTCAACCTTTGTCAAACAAAGGTGATTTATCAAGGATTTTATCAATCAAGTTATCTGGAATCTGGTTGACAGAGTTTTTGAGTCTTTCCGCCCAAAAGTCAGTAATTTCTTCTAGGTATTTTTCATCTAACCTATGTTCTTCTAGCTCAAATGTTTCTCTATTAAATATCAAAATAGTTGTTTTCTAATTTGAATCAGATAATACTTTTTTGAACATGTCTCGGAGCTTTTATTACTTGAATCCGCCTGACCCAAACTGATATCACTTAACTTTTAAAACGCTTCCTGCCCTTATATCCAATACTGCTCCATTTGCGTTATCAATAGAATTGGCAAATCCAGTCTCGCTAGGATTTAGAACTACCTTATGTGGGTTATTTATATATACGTCTTCTGCCAAAGATGGTACACGGCCACACGCCCAAGTTGTTGTACTTGTCCAATTGCCCGTAGATGCGGAATAAAGCTTTACTCCACTAGCACAAGAAACATTTAGTAATGTGGATTTAGTAGCCGACCATTTACCATCCTCATTCTTCGCTCTTAGGTGAATGTAATGATCACCCGTTGGGATGTTTATTAAAGACAGTGGAAAGTTCAGATTTACTTCAAAAGAAGGGTTTGGGCTAAAAGGAATGTTTATACCATTCCCATACCCAGGGTCTGTGTCGAGATAATATTCCAAAGCCATAATTTTAGAAGCTGCATTATTTATCGTACTAGACCAAACTATAAACGGCACTGCATTAGCGATAGACCATGCCCCCCTCTTTGTCCTTGTTCTGACATGAAGGAAATGAAAGCCCGGGGAAATGCCAGAAGGAATGGCTATGATTATGGCTACGTTACCACTTGAGTTTGGACTTATTGTTTGAATAGTATTGCTACCAAAGCCTAAATCTGTATCCCAAAAGTATTCAATTCGGTTAATGCCATCGCTATTAGATGTGCCTGATGTGGCATTGAAGACTAAAAGATGAATTGGCTTGACAAGCGACCATCGGTTTCTCAAAACCCCGCCTCCGCTATTCGAACCTCGAATGTTAAGCGTATGAACTCCTGGAGTTAAGGAAATAGGAATAACGATGTTTTTGTTGAAATTAACATTTGAACCAGCCGGCACACCTGTTAATACCGTACCATTACCAAAACCTGGGTCGCTATCAAAAAAGTACTCCATAGCCGCAAAACTTTGACAATGAACGGAATAACTAACCAGTATAAGAAATGAAATTGTAAGAAGCTTTTTCATTTCAATTTTGGTTTACCGCCTGAATATTAACTGTAATTGTTTGACCAGCTGCGGCACCAGATGGGGTACTTACTTCTAGTATATTTGGGCCTTCAGGTATGCCATTTAAGACATAAGGGTCAGGGCCTCCGAAGGCTCCGCAATCAACACCGTCTAAACCAGCACCAATTGCAGCAGAACTTGATTTCAATTGAAAACGAGCGTCTAGAAGGGCTCCTGAAAAACTTGGGTATCCACTAAATTCATTACTAAAACTTGTCAGACTAATATTGGTTGGTTGGGATGTAATGTAGTGGGTATCTCTAAAAATATTATGTACGAAGGTGGAGTTAGTAGGGTAGTTCCCATCAGGTTTAGATGGGTAATAGCAACTAGAGTAAATAATATTGTTAAAAAAAGGCATTTCATAACTATCATCAAACTCTTGATTACAGTTTCCTTCATTAAGTATCGTATTATTTATTGCAACTCCAGTACAAGAAGAACACACCTCAATATCATCAATTATAATATTGTTTTTTATTATTGTATTAGTTGGGTCGAGCGAAAAATCAATCCTGCTTTCAATATAGTTTTGTAAAATTTGGCAATTAGAGATTTTTATATTCTGATACGACGCACTGCTTAATCGACCGATATAAATAGAACCATGTACCAAATTTCTCTTAACTGTGATATTGTCCGCACCAACATAAATACTATTGGAAATGGTCATGCCTGTAATTGTTGAATTATCTGACCCCTCTATAAACCTTACCTGACTCACTTCTGTATTTAGCGTGCCAAGTTTATAGCCTTTACCAATAATGAAAACTTGTTTGTCAACAACAATAGAATTACCAGATGTATGCTCCACTAGAAAAATAGAACCGGAAGTGGCATTATTAATTTCAGTCTGTAAATCCATGCCAACAGTAACACGGATTATACCTTGGCCATTTGCCTGATTAAGAATTAAATTGACAATAAAAAGGGCCATGAGGCTTGATGAAACTTTTTTCATATATCTAAGTTGGTTTATGTATGTATTCAAACCTACTTAGTTATTCTTTAGGCTACAAGCATTAAACAACGAGTGACTTACTAAGACCAAGCAATAGCCCGAAAGGGACAAGGAGTGTTTTTAGTTAAATATTAGGGCGATTTAGCTAGGGTAATTAACTCAAAAAAATAAAAAATGGCCCGGGATACAAAGAAAGCGTGTTGGACAGTAATAGTATGACATTTAAAAATTATCTAGCTATCGTAACACTGCATTAAGTAGTTCTTCAAATTGAAAAGAGAAGCCAGAACAGTAGATATCCCGATGGTAGAAACCTCATATGTACTAGCGACTACCTTGGATTTAGAAAAAGGGGAAAATAACATCAACCTTTGTCAAACAAAGGTGATTTATCAAGAATTTTATCAATTAAGTTATCTGGAATCTGGTTGACAGAGTTTTTGAGTCTTTCCGCCCAAAAGTCAGTAATTTCTTCTAGGTATTTTTCATCTAACCTATGTTCTTCTAGCTCAAATGTTTCTCTATTAAATATCAAAACATCAATAGGGAAACCAACATCGCTAGCACAAACTCTGGTAGAATCAAAAGATAAGAAACCTGTTTTTAAAGCAAACTCAAGGCTAGAGTCATAATTGATAGTTCGCTGAAGCACAGGTTTGCCATAGCCGGAGTTTCCAATAATCATAAATGGTGTTCCTTCACCCACTTCTATCCAGTTTCCTTCTGGATAAAGTAGGTATAGTTTTGGCTCTGTATCACCGGGCATCTGACCACCTACAATCGTGAAAATATTGAAATTGATACCACTTTTAGCTAAAATATCTCTATCCTCGGCAGCTACTCGCTTTATCTGCTTTCCTAGAGCATTTACAGCCTGATACATTTTATCAAAGCCTTCGGTTTCGTCAAGCAACTCCTCAAAATAGCAAAGCACCTTATCTCTTACAGACCTCAAACCTGAAGTCATTATAAAAATAGGATGTTTCCCATATTTATGAACAAAAACTTTTTTGGCTGTGGTGGTTTCTGAGCCTGAGGTAATTCTGGTATCTGCTAAAGCTACCAATCCTTTTCTCAATTTTATTCCTAAACAATAAGTCACTTTATTCTGCTTTAATTTATGATCGGCACAAAGTTATTCCACTTCCACTACTTTGCTAATATTAGGAATGTTTTTTTACGGTCTATTGAAGATATTAATAGGAGAAGTGTCGTTCTAGGTAATAGTAAAACATGCTGTTATACTATTTCAAGAGTTTTTAAGTTCTTTTAATATTCATATCTCTCACAGCTTCTTCTATTCCTTTTGGAGTCATAGGGTACATATCAATAAACTCTTTCAGGAACTGCAAAGACATGGTACTAGCCCAATATTTAACTGGCTCAGGATTTAGCCAAACTATTTTCTGAAACTTCTTCTTTAGTGCTTCGTATGAATTTATACTTTGTTGGTTTATTTCATAAGTCCCCATGGTGGCATCGCCAATAATGAAAATCCTGTAACTGGCGTCTTTTGCCAGTAGTGTTTTAATCTTTACGGCCTGTGTTCTGTTAGAATCTGAGTAAACCTCTCCGTAAATAGTATTATGGAAATAATAGGTTTCTAAATCATGAGCAAAACGGGTTTTCATTTTCTTAAAAAGCTCCTGCACTACTTTCACGTAAGAAAGCATGGAATAACCTCCATTGTCAATCAATAATATCACTTGAAGTTTTTCCTCGTTTACTTTCTTAATCTCTGGAATAAACAAGCCTCCTCGCTTTATACCGAGTTTTATGGTGTTTTCAATATCAATTTCATCATGGGCAGACTCCTCCACTATACCTTTTAAGGATGCTAATGCAGCATCAATATTATTATCATTTACAAGTTTATTGACATCTATAGGGTAATAGTTTTTATCATTTAATACTGCCCTTGCCATTTTCCCGCCGCCTGTTCCACCTACTCTTACACCGGCTTTAGCAGCACCTCCATGTCCATAAGGAGAAATCCCACCAGTACCTATCCAATGTTTGCCTCCTGAATGATTTGTTCGCTGATTTTGCTTTATGGTTTCCATTCTTTGCAGAATTTCCTGCAAGGTCAAATCGGAATAATCAGCCATTTTATCCAAATTTCTTTCACGAGCTTCACTCTCTGTAGAGTCATCTTGTTGATATGGATTATCCTTATCCCAAAGTTCTCTCCCATCTAGCACCTCTTTGATATCATAAGTGGTAAGGTGAACTTCATCTAAAAACTTATTGACCAATGCGTCTTCGTCATGCTCGTCTTTAGAAAACTCTTTTTTATCAAAATCTTCTTTCCATTTTTTAAAGGCTTTTGACCTAATAATGGCATCATTCAGTCTTTCTCCTTCTTTTATGTCTATTTCTAAAAAATACTCATAGAAAGCTTTGGTAAATGGCCCTATCAATGATTTTTCTTTGACAATGATAGCCTTTAAGACATTGAAAATATCTCCCAGTGTTTTCACCAAACCCTTCTCCATGGCTTTTTGGAGCAAAAGCAAAGTTCTAACATCTGCAGGGATGCCATGACTTCTGAAATGAGCTGGGAGGGATTCAAACATAACCTAATTATAATAGCCCTGACGCTTTGGGTCTGACTCGCCAGATAGAGAACGTTCAATTCTTTCCATATCTGCCTGGGTTTTTATCAAAACACCTAAGCCTTCCAAACTCTTTATTTTCTCTATAGAATCTTCGCTTGCAAAAGTTTGAATGTATTTCAGCCAATTTAATAGCTCTCTGGTAGTAGGAGCTCTTTCTAAGCCCAAATTTCTTAATTGGTAAAATGCGTCTAAGGCTACTTCCACCACTCTATCATGAATTTTAGGATAATGTTTTAGTACTATTTCACGCATCAATACTTCATCAGGAAAACTGATGTAATGATAAATACATCTTCCTTTAAAAGCAGTAGGTAGCTCCTGCTCTCTATTAGAAGTGATGACTATGGCAGGCATTTCTTCCTCTGATATTTCAATGACTTCACCTGATTCAGGCATCACAAATTTCCTGTGACTTAGTGCATAAAGCAAATCGTTTGGAAACTCCCGTGGAGCTTTGTCTATTTCGTCAATTAACAAGACCGAATGTGGACTAGCATAGGCTTTTGCCGCAGGTCCTTTAACTACATAATCCGCTAAGTTTTCGGAATTTCTATTACCTGTTGATAGTTTTGTGGTAAGCCCTTTTTCTTCTCTTTGGGCGTTTAAGATTTCTAACTGCGAATCTCTCAAATACTTTACATGGTCAAAACGAGCCACAAAAGACTCCACATTGCTTTTTGAGCCAGTAGGGTAGGTGAAAATTGGAAGTTTTTGCGATTTGGCATATTGAATGGGTAGTTCCGTTTTTCCTGTTCCGGGTTCGCCTTCTATCAATAAAGGCATACCTAAAACCCTTGCCATATGAAATGCTTGTGCTAAGCCCTGGTCACAAATATATTTATCGGAGCCTTTCCAAAATTCTGTTAATGCCATTCTAGTCTGTTGATTTGATGATGCAATTTAGCATAATATCATAAAACCTACTCTCTGTCTTCAAACGGTACAACAGTGCCTCTTTCAAGATAATTTCTGAGGTCTTTTAATAAGCTTGCCCAACAAAAAGAAGAGTATTTCAAATGCCTATTTAAGGCCGGCCAGTCTTTATGCCAAAACTCCACATAGGTATATCCTTCTGAAGTTTTTTCTAAATCAAAACCGAAAGTAGTAGGCGACCAGTCGGCATCTGCCTCAGTCATTTTAATGTAGAAAGCTTTTGCATTTTCAGCTTTAACTACCTTTCCATACCAATTGTATTCATCAGTAAAGTTAAAATTGTAAAGCTCCTCAAACGCTGGTTTGCCAGAGCATTTAAGGGGCCACCAATTCTCCAAATCAGAAGGTGTCGATATAGCTCTATAAACCTTTTCTGGAGATACTTTGATGATAAAATTATGGTAAATGGCATTCATTAGCATTTAATTTAGAGTAATTAAAAGTAACAAACGCCATAAAATATCAAAAACTACTTGACAATATTTGTCTCGTAAAGCAGTTTTCCTTTGTAGTCTATAAAACTCAAATGAGCAGCACCTTTCTTCAGACTAAGATATCCAAAACCTTGACGAGATTCTGCAAAAACCGTAGTTTCTAAATAGCCCGTTGGCCTCACCTCAGAACCCGCTCCAGAAACTATATGATGTGTTTTACCAGAGGGCTTAATGTACTGCAAATCATGCTCATGACCAGCTAGATAAAAGTCAACTTCATATTCTTTTAAAATTGGAAGTAAATGATTTCTAACATCATTAGGGTCTTCTATTCTTTTACCACCTGTATAAAGTGGATGATGACCCGTTACTATTTTCCAGTCGGCATTGGATTCTTCTAATGTCTTTTTTAACCAAATTATTTGCTTTGTAGTATCTTGAGTTGCCACTTTACTGGCATATTTTTCTTCGCCATAGTACTCATCATTTAGCGGATTAGTATCTACAAAAACAAAGAGTGCTTTGCTTCCATCTTCTAATTCTTGCTCGAAGGAATAATAGGCAGCTGGCATGTTCCACCGTTTGCTTATTTTGGTATAATCAATTTCTGCCTGCATGTTTCCACGGTAGTCATGATTACCCAAAACCACGAACCAGTTGATATTCAAAGAATGGTCAGAATATACATTTTCGAATGAAGTAATCCATTGAGGATCTGAAATGCTGGCTATCCCATTTGGGTAAAAGTTATCTCCTGTGGATATAATAAATTCAGGTTCAAATTTCTTGGCAGCAGCACCCATGGCATTGGCTAGTTCTTTTTGCTTATACTCGCCGCCTCTTCCCCAGTCGCCAAAAATAAAGACTCCCGTGGCGTCTTCATCATAGGCAATTGCTTTATCTAATTTTACTTTTTTTTGGGCAAAGACAGTACTAACTGTAAATGCCAAAACCAATAATAATCCTATTTTTTTCATTGTTTCAAAATTACGATTTAAAGGAAAAAGATGCCCATGATATTGGGCACCTTTAATAATTCTAAACCATTTATAAACTGTATTAATTCTTTTTGTTCAAATCGAACTTTAGGCCAAGATTATATCTTGCGTTATAAAATTCTTTTTGCATTGTTCTAGAAGAAATACCTTGGTAGTATCTTAAAGCTTGATTTGTAAGGTTGTTACCTTCTAAATAAACTCTGATAGCAGGGGTAATGGCGTAAGCGGCATTAACATCAAGAAACGTTTGCTTATCATAGTACCTGTCTTCAAAAGCATTACCGCCTAGCTCATCTATATAGTCACTGGCATAGTTTAATGAGATTCTGGCCACAAATTTTTTCTTCTCGTAAGAAAGTGAAGCATTAAACATATTATTTGCTGTTCCTGGAAGGCCTAAACCTTCGTCGTCTCTCTCCTCAATTCCCGTTGTAGAAGAATGCGTGTAGGTATAGTTAAGGTAAATACCAAAGCCTTTCCATAACTGACGCTGAAGGGCTAGTTCCACTCCTACTACTTCCGCTGTACCACCGTTTTTAGGTAGAGTATACTCTAAATCATTTCCAAAAACTGGGTCTGAGTAGTTTTGAATAGTTTGTGAATAAATGAAATTGGAAATATTCTTATAAAACATACCCGCAGATACTATACCTATGTTTTTAAAGTAATTTTCTGCCATTATATCAAAGTTAGACGCCGTACTTGCTTTCAAGTCTGGATTACCTCTTTCTAACTCTGAGTCCTGAGGGCTGAAATTAGCAAACGGCACCAAGTCATAATAGCTAGGTCTAGCAATGGTGTTGGTCCAAGCAAACCTTAAGATTGCATTATCTTTAATATCGTATTTAAAATGAACGCCTGGAAGAAGGTTCCCATAGGAATTTGTCCTGCTGTCTTGAGAAACTGTTTCTTCGTCAATGTTGTAAATATTACCAGTATAGTCAATCTTGGTATACTCATACCTCAAGCCTAAAATGGCTGAAAGTCTTTTATTTATCTGCTGGTCTACCATTACATATCCACCTGTAATGCTCTCATTCGCAGAATATATTCCAGAGATATATTCCTCTGGCACATCCTTTTTCTCAAAGAGACTGGTATTATTCAAATCTAGATTCCCAAGAAACTCAGGCGTGGCAAACTGGCCAACTTGGTACTGTGAACCCGCTAAAAAGTTGGGGTCTGAGTAGTCTGAATTTGACACACTGGCTATATCGCTTATGGTTTCATTCACTTCTTCGTACTCAAAGTAGTTTTGATCTCTTTGCTTTTCTTTAGTTCTTAACCTTCCTCCAAACTTAAAAACACCATTATTAGAATATGGCAATTGGAAATCTAATTTGGCATTTATGTCTTTATCAGAAGTATACTCATATTGCTCTGATATGGCATCAAGACCAATAGCAAGGTTATCAGCTCTGTTTGCTAAATAAACATAAGGAGACTGTGTATCGCTTATGTCAAGATTGACAACTTGGTTTTTGTCTCTAAAGCTTATATAACGCTCATTTGGTCTTTCTTCAGAAGCCTGTGCCATGGTCACATTCCATGTAGCTTGAAGTTTATTAAACTTATGGTTTCCATTTAAGGTGTAGTTCCATACTTTTTGAATCTCTAATCTTTTAGCCTTTATTCTATCGCTATCTAAGCCACCCTTTGTTTGATATTCTACTCGTCCGGCGGTGATATTATATAGCCCTGTTCCTGTAGAAGTGAAGTTACCATCATCAAAGGCATCTTCTAGCTGGCTTACTCTCATTCTAAAACGGTTTTCCCAGTCATCTCTCCAGTTATACATGGCCGAAAAACCAATGGAATGATTTGGACTTAAATCGTAATCAAGATTAGCAGAAACGCTTCGTCTAACTCGCTGAACTTTATATTCTCTTATGTCAAGTTCATCAATTACCGCTCCTTCATCTGTTTCAACCCAAACCCCCTCTACATTATCAGAGCCAAAATTATGGTTGTTATAAGACCCTGAAAGCACAAAGCCCAACTTCTCATTTAAAATTCTATTTCCGATTACAAATGCACCATTATAAATTGGTTTTTTTGACAACATGTTAATACCCGAACCGAGAGTACCAGAAACTCTTAAGTCATTCGGAGCTTTTCTTGTCACTAGGTTTACGGAACCTCCAATAGCATCGGCATCCATATTAGGAAGCACCGCTTTGTTAACCTGTATTGTTTGAATCATGTCAGACGGAATTAAATCCATTTGCACTTTTCTATTATCGCCTTCGGCAGAAGGAATTCGCTCACCATTTAGCGTAACGGCATTTAACTGAGGAGCCATTCCTCTTATAACTATATCTCTAGCTTCACCTTGGTCGTTTTGCATAGTGATACCAGGGATTCTTTTCAATGCATCTCCAATATTAGCATCCGGAAATTTACCAACTTGGTCAGAAGAGACCACATTAGTAATATTGGCATTAGTTTTTTGCTGATTGAGGGCTTTAGCCTGCCCCTTCAGTCTATCTCCTAAAATAATGACTTCTTTTTGTAGTGTAATTCCAGAAGCTAATTCAAAAACAAAGCTATTGGCTCCTTGTGCTACAGCTACAGGACGCTCTAAGTTATTATATCCTATATATGTAATTAGTAGTTTTTTTGAGCCTGTAGATAGGCCTGAAAAATAAAAGCTTCCGTTACCATCTGTAATGGAAGCTTTATCATCTAACTTCACTGTAGCTCCGGGAAGTACTAGGCCGTTTTCATCATACACTTTTCCAGAAAGGCTAGACTCTTGAGCACTTATGCCTATAGAAATAAATAGGAAAATTATTAAGGTAAAAATTCTTTGCATACTTAGGTGTTTTGGTAAATTTCCGCAAAGGTATTTTGCTTATGTTACGCCAATGTTAAGTAATGATTTAGAAATTGTTTTTATTTAATACCTCAAGTAATCAGTTACTTGTAGTTTAAAAACAAGTATTCAAAGAAACGGTGTTCATCTCAATTAGAAGAGAGTTCGTATATTATAATGTTAATATTAAAAAGTGTAAATGATTAGTATAATTATACCCACATATAACGAAGCTGAACAAATAAAACCTTGTTTGGAACAAATTAGTACTAACATTCCTGAAGGCACTTCTTATGAAATTATTCTTGCTGATTCTCCATCATCTACTGACAATTTAGAAAAGCTAACAAAACAACTAGGCTATAAATACCTTGAATCAAACAAGCCTGGCCGAAATCATCAGATGAATAGAGCTGCACGGGAGTCAAAAGGTGACATTCTATATTTTGTACATGCCGATGTATTGGTTCATAAAGATTTTATAGCTGATATTAACAAAGCAATTAGAAGTGGAGCAGACTTAGGAGCGTACCGGAGCCAGTATGACCATTACCCTAATCCGCTTTTATATGTTAATGCTTTCTTTACACGTTTTCCTATGATATGGTGTAGAGGAGGCGACCAAACACTCTTCATTAAAAGAGAGGTTTTTGCTGCTCTAGGTGGTTTTAGTGAAAACCATTGTATCATGGAGGATTACGATATTTTAGAACGATGTAAGGGTAAATTTAAATTTAAGATTATTCCTAAAAGTGTTCTTATATCGTCTAGGAAGTATGTTTTGAACGGATATTGGACTATTCAAAAGGCAAACTATTTGGTTATGAAAAAATGGATGAAAAAGGATGCTTGCCCTAAAGAACTCCATGCAACCTATCGAAGGCTTTTAAAGTTTTAAGACCGAATATTTACGTTTTACATTTAGTTATTTCCATGGAGTTTTAAGTGAGCATTAATGGTGTGTTAATCTTTTGTTACGCTTGTTAACAACTTCTTAACTTCTTACTTCTTTTCATAAAGTAGGCACCCCGTTATATTTACTTCAATTTAATGTATGCCGAACCTTTCCATTTATAGATGTATACATGTCCTAATCCACCTCACCTTGATTCTGTAACCCGAATATTAAAACACCTTGTGGCTTAAACAATGAAAGCATTCTTTAAGGAAATTTTTGAGTATAATCACTACTTTAACCAAAAACTGATAGTCGAGTTAACAAAGCATAAAGACCAACTTCCTGAAAGAACTTACGCTCTTTTTTGTCATAATCTTAATGCCCATCAGATATGGAATGCAAGGCTAATGTTTACCACACCATTTGGTGTTAATCAAGTTTACTCTAGTGAAAAAGCATGTCAAATAGACACTATAAACTTGGAAAACTCTTTGAAGATTATCAAAGACCTAGATATGGATACTAAAATCACCTATACCAATCCTAAAGGTGAGACTTTTGTTAATACGGTTCAAGATATTCTCTTTCATACCATCAATCATCATACGCACCACAAAGGGCAAATAATTTCTGATTTCAGACAAGCAGGGATTGAGCCAATTATGGTAGATTATATTTTCCTTAAAAGGGGTGGTTTTTCTAAGTCTTAATTTAAAGTAATATATCCATTGGTCCATGAGGCTTTATAGGTTGGGGTAGGTCTGTTTCGTCTAACATTTGACGAATGTCAATTTCAATCCCCACCACCATACTACTAATAGGAACATCATTATAAGTTCCTTCAAAAGGGTTTTCACTATAGTCGCCTATCATTTCCATAGTCCAGAAAACCCAAGAACCTAAAACTGAAAAAACTACCGAAAACCATACCCATAGGCCTGAGCCTAATGCAGCAAAAACGTCTAACATTCCGAATGGTAAAAGTAGAACAAACAAAAGCACGAAATAATAATTAACCGTGGCATATTGACGAGGAAAAGGGAAGTTTTTAATACGTTCAGACTTACCTTGAAGAGCGTACAATTCGGTGATTAAAGCTTGCATTTCTAAATGTCTGAAGTGTTCCAGTTTATCAGCTTTTCTTAGTGCCGTCAAAGTTTTAGACTGAAGACTTAATAAATGTGATGACCTATTTCCTTTTGACATTACATAATCATATTCTTCAGTGCTTATATACTTTTTCAGTATTTCAAATTTGCTTTCAGAATACACAGTGCCAAGAGCTTTTCTTAAGGCTCGTTCGGCTTTCCCATTATGCTCCCACTTTTTAAGTTTACGCATTTCAAAACTCAGTGCATATAACCATGCAATGTGCCTGTAGATTAAATTTTTACTAAGTTCTGGCTCTTCAACTGTAGGTTTTGAATCATCAAAAACAAAATCACGAGCCATTACGGTAAAAGAACGGGATGCATTTACTATTCCGCCCCATATTTTTCTGGCTTCCCAGAGTCTTTCGTATGAAGAATTGTTTTTAAAACCTAAATAGAAGGCTACCGCAATACCTATCAATGAAATAGGTTGCCACGGAATGTGCAGCCATTCCCATCCAAAAAAATGATAGAGAGCCACTGGGATAGAATCAAATAAAAGAAAAATAAGCAGGGGTTCTTTTTCCCATCTGATTAATTGAAGTAAACTATATCTTCTTCCTGCTTGCATGGCTGTCTATAAATGGTTTAAACAAATTTAGCTTTTTTCTGGCACTTTTGTTATCTGATAATCGTCCGACTAAAATAGATTTCTACCAGAAGGAAAGACTAATTTTACCCTCCAAAACTAGTAGCTAATAAATGTTCATTTTCTCGTTTATACCAAAAACAGTCCCAAAGGAGCTAGATGGCTTAGTGAAAAGCATTCCTGAAGAAGTGGCTAATTTCGTTTCACATGCTATAGGGTTAATAATATTTTTATTTGCTGTACCTCTGCTAGTTTTAAAAGCAAGCTCTTCTGGAGATTTTTGGGCTGTAATAGGTAATTTAATATTTGGGATATCGCTTCTGATGGTTTATACCTCTTCCACTTTATATCACGGTGTTTTTAAATTAGAATTGCGTAAAAAGTTAAGGGTGATTGACCATATCTGCATCTACTTTCTAATTGCAGGAAGTTTCTCTCCTTTTATACTGGTGTATCTTCAAACCGAAACCGGGTGGCTGGTTTTTGGTGTACTTTGGCTAATGGTTTTAGTAGGCTCCGTTTTTAAATACTTCTTTACCCATCAGTTTAATTTCGTAGCTACGCTAGCTTATGTCGGCATGGGTTGCATGGCATTTTTTATACTTGACCCACTGACTAAAGCCATTTCTGAGGTAAGCACTAGTTGCTTGATTTTTGGCGGCCTTTCATATGCTATTGGCGTAGTGTTTTACTTATGGAAAACACTAAAGTATAACCACTTCATTTGGCACATTTTTGTGTTAATGGGAAGTTTAGCTCATTTTTTAGCAGCTTGGTACCTTTAAAATTCTAAGCTAAAAATTGTTCCTACTCCTAATTCAGACTTTACGGTTAAGTCGCCTCGGTGCATCTGTAAAATCTGTTTTGAGAGACTCAGTCCAATGCCTTGCCCTGTTTTTTTAGTGGTATAGAAAGGGATAAATATTTTGGTTAAAGCCTCTGGCACAATGCCGGTTCCGTTGTCTTTTACTTCTATAAACCTATACTTGCTTCCTTGATAAGCTCTTACAGAGATATCTCCCGATTCTTTTTCACCTATAGCTTCAAAAGCATTTTTAACAAGGTTAATTATCACCATCTCTATTTGGTCAATATCGCAGATTACATTAAAATCAGTTTCAATTTCAAAACTAACATTAGCACTTTTGTCTTTGGCTTCGGCCTTTACTAGAGCCTCTATTCTTCCTAAAATATTTGAAACTGGCATTTCCTTAAACACTGGTTTCGGTAATGTGGTGAAATCTCTATAGGCATTCACAAAATTCATAACACCTTTCCCTCTTGATTCAATAGTTTTTAGAGCTTCGCTCAAATCTTCAATAGCCTCTTGGTTTTCTATTTCACCTTTTAAATCTTCCTGAACAATGTCTCTCATGGTTCCCACCAAAGAAACAATAGGAGCAATGGAGTTCATGATTTCATGCCTCAAAACCTTTGTTAGGTTTTGCCAAGCATCTAGCTCCTGAGCTTGTAATTCAGAGCGAATATTCTGAAGGGAAATTATTTTTACCGCTCGCCCTCTTAAGTTTACTTTGGTAGCATTAACAGACAATTGAAGTCCGTTTTTAGCACGATACATAAATCTGTTTCCCGAGTTTAGCTTTCGCATTTCGTTATATAAAGTGGCGTGCTCTGTGTTTAAAAGCTCATCAAGGTTTCGCAATCTGTAAACATCTAAAAGCCTAATGGCAGCATTGTTAAGAATCTCAATTTGGCCATGAGCGTCATAACAGATTATGCCTACATCAATGTGCTGAACCATGGTGTTTAAGAAATGGATATTAGCTTCCTTTTCTGCTCTAGCAGCTTTAAAGGCCTCAATAACCTGATTCATTTCAATGTTTAAATCTCTAAAACTCTTCCCTAATTTATTATCGGAACTAAACTTAATGGTGAAGTCAGAGTATTGAACTGATTCAAAAAAGCGAATCAACTTTACGTTAACAGAGGAAACATAGTAATACAGCGAATATCCAGAAATGACAGCAGCTATCAGAAAAACTATTGACATAGCAACATTTCCCGATTGGTACATAAACGGAATAGGGCATAGGAAAAATGCTAGAAACAGTATCCTTAAGAATATTTGAAGCGGAAACTTTTTCATTGATCAAATACCATATTTTTCTATTCTTCTATATAGTGCCGCTCTAGAAAGTCCTAGCTCCTTTGATGCTTCTGTAATGTTTCCATTAAATTTTTTTAAGGCTTTTACTATCATTTGTTGCTCCATGTTTTCCAGGTCGTAACTCTTAGTAGTATTAGTTGCTGCTTTAAATTGATGCTGCTCACCAAAAACATCTTCCACACCTAAAGTGCTGCTTTGACACATAATTACGGCACGCTCTATGGAATGCTGCAATTCCCTGACATTTCCAGGCCAGTTATACCTGTTCATTTCTTTCACCAGTGCAGCACTTAATCCACTAATTTTTCTATTGTACTTGCTTTTATAAATCTCTAAAAAATGCTTAGCCAAAAGTTCTATATCACCGGCACGCTCCCTTAATGGGGGCATTTCAATAGTAATGGTGTTAATTCTGTAAAGTAAATCTTGCCTAAAGCTACCTTTTGTAACCTCTTCCTGAATGTTGCTATTGGTAGCACACACTAGCCTGATGTCTACATTCTGAGGTTTGTTATTTCCAAGCTTAACTATCGTTCTTGTTTGAAAAACATTCAAAAGCTTGCTCTGAACTGGTAGCGACAGGTTTCCTATTTCATCTAAAAAAAGTGTGCCTTTATTGGCCTCTTCAAATTTCCCAATTCTATTGTCTTTGGCATCTGTAAAAGCCCCTTTAACATGACCAAAAAGTTCGCTTTCTACTAAGGTTTCTGGCATAGCTGCTAAATCAACCCTTACAAAACTCTCTTTCTTACGAGTTGACATTTTGTGCAAAGCACTTGCGGCCAAATCCTTTCCAGTACCATTTTCACCAAGAATTAACACGTTCGCATCCGTATCCGCTACACGGTCAATGGTGTTGAAAACCTTTTTCATTACGTCAGATTCTCCTACTATACCGTCTTCGGAAGATGCTTTTTTAGGTGCGGGAGCTTCCCCAAGTGCTGATTTGATAGTGGAAAGAAGCTTGTCATTTTCCCATGGTTTTATCACAAAATCTTTAGCTCCCAGTTTAATAGATTTTACCGCCATTTCTACATCGCCATAGGCTGTAAAGAGTACTACCTTCACTTCTGGCTTTAAATCTAGTATCCTATCAAGCCAGAGAAAGCCCTCCCTGCCTGTATTTACATCTTGTGTGAAATTCATGTCTAACAAGATGAGGTCAAACTCATAGTTATTTAACAGGAATGGGATTTTCTCTGGATTTTTCTCTATTGTAACTTCATCAAAGTGTCTTTTCAAAAAGAGCTTTGCTGCACTTAAAATGTCGACATCGTCATCGATAACTAATATTTTTGACATGGTAATCTTTTTAAAAGTTTGGTGTCACCCTTTATTTAATAACCTTATGGTTTTAAAATTAACATATATAATTCAATCAATGTTTGGGTGCATGAACATTGAAATAATGTACACAATAAAAGACCTTGTCAAGTAGTGTTCGGAAACGGACGTTAATGTACGCTGCCGAACAAATAAAAAACGGACACTTTAGTCTAAAAGACTAATAGACAACAAGTTAAACTCTTTGGCATCTTGTTAGAATATCAATTGGCACAAGCCTTTTGATAAACCACAAAAAATAAGGCTTGCAGAAAACATGGATAGAAAAATTGAAAAGAAATATTGGACAGTAAAACGAATCGGCTTCATTGCTCTAGGGGTAATTGCGGTTTGCTTAATAGCATATAACTTCCTTTATGCCGACCACCGTTCTAAATTGAATGTGGAGACTGATAAAATTTCCATCTCAGAAGTATCTGAAGGAATTTTTGATGAATTTATTATTGTGCAGGGTGTAGTGCAGCCTCTAAAAACAATTCAGCTGGATGCTATAGTAGGCGGTTATGTAACCAACAAACTGGTAGAAGGAGGTAACATGGTTAATCAAGGTCAAATAATATTGAGACTTGAGAATCAACAGTTAAAACTAAACTTTCTTCAGTCTGAAACAGAGGCCAGTAGACTTGTCAATGAATTACAGAACACCCGTCAAAGACTGAAAGTAGAACGCTTTAATCTTCAAAAGACCCTGAGCGACCTTGATTTTCAGATTTCGCAAGCAAAAGATGCTTTTGACAGAAATCAACAGCTAAAAAATGATAACGTGGTTTCTGATATGGAGTACATGCGTACCAAAAGAGACTATGATAGACTAATGAAGCAAAGAGAAATTGAGATTGAATCTCAAAAGTACCAACAAGAAAACGCTGAAATACAGATTAAGCAGCTAGAAGGAACGCTAGAAAGAACGGAAAGAAACGTGGAACTGTGGCGTCAAACCTTACAAAACTTAGTAGTAAAAGCTCCAGTTGCGGGTTTACTATCGTCCATAGATGTGGAGATTGGTTCAAATATCAACCAAGGACAAAACATTGGTCAGATTGACGACATGAACGGCTTTAAAATGCGAGTAGAAATAGATGAGCATTACATCTCAAGAATTTTTTCTGGGCTGCAAGCAAACTTTGACTTCAACGGCAGCACACATAGAATGGAAATTATTAAAGTATATCCTGAGGTATTGAATGGCCGTTTCGCGGTAGATATGGTATTTGCGGAAACTGCTCCTGATGGAATCAGAAGAGGGCAATCGTCACCGATTAGATTAGAACTGGGGAAATCTGAGAAGGCTACGCTACTTCCGGTAGGTGGTTTCTTCTCAGACACCGGTGGAAACTGGGTATATGTGGTAGAAGAAGGCGGAAGCAAAGCCACCAAGAGAAACATCACATTAGGCAGAAAAAACCCAAGACATTATGAAGTTTTAGACGGTCTAAACCCAGGTGAAAAAGTAGTAACAAGTTCTTACGGGAACTTTGGGGATAAGGAGGTTTTGGAGCTTAAATGAAATGGTCATTTGTTAAAAGTTATAAGTCAAAGGTTAAGGGTTATTTGAACTACCTCCCTAGTTTCCTATTGATACTGTTCATTAAAGATTGAATTTGTTTAGATAAAGTGATGAGACGATTAATTAGTAAAGGTGTTTCTGGGTTTGTAGTAAGCCCTACAGACTTAGCAAGAATAAGCTGGGTTCTAACTTCCCCCGCTGAACCTTTGGCGTATCGAAGAAAATTGAAAAACTCTTTATCATTATTTCGTTCAAAGCCTTCTGAGATATTAGAAGGTACAGAAACAGATGCTTTAAGAATCTGGTCTCGAAAAGCAAAATCTTTACAATTAGAAAATTCCTTATACAATACAACCGCAATTGCCATAGACTCTTGCCAAATAACAAGGTCTTCAAATGATGAAATTTTAGACATAAAAATAAATTTACATGGTGAAGGGATAAAGGTATAACCCTTTAACTATTAACCCATAACCATTAACTAGAATAACATGATAAAAACAACCAACTTACAAAAGATGTTTACCACCGACGAGGTGGAGACAACGGCCTTGAATGGTCTGGATTTTGAGATAAAGGATGGCGAATTTGTAGCCATCATGGGGCCTTCTGGATGTGGGAAATCAACACTCCTAAATATCCTAGGACTGCTTGATAATCCTACCGAAGGTAGCTACGACTTTTATGGCACCGAAGTAGGTGGCATGAGTGAGCGTCAGCGTGCCCAACTGAGAAAAGGAAACATCGGTTTTGTGTTTCAAAGCTTTAACTTGATTGACGAGTTAACCGTTTTTGAAAACGTAGAACTACCACTTCTTTATCTGAAAATACCTTCTGCGGAGCGTAAAGAAAAAGTAGAAGCTGCTCTAGAACGGATGAACATGATGCACAGAAGAAATCACTTTCCTCAGCAGCTATCTGGAGGGCAACAGCAGCGTGTGGCCATAGCCCGTGCCGTAGTAGCTAAACCAAAGCTAATTCTTGCCGATGAGCCTACTGGTAATTTGGACTCAGCCAATGGCGAAGACGTGATGAAACTGCTTCAAGAGCTTAACCAAGAAGGCACCACCATTGCTATGGTAACTCACTCGCCTTATGATGCCGGTTTTGCTCACAGAACTGTCAATTTATTTGATGGCAAAATTGTGACAGAGAACTTTCACGTATAGTATTAAATATACTCAGACTATTACATATAAAAGGGTTTCGGAGGCTTCCTCCGAATTCCCTTCTCTCCACAAGGCCCTCGTTGCAAACTGAGCCTGCACACCATAAGCCCATTATCAAAGCTTAATCCATACGTACAAAAAGCTATTCATTAAAAATAAGGAAAATTATGATTAAGAATTATTTTAAAATCGCTTGGCGAACCCTGCAAAAAAACAAGGTTTACGGCTTTATTAATGTCACCGGCCTTATGCTAAGTCTAACGGCCGCCATTCTTATTTTTACTTTTATCAAATTTCATCTGAGTTTTGATAACTTTCATGAAGACAGCGACAAAATTCACAGAATAGTCACCAAACAAAAAAGAGAAAGCATTAGCTATCAGGCCTCCGTACCTCCTGGGCTTAGTGAAGTAGTTAGAACAGACTATGATTTTGAAGATGCCATAGCCAGAACTGTAAACTTCTCAGATGTACAGGTCACCTATAATGACAATAAAAAAGTCTTGGAAGAAAATGGAGTTCTGTATACAGAATCTGACTTTTTTGAGATATTCGATTTCCCTTTTATTGAAGGTTCACTTACAAAAGAATTTTTAGAACCAAACAAGGCTTTTCTTACCAAAAGAATGGCCGAAAAGTATTTTGGCAATGCAAGTTCTGCTATTGGTCAAAGCCTGACTTTAGACAATACAGACTTGGTAACTATCATTGGTGTATTGGAAGATTTGCCACAAAACAGCTTTGAAGAAGTAGAAATATTTGTTTCCTACCCCACCCTTATTAAAGATAATATTTGGCTAGTATCTGCAGAAACTTGGGGCGGAATCACCTCCGATTTGCAGTGTTATATTAAACTAAAAGATGGCGTAAACCCTGAGCAGGTAGAAAAAGCCATGGCTCCTTTTCCTGCCAAATACAGACCAAACAGTAGTAATACTCACACCTACTATTTACAGCCCTTGTCCGACATTCATTTTAACCCAAATTATCATGGTGCCATGCCTGTCAAAACACTTTGGACACTTGCCATTATAGGGGTTTTCTTGTTAATATCGGCTTGTCTTAATTTTATAAACCTAGCCACTGCTCAAGTCTTAAACAGACTTAAAGAAGTAGGTGTACGTAAGTCTTTAGGCGGGAAAAAGGCACAGTTGTTTTGGCAGTTTTTAACAGAGACAAGTCTAATCGCCTTAGTTTCTGTAGTATTGGCTGTTGGACTGGCCATTCTTTGCCTGCCATACTTAAACCACCTTTTCGAAACAGAAATAGGCGTTTCAGAAATGCTTTCGACAAAAATGTTTCTGTTTGCTTTGACTATGTTCATTATCTCTGCATTTGCCTCTGGAGCGTACCCTGGTCTTTTACTAGCTCGTTTTAGCCCAGTTATGGCTCTTAAAGGAAAACTCTCTAGTCTAAACTTTGGAGGAGTTAACCTCCGCAAAACACTGATAGTAACACAATTTGTGATTTCGCAGGTGCTTATCATAGGTATGCTGGTTATTATCAAACAAATGAACTTCAGTCAAAACACAGACTTGGGTTTTGATAAAGAGGCCCAGCTAATGATTCCAGTAGCCGCAGGCTCTGATGCCGCAGACAAAAGAGCTTTTAAAGAACGGCTTCAAAGGCTTACGAATGTTGATAATGCCAGCATCTGCTTTACTGCTCCTGCCTCAAATATGAGTTGGGGAACCAGTGTACAAATGAATCAGAAAGATGAACAAGAAGCTTTTAGAGTAAGTGTAAGAGCTGGTGATGAAAGCTATTTAGAGACTTTTGGTCTAGAACTAGTAGCTGGCAGAAACATCAGAAAATCTGACACCCTTAACGAGCTAATGGTCAATGAAACCTTCATCAAAAAAATGAATTATGCCTCAGCTGAGGAGGCTTTAAATCAATACGCCTCTCTTGCAGATAGCGATAACATTCCTATTGTAGGCGTTTTCAAAGATTTCCATGTAGGTTCTACCTATGACGAAATATCGGCGGTAGCCATTGGTTCTGTTTCAGACGTTTTAAGGCAATATGCAGTAAAAATCAATAGCCAAAACATTTCTGGAAGCATGAAAGAAATAGAAGGTCTTTGGAATGAAGCTCAGCCTGAAACAGTATTTAGCTATGAGTTTGTAGATGAAACCATCAAAGAGTTTTATGTAAGTGAACAAAGGTTATTGACACTTTTAGAAATATTTACAGGCATTTCTATTTTCATATCAAGCCTTGGCTTGTTTGGTTTGGTGTCGTTTATGGTGGAGCGTAAAACCAAGGAAATTGGCGTAAGAAAGGTTTTGGGCAGTTCTATTTCTTCTATTCTATGGCTGTTCAGCAAAGAATTCTCTTGGTTAATAGGCATCGCCTTTTTGCTTTCAGTACCTCTGGCTTGGTGGCTAACTAATCAATGGCTAAGCGATTTCGTTTTCCAAGCCGAATTTGGGATAGGTCTCTTCCTTTCAGCCTTATTATTCTCCATACTTATCTCTGGAGTATCCGTGTCTTATAAAGTAATTAAAGCAGCCGTGGCCAACCCTGTAGACTCACTTAAATCTGAATAAATCATGATACGTAATTACCTCAAAATCGCCTGGAGAAACATCCTAAAAAGTAAAGGTTTTTCTATTATCAACATTCTTGGTTTGGCCATTGGTATGGCGGCCAGTATTATCATTTTTCTATTCGTTTTTTATGAGAAGAATTTTGATGCTCAGCATACCAAAAACCTTTATAGGTTAGATGAGGTACAGAGTTTCCCAGGCATGGTGGCTCCGCAAAAAGTGGCTTTATCAATGTACCCAATGGGCCCCACCTTAAAAGAGGAATTTCCAGAAGTTAAGGATTTTAGTAGAGTGAGGCAATTCAACGATATGCCCGTAAATAACGGGGCTAAAAAAGTAGAAATAGCTAAAGGTCTCTATGGCGATGCCAACTTTTTTGAACTCTTTGGTTTTAAACTATTACAAGGTGATAAAAGCCAAGTTTTAAGTGAGCCTAACACCATAGTACTGTCAGAAAAGAGTGCTAAAATACTTTTTGGAGATGAAGAAGCCCTCGGTCAAAACATCATCAGATATGAAAGCGATACCACTACCTTCAAAGTAACAGGTATTGTAGAAGATGTACCTGCCACTTCGCATTTGCAGTTTGATGCCCTTATCTCATTCGCCACCATAGTGGATGCAGATGACATGGATAACTGGGGGAGTAATTGGCTTGTCACTTATTTAGAACTTGAAAACAACATTAAAGTTTCAGAATTAGAAAGTAAATTTCCGGAATTCTTAGTAAGACACTTAAATGGTGATGCTCACGAATGGTATGAGCTCTTTTTGCAGCCAATGGCCGATGTACATTCTAAGTCAGCCGACATCACACATGACTATATCAACTACCAGAAATTTGACAGAACCTATACCTATATATTTTTCATAATTGCCATTATTATACTGGTGATTGCCTGTATCAATTTCATGAACCTTTCTACTGCAAAATCTTTAGGAAGAGCAAAAGAAGTTGGTTTAAGAAAATCAATAGGAGCATTTAAGACGCAGCTCGCTTTTCAGTTTATTGGTGAGTCCATTTTATTGACCTTAATCTCCCTGTTTTTTGCGGTGTTTATGGTTATGTTGGCATTGCCCTATATGTCTGAATTAAGCGGAAGAAGTCTACAATTTCCAATTTTTAGTAATCCTCTCTTATTACCAATTCTCTTAGTTTGCTCCGTTATTATAGGTGTCTTTTCAGGGCTATATCCAGCTTTCTTCTTATCTAGGTTTAACCCTGTTCAGGTATTAAAAGGAACTTTAAATATTGGTAAGAGTAACCTTAGAAACGCTTTAGTAATTACCCAATTCACCTGCACGGTATTCTTGATTATAGCCACAGGTTTTGCGATGAAGCAATTAAACTTTATGCAAGAAAAAGACCCCGGTTTTTCCAAAGACCAGGTCATTGTTATTCCTTTAAATTATGAATCTGGACCATTGTATTCTACCATAAAACAGCGGTTTACCTCCAATACTTACGTCGAATCCGTAACGGCCTCTCATCAAAGAATAGGGAATAATTTCCATCAAAGTGGCGTAGAATTTCAAGGTGAAGGTCCAATGATAAATACCGCTACATCTAGAGTGATAGTAGACCCTGATTATTTAAGACTGTACAAAATCAAACTACTGGCAGGTAGAAACTTCAAAGAAGGTGCCGCCGATAATGCCAAGACGTATATAGTTAATGAATCATTAGCCAAAGAACTCTTAAAAGAGCAATCGGTAAAAACCTACGAATCTCTCATAGGAAGAGGCTTTAAAATAGGAGGTTTAGACTCCTTAGGACAAATTATTGGCGTAGCTCAAGATTTCAACTTTAATTCTTTGCACCATAAAATAGAGACATTAACCATTTTCAATACCTCAAACTGGGGTTATAGTGAAATGTCTGTGAGGATTAATGGAGCAGACGCGAAACAGGCTATTGCGGGCTTGGAGTCAATTTGGAAAGAACTGATGCCAAACCAAAACATGAACTATACCTTTCTAGATGAACATTTCGACAATCTTTATAGGGCGGATAGTCAGGTTAGTAAAGTAGTAGGGGTGCTGGCTGGGCTCGCCATTTTTGTTTCTTGTCTTGGCTTATTTGGCTTATCCTCTTACTCTGCAGAACGTCGTATAAAAGAAATCGGTATTCGTAAGGTTTTGGGCTCATCGGTTCAGGGTATAGTAGGTTTATTATCCAAGGATTTTATAAAACTGGTTTTGATTTCTATCATCATTGCCTCGCCTTTAGCTTGGTATGCCATTGATATATGGTTACAAGATTTTGCCTACAGTATTAAAGTAGAATGGCAAATATTTGCTTTAGCGGCCTTTGTGGCTATTGGCGTAGCCCTCTTAACCATCAGTTTTCAAGCAGTAAAAGCTGCAGTTTCAAATCCCGTTAAATCCTTAAAAGCTGAATAAATTATGTTTAAAAATTATATTAAAATAGCGTTAAGAACCTTCCGAAAAGATGGGTCTTTCACCATAATTAATCTTCTTGGTTTAGCTTCTGGTTTGGCCATCACTTTACTTATCATTCAATATGTTAGGTACGAACTCTCTTATGAGAATACCCATGAAAATGCAGACCAAATAGTAAGGCTTACCACTGACTATATGGATGGAGAAACTGTAACTGCTCAAGATTGTGAGACCAACCCTCCTCTCGGGAATTTGTTAAAACAAGAATTAACACAAGTAGAAGACTTCACCCGAGCTTATCCTATCGGTGAGCCGCATTTAAACGTGAAAGTAGGAGAAGCTCCTTTTATACTTGAGAAGGTTTTTGCGGTTGACACCTCCTTTTTTAGCATGTTTACCACGCCTCTAATTAGAGGGACAAAACTGGATTTATTCAAACAGGCCGATGAAGCCGTAATTTCTAAAACTACTGCCCAAAGACTTTTCAATAGCCTTGATGTAATAGGAAAAGTGATAGAAATGCCAAACGGAGAAGAGAGCAAGTTTTTTGAAGTGGTAGGTGTTACAGAAGATAGCCCAAGTAATACCCACCTGAAATTTGATATGCTTTTTTCTTATGAAAGTATGTATGCAGGCAATGGAATTAATGGAGAAAAACCAGACAACTGGGATGGTAATAATACACTAACTTATATTCAATTGGCTCCCAATGTAGATTACGCCGATTTTACCGCGAATCTATTGAGCTTAAATGAAAGATACGCCGAGCCTCTAGGTAATGATAGAGTTATAGGGCAGAAAATAAGTGATATACATTTATACTCTAAAAAAACCTTTGAAACGGAGGCCAATGGAGACGCTACCACCGTTTTCTTTTTACTGGGTGTTGCTTTCTTAGTAATAATCAGTGCCTTTGTTAATTATGTAAACTTAGCCACTTCCAAATCTCTGGACAGAGCAAAGGAAGTGGGACTTAGAAAGGTGGTGGGAAGTACAAAAAATCAGCTAAAGACTCAGTTTTTAACAGAGTCGCTCTTGCTGAATATTTTCGCAGGCCTTATTGCAGTTGCATTAATATCCTTACTAAAACCCTCCTTTATTGATACCGCTGGCTTACCTGAAAGCTTTAACGTTTTCTCCGACCCCTTCTTTTGGGGCTGTTTGGGTGTAGCTATAATGGCGGGAGTATTATTGGCTGGGGCTTACCCTGCTTTTGCCTTATCTTCCTTTAAACCAGTTTCGGTTTTAAAAGGCAAATTTTCAAGCTCTGCCAAAGGCAATTTTATGCGGAAATCTCTAGTAGTTTTTCAATTTGCCATGACCATTGTGCTTTTAGTACAAGCTTTTACCGTTCAACAGCAAATAAGCTATCTACAAGACATTGACCTAGGTGTAGACATTGATAAGCTTTTGGTAGTAAATAGCCCTGGTGAAAGAAAGAACCAAGCCGCTTTTGAGCCATTTAAAAATCAATTAACCGCTATGGCAAATGTAGAGTCTGTTTCTACCTCAGAAGCCGTTCCTGGTCTATCAACAAGTCAATTCAGTACTACCACAGGCATTAATCTTTCAGAGGTAATTGAAGAGCATAATTATAACTTCTATATAAACTCTATTGATTCCGAATACATCCCCGTTATGGGAATGGAGCTTTTGGCAGGTACCAACTATTCTTCAAACTCTAGAAGTGAAAATAATGAAGTTATAGTAAACGAAGAGGCCATTCGCCTCTGGGGCTTAGCTGATGCCAAAGATGCTGTGGGCAAAGAGCTAGATTTTTGGGGCAGAAAGTGGCTCATACTGGGTGTAATAAAAGATTACCACCAAGAAACAGCAAAGTCAGCACCAATTCCAATTATTCATCGCTATTATGATGAGTCTTGGAATAGTAATGCTAGCATCAAATTCTCCGGAGGAAACCCAAAAGAACAAATTGCTGAAATAGAAACGGCTTATAAAGCTAATTTTCCAGGCGAACCTTTTACTTATTTTTTCCAAGATGCAGCATACGACCAACAGTTTAAAGCTGAGGAAAAATTTCAGAAGGTTTTCAATGTACTCACCATATTTGCTATTCTCATAGCCTGCTTAGGTTTGTTTGGTTTAGCATCTTTTACCATCGCGAAGCGAACCAAAGAAATAGGCATTAGAAAAGTGATAGGTGCCAGCACCTCAAACCTACTTTTGACATTATCCGCAGATTTCATGAAAACTGTTTTAATATCTATGGTCATAGGAATTCCGATTACCTATTTTATTATAAAAAAATGGCTAGATAGTTTTGCTAATAGAATAGAAATTTCTTGGTGGCTTTTCGCTATCCCGGCACTCACGGTTTTCCTGTTGGTTTTAATTTCAATTAGTGCCAAAACACTAAAAACGGCCTTAGCCAACCCGGTGGAGAGTTTGAAGAATGAATAGACTAAAATGAAATTATTATGCTAAAGAATTACATCAAAATAGCCTGGAGAAATATTAGAAAACACCGCTTGTTTTCCTTTATCAATATTGTAGGGCTGGGCATAGCTATACCTTTTGCATTATTGGCTCTTATTCAGCTGCAGGGTTCTTTTGAGTTTGATAATTTTCATGAAGACACAGACCGTATTGTTCGTGTAATTACCGAACAAACTTCCAAAGAAGGTGTAAAAACGGCTTATGCCTCTTCACCTGTAAATCTTGAGCCTAGATTATCTGAAGACCTTCCAGGAATTGAAAAATCTACCAAAGTAATACGAACCTTTTCTTGGGTGCTGAGCAATAAGCTCAAAACCAAAGATGTCAACGCCATTTACACGGAACCGACATTTTTTGAAATCTTTAATTTCCCCTTAGAAAAAGGCGTTTACGGGGCAGAACCAAACACCATGGTACTTAGCCATGAAGCAGCAGAATGGTATTTTAACGATTCCAACCCAATAGGAAAATCTTTAGAACACCCTGACTTAGGCTCGCTTAAAATTACCGGTGTATTAAAAAAGCATAAACCCAGAACTCAGTTTAAAGCAGATGTGATGATTTCTATGAGCACCTACCAAACTGGAGATAAGTCTGAGGTAGAGAAGTGGGCGGAGCTTCCAAGTCACACTTTCTTAAAACTAACACCAGGCTATGATGTCAAAAATATAGATGCCGCTTTACTAAAGCTGTCTGAAAATGTTTCAAGTACTTTTTTAGCAAATACAGACAATAGTTTACTTTTCACAGCTCAGCCTTTTGAAAAGATTTCGCCTGCACGTACACGTTTGGAATTTAACCCTTATGTGGAAGATATGCAGGATATATATTTCAATTTTAGCATCCCATTATTAATTCTCTTATTGGCTTCTTTTAATTATGTCAATTTAACATTGGCTAGGTCATTAAGTAGGTCAAAGGAAGTAGGGGTTCGTAAAGTAATGGGTGCTTTGAAAAGTCAGCTGGTAGGCCAATTTTTAAGTGAAGCCGTCATCATATCTTTTCTTTCCTTATCCATGGGTCTGTTGCTACTTTGGTATGCAAAAAATAACATACATGCCAGTTGGATAACATGGGAGGTTGACCACATTGGAGCTATCATTTTGTCCTTTGTTTGCTTCACCTTCCTTCTAGGTATAATAGCAGGCCTTATGCCCGCCATCATTCTTTCTCGTTTCCAGCCAGTAAAAGTATTGAAAGGAAATATTTCACCTTCTTCTTTTGGCAAAGTAGGCTTTAGAAGAGCTTTGATTGTGGTTCAGTTTGCGGTAACGCTTGGCTTCATTTTCATGATGAGTCACCTGTATAATCAGTTTGACTACATGGCTACCGAAAACGATAATTTCAACCGAAAAGGCATTTATAATCTAAGCTTACAAGGACAAAAAGATGTAGCTGTAATTCCCAATATTGGGAACCTTAAGGAGGTAGAAAAAATAGGTAGAGTATCTCAATTATTTGGGAATATGCCTGCCAAAGTAGGTATAGCTTCTAAACCTAAGGAAGAAAGAATTAATAGCTTTTATTACGCTGCCGACAGAGCCTTTATTGAAAACATGCAGCTGAAATTTATAGCGGGCGAAAACATTCCATTCTCAGAAAGTGATTCGAGTAATTCCCTCGTGGTTATTAATGAAAAAGCGGTGGATAGGTTACACTTAGGTTCGTCAGACGAAGCCATAGGGAAGCAAGTGTTTTTTGAAACGGAAAAGCCGCTAACTGTGGTGGGAGTTATTGAGAATTTTTGTCATTTCAATTATCAATTTGAAATCGAACCTATTGTTTTTCAGTATAATCCTTCAAGGTTTCAAATAGCTACCATTCAAACTAGTTCTCAGATAAATCAAAGCTCCTTTGAATCTGATGTTCATCAAGTTTGGAATAAGGAATACCCCTACTTAGAGGCCGAAGGCTCATGGCTAGCCACAGATTTATATGAGCGATACTATCCTGCCGAAGACATGAAAATATTTGGTATAACCGGTGTAATTATATTTGTAATAGCTCTGATGGGCTTACTGGGGATGCTTGTTTATTCTTCAGAAAAACGTGTGAAAGAAATTGGCATCAGAAAAGTAATGGGAGCTGAAGTAGCTCAAATTATCAAAATGATGGCTTGGTCCTTTTTCAAACTTCTTCTTATTGCTACTGTGGTGGCTATCCCCTTTGGTGTAGCCTCCGGAATGTTTCTTAATATTCAGCTTTTTAAATATCATAATGGTGTCAATTATAGCTTAATGGCTCTTTTCACCCTAGTAGTGGTGGCTGTGGCAGGTGGTGCCGTTGCTTTCTTTTCTTTCAGAGCGGCCGCCGTGAACCCTGTAGAAAGTCTTAAAAATGAGTAAACTAAAATGAAATAATTATGTTAAAGAACTACATCAAAATAGCCCTCCGAGGCTTACGGAAAAACGGACTTTTTTCGCTACTTAACCTTTTTGGTTTATCCTTTGGCGTAGTTATATTTCTTTATCTATTCCTCTTTACTAAACAAGAGCTCTCTTTTGATAAATATCATTCAAATGCTGCCAATATTTATAGAATTGGGCAAACAGTTAATTTTGAAGGAAAAGAAGACTGGGGTTCAGTTCCAAACATAGTAGGGCCAAAAATGACGGAAGCGATTCCAGAAATCAAGTCTTACACTCGGTCTCTTCATCATTCCTTTGGTAAAATTGCTTTTGTAAATAGTGAGCGAAACAAATTCTCCGAAAAAAAACTCTATTGGACTGATCCAGGACTCTTCGAAATTTTTGATGTTCCCTTTGTCTATGGAAACCCGAAAACAGCTTTAGATGCTCCAAACAAAGTAATATTAAGCAAGACCATAGCTGAAAAATATTTTGGCAAGGAAAACCCCATGGGTAAATCGCTAAAAGTTGATAACAATTACGATTTGACCGTAGGCGGTGTTTATGAGGATTTCCCAAACAACTCAACGCTAGAAGCCGAGCTTATTGGCTCATTTTCTACCATAAAATGGGCTAGTAATAAACTGCACTGGAGCAATGCAAGTTTTGAGACCTACTTTTTACTAGAACCATTAGTTGACATAAAAAAAGTAGAAGCCAAAATCAATGCCGTTCTAGACGAAAACATCTCAAAAGAAAACCAATGGTTCACTTTTTGGCTACAGCCACTTAGCGATATTCATTTGTATTCGACACAAATTGCTTACACAAGCAGCACAAGAACTGGCGATAAGAAACAGGTCAACATATTGATTGCTTTGGCTTTGGGTATTTTGATAATTGCCTGCATTAATTATATGAACTTGGCCACGGCCCAATCGCAAAAGCGTAAAAAGGAAGTAGGCGTTAGTAAAGCCATGGGTGCAAGCCAAACTAGTCTGATAAAACGATTTTATACAGAGGCACTTATTATGGTTGCTCTTGCCGTATTTTTTGGCTTGATTTTACTTGTAGTCGGCCTACCATTTTTAAATAGTATTGCAGGCCAAAGTATTTCTTTGAGTGCTTTAATAGATGCAGAACTTATAATGGGAATTATTCTTACCACCATACTCCTTGCAATTATCGCAGGCTCATATCCTGCACTTTTACTCTCTTCGTTTTCTACCCTTTCACTTTTTGGAAGAAGAGAAGAATCGAGCATTTCTACCTCCTCCGTCAGGAAAGGTCTTGTCATTGTCCAGTTTTCGGCTTCCATTATTTTAATGATCGGTACATTCGTGTTTTACAGCCAGCTAAAATTTATTCAAGACAGGCAGCTAGGTTATGATACGGAGCATGTGGTGGCAGTGACCACGCAAGGAGCAGAAAACCAAAATCAAATAAATGATCTCATGGCTTCTTATAAGTCGCTGGGCTTTGTTGGCTCGGTTTCACGCTCACAAACATACCCTGGAGCTAGTGGAAGTGGCCGCACCATAGTGCGTTATGAAGAGCCAGACAAAATAATGGGAATTCAAACCAATTTTACTGATCCAGAAATATTAGAAACGCTTGACATTAAGCTCTTGTCGGGTCAAATTTTCGCAAATAAAACCTCCACCCAAGATACAACAGTTCAGGTGGTGGTAAACAAAACAACAATTGACTTCCTTGGCTATTCGCCAGAAGAGGCTATTGGTCAAACAGCTTACAACCTTTTCAATTGGAACAAAGCCACTATTGTGGGGGTCATGGAAGATTTTCATTTCCAAGATTTTCATAAACCTATAGGTGCTTATGCTTTTCACAATAACCCCTCAGAGAGTAAAAACAACTTGCTGGTACGTTTTAATGGTGGAAACCTAAGCGATAACCTAGCGGCACTAGAAGCCGGTTTTCAAAAGTCAATTCCTTCTTCAGCCTTTGAATACCAATTTTTAGATGATGTGGTAGCAAAGCTTTATACGGCTGAAAAACAACTAGGAAGAATCGTACTTTTTTTTTCCATTACGGCCATTTTTATAGCCTGTTTAGGGCTTTTCGGGCTTTCAGCTTTTACAGCTGAGCAGCGAACAAAAGAACTTGGCGTTAGAAAAGTATTAGGTGCCAACATTAGAAACTTAGTTGGTCTGCTTTCGGCAGAATTCATGAAACTCGTAATAATCTCGCTGCTGATATCAGCTCCAATAGCATGGTACGTGCTTAATGGCTGGTTAGAAAGTTACGCCTTCCACATCAACATTCCTTGGTGGATTTTTGGAATGTCTGGAGTCCTAACAATTTTGATAGCATTCTTAACGGTGAGTTTTCAATCTATCAAAGCAGCTTTAATTAATCCAGTGGAAAGTTTGAAGAGTGAGTAGCTAGCTTAATCCTAAAAGACCAAATGTCAATGAAATTATCTCACTCTATATAAATATTCTATTACTTGAGATCTAACATATTCTTTTTTTAAGAATCAAATTTTCAGATAGGCGTTTACAGTCACTAAATAAAGAAGTCTTTATTATCTTTGAACTTACCTTCATATATCCAGCTAAGATTCTTTAAAATAGAACCTATTTATGAAAACACTCCTTTCTATAACAGTCTTTATATTATCTACTAGTAACCTTCTAGCTCAGGTAAAAAAAGAGAATATAAGCTCAAAAAAAGAAGCCATTTCAAGACAGGATAATTCTTTAAAAAAACTAGCAAAGCAAGCCACAATAATGTCCAATGCATTTGTGCAAAAGGACTATGATACTTTTCTCAATTTTTTGCATCCCAAAATATTACAAAGCCTTGGCGAACGTAGAACCATAATCCAAAACCTCAATGAAGGGTTTGAATCAGGGGATAAGGTATTGGAAATTTTTAACGAACAGCCAAGTGAACTAATAATAGGGAATAAAACTTACCAGTGTACTTTCACACAGCGATTAAAAATGTTAATAAATCAAAAGGGAATTTCTATAAATTCTACACTTATTGCAATTTCTTACAATAAAGGAAAGGATTGGAAATTTGTAAATACCTCGGGTAGCAATATCGAAGATCTTAGAGATTTAATACCCGAATTAAGCATGTTGTTGGTTTTTTAGTGCACTTTTTCTTTAGAATGGATGCCGCTACAGCCCACATTGACTCGCTTTCCCTTTATCATCTTGGAGAATCTTCCACTAGTAAGGTTTTGTGAGGAACTGTTGACTTCCAGTTTTTACAACATTATTTTCTTAACTTTTAAAGTTAAGTTGTTCTGAAATAATGAATGGTGTATTTCTATAGGCCTCAAAAAGAACCCTCAAACCCTTATAAGCTTAATTATCTTCTGCTCTGCGTTATTTTGCCATCTTACAAAATAACTACCCGATGCAAACCTAGCCGCATTGTAAATTTCCGTATGCCAGCCCGGTTTTTTTTGAGCATATAATGGTGTAGCAATTACCTGACCTCGAGCATTAAAAATTTGAATGAGATTGATGCCTCCATCAGAGAGAAATTCCAATTTGACAAAATCTATAACAGGGTTAGGATAAGCTTTGAAAGGTATTTCTATTTCTTCTGGAATTGCATTGGCAGTAATAAAGCCACAGGGTGCACCCTGAACCAAAGGCAGCGATTGAAAAGTCTGCAACATAACTTCAGAAATTTGCGGAGTTTCCACACAAAACCAACGCTCTAGAATAGATGCGTAAACCGAGCGGAAGTCAAACTGCATAGGAACACTTTCGTTATTTCCGGCTACAGTAGGCAAAATGGGGTTCTCTCCAAAAACCTTAGAATTCACAAATTCCCCAAAAAGAAACATTGGTGCTGCGGCTCCATGATCGGTACCTCGGCTGCCATTTGCTTTAATCCGCCTTCCAAATTCTGAATACGTCATGGTTAAAACACGGTCCTGAGCACCTAGCTGCTCCAAATCTCTTGTGAAAGACAAAATCGCATTAGAAAGCTCTGCAAGCAGGTTGGCATGCTCACCCGTACTTGTGTCACTCGTTTCCGCCTGATTATCATGGGTATCAAAACCACCAATTCTCACAAAATAAAATTTCGTTCTTAAGCCCCCAGCTATGAGTCTTGCTACCACTTTTAGCTGCTGTGAAAGAGATTCCTGATTATAAGTCACTTGTGTACCAACTGCCGTAGCTGCTTTCTTTATGGAATTTGCATATTGGTTTGTTTGTGTGGCCACTTGTCTCAGGTAAGCGAGTTCTTTTTCTGCCAATGTAGTAGGCGTTTCTCCCTGTTCTTCTGTGAGTAACTCATAGAAAAAATCTGGACCTGAAATGGCCATTCCCATAGGATAAACTGGCCCCTGCAAACTTGTATTTAAAACAGAGCCTATTTGAATAGAGAGAGGGTCTGGATGCTGTTCATTTGGGTAATTGTTTGGGAAGTCTGGATTATCACTAGCCAAATATCTACCTGCCCAACCGCTTAAAACCTGCTTATCAGAATCAGACGCTGTATTCCAAATATCCGTAGAACGAAAGTGCGAAAAGTCAGGGTCAGGGTATCCTACGTCTTGTATAATGTTAGCTTTCCCCTCCTCAAAGAGTTCTGTAAGCGGTGATAACGAAGGATGAAGCCCGATTTTATCGGACTGAGGAATACTTAGTAGCCTATTTTCTTTAAGAGCTATGGCTCCTCGATTAGAAGAATAGTTAGCATATTGGTCAATAGGTACCACGGTATTTAGTCCATCGTTTCCTCCTGCCATCTGAATCACCACCAACACTTTATCATCTCCCAAGGCGGTTTCGTTTATTCCACCAAAAGCATTTATAGGCAAGCCATTAAGGAAATACGGAGCAACTCCACCAGCCATTATATGTTTTATGAATTTTCTTCTTTCCATGGCTTCTTAAATTAATTGGTATTCTGGCAGTGACATGATATATAATAATAGTGCTCGTAAACGCTCTTCAATTGGAAGTCTGAAGTTCCCATTATGTGCAATACTTTCAGAATTCTGCCAAAGCTGCGTCCAATAAAAATCATTGGATTGACCAGATAAGAGGATGTCTGTTTTAATTTTATTTTTAAGCTCGGTTTTTAAGGGTAATGACAATAAGTCATTGGCCATGTCATCAATTAGTTTATTAGGGTCGCTGGGCTCGGAAAACTGCGAAGCATATTTTATTACATCAGTCACTACCCTATAGCCATCTCGCCGCACTTCATTATAAAGCAAAATTAGTATAGACTGATTCCGTTTTTGATAGGTATCTGAGTTTATCCAGATCTCATGATAAAGGGGTGTTTGGTGATAAGCCGGCCAGCCGGAAACGGATGGAGGGTCGCCAATGTATTGTTGAGTAGTTTCTGCAAAACGCATATAAACTCCTGACACACTATAGTTTTGATAAACGTTTTCTTCCAAAGAAGGTAAAGGAGGCTCTAAATGCCGAAGTGTTTTCACCATAAAGTCTAAAGGGCTGCTAATCATAGCTCCATAGAAAGCGGTATCAAAGAAATGTTCACTACTAAAAAATGCCTTTAACAATGGCTTAATTTCATAATTATTATCACGAAATATTTTTGCCATCGGCTCTATAAATTGCGTCTCTACTTCTAGCCCTATTTCATAGTAAATAAAAAAGCGGTAAAACTTCCTTATCATAAATCGGCTGACCTCTTCCTTACTAAAAATCATGTCCAATAGGTCATCTACTTCATATTGACCATCTCGACCTGAACGACCAGAAATAACAGTGTTTCCATAAAAGTCAGAGAATTGCTTATCCTCCGTATCATGAAGATTATCATTAAAAAAATAGTTCTGCGTAACGCCTAGTATAGTATGGCCGGTTAAAACGCGGGCAGCAGCCCTTACATCATCTTGCGTATAATCTGACCCTTCTCCTATACCGATAGTAAAAAGCTCTTGAAGTTCACGAGCATAATTTTCATCCGGTGAATCTTTGGTGTTCTCACGACCATTGAGATACCTTAACATGGCCTTATCAAGCGTAATAGCTTTTACGAAATCCTTGAAATTCCCAAAAGCCTGTTCTCTAATAGTGTTTTGGTATTCATAGGCAAAACTAGCTCTGTCGTAAACTTCAATTTGGGTAGCAAAGTGATTATGCCAAAAAAGCACTAATTTCTCGTGTATGGTACGCTCTTGAAACCACATTTGTTGCACCCACCAATAACGAAGAGATTGACGCCTCCAAAAATTAATGGTACCATCACCATAAGGAGCTTGAACCCATGTTTCTCCCTTTTTAACACCTGTGGTATCTTCTACTTTTTGTTCATAATAATTAACAGGAGGAGATGGGATAGGAGAAGCTTCTATGATTTCATCTATGCACTGCGTTAAATTTTTATTTTCAAAGGCTTTTAAGTCTTTTACTGTGCAGCCAAAAAGTGTTCTGTTTAAAAGGTGTTTTCTTTGAGCGTTTGTGAATTCGCCAGCATACTTTTGAGCACCGAAAGATTTAATGTTTCTCATACACCACTATTATTTGACTGTTCAGATATATCAATCTAGGCTTTAAAATAATGATTATATAGCATATTAATTTAATTCATTCAGAAATGACTTAAGCCCAAAGTTCTATTTTTCCTGAAAATAAGATTTACTTCCTTCCAAGTCGACCGTCCATTCCGATACATCACTGTCCGTTAATGGACAAATAAAAACGCAATACATTTTGTAACAATTTGATTTTAAGGCAAATAAATTTACTGGCACAGTTTAAGTTATTTAAATAGCAGTCGGTCTTACTGTGAAAGAATATTTAAAACTATGATAAAGAATTACATCAAAATAGCCTGGAGAAACCTAAAGCACGACCTTAGCTTCTCTGCATTAAATATATTGAGTTTAACCATCGGTTTAACTTTTAGTTTGCTGCTGTTTTACTACGTCAAAGACGAGCTAAGTTTTGATACATATCATGAAAAAGCAGATAGGATTTATCGAATAAATTCAGAATTGGTGGAGCCCGACAAATCAGACCTCGTCGCTATTTCTCCAATGATAATGGCTC
The DNA here is from genome assembly GCF_964021845.1 of uncultured Arcticibacterium sp. Lineage (NCBI taxonomy): Bacteria > Pseudomonadati > Bacteroidota > Cytophagia > Cytophagales > Leadbetterellaceae > Arcticibacterium > uncultured Arcticibacterium sp. Next base: position 257,370 of record NZ_CAXHZC010000006.1, on the reverse strand, counting down.
CTGCTCTGAAAACGGATTATGATGAGGTAGAACACTCCGTCAGACTTCTAGCGGGAAATCAAAAAACGCTATTGAAAAACAATGGTCAAGAGGCGTATATAGAAAAAGTCTTTTTTGCCGACAGTAATAGTTTCTCCGTTTTTACTTACCCGTTTATAGTGGGCGACCCAAAAACTGCTTTGATTGAACCAAACAGTATTGTTCTTAGCAAATCCACCGCTTTAAAATATTTCAGCAGACCTGAAGACGCCCTAGGCAAAGCCTTAGAAGGAGAAGGAACCGATGTGTATAAAGTAACAGGCGTGATGGAAGATGTTCCTGAAAACTCTCACGTATTGTTTAATTCTCTCATTTCTATTTCTTCACTTGAATTTCTCAGAAGTGGAAACGGACAGTGGGGTAATTTTGGAGCAATGACCTATGTTCTTCTAAAACCAGATGCGAATGTCAATTCTTTTGAAGATAAGCTAGCAAACATCTATCCTACTTATCAAAAATCAATTTTTGAGCAGTTTGGAGTAACTATGAATTACAGTGTAATGCCCATAGCCGACATTCACCTAAAAAGTAAGCTTAAATACGAGCCTGAACCACTTGGAAATATTAACTACATCTATACTTTTTCTACCGTTGCTATTTTACTGTTATTGATTGCCTGTATTAATTACATGAATCTTACCACGGCACGCTCAGCCAGAAGAGCAAAGGAAATAGGAATTCGTAAAGTTTCAGGGTCTGTTCAGGGGCAGTTAGTCGCTCAGTTTCTAACAGAATCCATGATGCTTTCCTTTATCTCTTTTGCCTTAAGCTTGGCATTGATAGCTATTCTTCTTCCCTCTTTCAATGAGATTTCAGGTAAATCATTTACCTTTTCTTATATTCTACAGCCTTTGACGTTGCTTTATACATTAGGCATAGTGCTGTTTGCAGGTTTTATTGGAGGAAGTTACCCAGCGTTTTTCTTATCTAAATTCAATCCTTTGGCAGTTTTGAAAGGGAAATTATCCAAAGCGTCTTCCAATGCAGGCTTACGTAAAAGTTTGGTAGTGGTTCAGTTTACTGTTTCTATCGTTATGTTGATTTCTACTTGGATAATTTACAATCAGCTTAATTACTTACAAAACCGTGATTTGGGCTATGATAAAGAGAATATTTTAGTGCTTTCACTGCCATCTGTAGATAGCCGAACCGCCAGCACCTTAGACTATATCAAAAGTGAAGCTATTCAAAGTCCTAAAATCAAGGCTGTGTCTACTTCTTTTTACACCCCGGGCACCACTAATCAAAACTATAATTTATTTGAAGTAGAAACTGACGAAGGTTTTAGTTCTCAAGGAATTGATAATTTTGGTGTTGATGAAAATTACTTAGACAACTTTGGAATGGAATTAGCCGAAGGCCGAAACTTTAGACTAACAGACAGACCCGACTCCTGTATTAATGTTTTGGTAAATCAGGCTTTTGTCAAAAAGATGAATTGGGGCACTAATGCTTTAGGTAAAAGAATCAAAAACCAAGGTAATGATGCTGAACCTTATCTCTATGTGATAGGTGTGATAAAAGATTTTCACATGCGTTCCATTTACAATCCTATAGAGCCACTCATGATGACCTATACACATGATAATGGCTCCATGCAATTTAAAATAGAAGGAGATGACTTTGCAAATTCAGTAGCATATATTGAAAATATTTACAAAAAATCTTTCCCAAAAGAGCCAATGGAATACTCCTTTGCCTCAGAAGATTTTAAAACTCAATTTGAAGCTGACCAAAAGCGTGGGCAGCTGTTTTCTACTTTCTCAGGACTAACTATTATTCTCGCATTTTTAGGGCTTTTAGGCTTGATAGCCTACACCACACAGCAGCGTAAAAAAGAAATAGCGGTAAGAAAAGTAATGGGAGCAGAGAGCCATCAAATAGTCTTTTTACTAGCCAAAAACTTCATGATTCTAGTTGGTGTCTCTTGCCTAATAGCCTTCCCGCTTTCATACTATTTCCTAGACCAGTGGTTAGATTCTTTCACTTTCAGAACTTCTATAAACCCTATGGTCTTCGCTTACTCAGCCTTGATAATCTTAGGACTCACCATGCTGGCTGTAGCTTATCACTCTATAAAAGCCGCATTAGGAAATCAAGTGAATGCTATGCGGATAGAATAAAAATTTAGAATTATGATAAAGAATTACATCAAAATCGCCTGGAGGAATATTTGGAGAAACAAACTTCACTCATCCATCAATGTATTTGGCTTGGCCATCGCTTTTGCTATTAGCTCTATTCTTTTCGTGACGGCGTATTTTCAGCTAAGCTTTGATTCGTTTCACAAAGAAAGCGGTAGCCTTTTCAAGGTTTCAAAGTTTTCGATGACAGAAGATGGCGGCCAGTTTTCTAGTCAGTTTCCTCTTCCTTTTCTTGACGCTGTTAAAGCCGATATTCCTCAAGTGCAGAAAGCAGCACGAGTTATTTATGGACGTGACGAGCCATTATCTACTGAAAACAAAAAGATAAATAGGATTGTCACACGAGTTGACGCTGATTTCCTTCAGATATTCAATTTTAAAATCATTGATGGTGATGCTCAGAATGCTCTTCCTGGTATTGAAAACATTGCTTTAACACGAGGCACAGCCATCGCCTTATTTGGTACTGAAAATGCTATTGGCAAAGAGCTTAATCTTGGTGAAAGTAATGGCCTTATTGTTTCCGCCATTTTGGAAGATTGCCCTAAAAACTCAAGCATACAGTTTCAAGCCTTAGCTCGTATTGAAACCTTTCCTTCTTACCAAGAAAATCAAAACAACTGGTCTTCTGGAGTTGGTAATGTTTTCGTAAAAATTGCCGAAAGCTCAAACCCAGCAGCACTTGATGGCTCATTTGATGCTTTTGTAAGCAAATATTATGCAGATGAGCTTGCCGAGTTAAACTTGGGAAAAAGCGATATTCCGGAAGGTATCAAACCTATTAATTTGAAGCTCACCAACATCGAAAGCATACATTTTAGTGGTGAAAGAAGTACTCCCCTTTTCTTAATTTACACCTTGATTATCTTAGGAGTTTTCATTTTACTAATAGCCTGTATTAATTTCATTAGTCTAAATCTGGCAAATTCATTTACCAGAGCAAGAGAGATTGGTGTACGTAAATCATTAGGAGCATTTAAGGGCCAAGTCTTTTTCCAGTTTTGGTCAGAAGCCTTAGTGATATACTTCATCGGTTTTGTTCTAGGCATATTTTTAACCTACCAACTCTTGCCTATTTTCAATGCCAGAACAGATGCCAATGTAGGCGTAAACACACTCATTCAACCACAATTCTTAGGTAGAATGAGTTTGATTTTCTTGGTCGTAACACTGATAGCTGGTGGCTATCCCGCACTAAGAATTTCTGGGTCAAACATTATCGATGTTTTAAAAGGAAAGCTCTCCAATGGTAAACCTAGTAGAGTAAGAAATACACTTTTAGTCTCGCAGTTTGCTATCTCTACCTTCTTGATTTGCCTGAGCTTTATTGGAAGTAAACAGCTCCATTTTCTTCAAACCAAACCTATCGGTTTTGACAAAGAACAGGTATTAAGTATTCCAGTAAGTCCTGACCAAGACGGTCAATTGGTTTTAAAAAGACTAAAAAATGCTCTAGTTTCTAACCCAGAAGTGCTCAGTATCTCTGGTACGGGCATAAACTTAGGAAGAGGCTTAGACCTCATAACCATGCGAAGTACCTCAAGTTGGGACTATTTGGATAAAAACATCAATATGGATTGGATTTTGACGGAAACGGATTTCCTCAGAACCATGAATATTCCCTTGGTAGCAGGTAGAGATTTTAACGAAAACAGCATTTCCGACAGGGAAACGGGTCTTATAGTAAGTGAAAGTTTTGTCAAAGCCATGGGAGAAACAGAAGCTGTTGGTAAATTTATTGGTGAAAATTCGGAAGGTAAACCTTATCAAATTTTAGGTGTCGTAAGCGATTTTCATTTTTTCTCGCCATCAGAAGAGGTTTTACCAATTGCCATGCACTTATCCGATGTTGAATCTGTTCAATACCTCTTTTTGAAACTAAAATCTGAAAACCTTATCGCAAGTGTTCAGAAGATTGAAAACACATGGAATGAGGCCACAAATAAAGCTGAATTCAAGGCCTCCTTTGTAAACGAAAACTTAGAGGCTTGGTATGAGGGTGAACGTCTTATGACCGACCTTTTTAGCTCGGCTTCTAGCATTGCCATTTTTCTTTCTTGCTTAGGCCTTTTTGCCCTTTCATTATTAACGATTCAGCTAAGAACCAAAGAGGTTGGCATCAGAAAAGTAATGGGAGCATCTGTGAGCGATATTGTTAAGATTATCTCTTTTTACTTTATTAAACTCGTGTTAATTGGTCTAATAGTGGCTTTACCTCTGGCATGGTTTGCATCAAATGCATGGCTAGAAAACTATGAATACCGAATTAGCCAAAACCCTTTCATTTTTTTGGCGGTGGCCTTATTAGTTACGTTAATTGCTCTGGCAACGGTTAGTTTCCATACTATAAAAGCCGCTTTGATGAATCCGGTAAATTCATTAAAATCGGAATAGTCTCAGAGTAAAGGAAAAATATAAATTCGCTCAATCCCCGAGGCCCTGAGCACAATGCTTTAAAAAATGCTTAAAAACTACATCAAAATAGCCTGGAGAAACCTTTGGAAGAATAAAATTTACAATGGACTTAACATCGTTGGACTTTCTATCGGTTTGTGTAGTGTACTGTTTGCTCTTACTTTTTGGAGTTATGAGCGTAGTTTTGATAATTTTCATAACAAAGGTATTTATAGGGTTACCACCAGTAGCATAGAAAACGAAGGTGAACCGCACAAAACTTCGGCAGGAACAGGGCAGGTTCAAGGGCCTGCATTTATGAAAGAAGTACCTGAGTTAGATTCTTATGTGCGTGTTTGGGGTGGAGACATCATGAATGAAGTGCGGTCTGGTGAAAATATTTTAAACCTTAATACGCTCTTTGTAGATGATAACTTCACCACATTTTTCAATTTTCCTCTTTTAGAAGGTGACAAAGAAACAGCTTTAAAAAAAATCAACTCTGTTGTGATTTCTGAAGATGCCGCCATGCGTCTTTTTGGAAAAAAAGAAGGTTTAATTGGCGAATTGGTCTACCTTGATGCCGAACCTTCCGCTAGACGCTTAGGTGGAAAACCACTTGTAGTAACAGCAGTGGCAAAAAATGCTCCTCAAAATTCTTCCATTAATTTTGACATTTTACTCTCATTCCGTTTTGCCCAATTATCATTTACCGACGCCAACTGGCTCAACGCATACCTCGGTACCTTTGTCAAATTTGACCCCAAAACTAATACGGAAGCTATTGTTCCAAAACTTAATGCAGTTTATGAAAAGTATGCTCAAGCACAGCTGGCGGAAAGTGATTTTGACCCAGAAATTTTCTATGGCCTTCAGCCAATTAGGGACATGCACTTAAATTCTTATTTGAGTGAAAACAGCTGGAGTATGCATGAGGGTGGCACCACAAATGAGAGCGTATCGTCTTATTCTAATCAATTTTTGGGCATAGCCCTATTTATTTTTTTATTGGCTCTATTTAACTTTATTAATATCAGTATCTCCGCCACTTTACCACGAATGAGAGAGATTGGTCTCCGGAAAATGGCAGGAAGCAGTATTACGGGCATTTATGTTCAGTTTTTATGTGAAACGGCTCTTTTGACCCTGTTTGCCATTGGCTTTGCACTTCTTTTACTCATGGGACTTATGCCACAGTTTACCACGCTTACGGGCGTACATGTGCAATTTTCCACTTGGCTGACCTTAGAAAACATCATTTTACTAATAGCCATTTTAGGTATTACTTCGTTTTTAGCTAGTTTTTATCCCGCCACATATTTTGCTAAAATAACGTCGAAACAATCATTATTTGGAAAGAACAAATCGCCAAAATTATTGGCTTTTGGGCGTGTGCTACTTGTTTTCCAATTTGGCATTGCTTTTATTCTGGCATTTTTCTCTATTACCTACTATGCTCAAATGAAGTTTATGAACACTAAAGATTTAGGGTTCAATGCTGACAATATCATTAAAGCAGAAATTAAAGGAGATAGAAAAAGTGAACCTATCAAACAATTTCTAGAAAACGAATTAGCCACCATCCCACAGTTTAAGGCGGTTACTTTTGGAGGTACTTTTGGTTATGAGGGTGACCCTACAATAATAGCAGGTAAAAAAGTGAATGCTATCTATCGTTCAATTGACCAAGGTTTCCTTTCTGTCATGGGATTAAGTCTAAAAAGCGGTAAGAATATTCCCAATGGGCAGAGTCATGAAATTTTAGTCAATGAAACTTTTGTTAAAGAAGCACAGCTAGAGCAGCCAATTGGAAGTAGGTTAAAATTATCAAATTCTATAGACGAAAATCAGAAGTATTACACCATTGTAGGAGTTATAAAAGACTATCATTTTGAGTCTTTAAGAATGAAAATTAAACCACAAGTTTTGGCGTATATTCCAAGGCATTCGAGCGAGATTCTCATTAAAGCTGCCTCCCTAGGTGGTTTTTTACCAAAATTCGAGGCGATTTATAAGAAAGCCATGCCTCTAGCGGCTTTTGAATATGATTTTTTAAGTGAGAAGAATAAGCAAGAATACATAAGGGAGGCTCGTTCGCAGAAAATTCTTGGAGTCGCTACTATTCTAGCAATTGTCATTTGCTGTATGGGTATTTTTGGTCTTTCTCATCTAAATGCCTCCTATCGTATCAAGGAAATTGGCATAAGAAAAGTATTGGGAGCAAAGGTTTCTGAAATCACCATTTTACTTTCCTCGGGCTTTCTGAAACTAATAATTTTGGCTATCATAATAGCCAGTCCCATAGCCTATTATTTAGTTAATTCTTGGATGCAAGATTTTGCGTATAGTGTAGGTTTTATGTGGTGGGTCTTACCATTAGTTACCTTTGGAGCATTAAGTATCACCATGCTCACGGTTGGTTTTCAAGCTATTAAAGCAGCACTTGTGAGCCCAGTGAAGAGCTTGAGGTCAGAGTGAAGAAATTTATTCTTTTTTCAGGCGAACGTTTTGTCCGACATGTCCATTATCGGACAATAAAAGTTTACTTGAAAGGGTTTAACTAGTTGGTATATAGTATTTTGTCTCTTATGGCACAGTTTAGGATTAGTTTATGGAAATTAATGAAATGTAGCTGATATGCTAAAAAATTACATCAAAATAGCCTGGAGAAACCTTATTAAACACCCTTCCTATTCCTTTATCAATATTTTTGGATTGGCTTTGGGTATGGCGGTTGCTATTCTCATTGGGCTTTGGGTTCATGGCGAGTTAAACTTCAATAGCAATTTTAAAAACGCAGATAGAATAGGCCAGTTCTGGCAACATCAAACTTTCAATGGACAAGTTAGTACAGGCACAGCTATCCCTCGCCCGCTAGAATTTGAGCTTAGAAATAACTACAACGACTATTTCAAGCATTTGGCGATGAGTTCTTGGACAAATTCTAGGTACTTGAGAGTTGGGGAAAAGACGATTAAAGCAACTGGAAATTACATGCAACCCGCAGCTACAGAAATGTTGGATGTCTCAATCATTGAAGGGCAACAAGATGGACTTCAAGAGCTCAAGTCAATCATGATATCGAAGTCAACTTCAGAGGCATTGTTTGGCAATGAGAACGCTATAGGGAAAATAGTAAATGTAAATGGCTTCACTGATGTTGCTGTCACAGCTGTTTATGAAGATTTTCCGTTCAACTCCAGTTTTCTTGAAACAAAGTTTATTATTCCATGGGACCAGTTTGTTGCTGAAAGAGAATGGGTTCAAAATTCCATTGATAGCTGGGGAAATAACTCTTTTCAATTATTTGGACAAGTTGCTAAAGGTCAAACCGTGCTTAGTGTTTCAGAGAAAATAGCTAAGGCAAAGTATGATGCAGCTGGTGAAAATTTTCACGAATACAACCCAACCCTACAACTCCTACCTATGAAAGATTGGTACTTAAGAAACCTCTTCGAGAATGGTGTTCAGGCTGGAGGCAGAATTGAACTTGTATGGTTGTTCGGTGTCATAGGAGCATTTGTGCTGTTTTTGGCTTGTATTAATTTTATGAATCTTAGTACCGCAAGGTCGGAAAATAGAGCTAAAGAGGTAGGGATTCGTAAATCAATTGGTTCTTTTCGTTCGCAGTTGATCAATCAATTTTTAAGTGAATCTGTACTCGTTGTATTCCTCTCTTTCATTATTGCCATTTTGTTAGTTTTATTATTCTTACCAGGTTTTAATAATTTAGCAGATAAGCAAATCGTTTTTCCTTGGTTTAACCTTACATTTTGGGCAATCAGTTTTGGCTTTATTCTATTTACTGCATTGCTTTCTGGAAGTTATCCAGCTTTATACCTATCATCATTTAGCCCTGTTAAGGTACTTAAGGGTACTTTCAAGTCAGGAAGGTTTTCTGCTTTGCCGAGGAAAGTATTGGTTGTAATGCAGTTCACAGTATCCATTGCTTTAATTATCGGAACCTCTGTGGTGTTGAAACAAATAAATTTCACGAAAGATAGGCCAGTTGGCTACGCAACAGAAGGCTTAATTCAAATATCCGCCATGTCCAACGAGTTTACAGGAAAGGCTGATTTTATGCGAACTCAATTTTTGAAGAGTGGTGCTGTAGAAGAAATGGCAACGTCAAGTAGCCCCTCAACTGATATATACTCCAACAGGTCTGGATATAGATGGGACGGCAAAGAGGAAGGCTTTCAAGAAGACTTTGCTTGGACAGCAATTTCTCCGGAATACATGAATACTTTGGGGGCAAAAATAATTGCAGGTAGAGATCTCAATCGAGAAATGTCAAGCGATTCAAATTCGGTCTTGGTCAACAAAACTTTTCTGAGCTACATAGGAAAAACAGATGTAGTAGGAATGCAATTGAGAGATGATGATGATGAAGACCCAAGTCCCCCGTTGACTATTGTTGGAGTGGTGGACGATATTTTGGTTCAATCTCCTTATGAGCCTGTAAAGCAAGCAATTTACGTATGCGGTTCAGATGATGACGCCAGTTTTTATAACCTAAGGTTGAATCCTGATAAATCAGCATCCGACAATTTGGCAACCATTGAAGGTGTATTCAAAAAGCACTTCCCTAATATCCCTTTCGAATATCAATTTGTAGATGAGGAATATGGGAAAAAGTTTGCCATTGAAGAACGAATAGGTTCTTTGGCTACCGTTTTTACCGTTTTAGCAATATTGATAAGTTGTCTCGGCCTGTTTGGTTTGGCATCATATGTAGCAGAACAACGCACCAAAGAAATAGGAGTAAGAAAAGTGTTAGGAGCATCAGTGAGTAACCTATGGGCAATGCTTTCAAAGGACTTCGTTCTTTTAGTTTTCATTTCAATTTTAATCGCAGCTCCCTTGGCTTGGTTTGGAATGGATACCTTTTTGGCAAGATATACCTACAGAACAAATATGGCTTGGTGGCTATTTATCGGTGCTGGCTTGGGAGCAGTACTTATTACTTTATTCACGGTAAGTTTTCAGGCTATAAAAGCGGCATTGAAAAATCCTGTACAGAGCTTAAGAAGTGAATAATTTTACGAATTGCGATTAACAAACAATTAAAAGAATCTTGTTTTGATATGGTAGTAATCTATTTTAGCTCCATAACGTCATGTCAATAAAGAAAGCCAAAGAGCCAAAGCGGAATAGTATTTAGGGTGTTCGTTCCAAAATCCTTTTTGATGTATTCAATCATTATAGTGGTTTTAGCAGTACCGCTAGCTTACTTAATACCATCATCTGCAAAGGCTAATCTATTTACCCTTTTAAAGGTATCTAAATCGCTTTGGCTGTTTATTATTATAATATCGTAGTGATTTGTCTACAATTCTTCCAAGATATTGTATGTTTTTCACGACAAAAATTCCATTAAATTGAATTTCGTTTTAAGTTTATTGAAAGAATACCTCAGTAGAGAGGAACTAATAGACCTTTAAAGTATCAACCTATATTAAGGGTAATGTAGTTTTTTAAGAACTTCGCTGATAGTGACCCCGCTAGGAATCGAACCTAGATCTAAAGTTTAGGAAACTTCTATTCTATCCATTGAACTACGGGGCCTATGACAACGGTAAAAGTAGAAATTTCCTTAGAGTAATGTTAGTCTATCCGCCTTAAATTCCTTGTGAATTGGCGTTTTGTAGCGGTTTTTATTTTAGGAATAGTATAGCCTTTTCTAAAGGTGAACTATCAAGGGAAATATTAATATGTGATTTAAACTAATTCTTATTTGTGCCAAAGAATTTAGTAAATTGAAACTAGAAGAAACCGTTATGTCTAGAATACCGTTTCTTTGAAAAACTCAATTAATTTCCCTTTTCATGAGCCCTGTTTTAGAAAAGTTTTTAAAAGTTAGAAACCTCACAGAGCAGCTTTGTGCTAACCTAGAAATAGAAGATTACGTCTCACAAAGTGTAGCGTTTACGAGTCCTCCAAAATGGCATTTGGCTCATACTACTTGGTTTTTTGAAGAAATGATTCTTCAGAAATACCTGAAAGACTATTCAGTCTTTGATAAGAGTTATAGGTTTCTGTTTAACAGTTATTACAATTCCATAGGCGAGCGTCTAAATAGGGGAGAGCGAGGGCTAATCACAAGGCCAAGTGTGGATATGGTTTATAAATATAGAGTCGCTGTAAATCAGCAGATGGAGCTATTACTTCAGGGGAGTATTCCAAAGGAAGTATTGGAGCTGGTTATACTTGGGATTAACCACGAGCAGCAGCATCAAGAGCTACTATTGACAGATTTGAAATACACTTTCTCAAGAAACCCAACCTATCCTGAGTGGCAAAAGGAGCCTTTGATTAGCTCTAAGAACCAATCTCATTCTTGGCTAAAGGTTTCTGAAGGCGTTTATGAGATCGGTTTTGACGGAAACGGTTTCTCTTTTGATAATGAATTAGGTAGGCACAAGGTATACCTCAATGATTTTGAAATTGCCGATAGCTTAGTGACCAACGGAGATTTTATTGAGTTTATAAACGACGGAGCTTATCAAAAATCAGAGTTTTGGCTTGACGAGGCTTGGTCATGGGTAAAGGCTAATAATATTGAAAAACCACTTTACTGGTATAAGGCAGAGGGCAAATGGTTAAATTACACATTGGCAGGTTTAAAAGAAGTTAACCCTGATGAGATTTTAGCCCACATTTCATTTTACGAAGCGGCTGCCTATGCCTTATGGAAAGGCTGCAGATTACCCACAGAGTTTGAATGGGAAATTGCTTGTGATAAGTTTCAGTGGGGCACACGTTGGGAGTGGACCAACTCTGCATACTTGCCATATCCAAAATATGAAATAGCTGACGGGGCAGTAGGAGAATACAATGGTAAATTTATGATAAACCAAATGGTTTTGAAAGGAGCCTCCGTTGCTACATCTGAAGGGCATAGCAGAAAAACGTATCGTAATTTCTTTCATCCTCAAATGCAATGGCAGTTTTCAGGAATTAGATTAGCTAAATAACACAATGAGTCAATTTGAAAAAGATGTGAAAAATGGGCTTTCACAATCACCTAAGTACCTCTCTTCAAAATATTTTTATAATAAAAGAGGCGATGAACTGTTCGTTCAAATTATGAATATGCCGGAGTATTATTTAACTCGGGCAGAATTTGAAATCTTTAAAGAACAGACTAATACCATAATAGAAGCACTTGGTGTAACACCCGCTTCGTATTTTGAACTGGTGGAACTAGGGGCGGGAGACGGTACCAAAACCAAGGAGTTATTAAAGGTATTGGTCAATCAAGGCTTCAGCTTTGACTATGTTCCTGTTGATATTTCTTCAAATGCTTTGACAAAGCTGCAGCATTCTCTTCATGAAGAAATGGCAGAGTTGTCTGTCAAAACCAGGCAAGGAGATTATTTCCAAGTTCTGGAATCGCTAAAGTCAACAAATACACCTAAGATCGTACTTTTTTTAGGTTCAAATATTGGGAATTTGAAAGATGAGGAAGCTCATCAGTTTATGAACGAACTCGCTGAGGTTTTAAATGCTGGGGATAAGTTATTTCTAGGAGTTGACCTTATTAAGGCCGAGGAGGTAGTATTGCCAGCCTACAATGACAAAGCAGGAATTACAAAGGCTTTTAATTTGAATCTTTTATCTAGAATAAATGAAGAGTTAGGTGCTAATTTTGACATAGGAAGCTTTAAACATCAGCCAGAATATTCAGAGGATGTTGGCGTGGCTAAAAGTTTTTTGGTAAGTACCAAAGCTCAAACTGTCAATATTAATGGCTCTGGTACTTTTAATTTTGAAGAAGGCGAGAGAATTCACACAGAAATATCTAGGAAGTATAATGATGAAATCATCGCTAAAATAACAAGGCATACGAAATTCCAAGTTCAAGAAAAGCTGCAAGACAGTAATGGCTATTTTGCAGACTATATTCTGGTGAGAGACTAGCGTTTTAGTCTTCTGTATCTTGATGTCCTTGCCAGTCGTATAATGGATTCTGTTTGGGGTCCCAGTTTGGGTATATAGCGAAATGCTTGCTGGTAAGTAGGTCAAGAAGGTTCTTTCTTAACTCTTTCAAGTTCTCCTTCTTACTTGCAGACACAAAAACGACATTTTCCATGTTCTTTGCCAAATAACTAGACTTAAGTCTTTCCAGGTTTTTTTCTAAATCTTCTTCGGTAGCTAAATGAGCGTCGAGCCCTTCTTCAGATTCAGCTTGATATAAATCTAATTTATTAAAAATAAGAATAGTTGGTTTGTCGGCAGCTCCAATGTCAGCTAGCGTTCCATTTACCACATCTATATGCTCTTCAAAAGACTTGTGAGAAATATCAACCACATGAAGAAGTATATCAGCCTCTCTAATTTCATCCAATGTTGACTTAAAAGAAGCTACGAGAGTAGTAGGCAGTTTTCTAATAAACCCTACTGTATCCGTCAAAAGAAAGGGGATATTCCCTAGCACAATTTTTCTAACGGTGGAGTCTATAGTAGCAAAAAGCTTATTTTCTGCAAAAACATCAGTTTTAGCTAAAACTCGCATTAATGTAGACTTTCCAACATTGGTATAGCCTACTAGAGCTACTCTAACGAGCCTGTTTCTTTCTTTTCTTTGAGTTAAAGCTTGTTTGTCAATTTTCTCAAGCTTCTTTTTTAAGAAAGATATTCTGTCTTTAACTATCCTTTTATCTGTTTCAAGTTCTTTTTCACCAGGGCCACGCATACCCACGCCACCTTTTTGCTTACTAAGGTGAGTCCACATTCTAGTTAGTCTTGGGTATAGGTACTGATACTGAGCTAGCTCTACCTGTCTTTTTGCTTGGTCAGATTTAGCCCTTTGAGAAAATATGTTTAGTATAAGAAGACTTCGGTCTAATACTTTGGTTTCGCTAAAGCTTGCCTCAAGATTTCTTACTTGAGAGGGCGTTAGGTCGTCATCAAAAATAATAGAGTCTACAGGGTTTTCTATTAACCACGTCTGTATTTCCTCTAATTTTCCTTTACCCACAAAAGTCTTATTGTCAGGCTTTGGAAGTTTTTGTACAAATGTTTTCTTACAAATAACACCAGCGGTTCTAGCTAAAAAGGCCAATTCGTCTAAGTATTCTTTAGTCTTTTCCGCGTTTTGGTCTTTATTTATTACACCTACAATGATGCATTTTTCTTTTTTCTTAGAGGTAGAGAATAATGGACTGTTTAGCAAATTTGTTCTTTTATTTGATGATGTCTAAGTTGACGTGCCAAATTTAAATATAAGAAATAAATAAACATAGATGTATTTTGTAAACCTCTGGTTTTAAGGTGGAAATAATATTTATTTTTTTTCAAGAGTCTAGCCAAGCTACAAAATAATCTTGTGAGGTTATATTGGCACAGTATTCGTAAGTAAACTATTCAAATCTGGCAATTTGCTGTATGTACGAGGTTTATAGTATTTCAGATAAATAAAATTGAAATTTTAAAAGTGTTGGAAAATAGACGAGGAGTATATACATTTGTTGCCTAGACGTCACACACTAAAAAATATTTGAGTTGTTAAGCTCATGAAAGTTTAATCCGCTTTGTTTCACGTTCGCGTGATGCACATGGATTATTAGGAAAGCACGTAAGTCGGAATCCCTGTCACTAAAATTGAGGCAGGGATTTTATTTTTATAGCTTTGCAAAATTTCCCCAACACTATGGCAAATAATATTAGTAACAAAGTAGAGATTAAGAATAGGAAGGCATCATTTGAGTATCAATTCATTGACACCTATACCGCAGGTATTGTTTTAAGAGGTACTGAGATGAAATCCATACGTATGGGCAAAGCAAACATTTCAGATGCCCATTGCTATATTACAGAAGGGGAGCTTTTTATTAAGAATCTTCATATCTCGCCTTATGAGTTTGGAACTCACTATAATCATGAGCCTCTGAGGGAGCGTAAACTATTATTGCAGCGAAAAGAGCTGAAGAAAATAGAGAATAAACTAAAAGATGTAGGTCTTACTATTATTCCCACTAGGCTTTTTATTAGCGATAAAGGATTGGCGAAGCTTAACATTGCTTTAGCCAAAGGAAAGAAGCTGTATGATAAAAGAGAGAGTATCAAATCTAGAGATACTGAAAGACAGGAGAGTAGAAAGTTTTAAGCTTAATGTTACTTTTCGGTAAAGAGTTGGTGCCGTGGCTTTTATTTTTGGCGAAAATCATTAACTTCGCTGCATCATTTTCAATTACTTACAAGCTAAATGAGCCGGAAAGTACTAGTTCTCAATGCTGATTACAGTGCCATCACGGTTTGCACCGTTCCAAAAGCTTTTCTGTTGGTTTATCTTAATAAAGCAGAACTTCTTAAAGATGATGATAAGGCTCAACTAAGAACTGTATCTGTATCTTATCCTCTTCCGTCAGTTATCAAATTAAATAATTACGTCAAGGTTCCTTATAAAGGTGTGGTGCTTAATAGGCAAAACGTTTTTAAAAGAGATGGAAACGAATGCGTTTACTGTGGAAAAAGAAAAGATTTAACCTTAGACCATGTAATTCCAAAGTCACGCGGTGGTAAAACTAATTGGGCAAATCTTGTGGCTGCCTGTAGGTCTTGCAACGGTCGTAAAGGCAATAATACGCCTGAAGAAGCGGGGATGCCCCTGAATAAGAAGCCATTTAAGCCAACTTTTGTTATGTTTTTAAGGAACTTCTCTGGCAAGGTTGGGGAGAATTGGGCCCCTTACTTAGGGAAAAGCAAACTTGCTTAAGTTTATTCTTCATTACCTATTTGATTATCGAACTCAAATTCTTACTTTTGCAGTCCTTTTTAAAAGGACGTTCATTTTTAATTAATTTCAACAGCATGAGGCCTGTGTTGTTGATGTAGCAAAAGGCTGAGAATAAGATATATGGATAATCAAGAATTTCCAGAATTTGATTGGGACAGAGTCTCAAAGAAAGGTATTGGTAGTGGTTACTCTGCTGAAGAAACTGCAGAACTTTCAAAAGTATATGAGGAAACTCTAACTACTATTGAAGAGAAAGATGTGGTTACAGCTACAGTGGTAGGTGTTACTGCTCGTGAGGTTTTATTAAATATTGGATTTAAGTCTGACGGTATTGTTTCTAGATCTGAGTTTAGAGATTTGCCAGATTTGAAAGCAGGTGATACTGTTGAGGTATTTATAGAGAAGCAAGAAGATGCTTTAGGTCAGTTAGTGATCTCTCGTAAGAAAGCGAGAATACTTACAGCTTGGAGTAACATCGAGAAAGCTTTCGAGAATGATGAAATCATGGACGCTTTGGTGAAAAGACGTACCAAAGGTGGTCTTATTGTTGATATTCATGGTATTGAGGCATTCTTACCAGGTTCGCAAATTGATGTGAAGCCTATTAGAGACTTTGACGTATTTGTAAATAAGCAAATGGAAGTTAAAGTTGTTAAGATTAATCATACTAATGATAATGTGGTTGTTTCTCATAAAGTACTTATTGAGAAAGACCTTGAAAAACAACGTCAGCAAATCTTAACTAACCTTGAGAAAGGTCAGGTTCTAGAAGGTGTTGTTAAAAATATTACAAACTTCGGTGTATTTATTGACCTTGGCGGTGTTGATGGCTTATTGCATATCACAGACATCTCTTGGGGACGTGTTAATCACCCGAATGAAGTACTTAACCTTGATGAGAAAATCAACGTTGTTGTTCTTGACTTTGATGAAGACAAGAAACGTATTTCTCTAGGTATGAAACAACTTCAAAGTCATCCATGGGATGCACTTGAAACAAGTCTTGAAGTTGGTTCTGCTGTTAAAGGTAAAATCGTTAATCTTGCAGATTACGGAGCATTCCTTGAAATACACCCAGGTGTAGAAGGTTTGATACACGTTTCTGAAATGTCTTGGTCTCAACACTTACGTAATCCTTCTGATTTCCTTAAAATTGGAGATGAGATTGATGCAGTAATCTTGACAATGGACAAAGAGGAAAGAAAAATGTCATTGGGTATTAAGCAACTAGCTGAAGACCCTTGGACTAAGCAAGACTTATTAAGCAAATATGCTGTAGGCACTACGCATAAAGGAACAGTTCGTAACCTAACTAACTTCGGTTTATTCTTAGAATTAGAAGAAGGTATTGACGGTTTAGTTCACGTTTCTGATCTTTCTTGGACTAAGAAAATTAAGCACCCATCTGACTTTGTCAAGATTGGAGACGAGCTTGAAGTGATTGTTCTTGAATTAGATGGTGACAACAGAAGATTAGCTCTTTCTCATAAGCACTTAGAAGAGAACCCTTGGGATGCTTTCGAAGGTACTTTTGATGTTGGAACTAAGCATGAGTGTACTATCATTTCTACTTCTGATAAATTAGCTGCTCTAGAGCTTCCTTACGGAATCGAAGGTGCTGCTGGATTAAAGAACCTTGCTAAAGAGGATGGTTCTATGGCGGAAATAGGAGAGAAACTTACTTTTGTAGTTACAGAGTTTAATAAGGACGAAAAGAAAATTATTCTTTCTCACTCTAAGACTTGGGATGGTTCTGCTGACGAAGTAGTAGCTAAACCAAAGAAAAAGGCTAGTCAATCTAAGGCTTCTTCTGCACAGTCTTCAGAGAAGTCAACTTTGGGTGATTTATCTGCCTTAGCAGCTTTAAAAGAAGAAATGGAAGCTCCTAAGAAGGCTAAAGCAGCTCCAAAAAAGAAGAAAGAAGACTCAGCAGAGTAATCTTTAATATATAGAGAATAAGGCTGGAAATTTTCCAGCCTTATTTTTCAAAAATAATTGGCAATTTGGCACGCCAATTGTACTTTTGTAGCCTTTAGAAATAACAAAATATGGTCTCGTGGCCGAGTGGCTAGGCAGTGGTCTGCAAAACCATGTACAGCGGTTCGAATCCGCTCGAGACCTCTTATCTCAGTTAGGTAGCAAGTTGTTTGCTTTTAACTTCTTACTAAAATACCATTCCTAAAGTTCTGATTAGCAGGATTATTGGAATGGTATTTTTTATTTAATGCCTTGTTTGTCAATTAATTAGCACTTTGTTTATAATGGTTCTAAATTGACTAAAGCCATAGAAAAAAACAAAATTCTTTTTTGATGGAACTCTTTACGTGGCTAGATTTGCACTCTCAAAACAAAAACACCGTCAATAATAGAATATGTTCAAAACGCATATAAGACCGCTTCTTCTATTATTTATTTCTTTATCTACCATTACCCTTTCGTTTGGGCAAGAGGGCGATGCTGCCTTGGGTGAGAAAATATTTAAGAATAACTGTGCTGCTTGTCACTCTTATGGTGCAGATGTAGTAGTAGGTCCTGGCCTTAAGGGCATCGATGAAAGAAAAGATTATGATTGGATAAAATCATGGATTAATAATCCGGCTGCTGTGATAGCAAGCGGAGATCAATACGCAGTTGATTTGTATGAAGAGTACAATAAGACTCAAATGACAGCCTTTCCTGGTTTTGGAGATGCTGAAATCCAGGGCTTGTTAGCGTATATAACACAAGCTAATGCTGCTGCTCCCGTTGCGGCCGCTGTTGTAGGTGCAGGGACGGCCACAGGTGCTGATGATTCTCAACAAGGAGGTTTCTTCAATGTTATATTGGTAGCTCTTCTTGTACTAATGGGTCTTGTTCTGGTAGCTTTAATAGCTATTTTGAATTTATTATCAAAGTTATCTAAAGGAGAGGGGGCCGAAATTGATACCAGAGGAGTTGGTGAACAAGTAGGAGACTCTTTAAAGGTTATTTTCCAAAACTCAACAGTTAGAAGTGCTATTGTTGTTTTATTCCTTCTTTTTGGAGCGAAAGCAACTTTTGATGGTCTTTATGGTATAGGTGTTCATCAAGGATATGCACCAACACAGCCAATTCCGTTCTCTCACAAGCTTCATGCTGGAGATATGGAAATAGATTGTTCTTATTGTCATACTGGTGTTTACAAAGGAAAGCAAGCGGGAATTCCTTCGGCAAGTATTTGTATGAATTGCCATAATAGTATTAAGCAAGGTTCTCCTGAAATTCAAAAAATATATACTGCTCTTGAGACGGATACGCCGATAGAGTGGGTAAGAGTCCATAATTTACCTGATTTAGCTTATTTTAATCACTCGCAGCATACGAACGTAGCTGGTTTGGATTGTGAAAATTGCCATGGTGAAATCAATACAATGGAAGTTGTGGAGCAAAGACATACTTTGACTATGGGTTGGTGTATTGATTGTCACAGACAAACAGATGTTAACTCAAAAGGAAATGAGTATTATGACAAGCTTGTAGAGGCTCATGATGCAACCTCAGTGGGAGGTATGAAAGTGGAAGATATTGGTGGTCTGGAATGTGCCAGATGTCATTATTAAAATATTAATCTAATAAGATTACTTTAGATAAACCTGTAAGGGGAAATACAAAGACTAATGGAAAATACTACTAAAAGGTATTGGAAAGGGATAGAAGAGTATCGTAACGATATTGAAGTGGTTAAAAACGCAGATAGCGAGTTTAACTTAGAAGATATTGAAGGCGGAACGCATAGAAGAGATTTCTTGAAAATGCTTGGCTTTGGTGTTGCGGCAGTTTCTTTGGCTGCTTGTGATGCTCCGGTTAGAAAGACTATTCCTTATTTAAAAAAGCCGGAATCTGTAGAGCCGGGAATTCCTAACTACTTTGCTTCTACTTATGCTCAAGGTGGAGATTATGCAAGTATTCTTGTAAAGACAGTTGAGGGTAGACCTATAAAAATTGAAGGTAATAAACTTTCGAAGGTTACTCGTGGAGGAATGAGTGCTAGAGTTCATGCGTCTGTTTTATCTTTATATGATAATGACAAACTTCGTGGACCTCAAAAAGGTGAAGCTGAAATTTCTTGGGAAGATTTAGATAAAGAAGTTATGGGAGGTTTGTCTTCGGCTTCTAATGTTAGAATCCTTTCTTCATCTATAGTATCTCCAACAGCTAAAAAGGTTGTTGCGGATTTCTCAGCAAAATATCCTTCTACTAAGCACGTGTCATACGATGTTTCATCGGTTTCTGGCATGATTGAAGCAAATGCTACTTCTTTTGGGAAAGCCATTGTACCATCTTATGACTTTTCAAAAGCAAAAGTTATCGTAGGTGTTAATTGTGATTTCTTAGGTAATTGGCTTTCTTCTATCCAGCATTCTGCTCAGTGGGCGGAAGGACGTAAGCTTGTAAGTGGAAAAGATGGTAAGCAAACCATGTCTCGTCATTATCAGTTTGAAACTGGAATGACTATTACGGGTTCGGCTGCTGATTATAGAGATATGATTAAGCCATCTGAAGAGGGTGCTTTTCTTGTGGCTCTTTATAATAAATTGACAGGAAACGCAATAGGGAACTCGTCTATAAGTTCTAAGATTTTAGATAAATGCGTGGCTGATTTGAAAGGTGCTAGTGGAGCGTCTTTAGTGGTTTCTGGTTCTAATGATGCCGCTATTCAAACGGTAGTTAATGGAATTAATAGTTTCTTAGGGAATTATGGAAACACGATTAGCCTTGCAAAATCGAATAACACACGTCAAGGTATTGATGCTGATGTAGCCGCTCTAGCTTCTGAATTGAAGTCTGGTAGTGTTGATGCACTTATAATTTTAGACGCGAATCCAGTTTTTAATTTGCCAAATGGTTCTGAGTGGGCTGATTTGATAGGGAAAGTAAAAACTTCGGTTTCATTCGCTAGTAGAGTTGATGAAACGGCTGCTGTTTGTAAATACGTAGCACCTGCTCCGCATTTCTTGGAGTCTTGGGGAGATGCTTCTCCTTATACAGGTTCATACTCTTTACAGCAACCGACCATTTCTTTGATATTTAATACACGTCAGGCTGAATCAAGTTTATTGACTTGGGCAGGTTTAGATGGAGATTATCATAAATACTTAAAAGCCAATTGGAAGAATAATATTCTTAGTGGTAAGTCTTGGGTTTCTGCACTTCATGATGGTGTATTAGAGACTAGTGAAACTTTAAGTACAGAAAATATTACTTTCTCTGCTAATCTTGGTGCTGCGGCAGCAAGTATAGCTTCTAAGAAAGCTTCAGGTTTAGAAGTTAGTGTTTTTGAAGCGATTGGAATGGGAGATGGTTCTCAAGCTAATAATCCTTGGTTGTTAGAATTACCAGATCCAATTACAAAAGTTACTTGGGAAAATACTTTAAATATCTCTCAAAAAACGGCCAACGAGCAAGGTCTTGAAAAAGGCGATTGGGCTAAGTTGACTGTAGGAAATTATAGCATTGAGTTACCTGTGTTGATTCAGCCGGGTCAAGCTCATCAAACGGTCTCAGTAGCAAAAGGTTTTGGTAGGACTGCTGCTGGTAAATGTGGAAATGTAGGAGCAAATCCAATTCCATTTACTAATGGTGTTAACTGGACATCAAACGCAGCAATTGAAAAAACTAAATCAGGTTATACGCTAGCTCAAACTCAGACTCACGAAACCGTAATGGGTCGTAAAGCTGTTGTTCAAGAATCTGTGCTAAGTGAATATGTGAAGAACAATAAGGCTGGAAGATTTGAGCCAATGATTGAAACTTCAGAGGGACCTGTTAAGCCGTATTCTATTAGCCTTTGGGATGGTCACGAAAAAAAGAATCATAGTTGGGGAATGGTGATAGACCTTAATACCTGTACTGGATGTTCTTCTTGTTTGATTTCTTGTCAGGCTGAGAATAATGTTTCTGTAGTAGGTAAGAAGGAAGTTGCTAGAGCACGTGAAATGCACTGGATTCGTATCGACCGCTATTACAGCACTGATGCGGATACCACTTATAAAATAAATCCATCACACATTAGAAAGATGGAAGATGCCTCTGAAAACCCAGAAGTTGTTTTCCAACCAATGATGTGTCAGCATTGTAATAATGCACCTTGTGAGACAGTATGTCCTGTATTGGCCACTACGCACAGTTCAGAAGGTTTAAACCAGATGACTTATAACAGATGTGTTGGTACTAGATATTGTGCTAATAACTGCCCTTATAAAGTTCGTAGGTTTAACTGGTGGAAGTATTATGAAAATGAGCAGTTTGATTTCCACATGAATAATGAACTAGGTAGAATGGTTCTTAACCCTGAAGTAACTGTAAGGTCAAGAGGGGTTATTGAGAAATGTTCTATGTGTGTTCAAAGAATTCAATCTGGTAAATTGGTAGCTAAGAAAGAAAAGAGAAGACCAGTTGACGGAGAAATTGAAACAGCATGTTCTCAATCATGTCCTACTGGTGCAATCACTTTCGGTGACATGATGGACCCAAATTCAAAGATTTCAAAAGCTTTGGAAACGGAGAAAGAAGGAAGAGCCTTCCATGTATTAGAAGAAATTAATGTTCAGCCTCAGGTTAGTTATTTGACTAAAATAAGGAATAAGGACTTAGGAGATGCAAAAGCTTCATTACACCATGAGGAATCCCATAAAACGGAAGCTCATGCTGAAGAAGAGCAGCACGGATAATAAAGAATTTTTTAAACGAAAATAATAGGAACTCTTTTTATTAAGGGTAGCAATTATGCAAGTAGTTTCGCCAATTAGAGAACATTTAGTAACAGGAGGGAAGACCCTTCATGATATTACTGAAGACATAAGCAGACATGTAGAAGGAAACCCTACTAAGGAGTGGAAGATGGTTTTTGGTATATCCTTAGCTGTCTTGGCTTACGGTGGATATTGGGCTTACCAAACATGGTTTCATGGTCTTGGTAATTGGGGCTTGAATAAGACCGTAGGTTGGGCATGGGATATCACTAACTTCGTATGGTGGGTTGGTATCGGTCACGCTGGTACGCTTATTTCTGCAATTCTTTTATTATTCCGTCAAAAATGGAGAACGTCCATTAATAGGGCCGCAGAAGCAATGACCATTTTTGCTGTACTTTGTGCAGGTACGTTCATCTTCTTTCACATGGGTAGACCATGGTTAGCATATTGGGCTTTACCGTTGCCAAATACATTTGGTTCTTTATGGATTAACTTTAACTCTCCGCTAGTTTGGGACGTTTTTGCCATCTCTACTTACCTATCAGTTTCTTTATTGTTCTGGTATATTGGTCTTATTCCAGACTTAGCTACTATCAGAGATAGAGCTACAGGTTTAAGAAAAACCATTTACGGAGCTTTGGCAATGGGATGGACTGGTGGTGCAAGAGCATGGGCGAGATATGAGGATGTTTCCTTAATTCTTGCTGGTTTATCTACGCCACTTGTACTTTCTGTACACACCATTGTTTCTATGGACTTTGCTACTTCTGTAATTCCTGGATGGCACACCACTATATTTCCTCCTTACTTTGTGGCTGGTGCAATTTTCTCTGGTTTTGCGATGGTACAAAACCTTATGCTTATTGTAAGAGTAGTTTATAAGTTGGAGGACTACATTACTATAGAGCATATCTCTTTAATGAATAAGATTATTACCGTTACAGGGTCTATTGTAGGGGTAGCTTATATAACAGAGTTTTTTATAGCAGCTTATTCCGGTGTTCAGTATGAAAGTTACGCATTCGTTAACAGAGCAACTGGTCCATTATGGTGGTCTTATCTTGCTATGATGACTTGTAATGTTCTTTCTCCACAGATTTTCTGGTTTAAGAAGATGAGAGAGAGTATTGTAGTATCTTTCGTAATTGCGGTTGTGGTAAATATAGGTATGTGGTTTGAGCGTTTTGTTATTATCGTAACATCGCTTCACAGAGATTACTTACCTTCTAGTTGGACGTATTTCACACCAAGAATGGGTGATATAGGTGATTACTTATTTACATTTGGTTTCTTCTTTGTATGCTTCTTATTGTTTGCCAAATTCTTGCCAGTTATTAATATGGCAGAGGTGAAAAGTGTATTGAAATCATCATCAGAAAAGAAATCTAATAAATAGTTAAGCATAATTTTTAAGTCAATAATGGCAAATAAAAAATATATATTGGGTGTTTACGAAGATGATGAAGACGTATTGCATGCGGTTTCTGATGTTCGTGGAAAGGGAATTAAGATTCATGAAGTGTACTCTCCATTTGCCATTCATGGTTTGGATACCGCTTTAGGTTATTCAAGAGCAAGAATGGGTGTTCCTGCATTTATGTTTGGTATCACTGGTACTTCATTGGCATTCTTACTTACTTTTTGGACCATGGGTTGGGATTGGCCAATGATTATTGGAGGAAAGAATTTTGTCCCTTTTCCTACTAATATTCCTATCGTTTTTGAGTTAACAGTTTTGCTCGCAGCTTATGGTATGTCCTTTGTGTTCTTTGGAATGGAAAGCTTATACCCTGGTTCAAAACCTGTTATTTTTGACGAGCGTATTACGGATGATAAGTTTGTAATGGCAATTGACTTAGAAAAAAGTGGTGCTTCCGAAGAAGATGTTATGGAGGCTTTGAAAGCGTCAGGTGCTGCAGAAGTAAATGTAAAAGAGATATAATAGAAGAAATGAATATTTTGAAAAATAAACTTTCGATTTCCTTATTAGGCTGTGTGCTTTTAGGTGTGGCGATGATCTCTTGTAATGATACTGAGAAAACAGGTTGGGAGTACGCTCCTAATATGTATAATTCTCCAGCTTATGAGGCTCAAACACAATACAGGTCAAATGATATTAATCCTCATGGAATGAATATGAGAGAGCCTGTAGAAGGTACGGTGGCTAGAACTAACTATCAAACATCTTTCTTGCAAGATGATGGAACTGTTTTAAATGATCTTATGATGTATAACATGACTAAGGATAGTTTAAATTGGGCTGCTGCTAATTTGGTAAACCCAATTCCATGGTCTGAAAATGCGGAAGATGAGGGTAAAGTTCTTTATCAAAGAAATTGTATGCATTGCCATGGTTCAAAAGGAGCTGGTGATGGCAATGTTGCTGAAAAATATAAGGGTGTTCCTAACTATGCTTCAGACGCTTTAAGTAGTGTGAGTGGTGGACATATTTATCACGTCATTACTTTCGGAAAGGGTAGAATGTGGCCACATGCATCGCAGGTTACGCCAGAAGAAAGATGGAAAATTGTACATTATGTACAACGTTTACAGTTAGGAATTTAATTTAAGAATTTAACAAGTTTTTCCGTAAAAGGAATAATAATAAGAATTAGACATGGCTCATAAGCACGAAACTCCTTCAGTAGAAGAATCTTATGATTTCTCCCCAGAGCTAAAACAAAAGCTGTTAATCGGCGGTGTTATTGGCGTAGCTCTAGTGGCTATCGGAGTATTTTTGATAAATATGGGATGGTGGGGTCCTGACGGGTTTGCCGGAGGGGCTCATGATGCACATGCTGCTGCTGATGCTCATGGTGCTGCCGAATCAGCTCACGGTGCAGCCACAGAACATGCTGCTGAAGGACATCACGAGGCAACTCTTTTAAATAGGATTGTAGGGAATCTTTGGATGAACTCAATTTATTTTTTAGGGCTTTCAGTAATTGGAGTGTTTTTTATCTCATATAACTACGTAGCCAAGGCAGGATGGTATACATCTTTTAAAAGAATTCCTGAAGCACTTCCCGCATTCATGATAATTCCATCAGTGATAATTTTAATCTTAATGGCTATTCCAGGTTCTAGACATATTATTATGCACTGGACTCATGAAGGGATAATGGATCCTTTAAGCCATAATTTTGATGCTATTATAGCTGGAAAATCATGGTGGTTGAATATGCCATTTTACATGTTTAGATTGGTGGCTTATTTCGTGATATGGTGGTATTTATGGAAACAGATAAGAAAATACTCTTTATTAGAAGATGTTTCTGGAAGTATAGAAGATTATAATAAGAGTAGACTTTATGCAAAATTCTTTTTGATTTTCTTTGCTGTGACTAGTTCAACGGCAGCATGGGATTTATCTATGGCGGTAGATGCTCACTGGTTTTCTACTATGTTTGGCTGGTATCATTTAGCTAGCTGGCACGTAGCAGGTCTTTCCGCCATTATGTTGGTAATTATAACTTTGAAAGGCAAAGGATACTTAAAGGGTGTAAATGATTCAGCTATACAAGATTTAGGAAAGTTGATGTTCGGCTTTTCAATTTTCTGGACATATGTATGGTTTAGTCAATTCTTCTTGATTTTCTATGCTCACCTGCCTGAAGAAACTATCTATTTTAAAGAGCGTTTAAATGGCTATGAAGGAAGGTATCTTGCTCCATTTTTTATAAGCTTGATTTTGAACTTTGTCTTTCCATTATTGATTTTGATGGCAAGAGGTTCAAAGAGAAATTATACCTTCTTAAAACTTGCTTGTTGGGCAATTTTAATTGGTCATTGGTTTGATTTCTATCAAATGCTTATGCCAGCAATTGCTAAAAATCAGGGTGGCATTGGTTTGATAGAATTAGGTGTTACAACCGTTTTCGCTTGTAGTTTTATTTATGTGATTTATTCGCAACTGAGTAAGGCAAATATGTATGCGAAGAATCATCCATTCTTAGAGGAAAGTTTACATCACGATATTTAATCATTAAAAAGATTAATTGAATTTATTTCTGAAAGGAGATTGAATAGTTAATTATATGACAATTATAATAGGAATTTTAGCTCTTGTGTTCGTTGCCTTAACGGTAATCGTGATTGGAAAAACACAAGACTTGTTGAAAGGAGTACAAGGTAAAAGTGACGAAACTGAAGACCATCAGTTGGATAGTTCTAATGATTGGAATGCCATAGGCTTGTTCATTTTTTGGATAGTTACCGTAGTTGGTTTGGTTTGGTCTTTTTTAGATGCAAGAAAGGATTTCTTACCGGAAGCATCTTCTATTCATGGACGTGAAACTGATTTCTGGTTTTGGGTTTCCATGAGTGTTATAATGGTAGCATTCTTTATTGTAAACTCCTTATTGTTTTACTTCCCAATTAAGTATAAATTTAAGGAAGGTCATAAGGCTACATTTTATCCTCATAATAACAAGTTAGAAGTTATATGGACTGTTATTCCCGCTATTGTAATGGCAGGTTTAGTTTTCTCAGGACTTAGAGTTTGGAATAAAATAATGGATGATGCTCCTGAAGATGCGGAAGTTATTGAAATTATGGGTCGCCAATTTGCATGGGAGGTAAGATATCCGGGTGTTGATGACAACAAGTTAGGAGATTATGATTATCGTTTAATTGATGATGCGAAGTCAAACTCTTTTGGAATTGATTTTTCAGATCCTAATTCATTTGATGATTTTACCAGTGCAACAGAAATACATATTCCTAAGGGTAAGCCGGTTCTATTAAAAATTAGGGCACGAGATGTCTTGCATTCAGTCTTTATTCCTCACATGAGAGTTAAAATGGATGCTGTTCCTGGAATGCCTACTAAGTTTTGGTTTGAAGCTGATAAGTCTACTGAGGATATGAGGAAGGAGTTAAATAACCCTGACTTTAATTACGAAATAGCTTGTACCGAGATTTGTGGAAGAGGTCATTTTAGTATGCGTTTGTTACTAATTGTGGATGAGTTAGAAGATTATGAAATTTGGAAGAAGGAGCAAACACCTTTTTTATCTATGAATCCAGATTTCATAGAGAAAGTACCTGATAATTTAAAGGCTAGAGCTTTAAAGTATATTGAATCAGACGATTCGGATGCAATGGTAGAGGTAATTGAGGCTACAATAGAGGAGTCAGCAGAATAATTTGAAAATTTGATTTAATTCAATAAGATATGTCAACGGTTTTATCACATACGGACGCTCATGACCATGGTCACGAAGAACACCATGAGCTTGGTTTTATTAGAAAATACATTTTTTCAGAAGATCATAAAATAATTGCAAAGCAATATCTTATTTCAGGTATAGTTTGGGCAGTTATAGGTGGTTTGATGTCTTTGGTTTTCCGTCTTCAGTTAGGTTTTCCTGATATGGATATGACATTCCTTAAACCTTTCTTAGGCCAGTGGATCGATGCTCAAGGGAAGTTAGACCCTAACTTTTATTTAGCATTGGTTACAATGCATGGTACCATTATGGTATTCTTTGTATTAACGGCTGGGTTAAGTGGAACATTCTCCAACTTTCTTATTCCTCTTCAGATTGGAGCAAGAGATATGGCCTCTGGATTTCTTAATATGTTGTCTTACTGGTTCTTTTTTGTTTCTAGTATCATCATGTTTTGGTCTATTTTCATTGAAACAGGTCCTGCTGGAGGTAGTTGGGTTATTTATCCACCTCTAAGTGCTTTGCCACAAGCAAATCCAGGCTCTGGACAAGGTATGACTTTGTGGTTAGTAGCCATGGCACTTTTTATTGTATCTCAGTTGTTAGGTGGGGTTAATTATGTTTCAACCATTATTAACTTGAGAACAAAGGGTATGACCTTTGATAAGTTACCTCTAACAGTTTGGGCATTTATGTTCACTGCTATTTTAGGTATACTTTCTTTCCCGGTGCTTTTGTCGGCTGCGTTGCTTTTAATATTTGATAGAAGCTTCGGTACAAGTTTCTTCCTTTCTGATATCTATATTAATGGACAAGCTTTACCGAATCAAGGGGGTAGCCCAATTTTATTTCAACACCTTTTCTGGTTCTTAGGACACCCAGAGGTTTATATTGTTATTTTGCCTGCTTTAGGTTTGGCTTCTGAGGTAATTGCTACAAATTCACGTAAACCAATCTTTGGTTACAAGGCTATGATTTTCTCCATGGCTGGTATAATGTTCCTTGCATTTATTGTATGGGCTCACCATATGTTTATGACAGGAATGAATCCTTTCTTAGGCTCGGTGTTTATGCTATTGACCTTGATTATTGCTGTACCTTCTGCAGTAAAGGCTTTTAATTATATCACAACATTATGGAGAGGTAATATCATATTCACTCCTGCCATGTTATTTGCTATTGGTTTAGTATCTTTCTTCGTTTCGGGTGGTTTAACAGGTATTATACTTGGTAATTCGGCTTTAGATATTCAATTACATGATACTTATTTTGTAGTAGCCCACTTTCACCTAGTAATGGGTTCTGCCGCAATATTTGGTATGGTTGCTGGTGTTTACCACTGGTTCCCTAAGATGTTTGGCAGAATGATGAATAAGAGCTTAGGTTATATTCATTTCTGGATTACGTTCGCAGGAGTTTATGCTGTATTTTTTCCTATGCATTACGTAGGAATAGCTGGTTTCCCAAGAAGATACTATGCTTGGTCTGGTTTTGATACATTTGATATTTATGCTGACTTGAATTCTTTTATGACTATTGCTGCCATATTGACATTCGCAGCTCAGCTGATTTTCATATTTAATTTCATTTATTCTATCTTTTGGGGTAAGAAGGCTTCTGCTAATCCGTGGAAATCAAATACTTTGGAATGGACTACGCCTGTTAATCCAGGTCACGGAAACTGGCCAGGTGAGCTTCCTACTGTTTATAGATGGCCTTATGATTATAGTAAGCCAGGTCAAGAAGACGGTGATTTTATACCTCAAAACGTTCCTTTCTCTGCAACACCTGAATCTAACTTACCTGAAGAGAACGAGTTAATCGCAGAGGAAAAAGTTATCGAGGCTATTGAATTTGATGAGAATATTCCAGATTAATTTCTAGGTATTATTTATTAACCAAGTGCGAAGTATTGGGATGTAATACCTTATACTTCGTACTTTTTGTTTAAAGATGTATAAGAAATTTGCCATCGTTACTATTGTAGCAGTCTACTTCCTTATTTTAGTTGGAGGTATAGTAAGAGCTACTGGGTCAGGAATGGGATGTCCTGATTGGCCAAAGTGCTTTGGCACTTGGATTCCGCCGACCAGCGTTGAGCAATTGCCTGAAAATTATCAAGAAATATTTGGTCAAAAACTAAAAGGAGAGGTCGAGTTTAGTGCCGTTAAAACTTGGACGGAGTATGTCAATAGGCTTGTAGGTGTGTTGATAGGTGTATTTATTTTTATAACGCTTTTGTTGGCATTTAAAGAGTACAGAGGTCTAAAAACGGGAATTGTAAAGTATTCGCTAATTGCGTTTATTTTGGTTGGTGTGCAAGGTTTTTTAGGATCTATTGTAGTATCTACCGAATTACATCCAGGACTGGTTACTGTACATATGCTGCTAGCTATAGTGATAGTGCTGTGTTTAATTTATGCCTTGTTTTTGGCTTATAAATATCAAGGTAATGGTTTGGAAACGGAAAATAGGTCTTTGCGTTTTATGACATTAATATTGCTAATACTTAGTGTAGGTCAATTGGTTTTAGGTACTCAAATTAGGGAGATGGTAGATCATCTTTCTTTTGGAAGTTTACCAAGAAGTGAATGGGTAGATTCTTTACTTGGAGGTAAGTTTTACATACACATTGTTTTGGCGGTTATTTTGCTTGCCGTTCACTGGGTATTATTTAGAGATGGCAAGAAGGTTTTGAAGGAAGGAAGTTTAAAGATCTTGACTCTGTTGTTTGTTGCGGTGATAGTGGAATTTATAATTGGTGGAGTATTAGGGGTTTTTGATATACCTGCTTTCTCTCAACCTATTCATTTAACATTGGCAACAATAATAATTGGTTTGCAATATGCATTGTTTTTAATTTTTGGTAAATCTAAAAGATCGCTTAGCTGAAATGGACGAATTAGTAATTTCAAGGAGTATGGGTGGTAAGATTAAAGCTTTTTATGAGCTGACTAAATTTAGGTTATCTGCTACTGTAGTATTTTCTAGTGCTATTGGCTTTATGCTTGGAGCTTCTGTGATTAACTATGGTTCTTTAGCACTGTTTGCTCTTGCTGCGTTTTTAACTACGGCTGCGGCAAATATTGTTAACCAAATTTGCGAAATAAACCTTGATAAACTTATGACTAGAACTGAGGCTAGGCCTCTGCCTTCTGGTAGACTAACTGTGAATGAGGCCGCTATTTTTGGTGCCATATGTTTGGCAATAGCTATGTTCTTGTTGTTATATTTCTTCAATATTAAGGCCGCAGCTATTTCTTTTTTATCCTTTGTGCTATATGGCTTTGTATATACACCATTAAAAAGAAAAGGGCCAATTGCCGTTGCCGTTGGAGCTTTGCCAGGAGCTTTTCCTCCGATGATAGGTTGGCTGGCCGCAACTAACCAATTTGGTTTAGAGCCAGGTATACTTTTTGGGATTCAGTTTTTCTGGCAGTTTCCTCATTTTTGGGCAATAGCTTGGGTGTTAGATGATGATTATAAGAAGGCAGGTTTTAAGCTTTTGCCTTCAACTGGTGGAAGAAATATCAATTCTGCTATTCAAATAATGATTTATACGGTGGTTTTATTACCACTTTGCTGGGTTCCTATGTATCTTGGAATGACAGGAATTAATTCAGCTATGATAGCCATGCTATTTGGGGTGTTATTTTTGATTCAAACTTTTCATTTAATGAGGAAAATGGATAATAAAGCTGCATTACAATTAATGTTTGGCTCTTTTATTTATTTGCCTGTAGTTCAAATCGCGTTTTTACTAGATAAAATATGATGGCAATTTCAAAACAAGAGGCAAAGCCAGTGTTAAGCATAAATAAATGGAAATTTATTACATGGCTTTTTATTATTACTATTTTGATGCTTTTCGCATCGCAAACTTCGGCATATCTGGTAAGAAGAGCAGAAGGGAATTGGGTAGAATTTTCACTACCAGCTGTTTTTTATTGGAGTACGGGAGTACTGTTAATTAGTAGTGTTTTAATGCACTTGGCTCTTAAAGCAGCTAAGAAAGATGAGTTCTCTAAATTGAGAACGTTCATATCAGGTACTTTTATCTTTGGAATGGTGTTTCTAGTGATGCAGTATTTAGGCTGGCAGGAACTTCAGGCTGCGGGAGTATACTTAAAAGGCAACCCGTCTGGCTCTTTCATGTATATTTTGACAGGTTTGCATGCATTCCATTTACTTAGTGGTCTAGTTGTTCTAATATTTGCTTTAATGGCTGCTTTTAAATTACATATTCATGCGAAAAGTTTAGTGCAGATTGAAGTTTGTGCTACTTATTGGCATTTTTTAGATATTCTTTGGATTTACCTATTTGTGTTTTTATTGTATTTCAGATAATTTTTTAACCAATACTCTATTCTCAAGGCATTTTTATAAAAGATGTTTAAATTTGCCGTGGTATAATAGAAAAAATTAAAAGCGTTTTATGTCAAGTCATGCTTCTTCTACACCAGATAATCTTCTTTGGAAGGGTGGTGTACAACCAATGAGAGTTGGATATGGTAAACTGATGATGTGGATTTTCCTTTTGTCAGATACATTTACTTTTTCTGCTTTATTGATTTCTTATGGATTAGTAAGATTTAGTTATCCTACTTTTAAGGATCTTAATCCTGGTCAATCAATTGCGGATTTTGTGCCGTCAACAGAATGGTGGCCTACTCCTGAAAAGGTTTTTGAAGCGGTTCCTTTATTACATGGTTTAAGTTTACCATTGGTATTTGTAGGAATAATGACTTTCATTTTGATATTTAGTTCTGTTACTATGGTTTTAGCTGTAGAAGCAGGTCATAGAATGGATAAGGCAGACGTAGAAAAATGGATGCTTTGGACAATCTTAGGTGGATTTACTTTCTTAGGCTCACAGGCTTGGGAATGGTCACACTTTATTCATGGAACAGGAGCAGGTGGAGCTAATTTAATAAGTAATGAGTATGGTCCTACGGCATTTGCAGACTTTTTCTTCTTTATAACTGGTTTTCACGGAACTCACGTACTCTCTGGAGTAATACTTAATATTCTCATTTTTTATAATGCCTCAAATGGTGTTTATCAAAAAAGAGGACACTATGAAATGGTGGAGAAAGTTGGACTTTACTGGCACTTTGTAGACCTTGTTTGGGTGTTTGTATTTACTTTCTTTTACCTAGTTTGATCACATTATTAAAGCATATTAAAAGATGGCAGAACATATAGAAAATATTGATGCAGAAAAGCAAAAACCACAAACGAAGGAACTTTGGAAAGTTTTTTGGATTCTGCTAATAATTACGGCGGTTGAATTTGTGATTGCATTTCAAATTAGCTCAGACAGTGATTTTGGAAAATGGTTGAAAATATCACTTTTCATTATTCTAACATTTGTGAAATCGTTTTATATAGTGGGCACATTCATGCACTTAAAGCATGAGGTCAAAGCTTTAATATGGACCGTGGTTTTACCCGTAGTTTTTGTCTTATGGTTTATCTTAGCTCTTGTATACTATGAGGGTGGATACATAGGTTCGCTAAAATAAGATGAATAAAGGTTATTTTAAGGCCGGAATACTAATTGTGTTATTAGTAATTCCGGCTTTGTTTTTTGTATTTCTTAAAACATTCGGCGATAATCAGTTTAGCTTACCTAAATATTTTCCAGTTTTAGACGAGTCTGGTCATGTTCTAATTACGGAGGGAGATACTGTTTTTAATACCATAAGTGATTTTACTTTAACCAATCAATTTGGTGAACCCGTGGTTTTGTCTCAATTAGGAGACGAAATAAAGGTGGTAAGTTTTTTCTTTAGTCGTTGTGGTACTATTTGCCCTATGATGAATGAAAACTTGGCGAGGGTACAGGAAACTTTCAAGACTGACAGTAGTGTTAATTTCTTTAGTATTACAATAGACCCAGAGTTTGACACTCCAGAGGTTCTTTCAGAATATACCTCTGAGTTTAGTCCTGAGCTTAAACAATGGCAATTACTAACTGGACAAAAGGAGTATATCTACAAACTTGCCATAGAAGAGTTTAAATTACCAGTTGCAGATTATTCTGGTTTAGATTCATTGGGCAACCTTGATGTAGATCAAGCATTCATTCATTCAGAAAGGGCTCTCTTACTAGATGAGAATAACTTTATTCGTGGAATTTATGATGCCACAGATTTGTTAGAAATAGACAGATTGAAATTGGAGATTAAGGTGTTAAAAGATATTAATCAATGAAAAAGGAATACTCGCTGAAAACAATCAATATAATTTCTATTGTTGTGCCAGTAGTGGTGGCGGTTTTGTTAGGAATTAGGTCAAAGCCTTATCTAGGTGAATGGACCAGCGTATTACCACATCTTAATGCTTGTATAAATACGCTAACGTCAGTTTTATTAATTACAGGATTGGTTTTAATAAAGCAAAAAAAACAAATGGCTCATAGGATAGTTATGACGTCAGCTTTTTCTTTAGGTGGACTTTTTTTAGTGTGTTATGTGCTTTATCATTTGACTAATTCTTCTACAAGTTTTGGTGGAGAAGGTGCTGTAAGAGTATTTTATTATTTTATTTTAATTAGCCATATAGTATTGTCTTTGGTGGTACTTCCATTGGTTTTAAGAGCCTTTTACTTTGCAGTGGTTCAAGACTTTCAAAGACACAAAAAACTGGTTAAATTTGCATATCCTATCTGGTTATACGTTTCTATAACAGGAGTAATAGCCTATTTAATGATATCACCATATTATGCTTAAGAGAAGTTTCTTATTTAAGGTAGTGTTTGTTTTACTAGCGGTAATGTTAGTTTCTAATGTTAGTATGGCTCAGTGTGCCATGTGTAGAGCTACTGTAGGTAGTAATTTGAGTGAAGGAAGGGGAGTAATTGGTACTGGACTTAACTTTGGAATTCTTTACCTACTTTTAACTCCATACCTATTGGTGGGTGGTGTAGCTTTTTTCTGGTTTAGAGCAAGTAAAAAAGAGCTTTCGGAAAAGCTCTCTCTTACTAACCAAATAAAGAAAATTTACAGCTAATCTTTATATCTTATTGATAAGCCTGTTTTCTTCCGGAATATCATCTACTTCTACTAGCTCTAATCCAAACCTGAGGTATGCAGGCGTATTTTCAATATCCTCTTTGATATTATCGTTTTTGGCAAAGCTGGTTACGCTCTCTCTTAGTTTTTCTTCTGCTTCAAATAAACCTACTTGATTCTCAGGGATAGGGTTCTTCTTTTTACTCTTTTGACTTGCAATTCCTGGCATTCCAAAGGTAGAGAAAGGGCTCTCACTGTTGTTTGATTCGTTGTTCTCACTTTCGTCCTCTTTCTTTGTTTCATGTGCGGTGTTAAAATCCGTGATTCCAGCAGCTACTATAGTCACTCTTATACGGTCTTCTAAGCTGCGGTCAATAGAGTATCCGTGCTTAACTATTTTTGCCTTGGTTTTAATTTCATTTTCAATGAAACGCATAATCATGGCTTGGTCACTCATTTTAATTTTGTATTCTGGCCTTTCATCAGAGTAACATATTGAAACCAATAACCTCTTAGAACCTTTGATGTTATTACTATGCAGTAGCGGTGATTTTAAGGCCTCTTCTACGGCTATTTTGGCTCTGTCTACACCAGATGCCTCAGCAGAGCCCATAACGGCTTGTCCAGCGTTTTTAAGCACTGTTTTTACATCGGCGTAATCAAGGTTAATAATACCTGGTCTTGTTATCAATTCGGCAATGCTCTTAACGCCATTAGCTAGTATCCCATCAGCTCTTTCAAAGGCCTCTTGGATATCCATATCATGAAATAGGTTTTCCAATCTATCATTTTTGACAATAAGGACAGTGTCGCAGTAGGTTTTCATTTTTTCAATTCCCTCTAATGCTTGCTCAATTTTTTCTGTGCCTTCCCAGCTAAATGGGTCTGTAACCACACCTACTGTCAGCATGTTTTTTTCCTGAGCTATACGGGCTATTACTGGAGCAGCACCTGTACCAGTTCCGCCACCCATACCAGCTGTAATGAAAACCATTTCAGTAGGCTCATTAAAAAGCTGATGAATAGAATCTTCACTTTCAAGTGCCGCCTGTTCTCCAACTTTAGGAATTGCACCTGCACCTAGTCCTTTTGTTAGTTCAGCCCCAAGCTGGAGTCTCGTAATTTCTTTTGGCAAGTTCTTTAGAACCTGAAGGTCTGTGTTAGCCGCTACAATATTGACATCTTTGATGCCCATTTTGAAAAGCGTTTTAACAGCATTTCCACCGGCTCCACCTACACCTATTACGGTAATAATATTAGGCATGTCAGATTGGAAATCTAGTCCATAGTCTTGAGGGTATAACATAATTTCTAATTTAAAGTGAAAGCTACTAGTTATAAGTTTGTCTTAATTCAGGATCCTCCAATCTTTCAAGGAAAGAAGAAATTGGATTATTTTTGAATGAAAAGATAGTCTTTTTTCTTTTCTCTTTCAATACGTTAGTCATTGGTAATCTGTCGTCTGCTGGTTTTAGGGTTGATAACATTAAACCAACGGCCGTACTATATTTTGGGTGAGAAAGTTCAAAGAACGTATTATTGTCAATGTTTCTTACAGAATCAGCCACCCTGACAGTCAAAGGGGAAAAAGAGTTTTGAAATATCTTTTTAACCAATCCTAACCTTGCAACAGCTCCAGATACTATGACACCGTTTCCTAAAACTTTGGCATAATTGCTGTCAATAACATTTGACGCTATTAAACCGACTATTTCTTTTAATCGACTTTCTATCACTATAGCTACCGACCTTTGTAATAACTGCTTAGTAGGAAGGCCGTCTTTTCCTTCTAATTCTAGTACCTCGTTTATTTCAATTTCCTTACTACTCTTGTCTGAACTGGCTCTTAACACCTCTTCTGACTGTGCTTCCGTGATATTGAATGCTTGAGATAAATCCTTCAAAATAGCTAAAGAGCCAATTCCTAAAACGGCAGTATGTCTCAAACCGAAATCTTTATAAACCGTAACTTCGGTCAGTTGAGAACCGAAATTTACAAGCAAAATTCCGTTTTGTTTATCTTCAATAGAAAGTGTGGCTGCGGCATCTGCCACTGGCGTATATATAAGTTGGTCTACTGCTACCGGGCTTGGTCCCTTTCTACTACTTTCTAAAAAACCATAAGATAGTTCGTGGGTGCTTTCTAAAAAATCGTTGACTTTTTCAACAGGTGAAACCACAAAGTTAAAGTTGCAGGTCAATTTGTTTCCGGTAGCACCTTCAGGGTATTTGTTTATTTTTTCACCATCTATAAAAAAGTCAGTAGGTAAAGAATGAATGCATTCTGCCTTGTTACGCTTGTTAAAATTACTCTTGGCAGTTTTAACGAGTTGTACTAAAGTGTTATCATTTACTGTAAACTTATTTCCTGAGTTAGTGTATTCTTCGCGTTCTCCTTTTAGCGTAATAAACTCGTTGGAGTAATTACAATTCACAGAACCAATATCTAAGCTAGATTTATTGGCCAGTTTTTGTAAAACCCTGCTAGCTGTTTGTTCAAAATTCTGTGAGTTTTTTGAAAAACCTTTTGACATAGACTCGTAATCAGGGTCGTACTTTTCTTCTGCGTAATGCAGAATACTAATTTTTCCATGTTCGTCTCTTTTACCTGCTACGGCACACATTTTGGAGTTTCCGATATCTAGGCCTACGGAATACATTGGTTCTTTTTGTTCTTTCATTTTTCTCGATTATTAGGATTCACTTTTTTATTCGCACACAAGTTGGTTGGCATATTGTAATTTGACTTTAGAAAACTTATCCCAGCCTTTTACAGTCATAACCTGTTTATAAAAAACTTTCAGTTTATGAAGTTTCTGTTCTATGTTTTCAGCCTTTCCAAATTCAATAATGTGATTTCCTAAAACTGGGACAAATTTGATTTGTCCACTTTTGCTGACATCCATTTGAGATATTTGAGCATCCCAAAAGTCGTCTGTCTTGATGACCTTTATAAGTTCCATTAAGGAAGCGTCATCCTGTTTTTGAAGTGATTTCTTTTTATAAAAATAATCTCCAGAGAGTAAGAGAACTCTTTCTGAGTGATATTTGGAAAGAGGGAAAAAGTGACCGCTTTCATTTAAGTACTGGTCATTTTTCGAAACATATGAGCTGACTCTTGCATATGGAATGTAAGGTTTTACTTTCACATGAAGCATTCCTTTAAGGTCTCCATAAACCTCGCAATACTCTATCTGGTCTATTTGTTGAATACGCTCTTCAAGTTTACCTAAGTCAATTTCAGAGAGTACTTTTCCTTCAAGTGGTTCTAAACCGTTTTTAGTGATGTATTTCTTTACATCTTCTTTCGATATATAAGACTGGTCATTATTCTTAATCATTTTGATGTCTATTCCTTGACATCGCTGTATTCTAGATTTCTCATTTACAAAAGCAATGAGTGACAGTAATACCACCAAGCCGATTCCTGCAAATCCGTATTCCTTGAAGTTATTTAGAGTTAGTTTCATTGTTATAGTTGGTTTAGGAAGCTGTTAGGTTCCTCTAGATTTTTAAATCTATCTGATGTTTTTTCTTCTAAATCTGTCTTACAGTATTCTTTCAAGAGTTTAACGTCTTGATTCCACTGCTGACCGTCCCAAAACTCTAAACCCTTATGGTCTCTAATTTTATAAAGAGCCGCAGGTTTATACGCGGTGCCTAAGTATACGAAATCCAATCCCCTTTCTTTAGACCAGTTAATGGCACGCCACATCATCCATTTTCCTAACGAATGACTTTTCATATAGTCTGTGTCAAAAAATGAGAACCAGTAGTGTAACATGGTATCCGTTAGGCTAACGAGAATGTAACCTAAAGTTTTATCAGCATTCTTAAACTTTAGAATATGTGTTCCAATACTGCTTTTCAATATATAATTCCAACGCTCTTGGGTCATGTTAGAATCGCCAATTCTTTCGGTAATATATGCTTCACAAAGAGCTTTAAAGGTTGGCTCTTCAAGGTCAAACTTGTCTTTCTCTATCAATTCTACACTTACGCCAAGAGGTTCTATTTGACGACAAATCCTCCTATTTTCAGAAGTATCTTCAAATCTTGCCAAGTCAACTCGCAAGCTTCTAGCTAAATAGAACGTTTCAGACTCAAGCGTTATGTTTCCAGTGTAAGGAAGAAAACCTTTATCATAAATAGGTGATACATCTTCTTGACCCTCTCGCATAGCATAAATGGCATACGAAAAAGTATAGCTGCTGTAGTCCACGTTATTTTCTGAATAAAATATCTTCATTCCTATATTAGGCTTAAAATTTGGTTTACAATATCTTCCGCAGCCTTAGGCTTGGCGAAAGCTTTAATATTTTCGCTCAACTCACCTTGTAAATTGCTGTTTGACGCTAATTCCAAAGTTGTTTTAATAAGTTCTTTATTGACATCAATGTCTTTTACCAATAGAGCTGCATTCTCATTTACCAAACTCATAGCATTCATGGTTTGATGGTCTTCGGCTGCAGTAGGAAGCGGAACTAAGATGGAGGGCTTGTTGGTCAAACAAAGTTCAGAAACTGATAATGCTCCGGCTCTAGAGATAACAATATCTGCTGCTTTATAGGCTAAGTCCATTTCATAAATAAATTCAGAAATGTAAGTCTTAGAATTTGTAGGAAATTCTGATTTAAAGTTTTTGCCCGTTTGCCAAATGACTTGAAGATCAGCTTCTGTTAAATCTTTCAATCTAGCTTCTATAGCTTGGTTAATACTTCTGGCACCTTGGCTACCGCCAATAATCAATAATGTTTTCTTATTTTCATCTAAACCGAAATGAGCTAGAGCTTCTTTTCTAGTTTTGATGTTTTCAATAATGTCTTTTCTTACGGGATTTCCTGTGAATACTATTTTCTCAATTGGGAAAAAGGTTTCCATTTTAGGATAGGCTACGCATATTTTTGAAGCTTTTTTTGACAAGAATTTATTCGTAATTCCTGCGTATGAATTTTGCTCTTGAAGTAAGGTTTTTACTCCTTTAAAGTTTGCCATAAGAAGAGTGGGGCCACTGGCATAGCCACCCACGCCTATGGCGACATCTGGTTTAAACGTGCTTATTGTTTTATAAGCGAGTCTAAGGCTGTTGATGAGTTTAAACGGAAACTTTAAGTTAGCCAGCATATTGGAACGGTTAATTCCTGCTATTGGTAGTCCAATAATTTCAAAACCAGCTTTAGGAACTTTTTCCATTTCCATTTTGCCCTCAGCTCCAACAAATAGAATTTCAATATCGGTATACCTTGACTTTAATTCATTGGCAATGGCTATGGCTGGGTATATATGCCCTCCAGTACCACCTCCGCTGATAATTATTTTGTAAGGTTTACTCATCTTAGTTTGTTTGCGGCTTTAGCCTCATGATTTTTTGAAACGCTTAATACTATGCCAAGGGCAATTGATGTGAAAAGGATAGAAGTTCCTCCTTTACTAATCAAGGGTAATGTTTGACCCGTAACTGGACCCAAACCCACATTTATAAACATATGCGTTAATGCCTGAAATACAATACTTAAGGTCAATCCTATACTTAACAAACCACCGAAGGCATGCGTAGTGTTTTCAATATTTTTAAAGCCTCTTGCTAAAAGCCAGAGATAAAGACCTAAGATAAATATGCCACCCATGAGGCCATATTCCTCGATAATTATGGCGTAAATGAAATCGGAATAAGACTCGGCCATTCCGTGTTTTATAGCACTTCTTCCTGGCCCTACCCCAAAGAGACCTCCTCTTGCCACCGCAGCTAGGGCTTGGTCTTGCTGAATACTATTGCTACCTACCGCACCACCAATTAGGCCGTTGCTATCTAAATCTGAATTTGTGAAAGCTTCTACTCGATCAATAACTGTTTGGGTTCTTCCAAAATCTTTGTCAAAAACTACCTTAGAAATCCAACCTGCTCCAAAGGCGAGTATTAATCCCATGAATACTGAACCTGTAAGCCAAAGAATATATTTTCTAGGAATACGACCAATGATCATAATCATAAGGCAGGTCAATCCGAGAATCACAGATGTAGAGAAACTAGAAATAGCGAGAAGGCCACATAAAACACCGCACCATATAATGATAGGCCATAGGTGTTTGAAATTATCTAAAGTGTTCTGCTTTCTTGCCAGCATGGCAGAAAGGTTGGTAATAAGTACCAGACGCACTAGGTCTGAAGTCTGAAAAGTCCAGCCAAAAACAGAAATCCATCTTTTGGCACCACCCACTTCTCTACCAGAAGACAGGGTGTAAATAAGAATTAACGGAGTTAGCCAAAGGAGTATTT
Source organism: uncultured Arcticibacterium sp. (assembly GCF_964021845.1). Taxonomy (NCBI): domain Bacteria; kingdom Pseudomonadati; phylum Bacteroidota; class Cytophagia; order Cytophagales; family Leadbetterellaceae; genus Arcticibacterium; species uncultured Arcticibacterium sp. Next base: position 216,875 of record NZ_CAXHZC010000006.1, on the reverse strand, counting down.
TGGCTAAAGGAGCTAGATTTATAAAATCAAACCGATGCACAAAGTAGGTTACAAAAAAACCGATAGCTACAAAAAACGCATGTTTAAAAATGACGATTTCAGGTGTAGCTGAAGTTCTATAAACCAAAGCTGAAATAGAGCTGTATACCGCAGCAATGCCAAAAAGAGACAGAAAAATAGTTATGACCCAAATCTGCATGTCGCCTTGCAGATGGTCCTTCAGTTTGAACCTATTCATTACACGTTTTATTAGAAAAGCTTGATATTAATCTAATTAGAGTTAGTAATTAGACCTTTGTTGTTCAAATTTACGTTTAAAAAACACTTCGCAAAAGATAATCTGAGTTTTTAATTCGGCTCAAAAGATAAAAAGGGAGAAACGTCTCGTTCCTCCCTTTTTGGTTCTATATGTTCTCTGAAAAATTACTTTTTAAGAGAGTCTCTGATTTCTTTTAGAATATCTAATTCAGATGGTCCCGCTGGAGCTGGATCAGCTACTGGTTCTTTAGTTTTGTTGTAAGCCTTAACAATCATAAAAAGAACAATACCTACTGTGATAAGATTAATAATGCTATTAATCCATATACCATATTTGATTGCATTTTCAGGAGTTGCTACAGTTCCGTCTTCAGCCATAATAGCTGGGTCTAAAACTACTTTGAGGTCAGCGAAGTCAAGTCCACCAGCAAAATGACCAACTATTGGCATCATGATGTTTCCTACAAAACCGCTAACTACAAGGCCAATAGCTCCTGCTAAAATTACCGCAACTGCAAGGTCAATGACATTTCCTGTCATTATGAAATTTTTAAATTCTTTAAGCATCTTGATATATGTTTATGTTTGAAAAAAATTAAAGGGCAAGTGAAAAGCCAGCGGAAAGACCTTGGCTAAGTTGAAATTTCTTTACTTGGTCTTCGTCATAAATACCTATTAAAGAAAAGTTTACGTTAAAGTATTTGCCAATTTTTGAAGTGGCAATTAAGTTAATGTTATGGTCAATAGGCTTAGTTTCGGGAGCGTATGCTACAAATGCTTGATACCTCCACTTAAGATTAAAGTTTTCGGTAATATTTTTATCAAATGATGCTACTGCCTGTACACCTAGTTCATTAAGAATGTTTTTACCTTCATCTACGCCATAAGCCCTTCTAATAATCTCTCCATTTTTAGCTTCTACTTCTATGGCTTTATTTTCAAAAACTTCATCGTTGAAAACAAGCGTTTGTCTTACAGTAGCACCACCTAGCTGTACCGTAAAGTATGGCTTAGGAACCCATTCAAGGCCAATGCCTTCAGAAAGAAATGCAGGGGCAAAAAAGTTTGAAATCATATTTCCTCTTACGCCGTCATCACCAAATTCATAACCTCCAGAAAGCTGAGAAAGAAGATTAACACCTGCGAACCAGTTCAATTTTGGAGAAATGCTGCTTGCATATTTACTTTCAGCAAAAAGCCTATCAACGCTTTTTCTCAAATCAATGCCTTTGTTTTTAAGGAAGCCATATTGAAATTGAATGTCGTTTGTCCATACTCCTTTTCCTTTATGCTTTACAGCAAGGTTGTTAAATAAAAGACCAATTGCGAAGTTGTTAACTCCACCGCCTTGCCAGTTGTCATTAAAGGAAGCTTGAGAAAAGTTAAGGGCTACTTGAGTGTTTCTGTCCCACCAGCCTACGCGTAATGAATCTTCTAAATTATTCATTACTGGTGCTTCCTGTGCATATGCACCAATAGCCATTAGGGATAGGAAGATTATACTTAAAATTTGTTTTTTCATCTTAAAAAAATATATGGGGTTTATTATTTGTGTATTGTTACTTTTTCGGTTTGTAGAACTCTTAATGGAAATACTGTTTTTGCATCACCATTTTGAATAGTTATAGTGGTGTTATCAACTTTTAAAACTTCTCCTTTTATTCCGTCAATCTCAATGGTTTCACCAACCGAATACTTGTTTTTTGAGTAGAATGAACTTATAATATTAAGCAATATTTCTTTAGAAGCAAAGCCGTAACCTATTGAAAACGAAAGGATAATGCCCGCTATTAGTATATTGAAACTGCTTTCTAAAAGAGCAGTGTTTATTCCAGCCTGACCTAAGGCCGCTATAATAGTTATGACCAATAGGAAGAAAAAGACACCGGTTCCTATTAATTTCCCTGATGCTATATTGAAAGATTCGCATAGGCCTACCACAAAAGACTTAACAGCATCTGCAAGTAATAAACCAGCAAATATCATTATGGTAGCGGAGATAACCTTTGGAATGTATTCTACCACCATTGCAAACATGTTGGAAATGGCAGGAACGCCTAATGTTTGTGCGGCTTGTATTAGAAAAACTATCAGTATGAAGAAGTAGACAATCTTTGATACAACCTTACTCAACTTTATATTAAGGTCAAATTTCTTAAGTGCGTCTATGTCGTTTATTTTCTCACCAAGCTTATCAAGGCCAATTTTTGAGATTATATTTTTAAGAACGGTACTTGCTATTTTGGCTGTAAGCCAACCTATTAAAAGTATAACCACTGCACCAATGAAATTGGAGGTAAATTCTCCAAATTGTGTTATTAGGTTTTGAAAGGTACTTATTAAGATGTCCTTAATATTTGGTAATTTATCCATTAGTTTTTTAGTGTTTTGTTGGCTTCTATTTCCTGAAGTAAAGTTGCTCCTACTCTAAAGGGTTCCCCTATAAACATATTGACCATAACCATGGCCTCTCTTATAATATCAATTTCTGATACTAACTGGTCTTTTACTTTGTCTGAGCCTTCAAAGATCTCATTTGTGTTTATGTCAAAGTTATTATTAGCCATGTTTATTTTTTAAAGAATAAGAGTATTTTTAGTGCTATAAGAGCGAACAAAGCTACATGCTCTAAATAGAGTTTTTTCATTTTCTCCTTTGTTCTCATCAGCCTCATCTTGGTTGCACTTTCAGACAATTCAAAAGTCTCCGCAATTTCCTTTATGCTAAAGTCGTCTTGATATTTCATCAAAAGCATTGCTTTTTCTTGAGGAGATACTTGCTCAAGACTTTTATGGAGTCCTTCGGCTTTCATACCTAGAAGTTCAGTGTCAACCTCTTCTTCCACAAATTCCATTCTATCGTCCCAGGCTTCTTCTCTCATTTTTTTCTGTTTCCTGATATTATCCATACAGTAATTGTATGTAATGGAATAGAGCCAGGTAGAAAAACGAGCATTCTCTTTAAAAGTACCAATCTTGGTAATAACTTTTAAGAATATATCATGAGCCAAATCTTCTGCTTTAGCTGTGTCTCCAGTGAATGAAAAGCATTTTCGATAAACTTTTTCGGAGTAGCGATCATATATTTCTTCAAAATAGATATTTTGTTGCGTAGAAACATATTCTCGAACTAGTTCTTCATCTTTCATCTTATCGTACAACTGACTACGCATATTAGACTAAGCAATTTGATTTAGTAACTAGAAATTTGAGAAAAGTTTGAGATTTTCACTTTTAAAAGGCAAATATCTTAAAAATATTAACGGTTTTGGTATGCTTAAGGCTAAAATGTATCTATAAGATAAGCTTTTCAGTCGTCTTGCGTGAAGCCTAAAGCATGATTGAGAAGGGTAAATAGTTATATTTACAGAAAAAATAACAACAAACTAATGAACGCAAGAGAGTTTTTAGAAAGAGTACCCCAAAAAGTAGACCCTGAGGAAAATAAAGGTCTAAACACTGCACTGCACTTTGATTTTAAGGAAGAGCAGTATACCCTCGCTGTTAAAGATGGTGTTGCTGAGTTTTTAGAAGGACTAGTAGGAGAGCCAGAGGTTACATTAAAAGCCAAGGCAGATGATTTTGCAAAGATTGCATCGGGTGAGATGAATCCAATGACGGCTATGATGTTTGGTAAATTGAAAGTATCAAATCCAGGAGCAATGATGAAGTACGCTAAAATGCTAGGCTTCATGTAAGAACAATTTTTTCAACTAATACTTCATCAAACAATAAAAATGGCGAGTAAATATTTTGACAGAAAAACATTAGATTTTATTCTGGAAGACGTACATGTGGCATCTTCTCTAAGTGCACTAACTTATTTTGAAGATCATGATTCCGAAACTTTCAAAATGGTTTTGGACTCCGCAGAACACATTGGAGATACCATCATGTTTCCTAGTCTTTCGGCTGTAGATAAAAATCAACCTGAATTAGTAGATGGTGAAGTAAAAGTACATCCATCTATTAAAGCTTATTTAAAGGCTATAGGTGAGGCAGGACTTTTATCAGCAGACTTTTCTTATGAAGATGGTGGCTCTCAGTTGCCGCTTACTGTAGGGAGTGCAGTTGGCTTTACCTTGATAGCCGCAAATAATGGAATGCTTTATAGTGGATTGACAGCTGGTTCAGCAAGGTTGATTACTGCTTATGGCTCAGATGATTTAAAAGAGACTTATGTAGAAAAAATGTTATCAGGGAAATGGCAAGGTACTATGTGCCTTACCGAACCACAAGCAGGCTCATCTTTATCTGATATTAATGCTACGGCTACTAGAGAAGAAGATGGTACATTCAAATTAACCGGGCAAAAGATATTCATTTCTGCAGGAGACCATGACTGCTGTGATAACGTGGTGCACTTAGTTATTGCTAGAATTAAAGGAGCCCCTTCTGGCTCAAAAGGTATTTCTTTATTCGTAGTTCCCAAAATTTTACCAAACGGAGAACTTAATGATGTGACCAATGTAGGGATTTTTCACAAATTAGGTCAAAAAGGCGTTCCGGCTATGCATTTAGGTTTTGGCGATAGGTCAAATAACTGTGTGGCTTATTTGATAGGACAAGAGAATAAAGGCCTAAGCTACATGTTCCAGATGATGAACGAAGCTCGAATAGGGGTGGGAGTAACAGGAGCAGCTATTGCTTCTGCGGCTTATCAGGCCTCCTTAGAATATGCAAAAGAGCGTCCGCAAAGCAGAAGACTTAATGAAAAGTCGGCTGTGGAATCACCGCAAATTCCTATCATTCAGCATCCGGATGTCAGAAGAATGCTTTTCTTCCAGAAAGCTGTGGTAGAAGGTTCAATATCTCTTTTGACTGAAGTGTCTAAGTATTATGACTTATCACATAGGTTGGAGGATGCTAAAGAAAAAGCGGAGTATCATTTGTTATTAGAATTGCTCACGCCAATAGCTAAAACATATCCATGTGAAGCTGGAGTCAAATCAATTTCTGAAGCAGTTCAGATTTTTGGTGGTTACGGTTTTACGGAAGATTTTCCTGTAGAACAGTATTATAGAGATATTAGAATTACACCAATTTACGAAGGAACCACAGGGATTCAATCGCTAGATTTATTAGGTCGTAAGGTTTTGATGGCAGACGGAAAAGCAATGTTCCTTTTGGCAGAAGAAATAAACAAAACTATAAAAGAGGCAAATCAAACAGAAAAACTGCAAGCATATGCAGGAAAGCTAGGCGATGCCGTTAAAAGACTTTCTGAAGTTACGCAGCATCTGATGAAAGTAGCTGCCACTGGTGATGTGGAGCTTTTTCTTTCTGATGCTACACTTTATATGGAAGTATTCAGTTTAGTGACCATTTCATGGCAATGGCTTAAAATGGCGAGTGTAGCAGCAAATGGTTTGAAAGATGTAGGAATTAACGCCGAGCAAAAGGCATTTTTAGAAAGTAAGATTAAAACTATGCAGTTTTTCTTTCATTATGAGCTCCCTAAAACGGAAGGGTTTATTACACGTCTTACGGACGGTGAGGTCATTACTGTTTTAAGAGGAGAAGAGAAAATGGTTTTCTAAAATAAAGGATTTTTAAACAAAAGGCGGAGGGCTTATTCTTTAATAGAATCAAGCGTTTCGCCTTTTATTTTGTCTTGAAGTTTCAGAATTCCACCTATTAATGCTTCTGGCCTTGGAGGGCAGCCAGGTACATATACATCTACCGGGATAATTCTGTCAACACCTTTTACTACATGGTAGCCATGCTCCCAGTACGGCCCTCCACAGTTAGAGCAGCTTCCCATAGAAATCACATACTTAGGGTCTGCCATTTGTTCATATAGCCTTTTGATTCTGTCGGCCATTTTGAAGGTAACTGTTCCTGAAATTATAATTAGGTCAGACTGACGCGGCGAGTTTCTTGGGAAAATACCGAAACGCTCTAAGTCATAATTTGAAGCCATAGAAGCCATCATTTCAATTGCACAACAAGCCAAACCAAAGCCTAGAGGCCAAAGTGAGTTTGCACGAGCCCAGTTGGCTAGTTCATCCAAGTTGGTCAAAATCACTTCACCCTGACCATCTTTTATTCTTTCGCTATTTTCTAAGGAATCAAAATTCATTGATACTTTTCATTAATAGATTCGTAGGCAGCCATTGGTACTTTGGCTTCAAATTCTGTTTTGACCACAGAAGACTTTATCCAATCTAGGTGGCCTTCTTTCCAGGCATACACTAAACCTAAAGTCAATAAAAATATAAAGACAAACATTTCACCTATGGCGTACCAAGCCCAAGCTCCTGCCGTTTCATTTATTAGACTAGCATTTCCAAAAACGGTGGCCCAAGGAAATAATAAAACCAACTCAACCTCAAATAGGAGAAATATGATGGCTATTACATAGAATTTAATGTTAAAACTGACCACAGCATCTCCTTCAACATCTTCTCCAGATTCATAAGACGCGTTTTTTTCGGGGTTTGGTTTATCAGGTCTTAGTAGTTTTGCAACTCCTAAAAGCACGGATAGCATTAAAAATGCACCGAGAATAAATAAAAATATGAAAGTAAAATTTTGAGCCATTTTTCGTCCTTAGGATACAAACCTAGTTATTTAATTTAAAAATGTGACATATGGTTTCATTCTCGTCCAAAAAAATGGTGTAAAATTTGTTATGATTTATTGATAAAGAGTGTATTTAGTTTTAAAGGTCATTCATTTTAAAATTTATGTTGTTTAATCGAAGTTTAATTTTGTCTTGTGTTCTCTTTCCTTTTTTAGGTTTTGGGCAGGAGTCAGCTATTCCAGAACCAATTGTTTGCCATGCTGATAAGCATGACGCTTTCTTTCAGGTTTTGGCAGAAGGCTCAGAAAAAGCAAGAAGAACTGTTACGAGTAACATTGATGTTTCTTACACTGGTTTTCCTGATGTGGCTCAAATTGCATTCGAAAAGGCTGTGAGTATTTGGGAAACTCTTTTAATTTCAAACCAACCCATTAGAATTAATGCTAAATGGGAAAACATAGGTGGTGGTACCACTTTGGCCTATTCTGGGGCCACTAGAATTTACAGAAATATAGATAATGCTCCTTACAGAGACGTATGGTATGTTTGCCCATTGGCAGAAGCCATATCAGGTAAAGATTTAAATGATGGCGACTTCGATATTAACGTGACTTTAAATAGTAATACAAATTGGTCTTACAGCACTGACGGAACTACTTTTTCAGGTAAGTTTGATTTAGTTACAGTTGCACTACATGAAATAGCTCATGGTTTAGGTTTCTCTTCATCTATGAAGCTTATTAATAATGAGTCCGAAGGTCAGTGGGGACAGTCTAGTTTTCCTTATATTTTTGACACGTTCGTTCAAACGGAAGAGGGAGAGTCTTTGGTAGATAAGTCTAATTACCTAAACCCTTCTGAAGATTTGAAAGAAGAAATGGTGAGCAATTCCCTAGTTTTTAATGTCACTAATGATAATTATCGTGGAAGAACTCCAGAGATTTACTCTCCGGAAGAGTATAAGGAAGGGGCAAGTTTATCGCATATTGACTTTAGAGATGCTAATTCAAGTACAGATACGCCAAATGCATACTCCATTATGTCTCCATCTATCCTTGCAGCACTGGCTATTCACAAGCCAAGTGGCGAAGTGCTGACCATTCTTAATGAGATAGGTTGGCCTGTAAATAATCTAGAGAGTTTCGTGATATTAGGAGAAGAACCAAAACCAAAAGTTTTAGTTTTCCCTAATCCAGTTCAGAAAAAGTTAGCCATAGCTGTGCCAATAGCGTTAAGGTCAGAAAATACGGAAGTTGTCTTAACCAATAACAGTGGTAAGGTCTTAATGGAATTGCAAAAAAACACTTTAGTAGAGCCAACTTTCTATATCAGCTTTAATAATTACCCTCCTGGAATCCATTTTCTAACGGTAAATTCCGAAAAGGGCAAATTTACTAAGAAGCTGGTGAAACGTTAGTTTCAGAGTTTTTGAGTGCAAATAAACCCGCAATAGTAAGCATTCCGTTTAAAAGCAAGTTTTCAAAACCAAATCGATATGCTGTTTGGGTCTCTATTATTTGAACCAAAACATAGGTAAGTATGGGGGCTGCAACACAAACGTAAGGTACAAATTTGTCTTTTACGCTTCTCTTTGTATAAATACCATAAGCAAATAAACCCAACAATGGTCCGTAAGTATAACTAGCTATCTGAAAAGTAGCGGAAATAACATCTGTGCTGTTTAAGGCATGAAAAGCCATGATTACTACAAAAAACAGAAGTGAAAAGCCCACGTGGGTAATGTTCTTCAATCGCCTTCTTTCAGGTTCCGGTTTGCCTTCTAAGTTTAAGAAATCAATGCAGAAAGCGGTGGTAAGTGCTGTCAAAGCAGAATCAGAACTGGCGTAAGTAGCGGCCGTAATTCCAATTAAAAACATAACGGCTACTAGCATACCAGTCATGCCAAAATCTAAACTACCAAAATGCTGTAAAGCCATCATAGGGTAGAGGTCGTCAGTTTTTGCTGGAATATCAAGGCCTTGTTTCTGTGCATAGATGTACATTAATGCACCTAAGCCTAAAAACATCAAATTAACAAAAACTAGTACAATGGTAAACCAAAGCATGTTTTTCTTGGCTTCACCAATATTCTTACATACCAGATTTTTCTGCATCAAATCTTGGTCAAGACCAGTCATGACAATGGCAATAAGTGCTCCGGAGAAAAACTGTTTAAAGAAGTTTTGGGGATCTGACCAGCCACCTTCAAAAAAGAAAATATTAGAATATGAACTGGAAGAAACAGTATCAAGCATTCCACTGAAATCTAAGCCCATTTCTGCTGTAATTAAATAAATGGTTAAGGCTACAGCGGATACCAAAAATGTAGTTTGTAGCGTATCAGTTATTACAATGGTTTTAATACCTCCTTTAAAAGTGTAAATCCAAATAAGAGCAATAGTAATTAATACAGAAAGCCAGAAAGGAACACCTAATGGGTCATAAATGACAATTTGAAGCACCTGTGCTGCAATATAAAGTCTTACTGCTGAGCCTAATGTTCTACTCAAAAGGAAAAATGCAGAGCCGGTTTTGTAAGACCAAAATCCAAAACGTTTCTCTAAATAAGTATAAATAGAGATGAGGTTAAGTTTGTAGTAAATGGGCATCAAAACCGTGGCTATAAAAAGATAACCAAGGGTATAGCCCAAAACCATTTGAAAGTAAGAAAAATCTTTAGTACCTACGGCCCCAGGTACGGAGATAAAAGTTACCCCAGAAAGGGAAGTACCTATCATTCCAAAAGCCACCAAATACCAAGGCACCTCCTTGTTAGCATTGAAAAATGAGTTAGTATCAGCACCTTTAGAAGTTCTGATTGAAATGAAAACGAGCACAGCGAAGTACACTAAAAGAATGGTGATGGCTAATCCGGGACTCATAAAGTAAAGCTTGGTTATTCAGAAAGGCTCAAAGATAAGCATAAGAAAATAGCTTTTTTTGATATTTTTGTGTCGCTTTAACACAGTAAGCAAATGAAACCAGAAGAAAGTCCTGAAATAGAAATTGTAACAGCCTTAGACGAGGTAGTAGAAAACGTTAAACTATGGAGTCTTGTGGTTTTTAATGATGACGTCAATACTTTTGACCATGTCATTGATACGCTAGTAGATGTTTGTAAACATGAACCTACTCAAGCTGAACAATGTGCCATGATTATTCATTTAAAAGGTAAGTGTGCTGTAAATTCGGGTGAGTATGATGAACTAGTGAGCCAGCGAAACGAAATTTGCAGGAGAGGTATTTCGGCTGAAGTAATGGTTAAGTAAATGCTAACGTTTCAAAAAGAATAAGTGAATTACCCTTCCAAATTTATTGAAAATGCAATTGATGAGATTTCTAAACTTCCAGGAATAGGGAAGAAGTCTGCATTGCGTTTAGCCCTGCATTTACTGAAAGCTGACGAATCAAAAACAATGGCTCTTTCGCAAGCATTGATTGATTTAAGAACAAAAACTACCTTCTGCCGCCAATGTCATAATATCTCTGATGATGAGTTATGTCAAATTTGTACTTCGATAAACAGAGACGAACAAATAATTTGTGTGGTGCAAGATACTAGAGATGTATTGGCTATAGAAAATACAGCTCAATATCAAGGGCAATATCATGTTTTAGGGGGAATAATTTCTCCCATTGCCGGTATTGGCCCCAATGATTTGAACATTGATACACTTATGAAAAGAATTTCGGAAAGTGGTCAGGTCAAAGAAATCATTTTAGCACTTTCGCCTACAATGGAAGGAGATACCACTGCTTTTTATCTTCAAAAGAAATTAACAGACTTCAATTTGCACATAACCACCATAGCTAGAGGCATTCCCATAGGTGGAGATTTAGAATATGCAGACGAAATAACCTTAGGACGAAGTATAGCTAGCCGTACAAGGTCAGACCTTCAGTAAAATAATTTTTTAGTAAGGCGAAGGAATTACGCCTTTAGTATACCTCAATCAGGATTCTGAACGGTTTTTTTAATAAAAGAGCAATTAAACTCGTATTTTTGAATAACAATTTTCACAAGAATATGTCTCAACAAACACTTTTAGACACTATCCCATCGATTGACTTAGCTGAGTTTACTTCGGGAGATTCTAAGCTAAAAAATAAATTTGTAGGTGAACTAGGTGCGGCCTTTACTAATATTGGTTTTGTGGCACTTAAAAATCATGGCCTTTCTGATGAATTGAGAGAAAAGCTTTATGCGGCTGTGCAGAAGTTTTTTTATCAAGAGGACGCCTTGAAAACAAAATATGAATTTCCAGAGTTAGCGGGTCAAAGAGGCTACATTGGTAAAAATAAAGAAACAGCAAAGGGCTTTAAAAAGCCTGATTTGAAGGAGTTTTATCATGTAGGTCAGCTGAACCCGAGAGAGGGAATGCCGGAAAATGTTTTTCCAGAAGAAATTCCTGAATTTGAAGAATTCACAAAAGAGACTTTCAAAATCTTTGAAAACACGGGACGTACACTATTGAAAGCGATAGCTCTTTATTTAGAGCTGCCAGAAGATTATTTTGAAGCCAAAGTATATCAGGGTGATAGTATTCTTAGGGCTTTGCATTATTTCCCAATTGAAAATCCAGAATTATTAGAAGAAGGGGCTGTGAGAGCTGCGGCTCATGGTGATATAAATTTGATAACGCTTTTAATGGGAGCATCAGCAGATGGTCTTCAGGTATTAAGGGCAGATGGCGAATGGATTTCTGTGACTGCCTTACCAGACCAAATAGTAATAAATGTGGGTGATATGTTAGATAGGCTAACAAACCACAAACTTAAGTCAACTATTCACAGGGTTATAAATCCTCCTGTGGAGAAAATGAAAACATCTAGGTTTTCAATACCGTTTTTTATGCACCCACGTGCCGAAATGGACTTGACTTCGTTAGATTCGTGTATTTCTGAGGCCTCTCCCAAAGTGTATGTTGATATGACTGCAGGAGAGTTTTTAGAAGAAAGATTAAGAGAATTAGGACTCAAAAAATAAATAAAAAGAAAAATGAAAAAAGTACTTTTAGCCATGTTTGTGACATCTGTAATGGTGTCTTGTAATTCTTCAACAAACACTGAAGAAACGGAAGAAACGACAGAGGCCACGGCATATAATTTTAATTTAGCAAAGTCTACATTGACTTGGACGGCTTTTAAAACACCAGATAAAGTGGGTGTACCAGGGAGCTTTGATGAAATTAGCCTTTCAGGAAACGAATTTACTATAAATGCAAAAAGTGTAAATACTAACAATGAACCACGTGATGCTAAATTGGTAGAGTTTTTCTTTAACAACCTTTCTGATTCATTAATTACGGGTTCTTATGGAGTAGCGGAAGATGGGCTTATTCCAGTAACATTGAAAATGAATGGCGTTGAGAAAACATTTGATTTTGCTATTGCAGAAAATGATACAGCTACCATAGTTACAGGAAGCATCGATATACTAACTGACTTTAGTGGAAACGCGGCTTTAGAAGCTATTGGTGAAGCATGTAAAGAACTTCACATGAACAAGACTTGGTCTGACGTAAGTCTTCAGGTAGTGGAGATGAAATAGACAAAAATTTCATATCGAGAAGCTAAAAAAAGAAATCGGTGCATGCATCGATTTCTTTTTTTAGTAGATTGTAGTTCTAAGCCATAAGGAACTCGCAGTGAAAATATGCGTAAAATAAGATATTTTATATTTTTAAGGGATGTGCTTACCATAGCATTGACTGGTTTTGGTGGGCCAAACGTTCACCTAACCTTGTTTATAAAGTATTTTGTTATTCGTCATAAATACCTAACAGAGGCTGAACTTATGGAGCTTCAGGCACTCTGTCAAATACTTCCTGGTCCCACATCTACACAAACTTTAACGGCTATAGGTTTCAAGCTAGGCGGGCCCGTCTTAGCCATTATTACACTTTTGGTTTGGATATTGCCAGCCACCATTATAATGGCGGGTGCGGCACTTGGGGTGTCTTTTATTGATAAAGATTTATTGCTAAAAATGACTCGGTTTATTAAACCGATGGGGATTGCTTTTATCTTTTATGCTGCGTATGTAATTGGCCGAAAGGTAATTCATTCTAAAACTAGTTGGGTTTTGATGGTTTTAGGGGCTGGTATGGCTTTTTTATATCGTTCTCCTTATGTTACACCCGCTCTTATTCTTTTAGGAGGAATAGTGTCTTCTTTTAAATTTGAAGAACAAGAGGTAATGGATAAAAGTCCAATAAAAATAGCGTGGAGAAATTTTGTTTTATGGGCTGTTGTTTTTGGAGCGTCTATCGCCGTAGGTTCAATAACACAGAACCTTCCTGTACGGCTTTTTGAAAACTTTTACAGAAACGGCAGTTTGGCTTTTGGAGGAGGTCATATTATGAAACCGCTACTTTTCAATGAGTTTGTAGAGTTTAAGCATTATTTATCTGCAGATGAATTTCTCTCAGGTATTGCCATAGCAGAGTTGGTTCCTGGGCCTACATTTTCAATAGCTTCTTTTGTTGGTTCCTTGTCAATGAGAGATTGGGGTGTAAGTGGGCAAATTCTAGGGGCTGGAGTAGCAGCTTTGGGTATTTTCCTTCCAGGAATTTTGATGATATTTTTTGTGATTCGATTTTGGACACAATTAAAGCAATATAGAGCTGTAAGAGCTTCTTTAGAAGGTATAAATGCCTCGAGTACAGGTTTGACTATAGCCGCAGGGATTTCTCTTTTTGAAACCATGTCGGGCTCTATGATATCGGTATGGACTATCATAATTACATTCTTGATTTTGATTACAACCAAGATACCTTCTTACGTAATTATTATGGGCGGGCTTTTTCTTGGTTTGATTCTAAACTATTAGTGTTCAGTGTTATTTGACTTTTGTGCAGGCTTTTTTTGGACAAAAGGAACATCAGAAACGTATGTCAAATATGAGAAGAAAAAATTTAAGTTCAGGAACCTCTTGGGAAAAGTCGGTAGGGTATTCGCGTGCCGTAAGAGTGGCTAATACTATTGAAGTAAGTGGAACGGTTTCTATTACCAATAGTGGTGAAATAGTAGGGGCGAATGACCCTTTTTTGCAAACTAGATTCATTTTGATGCGAATTCAAAATGCCATTGAGCAATTGGGTGGAGAATTAAAAGACGTGGTGAGAACCAGAATCTATGTAAAAGATATAGAGCAATGGGACAAAATAGGAAAAGCCCATTCCGAGTTTTTTGGAGAAACACTACCTTGTACTACCATGATAGAAGTGAGTAGAATGATTCAGGAAGCTTATTTAGTAGAAATAGAGGCTACCGCTATCTTAAATCATGATTAATTGATTTTTAACGGCAAAAGCTACTAAACTAGCCGTATTTTTAACACTTAGTTTTTCCATTATTCTGGTTCTGTGCCCTTCAACAGTTCTTGGGCTCAGGCACACTTTGTCGGCTATTTCTGCGGTAGTTTGTCCTTGGCAAATAAGCGTTAAAACTTCTAGTTCTCTTTCAGATAAGTCTTTCTTGTAGTTAAAGAATTTACCAGAACGCGGTAACTTTTTGAGCGTGGCCTTTCTCAGCATTACACGACTAACAAAATCGGTAAAGTAAATTCCCTGCCCATTAACTTTTCTTATGGCTAGTTCTACCTCATCTGGTTCTGTGTCTTTTAATAAATATCCGTTTGCACCTATTTCTAATAAATGAAGAATATACTGGTCTTCATTATGCATAGATAGAATAATTATTTTTGGCTCTTCCTCATCTTGTTTTCTAAGATACTCTGTTACTTGAATGCCATCCATTTCGGGCATTTGTATGTCTAAGAGAATTAAGTCAACTTCCTTCTCCGAAAGTTTTTCTAAAAATTCTTGACCGTTTGAAGCTTCCAGAACCACTTCGAAATCATCAATCTGGGATAGGATTTGAACCATACCATGTCTAAAAAGGAGGTGGTCGTCTACAATAGCCAGTTTAATTTTCTTCTTCATGGTTTATATTTTTTTTGGGTATGGTTATTAAGTATTCTATACCTGAGTTTCTTTTAGTGTCAAAGGTATACTCTCCCTCAATTACAGAAAGTCTAGAAAATACATTTCCTAAGCCTAAACCTTCTTTTTTAGAGTTTAATGCACTTGCAAGATCAAAACCTTTTCCGTTGTCCGTAAACTTTATTTGTAGTTTTTCTGAAATAACTCTTAAGTCAATTTCAATCAAAGAACATTCGGCATGTTTTAGAGAGTTATTAGTTAGCTCTTGTATAATTCGGTAGGTAGCTAATTCTATTTCAGGATGAAGTCTTTTTAAATCGTCTTCATGACTAAAGTCAAACTCAACAGAAGTAGCTTCTTCCATTTTTTGAATAAATTCTTGAATGGCAAGCTCTAGACCAAATTTCTCAAGAGTACGAGGTATAAGGTCACGTGATAAGCTTCTTACCTGTGATAATGCTTCAGTTACAAGCTGTTTAGAATGATTTACTCTTTCCACCACACTGGCATCTACCTGTTTACTTAGCGAGCTAATACTAAGCTTTGTGGCAGATAGTAATCCGCCTATTTCGTCGTGGAGGTCATTGGATATTTTTCTACGTACTACCTCTTGTACGGCAAGTGAGTTGCTGAGCATTTGTTTTTGATGTATTTCTTTTAATTGCGTTAGGGCTCTTTGGTTTCTAATTTGTTTTCTTTGGTAATAAACCACAAAACCAACAACGGAAAACCCCATTAAGAGTAGTATTGAAGTGCCAATAAGAATAGATTGGATGGCGGTTTCCATTAATAAATTTTTGGTTTTAAATTTCGATTATCAAGGAATAGAGCAATAGTAAGACAAAAAACAAAGATGTATTTAAACGAATCTTTCAAATATCTGAAAAGAGAAAAGTAATCGTAAGTGTAAGAAGCATATTCTGAAAAGACGAACATAAAAAGAGTACCTAAACTGCTTATTAATGTTCCTGTAAAGAACCAGAATTTAGGATAGCGTAAAAGATCAACAACCTCTAGTTTTTCTAGCAATTCATAAAAAAACATAAAGGAGAACCCTATGAAAAGCAGTCGGTCGAAAGAGAATATTTTTCCAGAATAATCTATCCAATTAAAATCGTAGAATATAATAATTGCAAATATCATGTATATGATATAGAGGGCTTTTATAGATACTCCATCGAGTATCTTAAAAAACACGAAAAATAGCCAACCGGAAATTAAAATTTCTTGGAAATTGCTCCATCTGTAATTATTAATACTTTGAAGTGCAGTCCACCAAAGTGGAATGTCTGTTACTGCAAGTATTACCGTATAAATCCATATGAGCTTGAACTCTTGGCTAAGTAGCTGCCATCTAATGAGTCCTAGGGCCAAAGGAATTAAAATACAGGCACTTTCAAAAAAGGCCCCTGGGTACTTTGATATAAAACTAAAAAATAAGTCTAACAATGTTGTTAAATTTTATTCGCACACTGTGGGGCAAGTAGGCCCATTACCGCCCTTACTCTCATTGCCACCTCCAAGGCCTCCTCCGTCACCCTCTGTTTCTATAACGTTTCCGTAGGTGTCTAGTGGAGCTAGAATTAAATTCGGAACATTGTTTTCGTTTAAGCCAAATGAAAAACGAATTCCAACAACGGATTTTCTATTTAACATTTCTTGTAAAATGTCAGAGCCATAAAATTGAGAACGTACGGCAGTTTCTGGATCTCCTTGGGTTTGAAGGAATGCTATCTCATTTTCTAAGGCTTCACGATTACTTATATATTCGCCAAAAGTGGGTTTAAATATTGGTTCTTTATTCATATTTATGGTTAGATAACGAAATATAAAATTACTTCTAAATATTCAAACCTGTTTAGTAAGAAAGCGTCTAAAATGATGTTGTTTTTCAATGGGCTCGTACTTAGCTAGTTATTCGGTTGTACGCGTAAATGGTTTTAGCAAGCCTTTTAAGGGTATAAAAAGGAGTTTAACGACCTGTTCTGATAGGTTTGGGTTAAATTGATTAGCAAATTCTTTTTAAATCATTAACTTAGTGTGTTCTTTGATAAATTCTAAAGAGAAACCACTTCATGGAAAAAATCAAATACCTTGTAGAAAGCAGACTTTTTGGAGTTTGTTCTAAGATTGGTCAGAAGATGAATTTCTCGGCCAGCAGTATTAGACTGTATTTCATATACGCATCTTTTTTTACGCTAGGTTCTCCCATTATTATTTACATGGTTTTAGCTTTTTGGATGGAGGTTAGGAAGCATCTTAGAAGGCATGAGAATCCAAGTGTTTGGGAACTTTAGTTTTATTACCTGTCTACTTCGCCCATTACCACATCAATAGAACCTACAATAGCTACTAAGTCGGCTATCATTGTTCCTTTTGATATTTCTGGTAGTATTGATAAGTT
Source organism: uncultured Arcticibacterium sp. (assembly GCF_964021845.1). NCBI lineage: Bacteria > Pseudomonadati > Bacteroidota > Cytophagia > Cytophagales > Leadbetterellaceae > Arcticibacterium > uncultured Arcticibacterium sp. Next base: position 199,742 of record NZ_CAXHZC010000006.1, on the reverse strand, counting down.
ATTGAAAGAACAAGCTCTTACTTTGGCTCTTTCTGGAATATCAGATTTTCCATTTGTCTTAAAAAAGAAACCTAATTCTCCTTTTGGGTTTTCAGCTCTGCAGTAAAACTCCATTGCTTTGGGCCTAATTTTCTTAGGAACTAAAGCTTGTGGGTCAAAACTTCTATCTCTTTTATGTTCTTTGGTCAGCTTTTCAAGGCATTGCTCAATTATCTTAACAGACTCTGTGCACTCTTGTACCCTAACATTATTTCTATCCCAGCAGTCGCCTATGGTTCCCATTTCTCCTTTACCCACAGGTATGTCAAAATCAAGTTCAGGGTAAACAGAATAAGCGTCAACTCTTCTTAAATCATATTTCAAACCGCTTCCTCTAAGAACAGGGCCTGAGCAACCGTAATTTACGGCCATTTGAAGGGGTAGTACGCCTACATTTGCTGTTCTGTTAATGAAGATATGGTTTTCAATAATTATTTGGCGTAGCTCAACTAGTTTTGGCTTAAGATAATTCACAAATTCCAAGCACTTTTCTTCAAAGCCAACTGGGAGGTCATAAAACAAACCACCAATCCAGATATAATTATAAAGCATTCTGGCCCCGGATGCCCACTCCAGCATTCTCATAATGGTTTCGCGGTCTCTAAAGAGCCAAAGAAACGGTGTGGCAGCTCCAATATCTAAACCATAGGTACCTATGGCTATAAAATGAGAGGCTAGTCTATTTAACTCAGCTACTAAAACACGAATATATTCTACTCGCTTAGGAATGTCATTTTCTATGCCGAGCATTTTTTCAATACCCATAGCCCATGCATGTTCAGAGTTCATAGCCGCCACATAATCTAACCTATCCACAAAGGGTATAGCCTGATTAAAAGGAACGGATTGAGCATGTTTTTCAAAGCAACGATGTAAATATCCCATATGCGGAACCACATCTTTGATTATTTCACCATCTGTAACTACCTCTAGTCTTAAAACCCCATGGGTAGAAGGATGCTGTGGACCAATATTAATGAGCATCTCCTCCGTTTTTAAACTAGAGGCGTCATATTTTACTGGCTCTGAGAGCGTCAGATTTTCGGGTTTGTATTTGTATTGAATGCTTGACATTTCTTATCGGTAAAGTTAATAGAGAAATGTTCAAGTTTTTATTTTTTTCTAATTAATGGTATTTGCCTTTCTTTAATATCGAGGAAGACTCACTTAATTTGAAATTATTAAGGATTTTATGGGAGTAATTTGGCTTCCTTTTAGTTCAGCAAAGTTTATGGAAATAGTCTTTCTGAAATCTTGTTAATTTACAGCGGTATTGATTTAAAATATAGACAATGATGAAAAGTCACAGTTGGTATAATGGGCAAATAATGCCTTCGGAAGATATAACGATTAGCCCAAACGACTTAGGTCTGCTGAGAGGTTATGGACTCTTTGACTATTTCAGGACTTATAACGGAAAGCCTTTCCAGTGGGATTGGTATTGGCAAAGGTTTAAGGGATCGGCAGATTTGTTGAATATTCCTTTTAACATGAAACAAGAGGAGGTTTCTGAAATCTTGACAGAACTTTATAAGCTTTCAAAAGAAGAGGAAGTAGCTTTTCGATTTTTGCTAACTGGTGGAGATGCTCCTGACAGCTCTACAATGACAAGACCGAATTTTCTTATTCGTTCAGAAGAGCTGTCAGAAATGCCAGTAGAGGCTTTTAGTAAGGGAATTTCAATAATTACACATGAGTATTCGCGTGATATGCCTACACTTAAGTCTACAGATTATAAAAGAGTGATGTCGCTTCAGCCCGCTATAAAGGCTGCGGGGGCTATTGATGTTTTGTATCATACAGGAGGACTACTTTCTGAAATGAGTAGAAGCAATATCTTTTTGGTTAAAGACAATCAAATTAAAACACCTGCAACTGGAGTTTTGAGAGGTATTACTAGAAGAACAGTCATGGATTTAGCAAAGCCAGACTTTGAAGTGAGCGAAACAGATTTATTTTTGAAAGACATTTTTGAGGCAGACGAGGTGTTTACTACTTCTACCAATAAAAAGGTTTTACCCGTGACAAAGATTGATGGCGTGACTATCGGAAACGGTTTGGCTGGCAAAGTAAGTAAAGAAATGTTGGTACGTTTTGAGAATTTGATCGTTAGTTGGTAAAGTCTACATATAGATAATTAGGTTAAGCAAATTCTCTTTAAAAAGTGACTTCCGATTTGCCAAAATCCTGTTTGAAGCACGGTTAAAATTCATTCTTCATAATATTCTTACAGTTAATTGTTTAATGAATTTTTACTGTGCAAGTTTATTTTGGTAATGGTTTTTGCCTAAACAATAATGAAGGGCAGTCTGTCAAGACAAGAAGAAACCATTTGAAGTAACGTACGTTATATTCAAGTATTCCATCTTAAACCCTGTATTTGAGATTAAATAATAATACGTATCTAATTTATTTTAAAATACTCAATAGATTTTTAAGTAAGTCTTTATTAATGCACGACATAGAACCGTATCATAATTGGCAAAAGTATTATCAAGCAGATAAAGACATGCGTTCTCCGTTTTTTGGGAGGGAGTATAGCATTTATTATGAAAACGATGTGTATGGCTACTATATAGACCCTCGCTGGGATGATATAGGTTCTGAAACGCTTTATTTAAAAATTCTTTATACCGACTACACCAATAATGTGGCGGTAATAGAGCTTTTTGGAGAGTGGAATGACACCCTGCATAATGACATCATGCATTTGAAAAGAAATGTGATAGATAGGCTGCTGAAAAATGGTATTGACAAGTTTATCTTGATTGCAGAAAACCTTTTTCAGTTTCATGGCGGAGACCAAGACTATTACGAAGAGTGGTTTGAAGATGTGGAAGATGGCTGGGTAAGCATTATTAATGCACCTGAGTTTATCCTTTCTGAAATGCAGAAATATCGCCTCGATTATTATTTGAACTTTGGCGGGACGCTGCAATTTGACAATTGGCGGACACTTAAACCCAAGAGGTTGTTTGAACTAGTAAATGCTTTAATGCAGAGGAGGTTGGGTTAAAAAATGCACTCTTCTTCAGCAAAACCTATCGGTACTTCTTCACAAGTTTCGTAGGTAACATCCACATCTAAAATTAGGTCTATTGTACCCACCAGCCTTTTACCATTTGGTACTATACCTTCCAAATCCATTCTATAACTTTTGCCATTGTTTACGCCGTATACTTCCGAATTGCCGACTAATACTTCGCTTAAAACTCTTTTGACTGTTCCCGCCCCTTTATTGTTTAAAAATTGGGTTACAGCAAATTCAACTCCAATTTGTCCAAAAAAATCGGTAGGAATGTGACTTTGACTTCCGTCAGCACTTAAAAAAGGGTCTCGTCCACTTGCGTTACCCACAAATACACGATACTGAATAGCATCTGCAGTACTTCCAGAGCCAAAATTAAATTTCATCCCAACCTTTTTGATATTTACTTCTTTTATTATAAAGTCATCGGCTAAGTCTAAGTCTAAAACTTTTCGAGCAATTTCATTACTAGTGAGGGTACTACTTTCACTGAATTCTCCACTTTTATCAAGCGTGTATTTGAAGGTTTGATCAATAGTGGTGACATATTCAAACTTACCTCGTTCAAAACAACCAGATATAAAGGTGGAGGAGACCAAAAGGATTGCTATTAATTTAATTTTCATGATTCTACGTTTTAAAATGATAGACCAACATTTGCTGAGACTACGGTTGGTTGCAAGAGAGAGACTTCAGCATTAATTATTAAAACAGATAACTTAAGACCAGCCCCAACGCCTCCAACGAGTTTATTTTTGTTTTTTAAGCTAATGTTAAATTGGGATGTCAAATCCTGACTATCTTCATATTCAAAATCTGCATCAAGTTTTCCAGTTTGAAAACCTAGGAAACCATAAAAATGATAAAGTTTGGCCTGTTTTCCAGCATGTATACTTGCTCTTTGAGTAGTAAAATCAAAGTAATTATTCATGCCGAGTTTTTGAAAGGCATAGTTGAAAACTAGAAAGTCGTTTGTGTTTTTTAGAAAGTACCTTCCTAAGTTATGCTGTACGCCAGCTCCTATCCACCTGAAAGTATCGTCACTTTCTTTGCCTTTATATTGAGCAAATCGTAAACTCAGACTGGTTCCTGCAAAATTCCCGATAGTGATTTGGGGAGCCACTAAAGGTATAAATCTACTTCCAGAGCCCGGTACATAAGTATCTGCAGAACCGTTTTGGTTTTCTATTACCACCGTTTCAGATGGGCCTACAATAGTGGGTACTTGAAAGCCGAGAGCTTGCCCTTCTGCATCTAATGGCTCGAATGTTCTCAGTTTGTCAGTGATGAAATATGACCTATTGCCAATAAGTTTAATAGTGAAATGGAAACTGCTGTCTAAAGGCATTCTATCTACATGGCCCGAGTTTAATCCAGCAGTCAGAACATCAGAAAGTGGCTGAAAATATGAAATCTGATTTTGACCTTCATAGGCTTTTAGGAAGTCGTCAAAGTTCTGAGCTTTAACCCTAAACGAAAGGCAAAGTAGAAACAAAAGGGGTAATGTTTTTTTCATCTTAGTTTCATGGTTAGCTTATTGTTACCTTTTTGGTTAATAAGGTAAGCTTAAGTTTAAATTACCACTAAGTTAATAAAAAAAAGAATATAATGGTCTGATGCGTAATGGTTTATGGTGTGGGGTTGCATTCTAGTACAAAAAAAGAAGAGCTTTGCCCTTCTTTTTTTATACTATAAAGTGTTTTTAAAATTTTATTCAGGTACCGAATCATATACCTTAACCGTGCTCCATAGGTGACTATAATCTTCTACAAACTTTAAGTGAATAGGGTCTACTTGGTACATTTCTTCCTCTTCCAAGTTTTTGAAAAAGCACATCCAGCTTACAGCATAATCTTTCACAATAACATCTCTATCGGTAGAGGCAGGAAAACCAATAAAGTGCTTTTGAATAGTTTCTACTTGTGCAAGCTTATTTAAACCTTCCACTAGTTTGGCCTTATCTTCGGCACTGTCAGGATTGTTTAAATAGAAATAAACATGATGAATAAATGGATTCTCTAATTCAGTGACCTCAGCAGTAATTGTTTCAGTTACTTCCGTTGCTTTTTCTTCTGCTGGTGTACAAGAGAAGGCTATTGATAGAATTAAAAGAGATAAGATTGATTTCATTTTTTTTGATATAGTATAAAGTGATGCTCTGCATTATAAATGCAGAGCTGATAAATTATTTGAGAATAGTTTCTATTTGAGCTAATTCGTCAGAAGAGAAGGTCTTCTTGTCTAGTGCTCCTAAAGAGTTTTCTAACTGAGATACACGGCTAGCACCTATCAATACCGTAGTTACGCGTTCGTCTTTTAATAACCAGGCTATCGCCATTTGTGCCAAAGACTGACCGCGGCCTTCTGCCATATCATTCAATTTTTGAATCTTGGCAATCACCTCATCATTGATTTCACCTTTTTGAAGGAAACCATGGTCTAGTGCTGCACGCGAACCTTCAGGAATTCCTTTTAGGTACTTATTGGTTAAGAGTCCTTGAGCCAAAGGCGAAAACGGAATACAGCCTACGCCATTATCTCCTAAAACGTCCATCAAACCTTGCTCCGCATCACGTACAAACATGCTGTACTTTGGCTGATGAATTAAACAAGGCGTGCCTAAATCTTTCAATATCGCTAAAGCTTCTTTGGTTTGCTCAGGGTTATAATTACTTAAACCAGCATATAAAGCTTTTCCAGAACGAACAATGCTGTCCAAAGCACCCATGGTTTCTTCCATTGGCGTGTCTGGGTCTGGGCGGTGCGAGTAAAAAATATCTACATATTCTAAGCCCATTCTCTTCAAACTCTGGTCGCAGCTAGAAATAAGGTATTTTCTAGAACCCCACTCTCCGTATGGGCCAGGCCACATGTGGAAACCCGCTTTAGAAGAAATGATAAGTTCATCTCTATAGGGTAAAAAGTCTTTTTTAAGAATAGAGCCAAAATTCTCTTCGGCAGAGCCGGGAGGTGGGCCATAATTATTAGCAAGGTCAAAATGTGTAATGCCTGCGTCAAAGGCTGTATGTAAAATGGCTCTGTAAGTTTCGTAAGTATCTACACCACCGAAATTATGCCATAAGCCTAGCGATATTTCTGGTAACCTAATGCCGCTTTTGCCACATCTACGGTATTCCATCTTGTCATATCTGGCTGAATTTGCTACGTATGTCATTTAGGGTTTTGATTAATTTGATTGAAAAACTATGCTAAGGTAAGAAGCTCTGTTGAAGTCTTCTTTGTTTTGGGAGTCAAATAATGTTTTGAATCGCTTATTTAACGATAATTGAATTCCTTGTAGAATCAATTATATTTATAGTCTAGTGTTTAATGATTTCTGTTGTTCGAGAAAAAGAATAAACAGAATGAATTCCTTATATCGCCCTGTACTGTCTGAACACGGTCGAAACCCTTAAAGTAGAAGTGTTAGTCCACAACTTTTTTATATTAAGGGTTTTGAATGGGTGAGTTTACAGGGTGCTGTTTTTTTTTGTTCATATTTTTTCGAAAAAAAATGAACTCCCCGCTGGAAAGCGAGCCGAGTAAAAGGGGGTGGGGTAAGGATTTTAAGAAATGCCATTTCATGACTTAAATAGCCCATTTTTTGACTCTAGTTTTTGTCGGATGATAATAGAAATCAATTATATTTAAAGCCTTGTGTTTAAAATAATACCCTCCATGAAAAAACTTCTAACGTTTTTCACGTTTTTATTTTCCTTAAGCCTATCGGCTCAAAAGAATCCAGACTCTGGTCAATTCACCCTCTTTGATGTCACGTTTGATTATACTAAGTGGGACGCTGATAATGCCAAGCCAAATAAATCTCACTTTTACGTCATAGGAGATTTAATTAACCCTGAAAGACCTACCGATTGGACTTCACCAGTGGATTATAGAAACGGAACAGTTCATATTAGATTAGAGGTGCTAGAAAAACCAGAAGGCAGTGAACCCACTAAATGGACGCTCTGCTATATTCCAAACAAAGGACAAGGCAATGGATATGGCTGCACGGGAACAGAACTATATACCGAAGAAGGAATTTATGAAATAGATGTAGATATGCATGATTTCTGGGAGAACGAATCTATCATTTGGACAGAAGGAATAAAACAAATGGATTTGGTAATAAAAGACGACAGCGGCGGACAAGGAAAAGCTCACAAAAGAGCTGACCACGAGAAATTTTTCCCAACCAAGGTCAGAATATCCATGGTGCAGGTGGCTGCTGGGCAGGAGTATTCTGCTGAGTTATTTGAGAGGGTGGAGTAGGGTTTTAGTGCTTTTTGCTCCTTCTCTTGGAACTGTAAATATGTACTATACTGCATAGCAAGAAACATTATACCGTTCAGTACCAATATTGTCTTATACTTTGTTGGCAGAGGGCTATCACTAAATAACTTAAAATGCTCATTGTTAATTATCTGAAAAAGGGGAAAGTCTCAATTTTAAGGGCTATTTATAGGGCGTTTTAAAAGAACTGCAGTAATCCTGCTTTCTGAAATTGGAGCCTTAAACTCTACATACTATTAATGGATAAATTGAATGATTCTCAGAGTTTTTCCGTAGTACCATCTATAATATTGAGTATAACTTATTAAATACAAGTTATTTGTCTGAATAATTGCATGTTGATTTATCTAGAGTGAGTATGACTTTTTTAAGAAACTGGAAATGTGGATAACTTTAGAATAGCACTCTTTTAATATTGCTTCAGAAGAAGTTGAAAATTATTTTGTCTATTAATACCATTCTTTTCTAGGGATTACATCTATATGCAGGAGAATGTATAGTGAATTTAACCCCACCCTACTCTTTTTATAGAATAATTAACTTTTTAGCGAGTGTTTGAATAGTGTATTATATAAAGTTTTCCATTTTTCCTAGTCTAGGCGGAAATTATTTTTTGGTAGTTCTTTCCTTGAATAAGTCCTAATTTTACATCTCAAAACAAAAGGAAAATGATATTTAAAGATAAAAGAGCTACACAAAAATAAAGAAAAGCTAAATCTATGTAGCCCCTTTACTAGGTTAGATTTTAAGTGAGATTAAAATCAATACCAAAAAAGATTCTGAGGTTGGAATCGCGGTAAAGTTATAATGTAGCTCTGGGTTAAGCAAGGTTTGGTACTATATATTATGGTACTAGTTAATGAATATTTCGGCATGCCCGAAATAACAGAACACCTCAATATTCCATTAGATAGGGATATTAAAGTATTTATCTCTCCTACTTTGATAGAGGGGGAGCGAGGTAAAAGTCAGGTTTCGAACAAGTTGTACTTGCGAACTAAAGCCTTTTTTAGTCATTTAGTGAATGATTTTGTCATACCTGATGATGAGGTAAAAGGAGTAGAGTTGTTGAACTTCCTACATGAACCTTACGAATATCGTATTGGATATTCAAATGGTACGTATTTTGGGAAGGGTGTTGGTCCAGAGAAAGGTAAGAGTGTATTTAACGCTTTTAAAAACAATTCTTTTGCTCAACGAGGAGTTTCAATATTAAGCGATCCATTAAGTATTTTGTTATTGGTAGATGGTATTGGGCAGGATAATGTTTCTGATATTTTGGCAAATGTATGTCGCGATTTATTTTGTGAATTTACACTAAAACAATGTTTGAAATATAATGTGCCCACCTCCGATTATACTATTGATTACTTTAATTTGGAGAATCTATCGTGGGAAACCAAAGTGGTTCAATTGCCGAGCTATCGAGGCAAAGAAATTATACTTTTACCATATTGGGCGGTTAGTAAAGAGTTGAAATTTAACCTCTTGTACAATAAACATGTTTGTTTGAAATATATTTGGGAAGATATTGTCCGTACTCAGAAAGTTTCAAGTATTCCTGATAGGTTTCTTATTGTGAATAAAAGAGGTGAAATTCGTCCTAATATAGGTGCGATGATGGAAGAGTATAAATTATCGAAAAAAGAGTTTCGTTTGTTTGTTTTGAAATATCAAAACTCAATTAGCACTTTTAGAGATGATGTCAATTTGAAATACCCGGCATTGTCTTATCAGGATTTAAAAGGTATTTATAAAGAAGCTTCTTAGGTAGAAAGAGGCTTTTGGATAAAAGTTGGGGCTGTTTAGGTAACTAAGTAGCCCCACTTTTTTGCATTGAAATGTTATTTAATCCTTAAAAAGTTGCTCTTAACATAATGTTAGTTATTGAATAGTTCTTAGAATAGTTTTATTTGAGTGCTTTCTTACTTGGTAGTAACTTTGATAAAGGCGGAATAATCAAACTTAAATACAGTCTGATGAATTGTTAAAAGTAATCCAATGTGCAGGATTAGTTAGAAAGTTTATTTAACGTTCTTCAAAAATTCGCCAGAATCTAAAAACAAGGCACAAAAAAAGCAGCACGAATGCTGCTTTTTTGCTCCTTCTCTTGGGCTCGAACCAAGGACCCTCTGATTAACAGTCAGATGCTCTAACCAGCTGAGCTAAGAAGGAAACTTATTCCGTTTCCGAAATGGAGATGCAAAAGTATAGGCTTTGTTCTAATTGAGCAAGCTTTTGCTGAAAATAATCTTACTTTTTTTAAGTATTTTTTTTGATGCTTGTGGATGTTGTTGAAATACAGCTAAATAGCCTTTTGGCTAAGCGAATTTAAATTTCAAAAATAAAAAGGGAGCTGCCATTAAAGGATTTGAAATATATTTGTTCAAACAAAATCATCAACATGAATTATAAACATTTTAAAGTGGAGGTGGCTAGCCACATTGCCGAAGTTCGGTTTAATAGGCCAGAGAAAGCAAACTCTCTGCACGGCCCTGCTTGGGAAGAAATGCAGCAGATTTTTGAAACCTTAGATAGTACTGAAAATGTAAGGGCTATTATTCTTTATGGAGAGGGTAATAATTTCTGTGCAGGAATAGACTTAGAAACCTTAATGAATATTCAGGAGTTTGCTACTATATCTTGCGAAGGTAGAAAAAGAGAGGCTCTAAGAGGGTTTATTTTTAAGTTACAGAATACTATATCGGCTATTGAGAAATGCCGTAAGCCCGTTATTGCGGCCGTGCATAAGGCTTGCGTTGGCGGTGGCTTAGACATTGTTTCTGCTTGCGATATTAGATACTGTACAGATGATGCATATTTCTCTATTAAAGAGATTGACTTGGGCTTGGTGGCTGATATTGGTACCTTGCAAAGGTTGCCAAATATTATAGCTCCGGGCATTGTAGCCGAAATGGCCTACACCGGAAGAAATGTGGCTGGAAAAGAAGCAGAGCGTATCAATTTGGTCAATCAATCTTTGGCAAATAAAGAGGAGCTTTTAAATGCTGTAAGAAAATTGGCAGCAACTATAGCAGAAAAATCACCGCTTAGCGTTAGAGGAATTAAAGAGATGTTACTTTATAAAAGGGACCATAGCGTAGCGGAGTCTCTAAACTATATGACAGCTTGGAATGCCTCCATGTTTTTGTCAAACGATTTGCAGGAAGCTTTCACCGCATATATGGAAAAGCGTAAGCCTGTTTTTGAAAATTAATTTAAACTTTTAGAAAATACGAAAATGAAGAATTTTGAAAATATAAAGGTGACTGTAGAAGATGGAATAGCTATCTTAACTTTGTCTAGGCCTAAAGCACTAAATGCTCTTAATAATATGCTGTTGGGAGAGTTGTACCATTTCTTTACGGAGGAACTTGCAGCCTTGAAACTTAAGGGCATTATCATAACTGGAGACGGTGAAAAGTCGTTTGTGGCTGGTGCAGATATCTCTGAGTTTGTGGAGGTGAAGCCGGGAGAGTCTTTTAGTCCAGAAAATGGCCACAAGGTTTTTAATGCTATTGAAAGTTGCCCTATTCCAGTAATAGCGGCTGTTAATGGTTTTGCTTTAGGCGGAGGTTGCGAGCTGGCTATGGCTTGTCATATCAGAGTTGCATCTGAAAGTGCCTTGTTTGGTACACCAGAAGTTAAACTAGGAATAATTCCAGGTTTCGGCGGCACGCAAAGGTTGTGTCAATTAGTAGGACGTGGAAGAGCCCTAGAACTTATGATGACAGCCGACATGATAGACGGGAAAGAAGCATACAGAATTGGTTTGGCAAATCATGTAGTACCTGCCGGTCAAGAAATAGCCAAAGCACAGGAGATTTTGGGCAAAATAGCTCAGAAGGCTCCATTAGCCATTTCAAAAGTGATTGACAGCGTAGGTGCGTATTACGCTCACGATAGAGACGGCTTTAAGTCGGAGATAGAAAACTTTGAATACTTAACCACCACTCAAGATTTCCGTGAAGGAGCAGGGGCCTTTTTAGAAAAAAGAAAAGCTTCATTTAAGGGTGAGTAAGTATTTTACTTCAAAATAGAGTCTCCGTAAATTTTTACAATAGAGTCTTTCCAATCTTTTGGGATAGCCGCTTTTTTCAAAGCTTTAAAGTCATACGCCATGACAGAGCTTTTTGAAACAGCGGCTATTCTATTATGACGGTTTGAGTAGATTTTGCATTCACCAATAATGCGGTCTTTATGAAGTTCTATCACATCAAAAGTGATGGTTACAGTGTCTGGATATGTTATTGGGAAAATATATTTGCAATCTTGCCAAGCCAGTATGATGCCCACGGCTTTAAAGTCAAGGTTAATGCTTCCTAACTTTTCATAAAACCCTATTCTGCCAGATTCTGCCCAGCGTAGATAATTAACATTGTTAACATGTTGGGCGGCGTCCATTTCTCCCCATTTAACAGGGAGTTCTGTTTTGAAAAAGGCCTTTTCAATTTCTGTGTTTGTCATTTGTTATTCATGATGAAGTGGGCATAAGTAACGAATGGCTGATTAAAAATCAAAACACAGGCACAAAAAAAGACTCACCCTATTGAGTGAGCCTTCCAAATAAAATATCTTCTTAGATTATTTTGTCTTTGACTTAGGTGTAACTGTACCATTGATGGTCAATATTACCGTAGAGTTCTCTGCATTACTTGTTACAGTAATAGTTTTCTTGAAGTTTCCTGGACGTCCAGAGGTGTTGTATCCAACTTTAATAGAGCTAGATGCACCTGGTAAAATAGGGTCTTGGCTCCACTCAGGAGTAGTACATCCACAAGAAGCCATAGCTCTTGAAATAACTACAGGGGCTGTTCCAGTGTTTGTAACTTTAAATGTATAGTTAGCTACAGGACCTTCTGCAAGTGTCCCAAAATCATGCTTTTCGTTTTCGAATTTAAGAACACCTTGAGCGTTTGATGCTACTGCAAAAGCCATAACCGCTACAATTGTAAATAATACTCTTTTCATTAATTTCATCTTTCTTGAGTTTGTAATTTGAACATTTTATTAGACTTCTTTACAAATTAACGTCCAAAAGGAACCTGATACAAATATTTAACAGCCCATTAACAAAGAAGGACCGGTGTTTTAGGGGGACTAGACTGATTGATAAATTCAGGAAATGTGGTAAATTGCAGCTCTTTTCAATAAACAAGCTAGATATAATTGATTTAGCACATAAAACCTTTACAGAATGAGTGATACCTCCAGTCAAGCTTCAATCTCTTCTAAATTCATCATTGATAAAAAGGAGATCCTTGGAGATTACAGAATGGCGGTTGAGAGTAGGGAGGTAAGCCTCCTTGGTAGAAAAGAGGTTTTTATGGGTAGGGCTAAGTTTGGGATTTTCGGCGACGGAAAGGAACTAGCTCAGTTAGCCATGGCAAAGGTTTTTCGTAAAGGGGACTTTAGGTCGGGTTATTATAGAGATCAAACTTTTGTGGCTGCTGTAGGTGGAATGACCTGGACGCAGTTTTATTCCCAGTTATATGCCCATGCAGATGTTAAGCATGATATATTCTCGGCAGGTCGCTCTATGAATGGTCATTTTTCTAACCCATGGTTAGATAATAAAGGAAAATGGCTTAAACAAACTAATTTATTTAATCAGGTGATGGATGTATCGCCTACTGCTGGTCAAATACCTCGTAGTGTTGGCATAGGGTATGCTTCTAAATTATACAGGGAAAACGCAGAACTGAAGAGTTTAGACGGTTTTTCAAATAATGGAAATGAGGTTTGCTTTGCCACTATTGGTGATGCATCTACTTCGCAGGGAATGTTTTTTGAAAGCATTAATGCCGCGGGTGTTCTTCAAATACCAGTCATTTTTGCTGTATGGGATGATGGTTACGGTATTTCTGTTCCTTCGGAATATCAAACAACTAAAAGTAGTATATCAAAAGCTTTAGCTGGTTTCCAGTCAAATGATGATGGCTCAGGTTTAGAAATAATAAGAGCAAGAGGCTGGAATTATCCTGAACTTATTGAAGCTTTTCAGAAGGCTGCTAGGTTTGCTCGAGATAAGCATATGCCTTGTTTGCTTCATGTAGATGAAATTACACAGCCACAAGGGCACTCTTCCAGTGGTTCGCATGAGCGTTATAAAAGTAAGGATAGGTTAGCATGGGAGGGTAAAAAAGATTGTAATGTCAAATTCAAAGAATGGATTTTAGAGCAAGGAGTAGCCACCGAAAGTGAATTGACAAAGATAGAACTTGCCGCCAAAGAGGTAGCTAAAAAAGCTAGACAAGAGGCTTGGCAGTCTTTCAGGAAGAATATTGATAAAGATGTGAAAGAGGCTATTTCGCTTCTTGACACAGTTGCCAATAAATGCTCAAAGAAAAATGCATTAAATGCAATTAGGAAATCTTTGGCTAGTAAGCAAAATCCGTTAAAAAGAGACGCTGTTTCCGCTATTAAAAAGGCGAAAAGGGTTTTGATAAAAGAGGCGGTAGGGAAGGAATTTGCTCCTTTCTTGGAAAGACTAGCTTCTGAAAATTTACATAATTATAGTTCGCATCTATACAGTGAGTTTGAATCTTCTCCTTTAAATGTTAAAGAGGTAAAACCTAAGTACGGAGGAGAGCAAAAAGTGCTTAGTGGCCATCAAATAATCAATAATTATTTTGACTTACTATTGGCTAAAGATAAAAGAGTTTTTGCTTTAGGGGAAGATGTAGGTTCAATAGGTGATGTAAATCAGGGTTTTGCTGGATTGCAAGAAAAGTACGGTAAGCTCCGAGTAGAAGACACTGGGATAAGAGAAGCTACTATCATTGGGCAAGGAATAGGGGCGGCCATGAGAGGTCTTAGACCAATAGTGGAGGTTCAGTATTTTGACTATGTCTATTATTGCCTATCTATTTTAACAGACGATTTGGCTTGTTTGAGGTATCGAACTTTTGGTCGTCAAATGGCACCAGTTATAATTAGGACACGTGGGCATAGGTTAGAAGGTATTTGGCATTCTGGCTCGCCATTAGCTGTTATGATTCATTCTTTAAGAGGAATGCATATTTGTGTACCAAGAAACTTTGTGCAAGCAGCAGGTCTTTATAATACGCTACTGCGTGGCGATGACCCTGCCATGATGATAGAGCCATTAAATGGTTACAGGTTAAAAGAAAAGGCTCCTAGTAACTTAGGTGAGATATGTGTGCCGTTAGGAGAGCCTGAGATACTTAAAAAGGGTTCAGATATTACTATAGTTACTTATGGTTCTATGTGTAATATAGTGATGATGGCTAGCGAAGAACTTGAAAAGGTAGGTATTTCTATGGAAGTGATAGATGCACAGACGCTCCTTCCTTTTGATAGAACAGATGTCATCTTAAAGTCATTAAAAAAGACCAATAGAATAATATTTGCAGACGAAGATATGCCGGGCGGAGCTTCGGCGTATATGATGCAGCAAATAATAGAGCTTAAAGAAGGGTATAAATACCTGGATTCAAAAGCTACTACCATTTCAGCTAAAGAGCATAGACCCGCGTATGGTTCAGATGGAGATTACTTCTCCAAGCCTAATGAGGATGATGTGTTTGATGTGGCTTATGCTATCATGAGAGAAGCTAAACCAAAGAGCTACCCAGAGATTTAGAATTCACTGTACCTTTCTGTAAAAGGATTAGAATTTAGTAAATATAAAAAGACCCGAGCTTCAATTTGAAACTCGGGTCTTTTATTTTGAAAAGATGTCTTTTCTTATTTTAATAAGAACTCAATTCTAGTTCCAGTTCTCTTTCCTTCAGCATTTGTATAGTAGCTTGCTGTATCTTCATCACCAAATCCGTCGTAAGAGATTCTAGATTTAGTTAAACATTTCTTCTGTAAGAAATATGTGTAAATAGCACAAGCTCTCAATTTAGCTAATCTAATATTGCTAGAAGAAGAAGCACCATCGTTATAAGCATTTACGTGAATAGCAGCGTCAGAACATCTTGCCAACAAGTCACAAACTCTCTGAAGAGATTTGTAAGAAGATGGACGAAGTTTGTTAGTTCCACTATAGAATTCAATTTGCTGTGCAGCATAATTCAATTCGTCTAATTCAGAAGCTGTGATTTCACATCCACTAGCAGTTTTGTATCCTAAAGCTGGAGCTACTCCGTTAACGTATCCTTCAGGACACCCTTGATTAGATGCTAAGCCAGGTACATCAGGACATAAGTCAATATTATCAGGAACACCGTCTCCATCAGAATCAGGACATCCATTTTCCGCATCACCAGCAGCGTTAATACAGTCATCTTCACTATCAGCCACACCATCACCATCTGCATCTGGGCATCCGTTTGTAGCAGCAGGACCTGGAGAGTTAGGGCAATTGTCATCTTTATCAGCAATACCGTCACCGTCTGTATCAGGGCAACCGTTCAATTCTTTCACACCAGCTACATCCGGACACTCGTCGTCTTTATCAGCTACGCCGTCACCATCTCTGTCTGGGCAACCGTTAAGAGAAGCTAAGCCATATAAGGTAGGGCACTCATCATCTTTATCGGCAATACCGTCACCGTCAGCATCAGGACAACCCTGAAGCGAAGCTGGACCAGCTAAAGTAGGACAAGCATCAAGGTTATCAGGAACGCCATCACCGTCTGTGTCTGGGCAACCTTGGAATTTACGAAGACCAGGAATATCTGGGCAAATATCACATTTGTCTACAGTACCGTCTTTGTCTCCATCCTTATCTCCAAATCTATAAGAACCCATTAATAAACCTACAAAGTAACCATCATTACGCTGGTCGTTTGCAGCCATGCTAATTCCGTCTAGGTAATCAGAAAGTGAATATCTATAACCACCTTCTACACCTAAAGTAAAACGCTCCGCTAAGTTCCATTTAACACCCAGTCCAAATGGAATTACCGCCGCCCATTTTTTTAGATTATCGGCATCTGCCGCAATATCACGTGGTAAAGGAGGGAATGTGGTTCCTGGCTGTACTTCTACGGTAGGGTTGGTATAGGTTATACCAATACCACCAAAAAGATAAGGAGCTAGTGTTTTTCTTGTAATCCCGTCGCAGGTAATACTTCTTTCTTTAAATGGATATATCTCTCCAAGAATAGAAGCCTCTACTAAAGGTGTTTTAAATTTCAAACCCCTGTAGTCCCAGTAGCCGTCTGGCTGAGAAAAGTCATTTCCAGCTAAGCCTCCAGCTAAAATTTGTGGACGAACAGCGAAGTAATCGCTAAGATGTCTTCTGGCAAACACGCCACCTATAAGTCTATTCCCTGCTGCATAAGGCATGCTACAGTGGACATCTCCAAAGTATTGTGTTAGACCTATTGGGACTCCAATTTCCCATGGGTATGGTTTACAAACCTTACAAGTATCTTGTGCTTTTAGAGAATAGCTTGCTAAAGTTAAAACAGCGATAAAAGCGAATATACCTTTTTTCATGTGTTCTGATTAATAGTATAAATTTCTAACTAACGGATTACAACTGACAAAAATAAACTTATTGAAGTCAAAGTTACTGTGAAAAATCAATTTTTAACAAAATTGACCTTAAAAACAATTTCTTTTTTATTTGGGGAAGATATACTAAACGAGGACACGTTTGCGAAGATTCACAAAAAAAACTGAAAAAATCAAATGTGTGCCGTAATATTCTGTCCTTATAGCGATAAAGTACGTGTATATGAGTCTATGGGTTCCAATTATATCCTGTGAAGTAGGATTTTAACTTAGAAAAAACTTAATTCGGGTAATATTTATTTATGAACAAAGGCATTTTCACATCGCTGGTTATTCTCTTTTTTACTTTTACTTCTTTCTCAGATTCGAGTAAGAAGAGAAAGGCTGTATTTAATCAGATAGCAAATAACGTTTCGGAAAAGGGGAAAAGTTATCAAAAACTCCAAGATGTAATAAATCTCACTACGCACAGGCTTACAGGTTCTGAGAATGGTAAAAAAGCGGAAGCCTTTGCTTTTGAAACCTTTAAGACTTTTGGATATTCAGATGTTTCATATAATTCTTTTGAGGTGGAATCTTGGTCGAGAAATAGGGTTTCACTATCTATCGTACCTAGCAACAGTGACAATTTTAGGGAGGTTAGTGTGGTTTCTTTGGCTCACTCGCCAAAAGCAGCTCATGTAACTGCTCCTATTGTAGACTGTTTTGATGGCTTGGATGCTGATTTTGATAAGGTTAAAGGCTTATTAGCTGGTAAAGTGGCTCTTTTCAATATCAATATTCAATCGGAAGAGAATAAGGGAAAGAAGAATTTGCACCGCTCTGAGAAAACAGCTTTGGCAATAAAACATGGAGCAGTAGGAGTTATGATTGCAAATTCGGTAGAGGGCGGTGTACTTTTGACCGGAACGGCATCGGTTACAGGTTCTTTAATCTCAATTCCTGCAGTGTGTATTTCTTTAGAAAGCGGAAAAGCTATTAGAGAATGGATTAGTGAAGAACACAATTTGGAAGCTCATATTGAAATGCTTAATTATAATAAACCTGTAAGGGCTAGAAATGTTGTTGCGAAGCATAAAGGACAAGGAAAGTATAGTAAAGAGAAAATTGTGATTGGTGGGCATTTAGATTCATGGGACTTAGCTCAAGGAGCTGTTGATAATGGTTTAGGTGCTTTTTCTGTATTAGACATTGCCCGAGTTTTTAAGGAACTGAATTTAAAAACTAAACGTCCTATTGAGTTTGTGTTATTCATGGGAGAGGAGCAAGGCTTGCTTGGCTCTAAAAGTTATATTGCACAAGCTGAGAAAGACGGGAGTATTTCAGATGTGGCTTTAATGATGAATCTGGATATGATAAATGATGCTCATGGTTTTAATGCCTTTGGTAATGAAGAACTAAATCAGTATTTCAACAATATAGGAGAGGAAATACAGCGTATTGATAAGAGCTATTTGAACAATAATCGGAATGCTGCAGGGCTTCATAGCGATCACCAGTCTTTCATGTTGAAAGGGATTCCTATTTGCTCGCCAGTAGGGCAATTAAGCAGAGAAGCTCTAAACTGCTATCATGCAGACTGTGACGACATAGGGCTTATTGATAAAAAAGAACTTGACAATAATGTTAAATACACGGCCATGATGCTTTATGCACTGGCAAATTCTAATAGCCTACCTAAAAGAAAAACCAGTGAGGAAACTAGAGATTACCTCATTGCTCAAAATTTAAAAAACGAGCTTATTTTAGGTAAAGAATGGCTCTGGGATAATTAAAAATAAACCACAAAATGCTGGCGACAACTTTCGGTGCGGCCGTTTATGGCGTAAGTGCCACCCTAATTACAGTAGAAATTAGTATTATTAAAGGAGCAGGCACTAGCGTAGTAGGCTTGCCAGATAATGCTGTAAAAGAAAGTCTTCAAAGAATAGATGCTGCTCTAAAAAATGAAGGCTACAATCAGGATAGAAAGAAAACGGTTATAAATCTGGCTCCTGCTGATATTAGAAAGGAGGGCTCTTCCTACGATTTGCCCATAGCTTTATGTTTGATTAATATTTCTTGCGGTGTAACCTATGCTAAAGACATTTCTGAATATGTGATATTGGGAGAGCTGGCTTTAGACGGAACGCTGAGACCTATAAAGGGTGTGCTTCCGATAGCTATTGAAGCGAGAGCACAGGGCAAAAAAGGTTTTATTCTACCCAAAGAAAATGCCGAAGAGGCTTCTATTGTCAATAAACTAGATGTAATAGGTGTAGAAACGCTGGACGAAGCTGTGCGTTTTCTAAAAGGAGAATTAGAAATAAAACCTTTAGTAACTGATACCAGAGAGATTTTCCAGCATACGGTTAATAATTATGAAGCCGATTTTTCTCATGTGCAAGGGCAAGAGAATATCAAAAGAGCCATGGAAATAGCTGCTGCCGGTGGGCATAATGCTATCATGATAGGCCCTCCTGGTGCAGGGAAAACAATGTTAGCTAAAAGGCTCCCATCTATTTTACCTCCTTTAACATTGGCCGAAGCTTTAGAAACTACTAAGATTCATTCGGTAGCAGGGAAATTAGGCGGCAAAGCCACGCTGATTTCAAAGCGACCTTTCAGAAACCCTCACCATACGATATCCGATGCTGCCTTAGTAGGCGGTGGAAGTTTTCCGCAGCCAGGAGAAATATCTTTGGCTCATAATGGTGTTTTGTTTTTAGACGAATTGCCAGAGTTTAAAAGAACCGTTTTGGAGGTAATGCGTCAGCCGCTGGAAGAACGGAAAGTGAGTATTTCTAGAACAAGGCTTTCCGTGGAATTTCCATCAAGTTTTATGCTGATAGCCAGTATGAACCCTTGTCCATGCGGTTATTATAATCATCCTGAAAAAGACTGCACTTGCCCTCCGGGAGCAGTAGAAAAGTATTTAAATAGAGTTTCTGGACCATTATTAGACAGAATAGACCTTCATGTGGAGGTGACGCCAGTGAGTTTTGACCAGATTTCTTCTACCCGAAAAAATGAAACTTCAGCTGAAATTAGAGAACGTGTGGTAAAAGCACGTGAGGTGCAAATAGAGCGATTTAAGGAATATCCTGACATACATTCCAACGCCATGATGCCTGCCGAAATGGTCAAAGTGATTTGCCAAATAGACGATGCAGGCAAAGCCTTGCTTAAAAAGGCGATGGAAAGACTAGGCCTAAGTGCCAGAGCCTACGACAGAATCTTAAAAGTAAGCCGCACCATAGCCGATTTGGCAGGCTCTGAAAACATCAGAAATGAACAATTAGCAGAAGCTATTCAATATAGAAGTTTGGATAGGGAGAATTGGGCTGGTTAGGGTTTTACGATATGAATGCAGCTCGGTTTCAGATTTTTGTACCTAAAAAAGGGATTCGTATTTCCAGAACTTTTGTTTTGTATGGAGTATTACTCTTATCACTAGGTTTTCAAATGACTTATTCTGAATACATCAACCCTGAAAATACGGTAAACTTCATTTTCCCAATTTATTTAATCTTATGTTTGATTACCATCGTTTTTTGGATTCTAAAAAACCGGCAACGAAAACCCTTGCATGGAGAGTTGAAAGGTTGGATTGAGTTCTATGACGATAAAATAATTATTGATGAGAAGAGATACGAATTAGATGAGTTAATGAAAATAGAAATTGCCTATGGTGATTATTTAGATGGATATAAACATGAGAAAGGCGTTGATCCCGCATTGAGTCAAGGGGTTTCCAATTATCTTACATTAATTTTTCAGGATAAAACAATCATCAAAACCTTCTTTCAGGTTAAACAATATGATTTCCTCTCGAATACTAAAAAACTATTAATAGGATATCATAAAAAGGGCAAAATTCCCTGGCTAGCATTGATATATTATCTCAGAATTAATGATTACGACGAAATCCAAGCTTTCAAGAAGTCTTTAAAATCTCCTAATACTTCCCCTTCCCCTCGTCCAGAAACTTAACAAATTCCTCTTCAGAAGAATAGCCCAAAGGCTTCATTAGTTTGTTTCCTTTAAAGTCTACCACCACATAATAGGGTATTGAATTTCGTGATTTTTCTTTCTCAGCAATTGTAGCTTTAAATTCATCGTCGTAGCTTTTACTTCTCTATTGTCTAAATTCATCTGCTCGGGTATAATTTGTAAGCCAAGCTAGTATGGTCATCAAAATAAAACAGCCAAAAAAGTAAAAAATAAACGTCCAAATCTTCCTGTTTTTCTTTGACATATCAATCTCATCCGGCTTAAGCAAAGGAATAAAATATCGGAAACAAACTGGATAAGCCAAAGAGTTGAAAATTACTCCCGAAACAAAAACAAGTTTTTTAGAGCCAGTAATAAGTCCATTTATTAGCGGAATATCTAACATGATATGAATGCCCAGCCCTCCAAACAGAAAAAACATTGGTAGAGGAAATACAAACTTGATATTACCTTTGACTTCGCTTTCGCTTTTATTAGGGTCATTGTAAAGTATGTAGATACCTTCCAAAGCCTCTTTGATAAAATTGATCATTCTTTGATATTATTAACACGGCCCAGGCTGACCGAAGACACTATTAGGTAAAAGTTGCTGATTGCGACGAAATCCAAGCTTTCAAGAAGTCTTTGAGAGATTGATTTTAGGGTAAACTTAAACGTATGAAATTAGATAAACCTAATCTATCATTAACTTCAAAGAGACAAACTCTGTAAGGTTATTAATAGACAATACATTTCCTGTTTGATTAATCTTAGTTTCTCCCTCTTTATGTAAAACTTTAAATGAATTTAGCTTAAAGGGTAGCTCTATCTCCAGATTAGAAACCGGGATTAAGCTTCTAAATGGCCTTTGCGTGGCTCCGGAAGTATTTACTAAGGCCAATTGATAAGTACCCTCTTCTGATTTACTCTTATTTAGGTAAATATTAACACTGGCAGGAGCGTTTGTTTTCAAACTTAAATGCTCTCCCAAAAGACTGTTTATTGAGTTTACGAGTAAGTCGTTATAATCTGGGTGACCAATAGTATAATTTAATTTTGCCACTTGATTTGAGAAATATACCACCTTGCCTTTTCCATAAGTATTGCTAAGCATTATTGGGTTTTTAGAATCCCATGAGTCTGGAAAAGCATTTTCTGGTGGCTGATTATTGATTTTTGGAAGATAACCCGTTAATATTTTAGCTTTTCCTTTTGCATTAACAAGAAGCGTTTGACCGCCATTATGCAATAATTTCGTTTGCTCAAAACCCTTTAAAATCTCGGTTCTATTTTCTATAGTTTGGTAGCAATCTATGGATGTATTTATTTCTTCACCCGAATAACTAGCCCCAAAAAGTTCAGAAAAACCAAAGTCACTTCTTGAAACGCCCAAATCATCAAAAAGCGAAGTTTTGTGAGTAGCCAAAAGACTTCCTCCATCATTTACCCAATCTTTAATAAGGTATAAGTCTGCCTTGCTAATGGCAGCTACATTTGGCATTAAAAGCACTTTATATTTATCAAGGTCTTTTCTCGTTAGATTTCTATCCGATAAGAAGCCATATTGATAATGATTCTCTTCTAAAAGTCTTAGCATCCCGCGTATTGGAAAACCGAAATCCTCATCACCAACTAATTGGCCAGAGGCCTTAGAATAAAAAAGAGCAATGTCCGTAACCGGTTCTAGCTGGTCCAATAAAACCTCATTTTTTTCTAGGTATTGATATGCGTCACTTGCTAAATGAGCATTCCTTTGGTCTAAAGTGTTTGTTGGAAAATCACCATTAAAGTAGCAGTTCCAAAAGCCCCCTCCATTAGCCGCTGCCTGCCAGAGCCAAAGCCTTGAGTCAATAGGCGGGTCATAAGTATATCGGTGCTCAGTACCGTTTCCTCCAAAAAGTATAACTGGGGACTTTTCAGGTTCTAAGGATTTCAAAAATTTGACAATAGCGGCAGGATAATAAATGTCTTTATATCTAACATCTGCATTATTATTAGCAATAAAACTCACCGTAACAAAAAAGTCGAAGTATTTGGCAGCACTGTAAAGATTTATGCCAGTATGTTTTTGCTGCTCTACCCTATACATATCAAAAACCTCTGCAGCATATGATTTATCTTCCCCATATTTTTTTACTACAGCCCTCATCTTGGCTAATTGCTGGCTAGCCATTTTCTCATTCCATTTATAATATGTTTCCCACTTATGTTCAGAGCTAGCTTTTACAGGCACATTTTCACCATATTCTTCTTGGTAGAGAGATTGACAAACATCGCAATAACACACATCATGAAAATTTACCGAATTATGCCAAATGCCATCAATATAATACTTATCCATTAATTGGTTAATGAAAGCCTCTGAGTGTTCGTTTCTATAATGACCATTATAACATGGGGCATATAGCCCTGGCTTAGTGTAGTTCAGTATTATTGGTTCCCCTTTTTCATCTTTGGCAAACCAGTCTGGGTGTAGGTCATAACGTTCTTTATGTACCCCTCTAAAATCTACCCTAGCTATAACCTTAATATTTTGCTCATGACATGCCTTCACTATATCTGCTAATAAATCTCGTTTCCCCATGTATGGGTTTACATTTGCCATGGGCATCTTATTCTGAAAATAATCTACTATACCTCCCCCGTTAATTACCAAGGTATTAGCGTGTACGGCGTTCATGTAGTTTAACAGGCTATCCGTATCATAACTTGCAGCGTCAGGTTGTCTTAAAACTGTCTGTAAAATTCGCATAGGCTGCTGATACCAATGCTCATTACTTTGAGACAAAGCAGAAAAACTTAATAGAACTAATAGCAGAATCTTTCTAGACGTCATATTTATAGGGTTTAAGTATTGGCTAATTTAGGCACAAAAAAGCACTTTCATTTAAATGAAAGTGCTCTAGTTTATAGTTTTGCTCTCCTAATACTTACTCTTCCCCTCGTCCAAAAACTTAACAAATTCCTCTTCAGAAGAATAGCCCAAAGGTTCCATTAGTTTATTTCCTTCGGAGTCTACCACTACATAATAGGGCTGAGCGTTATTATTGAACTCCGTGATTTCTAAGTCCATATTTTTCTCGCCATTTGTAGTTTTGAGTTCTTCATCAGAGCTTTTACTTCTCTATTGCCTAAATTCATCTGCACGGGTATAATTAGTTAACCAAGCCAATAAAATCATTAAGGCAAAACACCCGAACCAATATAGAATTAAAGCCAATATCTTTCCTCTTTTGTTATTCATATCAATATCATCGGGCTCCAAAAGTGGAATGATGAATCTAAAACAAATAGGATATGCCAACAGATTAAAAGCAATACCATAGATTGGAACCAAAGCCCGAATACTATTTACATTTCTATTCATCCATGGTATGTCCAAAAGAAGATGGATGCCCAGCCCTCCAAATAGAAAAAACATTGGAAGGGGAAAAAGAAATTTAATATTTCCCATTATCACCTCCTTTGTCCTAGAAGGGCTAACCATTAATAAGTATAAGCCCTCAAGGGCATTTTTAAGAAATTTCTTCATTCTCAAATTTCTAACATGGCTGAGACTGACCCAAGATACTATTAGGCACAAAGTTGATGATTACAACGAAATCCAAGCTTTCAAGAAATCTTTGAGAGATTGATTTTAGTATCTCTAATACTTACCCTTCCCCTCATCCAAAAACTTAACAAATTCCTCTTCCGAAGAATAGCCCAAAGGCTCCATTAGTTTGTTTCCTTCGGAGTCAACCACCACATAGTAGGGCTGAGCGTTATTATTGAACTCCGTGATTTCTAAGTCCATATTTTTCTCGCCAATTGTAGTTTTGAGTTCGTCGTCATAAGTGGAAACATAATGTTTCTCTTCCGGCAGTGCGGCCTTATCATCCACATATAAAGAGGCTATCACAAAATCATCTTGAAGACGAGTAAGCACTTCAGGTTTTGGCCAAACAAACTCCTCCATTTTTCGGCAGTTGGCACAGGCATATCCTGTGAAATCTATCAAAACAGGTTTTCCAATTTCAGCCGAGTACGCAAGAGCATCTTCATACTCTTTAAAACCCTGCAAACCATGTGGCAGCTGTTTCATTTTTGGGTGCTTTAATGGCGTAGCCACATTGCTAACAGGCATAGGAGGCAGTATTCCAGACAATAAACTCAGGGGCTTATTACTCAAACCCGGTACCATATACAGCGTAAACGCAAAAAACAAAGTAGCAAAACCCCACCTAGAGAAAGAACGTTTTTCTATTTTGGCATCTTTCGGTAATCGTAAGAAACCAAGAATATAAAGCGTAATCATAGCTGAAATCAATATCCAGAACATCAAGAAATAATTCCTGTGAATTAAGTCCCAGTGTCGTGTCAGGTCAATATTACTTAAAAACTTTAGTGCTAAAGCAAATTCCGCTAAACCAAAAACCGCTTTCAGTTCGTTTAGCCAGCCACCAGACTTTGGCAATTTCTTTAAATATTCAGGGAAGAACGCCAATCCTCCAAAAACTAAAGCGAAAGGAAGTCCAAAAGCCAGCATTCCCAAGAATGGTCGCCAAACATCACCTTTGGCAGACAGTATCAATAAACTTCCCACCAACGGAACTGTGCAGGAGAACGAAACCAAAACCAGCGTAAGAGCCATGAAAAAGATGCCGATAAAACCCCCTTTGTCAGACATGGCGTCTATTTTATTGACCGCAGCATGCGGCAGCACTATTTCAAAAGCCCCCAAAAGAGAGATTCCGAAAAGGATAAATATGATAAAGAAGATAAGATTAGGAATCCAGTGCGTACTCAGAAAATTCAAGAATGTTGGCCCTAATGACATCGTCACCAAACCCATCAGAGAGAATATAAGTAGAATACAAAAACCATAAAAAATAGCCTTTACTTTTCCGTTTTTTTGTTTGGTAAAAAAACTAACCGTTATGGGCATAATCGGGAAAATGCAGGGCATAAAAATACTCGCGAATCCCACACCAAAAGCTCCTAAAAGAAAGGTAAACATAGAAGAGTCGGCTTCCTCACTTGGTACTCCAGCAGGTTGATCGGTAATTACAGGCTCCGTCCCTTGCTCCAAAACCACCTCGGCGGTTTCTGTATCTTCGGTTTCTAGGGTAGCCATTACCTCATTGGCAGCCTCTTTTTCATCCTCTACGGCCGTAGAGAGAGTTTCCGTTTTTTTTTCTTCGGGTTCAGGCACCACTACAGATGCCGCCACCGCTTTTACATTAAATGTGAACTTTTCCTTTCCGTTTACACACCTTCCGTCTACCTCTGTACAGGTTTGAAAAGAGATAGAACCTCCTATTTTGGCCTCGGGTTTAAGAATTTTCACTTTCTGTATAAACTGTCCCTTCTCCTTAAAATAAGTAACATCACCCTCCCATATATCATCATATTTCTTCTTAGGATGAATCGGTGTAAGTCCGCCTACCAACTCATAAGAATCATTCGGCTCAAATTTCACTTCTGTTACTATTGGCCCCAAATCAGGGTCAAAATCCGAAGAATATAAATACCAATTTTTATCTATTTTGGCATTAAACTCTAAACTTACAGTCTCCCCTACCTTTACCTCACCAGTTTTGGTTTCAAACGACCAAGTGGTAGGTTTCAGAATTTGTCCAAAGGATACAAGAGATGCCAGAAAAAGGAAAATAAATGGTGAAACTGTTTTCTTCATGAGTTTTATATAGAGTCTTTAATAACCTTAAAATTGTGCAAATAATTACACCTTTAGGTAAAAGTATCAATTTGCTTGCCAATGCTGCTTATGAAGTCTTCTAAATATCTAAAAAAGAAGTTCTTTTATAAGATTATTTATTTGGGGCTTACCTTTCAGGTCGGGCTTTCGCTACTCGCCTTATCAGGCTCAAACAAACCGCTCTATCCCTAAGCCGGCTTACGCCAGATTAAATCAGTTATCAGAACTGAGAAATTAGCTTTCTTATAAGATTATTGAATGGACTATAGAGCAAGGGATAATACTTTTCTTTAAATTGATTTATTAAAAACAAACGCTATGAAAAAGGTCTTTAAAATTGTTGGTGGTATTTTAATCTTGATACTAGCCTTCGTGTTTCTTTTTGTACCAAAAGTAATTGACAAGAAGTTTAATGTTGTTTCTCAAAAGCCGCCTTATAGTATCTCAGAAGCTGGACAAAGACTATATGATTCATTAGATTTTGTGGCTGATATGCATTGTGATGCACTGCTTTGGAAAAGAGATTTGCTAGAGGAAAATGATTTTGGGGCGGTAGATATTCCAAGAATGTTAGCAGGTAATGTTAGTCTGCAAGCATTTACTATAGTGACCAAATCGCCTAAGGACTTGAATTTTGACAAAAATACGGGCGAAACAGACCAAATTACTTTACTCAGTATGGTACAAGCACGGCCTATAAAATCTTGGTTTAATTTGACTGAGAGAGCATTAGCTCAGTGTAAAGCTTTGCATAGTTTTGAAAGTAAGTCAAACGGGACGTTCAGGGTAATTGAATCAAAGGAAAATTTAAGAGCGTATTTGAAAGATAAGCGTGAAAATAAAAATATCACTGCGGGCTTTTTAGGAATTGAAGGAATGCATGCTTTAGAAGGAGAAATAGAGAATGTAGATAAACTCTATGACGCAGGCGTAAGAATGATGTCTCCTGTTCATTTCTTTGATAATAAATTAGGAGGTTCGGCACATGGCGTAGGGCATGAAGGACTCACTGATTTTGGAAAAGAAGTGATTAAGAAAATGCAGGACAAAAACATGATTTTGGATGTGGCTCACTGTTCTCCAAAAATGGTGGATGATATTTTCGAAATAACCCAAAAGCCTATTGTAAGTTCTCATACAGGAGTGAAAGGCACTCAGAATTCAGTTAGAAATATTTCTGATGAGCATATTAAAGGAATAGCTAAAACGGGCGGACTTATAAGTATTGCAATGTTCGAGCCTGCCACGGGTACTAAAACGCCAGCCTCTACGGCTAGAGCCATTAAATATTGCATAGACTTAGTGGGTGCAGACTATGTAGCTTTAGGTTCTGACTTTGACGGTGCTATAGAAACGCATACTGACATAACGGGTCTGTCGCTTTATGTAGATGAGTTACTAAAATTGGGTGTTTCAAGTGCAGATATCAGAAAGGTGATGGGAGATAATGTAAAGCGACTTTTATTAGAAAACCTTCCAGATTAGGCTTTAGAATATTCTTGCTTGTTTTTTAACACTTGATAAATTGCTAAGTATTTTATCATTTTTTGCACATAGCGTAAAATTTTAGCAGATTTGTGCTAAATATTATTGCAAGAGAACGTTATGAAAAAAATCTGTAAGAACATCGCCCATTTACGCCATTTGAAAGGTTTCTCTCAAGAAAACATGGCAGAGCAGCTAGGAATCACGCGTTCACGCCTTAGCTCATGGGAAGAGCACAGAGCTGCTCCACCTATTGACATGCTCATTCAGCTTTCAGATTATTTCAATATTTCTGTAGATTCTCTTGTAAAAATAGACCTGACAAAGGTGCAAGACCTTCGTGATTTACTAAAAATAGGAGGGAACAGGATTCTCTTTCCCGTTATGGTAGACCAAGACCAAAATGACCTCATAGAATTAGTGCCGCTAAAAGCATCGGCAGGTTATTTAGATGGTTATGCCGACGAGGAATTCATAGAAAATTTACCACGCATAAGTTTGCCTTATGCCACCAGCGGCAAGTTTAGGGCCTTTCCTATAAAAGGAGACTCTATGCCACCGTTAGAAAGTGGGGCCTACGTGATAGGTAAATACGTAGAAAATATAGACGACATAAAAGACGGAGACACCTACGTGGTGCTTACCCAAAACGACGGCCTAGTTTATAAAAGACTATATAACACCACCAAAACGGACGGCACCATACAGTTTCATTCAGACAATAAGTCTTACCTGCCATATCATATTAAGCCAGAAGATATTTTTGAGGTATGGCATTTTGTATGCAGCCTAAACCCAACAGACCGACCTATTTCCGATTTACTCTATAATGCGATCCAAGATATTCAGAATAGCTTAGTAGGCTTTAAATTAGATGGTCGTAAGATGATTGGCCAGGGCTAATTTTAAATGGAAGTTTTCGGAAAAACGAAACTGATATGAAGTAGTCCCGTTAGGGACGAAACATCGGTAGAAATGAATATATCGTTGTTCAAGAATGTCCCGTTAGGGACAATACCTCGCTAAAACAAACGCGAAACACACAGCACCATGCCCAACACATACACACAAATCCACATTCAAGCCGTCTTTTCCGTCCAAAATAGAACATGCCTAATCGATAATTCTTGGAGAGAAAAATTGTATAAATACATCACAGGCATAATTCAAGCAAATGGGCATAAATTATTGGCGATAAATGGAATGCCAGACCATATACATATTTTATTCGGAATGCGACCAACGCAATCTCTCTCAGATTTAATGCAAGATGTAAAAGGAGATTCATCCTTAGGGATTAACCAAAATGGATTTGTAAAAAGTAGGTTCTCTTGGCAAGAAGGTTACGGGGCTTTTTCTTACAGCAAATCAGACGTTTCTAAGGTTATTAGTTACATAGAAAACCAAGAAGAGCATCATAAAAAGAAAATATTCAGGCAGGAATATAAGGAGTTTTTAGATCCGTTTAATGTCGATTATGACGACCGTTATATATTTAAACGAGTTGAATATTCTTGATATATTTTGTTCGGTTATATCGTTATTGACGTTTTCGGCGAATGTTTCGTCCCTAAGGGACGCCTCTTTCGCTCTGCTAACATTTTTTTTCTACCGAGGTTTCGTCCCTAACGGGACTAATTTATAATTTTGTTCAGAACAAAAGGAGAAGAACATGATTACAATCAAACGCTGTACATCTGAAAATATCGATTTCATTAATCTAGTAGCCGCTCTTGATAAAGAGCTCGCAATCATTGATGGTGATGACCATGCTTTTTATAGCCAGTATAATAAGATTGACAAAATTCAGTATGCGATTGTAGCTTATAAAGATGAGGTTCCTGTCGGTTGTGGAGCTATTAAGCAGTTTGACGCAGACAGCATGGAGGTAAAGAGGATGTATGTAAATCCCAATGGAAGGAATATGGGAACAGCTACTGTCATGCTTAAGGGTTTAGAAAACTGGGCTAAGGAATCAGGCTATAAAAAATGCTTATTAGAAACAGGGAAAAGGCAAGAGGATGCTGTGGCTCTTTATACCAAAAATGGTTATGTCGTGATTCCTAATTATGGTCAATACGAAGGTGTAGAGAATAGTGTATGTTTTGAGAAAGTGCTGGGCTAAGTGTTTTTCTGCTTATATTGGATTATTACATCATGGTTTTAGTTATTAACTTAATAACACAAAATGAAAACCTTTAAAAGTATTCTTACATATCTGATGGCAGTATTCATGATATACGGTGGCGTTAATCACTTTTTGAAGCCAGCCATGTATGTCCCTTTTATTCCTGATTTTCTACCAACAGATTTTATTAATTATGGTTCTGGTTTGCTAGAAATTGTTCTGGGTATAGGACTGCTGATTCCAAAATTTAGATACAAGGCAGCTCTTGGTGTATTGATTCTAATGCTAATATTTTTGCCTTTACATATTCTAGATGTTTTTTCAGATACACCTGCCATAGGCAGTCATCAAGCAGCTTTGGTAAGGCTTGCTGTTCAGTTTCTATTTATTTTGTGGGCTTGGTTTATTAGTAGGAAAGCTCAAGCATAAACAAAAAAAGACTCAACCATTTCTGATTGAGTCCCAGTTTTTAGAATTACTCTTTTCTTAAAGAATGCCTTTTGCCATGCTAAGGATTCCGCCTAATTGATTAGGCAGGGCTTTCTCTGCTGCTTTAGCAGCTAATCCACCACCGTCAAGTTTATTGACATTACCCATAGCACCACCAATAAGGTCGTTTAATCCGCCAGACTTACTTCCTAAAATAGAAGAACCACCTTGCATTAGACTCAATCCAGACTTAAGAGCAGATGCTTTTCCAATTAGTCCGCCTCCGCCACCAAGCATATTTCCAATTCTATTGGCACCCAACATTAATTTAACGGTATTGATGATTTTTTTCAAAGGACCTTCTTTCACCATTCCTTTTGATGCTAAAGGAGCCAGCTTACTTAAGTTAGCGGCTTGGCTTAAAAGCCCTTCTTTAAAATCGCCACCTGTGTCATTAGCTTCAGTTTCTATGCCTGAGCTTAATTGACTAATAGCAGAGCTTAGGCCTTTTTTATCTCCTGATTTTTGCAATGATAAAACATTATCTAACATACCATCAAGAGATTGACTTTGTGCAGATAGACCTAAAATTAATAGGCCGAATACTAATAATACTTTCTTCATCTTATATAAATTAATTACAATAATACTTTATAACTTCATAGGCCTTTACATAACCTAGTTCGCCTGATTTACTAAGGTCAAAACAACCTTTGTCGGAGTCGCCAAGAGCGTGTTCTATTAAACCTCTAACGTAATAAGCTTCTTTATAGAATTCGTTTAGGTCGATAGCATTTGTTAAATCAATGATGGCTTCACGCTGCAAACCTTCCGCTGAACGAACCAAACCACGTGCAAAGTGAGCAGGAGCCATGGTAGGGTTTAAATCGATGGCAGTGCTAAGGTTAGATAAAGCGTCTTTACTATGTCCACTTTTAAACTCTGCAATACCTCTTAAGTAGTATGCATCAGATCTGTTTTCAGAAAACGTGCTGATTTGTATTTCGTCTGAAACCGCGTTTCTTAATGATGCCAATTTCTTTTCTGGCATGTTTGGAGAATATTCGAACTTAGATTCTAAACCTGGATTGTTATATTCTATTGATTTTGTTAAGTCTTGAATAGCAGCTCTTTGGTTGTTAAGTTTGGTGTAAGCAAACCCTCGGCCATATAAAGCTTTGATATTAGTTGGTTCTAATCTTAATGAAGCATCAAAGTCAGTTTTGGCACCTGTGTAATCTCCCGATTTAGCTTTTGCAAAGCCTCTGTAATAAAATGCATCTGCATCTTGTGGGTTTAAATCTAAAGCTTCATTATAATCAGAAACGGCCTGAGCAAATTCTCCAACTTGTACATTTGCAAAACCCCTTTCGGCGAATGTTTGAGAACGTTTCGGGTTGATATCAATAGACTTAGAGTAATCTGATATACTGCCTTTGAAATCGCCTAGTTTAGATTTGCATAAACCTCTTGAAAAGAAAGCTTGGTACATGCTGCTTTTATCACTGTTAAGTTCAATAACTCTATTGAAGTCAGATATAGCACTTCTATATTCGTCTAACTTGCTAAGTGTAAAACCTCTTTGCAGGTATGCGTAAGAATCTTCAGCGTTTAATTCAATACATCTGTTGAAATCTTGAACTGCAGCTCTTGGCTCACCTTGTTCGGTTTTACTAATACCTCTATAAAGATAAGCCATTGGCTCACGAGGGTTTAGACTCGCTGCTCTATCAAAATCTTGTATGGCTCCACGGTGGTCTTTTAATGCTTGTTTTGCCAAGCCACGGTTATAATAACTTTGAGAGTTTTCTGGGTTCATTGAAATGGCTCTGCTGAAGTCTGAAAGTGCTCCAGTAAAGTTTCCAACTTTAGTTTTGTTAACGCCCTGTTCAAAATAATCAGCGGCAGTTTGCTGACCATAAGAGATAGATACAATGAG
Source organism: uncultured Arcticibacterium sp. (assembly GCF_964021845.1). NCBI lineage: Bacteria > Pseudomonadati > Bacteroidota > Cytophagia > Cytophagales > Leadbetterellaceae > Arcticibacterium > uncultured Arcticibacterium sp. The sequence continues at coordinate 167,299 of NZ_CAXHZC010000006.1, read as the reverse complement.
AAGTAGGAAAGGTAGTAATCTTAATTTCATTTTTTTATTAGAAAAGGTATATGTCAAAATTAAGATTTCAAAAAGATAAAAGTGGTATGAAATCTTAAAAATTGGTTAAAATAGTACCGAAACCCCGAATAATAGAACAAAAAACAGGGTTGAAAGTGCCAATTGCCTTAAAAGAGTATCTGGATTTGGAAGTTTGAAGGCACGGATAACATTAAACGCAAAAAGTGGAAAACTGAGTAAAAACCAGAAGGAGATGTCACTTTTAAGGATTACAAAAACTACAATAAGAATGAGAGCTAGACCTAATAAAAAGCTATGATAAATAAGGCCTTTTTCTCTTCCCAGTCTGGCAGGAATTGTCATTTTGCCGGCGGCAATATCAGATTTGATATCTCTAATGTTATTGAGGTTTAAAACACCGGTGGCTAAAAGACCGCAGCTTAAGGCAGGAAGAACATTGTAGATGTCAAATGACAGCGTAAAAAGAAAATTGCTTCCTAAGACACCAACCAAACCGAAAAACAACAAAACGGAAATGTCTCCAAGACCTGCATAACCGTAAGGCTTTTTTCCTGCTGTATAGGTATAGGCGGCTAAAATACACAGTAGGCCAAGTCCTAAGAAGCCGATGAATAAGGAAGAGTCCGCTGATTTGAAAGAATAGTAGAGTAAAGCAATTCCGGAGACTAAAGAGAGCACTCCAAAAACTACAATTGCTCTAAACATACTTTGACCAGAAATTTCTCCTGTTTGAACAGCTCTAGCCGGTCCAACTCTTTCAGAAGAATCGGCACCGTTTTGGGTGTCGCCATAGTCGTTGGCAAAATTAGAAAGTACTTGAAGTAAAATGGTGGTTAGGCAAGCTAATCCGAAAATAATCCAATCAAACGCACCCGCATAAGCAGCTAAAAAGCTACCCATTAGTATACATGAAAGTGCTAAAGGAAGTGTTCGTGGCCGAGCGGCAGAAATCCAAGGAGACATAAATTAAGATTAAGGTCAGAAAGCTTAAAGTCCAACAGCAGCTTTAAATTCTGCGTCTTCTGGTTTTATTTTAGAAGCAAAGAAATGAGTTACTTTACCCTCTTCGTTAATTACGTATTTACAGAAGTTCCAGGTTGGGGCTTTATCATTCCAGCCGTTTAAATCTTTTTTGCTTAACCATTGAAAGAGTGGATGCTGGTTTTCCCCAATTACATCTATTTTTTCAAACATCTGGAACTCTACGCCGTAATTTAATTGACAAAAAGAAGCTATTTCATCATTTGTTCCTGACTCTTGTGCCCCAAAATTATTGGCTGGAAAACCTAGGACTATAATGTCTTCGCCATGTTCTTTATGAAATTTTTGCCAGTCGGCATATTGCGGTGTGTAACCACATTTAGAGGCAACATTCATTACCACTACTTTTTTTCCTTTGTATTGTGACAAATCAATCTCCTGGCCAGTCAATGACTTCATTTTAAAGTCATAAAAAGAACCTAAAACTTCTACATTTTCTGGTAGGGTAGCCACTTCTTTTTTGTTGGATAATAAATTTTTGATGGTGGTAAAGTTCATGGCAAGGAGGCCTATGAGCACCAAAGCGATAAGAATAAGGGCTATTTTCATTTGTCTTGATTTAAAAGTTTGATACACAAAGTTAGCTAAAACTTCGATTGTATGTTATAACCTTTAAATCAAGACATTGAATTTGTTTTTACATTTCTTTCATTTCACCAACTAACTTACCAATAGTTGATTTAGCATCACCAAAGAGCATTAGGCAGTTGTCATAACCGAATAGTTCGTTTTGAACACCAGCATAACCTTTACCCATACTTCTCTTACTCACTATTACGGTTCTAGCCTTATCAGCATCTAAGATTGGCATACCGTATATAGGACTTTGAGGGTTTTCTCTGGCGGCCGGGTTAACTACGTCATTGGCCCCTACCACAAATACTAAATCAGTGTTTTGGAAATCGCCGTTGATTTCGTCCATTTCTATCAATTTGTCGTAAGAAATATTGGCTTCAGCCAAAAGTACGTTCATGTGACCTGGCATACGACCAGCCACTGGGTGAATGGCAAAACGGAATTCAATATTTCTTTTTTCGCACTGCTCTGCTAACTCACGAATAACGTGCTGAGCTTGTGCCACTGCCATACCATAACCTGGAACTACAATGACAGAAGATGCAGAATCAAAAAGCATAGCCGCTTCTTCTACACCTACTTCTTTCACTTGAATTTCATCGGCATCGCCACCGTCGGCACTTACAGTTTGACCAAAACCTCCTAAGAGTACATTGACAAGTGACCTGTTCATGGCTTTACACATGATTTGCGTCAAGATAATTCCTGAAGCACCCACTAAAGCACCTGAAACTATAAGGACATTGTTATTTAAAACAAAACCTGTGGCACAGGCAGCCATTCCAGAATAAGAGTTAAGTAATGAAATTACTACGGGCATATCTGCTCCCCCAATTGGTAAAACAGTTAAGATTCCTAGAATTAGAGATAAAGCAACCAAAGCAAAAACATAAGTAGAATCTATCTGATAGATTATAGCGAAGACAGAGGCTACTATGGCTAAAATCAACAAAATGAGGTTTAATAAATGCTGACCGCCAAATGTGATAGGCTTACCAGAAATTTTTCCGTTCAGCTTTAAAAAGGCAATGATAGAACCAGTAAAGGTTAAACCTCCAATAAAAATACTGAGTGCTGTACTTGTCCCAGTAATGGCATCAACAGTTAAATTTAACTCTTGAGAGTTTAACCAATAAAATGATAAAGCCACAGCCAATGAACCAAGCCCACCAAAACCATTAAATAGGGCTACCATTTCTGGCATTTGGGTCATTTCTACCTTAAAAGCGATAAATAAGCCGATGGCAGAACCAATAACCACACAAATTAAAATTTCTACTAACGAGACGGCTTCAACTTGCACTACTGTAGCCAATACAGCTATCAGCATTCCTAGTGAAGACAATTGATTTCCTGTACGGGCTTCTTTCGTTTTACCCATTTTTTTGATGCCTATAATAAAGAGTATAGAGGCTACCAGGTAAGCGATTTGTATATATATATTCATTATCTATTCTTTTTCGTTTGGTTTTAAGTTTTACCTTAAACCATTAACCTCATTTTTTCTTTTTAAACATTTTAAGCATCCTATCGGTTACGGTGTATCCACCTACCACGTTAATGGTGGCTAATACTAAGGCTAGCATGCCCAGCCATTTGCTGAATGTAGTATAGCCTAATTCATTACAGGCCAAAATAGCTCCTACCATGGTAATACCAGAGATAGCATTTGACCCTGACATTAGCGGCGTATGAAGTGTTGGCGGAACTTTGGTGATTAACTCAAAACCTAAGTAACTGGCCAAAACCAAAATGTAAAAGAGAATGATTAGTGATTCTGTTGTCATAATAATTATTTTTTGACAGATGTGGGATGCTAGATGTTTGATGTTGCTTTGAGGAACATTCGGCACCTAACATCAGGCACCTTAAATTCCTAAAATTTGTTTCGTAAAGCCATGGACTATCTCACCCTTATGCGTGATAAGAGAACCCTTGGTTATTTCTTCTTCCATTTCCCACTTGAAAGCATCTTTGTCTGCCAAGTGAAGTAGTAAAGTACTAATGTTAGTAGCGTAAAGCTGACTAGCATTTATTGGAAGTAATGATGGTAAATTAGATTCGCCTATAATGGTAACACCATGTTTCACCACAGTTTTATTCATTTCGGCTATTTCGCAGTTTCCTCCAGACTCTACAGCCATATCTACAATAACGGCACCCGTTTTCATAGATTTTACCATTTCTTCTGTTACCAAAACTGGAGCTTTTTTACCAATCACCAATGCCGTGGTTATTACTATATCGGCCTCTTTGATTTTTTCTTGGATAAGCTCTTTTTGTTTTTGCAAAAACTCTGCAGATACCTCTTTGGCGTATCCTCCCTCTACTTTGACGCCTTCTACACCTTCTACGGTTAAGAATCGACCACCGAGAGATTCTACTTGCTCTTTGGTTTCTGGACGCACATCGGTTACCTCTACCACAGCACCTAATCTTTTGGCGGTAGCAATGGCCTGTAAGCCTGCTACTCCTGCACCAAATATTAGAACTTTAGAAGGTGTGATGGTACCTGCGGCTGTCATCATTAATGGGAAAATCTTTCCTAGAGCATTTGCTCCAAGAAGCACCGTTTTGTATCCAGCAAGGTTGGCTTGAGAGCTCAAGGCATCCATTTTTTGTGCTCTTGAAATACGCGGCACCGCATCCATAGAAAATGAAGAGATGTTTTTCTTTTTCATCACTTCTAAAACTTCAGGAATGGTGTAAGCATACATAAACGACATGCATACCGAAGCATCTGGGAACATGCTTACCTCTTCTGCCGTAAAGGCGTTTACCTTTAAGATTATATCAGATTGACAGGCTTCTTTTGTATTTTTTGCAATACTTGCACCTGCATCTGTATATCCTTGGTCAGAAAAGGAGGATTTTAATCCAGAGCCTGTTTCAACGCATACGTCAAAGCCCTTTTTAACTAGAGATTTTACAACATCCGGGGTAAGGGCTACTCGGTTTTCGTAGGCCTTTGTTTCTTTTAAAACTGCTATTCGCATTGTTAGGTTTCCTTGTAAGGTGGTTCTGTTATGACCCCAAAAATAGTTATTCTGATTAAATTACAAACCAATTGTTTCAGTGGCAATCAATAAGACATCAGAATTGAGCCTTATTTTATTAGTTTTGTGCCATTAACTTATCAACGTAACATCTATGAAATCAAAGTTTTTAGGACTTTTTCTATTTTTAATATTTTGTAATTTAGAACTTTACGCTCAGCCAGGAAGCGGTACCAAATGGACACCAGAGGGAGATGCCTACTACCTAGAGAATGAGGGAGCAATAGTGAAATTTGACCTCAAAACACAAGAATATACCCCAGTAATTACAGCCGACAGATTTATACCCAAAGGTCAATCAGAGCCTTTGGAATTGAAAAATTTTGTTTTTACGCCAGACCAAAACCAACTTTTGATTTTCACTAATTCAAAGAAAGTTTGGCGATATGAAACCCGTGGCGATTATTGGATTTTGAATTTGCAAAGCAATGAACTAAAGCAATTGGGTAAATCTTTGCCAGAGGCAACTTTAATGTTTGCCAAAATTTCGCCTGACGGTCAAAAAGCAGCTTATGTGAGTCAAAGAAACATTTATGTAGAAGATTTAGCTTCAGGGAAAATTAAGCAATTGACTAAAACGGACGGTCGGCCAAAACTTATTAATGGAACTTTTGACTGGGCTTATGAAGAAGAGCTAAGCTGTTATGACGGTTTTAGATGGAGTCCTGATAGCAAGAAAATAGCTTATTGGCAGCTGGATGCTTCTGGTATTAAGTATTTTAATATGATTAATAATACCGAAGATATTTATTCAAAAGTGATTCCGATAGAATACCCTAAAGTAGGTGAAGACCCGTCTGCTTGTAGAATAGGCGTGATGGATGTAAAAAAGGGGAAAACTAAGTGGATGAATATTCCTGGTGACAACAAGCAACATTATATACCTAGAATGGAGTGGGCAGGAAACTCTCAAGAATTAATGGTGCAGCAGCTTGACAGAAAGCAGCAAGTGTCTAAAATCATGTATGCTAATGTGAAAAGTGGTGAGGCTAAAACCATTTTTGAAGAAACAGACGAAGCTTGGGTAGATGTGCGTACCATTTGGCATGACGATAACCCTGCTGGCTGGGAATGGATAAATGACGGAAGAGAGTTTCTTTGGGTAAGTGAGAAAGATGGTTGGAATCACCTTTATAAAATTTCAAGAGATGGTAGGAATGTGTCCTTAGTTACGGATGGTAATTATGATGTGATAGACCCGCTGATGTATGACGAAAATACTGACTTTGTGTATTTCACAGCTTCGCCTGACAACGCCATGCAAAGGTACCTTTACAGAGTGTCAGTAGGCAGCAAAGGTAAAGCAGAACGTATTACACCAATAAACCAAGAGGGGACAAATTCTTATGAATTGTCTGCCAATGGAAAGTTTGCGAGCCATTTATTTCATAACCACTACACTTACCCTGTGAGGGAGTGGGTGACACTGCCAGACCATAAAGCATTGGATGACGCAAATGGCGTAAACAGCAAAATAGACCCTGCTAAAAAGGAGGCATCTAATATTGAATTTGTAGAAGTTAAAACGGCAAGCGGAGTTGATATTCAAGGTTGGATGGCTTTGCCAACAAATTTTGACCCAACTAAGAAGTACCCAACTGTTTTTTATGTTTACGCCGAGCCGGCCAACCAAACGGCTTTAGACAACTATGCTACAGGAAAAAATCGTCAATACATTGGTAGTATGGCGGACGATGGCTATATCTATATTTCTGTAGACGGAAGGGGCTCTCCTGCACCAAAAGGAAGAGCCTGGAGGAAGGCTATTTATAAGAATATTGGAATAATAAACATCAAAGACCAAGCAGAAGCCGCTCAAGAGTTGATGAAGAAGTACAGCTTTATTGATTCTGAGAGAATAGCGGTTCATGGCTGGTCTGGTGGAGGAAGTACTACGTTAAATTTACTTTTCAAGTATCCTGATATTTATCAAACGGGTATTGCGGTGGCCGCCGTAGGAAATCAACTGACTTATGATAATATTTATCAAGAACGTTACATGGGCGTTCCGCCGGAAGATTTAGCTGGTTTTGTGGAAGGTTCTCCTGTAAATCACGTGCAGGGTTTTAAGGGGAAGTTACTTTATATACATGGAAGTGGTGATGACAATGTGCATTATCAAAATGCAGAAATGCTAATCAATGAAATGGTAAAGTATAACAAGCAATTTCAGTTTTTTGAATACCCAAACCGTACACACGGAATAAGAGAAGGCGAAGGCACTTCACTTCATTTAAACACGATGTTTACCAAATTTTTGAAAGAGAATTGCCCTCCGGGAGCTAAGTAATCTTTTAATAACTTTATACCTAAAACGCCAATCTACTTTTGTGGATTGGCGTTTTTTGTTTCAGAATCTTATTTGTCTTAAAAATATGTTTTAACGGCAAACTCAAATTGCCCAATAAAAATATCTTTTAACGGAGCTACATTATTTTGCTCGTAAAAAACTAACATGGCCTTTTTATAGGTAATGGAGTCAATAGTTCTAAATGAAATGGGGCAGTGTTTATTTAATATTAAGATTGCATTGCTCAGAATTCTTGCAGTTCTTTTATTACCATCGTTAAAACCTTGGATATAAGAAATTAGTACTAGAGCTAAGAACGCTTTTTCAAAAACAGATTGCTTTTTGTTAATCAAATAGCACATATCTTGTAAAGCTTCTCTTATCTGGAATTCATTGTCTAATGGTGTGTAATTTGTGCCTGAAATACCGACGCGTCTAAGCCGAATATTTCTTTCTATTCCCAGCTCCTTCATCAAAATACTATGAATATCTTCTATTCTAGCCAAACTTAAGGGGTTTAGGTATGCTGGGTCGGCTACAATAAAGTCTATGGCTTCCTTATGGTTTAGAAGCATGGTGGCATCGTCTTTCGTTTTGCCAGCGGCAGTTTCTTTTTCTTTTAACAATCTTTCGGTTTCCAGAAGAGAATAAGTGTTTCCTTCTATTTGAGAAGATTTCCAACTTAAGTCTATCGCTAGCCTTTCTAATTCTTTGTTGTATTCTGTTTCAGTGAGTTCTTTTACTTTTTGAGTATAGAGATTCTGTAAGTTCTTCAGTTTTTCTATCTCAGAAGAACTGAATAGTTTAATTGTAGAAAGAACATCAGGCATTAAGTTAAGGTTGAAGGATTCTTTAATCTTTCTGTCATCAATCTCTTTTAAAAAGTATTCTTCTAAGTCTATCGGCTTTAAAACTTCGTAAGCGGGACTTATTGAATAGGTTGTTCCTTTTCCTTGTCCTTTGGTGGTAATGAACTGCCTTTTCTTTAAATCGGTAAGAGCTCTTTTTATGGTGGCATACCCAAACTCAGAAGGAATACCTTCATGAATCTCTTTAGAAGAAACGGCTTGATTCTCCTGAATGAAATTTAATATTTGAGTTTCCTTGTCTAACATTTCTGGCTCACTTCTTATGCATTTAAAGCTCAAATATAAAACATTTTGAGCTTTATTGTAAATAAAAATGAGCCACAAGTTAATTGTGGCTCATATGGCAGTAATTTATGGCTCATTTTTCACCAAAAATGAGCCGCATTTAAGGCGGTGGTGAGCTACAAATGTTTGTGCTTACAACTGCGAATATCCCAAAGGCTTCAAAAATGTTCTTTTGATATCAGAAACTGAGTTGGCATATTCTTCTAAACTAGAAATAGTTTTCCAGTCTGGATGAGAGATAAATTTGGCCCAGTTGGCATCACGCTCTTCCATATCTTTAAAAGCTAGCATATAGGTCAAAGCTGGCATTTGTGGTCCGGCTAGTTTCTCACCAAAGAAAACAGAATTTAAACCTGTCTTCTCAAAAATCTCTATTTCGCCTTCGTTAAACATTTTTCTTTTTCTTCTGGCGGCGTCTTCGCTGTAGCTTTCATAGGTTCTTAATTCAAAAAGCATAGAACCACTCGCAGGTTTTATTAATTGAGGTATTCCGTCAAAGGCTCTAAAGTGAGATACTTCCACTCTGTCATAAGGAAAAGCTACTTGCGATAGCTCATTATAGGCTTGGGAGTCTTTAATAAAGGTTTTGTCTGTTTTTAAATTGGCATGAATAGTTTCGTAAGAACTCATGCTTGCATAAGGAATCAAAAGATAAAACTTGGCTGGCTGGCTCATGCCATACTCTTCAAAGGCTCCAATGTTCTTCACGCCTTCTCTGTTTAAGGCAGGCATTAATGCTTTTTCTAAGTAATTATGGAGTCCTGAAGCTGGCCCACCACGTTTCATGGAGTACACTCTAAGTTCATAAAATTCATTTTGAGCAAAGGCTCCTAAAGTAAATAGGGCGAGGCATAGGGTTATTAGTGTTTTTCTCATTTCGTTTCAGGGTGTTTTATTATAATGGAAGCAATTTAAACCTATAAGTCGCCTTTCGCAATGATGTATGTCACATTCTAATTGACAAAGTAGACAGAACTGAACTTTTAACTAATTCATTGCTGTTCTTTGCCCGAACAATTAATACTATGAAAATACTAATTTCCTCAGATTCCTTTAAGGGTAGTTTAACATCAAAAGAAGTAGGAGAAGCCTTAAAAGAAGGCATTCTGAATAAAAAACAAGATGCTAGCATAGAAGTGATTTCTGTAGCTGACGGGGGCGAAGGTTCTTTAACTGCAATTAATGAGTCTTTGCAGGCGGATGAGGTTAAGCAGTTTGTAAAAGACCCTTTTTGGCGAACTACCACAGCTTCCTATTTGAGAAAAGGAAATACGGCTTACATTGAGATGGCTGCCGCTAGTGGTTTACATTTGATAAAAGAGTCGCAAAGGAACCCAGAGTTTACTACGTCTTATGGCACAGGTCAGCAGATTAAGCATGCTGTAAAAAACGGAGCAGATGTAGTTTATCTTTTTGTAGGTGGCACAGCCACAAATGATGGAGGTATAGGCATGGCTCAAACTTTAGGCTATAAGTTTTTAGATGAAACGGGTGAATCGGTTTTGACTATTGGCGAAGGTTTGTCTCAGATTAAGAAAATTGTTCCACCAGAAGAGAAGTTAGATTTCAAACTCAAAATAGTAGCGGATGTCAATAATCCGCTTTACGGGCCAAATGGTGCCGCTCATGTTTTTGCTGCTCAAAAAGGTGCAGATGAGGAAACCATTGAAAGGTTAGACGCAGGACTGAAGAATCTGTCGGAAGTTATTTTGAAAGATTTAGGCAAAGATGTTAGCGAAATAGCTGGAGGAGGTGCTGCTGGTGGAGTGGGAGCAGGAATGTCAGCCTTCTTTGATGCAGAAATACTTCCTGGGACAGAGACCATTTTAGACATCATTGGTCTTGACGAAAAACTGAAAGCTGTTGATTTAGCAATTACTGGAGAAGGAAAATTAGACCATCAAACACTTTCAGGAAAGTTGATTTCTGGAATTTGTAAAAAAGCTACGGCTCCAGTTATAGCAGTTTGTGGAATGAACGAGCTTTCTGAAAAGGAATCTGAGACCTTAGGATTGAAAAAGGTTTATTCCTTAGTAAATGACAAAATATCAAAAAGTGAAGCCATTGAAAACGCAAAGCTTCTATTGACTAGGTTAGGCGAACAAATTGTGCTTGACTTAGCTTAAGAAATCTATATAATTGATGCTCGGTAGGGGTATAATATTGGTAGCGACGGGTAAAACCCGTCGCTATTTTTGTTTTAGGTTAGTTTCATTTGGCGGGATTTTGGCGATAGAAAGCCAAAATCGTGACAAATATTTACAGCTCAATTAACTTAAACCTTTAGCAGCAAGATACTCCTGAAGACTTTTTAAAAGAAGCATTTGATTTTTGGCTCTATCAAAATTATGAAGGTCGTACTTCACAGGGTAATACGTGTCGCCTTGTAAATAATCACTCAGAAAACGCAAGCCCTGCATGTAAATCATAAATTGCCCTGCGTAATGTAAATTGGCTTTTTCAGATGGACTTAAAACAGTCTCCATTTCTGATAAATAGCCTTTTATTAAAGCCTCGTAATAGGCCGGTCTAAGTTTTACTTCATCCCAGTTGGTACTGTCTTCATTTTCGGCAGAGGTGTAGGTTCGCACCATATCGCCCAAATCCGAAATGAAATAACCAGGCATTATGGTGTCCAAATCACATATAGCTAAAGCCTTAAAGCTTGTTTTGTCTAGCAGTACATTATTGATTTTAGTGTCGTGGTGCTGTACACGTTTTGGCAGGGTGTTTTGACTTATAAGTTCGTTAAAAATTTTAAGGATGCGGTCATTTGCTAGGTAAAAATCTATAATAGCGTAGGCATGTTTTTTTCGGTCTTTCAGTCCGTTTTCTAAGGCCGTTTTAAATTCTTCAAAACGGAAATCTAAATTGTGAAAATTGACAATGCTTTCTTCAAAACTTTCAATCGAAATGCCATCAAGGTGTTTCCCTAGCTCACCAAAAGCCTTTGCAGCTTCGTGGGCAGCTTCTGGGTTTTCTACAGTGTCAATGGTATTAGAATTAGCTACAAACCTTGTCAAACGCCAGTAATGGTTGCCATCAAAAAAGACGTTTTTATTTTCTAAAGTTGGAATAGAAGCTAAAAATAGATAGTCTGGATTATGTTTAGCTAAATGCTCTCTAACCAGCCCAATGTTTTTTTCAATCAGTTCTGGGTCTTTAAAAACAGCGGTATTTAATTTTTGAATAACATAGTCCTCATCTCCTTCTAGTTTTAGGGTTTGATGAATATGGCCAGAGCCAATCTTTTGTTCTTTAAAATTAGAAGCATTTAAGCCCCAAGCCGCTAAAACGTCCTTTAAATTCATTTAATCTTAAATATACCAATATCACTAATACAAATAGCTACGGGTGCGTTAAACGTAATCCTGATTTTATCGCTTTCTACCGGAGTGTCAAGTTTTATTAATCGAGTAGCTCCTATGCTGTTAACTTCACCTACTATTTTCCAAGCATCATTCACAAATACTTCTACCGTAGCTTTGTCAATTCGTTGACCTAGTTTTATATTTTCACGAATTCTTATCAAATCGAAATTAGCAGGTTTTGATAATTCAATTTCAAGTGAAGCATTTGTGACTTCATCGTCTGTTGCCCAGTAAGAATACCTGTCGTCATCTATCAAAAACTCCTCTCCAAAAGCAGTACCTCTAACATTGCTGGCTTTTAAAGTAGCTCCCGAAATATAATTTTCACGGAAAGTATCAGCTAATCTTGTTCCGAATTTTTTAAGAATTTCTACATCATTATTGTGAAGAATTCCTTCTGGGGTTGGAGCTAAACCTAAGTCAAGGCCAGCACCACGACCTACACTTTTTAAGTAAAGGTCAAAAAGAGCTTCAGCGTCTTTTTCTTTGCCATCTTCTTCAGGGTGATAAAACCATCCTGGCCTAAGGGGTACGTCGCACTCTGCAGGCATCCAGTACTTACCATTTCTAGTTCCAGTGCTACTTACTAGGGTATTTACATTTCCGGGAACTGGCACAGAGCCTGTATTGGCTTCTGGCGAAAATGTAGCCCAGTGTGTTTCTGCAGCATAACCGTGCTCACCACCTACCCATCTCACATCTAAACCTATGTCACTAAAAATATTAGCGGTAGGTTGTAGTTTTCTTGTAATGCCTTCCCACGTATTTGTCCAGTCGTAATAGGTAGTGTTATCTATTTTTCGAGCTTCATTGGCTCCGCCATAATAGCCGTCGCCTCCATTGGCTCCGTCATGCCAACTCATAAAAAACTCACCGTAATTACTATATAGCTCCTTTAACTGAGTTCTGTAAATTTCAAGATACTTTGGCGTGCCATAAAACTCACTATTTCTGTCCCACGGTGAACAGTAAACGCCAAATTTAAGACCTGCTCTTTCACAGGCTTCTTGAAACTCTTTAACCATATCACCTTCGCCATCTTTCCACGGGCTTTTTGTGATATTGTATTCGGTAGACTTGGTAGGCCAAAGTGCAAAACCATCGTGGTGTTTCGCTACTAATATTAAACCCTTCAGACCTCCGGCTTTAGCGGCACCAACTATTTGGTTTGGGTCAAAATTAGAAGGATTGAAAACTGAAGGGTCGGCATCACCATAGCCCCATTCTTTGTTTTCAAAAGTGGTAGGAGTGAAATGAACCAGTGCATAGGTTTCCATTTCGTGCCAAGCTAATTGACGTTCTGAAGGAAGGACTCCATAAGCTTCGGGGGGAGTGGCGGATTCTTGACAAGAGGTAATAACAACACTTAAAAATGTTAAAACAAGAGCAATTTGCTTCATTTACTATTCTATTAATTCTAATTCTAATAATTCTTCGGCTGGTTTTTCTGCACCCCAGGCTTCGCCAATAACTAAGGCTGCACCCATGGCTGCGGTGTCTTCAAAACCAACTTTATAAACTTTTTTATCATGAAAAGCTTCAGAAAGAAGTTCCATAAAAATGCTGTTTTTTGCTAGTCCACCTTCTACAAATATTTTTTCGATGATAGGGCGGTGCTCAATAGTCAATTTAATTGAAGCCACCTGCTGAGCTACTAAATCCATAATGAACTGGTGGTAGGCTTCTTCAATACTAGCGAAATTGTTGAGATTTCGCTCCATAAAAGGACTATCCAGCATATTGCCAAGTTCTGTATTATCAGGTACTACCTGGCTGGTGCTTTTTCTTAGACGTCTTACTATGTTAGCATCATAGTCAATTTTTAAACAATGCTTAGGTTTCACGTTGAAATGAGTGGCAAGGTGTTCAATTTGCCTAGTATGTTCGTTTCCACTAAACAGGCGAGCCATTTTTATTCTTTTGCCATCTTGGTTCAAAACATTGAAACAGTTGTTTGCCAAGTCATTCTCGGTGGCTTTGGTATGGTTAAAAGGGTTTATGCAAATAGTCCATGCACCCGTACTTAGTAAAACGAAGCGTTCTTTAATAGCCTTTAGAAAGGGTATTGTTTCTGCCACTTTGTAATACATACCAGCACCAATAACAAGCTTATCCACCTCTATAAATTCAGATGAACGTTTTATTTGAAGTTTAAAGGCGTTTAACTTCTCACTATCTATCCATTTTAAATAATCTTTTTTTGTAAAATCCCACGCTCCCGAATGACAGGCTACTATAGAATAATCATGAAAGTATTTTTTTGTGAATTGAGCTTGAAAATACTGAGCTATAGAAACACTCTTGGTTATTTTCTCAAACAGTTCAGGTTTGGTGTTTTTAAAATAGAGTAGCTGAAGAGCAGCTGTTTCAAAGCTGTTGACAGTAATTTGAGCGTCTTCCTTTTTAAGATTGTTTTTTCCTAAGGTTTTCTCAATGGCCGTTCTGGTAGTATAATCAAACCTTCGGTCAATATCCCAGATAGGAAGAACTAGCTCGTTATTAGCGTCTAAGTGGGCTATGCCGCCTACGTAAGAAGTGAAGTTTATGGCTGCAATCTCGTATTTTTCAGAGGCTTCATGGATTTTGACATTACTGTCAATCCATTCTTTAATGCTGTTTAAATCTTCAACTCTACCTTCGTTTTTAGAAGTAATAAGTTGTTTAGGCGTGCTTGAATGAAAAAGAACATTCAGTTTTTGGTCAAAGACAGTCACGTTTAAAACATGACGTAAAACATCAAAAACAAGACAAGCCTTTTGCATTAGTTTTTTTCTTCAAATAAACACAGTTCCGATTATGATTCAAAGTTAAAAGGGAGAAGAAAAGGCTGTTTTTAGTCACATACTTTAAAAAATGTTATCAGGCATTAGTCTTATACTATAATGCCGATGTATTCAAATTAATTTCCACAAGCCCCAAAACTTCACGACATTTGTCATCTTTAAAAAGAAAGTGAAATTTTATATGAATATTCTAGTTTTAGGTTCAGGAGGAAGAGAGCACACTTTTGCATGGAAAATGGCCCAGTCAAGCAGGTGTGAAAAACTTTATGTAGCACCGGGTAATGCAGGAACTTCTGAAATAGCTGAAAACGTGAATATTTCAATTCTTGACTTTGAGGCTATTAAAAGTTTTGTGCTAGAGAAAGAAATTGAAATGGTGGTGGTAGGGCCAGAAGCTCCGCTAGTAGCCGGAATTGTAGATTTCTTTAAGCAGGATAAGCAACTTAAAAAAGTAAAAATAATAGGGCCTTCTGCTAAAGGTGCTATGCTGGAAGGGAGTAAAGACTTTTCAAAGGACTTTATGCTACGTCATAATGTTCCTACGGCCGCTTCTAAAACTTTCACGAAAGATACACTCGAAGAAGGTTTTGTCTATATAGATTCTTATCCAGGTCCTTATGTTTTAAAAGCAGATGGTCTGGCTGCAGGTAAAGGCGTAATTATTACGGAAGATACTGCCGAAGCTAAGCTTACTTTAAAAGAGATGCTGGTAGATGCCAAATTTGGTGATGCTAGCTCTAAGGTGGTTATAGAACAGTTTTTAAAAGGTATTGAGCTTTCTGTTTTCGTTTTGACCGACGGGAAAAATTATATGATTTTGCCAGAGGCCAAAGATTATAAAAGAATTGGTGTAGGAGACACTGGCTTAAATACGGGTGGTATGGGAGCTGTTTCGCCAGTGCCATTTGCAGATGCTGCTTTTATGGAAAAAGTAGAAGAAAAGGTAGTTAAGCCAACTTTAGCAGGTATCCAAAAAGATGAAATAGACTATGTAGGTTTCATATTTATTGGCCTAATGAATGATGGCGGTGAGCCATACGTGATAGAGTATAATGTAAGAATGGGCGACCCAGAAACACAGGTGGTTTTTCCAAGAATTCAGACGGATGTAGTAAGGATTTTTAAGGCTGCTGCGGAAGGTAAATTGGATAAAATTAAACTTAAAACTACGCCTAAATCTGCAGTGACATCTGTAGTGGTAGCTGGTGGATATCCTGAAGTTTACAAAAAGGGTCACAAGATGGAAATTCCTGAAAGCAGTGCCGATACGATAGTTTTTCATGCTGGTACTAAGTATGCTGAAGGAGAAATAGTGACCAACGGAGGACGAGTAATGGCCTTCACTGGTTTGGCAAAAACTATGGCTGCGGCCGTAAGGAAATCACAGAGTATGGCACGAAAAGTGAAATATACTGGTAAGTATTATAGGAAAGATATTGGGCAGGATTTACTGTCTTTGAATAATAATTAGATTATTTTTGATAAAACTTGGACTCTGTTAATGAGTTTGAAGGTTTATGTACTCTGCGTGAGAGGTTTGAAAAGTGAATTAAGGCAGAGGTTTTGAATAACGGGCATTATGCCCTTGAATTTATATATATATGGGATGTGGACAATGCTCTTCCGGAGGGTGCGGTAGCGTTAAAACGCTCGCAACCAACGAGAAGACTAATCATAAGACCGCTGGCTGTAGTAGCGGTGGGTGCAGCACAGGCTGTACCAAATTAAATACTTTCGATTGGCTATCAGATATGGCCCTGCCTAGCTCCATGCGTTATGATGTGGTGGAGGTTAAATTTAAAGGAGGAAGAAAGGGATACTTCAGAAATACCAAAAAACTAGATTTATACACGGGTGATTTTGTAGCATGTCAAATGTCTACAGGCTTTCATATTGGTACAGTTTCTTTGCAGGGTGAGCTTGTAAGATTGCAGCTCATCAAAAAAGGAATTTCAGATAATAACGAGCTTACTAAAATTCTCAGAAAAGCTACCGACCAAGATTTAGAAAAACATCAGCAAGCCATTAATCGAGATATGCCTACGCTCTATAGAGTAAGGGAACTTGTGTCTGAATTTAAACTAAAAATGAAGCTTTCTGATGTAGAGTTTCAATCTGATAACTCTAAAGCCACTTTTTATTATTCTGCCGAAGATAGAGTTGACTTTAGAGAACTCATAAAAGGACTTGCGTCAGAGTTTAGAATTAGAGTAGACATGCGTCAAATTAGCATGCGTCAAGAAGCCTCAAGAATTGGAGGAATTGGCTCATGTGGAAGAGAACTTTGTTGCTCTACTTGGCTTACAGATTTCAAGTCTATTTCTACATCGGCTGCCAGATATCAAAACTTATCACTAAATCCCGCTAAACTTTCAGGGCAATGTGGTAGACTTAAGTGCTGCCTTAATTATGAGCTAGAAACTTATGTGGATGCTCTTCAAGACATTCCGAAAGTAACAAAACCTCTCTTTACTGAAAAAGGAGAGGCATATCTTCAGAAAACGGATATTTTTAGAAGGTTGATGTGGTTTGGCTACAAAAACGATAGTAACTGGTATCCTATTGCTACTACAAGAGTGGTAGAAATTATGGAAATGAATAAAGCGGGTAAAAAACCCGTTAGTTTAGAAGATCTGAAGTTATTAGTTGATGTGGTGAGTAATAAGGAGCCAATCAATAATGAGCTAGACAGGTTAGATAAGAAATTGGCAGGCAAAACACCTGGTAACAAAAAACGTCCTAACAGGAAAGGAAAGCCTCAGAATAAAGGAAATAATAGGTCAAATACCAACAAGCCTGCTCAGGCCAAAGGGAAGCCAGGAGCACCTATCGAAAGGAAAGCGAATAGCAATAAGTCAGCACCTGCAAGGGCAAAACATGGAGCACCAGCTGATAGGAAACCTAAAGGCAATAGACCGCCACAAGCTAGAAATAAGCAAGGGGCACCATCTACCGGGGATATCAAACCGAATGCAGAAAAAGCTCCAAATGCTCAGGCGAAGAGTGGTCCACCCAAAAAGAATAACAATAGAAGGAATAATAGAAAACGTCCGAATAGAAACAACAACAGTAATCCGAGTAATGAGAAGAGCTAGTCTTGTATTTATTTATGCTATTTTTCTTTATGGATGTAATTCAAATTCGGTTCATAAAGACTTAGCAGATTTTGATGACTATCAATGGGCTGTGGACGATACTCAAAACTTTGATTTCGAGATTGATGATATTTCGAAAGAGTATCATGTCAATTATCTTTTAAGAAATGCCATTCAGTACCCTTTCTATAATATTTACCTAAAGAGTGCTTTAAAAGACTCTGCAGGAAATGTACTTACGTCTGGAATGGAAGAGCTTATTCTTTTTGATCAAAAATCAGGTAAACCTAAAGGTGATGGATTAGGAGACCTTTTTGACCATAGAATTGCGGCAGCTCAATACAAAAAAGTTAAGTTTCCTTACAAAGGGAAATATAGTTTTGAGATACAACAAAACATGAGACCTGACCCTTTAGTAGGTATTTTGTCCATTGGTTTTGAGATTAATCTTCCAGAAGAAAAAGCTAACTGATTTAAGAATTTGTTAGAATATATTAGCTTACTGTGATTCATTACTTAAGTGGCTTATTGATCAAAGATGGTGGGGAAAATAAGTTCTAACGAATATTCAAATTTCATTGCAGCACTTTTTGCAAATATTGGATTTTCGCTTTTTGCATTTTTTGGAATCTCCTCCATTACAACCGACAATTTAATTATTCTACTATTCTTACTGGTAATAGAAGTATGTTTCATTTTTCTTACTAAGAAAATTCTCAAACGAGTAAGTCTAGAAATATTTCTAGTCAATGATGAGCTAAGTGTTTTGAGGTATAACTACAAACACACTATTCCTGTCAAAAAGATTAGGAAGATTAAACTTGAACATGGAAATATTGGCAATAGTCGACGATATCGAATCGAATATTTAGACGATGAACATCAGTTTAATTCCTTATTCTTTTATGTAGCCCGTTGGAATACTGAATTCGAAAAATTCATTGAGTTTGTTGAAGAAAATAACCCATATGTTAAGATTGAACGTTATTCTATGCCATGGGAATAATGACGAAATCACAACATAGCCTATATCCCATGTTGGTCAGCTGTAGACTCTACTCTCCTGTTTTCTGGCGGCGTGGGAAAATGTTCGCTCTTCATATTTCATGAAAAAGGTATGATGAAAAAACGGAGAGTTTTCCTTCTTTGAATCCGAAACTTTATCTTATTCCAAGGATATAGACAGGCATTTCAAATGTATTCTAGTAGTTTTTTTAATGATTGACTGAAACAAAAAAAGGGACAAACAATTGGTTCGCCCCTTTCTCATTTCAGATTTCTTAATCTTTACTTTATGCTGGTATAAAGCGTGTTAAACTTCTCTAGTTTAGTGCCTATTTTAGTAGCTAAATCCACAGCTGTTTTAGCGTTTAATTTCGCTTTTTCTGTTTCGCCATCTTTCTGATTTAGTCTAGCCAGTTCATAATAGTATTCCGCTCTTACGTTATCTTGCGTAATGGTAGGCAGTGCACTTACTAACCAGCTTTTAGCAGACTTTACGTAAGAGTTGTCAGGGAAGTTATCTGTAAAAACCCTGGTGATATAAACGTAAGCAGAGCCATTTCCTTTAAAAGTATTAATCATTTTATTTCCTACAGCTAAAGCTTGAGGTAAGTTTCCTTCCCTGATATTGGCTTTAGTTTCAAACTCCCAAAGGGTATTGTCAGCATACTGGCTAGCACCTATACGTGACATATAAAGTCTTACTTTTTTTAGCTCATCTATACTAAACTCTTTTCCTTTTGGACCATAAAGTGTTCGCTGTAAAATTCCTCCAAGAATGTTATTTTGATTGTCTGCGTGGCCTTCTTCTTTTTCAAAAGCAGCGGCTTCGTTTACGTGGTTGAACCAATGTTGAGCAAAACCATTATCCAAATCATCTACCGCCTTTTTAGTTAGCTCCCAACTTTCTTCCGTACTTAATTTTTCTTTTGGGTAAACCTCATAAAGTGCTTTTGCAGCATTTATTCCAGCAGTAGTATCTTTTATTACTCTAGCAAAAGATGCATAGTTGGCCAAAAACTCTACAGAACGCTCTCCATCTTTAAATCTTTTGGAAAAACTTGAAGCTCGAGTTTCAGGATTTAAGGCAGCATCTGCGTTACCATTAATAGAAGCAATGTTTGGGTCTGCACTTGCTTGGTGTACTAGGTTCCCGTCACCATCAAAATAGAGAAACATAGGAAAGCTCGGTAGCCAAATGTTTCTTTCGTTTAAGTATTTTACTTGATCGGCTTCTGTTACGTTTAACTTAAAGTTGATAAAGTTACTGTTGTATTTTTTTGCAACTTCTGGCTCTTTGAAAAATGGCTCTAGTGCTAGGCAATATGGGCAGGTAGGGGAGTAACACTCCACAAAAAGCAACTCACCTCTGCTTTTGGCTTCTGCTAGAGCCTCTTCGAAGTTTGATTTCCAAGAAATCTCAGTTTCGTTAATTACTTTTGCTGGAAGGTCAACGGTAGCGGCTTGTTGGGAATTTGATTTACAACCTATGGTTAGTAACACCAGTAAAATGGAAATTCCTTTAAGGTTTTGAATGTGCTTTTTCATTAAATGCATAAACGTTTTGAGTATATAATATTCAGAATGAATCTAATCAAGAATTTTGCCGAAATTAAGAACAAAACAGGAAACGACAGCAAGATTGATTGCGTTGTCTTGTTAAACGGATGTTAAAAAGAGCATATGTCAATAGGAAGCAATGAAGAACTAGAAGGGATGATAGCCGTAAGCAAAGCGGTAGGAGAAACCCTAAAAGAAATGAGAGCTTATGCCAAAGTGGGTATGAGTACTTATGAATTAGACCAATATGGTGGAGAATTGTTAAAAAAATATGGGGCAAAATCTGCTCCTTATGAGACTTATGAGTTTCCGGGTTATACTTGTATAAGTGTGAATGAAGTGGTAGCTCACGGCACGCCGTCAAAAGAGATAATTCTAAAAGAAGGAGACTTAGTTAATGTGGACGTATCTGCAGAGCTAAATGGCTTTTGGTCTGATAACGGTGGGTCCTTTGTGCTTGGTGAAGATATTCATAAGCTTCAGCCTTTAGTAGATGCTTCCAAAAAGATTCTGTTTGACGCTATCAATAAAATAAAAGGTGGTGTGAAAATTTCTGATGTAGGTTTCATTATGGAGAGCGGTGCTAAAAAAGCTGGCTTTAAGGTAATTCGTAATTTGGCGGGGCATGGAGTAGGAAGAAGTTTGCATGAAGCCCCTGAAGATATTCTGAATTATAAGGATAAATCAAACAAAGAACGCTTCAGAAAAAACGCTGTAGTGGCTATAGAAACTTTCATTGCTACTGATTCTAAATACGCAGTAGAGTCTGACGGAGAATGGAACTTAGTGGGAGATAAGGGTGGTTTTGTAACCCAACACGAACACACAATTATGGTAACTGACGGTAAGCCTTTAATATTGACGGCTTGCAATGAAATTTGGAACTAAGAATTAATAAAATGGCATATATACTTTACGGAATACCGAATTGCAATACAGTAAAAAAAGCACAAACCTGGTTAACAGACAAAGGCGTGGACTTTAAGTTTCATAACTTTAAAAAGGATGGGCTTACCAAAGAAAAAGTAGATTCTTGGTTAAATCAGGAGTCTTACGAATTACTGATAAATAAAAAAGGAACTACTTATAGAAAGCTTTCGGCAGGAGAAAAGGATGCTTTAGATAATAATGCAGCCGCTGCAGAACTAATGCTGGCTAATGCCTCAGTTATTAAAAGACCAGTGCTAGAGTTGGACGAGAAAGTAATTTCTGTCGGCTTTAAGCCTGAGATTTATGAAGGTATCTTTTAGGTATTTTTGTTTCATCTTTTTTGGAAATGCTGTTTAGGTGCCTAGAATCATTGATTCTCGCTTTTACAGGGGTGCATTTTGATTCATTATACTACTATGAATCATTCAATGGCTTTTATCTATTTCTAGGTTGGAAATGTCTTCGCTAGATTTGAAGAAAAAAATCAAGCAAATGTCTTTAAAATCACTCTCCACTTTACTTCTAGTTATCTCTTTGTTTTCATGTTCTCAAGATTCTAAAGAAAACGAGGTTTTACAAAAGCCTAATGTAATCTATATTCTAGCTGATGACTTAGGTTATGGTGATGTGGGTTGTTATGGACAAGACTTTATAAAAACACCAAACATTGATAAGTTAGCGGCGGATGGTATGCTCTTTACAGACCATTACGCGGGAAGCTCGGTTTGTGCACCATCTAGAGCTTCATTGATGACTGGTAAACATACTGGACACAGTTACGTTAGAGGAAATTATGAAAAAGGACCTTTAGGTTTTGGAGCCTGTTTAGAACTTAGAGATCAAGATTTCACCCTAGGTGAATTATTGAAACAGGCCGATTATCAAACCTCCATTATTGGTAAATGGGGTTTAGGAATGGACGCAACTACGGGCGAGCCTATTAAACAAGGGTTTGATTATAGTTATGGTTATTTAAATCAGGGTCATGCACATAATCAGTTTCCTGAATATCTTTTTGAAAATGGAAATAGAGTAAGTGTAGTAGCGAATGAGGAAGGAAAAATGGGTGCGTTTTCAAATGACATCTTTACAGGAAAAGCTCTAGATTATTTAGATGATAAAAGGGCAGAATCGCCGTTTTTCTTGTACATGGCCTATACTACACCACATGCTGAGTTAGTATTGCCAAATTCCGAAAGCTTTGAAAACTATGCCAAAACAGTAGAAGATAAGGCTTTTGTAAATGGAAATGGGGCAAGTGAAAATGATGGCAATAGATGGGCCTACAGGTCTACAGAGACGCCACTTGCCGCTTATGCTGCTCAAATCAGTCACCTTGACTCTTGTGTGGGTGTTTTGGTAAATAGAATAAAAGAATTAGGTATAGAAGATAATACCATAATAATGTTTAGCTCGGACAATGGTCCACATAGAGAAGGCGGGGCTAATCCAAAATACTTTAAAAGTGCAGGAGAGTTTAGAGGTGTAAAAAGAGATCTTTATGAAGGAGGAATCAGAGTCCCTTTTATAGTTAAGTGGCCAGCTAAGGTTGAAAAAGGTTCTGTTTCTGAACACACTTCGGCTTTTTGGGATTTAATGCCAACTTTAGCAGATATTGCCAATCAGGATATTGAATCGGAAGAATCTGATGGGGTTTCATTTTTACCAACTTTAACAAATGGTACTCAGAAAGAGCATGATTACTTATATTGGGAATTCCATGAAAACCCTAGCTCGGACCAAGCTGTTAGAAAAGGAAAGTGGAAAGCAATAAGACATGACTATAAAGGTGAAGCAGAACTTTATGATTTAGAGAAAGACAGAGGTGAAATGAATAATGTAGCTGCTGAAAATCCTGAAATTGTAAAACAGATGACACTCTTGCTGGATAATACAAGAACACCGAGTGAGATTTGGCCATTAAAAAGTAAAAAACAATAGAATACATAAATCAATTTGAGAAGCTTAGGATTTTTTCTCTTTAATTTTCTTGCCCTTTTAATCAATTTAAATGGGCAAGAAATTGATTTGAATAATCTTCGGATTTCAGAAGAAGGCTGGCTTCCAAATAGATCTATAAACTGCATTTTCCAAGATTCGGAAGGTCTTCTTTGGGTTGGGACGGGTTCTGGGCTTTACGAATATGATGGCTACGACGTAAAGCATTACGCTACAAAGCCAAATCAAACCAACGCACTTTTTACCAATACCGTAAGGGATTTATCGGAAGATAAATTTGGGAATATTGTTATTTCCTTAGAAAGCGGTTTTAGCGTTTTCAATAAGAAAACTAAGGTTTTTCAAACGCTTTCGAGAGAAATTGAGAGTTTTGGGAATTTAAAAAGAGGTGTCAATAATGAACTTTGGGTAGCTACAAATCAGAATAGTTATTTATATCAATATAAAAATGATTCCAAAGATGGTTTTTCCCCAGATAGCTTGGATAAGTTTATTGAGTCGCCTAATGATTTAGTAGGTCTCACTGGTGTTGTTGTTGACCTAGAGCAGATTAATACCGAATTACTTCTTTTAGGTACAGCAAAAGGGCTTTTCCTTTTTGATATCAAAAGCCAAACGATAAAAAGTACACCCTATAAATTTTCGGTAGGGGTTATTCAAAAATCTAAACTTGGAGAAATATGGGTAGGGACTAAAGGCGAAGGGCTTTTTGAATTTGTGATTGAAAAGGATGATTTGAAATTGTTGAATCAATATCATTTTGGAAATACTATAGAGGCCGCTTACGATTTTATTACTTCCATATCTTTTGGCAGAAATAAAGAAGTCTTGGTTACTTCTTATCATAATTTTTATTTGAGCACTGGCTTAGGAAGGAAAAAAAAGTTCAAAGAAATAAAGCTGGATACTAAGATTTTTGATGATAACAATATCCTTACCTCTTATATAGATAAGCTTGGCGTAATCTGGATTGGCACTTTAAGAGGATTGGTGAAAATAAGGCCTGCCTCTATTGAAGTAGAAAGAATAAAGCTGAATGTTAAAAATTATATCCCGATAAATAATCAGGTTAATTACCTCTTTAAGGACAATAAGAATAAGATTTGGGTCAAAACGCGGGATGATGGTTCTTTTATTTTTGATACTAAATCAGAGACTTTTGAAAAAGTTGATATTCCAGCTAACATAAGAAGGTTTTACCAGGCAGAGAATGGTGTTTTTTACTTTATAGGAGGAACTAAGTTTTATGAGCAGAAAGGTAAAAATGCGGAAATAAAGACGCTTTATTCTGCCAAAACTACTATAAATGCAGCTCTGGAGATTGAAAAAGGAGAGTGGTGGTTTGGTTGTGAAAAAAATGGATTGGAAAGATATTCTGTCAATAAAAAGGGAGTTCATGACAAGCTTGTTTCCAAAGTTAATGCCTTGAGCAATTATAGCTCCACCATTTTTGCAATGATTAAAGACCGGTCGCAGAATGTCTGGATTGGTTCTAGAGGGGATGGCCTTACACGGGTGAATTTGGTTTCAGGCGAAGTGAAGAAATACTCTGGAATTGACAGGAAAGGAAGTATTTCCAGAAGGATATTGGTATTAAAAGAAGATTCAAAAGGTCAGATTTGGATAGGAACCAGAGAAGGAGGGCTTTATAAATATTTACCAGATACAGACACTTTCAAACAATACACAAAAGCAGATGGGTTGCCCTCTGATGTGGTTTGTGCCATAGGGGAGAGTGTAAATATGGATTTGGTGGTAAGTACGGATAATGGCGTAGCTAAATTTATCCCTAACGAGCCTATTGCTTTTCAAAGCTACGGGGTTGAAGAAGAAATAATTTTTGGTGATTTCTCTTTTGGAGCGGTAGCCGAAGGTCAAAACGGAGAAGTGTATTTTGGAAACACGAACGGTATTTATAAAATCAAAACTTTGCCAATTCAGGGGCGTCAAATGGCGGCTTTTCATTGGAATTCTTTTGAGGTTTTAGATACGGATGGAAATAAAAATGATGGAGAAAACCTTATCAATGCCATTCTTGAAAATAAAAGCATAAGTTTAAGTGCTAATGAAAATAGTTTTGAAGTGCTGTTTTCATTGCTTGATTTTGGAATTCCGGAAAAGAACAGATACGCTTACCGCTTAAAAGGATATGATAACGATAACTGGCGATATTCTCTGGAAGCCAATCAAAAAGTACAATTCTTAAACATTCCACCAGGCAATTATACACTGGAAGTAAAATCGTCAAATAGTTATGGGCAATGGAACGACGAACCCGCCAGTTTTGACATTAGCATAAAAGTGCCCTTTTGGAGGTCTAAATTCGCTTTTCTGATTTATGGCTTACTCTTTTTGTCTTTTTTATACTTGGCTTATTATCTTTTTAAAAGGTGGGTGAAACTTCAAAAGCAGCTTCAAGAAGAGAAAGCTCAAGTGGCTTTTCAAGACCAACAAATGGTACATTTCTCTGACTTGTCTCACGAAATCAAGAATAGGCTTACCATGATTTTGGGGCCCTTGGAAAATGCACTGACCGGAAAAAAGGTGAATCAGGCAGTTCTTAATAACTTATATGAGCAGGCTCTAAGGTTAAAGAGAATTACCGACCAGATTATGAACATCAGAAAAAGTGAGGGTGGCGAATTCCTGTTGAAAGTAGGAGAGGGAAACATTTTTTCTTTGCTGGAAACCATCTGCCATGATTCAGAACCTTTAGCTATCATTAGAGACATTGAGTTAAAATATTCTTTTGAGCAAGAATACCCAGAAGCTTGGTTTGATGGAGAGTTAATTGAGATTATGATGCTGAATCTGCTCAGTAATGCCATGAAATATACCCAGTCTGACGGAGTGGTTACGGTCACGGGCGAAACTGTTCAGTTGGATAAATCCGATTTGCCAAACACAGCTCCTATGGCAGGCACTTATCTTAAATGTACCATTCATGACACAGGCATAGGTATTCCAGATGATGATATTGAAAAGCTTTTTGATAGATTTTATAGAGCAAGTAATCTTCCCGAATCTGGTGGAGGTAAAGGTATAGGTTTAGAGTTGGTCACTAGATTAATAAAAAAGCATAGAGGTTTTATAGATATAAAAAGTAAAGAAAACGAGTTTACCGATGTTACTTTTTATCTGCCAATAGAAAAGGAGCACTTTCAGGTCAATGAAATGAAATTGTCTATTGATAGCGTACCTATTATTGAGATTGAGGCTAGAGCCAAGAAAAATTTAAGTGCCTATACAAACGAGAATGGAACAGTGCCAGCTATTCTGCTAGTTGATGACGAACCAGAGATTCTAGATTTATTGGAAGAGAACCTAAATCAGAACTTTGATATAAGCAGAGCCGAAAATGGAGAAGATGCTCTTAAAAAACTGGGTCAAAAGAATTTTGACTTAATTATAAGTGATTTGGCTATGCCCAAAATGGATGGCTTGTCGCTTTTAAGGCATGTCAAAAACCAAGCAAGCTGGAATCACATTCCGTTTATAATTCTTACAGGAAGAAATTCAGAATCTCAGAAGTTGCTATGCCTACAAAGTGGTGTTGATGATTTTATTGACAAGCCTTTCAGTCCTATGCTTATAAAGTGGAGAGCGAAAAACCTCATTGAAAATCGCTCACTTCTTAAGGCTAAGTTTGCTAAAAAACTAAGTCTGGAACCAGAAGAGGAGGTTCTAGAGTCGCCAGAAGAGCTATTTATACAAAAAGTTATAGGGCATATAGAATCTAATTTGATGAACCCTAGTTTGGGTGTGGAGTTTTTGGCAGAAGAGTGTAGCATGAGTAGGGCTACGTTTTATAGAAAAATGGAAAGTCTTTTGGGCGAAGCTCCATCCATATTTATTCGTACTTACCGATTGAAAAAAGCTGCACAATTATTGAAAAGTGGAAACTTCTACGTTTCCGAAGTAGCGTATCAAACTGGGTTTAATAATCCAAAGTATTTCACAAAGTGCTTCCAAAAGGAATTTGGCACTACACCATCAGAATACATTAAAAATATAGCCGAAGGAACTTTCAAGTAATAGAATTTGATGTGTGGTAATGGAAATTGAAAGAGGGCGTAAGCCTTCTTTTTTTATGTTTTTTGTATAAAAATAAGCCTATTAATGGCTTCTGAGGGGTTCTGGGAGGGCTTGAAACATTTGTGTCCCATGAATGAGACATCTAGAAAATCTAAAGAAAGTAGTTTTGCTTCTGAAAATTATATTCAATTCTATTAACCTATTTGCAAAAAGACTTATGAAGAAAAAACTACTTTCAAAGCTCTCTTTGGTCATCCTTTTAGCCTTAACATCTGTGGTCAGTTTTGGACAGCAGATGATAACAGGTCAAGTGACTGACGAAAATGACGAAGCTCTTATAGGAGTGACTGTAGCAGTACAGGGCTCAACTAGAGGAACCATGACAGACGTGAACGGGAAATATAGTGTTTCTGCCAGTGCAGCAGAGAACCTAGTGTTTTCTTTTGTGGGTTATAAAGCCACTACAGTGACAGTGGGTAACCAAACTACTATTGATGTTAAATTAAACACTGACCAAGCCTTGCTAGAAGAAGTAGTGGTGGTGGGATATGGTGTTACCCAAAAGAAAGACTTAACAGGTGCTGTAAGTCAGGTAGACGCAGAACAGCTAGCCGATATGCCAGCTTCTAGAGTTGACCAAATGCTACAAGGAAGGTCTTCTGGCGTAATGGTGACCTCTGCCAATGGTTCTCCGGGTGCTAGGTCTTCTATTAGAATTAGAGGAGGAAACTCTATCAATGCCGATAACGAGCCACTTTATGTTATTGATGGGTTTATTGTAGGTACTGACTTTAACCTGAATAACATCAACACAAATGACATTCAGTCTATTGAGGTTCTTAAAGATGCAACGGCCATTTCTATTTATGGAACTAGAGGTGCTAATGGTGTGATATTAATTACCACTAAGAGCGGAGAATCTTTTGGGAGTGGAAAGCCAAATGTTTCGCTAAACCTTTATACGGGAGTGCAACAAATGGCTAGAAAGATTGATTATTTGAACGGTTACGATAGAGCCGTTTACGGTACTGAATTTGCCGCAAACTCTGGCAGTGCTGACCCGTTTGCTGATAAAAGTGAAATTGGAGATTCTGATTGGCAAGATTTAGTTTCTCAAACTGGTGCCATCTCTAATATGGACGTTTCTATTGGTGGTAGTACAAAAGATTTGAACTACTATGTTTCGGCCAATTACTTTAATCAGGAAGGAATAATTAAAGGGACTGGTTTAGAGCGTTATAACTTTAGAGCAAACCTTGACTTTAAGCTTAATAAGAAATTAAAAGCTGGTGTAAGATTAAACGGAGCATTTACGCAGACGGAAAACGATAAAACGGATTTATGGAATATGAGAAGGGCTTTAACTTCTTATCCAACATACTATCCTGATGGTGTTACTTTTTGGGATCAAGACATTGTTCAGGGTGGAGCATTCGCAAATCCTTTAGCAGATTTAGCTTTAAGAACAGACTTTACTTACGGTACCAACTTACTGACCACCGCATATTTAGAGTATAGCCCATGGAAAGACGTAGTGATTAGGTCAACTATTGGTCCTAAGATCAATTGGAGTAAAAGAAATCAATTTGACTCCGGAACACTGCCTACAAGAGCAGCGGCTCAGCAAGGAGGTTTAGCTCAAATTGATAATGTTTTTGAATTTGATATTCTTCAAGAGAATACTATTTCTTATTCTAAAGAGCTTAACGAGAATAATAGAATCAACCTCTTAGGAGGTTTTACATGGCAAAAGGGCTTAAGAGAAACAGCTTTTCTTCAAACCCAAGGTATTTCCATTGATGCCATTAATTATGATAACCTGAGCATAGGAGACCCCTTAACTTACAGAGTTGGTTCTAATTTAGCAGATTCCAGACAGTTGGTTTCTTGGTTAGGAAGAGCGAATTATTCTTTGAAAGATAAGTATCTTTTTACGGCGGTAGCTCGTGTAGACGGTGCTTCGGTTTATGCTGGTTCTAATAATGCTTATGCCTTCTTCCCTTCTGGAGCTTTTGCTTGGAGAATTATTGACGAGCCGTTTATGCAAAACCAAACTCTTTTTTCTAACCTTAAGTTTAGAACAAGTTTTGGTACTGCTGGTAAAGAGTCTATTAGCCCATATAGCACGCTAGCCGTTTTAAATAACAGTGTTTTAGTTTTCAATGACGCTCAAGCCATTGGAATTCAAAAAGGAAGACCAGCCAACCCAGAACTTAAATGGGAAACTACCAGTCAGTTAGATATTGGAATAGAGTTTGGCTTCTTGAATAATAGACTTTCTGGTGAAATTGACTATTACTATAAGAAAACGAAAGACTTGCTATTGGCAAGACAAATTCCTAAAGTAACGGGTTTTGATACGAAATTAGAAAACGTAGGTTCTATTCAAAATCAAGGTCTTGAGTTTATGTTAAACTCAATCAATATTGACTCTAAAGATTTTAGATGGGAGTCCTCATTAACTGTCTCAGGAAACAGGTCAAAGATTTTGAACCTAGCAGGTTCTGATGAAATCATCATTTATTCTTTAGACCAAGGTGGTCCTGGAGCTAAGCTTATAGTAGGGCAGCCAGTGGGTGTGTTTACTGGAGTTCAATATTTAGGAACATATAAATCTCAAGAAGAAATAGATACTGACGGAAATTTAGGAGTGCGTCAGGTAATAGGTGGTCCACGCTATAAGGATGAAAACGGCGATGGTAAAATCAATAACGACGATCATATCATGATGGGAAATCCTGAGCCTAAATTCTTCGGTGGAATTAATAATAGTTTCACTTATAAGAACTTCAGTTTAGATGTTTTCTTCCAAGGAACTTTTGGAAACGACATCTACCATGAGCCAAACCAAGCTAACTTATTTGGTCTTAGTGAGGCCAATATTTATGCGGAAGCATTAGACCGTTGGAGCCCAGAAAATCCTACTTCTGATATTCCTAAAGCTGGTGGAATTGCCAGTCTTTCTGATGTGGTTTCTAATTCTTCTATGCTAGAAGACGGTTCGCATTTAAGATTGAAAAGTTTGAAAGTGGGTTATAATATACCACTTAAGAGTAATGCTATAAAGACCCTAAATGTTTATGGTGTTGGTAGTAACCTTTTCTTAATTTCTAAGTTTAGAGGCTATGACCCAGAGGCTACCAGATTTGGAACAAACTCTACCGTAAGAGGAATTATTAGGAATCAATACCCTAATGCTAAAACGTTCACAGTAGGTTTAAAAGCAGACTTTTAAAGAATAAGACAAATGAGAAAAATAGCAATATTAATAACAGTAGTTTTCTTGAGCTCTTGCTCTGGTTTTCTTGAAGAAAATGTAAGGGGGATTATATCTCCAAATAACTTTTATAACTCTGACCAAGAGGCTATTCAAGCTGCAAACGGTATTTATAAAGATATGCGAGCCTCTAACCTTTATGGTGGCTGGCAAGGCTTGCAGGCTTTTACCGTTTTTGGAAGTGACGAGTCTATGCCTTCTAGAATTTTTGGTGGCCTTGCGGCTATCATGGATTATAACTTAACAGAAACTAACTATGGTAATGCCTACAGTATCTGGAGAGATTTATATGGTACTATTGGTGATGCGAACTCGGTGATAGTGAATGTTGACGGTAACGAAAACCTTTCGGCTCAAACGCAAGATAAGGTTATTGGCGAAGCATTATTTCTTAGAGCTTTAGCATACTATCATTTAACGGCTTTATGGGGAGATGTGCCTTTCTTTACAGAGGACCTTCCTTTAGACGAGGTGGCTGTTTTAGGAAGAAGTAATATGGATGAAATTAGAACTGCGATGATTGCAGATTTGCAAAGAGCCGAAAACTTACTTCCGTCTGTTAATCAGGGTTCTGATATTGGAAGGGCTACCAAATGGGCAGCTAAGTTTTTAAGAACTAGGTTCCATTTATGGGAGCAAGACTGGGCAAGTGCATTAGCATCTAGTAAAGATATTATTGATAACTCTCCGCATGCATTAATGCCTTCTTACGGAGAAGTGTTCGAGATTGATAACCAGTTTAATCAAGAGGCTATTTTTGGTTTTGATTTTACAAAAGATGTACCCGGTAACGCTCAAGTAATTACCGATAGCTTTAACCCAAGACTTAGAGATGAGCCTAAAATTTCGGCTTTAAGAAATGAATTTGCAGGTAAGCTAAATGATTTGGGAGAGGAGTTTAATGGCTATGGTTTGGCAGTACCTTTGACTGACCTAGTGACCAATTTCCCTACCGAAGACCCTAGAAGACCATTTAATCTTATGAGTGAGTACTTGGGTTATGATCTTACTTTCACTTATTATCAAAAGCGATGCAATTTTGATTTTATAAACTCTCCAAGAGGTAATCATGGCGAGTGGTGGATTACCATGAGACTGGCTAACGTTTACCTTATGGCAGCAGAGGCTGCAAACGAAATGGGCAATACGGCAGAGGCTCTAACGTATGCAAACGAAATTAGAAAAAGAGCTTATGGTGCAGATGCTCCGCTTACAGCAAGCGGTCAAAGTGACATTAGAACGGCTATTCAAAATGAACTGAAATGGGAGTTAGCTGGAGAGGCAGAAAGACGTTATGATTTAATCAGATGGGGTATTTTGGTAGAAACGGTAAGAAATGCTGACTATGGTATTTTTGAAGGGCCACAAAATATTCAAGATTACATGGTGAAGTTGCCAATACCTCAAGAAGAAATCGATTTAAACCCTAACCTTTTAGATTCTGATGCATCTAATAATGGTTACCGTTAATATTAAAGTGTGAATAATTAAGTAAGCTCTAAAGGTCAGCCGCTTTGCGGTTGATCTTTATTATTTAAACCAAAACAAATATGCTAAGAAAAATAATTGTTCTAACCATTGTAGTCGGTTTTGTTTGGGCGTGTAAAACAAAATTGCCTAGCGTTTCAGATACCTCAAAAAAGCCAAATATTGTTTTTATCATGGCAGATGATTTAGGCTATGGCGATGTAGGTTTTAATGGACAAACCAAAATTAAGACACCAGCATTAGACCAAATGGCAAAGGAAGGGGTGGTTTTGACCAATCACTATTCAGGCTCTCCCGTTTGTGGGCCTTCACGCTCTTGTTTGCTTACAGGAACTAATACTGGGCATACTACGGTGAGAGGAAACCCAAATTGGACCACTTCTGGGGCAGATGTAGTCTTAAAAGAAGAAGATGTAACGGTAGCGGAAGAACTGAAAAGGGCGGGGTATCATACCGCTATTTTGGGAAAATGGGGCATGGACGAATATGGCGTAAGCGGTCAAGCAAATGCCCAAGGCTTTGATTATTTCTATGGGTATAGAAGACATGGCGAAGCCCACCATTATTACCCTAAACACCTTTGGAGAAATACCGAAAAAGTACCTTTAGAAGGAAACATTCCGGAAGAAACATTTGGTCAATATTCACATGATTTGGTGTCAAATGAGGCACTCTCCTATTTAGATCAGAGGGCAGAAAGCAAGCAGCCGTTTTTTATGTATGTGGCTTTTACCACGCCGCATTATGAGTTAACGGTGCCTGAGGACTCTAAGGAGCAGTATAAAGACCTAGGCTGGGAAAAGAAACCAATGAAAAAAGGACATTACTATAACGACGAAGAAGGTAATGTGGCCTATGCCGGAATGGTAAGCCGAATGGATAGAGATATAGGCAGAATAAGAGCAAAGCTAAAAGAGCATGGCATGGATAAAAACACCTTGGTGATTTTTACGAGTGATAATGGTCATGAGTACGACAGAGGCTTCT
Source organism: uncultured Arcticibacterium sp. (assembly GCF_964021845.1). Lineage (NCBI taxonomy): Bacteria > Pseudomonadati > Bacteroidota > Cytophagia > Cytophagales > Leadbetterellaceae > Arcticibacterium > uncultured Arcticibacterium sp. The sequence goes on along the minus strand of NZ_CAXHZC010000006.1, from coordinate 134,674 downwards.
TTAACAGCAATGGCGACTTTAAAGGACGCAAAAGAGATGTGTACGAAGGTGGAATTCATGTGCCTTTTACGGCCGTTTGGCCAAACAATATACCAGCGGAAACTAAGTCAAATCATCAGTCTGGTTTCTGGGATTTCTTAAGTACAGCTTGTGAAGTTGCTGGTATAGCACCAACAAAGGATGACTTGGACGGAATTTCATATTTGAACGCTCTAAAAGGTGAAAAACAAAAAGCTCATGAATATTTGTATTGGGAGTTTAATGAGGGAAAAGGACCAAGACAAGCTTTAAGAAAAGGAGATTGGAAGTTGGTACGTCAGTATCAAAAAGAAGATGAGTTATATTTCTTATCGGAAGACGTAGGAGAAGAAAATGATTTGTCAAAAGCAAATCCTAAAAAGCTAAAAGAACTTCAAGCATTAATACTTACAGCCAGAACAGACGACCCGAATTACGAATTAGTCAAGATTGTGAAGAAGAAGTAGTTCATTTTTTATTTTAGCAAGTTTTCGTAGCCTTAGTCAGTCTTGGAAACTAAAGTATTAAAACCTTATAAAGCCCTGTACTGTTTGAGCACGGTCAAAATTTTAGCTTAAAAGGTCATTTTTTAACTAATGAGGTATATGAATTTTGACTGTGTGAGTTTACAGGCGGTCGGCCGCTGCCGTTCGTTTTTTTTAGAACGGTGCGACGTCTCGCAAAAATGAATGCGGGCGGCAAGCCTCCCCGCTGGAAGGCGAGCCTTGGAAAAGTGGCGAGTAGCTTTTGGGATAGGGAGAAAAGTTTGTTTTTTTGTTGTAAAACAAGTTTTTATGGGTTTCCTAACTTTTGAAAACTAGATATAAAATTGAAATAATAATCAACCCTACATAAAATGAAAAAAACGCTCTTTTTTTTATGCCTTATAAGCTTTTCCGTTTTCTCGCAAGACCGTCCTAATATCCTCTGGTTAACTTATGAAGATACATCGCCTGAGTTTATAGGAGCCTATGGTAATGCAGACGCCAAGACACCTTTTATGGATTTTATGGCGGAAGAAGGCGTTCGGTTTACCGGTGCTTTTTCTACAGGTAGTGTTTGCTCTCCTAGCCGTTCGGCTATTATTACAGGTGTGAAGACTTTTGAGTTAGGAACAGGAAACCACAGAAGTAATTATACCATCCCTGATTATATCCATGGCTTCCCGAAGTACTTACGGGATGCAGGATATTACACCAGTAATAATGCTAAGACAGATTATAATGTGGCTGACGAAGCCAAAATGATAGCAAACGCCTGGGACGAAAGCAGCAACAAAGCTGGCTGGTGGAACAAGAAAGAAGGGCAGCCGTTTTTTTCTGTTTTTAATTCAAATTCTTGTCATCAATCTAGGACTATGACACTGCCTTTTGAGCAGTATGAGGAAATGATATGGAATCAACTGCCAGACAGTTTGAAAACGGGTGATAATGATTTTGAAATGCCTCCGTTTTATAGAGATTCTCCAGAAATGAGAAAGCAGATGGCAAGGGTGTATAATTCCCTTTCTAAAACCAATATTGAGTTTCAAGAAATCTACATGCGTTTAGTGAAAGAAGGATTGGTTGATAACACTATCATATTCTCTTTTGGTGACCATGGAGAAGGAATGCCGAGAATGAAAACCAACGGCCTAGGTTTAGGACATAGAGTACCTTTTACCATGTGGTTTCCAGAAAAATATAAGCACCTTTCTCCTTGGGGGCAAGGCGGTATTGTGACAGACGAGATGATTGACTTTGTGGATTTGGCACCTACTGTATTGGCTTTAGCGGGTGTTGAGATTCCAAGCTACATGAAAGGAAGGGTTTTGCTTGGAGAGCATAGAACAGCTCCAAGAGATTATCTATACCTCTCTTCTGATAGGTCTGACGAGAGTTATGATTTGACCAGAACGGTTATTAAGGGAAAGTATGCCTATACACGTATTTATATGCCATATATTCAGGAGCTGAGGCATTTGATGTATATGGATATTGGTGAAATTACTGCTCAAATAAGAAATGATTTTAAAGATGGTAAGCTTAATGACGCACAAGAGTTAATGCTTATACCGAGACCTGCGGAGTATTTATTTGATTTAGAAAATGACCCGTGGGAGCTTAATAATTTGGCAGAAAGTAAGAGTCACAGAGCATTACTACAAGAGTTTAGAACAAAGCTAAAGGCTAATATTCTTAAAGAGCGAGACGTGTTGTTTTTGCCAGAATATGAAATAGGAAAAATCTCCGAAAATGGTAATGCTTATGAGTTTAGGTTAGACCTTGATAAGTACCCTTTAGAGCAGATTTACGAACTAGCCGAATTGGCAGGATTTAGAGACAAGGCAACTTTAAAGAAGCAGTTGAACGCTTTAAAGGCCGAAAATCCTTTTGTGAGGTATTGGGCATTGATGGGTTTAAAATCTCAGGATAATAAAACTTTTGGAAAGCAGTTGTTAGGCTTATTAGATGATATTTATGAGCCAAATGCCATTTTGGCGGCAGCTATGCTTTATGAAATTAGTCCTAATGCGGAAGCTAAGGCTGTTATTCAAAAGGCGATTAATAGTGAGTACGACCATATTAGCAATTTGGCTATTCAGCAGATTATTTATCAGCCTAATGCCAGTGATTTTACAGAAATGGTGGAAGTTTTTGAAGCAGAGCAAAAGAGCCTAAAGAAAAAGGAAAGATTATTTAACGCAGCTCGCTCAGCACCTATGTTTAGGTATGTGCTGTCTGGTGGTGTAATTTCCGAGTAAAACTATGGGAATAAATTCCTTATAAAGCCCTGTACTGTTTGAGCACGGTCTAAATTCTATCACAAAAAGCTAAATTACTAGCTAGGATATTAATAGGAATTTTGACTGTGTGAGTTTACTGGGCGATGTTTTTTTTGCCTCGTTTTTTTTCGAAAAAAAATGAGGTCCATGCTGGAAAGCAAGCCGAGTAAAAAGGAGCGGGTTTTAAAATTCAGAAAATGCTACTTCATGGCTTAGATTGCCTTTTTTTATTAACTTTAGTTTTCAGTCGAAAGACATTAATATTCAACCCAATAATGAAAAAAAACCTTAATCGCCGTGATTTTCTAAAATCATCTGCCATCGCTTCTAGTTTCTTTATAATTCCAAGACATGTCTTAGGAAAAGGCTTTTTAGCTCCTTCTGATATAGTTAATATGGCTTTTATAGGCTGTGGGAAACAAAGCAATGGCCTACAAAAACGTTTTCACGAAACAGGTCAGGTAAACATAGTAGCTGCTGCCGACCCACACAGACTTAAACTAAAAAGGTTTACGAATAACCTTAAGGAGTTGGCAGGGAAATCTGCTGTGGACAGTTCTTACAAGGCCTATGAAGATTACAGACAGGTCATAGCTGATAAATCTATTGACTCTGTGGTGGTGGTGACGCCAGACCATTGGCACGCCGCCATGACGGTTAAAGCTGCTGAGGCAGGTAAAGACATTTACTGTGAAAAACCGCTGGCACTTACTGTGAAAGAGGGGAGAGCTATGGTGAATGCCGTGAGAAAAAACAATAGGGTTTTACAAACCGGTAGTATGCAGCGTTCTTGGCCTGAGTTTTTAAGAACTGCGGAACTTATCAGAAATGGTTATTTGGGTGAGATTAAAGAGATTTTTGTGAATGTGGGTAACCCGCCGAAGGACATTGATTTTGAGGCACAGCCTTTACCAAATCACCTAAATTGGGATTTATGGATGGGGCCAAATACCGATAAAACGCCATATAATGAATTACTGGCTCCTACGCTAGAAAACGATTTTTGGGCACTGTGGAGAGAGTATAAGCCTTTTGGTGGCGGCTATATTACAGACTGGGGTGCACACATGTTTGACATAGTTCAGTGGGCACTTGGCATGGATAATTCTGGACCTGTGAAGGTTAGTGCTCCGCTTTCTAGCAAAATGTCTGGTGATATACGCGGACTTAAATACACCTACAAAAATGGGATAACGGTGACCCATAAAGATTTTGGAAAGAATAATGGCATTCGTTTTATAGGTTCGGAGGGGACTTTGGACGTGCAAAGAAGAAAACTAGAAGAACCGGATAACTTAAAGAAGGTAGTCATTAAAGAAACCGACATCAGACTGAAACACCCTGAAAATCATTATATAGATTTTATCAACTCCATGCGAACTAGAGAGCTACCAATTTGTGATGTAGAGATAGGCCACAGAACGTCTTCTATGTGTAATATTGGAAATATTGCCTATGAACTAGGCACCGAACTGGCATGGAATCCTAAAAAGGAGACCTTCAAAAATAATGCTGCCGCAAATGCCCTTCTAGGAAGAGAAATGAGAGCGGAGCATGGGATTGTGATTTAGGGGGGAGAAATATTGGCTCGAATGAACCGAAGACCAACTTCGCTTTATTCGAGCCTAATTGTGTCCATAGTTTTTAATTTCTCTTTTAACTTTTCTATCATTCCGCTCAATAGTAAGCTAAAATAATCTTTGGAGGCTTCTAAACTTTTGAGTTGAATTTTATAGTTTTCACTTTCACTAAAATTTCCAAATAAAGTCAAACTTTTATGCAATTCTAAAACAAGTTCATCTGTTTCAGCTCCATAAACTCCGATCCAAAATGCTCCGTGTTCATCATCCATTTGTTATATATCTTTCAGGGCTTTTAGTAAATCAGATTCAACAATATTCTTTTTATCGTAACCTCGTGCATATTGGATGTAAGTACCTTTTATTTCTATTTTATTCATCTAGTTCAGTTATTGATTCTGCAATTTTTTCGGTTTGTCCCATTTCGTGATTCCAGAAGTGAATTTCATCAGTTAAAACTCCATCTCCGTTATGAGTCAAGATTATTAGGTTTCCTAACTCGTCAGAGCCGACTGCGATTCCATTTTCTGGAAATCCATTCCATTCACGAGCATTCTTTGTTTCAAGTCCAATGTGATTACAAGTTCGGCTTATTCTTTTTCGGTCTGATTTGTCAAAAAATGGATAGAGTTCAAATTCAAATTCAGCCGAAACCAATTCCCCTCCATTTGATTTTATCATTCTATTTTTGAATTCATTCGGGAATTTTACGTTTAGTTCAGATTCCGTTTCTTTTATATATTTTTCGTCAATTGGAAATGGCATTTCGAGGTTTTGTTAAATTGTGCACGACGAAGGGATATAAACCATGTAGTATTCCCTTCTATTTAAATATATCAAGAAATGAGAGTCTATGAGAACTTTTTTTGCTAAAACCAGAATGTTTAGAACTCATATAATCCCTTAATAAAAAAAGCTCCAATGAGCATTTCTGCCACATTGGAGCCTTTTGTTCGTTAACTATATTTTACTTCAGATCGAACCTATCTGCATTCATCACTTTTACCCAAGCGTTTACAAAGTCATTTACAAACTTTTCTTTACTATCGTCTTGAGCGTATACTTCAGAATATGAACGTAATATTGAATTTGAACCGAATACTAAATCCATGCGAGTGGCAGTCCATTTTACATTTCCTGTTTTACGATCACAAATATCATAAAGGCCATTTTCTGTAGGCTTCCAAGTATTATTCATATCCGTAAGGTTAACAAAGAAATCGTTGCTTAAAACGCCAGCCTTATCTGTAAAAACGCCATGTTTAGTGTTTCCGTAATTGGTGTCAAGCATTCGCATACCTCCCACAAGTACTGTCATTTCAGGAGCTGTTAAACCCATTAGTTGAGTTCGGTCTAACATTAATTCTTCTGGACTTACAACGTAATCCTTTTTACTCCAGTTGCGATAACCATCAGCAATTGGCTCTAAAGGTGCAAAGGAATCGGCATCAGTCATTTCGTCAGTTGCATCTCCACGACCTGGAGCAAAAGGAACTTCAATATCAAAACCAGCAGCTTTAGCGGCTTGTTCTATACCTACATTACCGGCTAAAACAATAGTGTCAGCTATGCTTATTCCAAATTCAGAAGCAATCGGTTCTAGAACTGATAAAACATGTGATAAACGTTTTGGCTCATTTCCTTCCCAATCTTTTTGCGGAGCTAATCTTATGCGAGCACCGTTGGCTCCTCCACGCATATCAGATCCTCGGAAAGTTCGGGCAGAGTCCCATGCAGTAGCAACTATTTCTGGAATTGCTAAGCTAGAAGCAGCTATTTTTGATTTTACCGCAGCAACATCATAATCAGTAGTTCCTGCAGGAACTGGGTCTTGCCAAACTAATTCCTCTTCTGGAACATCAGGTCCAAAATAATTAGCTTTTGGTCCCATATCTCTGTGTGTAAGTTTAAACCAAGCACGGGCAAAAGTCTCAGAGAAATATGCCGGGTCTTTCATGAATTTCAATGAAATTTCCTTGTAAATAGGATCTACTTTCATAGCCATGTCAGCGTCGGTCATCATAGGATTATGACGTATAGCTGGGTCTTCAACATCAACAGGTCTGTCTTCTTCTTTAATGTTTTTTGGTTCCCATTGCCATGCACCCGCTGGGCTTTTACGCGGCTCCCATTCGTGATTAAATAACATTTCAAAAAAGCCATTATCCCATTTGGTAGGGTGTGTAGTCCAAGCTCCTTCAAGTCCACTTGTTACAGTGTAACGCCCTTTGCCTGACTTATTAGGGTTGCTCCAGCCCAATCCTTGTTCTTCAACATTTGCACCTTCAGGTGCAGGGCCTAGAAGACTTGCATCTCCATTTCCATGTGTTTTACCTACAGTGTGACCTCCTGCTGTAAGAGCCACAGTTTCTTCATCATTCATGGCCATACGTGCAAATGTTTCACGTATATGTGCTGCTGTTTTTAAGGGGTCTTGTTTTCCGTTAACGCCTTCTGGGTTTACATATATTAAGCCCATTTGTACTGCCGCCAGTGGGTTTTCCATGGTAGAAGGCTCATCTACATTTTCATAGCGTTCGTCGCTAGGAGCTAACCATTCTTTTTCAGCTCCCCAATATGTATCTTTTTCTGGATGCCAAATGTCTTCACGACCAAAAGCGAAACCAAAGGTTTGTAAGCCCATATTTTCATAAGCAATGGTACCTGCTAGAACAATTAAATCTGCCCAACTAATTTTCTTACCATATTTTTTCTTAATCGGCCATAAAAGTCTCTTTGCTTTATCTAAGCTAACATTATCTGGCCAAGAGTTAAGTGGAGCAAAACGCAGATTTCCTGAGCCACCGCCACCGCGACCATCAGAAATACGATATGATCCTGCTGAATGCCAAGACATACGTATCATCAAACCTCCATAATGCCCCCAATCTGCTGGCCACCATTCTTGGCTATCAGTCATTAAGGCATGCATGTCTTTTTTTAGAGCCGCCACATCCAATTTTTTCAGTTCTTCATGATAGTCAAAACTTTCACCTAAAGGGTTTGTTTTAGTATCATGTTGGTGTAAAATATCAAGATTAAGAGCGTTCGGCCACCAATCCATAACAGTTACACCGGTAGCTGTGTTTGCTCCATGCATTACTGGACATTTACCTGATGTTGCAGCGTTATCATTGACTTCTGAAAGTGCAGCACCAGAAGCTTGTTGCTGGTGGTGTGGACATTTACTTTCATCGTTTGATGAGTTTGAATTACTATTGTTTTCCATATTAAAGGTTGATTATTTTCAAATTTATTCTTTCAAAAAGTTTGCCAGCTAATGGCTGACTTAATCGTTTTTTATACTGTTTAATATCAAGTTGAAAGGCTAATTCTATCTACACTAGCACTTTACAATTCGTGTTTAAGCTTTTGTTAATCTTAAGTTACCTATTAAGTGTCAATTAATCTGTACTTCTTATTAAAAAACTTAGGACAAATTTATGAACGTGCCGCATATTAGTCAAATTAATAATATGTATATTAGTATTGATAAAATCTATATATGACAATACAGCAATTAGAATACGTGATAGCCCTAAATACGTATAGGCATTTTGTAACGGCGGCTAAGAAATGTTTTGTAACGCAACCTACTATAACCATCCAAGTGAAAAAACTGGAAGACGAGATAGGCTTCTCTATTTTTAATAAGAGTCAATCACCATTTGTACCAACAGATTTAGGGGCAATTTTTATAAAAAAAGCGGAGGTGATTGTCCGTGAGGTCGCCGACTTGAAAAACATGGTGAGTAAGGAATTGTATAATATAGATGGCAACTTTAGGATAGGTGTAATACCAACAATTTCCCCTTATTTAATTCCATTAATTTCTGGTTCTTTTTCGAGGAAATATCCCAATACTTTTTTGAAGATTGATGAAATGCAAACTGAAAATATTATAGCAGCCTTGCAGAAGAAGGAGATTGATATTGGAATACTAGTATCTCCATTAAACGAGCCCTTTATTAGAGAGATAAAAATGTATAATGAACCTTTTGTGTTTTATGGGCAAAAAGAAAGTTTTATAGAGTCTCGGAAAACAATTTCGGTGTCGGAAATTGAAGAGTTAGATGATGTATGGCTTTTAGAAAGTGGGCATTGTTTTAGAAATCAGGTTCTTAATATTTGTAATAATACCAAGAATAATAAAAATATTAAGTTTCAGAGTGGTTCTATCGAAGCTTTGAAGAGGATGGTTGATAATTACGGTGGCTTTACCCTAGTGCCTGAGATGGCAATTAATAAAAGTGACCAAGGCTGTAATATTCCATTTGAAGAGCCCAAACCTGTAAGAGAGGTAAGTCTTGCTATTCATCACTCGTTTTCAAAAAATGCGGTGATTGATGCTTTAAGGTTAGAAATCTTAGAGAAAACACCAGATAGATTTGTTAAAAATAAGAAGTTTATAAAAATAAATTGGAGGTGATTTCCAATTTTCGGAAGCAAACACAATCCTTTTTTTCTAAAACCTTATAGGTATTGTAAACACTTGATACTTCATATATGAAATATAGCCTCCTCTTTTCAGAGGAGGCTACACACTCTTTTATTCATTCATTTGATTGTTCAGTTTTTCAAACTCTGCCAACAGCTTATTAAGTTTTGTGTTCTGCTTCTTAATTGTTTTAGGTCTTAGATAAAACCAGTTTATCGCAAACCAAGCTATAGTTAGAGCACAGGTGATTATTCCCCAGGTCATTGGCATGTTTGAAACAAACTCAAAAAGATATAAGCCAATGCCTAAAGAAAGAAGTATGAAAAAGACATTTAGCATGGTGGTTTGCTGAAAGACTTGTACCTCTTTTAGCTTTGTTAGCTGTTGAAGATATTCCTTGTTATTAGGCTCTGTCTTGTTCTTTTTAAGTAAAGAAAGCTGCTTGTTAAAAGGGAGTAAAAAAGTAACTGTAGCTACCATAATCATTATAATGCCAATCTTGGTAGTTACTAGTTCAGGTTGATAGTAGTACCAAATAAAACCTATAAAAGTGATGGTTAGTAAAAGAGTAATGTTGATTACTATGAGCTCTAAAAAGCTTCTACTTTTTAATTTATTTGCTTTAGCATAAAGAGCTTCTACTTTTGGAGTTTCTACCTTTTGTTCGCTCCATATTTTTTTGAAATCTATGTTAGTATCCATTTTTCTTAAATTTTTGTGTTAATTTTTCCTTTATTCTGTAAATTTTGACTCTAACGTTTCCTTCAGATAGGCCAACTATCTCTGCTATTTCTTTTTGACTCATATCTTCTAGTTCTAATGATATGATGATTCGTTCTACCTCTTGAAGTTCAGAAATACACTTATATAAAAACTGTATATCTTTCTCTATGGTCGTTTCTGAAATTTCGTCTGTTAGCTCTATTGGTAATTCAGACTTGGGCATCTTATTGTCTTTTTGAATTTGACGCAAACAGGTGTTCGATGCAATTCTGAATATCCAAGTATCAATAGAAGATTCGTTTCTAAACTTGGGTAGCTGTTTTAAAACTTTGATAAATGTTTCCTGAGCTAAATCCTTAGCTGTATCAGCATCATTTACATAACCCATACAGAGCCTAAAAACCTTCTGCCAATGTGTTTTATATATGGTTTCAAAATTCATTATTCAGCTCATTTTTTAAGGTGTTAATAAATTTTGTTTGCTGGTCTATAAAGAGGTTGTGAGAGCAGTTATCTAAATACGCCATATTATTTTCTCCAATTAGGCTTTCAATGTTTCTTATTTGAGCCTCTGAAAACAGACCGTCATCTTTACCGTATAATCCGAGAACAGCTGTGCCATTCTTTATTACTTGTTTTAGATTTTCGTTTAAATCTAGGCTTGTGTATTTTTCGTTTTGCCAAAACCCTCTTGGAGCTTCATAAGTCATTTGTGAACTATATTTTATGAGCAAAGTATCTGTTCTAAACATTGAATATATATTAACGGCTTCTTGTGTTGGCTCTTTTGTGTAATAAAATCCATTTTGCATAGCATGGCTAAAAAGGTAGGAATTGTATTCTAGAGAGTTTTTATCCATGTTTTCTAACATAGCTATATACTTAAGATTAACGGAGTCATTGTTCTTAGTATAAATTGATTTTGATGACTTTAATATGGTAGAAAGCGTTTCCTGCATGGAGAGCGGTGCCGAAACCAACACGATAGATTCAGTTTTATTAGGATATTTCTCAGCATATAAAGTGGCTATTAAACCACCGAAGCTATGTCCTATTAGTGTGGCCGATGTTAAGTTGAATTCATCGTAAATTAAATTTATATCCTTAAAGGTTTCATCAAATGTGAATTTTGCATTTTTGTTTGTTGACCTTCCTTCTCCACGTCTGTCATAAGTGATGACATAAAAACCATTTTCCGAAAGTTTTTGGGCTGTGGTTGATTCAAAACCTACCGCATTATATCCCGGCCCACCATGGAGGAAAATGACCGGCTTATCATTTGGATTGCCAAAGGCTTTTGAATAAATGCTCTGAGAGTGAACTACAATTGTAGATATTATTATGACGAATGCTGTTAGTATTTTTTTCATTTTGTTTCCTTTTAATTTTCTTTTAGATACAAGGAAGTTCAAAATGTTACAGATTATTTTCAAGATTCTTTATAAAGGCATTTGTATCACTTATGCTCATGCGTTTCAAGGTGCTGTTTCAATAGGTCTTTTCCGTAGTCATTTCCGTTTGGAGTTCTAACTATGGTATGTACATGTTTTTTGCTGGGTGCACTGCCTTCTAAGAATATTGGTTTTTGATGGTCAAACTCTATCATAACCACAGGGCTATGAATTCTGTAATAAAAAGGTTCTGAGCCGTTAGTAGCACCTATCCATGAAAAATGAGTTTCTTCCAGGTGTTCTAGCACTTCTTCCATTCTGATTTCAGCATGTCCTTCTTTAATATTCCCAATATATTCGAATATCAGCTCTTCTAGCGTTCTCCTTTGAGCTTTATCTAATGAAGATAGTTTTAAGCCTTTGTAGGGAATTATTGCATTGTCGCTATATGCTCCGGCTTGTAAATAATTATAGTCCTTTTTGTCAAATAGTGTGGCAGCTTTTTTCTGCTGTGGGTTAAGAGATTTATAAAATTTCAGGCCTAATCTTTCTTCCTGTTTAAAAGTTCGTGTACCAGCATTTTCTCCATCTACAATATGGTTAGGTTCTGAACCCATAAATGTAGGAGTCATGACTATTTGGTCACCCAGAATAAAGTAGTTAATAACCAGATGGTGCCCATCAATCTGCCAGCCCCATGGCTGCGTGTCAGAAGGCGTACCCATAAACGAAAACCAATAAAGGTCAGAACCTAGAAGCTCGTGTTCTCCTGTTAGTCTTGCCAAGTATTGCTCCATTTTCATGATATCTTGCGTTTTTTTGAAGCCTTTAAGACTCAAACTTTCTTTGAGTATCTGGAAAACCAATTCTTTTTGTGTTTTGGTCAGCTCCTTTAGTCCTACACCTTTTCGTTCGTAATAGTCAATATTAGACCATCTTCTCCATTCATTATCATTGATAGGGAAGGTGCAATTAGCTCGTTTGCTTGGTGACAAAGAACTTAGAAATTCCTGAACAGCAGTCCTTATTTTGGAGGTGCTTATGTTAGTCTTTTTGATGGAAAACAAATTTGGTTCTATCACACCCTGAGATGTTACTCCATTAAAAGGAATTTTTAAGGCTTTGCTTTCTGCATCAGTATCTGCTCGCTCCACTTTCAGCATAGGAGACGGACTAGCATCACCAATAGCCAATGCAGGCAACTCTCCCCATTTAACAAGCGGTAAAGTTTGCTTTCCTGGAGTCGGCTTAATTTTCCTGTATGCAGCCTCTCCAATGTTTCCTTCATCAAAAGTGTCATGACTATGAATAAAGGTGTATTCTATAGTTAATGTGTCTTTTAGTGGCCAGTCAAAAGTAACTGCATAAATACCATTTCCTTTCTCTGCTAAAGGAGTGATTTCCCAGTTTAAAGGGCCTGAGCCAACAACGCCTATAGTGGAAGGGTCTTCTATGTCCTGAATTATTTCAGACATATCAATTTGGAAAGTTATTTCAATGTTTTTCGGTTGACAAGCCGCCATAAGCATGACTAAGCCTAGGCAAGTAATTACTTTATTCATTCGTTTATTTTTATGGCTATAAGCGGAGAGGATATAAATCAGAAGATGGCTCTTTCATTTCCAATATATAAAAAAATAGAAGGCTATACGAACATTTTCAAGACGCTAGTCTGCATCTAGCGATTTAATTAAATCGCTAGAAGGTGCTGGAATTCAGTTTTGTAGCCTTTTTGCGAACTTTAAGTTTACGGTCGTTTCCTAGATTGGGGAAAGTTAGTTGCTCCATTCGTTTAATATTAACTCTGTTATTTCGAACCTCGGGAAGTCACCTGTATTATTTAATAGTATTATTGTAATTCCAGAATCAGGTTGTTTTACAAACATTTAATAGAAGCCAAAGTCAGTTCCAGGATGGTAGAAAGTTTTATGTTTTTTGTGGAGCGGAACATATACCGGTCAATCATCCAGCCATATCCATAATAAGCATCCCAATCATCGTAGCTCGCTTTGGGGCTTATTAATTCCTCTATTTTGGAAGTTGAAAGAAGTTTAGAGGAGTCTAGGGCATTGCTACATTTTAATAAGTCGGCTGCGGTTGAAGTGATTCCTCCAGAGCCTCCTACATTTTGAATCTAATAAGTTGGTTCTGGCTATCTGTACATAAAATCAGTAACTAGCTCGCTGCTGTTTATACCTTTTCCAAAATATGAGTCCGACATATTTAGTGGCTTGAAAATGTTTTGGCTAAGTATATCACTGCAATTTTTATGTAGGATTTTCTCAGCAATTAGGCTTAAAATCAGATAGTTATAATTGGATTATTCAAATTTGCTCCCGGGTTGAAATGCCAGTGTATCACTACAAAATAGATTTACTAATTCCTCAATTGTGTATTCCTTGATGAAAACTTTGCTTAAGTAATCTGTATTGGCCAAAAAATTGGGTATTCCAGATAGGTGACTTAATAAGTGATGAATAGTAATATTTCCATTTTTATAATTGGGCAAAAACTTACTAATAGAATCATCATACTTTAATTTGCCTGCATCTTCCAGTTGAGCAATTACCATTGAAGTGAACGTCTTATTAAAAGAACCTATTCGGTATTGGGAGTTTATTGTATTGTTTGTAAGAGTATTATTATAACTTTTTTAAAGAATTGTTTCTCCTTCAAAAGTAACCAAATCCGTACCATTAAATAGGTCTCTATTGTTATAAAAACTCAAAATAGAATCAACTCTAATGGATTGATCTTTTGGTAAGTCCAGCAGCTGCTCTTCAACTTCAATTTTCAGGTCATTTGCCTTGTTGTTGGGATCCAACTTTGAAGCAATTTCATTGAAATCACTTGTAGGTAACAGAATGATATAATTTTCCCAAAAGTCAGCATCGTAAATAGAGTTTTGTTCTTCTATGAGTTTGCCTTGGCCTAGTGTTTCTTCATTTGTGAATTGCTTCTTTTCTTTGTCAATTTTTGATTGGTAAATGTCAAAAACTGCCTCAGAGAGATGATTATAACTGTTGTCTTTTTGAGAACTTACTCTATAAAAGCCTTTGGATTTATAAGGTTTTTGACAATAGTTTTGAGGTATTTTAGCGAGTGCTTTTTCGATAATTGAGTTAGCTGTAAAGCCAGTAACTACTATTTCATTTAAAGCCGTTTCGTTCTCATGAAGAAATATTTCTACCGGACTTTTAATGCCAGCGACTCTAACTTTTTGCGAACTATACCCATATATAGGAGATAACTAAACTGTCACTTAAATAGCTGAAGGAATAATGATTTTAAACGCTCCTTTTTCATTACTTGTGGTACCCAAATAGCCATCTTGTAAATGAACATTTGCAAAAGGTAAGATTTCCTTACTTTCAGAGATCTTTATTATTCCTTCGACAACAATGTTTTGAGGATTGGCTTTTGTTAAGAAAAAGGGCAAAACTAAAATTATGGAAATTACTCTTTTCATAGGCTTTCAATTTTGACAAACAAGGCTACATAAGCCATGTCATTTGCCTCATTACCAATGGTTTAAAAACATGAGGCTGAAAGGCCTTTTTTTGAAAACGGTAGGGGTTTAAATTTTTTTTAACGCTTTAGATGACAAAAGTCTGAAGTTCTTAGACTTTATGATTAAGGCTTTTCTTTTTCAAACAAAAACTCTAAAGGAATATTGAACCTTTTGCTCCATGCATTTTCACTATGATTTTCTCCAGGGAAAAATCTAGTAAGCCAATTGCTTTCGTTGTATCCTTTTTCAAGCATTACTTGGTCTACTTCTTTTTGGATTTCAGGATATAGTTTATCTAATGTTTGGTCACCACAATCGAAATAAATCTTATGCTTTTTGGGATTCGGGAGGTTGTTTTTCAAGTACTTTAGGAAGGAATCTGGCACTGGATTATTTTCAGGAGTAAACGTTCCTACCCAATGTGTTGATAGGCAAGCCGCACCTCCAAATACTTTTGGGTATTCGCATATGGCATACATTGAAATAAGGCCTCCCATGCTGCTACCGGCTACATAGGTGTTTTTTCGGTTTGTATAAACGGAGTACTTTTTGTCGATATATGGCTTTAGTTCTTCTGTGACGAACTTCAAATAATTATCTGATTCGGGCTTAAACATTCCATCCATGCTAATGGAGGCTCTTTGTAACTGTGCTGTAACGGTATCTTTTTCAATTTTGGATAAAGACTCAAAGGCTTTCTGTGGGAAATAGTCGGAGTGGCGAGTAATGCCGCCATTCCAAATACCAACCACTATAAACTCCTTAATTTGATTAGAAGCAAATAAGTAAGAGGCCAAGTCGTCAACATTCCATGCTTGTTTGTTCCAAGAGTTAGCTGCATCAAATAGCATTTGACCGTCATGCATATATAAGACAGGATACTTTTTAGTTTTAGAATACCCATCTGGCAGCCAGATGTCAACATTCCTTGAAGATATGTACTCAGAGTCAAAATTTTCAATACGCTCTATTTTACCACTCACCACATTAGGAAGGGCATTTTGGGCTTTGGACATTATTGCTAAAACTAAGATTAGCGAAGTACATATTATTTTTTTCATTTAATGTCTGTTGGTATTTGTCAATCTACATGCAGAGTCTTTAAAGACTAATTAAATCAATAAAGCTTTCTATCTAGGCACTATATTACAGAAATCAAATAAGTATATTTCTCTAATTTTGAAATGTATACATTTCTCATTTTCTATCAGTTTCCTTGATGTAAAAACGGGATGGATTAATTAGCGGAGTTTTCATATTTGAATAATAGCTACAAAGTCTTTCAACAGCTGGTTAGCAAAATTTACCGAAAACATGGTTGCCAATTATTTTAGCCCGTGGCTATACTATTAATGAGCGTTGCCCCTTTTTACATTTTTCACTAGTTGTTTTAAAACGTCATAATCGTCTGGAACAGGAATTACGCCATTTGTTTTTTGATAGAGGCCATAGGCATTTTTAAGCTCCTCTACTAGTTTTGGTTTCGCGGTGTAAAGATTGTGCATTTCAGAAGGGTCTGTAATAATATTATATAGTTCCCATTCTCCCGTTCCTTTAGTTTTTGGATTAAAAACTAATTTGTAATCGCCTTTGAAAACGGCCCTACTTCCTGCTAATTCTGAACCTACTGTTTCGTCATCGCCGTGAACAGCTCCTGACTTTCCTGTTAAAGAGCTCCAATGCTTTTGCCGGTAATTGGATAGATTTTTTTCCCATTATACTTATCACCAGTGTTTTCAATACCGGCTACTTCTAGCATAGTAGGGACAATATCTTTAATGAATGCAAAGTCGTTTGTTATTCTTCCAGCTTGAATAGATTTTGGATACCAAACCATAAAAGGAACTCTGATTCCGCCTTCGGTCGAAAACATTTTGTAATAACTATTTGGCGTATTTGAAGCTGAAGCCCAATTTGGTCCGTAGTCCGAAAAAGAACCCTTTAAACCTAACTTTGAATAGTCTCCTTCATAATCTTCTATAGTGGAATAAGTATAGTTTTCTTTATACCAGTCTTTAAATGCTGGGTTTTGGGATAGTTGATTTGGGTCGGCTCCATTATCTGATAAGAAAATTATTATGGTATTATCATATTCTCCTATTTCTTTAAGGTGTTCTGTTATTCTTCCAATGTTATAGTCCATGTTGTCTGCCATTCCTGCATATGATTGCATTCTTCTGGCATTAAAACTTTTCTCATTATCAGAGAGTGATTCCCAATCTGAAAATTTCCAACCAGGTTCTGTGGTGGCAGCATTATCGAAATTCAGGCTTGCTTCTTTAGAAACTATACCAAGTTCTTTTTGTTTTTCTAATCTATTGATTCGGGCATGCTTCCAGCCATTGTCATAGACGCCGTTATATTTATCAATAAACTCTTTTGGAGCTTGGTGTGGATAATGAACTGCTTGATAGGCCACATAAGCAAAGAACGGTTTCCCGTCATCTTTACCTGAATCTATATAGCTCATTATTTTATCGGTATAGTAGTTTGAAGAAAAGTAGTTTTCTGTTGGCAAACTGACCTGCTTGTTATCCTCAAAGTAATGAACCTCTTTATTTAGCGGGAAATATGATTGTTCTACCCAGTTATCGGCACCACTTTCCATAAGAGCAAAAGACTTTTCAAAGCCTCTGGCGAAAGGTATTTTAGTTTCAGTCCTTCCCAAATGCCATTTTCCTACCATGTAGGTATGATAGCCGCCATCTTTTAATCGAGTAGCAACAGACACAACATCGTCGTTTAAATAGCCTTCATAACCTGCCTTACCAAACTGATTGTCAGCTTGTATTTCTACTAAATTTCCAATTCCAGCTCTATGATTATCTACTCCGGTCATTAGCATAGCCCTAGACGGGGAGCAAGCAGCACTCACATGAAAGTTTGTATATTGAACACCTTCTTTTGCAAGCTTATCTATATTTGGCGTGCTTATTTCACTTCCGTAAACTCCAATGTCGCCATAGCCCATATCATCGGCTAATACTAAGATGATATTTGGTTTAGCCTTTTTTGAGTCCTCGGTTTTGTTATTTGAAGAATCGCAACTAGCAAAAATGCTTGACAAGGCTAAAATTAAGACACTAAATTTTTTCATGAAGATTTTTTTACTATAAAAATTATAGTTGCAAATTTAGGTAGTGCCTTTTATACTTGAAATAACGGTCAATAATGATAGTATCTACTCAGAAAGCCCTGAGCCTAAAATGACTAGATGTAAAGGTGATAAGTATAGATGTTTGTAAAGTTTTATGTTAGGAATTTGTGGTAGTAAGATAGAATCTTCTTTCAGATTCAACCAAAAAAAAGCGTGCCCAACACTTATTAGGCACGCTTTTATGAAAGTGAGATTATCACGGTAGTTGTTAATACTATCCCTGGTCTAGTACTTTTTGGATTTCGTAATAAGCTGGTTTTGCCACGTAATTCGTATCGAATAGTGATGGTGTTAAATCTTTATGCCAGCCGGTGTTATCTTCTATGTGCCAGGTGTTCCAGCCCACTACGCCGTTGTTGCTTTTATTTACCATAATTTCCATGACAGCTTTATATGTGGCGGCTTGTTTTGCAAGTTCTTCTTTTGACATTCCGTCTCTCATCCAAACGCTAAACTCGGTAATATGAAATTCTAAATCATTTTCATGTGCCCAGTCTATCAAATTTTCCAAAGCCTTTTTTTGACCAGAAATCAGCTCCCAACCTGCATTAAAATGAGCCTGCATTCCTATTCCATCTACTCGCGAGCCCTGCTCACGCAAATAAAGAACGGTTTGCTTAATAAGGTCCCAGTCGGTATTAAATACGTAGTCTGCATGCTGATTATAAATCAATTTCATATCTGGAGCATGTTCTGATGCTATTTCAAACGACTTTTTGATATAAAGCGGAGTCCCGTTTTTGTCGGTGTCGTAACCCATTTTTACCCAAGGGTTTTGCCATCCGTAGCCTTGTTTTTTGCCAAACCATGTTCCTTCTGCACAAACGGTTTCATTCACTACGTCCATGTATTCAAATCCTTTTTTGCCATTATAACGTTTGCACAAAGCCGTCATGAAGTCTTCTAAATTTGTCTCGAGTTCTTCTGCAGTTCGGCTCTCTTCTAGTGTCCATTTGGAACATTGCGGACCAATAGGGCCATGTACTCTAATTATCTGGTTGTTTTCGGCCACATGTTCAACCCATTTATCTGCTTCTTCCCAGTTCCATGTGTCGCTATTGTCTGGATGTATGGTTCGTTGTTTGAAATCATTTTCAGGTGTGACATAGCCAAACTCGCTGTCCAGAATAATACCCGTTTTAGTGCCTAGAAGTCCTGCTGCCGTAGTACCGCCAACTATTAAATTTCCTGAAGGTTTTTTTTTAGCTACAATATCCCTAAGTCTAAGACCAGAAGGTTCGGTGATTTCACCATTCTCATTGAAAACATAGCCAGTACTGGTTGTGTTTTCTGTGGTGCAAGAAGCTATAGTCAATACTAATAGAAAGAGGGTTGATAGGGTTTTCATTTAAAGTTTTATATGCTTTTGGGTTTATGATTGTTTTAATAGTTTTTCACAAGTGCTAATGGCAGAGCAGATGGCTCCTTCCATATAGCCAGAAAACTCTGTTGAAGATTCTGTTCCTGAAAACAGCAATTTACCATTAATATAGCTCTCTTGTAAGAAAGGATGCCCGTTATTTTGATGTGGTTTATTAATTCTTTGATTTCCGCTTATGACAAACTCATCAGTCCAAATTTTATCGTAATAAGTCAGAGGTTCGGAAGCGTCCTTTCCTAAAAGTTCTGTTAGCTGTTTTAACACAAGTTCCTCTCTCAGTTCTTTTGTATAGTTAGACGAACCTGGGTTTAAGAAACCAGTAAAACCAAACTTGTTCTCTTCAAAATTAGTGTGGTCATACATTTCAGAAACTATTCCGGAGTGGCTGTAAAGCATTCCTGAGTATTCATTTTTCCTCCAAAAGGGTTCCGGGTATTCTAGAACAAATTTTACCGCTCCAGCCATCCAAGTTTGTACGATCGGCAAGACTGTTGAAATATTGGAAGAGAGTTCAGGAGAAAATGATATTTGAGAACCTGCCAATTGCGGAGGTAAACATAAGACAAGCTTGTCGGCCTTAAATGTTTCACCATTATTAGCTTCAATCACTAGGTAATTGTCGATTTCGGTGATGGAAGTAACTTTAGTTTCTAGCCTAATGTGTTCTGAAGCTAGTTTTTCAAAGAGGCGGTCTATTAAAGCCTGTGTTCCTCCCGCAATCCTGTATGATGGGATTTCGGCTTCAGACACAAAAAATTCTTGTGGTGGCTCAAAGGATTTTGTTTGAAACAGAGATTTCCCTTTAGAGTATTGCGGAAATTTCTTTAGGTCTAAATGTTCTAGGAGTTGATTCAGGTTTGTATGAACGTCCGAAAACCAGGTAGCACCTAACTCTAGGGGCGTAATGTTTTTCCCTTTTATAGTTTGTATTCTTCCGCCTAACCTAGGAGAGGCTTCTAATACGGTGGCTGAAATATTATGTTTTGATAGTAAATAGGCCAAAGTAAGGCCACTAAGGCCTCCGCCTATAATCACTATGCGTTCGTTTTTTTTCATTGCTTTTTATTAAATTCAGCTTACAGCTAAGCTGCGATGAAGAACAGCAGCTAGCTTTGTGGAGTTTCAAAAATCTAGCTTAAAATAAGTACAATAGCCACGCTTGTGCTCCTTAGGCAAGTTTCTTATCAAAAAGGTAAGAAACAAACAAAAGAACAGTAGCGATAAGTGCAGGGGCAAACTCACCGTTATTTACACTTAAATGAGCTGCCAAAGCAAGAACAAAATCAAAGAAAAAACCTGCATAGGCCCACTCTTTCAAACTTTCATATTTTTTGCTCCAAATGGCCATTAGCCCTAAAAATTTTGCTAAAGCGAGCGGGTAAACGAGATAACTAGGGTAACCCAATTTTCCGAATGTCTCAGCTACGACTTCATGATTGAAAACGTACATTCCGGCCGACATTAGCATTAATGCACTTAGCAAACCAGTAGCGGCTAAATAAATTATTTTGTTTCTTTTTTGATTCATTTCTATTCGTTGATTTTTAATAGCAAATAAACCCAAGCCACCAGCAGAAAGTTCTTTAGGGCTTGCAGAACTAGCTATTTATTAGAACGTCTATTGCCTATCTAGTATTCCTTTTCCTCCGGCCATTAGGTCACTTATCTCTCCATTTAGAATTCTCAAATTAGCTATAATTAAACTTGGAGAGGGTTCTTTCATGTATGTTCCTTGCTGAATGTTAAAACTTTCTTTCTTGATTTTTAAAATATCAAATAGATAACAAGCAAGTGGTCCGGCGGCCATTCCTGTTCCAGACTCTTCTAATATTCCGTACCGTGGGGCAAACATTCTAGCACTCGCATCATATGTTGTATTTGTAGAAAAAACATAATAGCCAATTAAATCAAACTCATTGCTAATTTGGTTTATTAAGTCAAAATAGGGGCTTATGTTCTTTAAGGTCTCGTTGTTCTTAACAGGAACTAGGATAAAGGAATTTCCTGTGTTAACTACTAGAATGGGTGCATTGGGTATTAGGTCGCTTTTTTCTATCCCTAAGGATTTTAGAATTAGATTTTCTTTATGACCTACGTCAACATATTTTGGTGCCAATTGCTCCATAAATGCTAAATCTCCAATTATCTCAATTTTGCGGCTGCCATCTATGGTTTCTTTAGAAGAGTTATTATTCTTTAGTGTTCCAAACTGTTTTTTTTTGAACGCTTCATCATTTTAAAGTTTGCTTTCCTGAAAGGGCTTAATTTTTCTGTATGCAGCCTCTCCAATGTTTCCCTCATCAAAAGTGTCATAACTATGAATAAAGGTGTATTCTACAGTTGATGTGTCTTTTAGTGGCCAGTCAAAAGTAACTGCATAAATACCATTTCCTTTATCTTTTAAAGGAGTGATTTCCCAGTTTAAAAGGCCTGAGCCAACAATGCCTATAGTGGAAGGGTCTTCTATGTCTTGAATTATTTGAGACATGTCAATTTGGAAAGTTATTTCGATGTTTTTCGGTTGAAAAGCCGTCATAAGCAGGACTAAGCCTAGTCAAGTAATTACTTTATTCATTCGTTTATTTTTATGGCTATAAGGAAGTAAGATATACCATAGTATACCGCCTTCATTTCCAATATATAAAAAAATGGAAGGCTATACGAACATTTTCAAGACGCTTATCTGTTTGTGAAAAACTTAATTAAAGCTTCAGTTCTTAAAAATGTAAAGACTTTATCATTCTTTTAAACCAGAAAAATGACTGACTTACCTATTCTGTTTAGGTCTGGAAAGTTTAAAATATTGGTTGGTACTTCTGTCTAGTAGATTTGTTATTTTATCGAAATTCTGTGGAGTAGGGTTAAGCCCAATATGTTTGTCAATAATATTACTTCGTTTATAAATCAAGAAAGTATTTTCCACATTTGGGTCAATTTTGTTTAGATGTACTTCGGAGGTTTTATCATCAAAAGAAGGAACAAAAGTTAGGGCAATTTTTTTTAAACGAAGTTCAGTTCCTAGCTCCTCTAGCTCTTTCATTCTTCGCTCGTTGTTGTAATTAAGGTCATTACCATATACGAAATAAACTTTCAAATACTTTTCTCTTTCTTGGCTTACTTTATCTAAAAACACAAGCCACTCTTTTACTTCTTCCCAGTTTGGCTTATTGCCCACAAAATATAAAATTCCGTGATACCAGCCGTATTTACAGATTGGGCAGGTTTTTGTGCCTTTATCTACCCCATAGGCGTGGAAAGGGGTAAAAGAGATAATATCTTCGCCAATGCTTTTGCCAGAACTTTCTAGACTATTATTTTCTATGGGGTAATTTGGAATATTTAGGCCTAAAATGATATTTCGTTCGCCAATCCATAAATCCTCTTTTTCAACAAAACGGATTACGCCACTTCCACCCCGGTTTTCCATACGGTTTCTGCGTCTGGTAGATAAAATTGGGTCATTATCAAACACGAAATCATCTAGGTAGTAAGGTGCCTTCATTTTGTCCTCTTTTACACTAATGTGCACATGGGCAGGTTCATCTCTGCTGGGGTAGGTTCCTGGCATTGCGGTGTAAAGAGCGTATTTCCCTTGCACATCAGTTTTTATCCAGCCTCTAATATACCCGTGGGTTTGCCCTAATTTGTTTTTAGGCATATTCCTTTCTTCGCTTTCTTTTGTGGCATAAACTCCTTCTGCATTGGTTTGGTAGTAGTAGAGGATTATTCCTGAAGCTGGAGTTTTTCCGTCTAACTGGTAAACTGTTCCTGTTAATAGTATTTTTTGACCGTTTGCGTTAAATGCAGGACTTGAGTCTTTTGATAATAAATCTTTAGGCATTTTGTAGTAAAATGGTGGTGATTTATCAAAGTCCTCACTTAAAGCCATGGTCTGTTTCTCGGTTGTTTGGCCATTGCAGCTAACCAAGTTTAGGCACATTAAAATCAGAAAACCTATTTTAGAAGTTCGTGACATTTTGTGAGTTTTTTAATAAATGTACGCAAGCACAGGACTGTTAACTTCCGAGTTTTTGGGCAATTACCTGAGTGGAGTGAATAAATGGTTTAGTGGAGTAGCTGATGCCAATTATTTCTATAATGCCTACTTAGTCTAATAGTTTGACCATTTTCTAGCAATGCGTCATAATCTCCATTACTTCTTGATTTTAGTTCTTTGAGGTATGTGCAGTTTATAATTGTGGAGCGATGCACCCTTAAAAAGATAGTAGGGTCCAGCTCAGTTTCAAGCTCTTTAAGGCTTTTATTCTCTAAAAACTTCTGGTCATCGGTATAAATGATAGAGTAAGGTTTGTCGGTAGAAATAAGCTGAATGGATGCGGTAGTAATACTTATGATTTTTGAACCAGCTTTGACTTTGATATTATCTGAATATGAAGAGTTTGATTTGCTTCTAGAAATATAAAGTGCTGGTATAATCATATACCACAGGGTGGCAATATAGAATTGATTAGAAAAGGCTGCATTAAAAATATTAGAAAACCGATGTGGCGGAGAGAACGCCATATGACTAATTAGCACAAATAGGGAAGCGAACAATGTGATATGCAGAAAACTAAAAGCTATCCCAATTCCTAAATTATAGGGCAGTTTACTTATTTCATTTTTAGGGTTAGCCCTACTAAGAAGGCGGTTTATGAAAATAGTAAGCGGAATGAAAAATACCCAAAAAGTATTATAAAGTAGAGATTCTGAGAGGTAAAACCCAGTTTGCTGCAACCTACTGTATATATAGTCTTGGAGCACTGCAAGCAGAAAAACAAAAACTAGTAAGGATAAATACAACGGTATTTTACCCATTTTCAGGGTTTTGAATTTATCTTTAAAGTGAATTGATTGTTGCAACGCTTCTTTAAGTTTTCATTGGAACAAAGGTCTTAAACCTCAAACACAGTTTAGGTTAAATGGGTTTCTTCTCAGAAATCTTACGGATGCTTTTTAAAAGGGAAGGCTACTCAGTAGAATCAATTAAAAAGGCTTCATAAGTATAGCTTCAATGAATTTGCTTGTTTTTTTATGATTTTCTTTGTCAAAGAATCCAAAAACACAAACGGCTTCGGTTCCAGTGTAGGCACGTTTATCTTCGTCTCTCCCAAAACTAAAAATTACCATGTTGTCACCTTGACGCCAGCCTTCATCTCCTGCAGATGATGGGCCTATGTTTTTAACTCCAGCATAAAAAACTTGAGTGTCTTTTGGATCGCTATCAGCCAAATAAAAGAATGGAGAAGGGAATTTGTTGCCAAACTCAGGGTTGAGGTATCCTAGTCCACCAGATTTTATTTCTCTCTTAAGGCCATCTTTTAATACATAAAAGTCGGCGTTGTCTTGCTCTCCACCTACCGGCCCTTCAAAAAGAAAAGCATATTTATCATCTGCCTTTATAACTTTAATGGCAGCGTGAGTAGGGAAGAAATGGTATTCCAACTCATATGTAGCGTTAGATGTTTGCATAATGAGGTGTTCGCCTTCTAGTTTGTCGCTGAATGCCATTTTCTTACCATTTTCATCTACCCAGTATGACGTGGAATTACTTTTTCTTTGAGGGTGATTAAAGTTTCCTTCACCAAAGTTTGGCCAGCCACGATATTCATGTTTTCCTCCTTTTGCAGATGATTTATTGTAACCTCTGTCGGCATCATTGCCTATCCAGTCGTTTCCTGTTTGGTCAAAAGCACTGCTAAAACCTGATTTTCCATCAGTCTCGCCATTTTCAAAATACCATGTTCCACCAGCAGCCGCTATTTTCCAGCACATATTATCAAAATGCTTGACTTTGGTCACTACTACTTTGTCGCTTGGGAAAGGTGTATAGGGTTTTCCTGCTGCAGGTTCATGCTTACGCCACGCTTGAGCCATTTCTTTTACAAATTTTTCAGCATCACCGTTAAAATGAACCACACATAAGTTGCCCACCTCAAAATCGCCCATGCTGGAGGCAATATACTTTTTGAGGTAGTAGCCTGTCTCGTCCACATAGTCTACCGAAGGATGTTTATCCCAGTCTACATTGTCGGTTTTTTCTATAAAAAATGTTTTGTCTTCTCTTACGCCATGTAAGTCTTTTATGGGCATTTGTGGCTTGTCCATGGTTCCCCAAGTTACGGTAAGGTCATGCTGCGGAATCACGGATTGATACCATGCTCCATGATAACCAATTTCTTGGTCAGGGTACAATTCCTTTACATGGGCTTTCAGCCAATACACAAATTCTAATTCCGATTTGTCTGGATTTTGTTCGTAGGCTTGTGCCATTTTTTCAACGAACTTTTCAGGTCTCCCGTTAAAATGAATAACCGTAAGCCGTCCTATGTCAAAGTTTGCCATGGTAGCTGTAGAATATTCAGAAACGAGGTATCCAGTTTGTTCGAAGTAGTCAATTTTGGGGTTTTGTGCCCAGTCATTTTTACTTTCTTTCGCGATGAAAATGGTCTTGTTTTCATAAAGCCCTTCCATGTCTTTAAGTGGCCAGCTTTCTTGTGGCGTTAGCCCCCAACTTACGGTTAAGTCATATTCGGGAATGAAAACTTGAAACCAATCATTATGATGGTCAAAGGAACTCCCCGGATACTGTTCAGGAATGTTTTTTATTAAGAATTTAGAGAATTCTGTGTCCGTTTCAGCTTGTTTTACTTTTTGAGCAGATACCAGCTGAGCACCAAGTGTCAAAAAGGCAAGAGCATATAAAAGGTATGATTTCATAATAGGGTTATTTTTTTCGTTTACTGGGAAAAACAAAAATAAACATAAGTAAACGAAGTGATATAAAAAATAAACGAAACCTAAATTATTTATCGGAGGTATAGGTGAATAAAGAGCTTGTTCAGTTTGGAGGAATACTTTCTTAACTAATTAGTTCCCTTTTTTACCTTTCAAAAGGTTTAGTTTTCGGTCAAAAGTTTAAAGTCCTTTTCTATTTACTCTTATTACTTTAGTTTTAAACTCAATAATTCTATAAAAGATGATTAAGAAAATACTTTTAGCTCTTTTGGCGGTTCTTTTTATAGTTCAATTAATACGACCAGAGGAAAATGTTTCTGACAGTGTTTCTGTCAATGATATTAGTGCCAAATATGAGGTTCCAGAAGATGTGCATTTGATATTGCAAAAAGCCTGTACCGACTGCCATTCTAATAATACAGTGTACCCTTGGTATGCTAATTTTCAGCCAATGGCTTGGTACCTTGATGACCACATCCAAGATGGCAAAAGACATTTTAACCTTTCTGAGTTTTTGGCTTATGAGCCATGGAGAGCACACCATAAATTAGAAGAACTAGAGGAGGAGGTAGAAGAAAATAAAATGCCACTTGATGAATATGTAAGAATGCATGAAGAGGCAAATCTAACGTCTGTGGAAAGGATAAAACTTTTAAATTGGTCAAAAGGCATTAGAGCAGAAATGGCAGCTGATAGTACATTAGATTTAACCAGACCTAAAAGAAAAAAGTAAAGCTTTATTTCGCTTCATTCCTTATGTATTTGACTAGAATGCATTGTCCAACCTTACTGGTTAAAAACCGCATGGATATCTTAGATTCCCTTTATCCTAATTAGGTAGTTTAGGCCATCTTATTTCCGTAATTTTAGATTCAAACAAACAGAAAAAGTATGTCGTTGTTATTATTTTTAGGCCTTGCGGCTATTATTGCCAGTTTTGTGGTTAACACCCCAGCATCTCCTTTACAGAGAATGTCGGGCGTTATTAGAATTGCGGGTATTGTGCTTTTGGTTTTGGGAGCATTATCAAAAGCTGTAATTCAGATTGACCCAGGTCAAGTAGGGGTTCAAGCTCTTTTTGGAGAGGTTAAAGAAGGAACACTTCAAAGTGGATTGAACATTGTGAATCCATTGGTAGAGATAAAAGCTTTTGATATTAAAACTCAAAACTATACTATGTCTGGTGTTAATGATGCCGGAAATGCTGGTGATGATGATGCCATAAAAGCCTTGTCAGAAGATGGCTTGGAGGTTACGATTGACCTAACGGTTTTATATAGAATTATTCCTTCCAGTGCACCATCTATTTATAGAGAGTTGGGTACTAGCTACAGAGACCTAATTGTTAGGCCTATCGCCAGAACTAGAATTAGAGATTTGGCTGCCAACTATGAGGCCGTGTCTTTGTATTCTTCAAAGAGAGAGGAGTTTCAGGCTAAAATCTTTGAAGCCATTGATAATGATTTTACTTCCAGAGGGTTAGTCTTAGAGCAGCTTTTGGTACGTAATATTACCTTGCCAGAATCTGTTAAGAAGGCTATTGAGTCTAAAATCAATGCAGAGCAAGATGCTCAAAAAATGGAGTTCGTACTTCAAAAAGAGCAGCAAGAGGCCGAGCGTAAAAGAGTAGAAGCTCGTGGTATTGCAGATTATCAAAAAATTATAACATCTACTTTAACTACTAAGCAGTTACAGTATGAAGCTATTCTGGCTCAAAAGGCTTTGGCGGAATCGCCAAATGCTAAGATTGTGATTATGGGTTCTGATAAAGGAAACATTCTTATCAATCAATAGTTAGGAGTTACAAATGATGTTAACAGTAAAAGACCACCCTAGGGTGGCCTTTTTTTTTAAATCTACACTGGATTATTAGATGTGTAGCACATAATTGTCTTTTAGTTACATTGAAATTGGTAACTCACGCTTTGTCTGGTTTGCTCTCCAGCTTTATCTGTTGTTGTTTCTGAAGCCATTGGCAAGCCTTCATTATTATAGGTGTAGGCTATACCAGTGGTTTGATCCACTTTGCCATCCTCATCATATATTCGTCCAGAAATCAAGTTGTTTTCACCAAAAAAGCTGAAGAAATTGTTGGCAATTCCTACAAAACCGAGGGCCGCTATTTTATAAGCTTTTGGATGAAATTGAGGTTTATTATCATACTCATCACCTACAAAAGCCAATTTTTCAGGTTCACCATCTATACTGGTCAAAACCTGAGATACATTATTTCCCTGGTACACTATTCTTGTATTTCCTGAAATTTTCTTGCCAAATAACTTTACCGTAGTCACTACAGCAGAAATTTTGCCATCATTCAAAACGAAAGAGTTTTCCATAAAAGGTAAGCCTCCTACTGATGTACTCGTATTACTTACTCTATCTTTTTCGTCGTAAGTGTATGCTACTTTTAAAGTTTCGCTATTGTTTTCGGTTTCTACTTCCATGGTTTTGATTAAGCCTTTTTCATTGTATTTAAAACTCATGATAGTTTCATTTTCTTCCAAGGTATAAATACGAATGAGATCATCTTGAACATATTCAAAATCACGAATCGTCTTCCCTTCTCCATTTACCATTGATAATAGCGGGCATACGTCATTGTCACCTGAGAAAGGGTCTACGTCTCCTTTGTTTTTCTTTTTACAAGAAAACACTAGAGGTATTAAAAGGAGTAAGATTACTATTTTAACAAATTCTTTTTTCATTTTCAGTTTTTTGAAGCCTTAAAGGAAGTGTTGCAAAAATTGTACCGATAATGATTGAATTGGTGATTTTTTGAAGGGTTTTCGTATATAGCTCTTTTTTGCAGAAAGCATTTGTCGAATTATAAAGCTTTGAGGTTTTCGTTTTTCAAAAGGAAAAAACAGCCAAAATCTAATGATTGACAAGGTTTTCTTTGATAGAAAATTTACTATCTTGCCACATAAATAGGTGATAGGCTTATTATAAATCACTTAATACTTAATTCAGAAAAACCCAGATGGCAAAAATCCTCGTAATAGATGATGAAAAAAGTATCCGAGACGCTTTAAGAGATATCTTGGAGTATGAGGGATACCAAGTTGACGAAGCTAAAGATGGCCAGGAGGGTCTAGAAATGGTTTTAAATGCACCGTATGATGTAGCCTTGTGTGACATCAAGATGCCGAGCTTGAAGGGCTAGATGTTCTTCAAAAAGCCAAAGAAGAGGGTTCTATTACACAGTTTGTAATGGTCTCAGCTTTTGGGAATGTTGAAAACGCAGTAGAAGCTACTAAAAGAGGAGCTTTTGATTTTATTACTAAACCACCAGATCTGAATAGACTTTTGGTAACAGTAAGAAATGCCATTGAAAAAGCCAACGATGTTGAGGTGATTAAAACGCTGAAAAAGCGTGTCTATAAGAAAAATGAAATTGTAGGTGAGTCTACAGTTATCATGAAGGTTAAGGAAACTATCGATAGAGTAGGACCAACCGAGGCTAGAGTGCTTATTACTGGGCCTAACGGTTCTGGTAAAGAAATGGTGGCCAAACAAATTCATGAGAAAAGCAACAGACTTAAAAAACCATTAATTGAGGTTAACTGTGCCGCTATTCCTTCTGAGCTTATTGAAAGTGAGCTTTTTGGACATGAACGTGGAGCATTTACTTCTGCTGTCAAACAGCGTATTGGTAAATTTGAACAGGCTGATAACGGAACTTTGTTTTTAGATGAGATTGGTGATATGAGCCTTTCAGCTCAAGCGAAAGTTCTTAGAGCTCTACAAGAAGGAAAAATTACTAGAGTAGGTGGAGAGAAGGAAATCAAAATAAACGTAAGAGTACTTTCTGCCACTAATAAAGATTTGAAACAGGCCATTGCTGAGAATGAGTTTAGAGAAGATTTATTCCATAGATTAAACGTTATTCCTATTCATGTACCCGCACTGGCAGAGAGAGCAGAAGATATACCTCTTTTAGCAGAGAAATTTCTGCAAGATGTAGGTGAAGATTACACGGACCAACCGGTAAAACGATTTTCTCCAGAGGCTATGGAGCAGATGAAAAAACTGCCATGGACAGGGAATGTGAGAGAGCTACGTAATGTGGTAGAGCGTCTTGTAATCATGTGCGGTGAAGTTATTCAGGCTGACGACGTCAAGCTGTATGCTGGCATGGGCTTGTAAATAAATAATTTAATGATTTTCAGAGTGAAGCATAACGGAGTTGTGCTTCACTTTTTTGCGTTAAGCTATTCTTTTTAGTCAAGAAAATAATTCCTTATAAAGCCCTGTGCTGTGTGAGTTTACAGGGTGATGTTTTTTTTGGTTCGTTTTTTTTTGAAAAAAAATGAAGTTCCCGCTGAAAAGCGAGCGAGGAAAAGGTATGTCTTTTTTCTGTCGAGAAATGAAGCCAATAATTGTCTTTTCTAAGTGAAGTGTAATCGAGTTGTGCTTCACCTTTTTGTGTTAAGCTATTCTTTCTTAGCTTTGATAAATTACCTTTTATGAAATCACTCAAATTTCCAACAGCCCATACGGTACTTTTTATTATTGCTGCTTTGGTAGCTTTATTAACTTGGGTTCTACCTTCTGGAGAATATGACAGATTATCGTATTCAGAAGAGGCTAATGAATTTTTGAGGACTGGTAAGTCAGAAGGTAAATTCCCCGCAAGCCAAGAAACCCTAGACGAGTTTGGAATAAAAATTCCCTTAGAAAACTTTACGAGTGGAAGTATTTGGAAGCCAATAGGAATTCCCGGCACTTATCATAAAACGGTCTCAAAACCACAGGGCTTTCTGGCCTTCTTTCAAGCTCCCTTAAAAGGAATTATAGAATCTATTGACATTATATTATTCGTGCTCATTTTAGGTGGAATGATTGGTGTGGTGCACAGCACCCATGCCTTTGACTCCGGCGTGGCTAGCTTGTCAAACTTGTTAAAGGGAAAGGAGTTCTGGTTAATAATAATAGTAACCTGTCTAATGGCAGCAGGCGGTACCACCTTTGGTTTATCCGAGGAGACTATAGCTTTTTACCCCATCCTGGTTCCTGTATTTTTAGCTGCAGGTTATGATGCTATAGTGGCTCTGTCCTGTATTTTTATTGGCTCCAGTATTGGAGGTTTGGGGGGTACTACTAATCCTTTTTCCGTGATTATTGCTTCTGATGCAGCAGGTATAAACTGGCTTTTGGGAGTGAATGGAAGGCTTATAATGTTAATTTCTGGAACATTAATTTGCTTGTGGTACATTTTACGCTACGCCAAAAGAGTAAAAGGGAATCCAGAACTGTCAGTAATATATGACCAAAAAGAAGAGATTGAAGCTGCATTTTTGAATAAGAAAGGAAGAGAAATAAAGCATTTGACTTTAAAACAGAAAATAATTTTAGTCATTTTTACTTCCTGCTTTGTCCTTATGATTTATGGCGTTTCAAGTCTGGATTGGTGGTTTTTAGAAATGACTACCATTTTTTTTGTTGGTGCTGTTTTGATAGGTATAGTTGGCCAAGTAGGCGAAAAGAAGTTTGTGAGAGCATTTGTTTCTGGAGCAAACGACTTGTTAAGCGTAGCATTGATTATTGGAATAGCTAGGGGTATTACAGTTTTGATGGAAAACGGTCAAGTTTCAGATACGCTGTTGGATGCAGGTTCAGGTTTAGTATCTGATATGCCAAAAGGAGTTTTTATAAATATGCTCTATTTCGTTTACATGGGTCTATCACTTTTTATTCCTTCTTCTTCGGGAATGGCGGTGCTTACCATGCCCATTTTTGCCCCACTGGCAGATGTGGTGGGTATAGGTCGTGAAATGATAGTAAATACCTACATTTACGGGCAAGGTTTATTGGCTTTTATAAATCCTACAAGCATGATTTTAGCTTCACTTACTATGATTAATGTAGGTTTTAACAAATGGTTGAAGTTCGTTTGGCCACTTGTTCTGATATTGGCTTTACTTTCAATGTTGTTTTTGACCGCAGGTGTTTATTTAAGCTAATTAATTATTGATATTATAAATAATAGCAATGCAATTACGCCTAAAGTCAGAAGCCAGGTAAACAAAAAGCTCTTCCATTCTTTCCATTTTTCCCGTTTGTTCAATTTCCTGTACTTTCTAGGTTTCTTTTTTGAGATAAGCTTTAGTAAGAAGAATATTCCTGCAGCCAAAACCCCAAACGAGAGGATATAAAATACCCAAGGTAAAAACACGTAGCCCGAACAGCCAAGACTGCAAGCAAAGCCAAGACCATAAACGGTCAATGGTAAACTTAGTAAAAAGAGAAGTGCGTAAAGTATTTTTCTTTTGGTAGAGAAAGGCATTTTACTTTTCTCTTTCCCTTTTATCTGGACTTTATTTTTTTGGATTGTTTCTTTTAAGAGGCCACTCTTTTTAGTGGTTTGAACGTCATTGGCTAAGACACTTATTTTGGAGGTATCGGATTCTACGTTTGAAAAGAAACTTCCCGTACAGAAGTATAAAAGCCAAGAGCAAGTCATAAGCACAAAACCTTTCTGGAAATACCTTTTAAAGAGGCTACGCTTGGTTTTTCGTTTTATTAGTACATAGGAAAGACATAAAAGAGCAATACAGATAATTAAATATTCTTGTATCGCTAATGGAGCTAAGAATGCTTTTCCCAAGTAAAAGGCAATTGAAATTCGCAAAATTTCAGTAAATGCAAATAGAATGCGAGAGGCCGCGATATTTTGAGCAGCCCAGCGAGAAAGTGGAATATGGAGTGGATTAAATTTCATTAGAAATTTTATTGAAGAAACAAGTTAAGTCAAAAATTAATAAACACCTTTTTTCTAAAGGTTTTCTGTCTATAGAGCGTGCTACAATTCTTACCTTTGTGGGGTCAAAAATCAGAAACTATGAATTTATTACATCGTCCGAGAAGAAATAGAAAAAGTGAAGCCATAAGGTCAATGGTAGCTGAAAATAGCATATCGGTTAATGATTTTATCTTTCCAATGTTTGTGACGGGAGGTACTGGTAAAAAAGAAGAAATTAAATCGATGCCTGGCATTTCTAGGTTTTCTTTGGACACACTTCTGATTGAATTAGAAGAAGTGGTGGCTTTAGGAATTAAATGTATTTGCCTTTTTCCTAATTATCCAGAGTCTAAAAAAGACAAATACGCTACGGAAAGCCATCAAGAAGGTACGCTTTATTTGGAAAGCTTAAGTGCCATAAAGGCAAAGTTTCCTGAACTAGCTATCATGACTGACGTAGCCATGGATCCTTATAGTTCTGATGGGCACGACGGCATAGTGGAAGATGGTAAAATCTTAAATGACGAAACCGTGGAGGTACTATGTAAAATGGCCGTGGCTCAGGCAAAAGCCGGTGCTGATATTATCGGTCCGTCAGACATGATGGATGGCCGAATAGAAGCCATAAGAAATGCATTAGATGCGGAGGGTTTTGAAGAGGTAAGTATTATGGCTTATACCGCTAAGTATGCTTCTGCGTTTTACGGTCCTTTTAGAGATGCATTGGAATCTGCTCCGAAATTCGGCGATAAAAAGACCTATCAAATGAATCCGGCTAACAGCAAAGAAGCTCTTTTAGAAGCGGAATTGGATATAAACGAAGGGGCTGATATGATAATGGTAAAGCCTGCATTTAGTTATTTAGATGTAATAAAATCGCTTAACGACAATTTCAGTATTCCGATAACGGCTTACAACGTATCAGGCGAATATGCCATGATAAAAGCTGCTGCAAATAATGGCTGGATTGACGGTGAAAAAGCAATGATGGAAATGCTGCTAAGTATGAAAAGGGCAGGTGCAAGCGTTATTTTGACCTATTTTGCTAAAGAGGCTGCAGCTGTTTTGAATAAAAATTAACGCCCAGCTATAGCCACAGTTTTTAGTATTTTCTCAATAATTTGTTCGGTAGTTACGCCGTCGGCGTCAGCTTCATAGTTTAAGATAATTCTGTGTCCAAAAACGTCTTTAGCCAGAGGCTTAATGTCTTCTGGCAATACATAATCTCTACCATCAAAAAAGGCTGTGGCTTTTGCCGCATTATAAAGAGCAATTCCAGCTCGTGGAGAAACACCAAACTGTACGTAATTTGCTTCTAATTCTAGTCCGTAGTCTGCTGGAAAACGAGTAGCAAAAACGAGCTCAATGATATATCTTTCTAACATATCAGAGATGTTTACCTTGTTTATTTCGCTTCGTATTTCAAGAATGTCTTCCGCCGTTAATATTTTTTGAGGTTCGTAATGCCAATCTAAATTGGTCATTCTTCTAATTACCTCTAATTCGCTGTTTTTGTCAAGGTAGTTAACAAAGACCTTCATCATAAACCTGTCAACCTGAGCTTCTGGTAAGGGGTAAGTTCCTTCTTGCTCAACTGGATTTTGCGTAGCCATTACTAAAAATGGACGGTCTAGCTGATAGGTTTCCGAGCCTATGGTCACTTGTTTTTCGGCCATGGCCTCTAGCAGGGCAGACTGAACCTTGGCAGGTGCTCGGTTAACCTCATCTGCCAGTATTAGTTGCGAAAAGATAGGTCCTTTTTTTACCTCAAAATCACCAGACTTTTGATTATAAATCATGGTTCCAATCAAATCGGCAGGCAATAAGTCAGGTGTAAATTGAAGTCGCTTGAAGCCAAGGTCTAAAACCTGAGCTAGTGTGTTAATAGTTTTAGTTTTGGCCAAACCCGGTACCCCTTCTAATAAAATGTGTCCTCCGGTAAAAAGTCCAATGAGAAGACGGTTGACTAAATAATCTTGTCCTACCACTACTTTTTGAACTTCTTCAAAAACGCTTCTTATCTTTTCCTGAAGGTGCTGGTTTTCTGCCATTGAAATCTTGAAATTTTGTGAAATTAATCAATTCGTTACTAAAAACGATATTGACTTAGCTTTTTGCGGTTACGAAGCGGTCTTTATCATAAAAATCTTTTATCAATTTAACATCTCTGAAACCTTCTTGGATAAAGACTTCTTTGGTTTCTTGACCTAAATAAGAGTTAATCTCAACGCAGATAAAGCCCTCTTTATTTAAATGTTTTTTGCCATATTTGGCTAGAGTTGTATAAAAAATTAAAGGATTCTCATCTTCAACAAAAAGAGCTAGTGCTGGCTCAAAGTCTAAAACGTTTTTAGACATTTCTTCCCGTTCAGAGTTCTTTATGTAGGGTGGGTTACTCACTATCATATCAAAGTTCCCTTCATCATAGCTTAGAAAATCTGCTTCTATAAAGGTTACATTTGCTTTTAAGTCTTCGGCATTTTGCTTCGCTATTTTAAGGGCGTTTTTAGAAACGTCTAGTGCACTTACAGTAGCATTCGGTATTTCTAAAGCTAGTGTTATGGCAATGCAGCCACTCCCAGTGCCAATGTCTATAATAGAGGGTTTAGGTGAGTCAAAATCTTTGACTAAATCAATGATCTCTTCGGTCTCTGGTCTTGGAATTAATACATCTTTTGAGACTTTGAACTTTCTGCTGCTAAAATAAGTAAAGCCCACTATTTGCTGAATTGGCTCTTGAGCATTTAACCTTTTTAATTGTCCTTCTAAAAGTTCTTGTTTAAGGTTGAATACCTTGTTTAGAAGTATATCTGTTTTGGTGATTCCGTACGCATCTTCCAATAAAATATAGGTAATAGCTTCTTTTTCGTCAATGTTTAATTGATTGATACAGAACCTGAAAATGTTATTTGCCTTAACTGTTGCCATTAAAAAAAGGGAAGGCATTAGCCTTCCCAAGTTTTTTATTTTCCTTTGAAAATGTCTTATAGGTTTCTTAACCAGATATTTCTAAACTGCGTTTTATTTCCATGGTCTTGAAGTGAAATCACGTCTGCACCATGAGCGTCCGTGTACATGTGCAATCCAATATAGTTAGTCAAGCCAGCTATTGTTGTATTGTTCTGAACCAAAACACCATTATGAAGCACTGTAATTCTTGCAGGAGCGTCCACTCTGCCATCCGGCTTAAACCTTACAGCAGTATATATAACATCATATGTGTTCCACTCTAATGGGCCACGCATTGCGTTTACCAAAGGAGCTACATCTTTATAAATGGCTCCAGCTTGTCCGTTACGGTAAGTTCTGTTTTGATAAGAATCTAAGATTTGAAGTTCATATCTGTTTTGAAGAAACAAGCCTGAGTTTCCTCTTCCTTGACTCACGCCTTCTACTTTATCAGGAGCAGAAAATTCTATGTGCAACTGAATGTCACTAAATTTCATTTTAGTTTGAATGCCACCAGAGCCAGGTTTAACCTCTAAGTGGTCGTTATTCACAATGGTCCAAGGTGCTGGTTTGGTAGCGTCTTTTGCACTTACCCATTGGTCTAAATTACTTCCGTCAAAAAGGATGACAGCGTCAGAAGGGGCATCTCCTAATTTCTTAGCAGGGGTAACTACTTGTACTTCTGGTTCCCAGATTTCTGTCATTTCAGGTTTCATCGGCATAGGAGATACTTCAGGCGGAGTGCTAGAATATTGTGCAAATCCGGTTATAGAAGTGGCCATTAAAGCCAGGCAAAGTATGTTTTGCTTACGTATCATAGGAATAGAGTTTTTGTTAAATTTTAAGGCTTCAAAGCTACAAAAGATTGTTTAATCTGTCACTAGATTTGTACGAGTCAAAAAGTCCTGAACACCTTTTCTACCACTTTCCATCATTAGTTTCTTTTCGTCTGGCAGTATTTTTCTAACCCTGGGGCTCATGCCCAAGTCGTTTATGAAAATGGTTCTGTGCACATCTTCTGGATGAGCAGGACTTACGTTTCTCATTAGAATGCTAGAAAGTGCTGAGACGTATGAATTAAAGTCCGTAATTTCATAAGGAGCTATACCACTTCCGTTTTTTACTTCTTGGTTTATTTGCTCCATTCGGTCTAAACGCAAACCTATAGTTTCTTTGTTGAAAACGTATTTTTCAGGGGAGGGCTGATTGCTCAGAAAACGAGTGTTATCAAATATTTCAATGGGGTAATTCATTAATATTCCACCATCTACAAAAAGGTGACACTTATCTTCGGCTGTTGGGTTTTCTATTATTTTTCCATCACAGTTTACCCATAAGGCTTTGTAATAAATAGGAATAGACATGGAAATTCTGACAGCATCAGCAATTCGCATATTAGGATAAGTTTCGTGCGAAAATATAACTGACTTCTGTTCTGTCAAATCTGCTCCCACCACATATAAATCTCTAAAAGGATACGTAGTTGATAATAAATGTAAGTCTTTGAATGTTAGGTTTCTATTTCCTGTCCTTTCAAATATTAACTGCTCCATGGTGGCTAAAAAACTATCTCCTTTAAACCAACCAAAATCATTAAAAAGCCTTTTGGTTCCTCGTGAGATAAATCCATCATCGTTAAATGATTCTACAGGAGTATTGGCAATTATGTCTGAAATTTCGGTAGCAGAATAGCCTACGGCCAATAAACTTGCTTGGATAGCTCCAGCGGAGGTTCCTGCCACGCGGACAATGTCTTTCAGAATGCCTTTTTCTTCTAATTCAAGCATGGCTCCTCCATAGGCTATGCCTTTTATTCCGCCACCTTCCATCACTAAGTTTTTATAATTGTACTTCTGGGCAGAGGCGGGGGCACTCGTAATGAAAAGGAGAAGGAAGAGTTTTTTAATGAAGTTCATATTCTCAATTAAACAATATCTTGCTATAATAATGTAATTCTATTAAAAAATGTTTCATGACTTAAAGCTACCTTTGTTAACGAAAGTATAAAGTAAAATCTATTTTAGTTTTATTCGGTTTTTGAACGCAAGTTTTGCAATTCAATATTTAATGAAAGTCTCTTTAATCACGGTCTGTTATAATTCTGTCAAAACTATTGGCCATACTATTGAAACGGTTTTAAGTCAAGACTATGATAATATTGAATATGTAGTTAAGGATGGCGGCTCATCTGATGGTACATTGGAATTGCTCTCAAAATATGAAGGACAAATCACAGTTGTTACAAAAGCTGATAAAGGTATTTATGATGCTATGAACCAGGGGCTTGAACTAGTCTCAGGTGATGTGATTGGAATAATTAATTCGGATGATTTTTTTCCAGATAATAGGGTTATTTCTAGGGTGGTAGCTGCGTTTGAAAGCTCTAGTGCAGGAGCTGTATATGGAGATTTAGAATATGTGGAAGCAGAAGACACATCTAAAATAACCAGAAAATGGCAAGCCAAATCCTACGATAAATCTAATTTTCTGAAAGGATGGATGCCGCCACACCCTACCTTTTTTCTAAAGAAAGAATATTACAATCAATTTGGTCTTTTCAAACCAGAGTTTAAATCAGCTGGCGATTATGAATTAATGCTTCGTATGCTTTATAAGGAAGGGATAAGTGCGAGTTATATTCCAAGCGTTCAAATGAAGATGAGAGCAGGAGGC
Organism: uncultured Arcticibacterium sp.; assembly: GCF_964021845.1. Taxonomy (NCBI): domain Bacteria; kingdom Pseudomonadati; phylum Bacteroidota; class Cytophagia; order Cytophagales; family Leadbetterellaceae; genus Arcticibacterium; species uncultured Arcticibacterium sp. The sequence continues at coordinate 96,606 of NZ_CAXHZC010000006.1, read as the reverse complement.
GTAAGTAATGTTTCTTTGAAAAACAGAATAAGAGCCAATAAAGAGGACCGAAGAGCATGGAAGGTTAATGGCTTAAAACCAAAATGGTATACCCTTTGGCAAAAGCCTTTATCAAAAGTGTTTCAGTGGCTTAGTTAACCGAGAGTATCTTTACCTCTTTCCCTCTAAAGTTTACTTTTTCTCCTTTCTTTGCTCCTTTTAAAACTTCGCCAATAGGTGATAACAATGAAGTTAGCATTACCTTTTTCTTGTCAACTTCTAAAATTCCAGTACTAATACAAAGGAAAAATAGTCCCATGCTAGTTTCTACCAAAGAGCCTTGGCCAGCCAGTACAAAGACCTTTTCGGGATTAATACTTTCTAGAATATTCCAGTCTAAATTGGCTTCGTGCCATTGTCTGGAATATAAATTGAGGTCGTTGTGAGCCATGGCTCGGCTGGTTTCAAATTTGTCTCCAGCCGAGCTTTTGGTGTCTTCGTTTGCTGCGTTTTGTGCAGCTTCCATTGCTTTTTTTGCTTCGCTAAGTCTTATTTCAACTTTAGCTTTAGCTAGTTCTAGAAGTTTTCTCTTCACTTATCTTATTTGACCATTACCTCTTAAAACCCACTTTTCTGTTACCAGCTTTTCTAAAGCAAATGGTCCTCTTGCATGTAGTTTTTGAGTAGAAATTCCAATTTCAGCACCTAAACCAAATTCCTCTCCGTCGGTAAACCTGGTGGAGGCATTATGGTAAACAGATGCAGCATCTACATCACGTATAAATCTTTCTGCCAATTCCGTGTTAGCGGTAATAATAGCTTCAGAGTGACGAGACGAATTCTTTTCGATGTGCTCTAAAGCTTCATCAAAACCATCTACTACTTTAAAAGAGGCTTTAAAATCTAACCATTCTCTACCGAAGTCTTCAGGAGCTGCTTTTTGAAGTAATTCGTAACCATTCTCTTTAAAGGCTTTATAGCTTATTTCATCGGCATAAACTTCAACATTAAATTCTTTAAAGCCAGCTAAAACTTTTGGTATAAGTTCAGCAGCTATCTCTTTGTCCAGAATGGCTGTATCTAAAGAGTTACAAACCGAAGGACGAGTGACTTTAGCATTCACTATAATGGCAGCTGCCATGTCTAAGTCGGCTGTTTTTTCTACATAGGTATGACAAACTCCGGCACCAGTTTCAATAGTTGGAATCAAAGAATTGCTTCTTACAAAGTTTATTAAGCCTGCCGAACCCCTTGGGATAATTACATCCACATACTTTTCAGCTTTTAAAAGCTCATGTGTATAGGCTCTATCTGCTGGTAATAAAGTTACTGCCTCGGTAGGGATATTGAATGCTGTCAATACATCATGAATCAGCGAAACCAAAATGGTGTTAGAGAAATGTGCTTCTTTTCCACCTTTAAGTATTGCCGCATTTCCAGAACGTAAGCAAAGCGACGCTACATCGATAGTTACGTTTGGTCTCGACTCATATATAATACCGACCACACCTAGTGGATTGGCTATTTTTTCTAGTTCTAAGCCATTAGGGAGTGTTTTCTTCAATAAAACTTCTCCTACTGGGTCTTTTAAAGAGGCTACTACTCTAAGAGAATTAGCCAATCCTTGTATACGGGCATCCGTTAAGAGTAACCTGTCATACTTAGGATCTGAGGTTTCCATCCTGTCAAGATCCTTTTTGTTTTCAACTTTGATCTTGTCAACAGAAGCTTCAATCTTTTCTGCAAGACTTTTTAAAATGTCTCCTTTCTGCTCCGAACTCAATGACGCCAAACTCTTTGACGCTTTTCTACAATTGATAAAAATTTCTTCCAAAATGCTTTTTCTTTTTTTCAAAGGTCTTAAAAAATACTCGTTCATTTAAGGATAAGCCTTCATTTCTGAGATATGATTGCTATTTTTAAAGCAAATTTTACAGACCTAAATACCCTTTGCAATGTTTTCAGAAAAAGATCTTAGCCAAATAGCTAAAAGAGGAAGTGATTTAAAAATAGTGGAAGAGCAGATTGAAAACTTTAAAAATGGTTTTCCGTTTTTGAAAGTGAAAAAAGCTGCCACCATAGGTGATGGTCTTATAAAGCTAGAGAATAACGAAGTTAATGAGATGGTTGATTTCTTTGACCAGCAGGCTTCAAAAAAGAAATTATTAAAATTTGTGCCAGCCTCTGGAGCAGCATCTAGAATGTTTAAAACACTTTTTGCGGCAAAAGATGAAGGAAAGACTACTGAGGCGGTTGACACCTTTGTCAATGAGATTAATCGTTTTGCTTTTGCAGAAAGCCTTAAAAAAGTAACAGAAGGTAAAACCGACGCTCAAAGTTTATTAGAAGGCTTATTAAATCCAGAGGGTTTAGATTATGGCTCGTTGCCAAAAGGACTTTTAGAGTTTCATGAATATCCAGATGGAACTAGAACTGCAGTGGAAGAGCATATGGTGGAAGGTGCTTCTTATGCTAACAGAAATGGAAGAGTAAGATTACATTTTACTGTTTCACCTGAGCATAAAACTAGGTTCAAGGCTCTAATAACTGATGTGAAAAAGGCTTATGAAGAGAAATTTGGTGTACAGTTTCTATTCAGTTTCTCTGTTCAAAAGAAAAGTACAGACACTATTGCTGTCAATATGGATAATACGCCATTTAGGAAGGAAGACGGTTCTGTGCTTTTTAGACCTGCAGGCCACGGTGCTTTATTAGAAAACCTTAACGAGCAAGATGCCGATGTTATCTTTATTAAGAACATTGATAATGTAGTGCCAGACCATTTAAAGGAAGAAACAATAAAGTATAAAAAGGCTTTAGCAGGTTTACTTCTTTCCTATCAAAAGAAGCTTTTCAATTTTGCGAAACGTTTAGATAAAGATGAGGTTTCGGATTATACAAGACAGAAAGCCTTGAGCTTTTTGAAAAACGAACTGAGCGTGGTACCACCTAAAGGTTTCAGAAACTGGTCAAACGAAGATAAATTGGCTTACGCCAAGGAGAAAGTAAATAGACCTATTAGGGTGTGTGGTATGGTGAAGAATGTAGGTGAGCCAGGTGGAGGTCCTTTTTGGGCTCAAAATGCAGATGAATCTGTTTCTTTACAAGTAGTGGAGTCGGCTCAAATAAATTTTAATAGCAAGAGTCAGTCTGAAATCTTCCAAAATGCCACACACTTTAATCCAGTGGATTTAATAGTGTCAACTAAGGATTTTAAGAAAGAAAAGTTTGACCTTCTAACTTTTAGAGATTCAAAAACGGGATTTATAACAGAAAAGTCGCTGACTGGTAAAACTCTTAAAGCTCAGGAGCTTCCAGGTTTATGGAATGGAGCCATGGCAAATTGGAATACTTTGTTTGTTGAGGTACCATTGATAACTTTTAATCCTGTCAAAACAGTAAATGACCTCTTAAGAAAAGAGCATCAACCTAAATAAATAAGCTAAAATCAGGGGTTTATCTGTTTTAAATTGATTGTATTTTTTAAAGAATTGTACTTTTCGAAGAATTATTGCATTTAATTAATCTTTCTTTCAATTGTTCAATTTGGTTTTCCAACATTTGTAACGTAATAATTATTTAATCAATGGCTAAAAAGAAAGTTAGTTTTTCGTTGGCAGCAGAAATAGTAGGAGATGCTACTACTGGTGTTTTAGTAGGAGAGTTTAATAATTGGGACACTAGAAACGGTGTAGAACTTAAGAAAGCCAAAGACGGTTCATTAAGTTGTTCTGTTTCTTTAGAAACCGGTCAAACTTACCAATACAGATACCTTCTTGATGATGGTAGATGGGTTAATGATGGTAACGCTGACGATTATAGTTTTGTAGGTAGTTATCAAGTAGATAACTGTGTTATTTCAGTGCCAAAAACGGTAGCGAAGAAGACAACAAAGAAGGTAGCTGCGAAGCCAGCCGCTAAAACTACAAAACCTGTAGCAAAAGCTACTAAGCCTGCGGCAAAGGCGTCAAAACCAGCTGCAAAAACTACTAAGCCAGCAGCGAAAGCGAAGGCAGCTAGTTCGGCTAAATAGTCAAAGGTTTTGAGAATTTTTTTATAAGTTTTTAAGCTTGTAGAAAGTAAAAAAGATTTAAACATCGCTGAGTGAAAACAATTCAATAGAAATGTTCTTACCAGTCAGTTTTAAGACAAAGAATCTAGTATTAATCTTAGTTCGTCTTAAAAATGAAAGCGAAAATAATATTATTTCAATAGGGTTGAATATAAAATCCGGAGGCATTGCCTTCGGTTTTTTTTGTTTTAGGGTGTAGCTTTTATTCTGGTATGTATCTTTATTGGCAAAACAATATTGAAATACATGAAAAGGCTTCTTTCGTTTTTTCTTCTTTTAGTTTCTCTGGGCTGCGAAAAAGAGGCTCTTGTTTTTGAATATCGTATTAATGATAGCCTCAAAACTTATGTGAACACGTTTTACACAGAAGCTGAAAACAGAGGATTAAAGCTTCAGCGAGAAAATCTTATTGTAGATTTTGTGGATAGTCTTGAAGAAGACCGTTGTGGGCAATGCGAAAGACCAGCTGGAAATATGGAGCAGCAAAGGAGGGTATTGATTAGTTTGACCTCTGACTGCTGGTCCCAAGAACCTCAACAAAATAAAGAAGCCCTAGTTTTTCATGAGCTTGGGCACTGTTTATTAAATAGAGAGCATAAAGAGGTACTCTTTCCAAGTGGAGCTCCCCAAAGCATTATGACGTTAATTTTGGATGGACCATATCAGCCATGCGAATATGTAATAGGAGATAACCCTAGTGCTTGTAACAAAACCGTTCGTCGACAATATTATATTGATGAACTATTCAGTGAAAATATAGACACGATTCCAAGCTGGGCGAATTGAAATAATCGTATTTTAGAGTATTCAACCAATTATATAATAAATGAATTTTTCAAGAAAGAATTTCCTCAAGACGCTTGGAGTGGGTGCTTTGGGTTATAGCTCATTGTCATTCAGGTCTTTAAGTAAACCACCAGTTAGTGCTCATAAGCTTAGGGTGGGATTGGCTTCGTATACTTTAAGAAAGTATAGCCTAGATGAGCTTATTGATATATGCCAAAGATTAAATATTAAGGATGTAGCATTCAAAAGTTTCCATTTGCCTTATGAGTCTTCTGATGAGGAGTTAAGACAAATAACCGCTAAAGTTAAAGCTAGAGGTTTAAATCTTTATGGTGGAGGTGTGATGTATATGAAAACGCCAGAAGATGTTGACAAGTATTTTAACTATGCAAAGGCAGCTGGTCTTAAAATGATTATTGGTGCACCAAATCATGAGTTACTTCCTTTAATAGAGAATAAAGTAAAAGAAACAGACATTATTTTAGCTATTCACAATCATGGACCGGAGGATAAAATATTTCCCTCACCAGAAAGTGTTTACAATAAAATTAAGCACCTTGATAAGCGAATTGGTTTATGTATAGATGTAGGGCATACCTTTAGACTAAATTTAGACCCAGCTATGGAATTGAAAAAGTTTAAAGACCGGCTTTATGATGTTCATATTAAGGATGTAAATGAGCAGGTTCCTGATGGAAAAGTATTGGAAGTAGGACGTGGAAAAATGAATATACCAAGCATTTTGGCAGCCTTAAAAGAGATTAAGTATGATGGCGTGTTAGGTATGGAATATGAAAAAGATGCAGATCATGCTATGATTGGACTTGCGGAATCTGTAGGTTATGTAAGAGGTGTTATTGACATGGTTTAAGCCAAAACTTTTAACTTCTCTAAATAGGCCTGAATATCTTCTTCTACGTCCACATCGCTTAATACAGGCAATTGGGTGTAGGAGAGATGGTGTTTGTCAAAGGCTTCTAGGGCTTCATAGCAAACATGCTCATGAGACCATGTTTTATTTAGAAAAGTATCTCTTAAGACTGAAGCGGCACTTTGTCCTAGTTTTTCAAAATTGAAACCTATGCTGTAGTATCCGCCGTCTTTGGCTGGCCCTACAATGGTGTCATGTTTAGCTAATTCACTAAATGCTGAGTTTACAATGGTAGCATTTAATTCTAAGCAGTCGCTGCCTATTATTAAGGCTCTTTTGATACCTGAGTTAAGCAAGTGTTCAAAACTAGCAAGCATTTTGTTGCCTAAGTTCGGATTTGGATTTTGAAGATGTTTTATGAATTTTTTATTATCCCAAGCATCTGTTTTGTCAATAAATTGACTGTAGAAAAGATGCCGTTCGGCTTTGGTCTTTAGGGCAATTTCTCTAGTGTGTGCCAAAAGTTTAAGGTAAATTTCTAAGGCTTTTTCTTTACCGAGAGTAGCTGCAAGCCTTGTTTTAGCTTTACCTAATTCTGGATTTTTAATAAAAATAAGAAGGGCGTTTTCCAATACTGTTTAGTTTTGTAAGAGGTCTTGTTCAAATAAAATCAATAGAAATGCAAAAACATATCATATATACGGAAAAAGCACCAGAACCGATCGGACCGTATTCGCAAGCGGTTCTAATTAAAGATACACTTTATGCTTCAGGACAAATAGCTTATCAAGCTTCTTTGTCTGGAGATCTTGAATTAGAAACAGAGCAAGTTATGAAAAACTTGGAAGAAGTTTTAAAAGCTGCAGGGATGACATTTAATAATGTGGTGAAATGCAGCATATTTTTAAAGTCTATGGATTCATTTACTGTAGTGAATGAAATATATGGAAAATATTTTATAGAAAACCCGCCAGCCAGAGAAACGGTGGAAGTATCTAAGTTACCTAAAGACGTTAATGTTGAAATATCATTAATCGCAGTTTTATAATTTTATATTAATACCCATTGAAATGACAAATCGTAGAAAATTTATATCAAATTCGGCTCTTGTGGGAGGCGGACTTCTTTTAGGTGCAAATAAGGTTTTTGCAGAGACTCCTTTGAGTACATCAGATAAGCCTTTTAAATCTAATTTTGCACCGCACTTTGGAATGTTTAAAAATTCGGCTGGTGAAGATTATGTAGACCAGATAAAGTTCATGCATGAGAGAGGCTTTAGGGCTCTTGAAGATAATGGCATGATGGGCAAAAGTATCAAAGATCAAGAGCGAATAGCGAAAGAAATGTCTCGCTTAGGAATGCAAATGGGCGTTTTTGTAGTTGCTTTTGATAATTGGCCACTTTCCACAAGTCTAGCTTCTGGAGATATGGAGTGGAAAGAAACTTTTTTAAAAAAATGTAGAGAGGCTGTACCAGTGGCTAAGCGAGTTAATGCAAAGTGGATGACTGTGGTGCCAGGTAATTATGACAGAAGCCTGCCTATGGGTATTCAAATGGCCAATGTGATTGATGCCCTAAGAAGAGCTGCTGATATTTTTGAACCGCATGGTTTGACTATGGTTTTAGAACCACTTTCCGATACACCTGATTTGTTCATGCGTACTTCAGATCAGACATTTTTGCTTTGTAAGGCGGTTAATAGTCCGTCATGTAAAATTCTTTTTGACATGTGGCACATGCAGAGAAATGAAGGTCGTCTTCAAAGAAACATGGATCTTACTTGGGATGAAATAGGGTATTTTCAAATTGGCGATGAGCCGGGAAGAAAAGAGCCTACTACTGGTGAAATAAACTACAAACACCTTTTTAAGCATATTCATGAGAAAGCCGCAAAGGATGGTCAAAAGCTAGTTTTAGGAATGGAACATGGTAATTTTTATGGAGGAAAAGAGGGCGAAGAGAAGTTAATAGCCGCTTACAGGTGGTCAGACGATTTTTGATAACCTATTTTTTAATAAAATAAAGGGGTACTAAATATTTCCATCTTAAATTTGGGAAAAATCATCGAAACATATGCAAAATATACTACTTAACTGTCATCATTATTTAGCTTTTATCGCTTTAACCTTAATTGCGTGGGCTACTATAAACGGAATAATAGGCAACATGTCTGAAAAGGTATGGGAGCCTAAACATCAAAAAGTTAATCTTTTTGCTTTGATAGCCACGCATACTATGCTTCTTCTGGGCGTGGTGTTATTAGGAATGGCTATGGCTAATGCAGATATGGGTGAAATTATGAAAAACGCTGTGGCTAGAAAGCAGTATGTGGAGCATCCAATGATGGGGATATTAGCGGCTGTTTTTGTAACCATTGGTAATGCAAAAAGCAAGAAAGGCGTAGGTAACGGAAAACGCTTTAAGTCAAGCATGATTTTTTATGGCATAGCATTGATTCTTGTATTGAGTCGTTTGCCATTTGAGAAGTTATTTTAAATGAATGTGGTCCTCTTTGATGGTGTTTGCAACCTATGTAATGGGTTTGTCAATTTCATTATTGACCATGATAAAGATAATAAATTTAAGTTCGCTTCGCTCCAATCTCGTTTTGCTCAAGATCTGATTGGCGACAAGTTTTCAGATATGTCTACCGTGGTATACTATGATGGAAACAAGTTTTATGAGAAGTCTGAAGCGGTTCTTGAGATAGCAAAACAGCTACCTATCTTACGATGGGTAGCTGTTTTTTCTATAATACCTAAGTTTGTAAGAGACGGTGTTTACATGTTTATTTCAAGAAATCGATATTCCATTTTTGGAAAGTCGGAAACATGCCGAGTACCTACGCCAGAGCTAAAAGAGAAGTTTTTAGAATAAATTTCTTAAGATTTCTGGTAGTTTATGGCATTCATTAGTTCTTCCATGTTACTATCACTTACAGGAATGTCAAATTTGTCAATAGTGATTCTATGGTTTCGGATGCTCTGAATTTTATCCAAATTGACTATATAAGACTTCTGTACTCGCATGAAATTACCTGGAAGTCTTTCTTCAATTCCCTTTAATGTAGACTTGGTAAGGATTGGTCTTGTTTGCGTAGTAATGAATATCTTGATATAATCTTTAAGCCCTTCAATGTGTGTAATATCATTGAAAATGATTTTGACCAATGAATATTCTACATTCACAAAAAATGATTCAGGCTCTTGAATAGCAAGCGTTCCGTCTGTGGCGGGTAAGCTACTAGATGGTTTGTTCTTCTTGAAAAGATCCAATGCTTTGTGAGCGGCTTTTGAAAACCTATCGAAACTTACGGGCTTCATTAAATAGTCTACCACGTCAAGGTTGTAGCTTTCTACGGCGTAATTATCATATGCCGTAACCAAAATCACCAAAGGTTTGTCTTTAAGACTAGCAAGGAATTTTGTTCCTAGCATTCCAGGCATTTGAATGTCAAGAAACATTAAGTCGATTTTGTTCTCTTGCAGAGCCTCCATGGCTTCGTAAGGGTTTTTGCACACCTTTACAAGGTTAAGGAAAGGCACTTGTTCTATGTTTTCTTGCAGCAGTTTTCTCGCTAGATTTTCATCATCTACAGCAATGCAATTTAATTTACTTACCGACATTTTATTTTCTTTATCGTTTTAAACTAATTTTTAATCTAACGGTAAACTCACCATCACTATCAGAAATTTCAAGACTATGTTTTTCTGGATATAAAAGCTCTAGTCTTCTCCTGACATTTTTAAGGCCTATACCTGAGCTGAAATCTTTTTGGTCAGTAGTTTCCGGCCCTATAAGGTTCCTTACCTCAAATATAAGATCTGTTTGGTCATAATTAAGGTCAATCTCTATTTTAGGGTCTATAACCATTCCAACGCCGTGTTTAAAAGCATTTTCAACAAACGGAATTAGAAGCATAGGCTCAATAGTAAGACTACTGTCGTTACCAGAAATTTTTACTGTAATGTTTACATCATCGCCATATCTTACCTTCTGTAAGTCAATATAGTTTTTTAAGTAATCTACCTCTTTACTAACGGGAACTTGCTTCGTGTCAGTTTCATAGAGCATATACCTAATTAATTCTGATAGCTGTATTGTAACACTTTCTGCAAGGTCCGATTTTGACCTAATTAGATAGACAATGCTGTTTAAGACATTGAAAATAAAGTGCGGGCTAATCTGAGAACGAAGAAAAGATAGTTCGGATCTTAATCTTTCTTGGTTTTCTTCTCTTCTAAGGCTCTCCTGTTCCATATAGGCGGTTACTAGGCCATAGCCAGTACCTAAAGCGGCCACAAAAATTACAGGGAAAAATATGAAGAAAGTGTAGCTGTTTTTATAATCAGGATTTACCCAAACTTTAATATAACTTTCAGCAAAAATGAAAGTCAAACATATTACGGTAAGGATAATTAAGTAAGTGGTTACCCCGTTTTTTCTGAAGACTTTAGGGATTAGGTAATGAACAATGAAATAAAAGAGTGGTATTTCTACCATTCTTACTACAAATAACATTTTCAAAAATATAACAGATGCAGGATTGTCATAATCCGTATTAATGAGGGGATATCCTATCCAGATAGCCCACATGAATACTTGAAAAAGTATTTTATAGAAGCCTTCGTTATTTTTAGGTCTTAGGTTTATTGTCATCGTAATGCGTAAAGCAAAGCTTTAGTTTTTTGAAAACCAAGAATGCGGGCTATTAAAATGCTTTGTGAAGATGTACCTCTGTTTCTTGTAGAAAAGTCATTTTACTATCATACGCTGCCGTTTGGTCGCCAAAATTATACTTTTTAACGATTTTGATGCGAGGGTTTACGTATAGAGTTTATATTTGTGCGATTTTATAAGTTATAGCACATGAAAATACTTCTTTAATATTCCTTTTATGGATTATTAGGCCATTGGAGATGGCAGTTTTAATTAGACCTGATTTAGATTGGGATTGTTGAGGTATGTTCTTTTAAACTTGTAAATTGCAGAAGAAAATTTAGGTATAATATATAAATAGTTTATTATAAGATCTTACTATAATCTGCCAAACTAGAATTATTGAATTTAGGATAAACATCTAATATTGGTCAAGACATATTCATGAAAATGGAGAGTTGCATGTTAGAAATAAAGAAATAGCGGTTTACAGAAATTGTGAATTTAGCGAAGAGCAAAAATAAAAGGGGTTTTATTTTTAAGGGGGTTACTCTAAGGGTGACCTCCTTTTTTATATAAAGGTGTTTTTTTTATCAAAACCGCATACGGTATAACGCTCCCATCTAGCTTACGTTTAGGTGAGAGAGTTAGGGATAAATATCAGAAATGATTTATTTTTTTTCTTTAAGTGTATACTTGAAGTTCAAACCTATGATGTCTGAATGTTTTAGGCTCTCGGAGTTTGTAGTGTTTTCGAAGCCATAAAAGGCTTTGATTTTTCCATTCTGTCCTATTTTATAAGAAGTGCCCAAGGTTAGCCTGTATTTGTCTATTTGGCTTTCATTGAGTGGAGAAAATACTTCTCCAGACAGCTCGGGGTCAAGTTTCCAATTTTTAAAATTATAGTCTAAAGATAGTTTTAATCTCGTTACTGCTTCGTTAAGGTTGTCGCTGTTTAGTTCTTTTTTATTCTGATAACGAAGCCTATACTTTAACTCAAATTTGTCAATTTTATGTTTATATGATGCATCAAATTGATATCGTATGTGGTTCTCATAACCTTGTATTTTACCATTTGTATCATTTGATCTTATGAATCTAAATCCAGTGTCAATGCTGAAGTCTTTCCATAGCTCATATTTTCCAGATAGTTCGGTGAAATAGGAATCTATGGTAGAGCTGTTTTCCTTTAATCTTAATTGCTCTTCGAGGTTCAAGCTAAATTTGGGAGTTATTTCATATTCAAATTCTAGTGAAGACCAAGTTTCTAAATCTTGGACTCTAACTGCTTCTTCGGTTTGAGCAAATATTGCAAATGGAAGAAAAACGAATATTATGACTTGTAGGTTCTTGTTCATTATTTATTTCTGGTGAATAGAATAGTTATCTCTGCAGTGTCTTTTAAGAAATCTATGGCGTCTATCTGTATTTTGTTTATAAGTAAGCCTGTTCTGTTTTCTAGGTCTGTCTTAAGTAATTGGTGATTTTCAGGTTTAACATTTTCTATTTTTTCGTAAAGAATTGTTTTACTCTCCTCATTATTCACTCGCCATAACCTTTCCATGATATAAATGGCACCTACTATGAGAATGTTGCCAGCCATAATTTCAGCATAGCTCATTTTTTGGTTAGCAAGTGAATTGATTACAGACACCCCAATTACCACAAAAAGGTAAGTCATTTCTTTAATAGGAATGGCATCTGTTCGGTAACGTATGATTCCAAAAATGGCAAAGAGACCTAAGGCCATACCTATGTCTAATTCATATTTTTTTAGTGTAAAGCATAAGAAGAAGACTATAATGGCAATCATATAGTAAGTGAAAAGGTAATCTTTCCTCTCACTGGATTTGAAGTATAAACCTCTAATGATGATACTAAGAAAGGAGATGTTAATTGTGAATCGGAACATCATTTTAAAGAAGTCGTCATCAAAAAGAGGGATTTCGAGAAATTCCATATTTAGGCTGTTAGTTTTTGTATTTGAAGTAATTTTTCTTTGAAAGTGTTGTATTTGATATCATTGTATAGGCTAATCATACCTAGACAATATTTACTGATGCGGCTGGGCAGTATATGGCGTATTTTAAGAGCCTGATAGATTGGGGAATTACGGTTAACACCTTCTTGTTTAATTTCTATTATAGCAAGGCGGTCATAGGTTTTCTCTTTGTATTCATTGAGAAAGTTTAGGTTGAAATCTATGGTTGCTCGTTCTTTATGGGTTTTACTAACTAAGGTGATTCTGTTAAACTTGTTTTCTAAAATAGGGGATAGTTGAAAGGTTTGATTTGTGGTTTCTTCAATAAAGTTCTTAGACCGTTCGGTAAGTTTTTCTTCAAAACCTTTTATTCCTATACGACTTTTTTTCGTCATACCTTTTCCGTTTTTTCTCTTGACCTCTAGAAAATGAAGGTTTGATTCTACGTAATTGCGTATCCTGACTTTTATTCTATTGACTTTTCCATTGTGGTGCCATTGATAAAAGGCATGTTCAGGAGTGTCATAGTAAAGAGAGTTGTAGGTCATTAGGCGATTTTGATTCACCTCCAAGACCCTATATTTATCTGATAGGGAACTCAAGATTCCTAAAACCTGGTTTTTGGGAAGAATGAATTTTGTATCTGACCTATTCATTAGAGAAACGTCATCCATTTCTATAAGTGATATAGGTCGAAACTTTTCGACGACTTTTATTATTGCTTGATTCATATACTTATGTAGACGACAAAACTGCAGGAAATGTAGACATCACCTGATACGAATCAAGAAAAAAATAGTGTAGCCAGGGAAGTTTGTTCTGTTTACTTCCTGTAGGGGTGTTTTAGTTATGATTTGAAGAGTTTCAGCTTTTATTTGCTTTGCTAAATAGAGAATCTACAAATTCGGTTTTATTAAAAACCTGCAAGTCTTCCATTTTCTCTCCAACACCGATGTATTTAACTGGTATTTTGAATTCATCTGAAATCCCAATCACAACGCCGCCTTTGGCTGTTCCATCTAGTTTTGTGATAGCTAAAGAGTTTATTTCAGTAACCTTAGTGAATTCTCTTGCTTGAATAATAGCGTTTTGACCGGTACTACCGTCCAAAACAAGCATGATTTCATGAGGAGCTTCAGGAAGAACCTTTTGCATCACACGTTTTATCTTGCCTAATTCTTTCATTAGGTTAACTTTAGTGTGAAGTCTACCTGCAGTATCAATTATGATCACATCCGCCTGTTGCTCAATACCAGCTTTAACGGCATCATACGCTACAGAAGATGGATCGGTATTCATGCCGTGGTCGATAACTGAAACACCTACACGCTCTCCCCAAAGTTTTAATTGGTCTACAGCGGCCGCTCTGAAAGTGTCGGCAGCTCCTAAGACTACTTTCTTTCCATTTTTTTGAAAGTTGTAAGCTAGTTTTCCAATGGTCGTAGTTTTTCCTACACCATTTACACCTACTACCATTAATACATAAGGTTTTGGAAGATTATCTGTTTCAAAACTATTTTGAACGTCTTGAGAATTATTTTCTTCTAATAAGGCAGCAGTTTCTTCTCTTAAAATTTTATCAAGTTCGTTTACAGAAGTGTACTTGTCATCAGCTACTCTATTCTCAATTCTCTTTATGATGTTGAGCGTGGTGTCAATTCCAACATCTGATGAAATTAAAATTTCTTCTAGTTCATCTAAAACATCCTCATCTACAGTAGACTTACCTATAACAGCACGGCTTAACTTATCAAAGATTCCAGTCTTAGATTTTTCAAGACTTTTATCTAAAGTTTGCTTTTTTTCTTTATTGAAAAGATTAAAAATTCCCATGTAGGTTTTCTTATGGTTTAAGAGGTTAATTCACAAATTTAAAAGCTTTTAGCTTTCTCTATTGCTTTTATAACACCTAAGATTCAAAAAAAGATTCAGCAGTAGAAGCTGGAATTCGTATTGGCTTCATTTTTTTTGCGTCAAGAGCTATCCAAAGTGTGGATGCTTTTACCAAAAGCTCATCTCCTCTTTTGATTTGGTAGTGTCTTTCGGAGCTAACTTGTGTAAAGTTAGAAACCCAGGTGTTAACTATTAATTGGTCTGCTTCGTGAGCCGGTTTGAAATATTCTATTTCGTGTTTTCTTACCACCCATCTTATAGCTTCTGCTATTTCTTTTGGAGCGGTGCTATACCAATGGTGTATGGCGGCCTCTTGTAAATAGCTTAGGTAAACCACGTTGTTAACATGGTTTAGCTCGTCAAGGTCTTCTTTCTTGACTAGAATGGGATGGGGAAATATTTTTGGAATTGGCATGATTGAGAACACAAAAAGCCTATCCGAAAACGGACAGGCTCAATATATAAGCGATTTAAAAAGTCTTACGACTTCATGTATGCTTCTACCTGGTCTGCAGGTACCATTTCTTCTTTGAAGGTATAAGCTCCAGTCTTAGGAGATCTTACAGCTTTTACTACTTTAGCAAAACTTCTAAGCTTGGATTTATCTTGCAGGGTTGCAACTACTTTCTTTGCCATGATTAATTATATTTAACTGGTTTTACTTAATTTCTTTATGAACAGTATATTTTCTCATTACAGGATTGTATTTTTTTAATTCCAATCTTGTAGTAGTGTTCTTACGGTTCTTTGTGGTAATATACCTTGACATTCCTGCCATGCCAGATTCTTTGTGTTCTGTGCACTCTAAAATTACCTGAACTCTGTTACCTTTTTTAGCCATCGCTTTATCTTATTAAAATATCTTTGTCCTCAAACGGGGCTGCAAAGATAATTATATTTTACTTTTAGACAAATTAACTCTTGAAATATTCTCGAGTTTTTAAAAGCTTGCTATTCTGAACCTTATGGCCTGAATATATTTGCTTTAAAAGACTGTTTTTAGAAAGGAAGATCATCCTCACCTTCTAAGGCTGCAGGTATTTCAACTGGAGCACTTGCTGGACCTTCTGGAGGTGCTGAGGCAGCTTGTCCTTCTAGTTTCCAGGCTCTCACGTCTGTATACCATCTTCCGTTATATTCTCTGCTTTCTACTTCTATAGAGGCAGTTACAGTGGTTCCAGCTTTGATTAAGTTTTCGTTTATTTTGTCTCCCCACATAGAAACACAAACTTTTTTAGGGTATGTTCCTTCTGTTTCAATAACAAAGTCTTGCTTTCTCCAAGTACCGTTTTTTCCTTCGCCTGATTGTAATGGTAGAACTTGAACTATATTTCCGCTAATTTCCATTTCGAACTTTTAGTATAGATTTTTAATTAAATTGAGCACAAAGTTAGAAAATATGACTTCCAAAACCGAATGAATTTAAGTGGTTTCTGAATTTATTGAACGTATTGCCCTTTTACAGGCTCATAGGAATGATAAATTTCCGGAAGGAATGTTTGAGTCTTTTCGTGAGAATAAGTTTTGGCTGTATAATAGGTCAGATTCTAATATTTTCGGAACAGTTTCTGTTGCTTACATTTTGAAAAGTTTGAAGCCTCTGGTTTCAGAATTAGATGGTAATGAGATTGATAAGGTCATTGATAAAGCCAAAAAGTCTTTTGACCTTTATCAAAATAAGGATGGTCTTAAAACCTATAATTTTTGGCAAACGAAACCTTCGCAGCATTTCCCGAATGGGTATTTAATGAAACGCTACAAGCATTTTAAACTACCAGATGATATTGATGATACCGCTTTGGTTTACATGACTAACGGATACAATAAAAAAGAGGATATCAATTGGTTAAAAGAAAAGCTAAAGCAACATGCTTTTCCTGATAATGTTTATAGTACTTGGTTTGGGTTGAAAATGCCTTTAGAAAAAGATGTTTGTGCTTTATGTAATTTAATGTGTCTTCTTTTAGAATCTAAAATAGGTTTGAATACAAACGATACGGCAACAATTGATTTTTTAAACAAGGCAGTTTTGTCAAAGGAGTTTTTAAAAAACACATTTTGGATTTCTCGGCATTACGCCACTGTTTCACTTATTATTTATCATTATGCAAGGTTACTTGGAGCTTTTGACATAGAAGAAATGATGGAAGCTAAAAAGATATTAATAGGGGAGATTGAAAATAGTTTTGATAAAGAAACTGTGTGGATGAACAAGGTTTTGCTGCAAACGGCATATTTGAAATTGAATAAAAGTGGTAAAGATTATTTACTGAACTGGAACTGTTTAAGTAAATCTAAAAGCACTCAAAAAGGGTTCTATTCTTTTATAGGGGCACCATTTGCACCCTTAAAGAGCAAGTATTTAAAGAACCTGGGTTCTATGAAGTTTCTTCAAATAGGGTGGAAATGTGAGGCACATGAGTTGGCTTTAGTTTTAGAAAACTTAGTTTTACGTGAAAATTACCTGAACGGGAAAATTTGATTAATATGAAAAAAGGAAACCCTGAATCTCAACCGAATAATCCACTTCATGGTGTAAGACTAGACTTTATGCTTGATACCTTGGTAGACCATTTTGGGTGGGGTGGACTGGGGAAAATTATTAAGATTAACTGTTTCAATAATAATCCTACAATGAAGTCTTCTTTGACGTTTCTTAGAAAGACTGATTGGGCAAGAAAAAAGGTGGAAGACCTATATTTAGAAGTGGCGTCAAGGGAATAATAAATTAAAATACTTAGCATTATTAGCTTTAGCTGAGCTCTTTGTTTTCAATTTGGTTAACTTTGCGAATTATCAGAAATCAAACCAGAATTCGTGGCATTATCAGATATTGAACTAACAGGACATGAGCAAATAGAAGTCTATGGAGCTCGGGAGCATAATCTTAAAAATATTGATGTAACTATTCCAAGAAATAAGCTTGTTACCGTAACTGGTATTAGTGGTTCTGGGAAGTCTTCGTTGGCATTTGATACTATTTATGCCGAAGGTCAAAGGCGTTACATGGAGAGTTTTTCGGCTTATGCTAGAAGCTTTATTGGCGATATGGAGCGTCCTGATGTTGATAAAATCAACGGACTTTCTCCCGTTATTAGCATTGAACAAAAAACTACATCTAAAAACCCACGCTCTACGGTGGGTACTACTACAGAGATTTATGATTTTCTGAGACTACTTTTTGCAAGAGCTGGCATAGCCTACAGTTATGTGACTGGTAAACCAATGATTAAGCAGTCGCAAGACCAAATTGTAGAAAAAATATTAGAGGAATATGCCGGTCAAAAACTAAGTCTTTTAGCTCCAGTAGTAAAAGGAAGAAAAGGCCATTACAGAGAGCTTTTTGTTCAAATTAGAAAAATGGGCTACTCTAAAGTAAGGGTAGATGGCGAGGTGATGGATTTGACCCCAAAAATGCAGCTGGATAGGTACAAGATTCACGACGTGGAGATAGTCGTGGATAGGATTTTACCCAAAAACGAAGACAGATATAGAATTAGTCAATCTGTAGGTACCGCTTTAAAAGTAGGTAAAGGGGCTATGCTTTTGCTCAATGAAAAGGATGAGGTTCAGTACCTTTCTCAAAATTTAATGGATCCTGAGTCTGGGATTAGTTACGAGAAGCCGTCTCCAAATTCATTTTCTTTTAATTCTCCTTATGGCTCTTGCCCTACATGTAATGGTATGGGAGAGGTTAATGAAATTACAGAAGAGTCTATAATTCCAGATAGAAAACTGAGCATTAGCAGAGGTGGCATAGTGGCACTAGGAGAGTACAGGGAGTTGTGGATTTTTAAGCAAATTTCGGTTATTCTAAAAAAGTATAAGGCCAATATAAGTACGCCAATAGAAAAGATTCCTGAAGATGCCATGAAGGTTATCTTATACGGCAGTGATGAGCCAGTGGCTGTGCCATCAAAAAAATACCCAGGAGAAGATTGGAACACAAATTTTGAAGGAATAATCAATTTTCTGAAGCGGCAACAAGAGTCAGATAATGACAAAATAGGAGACTGGCTAAAAGATTTCATGCTAATTAAAACTTGTCCTGACTGTGAAGGTGCACGGTTGAAAATAGAGTCAAGGCATTTTAAAGTTAGTGATAAAAATATTTCAGAATTGGCTGAAATGGATGTCTCTGATTTGGCTGCTTGGTTTGAAAATATAGAAGTTAATCTTACAGATAAGCAAAATCAAATAGCCGTTGAAATCTTAAAAGAGATTAGGAAGAGAATTGGCTTTTTGAATGGAATTGGACTTGATTATTTGACTTTGAACAGGCCGATTCGTTCGCTGTCAGGTGGTGAAGCTCAAAGAATTAGATTAGCTACGCAAATAGGGACACAATTAGTAGGGGTACTTTATATTATGGATGAGCCAAGTATTGGTTTACATCAGCGTGATAATGTGAAATTAATTAAGGCTCTTAAAGATTTAAGAGACTTGGGTAATACAGTACTAATAGTGGAGCATGATAAAGATATGATGCTGGAGTCGGATTACATTATAGATGTAGGTCCTGGTGCAGGAAGGCATGGAGGTAGAATAGTAGGGCAAGGAACACCAGAAGAATTCCTCAAAAACGGTAGCAAAACGGCTGAGTTCTTGAGTGGTAGAATAAATATTGAAGTTCCTAAAGAAAGAAGGGAAGGGAGTGGTGAAAGTTTAGTACTCAAAGGAGCTGAAGGTAATAATTTACAAAATGTAGATCTCAAAATTCCTTTAGGGAAGATGGTATGCGTAACTGGTGTGAGTGGTAGTGGAAAGTCTTCACTTATACATGATACATTGTTTCCGATATTGAATAGACATTTTTATAGAGCTAAAAGAGAGCCTTTAGAGCATAAAAAAGTAACGGGTTTAGAGCATCTAGATAAAGTAATAGAGGTAGACCAATCACCTATAGGAAGAACGCCAAGAAGTAATCCGGCTACCTATACAGGAATGTTTACAGATATCCGTTCGCTTTTTGCAGATTTACCAGAATCAAAGATTCGTGGTTATAAACCTGGTCGTTTTTCATTTAACGTAAAGGGTGGAAGATGCGAAACCTGCCAAGGTGGCGGCATGAAGAAAATAGAAATGGATTTCTTGCCAGATGTTCATGTAGAATGTGAAACCTGCAAAGGGAAAAGGTTCAATAGAGAAACTTTGGAAGTAAGATTTAAAGGGAAATCAATTTCTGATGTTTTAGACATGACAGTGGAAGAGGCTTTGATTTTTTTTGAGAAACAACCCCGTATAAGTAGAAGGGTTCAAACACTTTATGACGTAGGTTTAGGTTATATAACGCTAGGTCAACATGCTACTACCCTGTCTGGAGGGGAAGCCCAGCGAGTGAAGCTATCGGAAGAGCTTTCTAAAAGGGATACAGGAAAGACTATTTATATTCTTGATGAACCTACTACTGGTTTACATTTTCAAGATATTCAGAAGCTCTTAGATGTACTGCAAAAACTAGCAAACAAAGGTAACACTGTCTTAATTATTGAACACAATATGGATGTTATCAAAGTAGCGGACCATATTATTGATATGGGGCCTGAAGGTGGTGTTAGAGGTGGTTTTGTTGTTGCTGAAGGAACCCCAGAAAAAGTAGCCAAAGTTAAAGGAAGTCATACTGGGTTTTATTTGGCGAAGGAGCTTTGAATTATTTTTTTAGATTTTTATTGAGTGGTTATAAGGTTGTTAATAGACAAAATTTTTATGTAGCACATGTTTGTAAGTATTTAATAGTAAGTGTATTGTTTTGTTATTTGCTTGTTTTGGTAGTGCAATGAAATATCTGTAAAGTATATAGGTAGCGGGTTTATGGTAGAGACGAGCCTTAGAGTTTTGCCTTTTTAGCTTAAAAATTTGTAGCTTTATCGGTAGCCTAAGTTATTGAAAAGATATTTTAGCCCTAAAACTATATGAAAAGAACCACTACTCTATTAGCAGTAATATTTTTCTGTCAAATTTTCTCTTTTGCCCAAAGTCCTGAAAGTGCTCCCCCATATTTCAGTATGAGTTTTTCTCCTAGCTCTGTAGGGCCGAGTTCAAGTTCGTTATTGACTTATACCATAGATAACAGTGAAGGTGCAGCCATTACCGATATCGCTTTTACGAATAACCTTCCAGCGGGAGTAACTATAGCCAGCCCTTCTGGTTTGATTTTTAATGAAGTTGACGGAACAGTTACAGCTCCTGATGGTGGTAATACTATTAGCTTTACTGGTGGTAAGTTGGGTGCAGGAAGCTCCTTGACCATTCAGTTGTATGTAACTTCTAGTACTGCTGGGACTCATATAAATACTACAGGAGATCTTACATCTAGTGCAGGAAATAGTGGCACAGCTAGCAATAATTTGGTCATAAATGGTAGCAATACGGGCCTTTCTAGTGCCTTTAGTGATGCATCAATTAATGTTGGACAAAAGTCGACTTTAACGTTTACTTTTGATAATACTCTAAATGGCAGTAATGCAGGGTCAGGTTTTTTCTCTACTAATTTACCTGATTATCTCGTTTGGGCAAACCCAGTAAATTTAACAAACACTTGTCCAAAACACCCACTGGTACCGGTGACGGCGAACCCTGGAGAGCGAGGGCTGTCATTTAGTTTTAACTCTGCAGTCGCCTACGTTCCTGCGGGATCGACCTGTGCTATTTCTTTGGATGTAGAAGCTCTGTCTATCGGAAGCGAGTTGCTGGTAAGTACTTTATCGGGCAACAATATGAATGGTATCGCCATTTCTAAGCTTCAGGTTATTCCAAACGCTTCCGGTGGAATCCTTTTTGATAAAGCATTTTCTTCAGAGGTCATAAGTCCAGGAGAAAACGCACAGTTAACATATACTATAAAAAACCTAGACAGGGCAAATGATTTAACAGCCTTGACTTTTACGGATGATTTAGGTAGTGTGATTCCTGGGCTAGTTGCTACTGGTCTACCTATTTCAAATTCTTGCGGTTCAGGCTCGACTATTAGTGGTACCAATGTGATAACTTTAACTGGAGGAAATATTCCGCCAGAAGGGACTTGTAGTTTTTCTGTTCCAGTTTCTTTTCCTTCAAATGCTCCTTCTGGTAATCATACAAGCGAATCATCTGTAATTACTGGAACTCGTGGCGGTAATCCGGTTACTGGTCCCACGGCGAAAAAAAGTTTCTATGTTTATGGCAAGCCAATACTTACCAAGGTGATTCTGAATAAACCAGTTGATATAAATGGAACTACCACTTTTAGATATACCATAGAAAATACAGACCTGACTAATACTTTATCAAATATTACCTTTGTTGATGACGCTAACGGACAGGTAGGTAATATGAGTTTTACTTTTCCACCTGCAGGCTTTTGTGGGGCGGGTTCTGGAATGAGTTTTTATTCACCAGTTTCTGAAATAGAAGGAGTTCAATTGACCGGTGGAGAGCTAGCTCCGGGAGCCTCATGTACTTTTGACTTAGGAGTTGATTTGCAGCCAGCTATTTTGGGGGGTGAATATTTAGGTATAATCTCTAACGCCAAAGGAGAGTTTAACTCTTATCAGGTTAATGCTGAAACTACAAATGATACCCTAAAAGTAAGCCCAGTTCCACATTTATCAAAAGCGTTTTCGAGTTCTGGTTTACCAGGAGATACCTTAACCATTGAGTATTTATTTACACTTGATGCTTTAGCTACTCAGACTTTTAGTGGTCTTTCATTTACAGACGATTTTTCAAGTATGACATCTGGTACAGGCAGTACTAGCTTATTAATTACTGAAATTCAAAGTGTATGTGGTGGTGCATCAGCTACTGGTATGAATACAAATATATTTTCTTTAAATGGAGCATCATTATCCCCCGGAGATACTTGCCGGATTTCGGTTAAAGTTAAAATTCCGGAGGATTCAGATATGGGGAGTTTTACAAGTGTGACTAGCCCTCCCACAGATGGAAGTTTTACTGGAACAGCGGCTACGGCAGACTTTGATGTAATTGGCCTGATAGTTAAAAAGGAGTATAGTCAACCTTCCTTTCCTGGGGATGTGATGCAAATGACGTACTCTTTTATTAATCCGCATCCAACTTATGATGTTAATCTGTTTACCCCAATGAAGGATGGCTTGGACAATGAATTGACAGGTTTATCATATTCAGGTGGTAATCTTTCTAATTTTTGTGGTTCGTCATCATCTTTGACAGGTACTAATCTTTTAAGTTTTAGCGGCATCGAAGTTTCTCCAGCCGACACTTGCAAGTTAACTCTAGAGGTTAATATTCCTGCCAATGCTGCTATCAACGAGTATCAAACTACCATTACTAAACCTACGTCCCTTTTTCAAAATTCTAATTCAAACTTTGCAAATGGAAATAGCTTCAAGGTTGAAAATTCAACTTTTAAAATTTCAAATGCTATAGCGTTTAGTAAAGCCTTTTTAAGCAATGCAGAGCCTGGAGATACGGTGTCCTTGGCTTTTACAATAAAGAACTTGCATCCATCAGAAACTTTGACAGGTATTTCCTTTACAGATAATTTGAGTGCTATGTATGCTGGGTTTACTAGTGTTGACTTGCCTCAAGCTGATATTTTAGGAACGGGCTCATCTTTAAGTACTGCATCTGGTGGGGATTCCATTATAGTTTTAAGCGGGGGTTCTCTTTTACCAAATCAGGAAATAACTTTTAACGTTAAGGTAAAAGTGCCGGAGGATATTTATTCAGGCGACTTTGATAATACCACAAGCCTTATATCTTTTGATTTAAACTCTAATAACTTAACTTATAAAGGAGCTGTGGCCAGTTTGACTATTAATAATAATAGAAGACCTACTTTTTCTAAAGCCTTTGCTCAAGACACTATTTTAACTGGTCAAACAACGAGACTAACGTTTACAATTGATAATTCACTTAATGGTGATCCTATAAATACTTTTAGTTTTTCTGATAATTTTCCGGAAGGTATGCTTATTGCAAGCACACCGAATATTGTAAACTCTTGTAATGTTGGCACTGTAACGGGCACAGCTGGTGCCTCTTCTTTTTCTGTTAGTGGTGGTTCTGTAGCTGCACTATCTAGCTGTACATTTTCTGTAGATGTTAAAGCTTCAAAGTCTAGTATTAATTTCAATACATCAGAAGATTTAATATCTAACGCCGGAACAAGTGGTAAGGCAAAGGACAGTATTTATGTAAAAATGCCTGAACCAAGCTTATTTACGGTAAGTACACTTTCTCATAATGCTATAAGTCTTAGTGCCAGCCCTAATGTAAATAATGGGGACTCCATTTTGGTTGCGTTTTCCGGTGATGGTGTTTTTGGAGTTCCAACTGGTTTTTTGAGTTCAGGTGCTTCTATTAGTGGAGGTGGTGAAGTGCTTTTTAAGGGTTTGGCGGCTAATTTACCAAACCATACAGGTTTAGATCAAGCAACAGTTTTCTTTTACAAAGTATGGTCTTTGGGTTATGACTTATATTCTGATATTGGTTTGACCGGCCATGATACTACTTGTATTGACACCGCTCAGCTCTTTACTATTGTGCCATCTGAATCAACAGTATGTGTAGGAAGTAATCTTAAATTAACCGCGGCACCAGTTCTAGAGAATGTATCTTATACTTGGCAGGTAAAACCACAGAATGGAACATTTTCTAACATTAGCCCATCTTCCTTATATTCTAAAGAAGACTCTTCAACTTTGTTAATTAGTTCAGTTTCGCTTGCGGAAAATAGTAACACTTACCGCTGTATTATTTCAAGTAAATGTGATACAGATACAACGAGTGAATATAATTTAGCGGTTTTTGGTAATCCCGTGATTACCTTAAACCCAAAGGACTCAAGTAATTGTGCAGGAAGCGATTTTAAGTTTTATGTGGCTGCAACAGGTCCTAATTTGACATATCAATGGCAAAAGAGAGTTGGAACTTCAGCATTTGTGGATGTAGCTTCTGCAGATGACGATACATTGACATTAAATGCAGTTCCTTTTTCTGAAGATAGTACATTCTATAGGTGTGTTATTACGGGGACTTGTGGTGTATCTATTTCTGATTCGGCTCTTTTAAGAGCCCCACTAATTCCTACTATTACTGCGGGCACAGCAGTAAACCCAAGTACTTGTTTAGGTGTAGACGGCAGTATACCTTTTACGAGCACCAATTTACCAGCAGGAACTTATTCTTTAAGCTTCACAGGAGCAGGCAGTCCAAAGAATGTAGCAGTTGCGAATGATACCTTTTCTTTAAGAGGATTAACGGCAGGGAACTATAGTGGTTTTTCAGTAACGCATTTAGCCTGTACAGGAAGTGATGCAAGTTCAAAAACATTAAGTGACCCGCCAACTCCAACTATTTTAGCAGGAACAGCAGTAAACCCAAGTACTTGTTTAGGGGTAGATGGCAGTATACCATTTACAAGCACTAATTTACCAGCTGGCATTTATTCTTTAAGCTTCACAGGAGCGGGCAGTCCAAAGAATGTGGAAGTTGCGAATGATACATTTTCTCTTCGAGGTTTAGCCGCAGGAACTTATAGTGGTTTTTCAGTAACGCATTTAGCCTGTACGGGAAGTGATGCAAGTTCAAAAACATTAAGTGACCCGCCAACTCCAACTATTTTAGCAGGAACAGCAGTAAACCCAAGTACTTGTTTAGGAACAGATGGCAGTATACCATTTACGTGCACTAATTTACCAGCTGGTACGTATTCATTAAGCTTCACGGGGGCAGGCAGTCCAAAGAATGTGGAAGTTGCGAATGATACTTTTTCTTTAAGAGGATTAACGGCAGGGACTTATAGTGGTTTTTCAGTAACGCATTTAGCCTGTACGGGAAGTGATGCAAGTTCAAAAACATTAAGTGACCCGCCAACTCCAACTATTTTAGCAGGAACAGCAGTAAACCCAAGTACTTGTTTAGGAACAGATGGCAGTATACCATTTACGTGCACTAATTTACCAGCTGGTACGTATTCATTAAGCTTCACGGGGGCAGGCAGTCCAAAGAATGTGGAAGTTGCGAATGATACTTTTTCTTTAAGAGGATTAACGGCAGGGACTTATAGTGGTTTTTCAGTAACGCATTTAGCCTGTACGGGAAGTGATGCAAGTTCAAAAACATTAAGTGACCCGCCTACTCCAACTATTACAGCCGGCACAGCAGTAAACCCAAGTACTTGTTTAGGTGTAGATGGCAGTATACCATTTACCAGCACTAATTTACCTGCAGGCACTTATTCTTTAAGCTTCACAGGAGCGGGGAGTCCAAAGAATGTAGCAGTTGCGAATGATACCTTTTCTTTAAGAGGATTAACGGCAGGGAACTATAGTGGTTTTTCAGTAACGCATTTAGCCTGTACAGGAAGTGATGCAAGTTCAAAAACATTAAGTGACCCGCTTACTCCAACTATTACAGCCGGCACAGCAGTAAACCCAAGTACTTGTTTAGGTGTAGATGGCAGTATACCATTTACCAGCACTAATTTACCTGCAGGCACTTATTCTTTAAGCTTCACAGGAGCGGGGAGTCCAAAGAATGTATCAGTTGCGAATGATACCTTTTCTTTAAGAGGATTAGCGGCAGGAACTTATAGTAGTTTTTCAGTAACGCATTTAGCCTGTACGGGAAGTGATGCAAGTTCAAAAACATTAAGCGACCCGCCAACTCCAACTATTACAGCCGGCACAGCAGTAAACCCAAGTACTTGTTTAGGTGTAGATGGCAGTATACCATTTACCAGCACTAATTTACCTGCAGGCACTTATTCTTTAAGCTTCACAGGAGCAGGCAGTCCAAAGAATGTGGAAGTTGCGAATGATACCTTTTCTTTAAGAGGATTAACGGCAGGAAGTTATAGTGGTTTTTCAGTAACGCATTTAGCCTGTACAGGAAGTGATGCAAGTTCAAAAACATTAAGCGACCCGCCAACTCCAACTATTACAGCCGGCACAGCAGTAAACCCAAGTACTTGTTTAGGTGTAGATGGCAGTATACCATTTACAAGCACTAATTTACCTGCAGGCACTTATTCTTTAAGCTTCACAGGAGTGGGGAGTCCAAAGAATGTATCAGTTGCGAATGATACCTTTTCTTTAAGAGAATTAGCGGCAGGAACTTATAGTGGTTTTTCAGTAACGCATTTAGCCTGTACGGGAAGTGATGCAAGTTCAAAAACATTAAGCGACCCGCCAACTCCAACTATTACAGCCGGCACAGCAGTAAACCCAAGTACTTGTTTAGGTGTAGATGGCAGTATACCATTTACAAGCACTAATTTACCTGCAGGCACTTATTCTTTAAGCTTCACAGGAGCAGGGAGTCCAAAGAATGTATCAGTTGCGAATGATACCTTTTCTTTAAGAGGATTAACGGCAGGAAGTTATAGTGGTTTTTCAGTAACGCATTTAGCCTGTACAGGAAGTGATGCAAGTTCAAAAACATTAAGTGACCCAACATATTCGGTATCGGCTTCTAATTTAGGACCTTATGAAGAAGGAGGTGTTGTTGAATTATTTGCCTCAAATGGCGTTTCCTTTGATTGGTCTGGTCCCAACGGATTTACAAGTTCTTTGCAAAGTCCAAGTATTTCGAATGTAACTATTTCTGATGCTGGAATATATTCTGTAACTGTTTTAGGAGAAAACAATTGCTCTGTAGAAGTTACGACTCAGGTGGATGTTGCTTGTTCTACCCCAAGTATGTCTTATTATTTAGCTTATGCTGGTTCTAACCCAGAATTAATTTCTCCTCTTATCGATGGCATGGAAGTTCAGCAGTCAACAAGGCGAATGACCGTTATAGCCTACTCTACTTGTACTGTACCCAAAATTGAATCAGTCAAATTACAATTATCAGGGACAAGTAATTTACAGTATTATATTGACAATGAGATGCCGTTTAATCTGCATGAGTTAGGGAATGTTTCTAATGGAGATATTTTGCCGAATAATGGATACACTTTCATTGGTAGAGGGTACTCTGAAGACAATGCTGAAGGACAACTTTTAGTTGGCGACGACGTCCTTCAATTTGACATTGTTCCTCCAATACCGAGCACAGGTACTCCAAGGGCAGTTGCGGAGCCAACTTCTTCTAACACCGATATTTGTATAGGGAATAGTTTTAATGTAAGCACTTCCTCTACGGGTTCGTTTATAGTTGGGAACTTATATCAAGTATATCTCTCTAATGCTGATGGACTTTTCTCGTCTCGAACCTTAATAGGTAGTTCTACAAACCCAAGTCAGATAACCTGTACTATACCTAACTTTATTAAAGGAGGGACTAAATATAAGATAATGGTGGTAACCACAGCTCCAATAGTTTCTTCTGCGATTTCAGCAGGAACCTTGAGCATTATTGGTGCGGATTTAGTCTTGTCTTCGCCAATGGATGACGTGGCCGCTGGAGTAAAAACTTATAAGGCCATAAATAATATTAAGGCTGGAAATAAAATAGAAGCAGGCGGAAATGCAACACTAAACTCAAGTAGAAAAATAGAATTGGAACCAGGTTTTAAAGCCGACGCTGGTTCCGTATTTAAGGCAGAACTTAAATCATTATGTCCAAATTAAATAACGATTAATTCTATGTTTCCTTTAAGTTCTTTATCACTTTTTTTATCCCAAAGTTTAAACAGAAAACGATATGTTTCACCTTTGACCATTGGCTTGCCAACTCGAATGTTAAACTTTAGTTTTTCTGCATCAGCTGGGCGAACACCTGTAAGATCATATTTTTTAAAATAATCTTCAATATAATAAATGACCTTTTCATCTTTATCAATTAATGTATTTTCACCGCCGATGAAAACTTGGCCAGTATCTCCTTTTTTGAAGTCATCAATGCCTAATATTTCAATGGTGAGCTCGCTACCGAAGTTAATGTTTTTGTTTAACTTCATGGTTTGGTTCTCATACGCATTGATAGTTGTTGGTTTTAAGCCTGAGGTTTTTACAAAAAGACCAATTTGTTCATTTGTAATATCCGAATTACAAGAAATTAAAATTAGGGCAATGGAGCTTAGGCTCAATAGTTTTGAAAACATATTTAGACGTTCAATAATTAATAATTTAAACACTTTTAACATAAATCAATAAAGACATGAAAACAAGAATAAGAATTCTCTTCTCATTGCTCTTTGCGAGCTTCTTTATGCAGGCTCAAATTAGCGAAAAAAGAGATGATGTTGAACTCAAACAGATAAATAGTATGGTAACCGAAGCAAAGTCGGTTACAGATCAGGTCATAAATGATGACTTAATTGTTACTAGTAGTGCCTGCGTAGGTTTTGACTGTGTAAACGGTGAAAGCTTTGGTTTTGATACCATAAGATTGAAAGAAAATAATTTGAGAATTAAGGCACAGGATACAAGTAGTTCTGCAAGTTTCCCTTCCAATGATTGGCAGATTACTTTTAACGATACTAGTAATGGTGGTCAGAATAAATTCTCCATTGATGATATAGATGGTGGAAGAACTCCATTTACTATAGAGGCTAGTGCACCTTCACATTCTTTATATGTTGATGATGGGGGTAGAATAGGTTTGGGTACTAGTACTCCGGTCGCTGAGATTCATTCAAAAGATGGTGATACACCTACTTTGAGATTGGAGCAAGATGGTTCATCTGGCTTTACGCCCCAAACATGGGATATTGCTAGTAACGAAACTAACTTTTTTATTCGTGATGCGACTAATGGAAGTAAATTGCCTTTTAGGATTATGTCTGGTGGTGCTCCTACTAATAGTTTAGTAATTGCCTCTGATGGAGATATTGGTTTGGGGATTCAAAGTCCAGGTGGCCTGTTAGATGTTAACAAAAGGTTAGTAGTCAAATCAGATACAAGCGTAGGTATAGCAACATCCACACCTACGGCCAGGTTAGAAATAAAAGGAAATACGGCGGGTGGAACAAACTTAAGAGCAAGTGGGAACAAAGCTCAACTAATAGTAGATTATAACGAGTTAGGATATAATTACTATGATGCAGCTTTTCATAATTTTAGAAGTTTTTCAGGCACACCTTTCTTAAGCATTAACTCTTCAGGTAATGTAGGAATAGGTATTCCAAATGCTTCAAACAAGTTACAAGTAATTGGCAATACCAGGATAGAAGGTAATCTTGTGGTAACAGGAACAGTTACAGCTACAGTAGGTGGGGTAAACTCTGTTGGGGACGGCTCAGGAAAAGTTCTAGGTTCTGAAGAAACTCCATTCCCACAGCTTTATGTTAATGGAAATAGCAATTTTGATGATGTTAGTTACTTCAGTAAAGATATCTACGTAAAGGGTTCAGTAATGCCAGGTTCTATTTATGGGCCGTCTGATGCTAGAATTAAGAATGATATTAGCCCACTTTCTGATGCCACTTCAGTTGTAATGAATCTTTATCCAAAGACTTTCTTTTACAAGAAAGAGTTTACGGAGGAGCTGGGTTTGCCAGAGACTAAGCAGTTTGGACTTATAGCTCAGGAAGTAGAAAAATCTCTTCCAGAACTTGTTAAGGAATTTGAAACTAAATCAGGTAAAAGTTTTAAGAGTGTTAATTACAATGCCTTAATACCAGTATTGGTTCAAGCCTTAAAAGAGCAAAAAGTAAGAATAGATGAATTAGAAAATGAAGTATCTAATTAC
Organism: uncultured Arcticibacterium sp.; assembly: GCF_964021845.1. NCBI lineage: Bacteria > Pseudomonadati > Bacteroidota > Cytophagia > Cytophagales > Leadbetterellaceae > Arcticibacterium > uncultured Arcticibacterium sp. The sequence goes on along the minus strand of NZ_CAXHZC010000006.1, from coordinate 66,762 downwards.
GCCTCTTTGGACAATAGATTGAGAGCAATGGAAGCTCAGTTGAACGCAAAAAACAAAAACGCAAAAAGATAATATCATGAAATATATATTTACACTAGTATTTTGTTTGGTGGGCATGGTTTCTTTTGCTCAGCAAGCTACAGAAGACGAAAACGGACGCCCAATTGGAGCAAAGCCAGCAGTGGTGGTATCCTCTGAAGACTCAGACATTTATCTAAGACAGAGTAAAGAGAAGAGCTCTTCGGCTACTGTCTTAATAGAGTACTCTTTGCCTTTTGGTAAGTCAGGTGGTAAACTGGTTCTGTTTCACCCTAAAAAGGATGAAGAATTAAAGACTATAGCAATTAGCGGTAATCACGGAAGCGTAACAGTGGATATAAAAGAAATAGGTTTTTCAGGCTTTAATGCTGGCTTATATTTAACTGATAATACTTTTATAAAAAGCCAGTCTTTCTACTCGGCAGACTGATAAACTTTTACTTTTTGATTTTGAAGGGCAGCCAATATTAGGTTGCCCTTTTTTAATTTTATAGAGCTTAGTTGCTTTACTGCACCATTTAGCCAAATGCCAGATTCTGAATTCGGGAGATATGTAAAGCCAGATTTATCATTTATTAATAAGCAGCTTTTAGAGCCTTCCGTATAACCAGCATTTATTGGTTCTGAATCTTGGTCATTTCCGGCTAACAAAATATCCTTTTTGCCGTCATTGTTAACATCTTCTATCAAAGTAGAATTGATAGAAAATAATTGAGCTTCTTTTGGGAGCTCTTCTAACTCAAATGACTTTCCGGCTTTATTCCAAAGTATTACGCTTTTCATGTAATTTGCTGTCAAAAGGGAAGAGGATTTACTTAAAGCAGGTTCTAGGTCAAAAACAGCGTATGAATTATAGTCTGGGAATAGCGAACGGAGGTACGGGTACTGTCTGATAATTTCATCCCGGGCAGGAATTAAATGGCGTTTTTCTCCCTCAAAATAGGTGTGCACTTTTTCATTTTTACTTAGCGATAAATTATATAACTCAATTGGACGCTTCTCGTCAAATTTATAGCGGTAGTTTTCACCACAATTTCCTAAAATTAAATCGTCAAAGCCATCATTATCTAAGTCGGCAATTGAGACACTTTTCCAAAACCCTTTTTTATTGCTTATTTCCATTGGAGTGAAAGCACCTTTCTCATTCACTAGTACAGTTGGCCTCATATATTCGCCAATCAAGACTATATCTTCCCAGCCATCTTTATTAAAGTCAGTCACTCTTGCATCGGAAACTAAACCTAAGTTACCTAGTGAAATTTGTTTTATGCCGTTTTTGTCAATTTTATGGACATAACTATCACTTACATTAGGAAAGTCACCTGGCTGTACTGAACCAGCCCTAAAGATGTCTTTTATGCCATCTTTGTCTATGTCAATTAGGCATGCTACGCTACCTGGTTGATTATTTTTAGGTAATAGATGGCTAACCTCTGTAAACTCTCCTAAGCCATTATTTTGATAAAGGTGGTCTTGATATTGACCTGAATAAATCGGAAATTCATTGCTTCCGCTTAGCGTATAAATGTCTGTAAATCCGTCTTGGTTAAAATCTAAGAAAAGAGCGTCGGCATCTTCCCAATTTTGATTTTTCACTAGTTCTTTTTTATCAAATCTATTGTTGGCTTTTTGAAAGTAAATAAGTGAAGGCTGCTCGGTGTTTCCACCAAAGAAAACATCTTCCAAACCATCATTATTTAAGTCGCCTGTAATCATTACAGGACCTGGCTGCGAGTATTTTTTTAAGAGGAGATTTTCTCTATAAAAATCAATATATCTACTCTCCGTATGTTTATAGTCAAAGTCTATTTCAGTAAATAATGGTCTTGAACTGGCTGCTGTTTTAGCTCCTTTGATAGCATTGCTTTGCTCTACTTTTATAGTTTGATTGGCATCAATATCCTTAAAGGTTTGCGACAAACCATTTGGCCATACCACTTTTAAGGAGTCAACCTTTTCAGATTGACCTAAACCAATTACCGTAGGGGCATGCATTGCCGAGAGGTATCCTCTGCTTATGGAGTTTGCATAAGTTTGACATATTCCATTTTGATAAACCTCTATTTTGACACCTTGGGCATTATGGTATGGGTTTAATTCTACTTTTAGATACTTGTTTTCGGTATCATTTCTAAATAAATGAGCCGCCTCATTTATATTATTAACCACATAATCTAAATCTCCATCATTATCCAAATCCGCAAAAATTGCACCGTTTGAAAAGGTTTCATTTTCTGATAGCCATCCTTCGGTTTGATTGGAATACTTAAAACCTCCCTCATTTTTAAAGAATTGATTTTTTCTTTGAAGCTTAGGCGAGTTAAGGGCATTGGAATTCATAAAATCCCTCATCTCTTCAGTAGATTCAGTTTTTTGAGCGAAGCTCATGTTATAGGCTATATTATCAGAATTGGTTACATCACGTAAATAGCCATTGGAAATGAAAAGGTCTTTTTCTCCATCATTATCAAAGTCAAGAATTAGCGGAGCCCATGACCAGTCCGTAGCGTGAATGCCACTATATTGACCTATTTCATTAAAATATGTTTCTCCTTCGGTATCATTTCCCGCATTCTGAAAAAGCATGTTTCTGGTAAATTCATTTTGAAAACCTAAGGTCTGCTCTGTTTCAAAAACATGATAGGAAGTCATCAACATTTTCTTTTGCTGCTCGTTGTCGGGAGGTAGCATATCTACGGTTACCATCTCAGGCAAGCCATCATTGTTAATGTCGGCAATGTCATTTCCCATAGAAAAGCGACTCTGATAAGGCATATAGTCAGACGCTCTATTTGAAAAAGTGCCGTCTTGGTTATTGATATAAAGAGCGTCGTTTGGCAAGAAATCACTGGACGCTAGTATGTCTTCCCAGCCATCTCCATTAATGTCGGCAATAGCTAAACCAAGACCATGCGTGTTTCCCGTTATTCCGTTTTGCTGCCCAACTTCCTTAAAGTGACCTGTTCCATCGTTTTCATAAAGTTTGTCAAGTGCATATTGGCCATACGAATCTTTTTTATGAAGAAGATTTGGGTTTCGGATTTTATTGGAAGTGGTTAAGATATAAAGGTCTAAATCCCCGTCTTTGTCAAAATCAAAAAAAGCAGATTGCGTTGATAGCGAACTGTCTGCTATTCCTCTTTCTTGAGCCTCTTCTTTGAAGGTTAAATTTCCTTGATTGACAAAGAGTAAATTTTCTAATTTATCGCTTGATTCATTCCCTGCCTTGCATACGTATATATCTAAGAAGCCGTCATTATTTATATCGCTAACGGTTACGCCTGTTGACCAGCCTTTTTGAATAATGCCAGCTTTTTCTGTGATATCTTCAAACTCGAAATTTCCTTTGTTTAAATAGAGTTTATCGTTGACTTGGTTACCCGTAAAGTAAAGGTCAATTAATCCATCATTGTTTACATCAAAAGCCGCTATTCCGCCACCATTATAGAGGTTATGATAGTCGTAAACGTTATACTTTTCATTCTCAATAATATTATTTGAAAAGTGAATGTTACTCTGTTCGGCAGGAACTTGCACAAAGAGTTCGCTCTGCTCCTCTGAACAGGAGCAAAGAATAAATGAAGCAAAAAGGATAAGGAGTTTTTTCAAGGCTAGGTATTGGTATTCCCAAAGCTAAGAAATCCGCTTGTAAATTTCCATGCAAGCTCGTGCATTGTGATAGGGTGCTTTCCATGGATTTCCTTTGCTGGAGTTAGTGATTTCATGTTTTGCGTTAACACCTCCATACCATTCGCCGTTTTCATGGTCAATCAAATGCTCATTTATAAATGTCCAGCAATTCTCTGATTTCTCCAGATAATGGGATTTCCCGCTCATTTGATAGGCATTATAAAAACCTACCATAGCTTCAGCCATTACCCACCAGTCTCGTGAAAAATTTCCATGCCCCGTTTCAGGGTCAAATTCATATATCATTCCCTTATCTGCCTGAATGCCCTCGGCAGAATCTCGTGCTATAGGAAGACATACTTTTTTACATCTTTCTATAAGATCCTCGTCGCCCAATATTTCAGCAGCTTCTAAAACTAGCCAGCTAGCTTCTATGTCGTGCCCGTAAGAAATAACTTTCGTTTGTGGCGTCCAGTCTTCTGAGAAAAACAAGGTCATTCTGGTATTTCCTTCGCCTATGATTCTATCTAGCATTATCTCTAAACAGTGCTTAAGGTGAAAGTGTACTTTTTCTGATTTGTCAATTCGGTAAAGGTTTGCAAAGCACTCTAATAAATGAAGGTGGGTATTCATCGATTTTCTAGAAATACCTTTAGAAAGAATATAGTCGTCAGTTTCTGACCAATCTTCATTATAAGCTTCTATATAACCACCTTCTTTACCATCATAAGAATGATTAATGATGGTATTAAAGCACTTTTGAGCCATTTCTAAAGCGGGTTTATAGCCTGTAGCTCTGTAATATTCGCTCATGCCATAAACATAGAAGCTGTGCCCGTACATGAGTTTTTTGCCGTTTTCTTTTTCTCCTTTGGCGTTCACTGCCCAATAAACTCCTTGATGCTTTTCATCCCAAAAATTATTTTTGAGGCTATCATAAGCTCTTTTGCAAAGCACTTCATAATCTTTAATGAGGTGCTGATGTTGAATAAACTCTGGTGTATTCTTGATGAAATTAATACCTGCACTGAAGCTCCAAAGAATCCGAGCCGTAGCTACTACAGATTTATAGGTTTCTTTTGGCTCGTTATTACCATCAATGGTGCCATAGAAACCACCATTTTTATTATCGACGGAGTGAGTAGCCCAGAAATCAAGAATGGAAAAGAATTCCTCTTTGACTTCTGTTTTGAAAGTGTTTTTAGAGATTGACATTTTATATTGGGTTGAATTATTAGCAATTTAAAGAAAATTAGGAGGCAAATCTTATATGCAAAACTTAATTGAACATGGATTTAGAGATAAGTCTTAGATTCGGCTAAGAAAAGATTACCTTCATAAAAAGAATCACCAATATATAATGGATTTAAAATTAGCAGTGCTTATAGATGGAGACAACATTCCATCGGCCTATATTAAAGAAATGATGGAAGAAATAGCCAAATATGGCAACCCAACCATCAAGAGAATTTATGGTGATTGGACTAAACCCCATTTGTCGAAATGGAAAAACTTGCTTTTAGAAAATGCCATTACGCCTATCCAACAGTACGGCTACACCACCGGGAAAAACGCCACAGATTCTGCCATGATTATTGACGCCATGGACATTTTATATTCTGAAAAGGTCAATGGCTTTTGTTTGGTGTCAAGTGATAGTGATTTTACAAGACTAGCCACCAGGCTCAGAGAAGCCGGAATGCAGGTGTATGGAATAGGGGAGAAAAAGACGCCAAATCCGTTTATAGTAGCTTGTGATAAGTTTATCTACCTTGAAATTCTTAAGAAAGAGGCAGAAGAAGATTCTCCAGATTCACCAGAAAAGAAAACTGTCAAGAAAAATGAGGTTGACAAGATTACCCCTAAAGTCATAAGTTTGATAGCCGCCACCATATCAGATTTAGCTGATGATGATGGCTGGGCTTTCTTAGGAGATGTTGGAAGTTTGCTTCAGAAAAAGATGCCAAACTTTGACTCTAGAAACTTCGGTTTTCAAAAGCTCACACCAATGATAAAATCTATCAAAGGGTTCGAGGTAGAAAACAGAGATACCCAAAAAGGACGATTTAAACTTATTTATGTTAGAATGAAGGGTTAAGGCTTAAAAACAGTCTTGCCTATCATTACATTTTCAATTGCTGTTCTTTCCATAAGTTCGGCTCGTTTGCCACCTTTTACAAAAAGCTGTGCTTGGTCATCATAATGTTTGCTCATGAAGTAGCCACTTTGACCGGTAGGTAAAACGCTATAGCCTTTTTCTGGGGTACTAAAATCTATAATTCTTCTTAGTGCTGGTCCAGCAGTTACTTTATATAGGCCAGTGCTATCCATACCGAAAGCCATATTATTAATAGTTTCCCTACCACCAGGAGCAGGAAAAGGGCCTACATTAAAATATTGTCTCAGTGCTTCTACTTTTCCCATGGCATGAGGATGTTCTATAGAATGGACTTTCTCCCATTTCCATTCCTCTGGGTTTTCGCCTAATTGATTTTCTAGAAAGACAACCGTTTTATTCAAAGCTTTGCTGATTAACGCACCTCGTGATTCTTTTTCTGGTGTGTTTATGTTATCCCACCAAGGTGAATTCTCGTTTTCAAAGAAGGTTTTCATGCTCTTTTTAAATACATGACTGCGTTCAAAAGAAGGGTAGAAACGCTCGCCTAGCTCGTCTCGCATAGCCACTTGGTATAGTTCAAAAACCCAGCGATAAAAAATAGTAGGTTCAGTGTTTTCAAGAGCGTGTTTTCCATCCCAATTGCCTAGCATAATAAGAAGTTTTTTGGCTTTAGGGTTTAAGAGAGTATGGTCAAGGCTTTTTATTAAAGAATCAATAATTTCAGAATATGTAGGGGAGGTGATATCATTTATCACATCTCGCATAGACTCCTCTGTCCAATCCGTTTTGTCGGTATCTAAAAGTTCTTCAATCCTTTTAGCACGATTTGACGGAACATAATAGCCAGGTACCAGGCCATTGCCCATGTCATCTGGCTGATTATTTGCGGTATAAAGAAAGCCACGCTCTGGGTTTAAGATTTGAGGATTTAGGTCAAAACTAGCGTAGCCTTGCCAATCGTCATTTCCAGAGCTACCATCTAAAATATAGTAAGGATTTACGTGAGTGGGTCTAATTGGTAACTTTCCTGCAGCCCACCAAGCTATATTTCCGCTAGTATCTGCCCACATAAAATTTAGCCCAGGAGCAGTGAGTGGTTCCACGGCTGCTCTGGCGTCGGTAGCATCTTTTGCCTTGCAAAGGTTATAGAAAACCTCCATGTGCTTAGAAGGGAATTTGTGATAAACCCATTGTAGAGCAATAGGTTCTGCGGTGTCATCTAAATCTTTAAAAGCCCCGTTTAGGATATAGCCATGTGGCGATTCTTTGACATAGATAGTAGTATCTGTGCCGCCTTTGATGTTTATTTTTTCCTCTCTGGTCTCTAAATCAACCCAAGAGTCTTTGTAACGTACCTGATTTTCGTTTTCTGGATTCAGGCTTTCGGCATAAAAGTCGGCTTCATCGTTTTCAAACATGGTTAAACCCCATCCGCCTGCATAAGTATGACCTAAGGCGGGTACTGGCGTTCCTGCTATGAAATTACCATATACCTTGAAAGTGGGGCACTCTAAATGTGCTTCATACCATACACTTGGCTGAGAGAAAGCCATGTGGGTGTCGTTTGATAAAATGGGTTTACCTGACTTGGTTTTGCTACCGGAAATCACCCAGCCATTTGAACCATGAAATGGTTTGAAATCTAATTTTGAGTCAATTTTAGAGAGCTTTTGCTCTATCAGAGCTAAGTTTTTTGCAACAGCAATTACGTTTTTATCGACAGGTATTTTGTAGTCTTGGTCTGGCCAGCTTTGGTCAAAGTCTTTTGTGTATTCCTCACCATATTTTCCATTTATATAAGTCATGACCGCCTCTGTTTGAAAGGCAGCTTCAAAAGTGTAGCCTAAAAAGCCTACTATCTTTTCCATGTCTTCTAAAGTGAAGTCCTCTTTCGGAATGCCCGATAATGTAAACTCTATAGGTGTTTTACCTTCGTGAATGTACTGATTTATCCCTTTGACATAAGCTCTGGCGGCCTTCATGAAGGGAGCGTTCGGGTCTCTTTCTTCTAAAGCCCACTTGGCATGCTTTTCAAAACTTAGCGTTCTAAAGAATACATCGGTTTCTAAGGCTTCTGGGCCAAATACTTCAGCCAGCCTTCCTGAAGAAACTCTTTTAAGTAGTTCCATTTGGAATAGCCTATCTTGGGCATGTACATAGCCAAAAGTATAAAAAAGGTCTTCTTCGTTTTCGGCGTAGATATGCGGTACGGCGTAATCATCATAAAGTACCTCGACCTCAGCATTGAGTTCGGGTAAGTTTAGGGTGCCGGCATAAGAAGGTTTGAGATGATTTAGATAGAAATAAGATGCCGCAAGGGCAAGGAGCACTATGAGGCATAGTCCTAAAAGAATTTTTTTCATTGATGAGGGTCTTATAATTTGACCCAATTTAACCAATTAAGGTTAAAAGAGAGGTATCAATAGGTTGTTCCTCTTCCGTGGCCTCTCCTTTTCTTATGTTTTCCTTTGACAGGTTTTTTGGGTTGCCCATCAAAACTTACAACACTTCCCTTTTTTTTGATGTTGGCTTTCCAATTATAGGCTTTCTTAACCTCTTCTTCTTTGGGCTTTGACTCTGAAACTTTTAGTTTCCTATCCATTATTTCAAATCCATTAAGGCGATAGATGGCAGTTCCAGCTTCTGCTTTGTTTGGCATTTTGACAAAACCGAAGCCTTTATTTTGTCTAGTTTTGTGATTCAGAATTATTTGGACAGACTCTACCTTGCCATGTTTTTCAAACAATGCTTTTAGTTCGTCTTCGGTTAATTTGAAAGGTAGATTACTTACGTGTATGTCCATATATTATTTTCTTTGACACAAAGGTATCTCTTTCTGTCCAATTCTTTTCCGAATACTTTGGAAGTGCGGAAATTCATTTATTTTTGGAACCGATTGCATAAACCCTAAATTTTATCAAATGAATTTTATGAAAATGGATTTACGTTTAGTGACACTGGCTTTGCTAATGACTGCCTGTGCTTCTGAGACCTCTGATAAAGAGGATGCTAGTGTGGATGAGTCTACGGAACTACAGCCTATATCTGAGCCCTTAGTTTCAGATATTTTTACAGCAGATCCTTCTGCCCATGTTTTTGATGGTAAAATTTATGTTTATCCATCACATGATATAGATGCTGGTATTCCTAACGATGATTTGGGTACGCAGTACGCTATGAGAGATTACAGAGTTTTATCAATGGATGAAGTTGGCGGGCCGGTAACTGACCACGGTGTAGCTCTTGATATAGAAGATGTGCCATGGGCGGGAAGGCAAATGTGGGCACCCGATGCAGCCAAAAAAGACGGGAAGTATTATCTATACTTCCCGGTAAAAGACAAAGAAGATATATTCCATATAGGAGTGGCTGAAAGTGATTCTCCTACGGGACCTTTTACAGCCGAGCCTACGCCTATTGAAGGTACCATAAGTATGGATCCAGCAGTTTTTGAAGATACTGATGGTTCTTACTACTTGTATTATGGCGGAATTTGGGGAGGCCAATTGCAATATTATAAAAATGGTAAATTTGAGAAGTCTGAAGAGCAGCCGGCTGCTGATGAGCCAGCTTTATTGCCTAAAATGGCTAAACTTGGTGCTGATATGAAAACATTAGCAGAAGAGCCTAGAGATATTAAAATCTTAAATGCAGATGGCGAACTTTTCAAATCTGGTGAAACAGACGAAAGGTTTTTTGAAGCAGCATGGGTTCACAAGTATAACGACAAATACTATTTGAGTTATTCTACAGGTGATACGCACAAGATAGTGTATGCCACTGGCGATAATCCTTATGGACCATTCACTTATCAAGGTGTGGTTTTAAACCCTGTACAGGGGTGGACAAACCATCACTCGATAGTTGAGTTTAAAGGAAAGTGGTATTTGTTTTATCATGATACTCAAATTTCAGGTCAGAATCACTTGAGAAATGTAAAAGTGACTGAGCTTCATTATAATGAAGATGGTTCTATTAAAACCATTGACCCATATAAGTAAGAGTTAAAAATAGTTTGAAATAATTATTCAGAAATATATTTTTGTGCCCAAATTTCGGGGTGTGGCTCAGTCCGGTTAGAGTACACGTCTGGGGGGCGTGGGGTCGCAGGTTCAAATCCTGTCACCCCGACTTAGAGAGGTTACCTGTTTTGGTGACCTCTTTTTTTGTACTAAAGATGCACTTGCTTTTGACAGTAATGAAATTGAGAAGGTGAGTTCCTATTAGGAGGTTGCTTGTTTTTTTATCATTTTGCTAAAGTGTTAGGTCTGGTTGTAGATTCTATGGAGAAACTTGCAATTACATTTATTAAACGAACTTATACTTATTGAAATGAGAAAATTGAAAAACTTTTTAACCCTCACAGCCTTCTTATTGACTTCAGTTGTAAATGTACAGGCCCAAGAAGACAATAGCTACTTTCTTGATTCGTGGAATGTTTTAGTAAAAGGAACACCCGAAGGCGACGCTGAATTACCTATGAGGTTTGAAATGACAGACGATGTGGTTTCGGGTTATTTTATTAATCCAGAGAGTGGAGAAGAGGAAGAAATGGATTCTGCTGAAATAAAAGATGGGACACTTTCAGTGGCTTTTTATATAGCTGGATATGATGTGACCATGAATTTAAAAAAGGAAACGGAGAACAGCATGAAAGGTTCTTTGATGGAAATGTTTGAGGCGGAGGCTACTAGAGTGGTTGACGCTGATGCATATTTTATAGGATCTTGGAATGTTTTTGTTGAAGGTACGCCTGAAGGTGATGTTCAAATACCAGTGAGGTTTGAGAAAAATGGCGATGTGGTTACTGGTTATTTTACAAATCCTGACAGTGGAGAAGAAGAAATGGATTCGGCTGAAATAGAAGACGAAACCTTGAATATGGCTTTTCACATTGTAGGCTATGATGTTACCATAAGCTTAAAAAAGGAGTCTGAGGATATTATGACGGGTTCTTTAATGGATATGTTTGAGGCAGAGGCGATAAGAGTGGTGGAAGAGACAGCATCACCTGAAGACTATTATTTAGGCTCTTGGGATGTTTTGGTAGTAGGCACGCCGAACGGTGACGTAACGATACCCATGCGATTTGAAGCAGGAGATGATGGTTTAAACGGATACTCTACTAATCCAGAGGATGGGAGTGAGATAGTTATGAGCGATGTGATGGTTAAGGATAGTACTATTACTGCCAGTTTTACAATGATGGGCTATGATTTAAACTTCTATTTAAAAGCAGAAGATGCCAATCAAGCCAAAGGTTCTCTAATGGAAATGTTTAGCATGACGGCCACCAGAAAAGAAGAATAATTTTAAAAATAATAAGCCTTCCCAAATTTAGAAAGAGAACCCCGCCTTCACCGCAAGTCGGGGTTTTTCTTCTTCTTTTTCCTTTGGCAAATATAGTCCGAGCGTAAAGGTTAGTGCGTCTACAGGAGCTAGCCAAAGGCCTCCGCCGTAGCTATAGTGCCAACTGTCGGAGTTTTCTGATGGTAGCCAAACTCTGCCATGGTCAAAACTCCCAAAAACGCCATAAGTGATAGGGACTAATGGGTTATAATTACTCTTGAGTTTATATCTTAAATCAGTGGATTGCCAGAAACTATACTTTCCATAAAACCTTTCAGACCTGTATCCTCGTAAACCCTGTTTGCCGCCAATATAGGGCATTTGATAAAACTCAAATCCGTCTCCAATATTAATTCCTGTGCCAAACTGGGAGGCTAAAACTAATTTCTCTTTACTATCTAAAGCCCTAAAAAAACTAAGACTGGCGTTTATAGAACCAAAGTTTTGAGAATTATTGGTTTGATGAGACCATTTGAATTCAGAATTAAAGATGATTCCATTATGTGGAGCTATGAAATTATCAACGCTATTAAAACTGAATAAGAACTTAGAGCCAACAAAGTTTTTACTATCGAAAACTTGATTTTTGATGGTATTCTCCACCAAAAACCTTCCTGGTGTCGCTTGTAAATTTAGGCGTTCGGCAAATGGCCCAATACTGAAATAAGCACTGTTATGAGCAAACCTCTTCTTTATGGCTGGGTAAATGTGGAGGGCAGCTTGTCTTACTCTATAATAGTTCTCGTCGTCATCGGGTCTTATTGTATTATTTCCAACACCCGCAAAATTAAAGGCATAACTAGGGCCATGTAAAAATGATTTGAGGTAAAAATCCCATTCGCCGAAAGTATCGACAAAATCTCCTTCGTAGTTTATGCTTAATGACTTTGTCTGAAAAGCATACTTAAGTCTAAAATCCTGAACAGAAGAAAACGGCTCTTTTTTAAAACCATATTTGGTATAATTAACACTGCCCCCAAGTAACAGACCATCATCAGGGTTGAAACCTATCACGGGCAGTACCATAGCTATATCATAGTTGCTGTCATTGTTTCTTCGGTCGTACACATTATATCTAAAGATATTGGTTCTTTTATCCTTAAATGTGGAGGCACTCTTTAGTTTGTCCTTTTTTAAATCATCATAGATAGTGATTCTCTTTTTGCCAGTAGATGAAGTAGATAAGTCTTTAAAAGTGTCTTTGCCATCACCACCTATAAATCTAATTTTTAATTTGTTATTGGCCTCACCTTTAAAAATAAACTCGTCTTTATCGCCGTTTCCATAAAGATTTACATAATTAGTAATGCTACTGTCAAAAACTCGGTGATAAATTATTTTTCTTTTTTCACCATCCTTGTCAAGGTCAAATACTGTTATTTCTGTATTGTTTTTATCTAGTTTCTTTACCTCAAAACGTTCTTCTTTTTCAGAACCGATCACGTTGACAGATTTGCTGACAAACTCGTAATGTGCTCTTGCAATTTTCATTAAATCGGCTCTTCTAGTTTTTATGCTGTTAGAAATTCTTTCAAAAGAGATTTCTTTGGCTTTAGGAGGCCAGTTGTCAAAAGACCTTTCAATAGCCTCGTCTGTTAAGTGTTGCTGAATAAAAAGAACTTGTTCTTCCCAGTCTTCCCAACTTAACCCATTTAGAAATGTTCTATCTACCAATCGGGCACTCCAGGTAGTCCATTTCATGCTTTTTATTTCTGGGTCAAAACTTTGTAGCTGTCTTAAAAAAGGAGCAGTGAGTCTTGCTAAATTTGCGGCAGCTCCATCATATAGTGAGAAAGCTTGGTCTCTGTCTTTTGGTATAGGTCTGTAAATGGTTTCTCCTTTGCCCTGTTTTATGGCAGCCCATGCCCACTGGTCGTCATGTCTATCCCAGTCGCCTATTAAAAAGTCAAAAAGCCTGGTTCTGAGCATCCACTTTTCATCTACTCTATCTTTATTGTTTTCCAGAATGGCCTCCATTAAATCAGGTGTATTGATGATTTTGTCAGGATTTCCGAAGAAACCTGCGTCTTTCCAGTGTTTACCTTTAGGTCTTTCTTCAAAGAGGTTCATCGACTCTCCAAAGATGTCATTATAAGCATCTAAGTTGGGCTGCTTGGGTACATAATAAAGTATAGGATTAGTGTGGTATACGTTTATAGCGTCAGCTAATGCTGGCATAGACAGCGGTGCGAAGGGATTTGTGGATAGAAAATTATCTTCAACAATAAACTTTGCAACACTCATTTTATTGAAAGGGAATGGCAAAAAGCGGGTAACGTCTTTTGTCAAATTCCGAAGAACATATTGTCTTTCGCTAGGGGCGTCAAAACGTAGGGAGTTGGTTTGATTGCCCCCTCCTAACTTTACAGGAGTTAGTCCACCCTGAATAGTCGATAGGTCTAAAACGGGGAAATTGTAGCTTTCTAGATATAGGTCTCTGTTATGTTTTCCCAGTAAGAAATCATGTGCTTTGCCTACGGGTACTATTTTATTTTTGGTCAGTTTATGATTGGCAGAGTCTAGTAGACTTTCATGCTCAGAAAAATCCGCTAAAATGTTTTCGTTTTCTTGTGTTTTGGTGTCTTTTACTTTTTTGCGGTAAACCAATTTTGCTGCCGTTCCTTTGTCATTTACTGTGTAATAATTGACCCAAGTTTCTCCACCTTCGTAAAAGTCTAATTTGCTATAGCCCATATCAGTTGTGGCAAATTCAGAGCCTTTTCCCATAGCCACAGGGCTGCTTTTAGAGCCGCTACCACTTACTATAAATTTTTGACCATTGTTTTCAATATGCTGTAAAGTATGCTCATGCCCACTCACAAATATAAAATTTCCGTTTTTACTTACACCTGCCAAAAGTGCCGAGCGGAGGTCTTTATAATTCTTGTTTGCAACGTCTTGTCTTGAGCCTATTGTACCCCGTACTATAGCACTTAAACTACCAAGTATAGGAATAGGCACAAAGAGCTTAGGTTTCATTTCTGTTAATGGAAACAAATGCTGTTTTGCGGTAAACCTACCTCCATGAGGCCCATACGTATAAAGGGGGTGGTGCATGGCTATTACTATATTTTTATTCCTATATTTTCTGATGACGTTTTCGAAAACGAACTCAAAATTCTCTCTATTTTTTATGGAACAGTCGTCGTTAATCTCTGGGTCATTATCCCAGTCTGCTAGCCACCACTGAGAGTCTACCACTACCACTACTATATTTTCATTTAGCTCTACCACTTCTGGGCCAGAGCAACCATCTAGTGGTAAAAAATAGTCTTCGTAATCGTCCTTTTCTTTGTCTCTGTTGAGGTATTTTTGAACATACTTGCTTTGTCTTTTTAAGCCCTTTACTCCGTCAATTCGCCAATCATGATTCCCAGGAAGAATAATAGGCCTGCCTTTAAAATTGTCAAGCATTTTCAATTGTTCCTCTAATCTGTATTGAGCATCTGCTCTGGCGTCCACATCTTCTTTTGATGGCATACCATCTTGGTAAATGTTATCTCCCAAAAAGATGATAGAGCTGTTTGCTGATTCCTTTTTTAAGGCTTCTTCGAGGTAGTTGATAACAGGCGACCTATGAGAAGGGGTAGAGTTTCCTGCATCGCCAATCAGATACATGGTGTGTGTAATGCTAAGAGAGTCTGCAGGTTTTACTTCTTGCCATTTCTCTGTTTCGGCAGCGTACTGTGTCTTGTAGGTTGCACAGGAATAGCAAAAAAATAATAGAAAAAGAAGAGCTATTTTGTTTATGCTTAGTTTCATAAATGGGCTTGCTAGTCTGTGATTCGCGAGAACTTCAGTATTTTCCCTTTGGTAAAATCATCTCCCTCACTAGAGATGTAAAGGTGCCCCGCTTGGTCAAAGGCTATACCTTCAGGTTGTCTGAAATTGTCTTTTTTTAGCTCTATGCTTTCTTTGAAATTCCAGTCGGTATCAAAAACAAGAAGACTCGCATTAATGGCAGAAATTACGTACCAGTCTTTATCGATTGGGTTTCTGGCTAAGGCCGAGGCCGCAAAGCCTTTTTTTGAAAAATTCTTAGTTTTTATTTCAAATGTTTCAGGCTTCTTTTTTTGACGTTTTAGGTCATATTGGAAGCCCAGAATACTATTCTTTTTGTCACACTTTTTACAAAGTATAAACAACGACTGGGTTTCTGGGTCAGCATAAAGGGACTCATATTCGCCTTTTGGGAGTTTAATGTCTATCTCGCTGGTGGCGGTGGTTTCTTTGTTTACCATTTCGCTTAGAGCTGTGGTAAACACTTTCCCGCTGCTTTGTAAAACATAAATTTGATTATTCAGAATACTCAAATCTTCGTAATCCCCATTTTTGATAAACTGAGTTTTCTGAGTTATTTCATCTTTATTAAGTTGGTAAATGGCTCCTTTTTCGTCTTGTATAGCGTAGGTGATTTTGGCATTACCTTTATTGAATGCTATTCCCGATATTTCTAGTAGACTTAAAGGCAAAGGGAAAACTTCAGGTTTGTCAAGATTATAAGGAAAATCTGAGCTGCTAAGTGTGGCGGATGATGATGATGGCGAACAAGCTTGAACTAACATAAAGAGTCCAAAAGCTGAAAGTAAATTATTCAAAGCAAGAAGTTTGTTCATATCTGTCCTAGAGATTTTTCTTGAATAATAGCCATGGTGATAAAAGCCAAAACTGAAACCACCACGCCAAACATAAAGATGTTATACGCTATTCTGAGAAGCCTATATTTTCGTCCTAAAACTACTCCTTGAGAGTAAATGTCTTTCGTGAGCGAGCCGTATAAGTAGTCTCTATCGTCCATGAGGTTTAACATACCTCTAGAGTAGTCTTCGTAAGGCATTTTGTAAAAATTTCCAAAAAACAGAAGATTGACTCTCTTTTCTGATAAGTCTTCTTTAGAAAAGATACCGTTTGGAATAGTTGGTCTGGTAGCTAAAATAGAGAAAACCATGGTAACTACACATACGGAGGTTAGTATGAAGTTTGGTATAAGCAGGTATTGATTTGCATCCATTTCTCTAAAGAGAATGGTAAGTACTACGGACAGAATAATGGAAGTGGTGGTAATCATGATGTGTGCCTTATTGTCTGCCATGTCGCTCAGCCTTTGGTGATTGTTTGAGCTTATTCTAAACATGGTCTCTATTCCTCTATCGGGTCTTTTCTGAGCAGGCACTTCTTTCTTTTTTGATTTTTTCTTGAGCTTTGAAATGTTCTTCTTTTTTTGTTTAGCCAAAACAGTTTTTCCGTAGGATGTATGAAAGGAGTGTTTTTCTAAGAGCTCAATGCTACTATTCTTCCACTTTTTATTTGGTATCTTTTCTCCTGAGCAATGCTCTGTTTCGAGTTTCATGCTTTCATTAAATTGCTCAAAATCGTCTGTTCCAAAATGAAAAAGGTCGGCATCACAAATAATTTCTTGAAGAAGGTTTTGAGGATTTTGGGGAAGAGTAGTGGCTTTAATACATGCCGATATTTCTTCTAAAGTTTCCTTTTCAATTTCATATTTATTTAAAAAATGGACGGTAAAGTCTACACCTCTTTTTTCATGCTCTACTTTGGAACCGTTACAATAACCGGTGTCATGAAACCAGGAAGAAGCTAAAACTATGAAAGTGTCTCTTTCATTTAATGTATAGTAGCCCGCAAGGAATTTTGCATTAGAAACCACAATTTGCGTGTGTTTCAGGCCATGATAAATTAAATGATCGTCGGCGTGAGTTTTTATTAATTCGCTCACATAGTTTTCTATATCGTCTAGTATTTCCTGGTAATTCATTGAACTAGTTTGTTTCAGAATTTAAATTTATGCCAACGCGTAGTGCCTTTAGACCGTTAACGCCTTGGAGATGCTCTAGTTCTAAAAGTTCTAGGTCATCTAAGAGCAAACCTTGTGCCTGTAAATCTTCAATGTACGGAATATATTCTTTAGCAGTTTGGCTGTCAAAGTATACCAAGGCTATTTTGCCAGGCTGAGTTAGCCTTTCATCTTTCCCTTTTAGTTTAACCTTATCTATTCGTTTTTTGATAACTTCATATCTAATATTATAAGCCCCCTCTACGTCAAACCTTCTTTCGTCTTCTCTAAAACTAATGTCTATGGCGTTTGGGTTTATAAAAATGAGTTGTGTAGTTCTTAAGGGCAAAGATAGCTTAGGAATTAATGCTTCGTTTAACCGAGCTATTTCTGCCATGGAGCTTAGTTGCCATTTCCTTATTTTATTTAAATATTTCTTTTGAAAAGGCTTTTTGGGCTCTATTGATTGACCAATATATATGTCATACTCTACACCATCTGTCCTGAACTTTTCAAAATAGGTAGGGAAGTCCTCTTGTAGTTTTTCTTTACTGTTTTCTAGGTATCTGTTTACCGTAGAGTTTATGGTTTGCATGTCGTTTTCAAAACCTCTTCTGTGTAAGTGCCCTTCACCAGATTCTTTGCTTAGGTTTAGGTATGCATTAATAAGTTTTAAAGCTTCAGTATTAGTAACAGTATTCTTTACTTCGTATAAAAAGGAATAAATATCAGCATCTAAAAAGCTTTTAATTCTTAGTTCATCACCTGCATATTCGTTTTTATTTATTCGGTCTAAAAACCTTTCAGTTCTGGGAATTAACTTTTCAGCTAAATCATGTTCTATATGAGGCTGAATAGCTTTTAGCGTACGCAAAAGTGAGTTTATCTGAAAAATGAAATCTAAATGCTGAGCCGTGTTTCTTTCAATAGTAGAATTTCTGACGTCTATAGCACCATATAAAGGATAAACATTTTTAAAAGCCACTGTTTCTACTTTCTTAATTAAAGAGCTGTTTAGTCGCTCATCCATGTAATGAAGTGCGGCTTCTTTAAATTTCCATTCTACTGCTTCTTGTAAGAAAGTATATTTCTCTCTAATAATGCTCTCAATTTTGTGATTAAACTCTTCTATATCATGCTCTAAGCTTTGACTTATAACTGAGATGGCGGTGTGAAGTTGTCCTAAAACAATCTCATTGACAGCGTTTTCAGTTCTTGAATAGCATATCAGTATTCCAATTACCTTTTTTTTGCAAACCACTGGTACTATGGCTAAAGACCTAAATTCATTTTTGACCATTTTAGAGTCAAATGCATTTTCGGTACAAGAAGCCATTTCCAGAGATGGCTTGAAAATCATGGTGGGATTTTTAAAAAATTCTTTACAGAAGTTTATATAAGTGTTTTGCTCTGTATCGCCATTAAAAGTATGTCTGAATAACTGGCTGTTGCACAGTGTGTCTGGGTTTAATACTACTTCATCATTTACCTTAAGTAGCGGAACTAGGTCAAAGTATAGATTTGGGTCTCTTGTTAAGTTTTTTAAAGAATTGACAATTTCTACATGATAGGTATTGTCTTTAAAAGAGGCCCTTTCTATGATTAAGCTTTTCATGTGTTCCACTGTCTGGGTAGTGGTTATATCTTCTAGCTTAATGACAGAAAACCCTTTAAACTTGAAGTTTGATAAGGGTAAAAGCTCTAAAATAGAGTGTATATCAAAATCTTTTTGCCATAACTCTCTCACTTGACTTAAGTCAAATTCTGGAAGTTCTCCCTTAGGACTTACGCTTACATAAGTATTGTCAATATCTAATTTATAGTATTTCTTAAGGATAGAATCAGTCTCTTTAACACTGATGATAATACTCCTAGCAGGGTGGGGTGGAAAACCATATAGCTTCTCTAAAATTAAAGAGTATATCTGAATTATTTCCTTTTTTGGCGAAGGATCATATTCTTCTATGGATTCATGATTTACACAGCCATTTCCTTCGTTTATAAGTAAATTGTAGAAGGCGTCTGTTCCATAAAAAAAAGTAGGCTTTATAGGAGTACTAAGGGCTAGATACACCTGCGATTCGTCACTAGCAGGTGGTACTAAGAAATTGTATATTTCTTCAAAGAGATTTTCGTAATTAGAAGTATCGGTAAGTGGTATATTACCTTTCAGGTCAAAAACGTTCTCTAGTTTATAAAGAAGGTTTTCAAAATATTTTTTATTGACGGAACGTACATTTTCCATTCTGTCTTTAACAAACGAAATTAAAGGGGCTATAGAAATATGGGTTTCCAAATCCTTGAATCCACTATGTGAATCCTTTGAAACGTCAAGTAATATGCTTTTCATCAGTAAGGTAGTAGTCTTGCTATAGAGATAAATTTAGGTTTCTAGATGAGTAAAAGTACGCCTGAAGGTAAGGAGAGAGAAGCTAGTTTATTTAGAAGGACTTAAATAGTGATAAACCACATTGCTGACTGATGACCTACAGGTTTACATTTGCGAAAACGTTTACTGTTATAGGTTTTAGTAACATTTATGAAGGTCTATTTGGTTCGGCTTAGTTTTTAAATTGAAATGTAAAGCGTTCAAACAAAAAAGCAGCCCCAGATGGAGCTGCTCTTAATATTAGAAAATTGTTAAACTTATTTGCTTACTGTGCCCGTAGGGAAACTTAGATTTTGACCCATATCTAATAAAGTATGTACCGGAGCATCTGCTGCTATTTGACCAACTAATGGCTTTAATGTAAAAGGAGCAGGGCTATTATCTGGGTAAGGCTCTATACTTATTACACCCGCACCACCTTGAAGGTTGGTAGGAAATGTCATTCCTGATGGAGGATTAGCCACAAAATCTTCTCCTGGGAAAGGAGGTGTTCCGCCGCTTCCTTTAAACGGCTCGCCGCTATCAGGACCAGAAATGCTAGTAAATGTACCGCTGCTTACTGGTGTGCCGTTTATTACTGCCCAGCCTTCATACACCCATCCCTCAGGAAGTGTAGGTAAAGTAAGGGTAGCTGTAGGTCCAGATGGGTCTAGCCACCAGATTCCGCTTGTTTCGTCATCCATAGTTTCTGTAGATGGTGTGGCTAGTATAAACTGGCCAGCCACTGATGAAAAATCGCTTCCTAAAGCGGCTGTATGACCTACATTGAGGTCTGCAGAATTGGAAGAAAAATCTCCAGCTAAAATATGAACTTTAGAAGGTGCAGGGTCGGTGTCATTTGCTGGCTCTATAGTTAAAACAAATGTGCTACCCGCGTCTAAGACATCTTGGTCTAGGTTAAATTGAGATTGAGAGAGGGCTCCCGAACCATTGACTGTAAATACGCCCGTAGATATAGGGCCAGATGGCGTAATTAACCATCCTTCATAAACGGCTTCCGAGCCCAAGTCTTCTAATCCTTGAATGTTTAATGTCAATGCTCCGCTTTGTGCCGTAGGCTCATCATCATCGTCGCAGGCGGTAAAAGCCAATGCCATAAATGCTAGTGCTAAAGTCTTTAAGTGTCCTTTTTTCATATCCTTGTTTTGTTTTAATGTTAAACTTGACACAAAGGAACAGCCTAGGTATTACGTGAAAGTGTCAGAATTATAACAAAACTATCACAGAGCATTTTTGAGTGCTTATGGCTTATTTTATAGAACCTTGCCAAACGAAATTCCGTAAGTCTAAACTCATCTTTTAGTAGAAAACTTCTTTGTGATAATTCTGTGATACTTAAAAGTTTACTTTGAATTCTCCGAGGACATACTTTTAAAATTAACCTAAAAACATGCCTAGAGCTCTAGTAATAGAAGACGACCATAAGATAGCCGAATTGATAAAAATCCATTTGAAGGATTTGCATTATGAAATAGACCATACACTGGATGGTTTAGAAGGTTATGAAATGGCAAAAAAGACAAATTACTGCCTAATAATTCTAGATCTAATGCTTCCATCTATGGATGGAATGGAGGTTTGTAGAAAAATTAGGGCAAATGATATTGCTTCGCCAATAATCATGGTAACTGCAAAGTCTGAAGAAATAGACCGGGTGCTAGGTTTAGAAACAGGGGCAGATGATTATATCGTGAAACCTTTTGGTGTGAGAGAATTTCAGGCAAGGGTAAAAGCTGTACTGCGGAGGTCTTTAGGGAAGTTTGACAATCCTTCTTCTACAAATACCCAGCTTATTGAGGCTGATGGTTTAACTATTGATTTGGATAAACGTTCCGTTCAAAAAGCAGGGTCAAGAATAGAATTGACACCAAAAGAGTTTGATTTACTTTCGCTTTTGGCGGCTAGCCCAGGGAAAAGCTTTAATCGTCAAAGTTTGCTCAATTTAGTTTGGGGCTATGATTTTGAAGGCTATGAACATACGGTCAATTCCCATATAAATAGAGTTCGTGCCAAAATAGAAGAGGATATGAACAAGCCCAGTTATATTTTGACTAGCTGGGGTTATGGGTATCGTTTCAATGAAAACCTTTAAAGAATGAATAATAAATTTTTCATACGTCTGTCGCTTTCTATGCTATTGGTGCTGCTGCTTTTTGGCTCCGCCATGACCTACATAAGTTTTGTGACTACCAGAAATTATCAAGAAGAGGCTAATCAGAAATTGCACGCACATTTGGCTCAGTTTACTATTGACCATTTAGAGACTTTTAATGAAGAGGGGAAGCTAGACACCATGGCTATTCAAAAAGTAATGGAGTCGATGATGATTATAAACCCTGATGTAGAAGTCTACCTGCTAGATACGGCAGGAGGAATTATGGCCCATGTAGCACCTTATAAGGAGGTGGTGAGAGAAGCTGTAAGTTTAGAGCCAGTGTTAAGTTTTATAGCGGATAAAGGACAAAACTTTATCAAAGGAGACGACCCAAGAGACTTTTTAAAATCAAAGATATTTTCGGCAGCACCCATTATACAAAATGATGTGCTTAAGGGGTATTATTATATCATCTTGGTTTCGGAAGAGCGAGAATCTGTTTTTGCAGGACTTTTAGGAACCTATACCATGGACACCTTTTTGAAGCTAATTGCTTTGGCTGCTGTGCTGGCTTTGCTTCTTGGTTTTTTTATTTTATGGTATCAAACAAAGCATTTACAAGCCATTACCGATGGAATGAGTCAATTTCATTCCGGTGATTTTAGTAGGCGAATAGAAACAGATGAGCGGAGTATGTTTAGCGGAATTTCTGAAACGTTTAATGATATGGCGAATCAAATTCAGCTACAGTTTGACAAGATTAAGTCGATAGATAATTTTAGAAGAGAGCTGGTGGCGAATATCTCACATGATTTAAGAACGCCACTTTCTATCATTCAGGGTTTTACAGAAACGCTCCAATTAAAGAAAAACCAACTTAGTGCTGCAGAAGAAAGTCAGTATTTGGAGAATATAAACGAGAGTACTAAAAAATTGAAAGGTCTGGTAAATCAGCTTTTTGAGCTTTCAAAGCTAGAAAATAATCAAATTCAGCTGCAAAAAGAGCCATTCCCATTAGATGAACTTGCCTATGATTTGATGGCTAGGTATGAAGTTTTGTTTAAAGAAAAGAATATAGAACTGGAGTTTGTTAGAAACCCAGAGACGCCTTTTGTTTTTGGCGATATTTCATTGGTAGAAAGGGTGATTCAAAATTTAGTAGACAATGCTTTAAAGTTCACACCAAAGGGAGGCAAGATAAAACTAGAAATAGGTTCAAGCGATACACAGAATATTTTATTCAGTATCAGTGATACGGGTTCTGGAATAGCAGAAAAAGACCTTTCGGTGATTTTTGAAAGATATCATACCAATACCAAAGACGAAACCAGGGTAAAAGGAACAGGCTTAGGATTGGCAATAGCCAATAAGATTATTGAGCTACATAACAGCAGTATAGATGTAAGCAGTAAGCTAAATCAAGGCACCCGTTTTAGTTTTAATTTGCCGGCGTACGTGGTTTAACCCAAACTAGGAATCTGAATTCCGGTAATTTTTCTATAAAGGTCTACGGCGTAAATGTCTGTCATGCCCGAAATAAAATCTAAAACAGATAAGATGTTTTGATACAGTGGCAGGTCATTACTTATTTCAAATTGCTCTGGAATTAGCTTTTTCATCTTTTTAGACTTGGCCGACTTAGGCTCTAAAATAGCACCAAGAAATTCCTTTAAAAGGCCGCCAATAACATGAAAGCCTGCAATTTCGATTTCTACTACAGACTTGTGATTGTAGATTTTACTGACAGAAATAGCGTCAATTTTATCAATGAGTTGGATAGACTTTTCATCTATAAGCTCAATCAACGATTTGTTTACGTCACCGTTTAAAAGAGCCACTTCATTTGCCATAAAGGCATCAGAGCATTTTCTGGTCAAAAGGCCAATTAACATAGCTCTCAGCAGGGAAAGCTTTTGCTTCTCGTCTTTCATGCTCAGCATTTGCTCTTTTATATAAGCTTCATTTTTTTTTCCCTCAAAGAATGGAAGAAGTAACTCTTCCACCTCTTTAAAACCAAGAATATGAAGCCTGAAAGCATCTTCTAAGTCTATGATTCTATAACAAATATCATCAGCAGCTTCCACTAAGAATACGAATGGATGCCTGGCCAAATGACTTTTACTTTCGTTCAAAGTCTTCATTTTAAGGTCGGCAGCCATCTCTTTCATGACAGAAAGCTCTGCATCAAAATACCCAGATTTTTTAGTAGAGATTAAGCCCGTAGACTTGTCAAAACCGTTTAAACTATCAATTGGATATTTGACAATAGAAGCCAAAGTAGTATAAGTCAGTTTTAAGCCTGCTTTTAAAAACAGTGTACTTAAGACTCGGAATGCATTGGCATTTCCTTCAAAATTTTTTAAATCGGCTAGTTGGTTTGGCGTTAGCTCTTTTTCTAAGGTTTCTTTTTGACTGCCAGAAAGCTCTTCGAAAAAGGTTCTTATGGCGTCTTCTCCTGAATGTCCGAAAGGAGGATTGCCAATATCGTGAGCTATGCAGCCTGTTTGGATTACATCTGCTAGAGCAAATTTGTAAAACTCAGAAGCATGGGGGCTTAAGTTTTCGCTGTTTTTCTTGGCTATTTTTTCGCCTACTAATCTCCCTAAAGAACGGCCTACTGAGGCTACTTCTAAGCTGTGCGTAAGTCTGTTATGTACAAATATGGAGCCTGGCAAAGGGAAAACTTGGGTTTTATCTTGAAGTCTTCTAAACTGGGAAGAGAAAATAAGACGGTCGTAATCTCTCAGATATTCTCCACGAGTTTCGTCTGTGTTTTGAAGGTTTCTAGAGCCGTATCTTTTGTTCGAAAAAAGTGTTTCCCAGTGCATAATATAAATTTTGACAAAGCTAAGGCAATTTATAGACCTAATGAATTGCCAAAGGCTTATTTCTATTCTTCGAGTAACTCTACCGTAACTAAATACGCACAGTGGTCAGAGGCTACAGCATCTTGAATCACTTCGGTGGTCAATACTCGCCATCTGTTTTTAGGGTAAAACATGACATAATCTATTTTAACTTCGGGCTTATCAGAAGGGTAGGTAGGCTTTGGGTTTTCTTTATTGTAAGAAGAAAGCCAATGTTTTTCTAAAGTATTAATGGCTATGCTGCCTGGCGTATCATTTAAGTCACCTGCTAAAATGCTAGGGTATTGGTTTGAAGTGAAATTTTCATTGATGCTTTGCACCTGAGCCAGTCTGTCTTTTCCGTCTTTTAAATGGTCTAAATGAGTTCCAATAAAAGAAACGGTATCACCAGAGGCTAAAACAGAGGTTACCTCTAAAGCTGCTCTGGGTTCTCTGCCTGCAGTATAAGGCAGGATGATGTTTCTGCTATTTAAGAAAGTGTAGTTTGCCAAAATTCCCTCGCCATATTCGCCACCATCATATTTCATGGCTTTTCCAAAAAGAGGGGAGAGCTTGGTTCTATAGCCCAATTCCGTTACTAAATCATATTTTTTAGCTCTGTTGGTTTTATAATCTACCTCCTGTAAGGCTACAAAATCAGGATTGGCATCTGAAATAACTTTGGCAATATGGTCTAAGTCAAAATCATTATTGGTGGTAGCACCATGAAGAATATTGAACGTGAGAACTCTAATGATTCTTGGATGCTCATCAATGGATTGAGACAAAGAATTTAAACTAAAGAGTAAGCAAAGAAAAGTAATGTATGTTTTTAGTTTCATATATTGGGTAAAGTATAGAAGAGGGCGTTTATAGGCGAAAATAGTATTTATAAAACGACAGGAAGTATTTTATATCAAAAAAGCAGTCTACTAAAATGCAGACTGCTTTTTTCTGACAATAATTATGGGAAGCTACCAGCCTGGAGTCTGTTTGTATATGCCATTACTTCTTGAGATTTCGTTTGAGCTAAGTGGCCATGCCATGTGTCTAGCTGGGTCGAAACTTCTTGCTGGCCAAACTTCCTCTACCGTGTAAGAAGAACTAGGGTCAGTTTTGTTTTCATGGATTCTGCCGTGAAGCGGAGCATTGATAACATCTACATCACCCCATCTTTTTAAATCGGCTAATCTATCTGTCCACTCACAAGCAAGCTCCACGCGTCTTTCATGCTTTAAGTCATCCATAGTTGGAGTAGCAATAGGGCTTAAGCCAACTCTAGCACGAACCTCGTTTAAAGGCTCTGCTGCTTGAGCAGCTTGGCCCATCTGGATTAAAGCTTCTGCCTTGAAAAGTAAAATCTCTGCATACCTAATTAAAGATAAATTCAGAGCAGTGGTAGGGTAGTTACCGTTTTGATTGATTTTTGAATTGGTACCTGCATCCTCATCTGTTCCGTAGCTGTAAGGGTCCATGTATTTGTTAATCTGGAAACCTGAAAGGCTATTGGTGGAGTAGTATTCACGCTCCACACCAAAATAAGTAAACTTGTCACCAAATTTTAAGATAGTAACCTCACGTCGTGGGTCATTTTCTTCATATTCTTGGTAAAGCTCTTCGGTTGGTTGGAAATAGCCCCAGCCATTGAAAATACCCCATCCTTTGTTTTCTAGTATAACACCAGGGAATTCAGAACCACCCTGAATTCCTGAAGTTACTGACCAGATATATTCTGGACCCCAGTTTTGACTGTCGGTAAATACCGCTCTATAATTAGCCTCGTTACTTTCTTGACCAGTTACCAATGCTCTTTGACCTTCGTTTTTGATTTTGTCGGCAAGGTCTGGTACGTTTTCCCATTTTGAGCTGTCATATTGTGCCCAGTAAGCGTAGGTTTTTACCATGTATGCCCATGCTGCTGATTTGTGAGCACGGCCTTGGTCTTCGGCACCGTAGGTTTGGAACAATGGTAATAACTCAGCTGCTTTTTCTAAGTCAGAAATAATCTGAGCGTAGTTATCTGTTACAGAAGCTAGCTGTGGAGGTATTCTATCTCCAAACTCCTCATTTTCTACACCATCATAAGGCACACCTTGGTCTTCATGACCCCATAGGTAGGCAGCCCAAAAGTGAGCAAATGCTCTTACGAAATATGCTTCGCCTAAAGAACGTTGTCTTAACTCTTCTGAAATGTTTGTGGCACCTTGAACACCTTCTATGGCTTGATTTGCCTTGTTCATCATCCAGTACATATCTTCAAAAGCCGTAGCCATATAACCTTCGTTTCCTGTTGGAATAAAATTTTTGATGTTTTCGGCATCAGCTTTTGAGCGGCCTACCACTAAATCATCACTTGCATTTTGCATCCAAAACAAATCTCTACCCCATGTAGATTCCCATCTGAATGGTACATAAATGGAGGCTATGCCTTTGATAACGTCATCTTCGCTATCCCAAAAGTAGGCTGTGGTAGATGCTCCGTTAGGCTTAGTGTCTACCCATTCCTTGTCACAAGAGCTTATGCTAAACATAAAGCATAGGCCTAGTAGAATTGTATATTTTATTTGAAATTTCATTGTCGTAATAATTAGAATTTAAACTTTAAACCTGCAGCATAAACACGCGATACAGGGAACTGACCTCCGTCAAAACCAATACCACCAACCTCTGGGTCCATTCCTGAATACTTAGTGAAGGTTAGCAGGTTGTCACCACTAACGTAAACTCTCAAACCAGATACTGGCCCAAGCGTAGGGAAAGTATAGCCAAGCACTAAGTTTTTCAATCTTAGGTAGTCACCACTTTCTAGGTACCAGTCAGAGGCAGTCTGGAAGTTATTGTTTGGGTCGTTTGCAGATATTCTAGGAATGTCTGAATCGCTATTTGTAGGAGACCAAGCGTCCAAAATTTTGTCCCATCTGTTATAACCTTGCTCAGAAGCGTTAAGAGTAGACTCTTTGAAAGCGTGGAATAATTTAACTCCAGCTACACCTTGGAAGAATACACTTAAGTCGAAGTTTTTGTAAGTAAGGTTAGTATTGAAACCGTAGGTTAACTTAGGAGCAGCCGAACCCATGTAAGAACGGTCATTGTCATCAATTTTTCCGTCTTCGTTTAGGTCAACAAATTTCAAATCTCCCGCTTGGGCATTTGGCTGAATTCTTTCTCCATTGAAAGTATAGCTGGCAGCTTCCTCATCTGATTGGAAAATGCCATCTGTTTTAATCATCCAGTAAGAATAGTAAGGTTGACCTACGGTAGACCTGTACGGTCTAATGGTTCCTCTCCATGCATTTCCGTGAGCCCAGAAAGAGTCAGGGTTGTTGTCAATTTCTTCTACGCTGTTTTTTAGCGTAGCAATATTCCCACTAAACTCATAAGCTAGCTCGCCTGAGTTTCCGCTGTAAGAAGCCATAACTTCAAGACCTGTATTTCTAATTTTACCCTGATTAATCAATGGAGCACCAAAACCGTAAGTGTTAGTCCAGTCTGTATCTTGTTGTTTGATTAGGTCATAAGTAAGCTTGTCAAAATAATCTACAGAAAGAGATAGGTGTTCGTTAAGCATAGTTAGATCTAAACCGATGTCTGTTTGTTTAGAAGTTTCCCATGATAAAGCGGGATTGTTCAAACTACCAACATAAAGAGCAGGAGAGTAAGGAGCATCGCTACCAATTTGGAATGTATTATTAGTGCTAAGTGTAGCATAACCGTAGTATCTGCCTATAGAACCAATGTTTCCTATTTCTCCCCAGCTAGCTCTTAGTTTTAATGAGTTTATTAATGGGATATTGAAAAATGGCTCAGAACTTATTTTCCATGCAGCGGTGGCTGCTGGAAAACCTTTTCCTCTATAACCTTCTGCTAATCTTCCGGCGATGTCATAACGGTAACTCCCTGTTAAGAAATATCTGTTTGACCAGCTATAAGAAAGCCTTCCAACGTAAGATAAGTTTCTGTCTTTCCAGTCATAGTCGCCAGGCCTGTCAGAACTAAAAGTTTGAGCATTTAAGAAAAATTGAGCCCAATCTTCTTCATCTGGGAAGTCTCTTGCTGCAGCTGAAAAGCCTTTTGCACCATTTTCTTGTGCTGTAGTTGACACCATAGCTCCAAGGTTATGGTTACCAAGGGTACGTGTATAGTTTAAGGTGTTTTCCCAAATCCAGTTATAACCTTTATTGGTGCTGTAGTTTAAAGAGTTTTGATTGTTAGGTTTACCTGGCTCTGTTACTTTAGGGTTGAATTTCTTATAAAGTGAGGCTTGAGAGCGGTAAGAATATCTTGTCAAGAAATTTAAGCCAGGAATAATGTCAGAGTATGATAACTCAGATACCGACTGTAAATCGCTGCCTTTATTGTAAGGTTGATTTCTTAAAAGTGTTCCTACCGGGTTAATGGCATCACCATGAATTCCTAAATAATCAGAATCTCTTGGGCCTACGCCACCAAAACTTCCATCTTCATAGTAAGGAACAGCAGAGCTAGGCATATAAATAGCAGAAAGTATAGTTCCGCTATAGCCACTTTCTGTAGATGTGCCGCGGCTGTCGCTATTGTTCCAAAATACTTCTTGACGGAATTTAAGGTGGTCGTCAAAACTGTATTGACTATTAAACCTTAAAGAGATGTTTTCACTGTACGTGTTTAATAAAGTACCCTCGTTGTTTTCATACCTTCCTTGGAAGAGCGTTGAGAATTTATCCGTTCCAGCATTAATTGAGAAATTATGACGTTGAATGGTTCCTATTCTGAAAATTTCGTCTATCCAGTTTGTTCTGGTAACGGCAGCGTAAGGATTCTTAGTGGCATCCCAACCGTCTAAAGGGTTAAGGCCAGCGTTTTGCATAGCTAAATTTGATACCTCTGCTTCTTTGTCGGCAGTTAGGGCATTTGGTGTCTTCCAAGCTTGTTTAGCTCCCATAAAGCCATTGTACTCTATACTTGGTTTTCCTGAGGAAGCCTGACGAGTAGTAATTAATATTACACCTGCAGACCCAGAAAATGCTCCATAAATAGCGGCGGAAGCGGCATCTTTAAGCACCGTGATAGACTCAATGTCTGCTGGGTTATAAGGAGCATTTGGTACCCCGTTAACCACGTAAAGTACGTTTTCAGTTCCTCTAGAACCAGTACCTCTAATTGTGATTTTTGGTGTCGAGTTTGGGTGGCCACCATTGCTTATAGCGGTTACGCCAGGTACTCTTCCTTGAATCAAATTGGCAACATCAAGAACGGGTCTGTCTTTTATTTTTTCTACATTTTCTACGCTTACCACGGCAGAAGAAAGGTCTCCTTTTTTTGCCGTTCCGTAACCAATCACAACCACCTCTTTTAGGTCATTCATGTTAGGGCTTAAAGCCACACTTATGGTGGTCTGGTTTCCTACTATCACCTCTTGTGTAGTATATCCAATAAAGCCAAAAACTAAAACGGCGTTCTCGTTTTCTACGTTTAGGCTATACTCACCGTTTACATCAGTAATGACACCTACATTAGTTCCCTTTACGGTAACTGTACACCCTGTTAGTGTCTCGTTTGTTTGAGCATCGCTCACAATCCCTCTCACTGTTCTGGTAGGCTCGCTAGCCCAAGAACTTCCACAAATAATTAAAAATCCCATTAACGACAAATAGAAATGTCGCAAGGAGACTTTAGGTAAATTTTGTCTCATAAAACTTGTTTGATTGAACTAATAAATGATTTGAGACGCAAACGTATATCTATTAGTAATAGCGAAATTCCGCTTGTTAGGAATTTAAAGATTGCTTAACAATCAGGGCTGAAAAAGGAGGAGGTTCTTAACGGTTTGTTCTTGTAGAAATAATGATTTAGTAAAGAATCACAATAGTGCAATTCTATCTAAAATAAGCCATATGGGGAAATTGAAGCTACTTCTAAGGGAGAGATTTGGTAGTTCAGTGGCGGATAAGCGGTGGGTTTAAGTTATTTGAACTTATAACTATCTAAATATGGAGTTATAAAGTCTTTATAGTGGTAATACTTCAGCGTTTCACCTGAAAAAGTTACAATATACACCTTGCTGTTTCTTACATGATAATACTGTATCCAGGTTTGCCAGATATTATTTTTGTTGCCTTTATAAGAGATGACATAGCTTTTTGAGTTGAGTTTCTTTTTCTCTAAAACCTTGAACTCCTTGACCACTTTGGGCAAATAGCCAATAGAGAAATTAGCATACTTCTCTGCCGTATAACTGGCCGACGAAAGTTTATTGACCGTAAGGTTAACACTTTCTATATAAGTGTCATACCCTCGTAAAGTATCTGTGGGCGAATGAGCTGTGCACTGTGCTTCTACACAGCCTGTTTTTATAGTCCAAGTATTTGGTAATTCAATGCTGTAGGTGGGCATGTCAATCAGAAGTGGGTCCGCGGCCGCTAGTGTGTCAATTTTTTCAGTTGCCGTTTGTGCTTTTAATGTAAAAGATACACTTAGGAGTAAAACAAAAAAGTATTTCATGTAAAGAAGCATTAGTAAAAATGCAAAATAGTCAGTTTATATGAAACATGCGGAAAGTAGCGTAATGCTTTGTTTTTTTATGCTAGATGATTTTTAGAAAGGAGTTGACTTATGACTGGATTTTATTTGCATTAAGCAGTTTGATATTTCAGCTTATTTGGAGGTGCTTTCTTCCATCTTTAGTTTTGAAAACCCACTTTTTATTTTGTGCATCAAGTCCTGCTTATTTATTGGTTTGCTGATATAATCATCCATTCCAGCTTCTAAGCATATTTCTTTATCACCTGCCATTGCATTAGCTGTCATTGCTATTATTACAGGCTGTTTTTTTTGTAGTTTTCTTATTTGTTGGGTTGCCTCTAGACCGTCCATTTCAGGCATTTGGATATCCATTAATATTATATTGAAATCATCTTGGTTAAACTTTTCAACTACTTGAATTCCATTAACAGCTAATGTTGGCTGAAATCCAAGACTTTTTAAAACCTTACTTATGACCATTTGGTTAATTATGTTGTCTTCAGCCACCATGATATTGGCAGGATAATTTTGTGCAAAACACTCTTCAGTGTTTTTCTTATCTACTTTAATATCAGCATTTTGAAGGGTAGTAGAGGTTTTGAGCTGATTCAGGATTTCCTTGTAAAGTAGATCTTGTTTTACAGGCTTAGTCAGGCTTGCTGAAATTAGCTCTGAATGGTTTTTATAAGATATATCACCCAGAGAACTAAGTAGAATAATTGGTGTATTTGAATCGTTTTTACGTATTTCATGAGCTAATTCTAAACCATCCATGTCTGGCATTTCCATGTCAGTTAAGATGATATCGAAGTTTTCCGATTTTTTAATCAATTTGAGAGCGTCCAAGCCAGAAGACGCAATAGTCGGTTTGAATTCCCAAAAGTTAAGCTGTGCTTCTAAAATTTGTCTATTGGTTTCGTTATCGTCTATTACCAAAATTCGTTTCCCTTTTAAGGCATCTAATTCGGTGACAGCTTTGTGAATGGGTTCAGATTCTTCCCCAGGCATGGTTATGATGTTAAAATAGAAAGTAGTGCCCGTGCCTTCCTGACTTTCTATGCCAATTTCGCCGCCCATTAAATTGACTAATCTTTTGCTTATAATTAAACCTAAGCCGGTTCCTCCATATTTTCTTGTAACGGAGGAGTCCACTTGTGAAAATGCCTGAAATAATTTATCTCTTTTCTTTTTGGGTATTCCAATTCCGGTATCACGCACTTCAAAAGTGAGGTTGATTTTATCCGGAATATGTGTGTTAGCTAATTTTACGTTTAAGAATATTTCGCCCTCGTGGGTAAACTTTATGGCATTCCCAATAAGGTTAATAAGAATTTGTCTAAGTCTTGTAGGGTCACCATAGATATGTGGTGAAACCTTTGGGTCTATGTGATAAACAAGGTCTAAATTCTTTTCAACTGCTTTTTTTGCAAATAGGTCAATAACCTCTTCAATACAAGTTCTAAGTTTAAAGTCTTTATCTTCAAGTTCCATTTTTCCAGACTCTATTTTAGAAAAGTCAAGAATATCGTTTATCACCGTTAGAAGGTTGTCGGCCGAAACCCCAATGGTTTCTGCATAGCTCCTTTGCTCTTTGTTTAGTTCTGTTTCCAGTAAGAGGTTACTCATTCCTATGACACCATTCATGGGGGTTCTTATTTCATGACTCATGGTAGCCAGAAAAACGCTTTTGGCTTTGTTGGCAAGTTCAGCATCGGTTTTAGCTTTTTCGGCTTCTTCACGAGCTTTAATTTCTTGCTCAGTAGATATTTGTAACTCTTTAGTACGTCTGCTTATTTTCCTTTCTAAAGATGCTTTTTTTGACCTTATAGTTCTTGTTCTATATCGGTAAAGAGCAAAAAGGCTTCCCAAAAAGACGATAAGCATTAGTAGCCTAAACCACCACGTTTTCCAAAATGGAGGTGTGATAGTTAGATTTAACTCTTTAGGGTTTTGAGACCAAGTACCGTCATTATTTAAGCCGTTTATTTGGAAAATGTAGTTGCCAGGGTCAAGATTAGTATAGGTAGCAGTATGTTCGTTTCCTACTTGCTGCCATTCTTGGTCAAAGCCAAGCATTCTGTATTGGTATTTTTTCTTTTTTTCTGATACAAAATTTAAGGAGGAAAAATCGAAAGAAATAACTTCATCACTGTAAGAAAGTACAAGTTTGTCAACAAGGGAAATGTTGTTTTTTAAAGGTGAACTGTCTTCTTTATTCTTTGCTACAGCTATATTTTTATTAAAAATTTTAAAACCAGTTATTAGTAATGGAGGTTCAAAGCTAACTTGCTTTACGCTGTCAGGCCAGAAAGCGTTAATTCCATTATTTCCGCCGAAATACATCTTTCCGCTCCTTGTTTTGCAAAAAGCCAATTCTTTAAATTGACCTTCCTGTAGTCCGTCAGCTTCAGAATAATTATGAAAAGTTTTGCTTCTAGGATTATAGCGGCTAATGCCTTTATCAGTACTAATCCAAAGGTTCTTACTGTTGTCTTCTAAAACACCTTGAATTATATTTCCTTCTAAACCATTTTCTTCTGAAAACTTAGTAAATAGCTTTTCTTTTGGTTTGTATAAGTCCAAACCGTTTTTTGTGCTAATCCAAAGGTTGCCCTTCTGATCTTCAAAAACATTTCCAACACTATTGCTGCTGATACTATTGTCTTTATCGTGATGCATGAAATAGGTAAAAGAGCTGTCTGCTTTTTTCATTCTATTTAGGCCACCGCCATCAGTTCCAAACCACATATAACCTTTAGAGTCTTCTGTGATAGAAAGTATTTTGTTATTGTTGGTGCCTTTTCCGCTGCTTGGATTTGAGGTATAATGTATGAAAGAATTGTTTAAAGGATTGTAAAGGTTAATTCCTCCGCCATAGGTGCCAATCCAAATGTTTCTTTTGCTGTCTTGATGCATTACCCAAACGTTATTATTACTCAGAGAGCCCTTTTTTAAAGGGTTGTTTTTGTAATGCCTGAGGACTTTACCAGCAGTATTAAAAACTGTAATTCCATTGGCCCAGGTACCCACCCATATTTCGTTGTTTCCCGTTTCTAGAATACTTAGTACGTGGTTTCCTGTGATTGACTGACTATCGTTATTAGTATGTGTCAAATGTTTGAAACTTCCATTTTTGGGGTTCATGATGTTTAAGCCACCACCATCTGTCCCAATCCATATTTGGTTTCTCTTATCTTCGTAAATAGTAAGAATCTTGTCGTTATTAAGGCTATTAGCTTTAGACATACGGCGATAGTGAATAAACTTTTCAGCATCAATATTTACTTGACTTACACCTGCGTTAAAGGTGCCTATCCACATATTTCCTTTTTGGTCTTTTAGTAATGAGTGAACTGAATTACTACTCAGGCTATAAGAGTCTAACTCATCGTTTTTAAATGTTTCAAAAGATTGCTCCTTTTGATTATAGATAGACAGCCCGCCATTTTCTGTACCAATCCATATGTTTCCTTTTGGACCTTCTTCTAGGGAGTATATGACATTACTTCCTAAACCATTTGATTTGTTTACTTGAGAAAGGTGATGTTTAATGGAATTATTATGTGGATTATATATAAATAGGCCATTTCCATTGGTACCTATCCATAATTGTTTTTTGTTATCTTCCAAGATGGAGCTAATCCTTATTTTGGTAGAAGTATTTTGGCTCAAGTTAAAGGAGATAAATGACTTTTTTTTGTCATCAAAAGCATAAAGTCCAGTATGTGTTCCTATCCAAATTTTGTTTTGACTATCCTCATATATGGTTTCGATAAAGTTACTTTTCAAACCAGAAGCCTTGTCAGTAGTATAATGAAAAAATGTACCATTTTTTGGTGAAAAGACATCTAGTCCTTTACCGTCAGTACCTATCCAAACATCCCCTTTATGGTCTTCAATTACCGCATTTAGGGAGTTGGAGGAAATTGAATTTATGTTCTTTTTTTGGTGCTTAAAGCTAATGAAATGGTCTTTATTAATGTCGTATAGGTTTAGCCCCCCTCCGGTAGTGGTAATCCATAAGTTTCCGTTTTTACTTTGATGAATGTCTGTTATCTGATTACTACTTATGCTTGTGGAGTCTGTGGCCTTGTTTTTATATGTTTTGAACGAATAGCCATCATACCTATTCAAACCATTTCCTGAACCGAACCAAAGAAAGCCTAGTTGGTCTTGACAGATACTTGTTACATAACTATGCGAGAGCCCTTCGGAAATACCAAAATTCTCAAATCGAAGATAGTCTTGTTGACATGTACTTTTTAAAGGAATTAAAAGCATTCCTAAAAATGTAAAAAGCCAAAATTGCAAACTCCAATTAATTGATGTGTTATTAACTGGTCTCATATAGAGTTTTGTTATAGTGCTAAGAAATATTCAATTATTCATACTCCAATATTCAGTCCAAAATTTTAGAAGATAGAGAGACTGATAAATCAAAAAGGAATAGGAGTTTAGCTTGATATTTGTCAATAACCGTTTCGTGTATACGAACATGCGGTTTGTGCATTTTAATTATGGTATTTGTATGTAGTTAGTTCCTAATGAAATATTTATCCACATAAGAATGATTTGGTAGTTTCATAGGGCTGCTAATATATTTTTCACCGCAAAATAAAACCCTCCCCTTAGGAAGGTATAATCAGAGCGTTCTGTGCTAACTTTAAGTTTAAAAAACCAAAAAAGAATGAATAAAATATTACCTGTTATAGTCTTAGTTTTAGTTCCATTTTTTATTAAAGCACAGTCTGTTTTAATTAGCCCAGGTGCACAAAGCATAAATGGAGATAGTACGAACCAAGACCAATTAAACGTTTTCGGTAAGGGGCTGCTCGTGGGACCAAAAGTTGAATTTACCGAAGATGACCCAGCTAGTAATGTGCATACCATGAGTTGTGCTACAGGAGTGCCAGATGTATCTCTTGCTGGAACATTAAAAGACCCTGGTGGAGATTTAAATTATTTTGGTGGTTTCGCTTATGATTGTGAGTTTGATTTCAAAACTGATAATATTTTTTTTCTTGCTTATCAATTAGATTTTGAATCCTTTGGGACTGAAGCTGAAGGTGATACTCTATTTGTTTTGAATTATTATACCTCTGAAATTATTGAAGCCTATTCTGGCAGTACTCTGCCAGAAAGGTTGGTCATCAGTGATAAAACGGTTAAAATTAAATTTAAGACTGATAGTGACCATAACACTGGTAGTGGTTTTGTGTTAAAGTGGAAAGCAATACTTCAAGATGAGGTAGCTACTGATATTCAGAATTATTTTGGAGAGGGTTTAGTTTATGATGCAATGTCAAGGTCTTTATGGTCTGGAAGGCATAATCCTTGGGTCTTCGATAAAAAAGGGCTTTATTCTACAGCTTTGGGTTTAGATAATGAGGCTACTGGTAATTATTCTACAGCTCTAGGTGCGAGGTCAATTTCTTCAGCTGATAATTCTACTGCAATTGGTTATAATTCAATTTCCACTGGTGCGTATTCCCTCGCTATGGGAACTCATGCAACCGTGTCTGGTAATAGTTCTATTGGTATTGGTAATTTTTCTGAAGCTCAGGGGGATTATTCTGTAGTGTTGGGTACTAGTAATTTAGCCGCAGGAGATTATTCTACGGCCATAGGGTATAAAACAAAAGCGGTCAGCTACAATTCCACAGCTCTAGGTTACAATACAGTTGCGTTAGGAAATACTTCAACAGCTATGGGTTATGAATCGATGGCTAATGGAGATTATTCTATCGCTATAGGTTATTCTACGGAAGCAAGTGGTGGTTTATCCACGGCTATGGGAAGTGATACAGATGCTTCAGGAGATTATTCCACAGCTATGGGTAATCAAACCAAAGCTCTAGGTTCAAATTCTACATCGATGGGGCTGTTTACCGAAGCCTCTGGTAATTCTTCTACAGCTATAGGTTATCGTACCAAGGCTTCTGGAGATTACAGCACGGCAAGTGGGACAAGAGCAACTACCAATGGTTTTAGAGGGGCAATGGTCATAAGTGATTATGTCGTTAGTACAGGAGATTCCTTAAAAGCAGATGCATCAAACAGGTTCTTGGCCCGATTCCATAATGGATATAAATTATACACCAATAATGATTTGTCGGCAAGTAGCATTGGCTTAATGGCTCTGAATAATGCCAACTCTTGGTCAAGTATTTCTGACAGTACTAAGAAAGAAAACTTCATAGCTTCTAATGGTGAAGACGTATTAAAAAGCGTCGCTGCTATGCGAATAGGCACATGGAATTATAAAGGTCAAAACGTAAACAAACACCGCCACTGGGGCGTAATGGCTCAAGACTTCCATCATCATTTTGGTAACGATGCCTATGGTACCATAGGAAACGACAGCACCATAGCCACAGCTGATTTTGATGGCGTAAGTTTTGCGGCCATAAAAGCCTTGGAAGCAAGGACTAGGGAGCTTCAAGAGGAATTGGCTACTGAAAAGAGGTTCTCGGCTTCGTTGAAAGCTGTGACAGATGATTTAAGAAAAGACATTGGTGCATACGCGTCAAGAATAGAAAAACTAGAGGCAAAATTAGAAGAACATACTTCGCTAAAAAGTGATTTCAAAGAGCTCAAAGAAATGCTATTAAAATCTGTGGCGGTGAAGGAAGACTAAATCAATGTAGCTTCTTTCTTTTTTAGTAGGTCATTTATGGTGTCCCAAAGGCCTATGCGTTTTTCTAAAGCTTTTTTGGCTATATCTAATGCTTCTTCCCATTTTTTATTATCAGAACCACAAAGTTCTGTAATCATTTGGAGAGAAAGTGGGCCGTGCTCATCGCCGTCAAGTTCTATGTGGCGTGCCAAATAGTAGTTTAGCTTATTATAAACTTTGTTTTCGGCGTCAGCACTTTCTAAGATTTCTATAAACATATCAGGAATTAAATCTTCTCTGCCAAAAGTAAAGGCAGATGCTATAAGATGTGGCTTATCGGTAGCTATCACTTCAAAAGAAAAGTTCACGAAATCTTTAACTCCATCATGTACATCAATTTCGTCTAGTGCATGGTTTATTGATTTTCCTGATTCTACTAATTCAATTAAAGCCTTTACAGGTTTGGTATTGGCGTTTACTTGCTCCATGGCATCCAGATACATCTCATAATGGCTTTTGGGTTCTCCAAGCTCATTTATATCACTTTCTTCTCCATGTACTATCTCGTTTATAAACCTTGAAAGCGTAGCATTGCTAGAGGGTACCCAGGGTATCTGAACCGTGGTGAGTTTTAACTGAAGAGCTTTAAGTAAAGACATAAAATCCCAAACGGCAAATACATGCTGCTCCATGAAGGTTTTAATGTCTTCTATATTATTTAGATTCTTATACAGTGCGTGATTTTGTAGCTGATTTCTTAAACCTGCGATTGACTGCTCTATATGCTTTATTCTGTTCATTTTTTATTCAAAGTAGTAATTCTTTATAAACGCATTTTGCCATTATAAAGACTATATTTTTTCGAAGAATATGGGATTTTGCAGACGCACTAAAAGAAAAAATCGCAACCGATTTTCATCAGCTGCGATTTGTGTTAACCCGGAAGGACTCGAACCCTCAATAAGGGCACCAAAAGCCCCTGTGTTACCATTACACCACGGGTCAATCGTGTAATTAGGCTGCAAAAATAGGGGCAAATTTCTTTCCTGTCAAGTCATTCTCTGAAAAAAAATAATAATATTTTTCAGTCTAAATGGCTCCGAGGAGGTAAGCCTCTATTATACAGTCACTAAAGGCTAAATTCCAGAAGCCTCTACTTCCGAAGAAATTTTGCTTACTAAGCCTTGCAGTACTTTTCCTGGTCCGCACTCCACAAAACTAGTAGCACCATCAGCCACCATATTTTGTACAGATTGTGTCCATCTTACAGGAGCAGTAAGCTGTGCTATAAGGTTTGTTTTTATAGCTGCTACGTCAGTTGATGGCTTCGCAGTCACGTTTTGATATATCGGGCATGTAGGCTCGTTAAACGTCGTGTTTTCTATGGCTGCAGCTAGTTGCTCTCTTGCCGGCTCCATTAGCGGTGAGTGAAATGCTCCTCCTACAGGTAAAACCAAAGCTCTTTTGGCTCCCGCCTCTTTCATTCTCTCGCAGGCTATCTCTATACCTTTAATAGTACCTGAAATTACAAGCTGCCCTGGGCAGTTATAATTAGCGGCTACTACCACTTCTCCAGTCTCTTCAGCCACAGCTGCACATATTTCCTCTACTTTGGCGTCATCTAGCCTTAAAACAGCCGCCATGGTTGACGGATTAATTTCACAAGCCTTTTGCATGGCATCGGCACGTTGGGCTACTAGCTTTAAACCATCTTCAAAAGACAAGACCCCCGCCACTACCAGTGAAGAAAATTCTCCTAAAGAGTGTCCTGCTACCATGTCTGCCTTAAATTCATCTGCACATAGGGCCTTAATTACAGAGTGAAGGTATACGGCTGGTTGCGTTACCTTAGTTTCCTTCAGGTCTTCGGCACTACCTTCAAACATGATTTTTGTAATCTCAAAACCTAAAATTTCATTGGCTTTATCAAAAAGCTCTTTGGCCTTGGCAGACTCTTCGTAGAGCTCTTTGCCCATACCACTAAACTGGGCTCCCTGACCTGGAAATACGTATGCTGTCATAATATTAAATGATTTTATTTTCTGTTGATTCTTGTTAGAATCTGTTTCTAATTTAAAACTTCGTTCAAAAATGCCTTAGCACCTTCCGTAGGCTTTTCACAGTCAATAGCCCTAATAAAAGCACTGCCTATAATGGCTCCATTGGCATATTGACTAGCCTCTTTAAACGTTTCTTTATCCTTTATTCCAAAGCCTATAAGACGTGGAATCTTTAGGTTCATTTTATTGACACGGTCAAAATAGCCTTTCATTTCTTCCGTAATTCCAGTAGTAGAACCTGTGGTAGAAGCGGAAGAAACCATGTAGACAAAACCAGATGAGTACTCGTCAATCTCTCTAATTCTTTCTTCAGAGGTTTGTGGCGTAATCAAGAAAATATTCAACAGGCCATGCTTGTCAAAAAGTGCTTTGAAATCTTCCAAGTATTCTGCCATGGGTAGGTTTGGTAATATCAAACCATCTACACCTACTTCCTCACATTTTTGACAAAACTCGGCTACACCAAACTGAAAAACGGGATTAATATCTCCCATCAAAATGATTGGGAGATTCACCTTGCTTCGCATTTCCTTTAAGTGCTCAAAAAGCAATGCCACAGACATGCCATTATTTAGTGCCTTAATGTTGGCTTTTTGAATAGTTTCACCATCCACCACAGGGTCAGAGAAAGGCATACCTATTTCCACCAAATCAGCACCACCTTCTTGAGCTGCTTCTAACAGCGGAATAGTGCTATCTAAATTTGGGAAACCTGCGGTAAAGTAGATGTTTAAAACCTCCTTAGGTTTGTCAATAAATAGTTTCTCCAGTCGATTCATCAATACGAGCTTATAAAAATTGTTTGATTATGGTTTTTCTACTTTTTCCAGTAGTCTAGTACCAACACTTTGTCTAAAACCGGCCCTAAACCTTCTCCAAACGCTTTGTGAGCTGGGTGTGGTAAATAAACGGCTCTTCCTTCTTCTGAGTCAAAAGTA
This sequence comes from uncultured Arcticibacterium sp., assembly GCF_964021845.1. NCBI lineage: Bacteria > Pseudomonadati > Bacteroidota > Cytophagia > Cytophagales > Leadbetterellaceae > Arcticibacterium > uncultured Arcticibacterium sp. Next base: position 26,386 of record NZ_CAXHZC010000006.1, on the reverse strand, counting down.
AGGGTGAAAATATGTGTGAATCCTTCATCCAATCCTTCAGGGCTGTTATTTACACCCCACTCAAATCCTTTGATTTCGGGAATTTCGTTTGGTAAATTTTTAAAAGAAGCTACCACTGCATCCACATCTTCTTTGGCTACATCATCTTTAAATTTAAACATGACTACATGTCTTAGTTTTGCTGTTTCTTCTGTCATAACGGTTTCTGTTACTTCTTCTTCTTTTGTTTCTGTTTCAGGCTGACAAGCCATTCCTAATACGGCGATTGATAAAAATAAAAGTGTTTTTTTCATTGCTAAAGGGTTTGTATTTGGCTCTGCCAAATGGGTTGATTATAAGTGTTTCATGTAAGTACTCAAGTCTTTGTCACCTCTTCCAGAAAGACTCACCACCACAGTTTCGTCTTTGCCTGCGTTTAGTTTTGCTAAAACAGCTAGTGCATGAGAAGATTCTATGGCAGGAATTATACCTTCCAGTTTAGTCAGTTCAAAACCAGCAGCCAGTGCTTCGCCGTCAGTAGCATCATAGAATTTGGCTCTGCCAGACTCCCAAAGGTGAGCGTGCATTGGCCCTATGCCTGGGTAATCTAAACCTGCAGAAATAGAATGTGGTTCTACTACCTGTCCATCTGACGTTTGCATTAAAAGGCTTTTGCTGCCATGCAATACCCCTTTTTTACCTAAGAAAGTGGTAGCTGCAGACTTATCTGTGGTGATACCATGTCCAGCTGCTTCCGCTGCAATAATCTTAACAGAAGGTTCATCTAAGTAATGGAAATATGTTCCAGCGGCATTTGAACCACCACCTACACAAGCTACCAAATATTCAGGATTTGCTTTTCCTGTTTGTTCTAGAAGCTGCTTTTTGATTTCTTCGGAAATAACGGATTGAAACCTGGCTACCATATCTGGGTAGGGGTGAGGACCTACCACCGAGCCAATAATATAATGCGTATCCGTAGGATTATTAATCCAATGACGCATGGCTTCGTTGGTAGCATCTTTCAAGGTTCTAGAGCCGCTTTTGGCAGGCCTGACTTCCGCACCAAGCATTTTCATTCTAGCTACGTTTGGAGCTTGGCGTTCTATGTCCACCTCTCCCATGTACACTATGCACTCTATTCCCATTAAAGCACACACCGTGGCCGTGGCTACACCATGCTGTCCTGCACCAGTTTCAGCTACTATTTTATTTTTACCAAGCCTTTTAGCTAGTAATATTTGACCTATGGTGTTATTAACTTTGTGAGCACCGGTATGGCAAAGGTCTTCTCTTTTAAGGTATATGTTTGTTTGATACTTTTCCGAGAGCCTGTTGGCAAAGTATAAGGGGGTAGGCCTGCCTACATAATTCTTTAAAAGGTCGTTAAATTCCTCTTGAAATTCGTCCTTATAAATAATGTCTAGGTAGTTTTTGCGAAGCTCTTCCACATTAGGATAAAGCATTTCAGGAATCCACGCTCCGCCAAAGTTTCCATAATATCCTCTTTCGTTTACAGCAAAAGCTGAATTCTCTATTTGCAACATGTATAGGTTTTTCTCAATATCTGAGTGGTAAAATTAGCCAAGAATCTTTAAATGCCCTTAGTTCTTGTTCAATCTATCTAGGGCTTCTCTCAGCTTACGCAATTTTTCTATGTCTTTTAAAGCAGGTTCAATTTCAAACTTGCTGTTCACATCAATTCCCAATAAGGCAGGATTATTAATGTTTATTAACTCCTCAATATTACTGAGGTCTATCCCTCCGGCCAATAAGAATGGCGTATTTAAGGTGTATTGGTCTAACAAAGTCCAATCAAAAGTTTTCCCATGGCCACCATATCCGCCTTTAGCCTTAGTGTCAAAAAGAAATTGAGTACATGCTTTTTGGTAAGGTATTACGCTTTCAAAGTCAAAACCCTCATCCACAGAAAAAGCCTTCATCACAGGAATCTTTAGCGTTTCAAGCTTTTGACAATAATTGGTGGACTCGCTACCGTGTAGCTGAACTAGGTCTAGTTGATACTTTTTAACTTTTTCTATGACAATCTCTAAGGCTTCATTCACAAAAACGCCCACTTTCTTAGTTGTTTCAGGGAAGCTTTGAAGTATTTCTGGATTCCAGTCGATATCTAAATTTCGAGGCGATTTTTCAAAGAATATAAAACCCATGTAGTCTGGATTGACGGTCAAAACATCTTTGATGTTTTGATTATCTCTCATGCCACAGACTTTAAGTTTTAAATTCATTAGGCTTCTATTTCTTTTATAAAACTATCAAGTGCGGCTCCTGGGTTCTCTGTTTTCATAAAATTTTCACCAATCAAAAAGCCTTGGTAGCCTACATTCTTCAATTGCTTGATGGTGCTAGTTTGGCTAATACAGCTTTCTGATATTTTAACCATCTCTGCTGGTATAATCTTTATAAGCTCCAATGAGGCGTTTACATTGCTTTCGGCGAAATTTTTTAAATTTCTATTATTTACGCCAATCACGTCGATATGCTTTAAAGGACTCTTATCAAGTTCTTCTTCATTATGGATTTCTAATAAAACCTCTAATCCTAGCTCGTGAGCTTTGGTACTTAAGGTGTCAATTTGCTGGCTATCAAGACAGGCCGCTATTAGTAAAATTACATCAGCTCCCCAGGCTTTGGCCTCATATATTTGGTAGTTGTCTACCATAAAGTCTTTTCGTAAAATTGGAGTGTTTGGGTTAGCGGCTCTTGCTTTTAGCAAATCTTCTTTGCTGCCACCAAAAAACTTAGTATCTGTCAAGACACTCATGCCAGCAGCACCTGCATTAGAATAACCTGAGGTAATTTCAGCCACATCAGCATCAGCTTTAATGAATCCTTTTGAGGGCGATTTCCTTTTGAATTCTGCTATAATTCCAGAAGAACCAGTTTTAGTCAAAGAAGCCTTTAATGACAAACTTTTCCTTTTGAAATGCTCTGCTGCCTGAAGGTTTGCTATCGAGACCGTCTTCTGGGCGTTTTCTATTTCAATTCTCTTTTGTGCTACTATGGTATCAAGAATGGTCATGCTATCTTTTGGGATGCTTTTAGTTTGCAAAAATGAGGTTTTTGTACGGTTTAAGCTAAAATTAAAAACCAATTTTATGGAATAAAATAAGCCATTTTAATCAGTTTATAACACCTAGGTTTGAAACCTATGAGGAGGATGATATGGGAAAGTAATGAAAAATTTATAGGTCAAACGTCCACGAAATGAGTATTTTACTCGATTTAGTGCCACTTAAAGTTTTAAGTGTGGATACTTGGCTTTATTATTGTATTTATGGATTTAAATCAATTTCCTAATATTATGACAATTCAAAAAAGTACTTTTTTTATAGCAGCTTTTATATCCTTAGGGATGTTTGCCTGTAACTCTGACAGTGGAAGTGAATCAGCAATGACTCAGAGTGGTACATCAGCAACTGCAGCAAGCAGTGTATTAGAAGCTCCCGCGGCAGCTACTGCTAACACAAGCCCAGAGGCGAGTGTTTCTCAAATAAGTACTCAATCTTCAGGAACGGTGGTTCATCCGCCTACTAAACTTGGTAAATTAATGAACCTAGGTGCACCAGCTAACTTTAGTGCTTCTGGTTCAGGTTTAAATCCTGCTCATGGTATGCCAGGTCATAATTGTGATGTAGCGGTAGGTGCTCCATTGCCATCAGGGCCAGTAGCTCAGTCTGCTCCGGTTCCTGCAGCTTTAACGGCAGCACAACCAACTGTGGCAAGTACGCCAAACTTAAATGTGAATTTGAAAAATATAAATCCTGCTCATGGTCAGCCAGGGCATGATTGTGCAGTAGCAGTAGGTGCACCATTACCTGCAAAGGGTGCGGCCAAAGCTGCAGCTCCTGCAAGTATTTCAGCTCCAGCGGCTACTACTCCTAATTTCGGCTTGCCTGCTAATGTAGGTAAAGTAAATCCTGCACATGGTCAGCCAGGTCATGATTGTGGAGTAGCGGTAGGTGCTCCATTACCAGGCTAGTAGTAAATTACTTTCGAAATTTTATAGACTTTTAGAAACCTTCTTCAGCAATGGAGAGGGTTTTCTTGTTTTATAAGGCTGCTTATGTAGCGGGTAGTCTTAAGTCTATAAATATACTTTTGCAAAACGCTGTTTTCGGAAATGGAATACCTTAGGCATGTTTTCCATTCCTTCTACTAGTTTTACGTCTCCTAGTTTTGTTTTGCTAAAGGGCAAATATAAAAAAAGACAACCTGTTGTTTTAGCAATGAAATACAAAGGGCGTGGGGTATTTTAAAAGTATATTGCCTTATTATGCTTAAGATATGTCAAACAAAAGTATTATCTTAAAAATCTAATTTCAGAAAAATGAAAAAGATAATAATTGTATTGCTCTCTGCTTTGCTATTCAGTTCTTGCAGAAACAAACCGTCATCCAGTGGTAATTCTAGCTATGAAAAAAATAGTGTAGTTGACAATGGCTTTACTAAGAAGAGCAAACGTTCTAGCTCAAGTTCGGCTCAGTCGGTAAAAATGGATGATGAGAATATTACCCTAGAAAATTATCTTCGACAGGTACCAGGTTTAAATGTAAACGGGTCGGGCTATAATGCCACAGTTACAGTTAGAGGGGTCAAGACTTTGTTTGGAGCTTCGGGAGTTCTTTTTGTGGTGGCTTAGGAGAAGTACAAGGTTTAGTTCAAGTTAGAGATATTGCAAACTTGACAGTGCTCAAAGACGGCTCGGCTACAGCTTTATATGGCACTAGAGGCAGTAATGGAGTCATCATCATAAAGACTAAAAAATGATTTAAGTAAATCTTGTTGAATCTTACGCTTAGCGGATTTTTAGAAGATAAGGCTTTTAGGGGTACTGGATCAATGGTTTTTGAATATCCCAGATTTATAGATAGTATACATTTTATTTTTGATATTGGATATTCTCTTCTTTCAAGCCATAACAAAGCGAAGCTTTTTTTAGACCAAATTCTCTACCATTCTTTGCTTCATAGTTGGCATACAAATCGCCATTTTCTCTAAATGCTTGTTGAATGCCTTTTTCTTGCCCCATGTCAAGGTTTATTTTTTGGTGTAGTTCTCCCGTGGGATACCATTTCTTTTGTTCTCCATGGGCTTTTCCAAAGCTATAATTAAGGTGAGAAATTAAGACGTGACCTGGTTCAGACGACCACACCTTTTTCTCACCGTGAAGTTTTCCGTTACGATAATTTGCAACATGACTAACATGTCCATCAGGATACCAATGAATGGCTCGATTTTCTCTTTTTCCATTCACAATGCCTATTTTCCCCTTTAAGGTACTGTCTTGGTGAAAACTGACAGAATAGCCTGAATATGGTTGGTCATTTAATGTCCAAAGTGATGTTTTATTATCGTAGTACAGTACTGATTTATCAACGGTGATATTTGGTATTTCTAATGCAATATCAGTTGAATATGGGATTTCCTCGATTCTTCCCTCTTCCTTTTTTGTACAGCTTAACAGTAAAACACTTAACGGAAATACAATTTGAAAAATATGCTTCATTTTTTTGAAAAGGATGTAGAAAGGGGGCATTCCATATTACATACAGTTAATTCCGACTTGCTCCTTTCGGTTAGCTTATTGCATTAAAAAATCTTATTTGGCGTCCCTTGTAAGTCAGCTCCAAACAAAAGGATATAAGAGTTAATGTAAAACTCATTAATAACATGATAATGATAGAATTCTACGCCGTCACTATGTTGAGTGACGCCACTATGTCCCCCTGATTCGTCTAAGTCAGTAGGATAAGAACCATCCATTTCTTTTCTACCATATAACAAAAAACCATCAGACATGATACCAACCAACTTCCCGTCATCGTGGGACAATACCTTATTATCGTTTTCAGGTACGTCAGCAGCTTCGAGGTGATAATGGTATCCTCCTGGACCATTGTGAGCTCCTGCATAATCAAGTCCCGTAGCTGTTGGTAAGTCAAAAGGTCTATTTTGGCCTTCTTGGCCATTAAAAATAGGTACACCAGTGACCGATATTCCAATAGCACCTAAACCCGTAGCTGTACTTGCCGATGCCTTTTCTGGATTAAGTGGAAGTGTGACAGTATAGCTGCCTTCATTTATAAAGCCCGGCGTTAGATGATCGCCATATGTTTGTGCAATATATAAGGGATTCGTTTCTGGCCAATACGGAGATGTGTGGTTAGGCAAGCCTGTCGATTCGACGGTAACGTCGTTGTCACTAAACGAAAACGTTACTGCATCGGGGTTGAACTCATCAAATGCTGATAAAGGTGTACCGTTTGTAGATTCATCTGTTATTGTAACTGTGTCGTCATCCTTATCGCAAGATAAAAATCCTAATGCAATAAATACAGTTAACTTGGTCAGTTTTAAAGTCATTTTTTTCATTTCTAATACGATTTTAGTGTCTGAACCATAAAATTGTTCTTTATTTTATTACGTGTCGTGGTATGATTTCGTTGCCTTTCGCTTTAGCAGAGTCTCAAGTGTGGACTCTGTGGCGTTCCTTGGAGAGTTGTTGTTGAGTATGTAAAATGACACACTCACGCACAAAAAAACCTTCCCAATTTCTTGAGAAGGTTTTAATAAAGATTTGCTAAAAGCTATTATCTCATTCTGAAGTGAGAGAATGCTTTGTTTGCATCTGCCATTCTGTGCGTGTCGTCTTTTTTCTTAACGGCTGCACCTTCACCTTTAGCAGCAGCGATAATCTCACCAGCTAAACGCTCTGTAATGGTTTTTTCTCCTCTTCTACGAGCGTAGCTAATAAGCCACTTCATGCCTAAAGACTGACGTCTTTCTACACGAACCTCGATAGGCACCTGAAAAGTAGCACCACCTACACGACGGCTTTTTACTTCAACAGATGGAGAAACATTGTTCAATGCTTTTTTCCATGTTTCAAGGCCATTTTCCTCAGTTCTTTTTTCAACTAAGTCTAATGCTCCGTAAAAAATGCTGTACGCCAAGCTTTTTTTACCTTGAATCATCAAGTTATTTACAAATTTTGTAACGTTAGTGTCTCTGAACTTAGGATCAGGCAATACGTAACGTTTTGGCGGTTTTCTTTTTCTCATTTCTTTGTTTTTTTAATGAGGTTTCGTTTTAAAAAACTAATTCACATTACTCAGTAATGAGTAACATTACTTCCCTGTTTTATATATCATTGGATATTGCTACCCTAATTTAAAACAATGGGGACTACTTTTTGGCTGCTTTTGGTCTCTTAGCACCATACTTAGAACGACCTTGCATTCTACTCGCTACACCTGCTGTATCCAATGCTCCACGAACGATGTGATAACGTACACCAGGAAGATCTTTGATTCTACCACCTCTTATCAATACGATAGAGTGCTCTTGTAGATTATGACCTTCACCCGGAATGTATGCGTTCACTTCTTTTTGGTTTGTAAGTCTCACACGAGCTACTTTTCTAAGGGCCGAGTTTGGCTTCTTAGGAGTAGTAGTGTAAACACGAGTACAAACGCCACGACGCTGTGGGCAAGAATCCAATGCAGGAGATTTCGACTTATGCTTAAGCTGCTCTCTTCCTTTTCTTACTAACTGTTGTATAGTAGGCATTGTAAAAATTAAAAATGTTAAAAAAATAAATACTCCCTTAAAAAGGGAGTGCAAAGGTACAGAAATTTATTTTATTCCTATGCCATGACATTAAAAGTTTTCTATCAATATCTTGGTAATGGTTTTAGGGTGTAAAATCCCCGCTATATTATAAAGGTATAAATAGGCTTTTAAGCTTCCCCCATTGGCCCACCAAAATTCATTGGAAAAGGAACCGACTCATTACTTTCTCTTATGTCCCCAAAGTTGTCTTCGTATTTACTGATATTATCTTGCAGGGCTACAAGCAACCTTTGAGCATGCTCAGGAGTAAGTATGATTCTTGATTTTACCTTTGCCTTAGGAACGCCAGGCATCAATCTTATAAAGTCAATGACAAATTCTGAATTAGAGTGGGCAATCATGGCAAGGTTAGCATATACTCCTTCTGCCATTTCTTCAGATAGTTCAATGTTTATCTGTTGGTCGTTAGCTTTTGTGTTTTTTGTCATTATTTCGGCGTTTAGCAATTATTGTCAAAACTAATTAATTGTTTTCGATTGCACCGTTTCGGCATAAGGAATTTTATTGAAAGGCAATGTTATTTTGATAATCTTAAACTTATACTTAAAAGGATAGTTTATTTGTCAGAAAAAAATGCGTACTTTTGCACCCCGAAAACAGAAAGGTGACTTTTAAAGTTTTGTAAGTCCTATTCTGTTGACAGTCAACGATTTAGGTCTAAAATAAGTAAAATATTTAATAATGGCTCGCGATTTAAAATACACAAGAAACATTGGTATTGCCGCTCATATTGACGCAGGTAAGACTACAACTACAGAACGTATCCTTTATTACGGAGGGGTTAGTCACAAGATTGGAGAGGTTCATGATGGTGCTGCCACAATGGACTGGATGGAGCAAGAGCAAGAAAGAGGTATTACTATTACTTCTGCTGCTACTACGCTAGACTGGAAGTACAAGGACCAAAACTATCACATGAACATCATTGACACACCAGGTCACGTAGACTTTACGGTGGAGGTGAATAGATCATTGAGAGTTTTAGATGGTCTTGTATTCTTGTTTTCTGCGGTTGATGGTGTTGAGCCACAATCTGAAACTAACTGGAGATTAGCAAATAACTACAATGTTGCTCGTCTTGGTTTCGTAAACAAAATGGACCGTCAAGGTGCTGATTTCTTAAACGTGTGTGCACAGGTTAAAGAAATGTTAGGTAGTAACGCCGTTCCTCTTCAGTTACCTATTGGAAACGAAGAGAACTTTGAAGGTGTTGTTGACCTTGTTTATAACAGAGGTATTATCTGGAATGAGGAAGATAAAGGAATGACTTTTACCGAAGTTCCGATTCCTGCTGACATGGTAGACGATGTAGCTCATTGGAGAGAGCAGCTATTGGAATCAGTAGCATCTGCTGACGAGTCATTGATGGAGAAATTCTTTGAAGATCCTGAGTCTATTTCTGCTGAAGAAATTATCAACGCATTAAGAATTGCTACAATTAGCATGGACATCGTTCCAATGCTTTGTGGTTCTGCCTTTAAAAACAAAGGTGTTCAAACAATGTTGGACTATGTTATGGAGCTTTTACCTTCTCCTTTAGATAGAGATGGTATCATTGGTACAGATCCAGTAACAGAAGCAAAAATTAAGCGTCTTCCAGATAGCACTCAGCCATTTTCTGCATTGGCTTTTAAAATTGCAACGGATCCTTTCGTAGGTCGTCTTTGCTTTATCCGTTCTTATTCAGGTACATTACCTTCTGGGTCGTATATCTTAAATAACAGAAATGGTAAGAAAGAGCGTATCTCTAGAATCTTCCAAATGCACGCTAACAAGCAAAATCAAATTGATGAATTGCAAGCTGGTGATATTGCTGCGGTAGTAGGATTTAAAGATATCAAAACTGGAGATACATTATCTGATGTAGATAATCCAATTGTTTTTGAATCAATGAACTTCCCAGATCCAGTAATTGGATATGCTATTGAGCCTAAGAAAACTGCTGATCAAGATAAATTTGGTAATGCTATTGCGAAGTTGATTGAAGAAGATCCAACACTTCAAGTAGAGACCAACGAAGAAACAGGTCAAACTATCATGAGAGGTATGGGTGAGCTTCACCTTGACATTATCATTGATAGAATGCGTCGTGAGTTTAAAGTAGAAATTAATCAAGGTGCTCCTCAGGTGGCATACAAAGAGGCTTTAACTAAAACTTACGAAGGAAGAGAAGTTTATAAGAAACAATCTGGTGGTCGTGGTAAGTTTGCAGACATTGTTTATGCAATGGGACCTGCAGATGAGCCAGAAGATGGAAAAGAAATTCTTCCAGGATTACAGTTTGAAAATAAAATTGTAGGTGGTGCTATTCCACGTGAATTTATTCCTTCTGTAGAAAAAGGATTTAGAGAGGCTATGAAAAATGGTCCTTTAGCTGGTTTCCCAGTTGATAGTATGAAAGTATCTCTAGTTCATGGTTCTTTCCATGATGTGGATTCTGACTCTTTCTCTTTTGAAATGGCGGCTCGTTTAGCGTTCCGTAATTCAGGAAAAGAGGCTGGTGCTAAATTATTGGAGCCAGTTATGGCTGTTGAGATTTTAACTCCAGATGAGTATACAGGTCCTATCACTGGTGATATGAACCGTAGAAGAGGTATTATGAAAGGAATGGATACTAAGCAAGGTTCTCAAGTAATCAAGGCTTCTGTTCCTCTTTCTGAATTGTTTGGTTACGTAACTGACCTTAGAACTATTTCTTCAGGTCGTGCTACAGCCAACCTAACTTTCTCTCACTACGATTTCGTTCCGCAAAGTCTTGCAGAAGATGTTATCAAGAAAGAAAAAGGAGAGTAGGATTTACGAACCTTCTAGATATAAGAAGAGCAGCTCATTTGAGCTGCTTTTCTCGTTTTAAAGCCTTTTAGAATTATAGACGTCGCATAAACTGCTTTATAGCTTTTGGCTTCCAAGTAGTAAAATCTCCAGCAAGAATATGTTCTCGAGCTTGCTCCACTAACCAGATATAAAAAGCTAGATTATGTACACTGGCTATTTGCGAACCTAACATTTCCTTACATTTAATAAGGTGTTTTAAATAGGCTTTGGTGTAAAACTTTGATGCATAACAATCTAAATTAGGGTCAATTGGAGAAAAATCATCTTCCCATTTTTTGTTTCTAATATTGATAATACCTTCCGTAGTGAATAGCATCCCGTTCCTTGCGTTTCGGGTTGGCATAACACAATCAAACATATCGGTACCTAAAGCTATTCCTTCTAAAATATTCTCAGGAGTACCCACACCCATCAGGTAGCGTGGTTTTTCTTTTGGTAAGATATCATTGACCACTTCCAGCATGGCATACATGTCTTCGGCAGGTTCTCCTACAGAAAGGCCGCCGATTGCATTTCCTTCTCTGTCTTGCTCCGCAATAAATTCAGCAGATTGCTTTCGTAAATCAGGATAAACACTTCCCTGTACAATTGGGAACAATGTTTGAGAATGACCATAAATTGGTTCTGTTTTATCAAAGCGATTTATGCATCTTTTTAACCACCTGTGAGTCATATGCATAGAGTTTTCTGCATAAGCAAAATCGCAGGGGTAGGGCGTACATTCATCAAAAGCCATGATGATATCCGCACCTATTATCCGTTGAATATCCATAACATATTCGGGAGAAAACATATGTTTTGACCCGTCAATATGTGAACTGAACTTGGCTCCCTCTTCCGTGATTTTTCTCATTTCTTTCAGAGAAAAAACCTGGTAACCGCCACTGTCGGTCAAAATTGGTTTGTCCCAGCCATTAAAGCCATGTAATCCACCAGCTTTTTGGAGCACATCTAAACCCGGTCTTAGGTATAGATGGTAGGTGTTTCCTAAGATTATTTGAGCATGAATGTCTTCTTTTAATTCGCGTTGATGAACACCTTTAACTGTTCCTGCTGTACCTACAGGCATAAATATGGGTGTTAATATCTCACCGTGGTCTGTTGTGATTTTTCCTGCTCTTGCTTTACTGCCAGAGTCTGTTTTTTTTAGCTCAAATTTCATCCTGCAAAATTAAGTCTAATTAATGGTAGCCTGAAAATAATTTTAAAGGCGGAACCACTTGAAATGAAATTGATTGAAAGATTTTTTATCACATTAATACATCAGAATAGTTATTATCTTTGAGGATATTTAACACTATAATTTTTAGAATGACATCTTCATTAGTTTTGAAGGGACTATTCTAGGAGCGTAAAAAACACCACTATTATTAAGTGATCTGGGATTATATTTTTCCGGCAATTTTTGGAACAGCTATTTTAATACAGCTGATTTTCCTGCTTTTTGTTTTTACTGCTATTCTAAAAAGAGAAGGCAGTGCTGAAACGGAAGTAAAATCAAAGCCTTTAGGCGTATCCATTATTGTGGCAGCTTGGAATGAACTTGATAATTTAAAAGAATTGCTGCCTCTTCTTGATAATCAAGAATATCCAAACTTTGAGATAGTGGTGGTAGATGATAGGTCTTCTGATGGAACCTATGATTATTTAAGAACCAATGAAGGAGCTTATAAAAATCTTTCTTTTGTTAATGTAAAGGCCTTACCCGAACACTTTACTGCTAAGAAATATGCGGTAACTATGGGTATAAAAAAGGCAACTAAAGAAGTGATTCTGCTAACCGATGCCGACTGCAGGCCATTAAGTAAAAATTGGATTAAGGAAATGGTTGCCAAACTTTCTGATGGCAAAGAAGTGGTGCTCGGTTTTTCTCCTTATAACAAATACCCAGGAATTTTAAACGCCTTTATTAGATACGAAACTTTCCAAACTGCTTTGCAATACATGTCTTTTGCAAAAGTAGGTATACCTTTTATGGGTGTAGGAAGAAATCTGATGTATAGAAGAGAGTGTTTTTGGCAGAATAAAGGTTTCTCTACGCACATGGGACTTTTAAGTGGAGATGATGACCTTTTTATTAATGAAGTTTCTAAAGGCAGCAATACGGAGATTGCTTTAAACTATGACTCCTATGTGAGCTCAGAGCCTAAAACCACCTTTGACTCTTGGGTAACCCAAAAAAGGCGTCACCTTTCAGTAGGGAAAAAATATAAAGCAAGAGATAAATTTAGTATTGCTATGCTTTGGTTAAGCTTCTTGGCTTGTTGGTTTTTTATTATTCCGGCATTTGTTTCTGAACCGTCATGGTTTGTATTACCAGATTGGATGAGAGTTTCTGAACAGTGGCTTGATGAAATAGGCTGGCAGCAGTATTTACCCTATACCAATTGGATGAGAGTAGTTACAGGAGTTTTTATTTCTTGGTTACTGCTTCGTTGGTTAATTTTGTCATTGACAAATAAGAAACTAGGCCTTACTGTAAGTTCAGGTAAGATTTTACTTTTAGACTTTTTGTACTTTACCTATTTGGTGGTTTTCGGAATAATGTCTTTGTTTTCGAATCCTAAGAAAATTAAGTGGAGATAGGTTTCTACGTCATTTGACGTTCAATTTTTGAATCAGTAATTCCGTATTCATGGACATTATATTAAAATATTTTCCAGATTTAACAGAGAAGCAGAAAGCTGAATTTGGCCAGTTGCTTGACCTCTACACACTTTGGAATGCTCAAATCAATGTTATTTCTAGAAAAGATGTGGAAGCTTTGTACGAAAAGCATGTGCTCCATTCCTTAGGAATAGCAAAGGTTTATCAGTTTGCACCTAACTCAAAGGTTTTAGATGTAGGTACTGGCGGTGGTTTTCCTGGTATTCCATTGGCTATAATGTTTCCTGAAGTTCAGTTTCATTTGGTAGACTCTATTGGAAAGAAAATAAAGGTAGTGAATGAAGTAGCGGAAGCACTAGGTTTGAAAAACCTTACCGCTCAGCATGAACGTGCAGAAAATGTCAAAGGAAAATATGATTTTATAGTAAGTCGTGCGGTAACCAGAATGAAACCATTCATAGGGTGGATTCATCAAAAGTTTGAAACTAGATCTATTAATTCTTTAGATAATGGAATCCTTTATTTAAAAGGGGGAGATTTGGAAGAAGAGCTCAACGAAGCAAAACGTCCTTATCAAGAACATTTGCTTGTTGATTTTTTTGAAGAAGAATTTTTTGAAACGAAAAAGGTAATTTACGTACCCTTTTCTTAAACGTAATACTATTAACAGCCGCATTCTCCAATTATCTGGAGTGTTATTTTGCTGCCGTCTATTTTGTTAATTTCCATGGTGCCTTCATATTCCCATGTTTCATCTTCATGGCCTATTTCTGTTAATTCCATATCGACTCCATAGTGTTCGGCTCGGCATTTATGTTTTACAAAGCCATTTTCATTGTGGGCTTCATAAATTTCAAGTTCTTCAAAAGTGTCACCGATTTTGATAAAACCAGTTCGAGAAAAGTCATCTACGTAAACGTAACCTGCACTTTCTTTCCCTTTTTCTTTAAAATAGCAAGCACAGCCATCAATGGCATCAGGGAATTCACTTTCTTGAAACGTTGAAAGATTGATCGTTTTTTGTACTTCTTCGGTAAGTTCTGTTAAAGACTCAGCTTTGGCTTTACCAGTATTTGCTTGATTATTGCAGGAGGTAAGAAGAACAACTAGAAAGAGTAAACTTGTGACCTTTTTCATTTAAAAGTCCCCTTTTTTTTAGCCTTTCTTATTAAACCTTCTTGAACAACAGAAGCTATCAGTTTACCTTTTTGAGTAAAGATATTTCCTCTAGTAAATCCACGCGTATTAGAAGCACTTGGGCTGTCCAAGGCGTAAAGCATCCACTCATCAATTCTAAAATCACGATGAAACCACATAGCATGATCAAGACTGGCCATAAACAAATCTTTAGGAATAGGACCTTTAGTATGTGGTAAGGTGGCAGTGGTTAAAAGATTATAATCAGAAACGTATGTTAATAGTGTCTGATGTACATCCAGTCCGCCTTCTACTTTTTCTTTCGCTTTAAACCAAATGTGTTTGTAAGGAGGTTTGGTACTTCTGTCAAAAACATTCAATTTCTCAACAGGTCTGAATTCAAAAGGGCGTGTTTTGATAGATTGAAGAATATTTTGGGGAACAAAAAGTTTGTATTTGTTTACCAAATCTTCATCAGACTTTAAACCTTCAGGACCTACCACGTTTGGCATATCAATTTGATGGTCAAATCCCTCTTGTTTAGATTGAAAAGATATGGAAGTAATAAAAATGGGAACATCATTTTGTTTGGCTACCACTCTTCTAGTGCTAAAACTTCCTCCATCTCTTACACTTTCCACTTCGTAATGAATAGGAATAGATATGTCACCAGCCAATAAAAAGTAGGCATGCATCGAGTGGGCAAATCTATCTTTTGGTACTGTTTTATATGCGGCACTTACGGCTTGAGAAAGCACTTGGCCACCAAAAACCCTATTCCACGGAGCTTGATAATTTTGCCCCACATAAACATTTGGTGAGAGTTCCTTTAATTCAATTAATTCTATAAGTTGATTGATGTCCTTCATTTCGTTGTTGAAGTTATGTTTTATTTGTTTCTACTGTCGTAGAATTTTATTTTGTTAATGAAGTTCAAAATTACGGCATTTCTTTGACTCTGCTTTTTTAAGGTCTAAATAGGATTTATTATCAAGCCAACCGATTGAAAATCTTGGTATATCTAGACTTAATAGATAAATTGTGACTTCAACCCAATTAATTTAACCTTGAATCCTATTAAAAATTACGCATTTGGTTTATTTATATTCCTGTGCATACCGCTTCTTTCTCCTGCTCAAAACAAGATTGTCCTGAATACAGATTTAGGGGAGACTATTATTAATAAACATATTTATGGGCATTTTTCAGAACATTTGGGTCGCTGTATATATGGAGGACTTTATGCTGGCGAAGAAAATAAACTGGTGCCACATATTAATGGAATGCGAACAGATGTGGTGGAGGCACTAAAAAACTTAAATATCCCAAACTTGAGATGGCCTGGCGGATGTTTTGCAGATACCTATCATTGGAAAGACGGGATTGGTCCAAAAGAAGACAGACCAACCATTGTGAATACCTGGTGGGGAAATGTTACAGAAGATAACTCCTTTGGCTCCCACGAGTTTATGGAGCTTTGTCGTCAGCTCGGTACTGAACCTTATTTTTCTGCAAATGTAGGTAGTGGAAGTGTTCAAGAAATGTCTGAATGGGTACAGTACATGAATTTTTCTGGCAAAAGCCCAATGTCAGATTTGCGTGCAGAAAATGGTCATGAAGAACCTTTCAAAGTAAAATACTGGGGAATAGGGAACGAAACATGGGGTTGTGGTGGAAATATGACTGCAGAATATTATGCAGACCTTTATAAAAGATATGCCACTTACGTAAACACTAGCTGGGACTCAAAAGAGAAACTTTTTAGAATAGCCTCTGGAGCATCTGACGATGATTATCACTGGACCGAAGTAATGATGCGAGACATTCCTCACAAAATGTTGGAGGGAATAGGAGTACATCATTATTCAGTAATAGACTGGGCAGATAAAGGCTCGGCCACGGAGTTTGATGAGAATATGTACTTCACTACCATGTCTAGAGCATGGGATATGGAAAGATTAGTACAGGGACACTCCACTATTATGGATAAGTATGACCCTGAAAAGAAAGTAGCCATGATGGTAGACGAATGGGGTGGCTGGTATAATGTAGAACCCGGAACTAATGGTGGATTTCTTTATCAACAAAACACTATGCGTGATGCCATGATAGCCGGAATGACGCTTAATATCTTTAATAATCACGCTGATAGAGTGAGAATGGCAAACATTGCTCAGGTGGTTAATGTGCTTCAGGCAGTAATTCTTACAGACGAAGAGCGTATTATTTTAACACCAACTTATCATGTAATGGAAATGTATAAAATTCATCAAGATGCTGTACAAATTCCTGTTTACCTGAAAACAGAGGATTACGTTTTTGGTGATAAAAAGCTTCCTGCTATTTCTGCTTCTGCATCAAAAGATGCTAGTGGGAAAGTGCATGTTTCCGTTGTAAATATTGATATGAATAAAAGCCACAAGATAAGTCTTGATATGAGGGGCGAAAATTTTAAGGATGTTTCTGGAAGAATTTTGTCTTCACCTAGCATTCAAGACCATAATACATTTGCCAAGCCTAATAAAATAACACCTAAGAAATTCAACGGAGCTAAACTTATCAATAATAAAATGGATGTAGTAGTCCCGCCTTTTTCTGTTTTGGTGTTGGAATTAAATTAACATGAAAACAATCAAATTATTTCTAACACTACTTTTTATCACAACTTGGTGCTTTGCTCAAAACAATTTTGAGCTTCGCCAAGGAGCCTACTTCACTCCAGAAGAAGGAAAAGCGGAGCATGCGAAACTAGCTGCTTTGTATCAAAATAAAGAGGAATGGCAATCAAGAGCGGAAGAAATAAGAAAAGGGATTTTAGACGGAGCGGAAATTGACAACTTGATAAGGAATCAGAAGGTCAATGCTACCATACATTCTAAAAAGACCTTTGCCGGCTATACTGTCGAGAATGTATTCTTTGAAGCCTTTAAAGGTGTTTATGTCTCAGGAAACCTCTACAAACCAACTAATATCAAAGGTAAGGTTCCAGGAATACTTTGCCCACATGGCCATGGAGTAGACCCACGTTTTAAAGAATACACACAGCAACGCTGTGCCACTTTGGCTAGAATGGGAGCAGTAGTTTTTGCGTATGATATGGTAGGGCAGGGCGACATGAAACAAGCGGAGCATAAAATTCGAAATGTACTCAAGGGTCAACTGATCACTGGCGTGCGTTCTTTAGACTTTCTTTCACAATTACCTGAAGTTGATGCCAGCAAGATTGCCATGACAGGAGAATCTGGTGGCGGAACACAAACTTTTTTACTTTCGGCTCTAGATGACAGAATTAGTGTTTCTGTGCCTGTAGTTATGGTTTCTTCTTACTTTTTTGGTGGTTGTCAGTGTGAGAGCGGTATGCCTATTCACGTAAGAGAACATCATAAAACCTCTAATGTGGAAATAGCGGCTTGTTTTGCCCCCAAACCACTTCTACTCATTTCAGATGGTGGAGACTGGACACAACATAATCCTGAAGTTGCAATACCTCATATTAAAAGGATTTACCATTTTTTTGATGCGAAGCAAAATATAGAAAATGTACACTTGGCGAACGAAAAACATGATTACGGCCCTTCAAAAAGACAAGCGGCTTATGCTTTTTTAGCAAAACATTTAAGTCTAAATACAGTTCAGGTTTTGATTAATGATAGCTTTGATGAATCAAAAAACACCATTCTCCCTTCAGAGGAGCTAAGCGTTTTTAATCAAGAGCACCCGAGACCTGCCAATGCAGCCATGGGGAATATAGCTTTAATGATGGCTATAGATGCTTATTAAGCTTATTCCTATTAAATTTAAACAGCATTAATAACCCTATCCAAAATGAACAAAACAAAAACAACATCGTTTCTAGTTATTTTATTCTTATCTATTTGTGGTTTTGCAAATGCACAGCACCCAAATCTT
The DNA here is from genome assembly GCF_964021845.1 of uncultured Arcticibacterium sp. Lineage (NCBI taxonomy): Bacteria > Pseudomonadati > Bacteroidota > Cytophagia > Cytophagales > Leadbetterellaceae > Arcticibacterium > uncultured Arcticibacterium sp. The sequence continues at coordinate 8,263 of NZ_CAXHZC010000006.1, read as the reverse complement.
GAAAAAAGTGTAGAGGAGTTACGCCAATTAATGGTGCAACCTACTAAAGTTGGTCTAACAGCTATTACTCATTTTAAGTTGACTTACGGCCATTCTGATGGGAAACTTGAAAATAGAGATCAGTTTGTTGAAGCATTGGTGTCTAAAGCATCAAATTTCACCGAAATAGAATTATCAAACCAAACGATTGAAACACTTGGAAAGACGGCTATTGTACGTCATGATTTATACGCTAAAACGTTAGATGGTGGTAATCCGGCTGAGGTTAAGCTCCATATCATGACGGTATGGCAAAAACAAAAGAAAGGCTGGGTACTTTTAGCTAGACAGTCGGTAAGGAGAAAATAACCTTATATTTTAGAAGAAGCCCTGATTTCTAAGGAAGTTGGCAGTTCTAACTTTTTAAAAGCCATATCTCTTTTGTTTCCTTCAATATTGTCAATCAGAATATTAACAGCCTCGGCACCTAAATCAAAAGCCGGTTGGGTTACTGTGGTCATTGATGGACTCAGCAGGTTAGCTACTTTTAGATTTGTAAAACCAACTACCGCAACCTCTTCAGGTATTTTAACATTTAGACTTTTAATGGCGTCATAGCAGCTTAATGCTAATCTATCACTTGCTGTAAAAAGAGCGTCTGGGTTTTCTTCTTTTATGAGTTTTTTGATAGTTTCAGCAATTATACTGTAATCAAACTCCATAAATTTCACCAAATTCTCATTAAAAGGAATATTGTATTTCTCCAAGGCGGCCTTATAACCAGCTAATCGTTCTTGGGTAATTGATAAAATAGGAGGGCTAGTAATATGGCCAATCCTCTTTCTACCAGTTTTAATCAAATGCTCCGTAGCATCAAAAGCACCTTGAAAGTTATTCGCTACTACTTTGTTTGCCTTAACTCCATCAGGTACCCTGTCAAAGAAAACCATCGGAAATTCACCTTTAAGTAGGTGTTCTAAATAAGTATAATCTTGTGTGCTACCAGAAAGAGAAATAAGTACACCGTCTAGTTTTCTCGAAAGTACATGTTCCAAACAAGCCTTCTCTTTAAGGTCAGACTCCCTTGTTTGAAATATCATAACGTGATAGCCTCTTTTTTGTGCTACATCTTCGGCTCCATTAATGGCATTAGAAAAAAAGTTATTGGCAATTTCTGGAACAATGATTCCTATGCTTCTACTTTTATTTTCGCGTAAGCTAAGGGCAATTGGATTTGGCCTATAATTGACTTTTTCCGCATAATCTAAAACCAGTTTTTTTGTAGCATCGCTAATCTCATAACTACCTCTTATTGCACGAGACACCGTGGATGTAGAAAGGTTTAAGGCTTTTGCTATGTCTTTAATGGTTATAGTTTCCAATAAAAAATTTGTTTAGAATGATTTAGTAATTGTAAATATCGTAAAATACAACGTCAAGTATGATCTTTTGGTTAATATTAAATGTCAATTCTACGATTAATATAATAAAAAAAAATAGTGGCAACGTTCCCGATATCGATTGCACAAAAAAACCAAGAGATATGTTAGGCATACTTTCACCTATTACCTAATCTTGTATTAGTCCAGTTTTTTATTGGATTTGCAGAAAATAAAGAGAAACAATGACAAAAATTGACCTTAGTGGTAAAGTAGCCTTAGTTACAGGATGTAAGAGAGGAATTGGGTTTGCTATGGCAGAAGGACTAGCTGCTGCAGGTGCAGACATTATTGGAGTTTCGGCCAGTTTAGAGTTAGAGGGTAGTGATATCCAAATTGCCGTAGAGGGCATGGGAAGAAAGTTTTATGCTTATCAAGCTGATTTTGGAGATAGAGATGCTTTGTATGCGTTTGTAAATGCTGCTAAAGCTGATCACCCAATTATTGATATTCTGGTAAATAATGCAGGAACTATTCTTAGAAAACCTGCTGCAGAGCACCCAGATGAATACTGGGATAAAGTAATAGACATTAACCTCAATGCACAATTTATCCTTACCAGAGAATTTGGAAAAGAAATGGTTGAAAGGAAATCAGGAAAAGTGATTTTTACTGCTTCTTTATTGACTTTCCAAGGTGGTGTAACCGTACCAGGCTATGCAGCCAGCAAAGGAGCAATAGGAAGTTTGGTAAAAGCTTTTGCAAATGAATGGGCAGGTAGTGGTGTAAATGTAAATGCTATAGCCCCAGGTTATATAGCCACGGATAATACAGAAGCCTTAAGAAATAATCCAGAGAGAAGTAAGTCAATATTAGACAGAATTCCTGCAGGAAGATGGGGAGAGTCTGAAGATTTTGCGGGTCCAACTTTATTTTTGGCGTCAGAACTTTCAAATTATGTACACGGAACCATTCTTACCGTAGACGGTGGTTGGATGGGCAGATAAAAATAAAATATAAAGATAAATGAACTCAAGATACGAATCTAGCCCAAGAGAGGTAGAGAGAATGAACACCAAAGAGTTAAGAGAAAACTTTTTGATTCAAAACCTGTTTGTAGAAAATGAAATTACATTAACCTACACACATTATGACAGAATGGTAACCGGTGGTGCCAGTCCTGTCAAAGCAGACTTAGCACTAGAGGCACCAGAAGATTTTAAAAGTGAGTTTTTTTTAGAAAGACGCGAGCTAGGCGTAATTAACATCGGTGGCTCAGGAACAGTAACTGCAGACGGTGAAGTTTTTAAGTTAGACAAATTAGGCTGTGTATATTTAGGAAAAGGAACAAAGAGTATTGTTTTTTCTTCAAATGATCCCGCTAGCCCTGCCAAATTCTTTTTGTTATCGGCTCCAGCACATCATACTTATCCTAATGCTTCTTATACTAAAGAAGAAGCTCTTCCTGTAACTTTGGGCTCTGCCGAAACATCAAACAGAAGAACCATTTATAAGTATATCCATAATGATGGACTAATGAGTTGTCAGCTGGTAATGGGGCTAACTACCTTAGATACGGGTAGCGTATGGAATACCATGCCAGCTCATACGCATGATAGAAGAAGTGAGATTTATTGCTACTTCGATATTCCAGAAAATCAAGGTGTAATGCATTTTATGGGTAAACCAGACGAAACAAGACACCTTTGGGTTCAAAACCAAGAGGCTATCATATCTCCACCTTGGTCTATTCATTCTGGAAGTGGTACCTCTAATTATGCTTTCATATGGGCTATGGCAGGGGAAAATAAAGACTTTACTGACATGGATCACATTCCCCTCAATTCTTTAAAATAATTTTAAAAGGCTATCTCGTATCTATGGGGTAGTCTTTTTTTTAGACTCCCCGAGAGTTAAGCCGTTGGTACTAAATTCTTAGTACCATCAAAACAATCTTTTTAAACTTTACCCTATTGATATGATAAAAAAAAGTGTCTATCTATTACTATGCTTTTTTGTGATAACTGCGTTTAAATCTACAGATAAAAAGGCATTGACTATCTTCATGATTGGCGATAGCACCATGGCAAATAAAAAGGTGTACGATGCTCCAGAGACAGGCTGGGGGCAAGTATTTCATGAACTCTTTACAGACAAAATAGAAATTCAAAATCATGCTAGAAACGGAAGAAGTACTAAAAGCTTTCGTGATTTAGGCCATTGGGCTGAGGTTGATAAACAGTTAAAACCAGGAGATTATGTGTTTATCCAGTTTGGTCATAATGATCAAAAAGAAAGTGACCCTGCCAGGTATGCCGCCCCGCACACCGATTATAAAGAGAACTTAAGGCGATATGTTAAGGAAACTCAAGCCAAAGGAGCTATTCCAATTTTACTTACTCCTGTAAGTAGAAGGAAGTTTGACGAAAGCGGAAACTTCATAGATCAACACGGAGACTACCCTTTGGTGGTTCATGAACTGGCCAAAGAGCTTAATGTACCTATGATTGACATGCATCAAAAGAGCATGGAATTGCTGAAAGAAATGGGTGTTCAAGACTCAAAAGACCTTTTTATGCATGTTATGCCGGGTGTTTATGACAAATTTCCAGATGGCTTAGTTGACAATACTCATTTTACGCCTTACGGGGCAAAGCTAATGTCCAAAATGGCTGCTGCAGAATTAATGGCCCTTAGCCATCCATTAAGACATTTTTTACTAAAATCACCTTATCCAACCAAGTATGCTTATGAGTTACCTACGGTTAATGAGACAGCTTTTAAAAAAGACACATTAAATATTGTAAAGTATGGTGCAGAAAGTGGTGGTCTTACTTTATGCCATACGGCCATTAATCAGGCTATTGAGGTAGCTTCGCAAAATGGTGGTGGGGTAGTACTAATTCCAAAAGGCTTTTGGCTTTCAGGGCCTATTGACTTAAAAAGTAATGTCAACCTTCATTTAGAGGAAGGTGCATTTGTTCAGTTTTCAGATAACAGAGACGATTATCCGTTGGTAGAAACAACTTGGGAGGGGCTAGACGCTTACAGAAGTCATGCACCTATATGGGGAGTTAACTTGGTCAATATTGCTATTTCTGGGAAAGGAATAATGGATGGAGCAGGCCAGGTGTGGAAACAGGTTAAGAAATCGAAGATGACAGAATCTCAATGGGCTGCACTTATTAAGTCAGGTGGTGTTTTGGATGAGAAAAAAACAGCGTGGTATCCCTCAGAGCAATCAAAGTATGGAAATGAAAATAGAGAATGGACGAATCAAAAAGTAAAAGGTAAAACAAAAGCCGATTATGAAGCTATCAAAGATTTCTTGAGACCTAATATGGTGAGTTTAACCAACTGTAAAAATATATTTATAGAAGGAGTTACGTTTTTAAATTCTCCAGCTTGGACTTTACACCCATTGCTTTGCAAAAACTTAATTATTAGAAATGTAAATGTAAAGAATCCGTGGTACGGTCAAAACAATGACGCTTTAGATGTGGAATCATGTACAAATGGAATAATAGAGGGCTGCACTTTTGATACAGGAGATGATGCCATTACCATTAAATCAGGTAGAGATGCTTCAGGAAGAGAACGTGGAGTAGCTACTTCAAACTTTATAGTTAGAAATACTACAGTGTATCATGGGCATGGAGGTTTTGTGATTGGTTCAGAAATGTCTGGTGGAGTGAATAACCTATTTGTTAATAATTGCAATTTCCTCGGGACAGATATAGGATTGAGGTTTAAAACAACCCGTGGCCGTGGTGGAATTGTTGAAGATATATTCATCTCCGATATTAATATGAATAACATTCTAGGAGAAGCTATACGTTTTAATATGTATTACGCAGCTAAAGACCCAGTGGCTTTAATTGGAGAAGACCACGGACTTCCACCTATTGAGACAAAACCCTTTTATGAGGGAACCCCTATTTTTAGAAACTTCCTGATTGATAGGGTTTATTGTAAAGGAGCGGAGGCTGCTATTATGATGCGAGGAATTCCTGAAGCACAAATAGAGAATGTTACCATTTCAAATTTCAATATCACGTCAAACAGCGGAATCCAACTTACTGAAGTTAAGAATATTGATTTGGTCAATGTTAATTTGACAAGTTCGAGTAAAACCGTAGTGCAGCTTAACAATGTAGACGGTTTAAATATTGACAAGTTAAACTATGGACGGAACAAGAAAACTTTCATGGAAGTAAATGGAGCCAACACTAAAGGAGTAGAAATAAGAAATACATCAAAAGAAGGAGCTCTTCAAAAGACGATATTTTTAAACAAAGCTTCCAAAAATTCTGTAAAGTGGAAGTGAACCTTCTGAAATTTGTGTCATAATAAGAAAAGCTAGCCGTGAAGCTAGCTTTTCTTATATATTGCTGTGTCCAATATGAACAAAAGAGGTACTTGTAGAATTAAGCTTCCTCTAAAATGACAATTTTCTCAATCTTGTCGCCTTGTCTGATATCATCAACGGTATCCACACCTTCTATTACTTTACCAAAACAAGTATGGTTTCTGTCTAGGTGAGCAGTATTAGTTCTGCTATGACAGATAAAAAATTGAGAACCACCAGTGTTTCTCCCAGCATGTGCCATAGAAAGTACACCTCTGTCGTGATATTGAAGCTCACCATCTAGTTCACAAGGGATGTTATAACCCGGTCCACCATTCCCAATACCGTTTGGGCAACCACCCTGTACCATGAAGTTAGGAATTACCCTGTGAAAAGTTAAACCATCGTAAAAGCCTTCTGAGGCTAATTTTTTGAAATTTTCTACAGCAAGTGGGGCATCATTGTCATAAAATTCTATGACCATCGTACCTTTTTCGGTTATCATCTGTGCTTTGCTCATCCTTCAGTATTAGTTTTATATGAAGCCGCAAAGGTAGAAAGATTTACTTTTTGGTAATAATAAATTCTACACGACGATTTTTAGCCTGTCCTTCGGTAGTAGCATTTGAGGCAATTGGCTTTCCCATACCCATTCCTACGCTGGCTACTTTTTCAATCGGCACGTTCTTAGTTAACAGATAATCACGTACAGAATTAGCTCGAGCCTGCGAAAGTTTAAGGTTAGCTTCAGCAGAACCAACATTATCAGTATGCCCTTGTACCTCAATCGCCATGTTTTTATTTGCTAATAAAACGCCGGCAAGTCTATCAAGCTCCGGAAAGGATTCTTTTTCAAGATTTGCTGAAGCAAATTCAAAGAAAATGTTACTCATGGCCACCGTAACCCCTGCTAATAATGGAGCCAACTCCAAGTTCTCACCTTTGATTTCCTTAAAGGAGCCTACCTCCGTAAGATCAATGTTTTTACCAATAGCAATAAAATCATTCGCTTCCGCCCTTACAGTGTACATTTGGCCGTATGGCAGTACTATTTTATATTCACCTGTTGTAGGGTTTGTATTTGCTACGCCAATTTCTTCACCACCTGGAAATGTTTCATATATAATACGTGCCTCAATTGGTCGCTGTGTTTTGGTGTCAATCACTTTTCCGCTAAGCATAACCACAGGGTTTGGAGATGTTAAGGCGTCAAGTTTTTCTTTTTCTAACTCTTCCTTAGTTTTTGGTTTGGTAGTTTTACTGGCAATTTCATTGTTAGATGACTGAAGAGCACCAACCACCTCTTCACTTTCTGAATTGTCGCGAAGTTTAAATCTTATAATGTCGCCCTTACCTATAGTTTCGCTTTTTGTGGTCATGTAAGCATATTCTCCTGTGGCAGTAATAGAGTAGTAGTAATCGTCTTCAGGGGAGTTTATTTTTTCTCCAAGGTTTATCGGGGTTGACCATTTTTTCCATGTTCTATCGCTTCTTTTACTTACCCAAATATCTGAACCACCTTGACCACCTTTTCTATCAGAGGCAAAGTACAAGGTATAATCATCTGAGGCTAGGAAAGGAGTAGTTTCGCTACTTCCCGTATTAATATCAGGCCCTAAGCTTTCAGGTTTACTCCATTTACCATCTCTCCCAAGACTACTTATATATAGGTCGTCATCTTTACTGTTCTTTTTTTCTGCAAAGCCAAGAATCAAGACCTTACCATTATTTGTTAAAAAGGCCGACAAATATTGACCCTTACACATAGCATCTAGTTTAGGAATATCTAGTTTCTCAGGTTGAGTCCAGCCTGTCTTCGTTTTCTGACATTTAGAAATACCTACTTCATTCTGTTTTCTTCCATTCTTGTATACTCCTCTTATAAGAACGGTGTTTCCGTCGGGTGAAATACTGAACAAATCATTATACTTATCTTTATTAATCGTATTTGGCATTTTTCTGGCAATAGACCATCTTCCATCAGATCTATGTTGTGTATACCAAACATCATTGCTCCCGCTCTTTCCATGATTGTTGGAGGGATGGCTAACTCTTACAAAATATAGAGATTCACCATCTGGTGATATTACGGGATGTATCTCGTTGTATTCTGTATTAATAGAAGACCCAAGCTTTTGTAATTCTTGAGAGCTGGCATTTTTGGTACACAGAGTAAAAAGGATAAGGAATGAAATTTTCTTCATGAAATATGTAGTGATTGTCCTCAAAACGAAGATATAGTATATATAGTATTAGAATCTATGGTATGCTCTATGTTACAAATGAACAATTTTTTTGTTAATCAAAGGCTCTACTAATACTGTTTTAAAAGCACATCTTTCTGTATTTGTCTATTATTTTCGTCAAAAGTGGTATGTGTAAATCAAATAAGATAGTATAACGATTTAAAGTAAAAGTATAAATGTCAAATTTAGTTAGCTTGTTTTTTACTTGATTTTAAGAGTATTAGGGGAAGAGTGTATTTTTAAATGTGTTTGTGGTGTTGCTATTGGTAATAATTGTTTTACCTTTGCACTCCCGTTACAAAGAGGGCGGA